>CAZPVQ010000010.1:0-2296 GCA_964590415.1 uncultured Methanoregula sp. | reverse complement strand
GCTCCCCTTATTTTTCTTGGCCAGCAGTCCCTCGATTATCGAGTCTCCTCTCACTAAAGTGCTTTAACGACCTGACCCATTTCACCTCCCGTGCCTTCTCGATGGTTGTCAATCAAGTCGTCTTTATCATGCTGGCTTATAACCTCCTTCAATTCTACCTGGTGAAGCAAGGACGCAAGGAGCTTAACCAAAAGACACTCCCGCACATCCGCCAGCAGCTTCTGCCTTCGGATAACTACATCATCGTCAACTACCAGAACTATTACGGCCTGTTCAGCCCGTTCGAACTCATTGGGTTCGTGGTGAAACTTAGCGAGGAAGCGCGCAAAAAAATCGCAGCCAAATGCGAACGGATCGGTCGTGAGTTGGAAAGCGCCCTGAATAACCCTCGGCCTCCGTAGCCTTTTGTTCCGCCTTCCGATGGCTGCCCATTACTGACATGATCATCCTTTCAAGAGAGGGTGGCATCCATCCTCGCTCGCCCTTACTCCTCTTTTTTCCCCCGAGTCACAGAATTCTGCTATCCCTCAAAACGCTCTCCCTGCAATGTGCACCCCCGGCACCGTAACAGCTCCCCAACAACTAGGACGCTGAATATTTTTCACGCCTTCACCCTCTCGCTCACCTTCCAGACCTCATTAGTGTCTGAATTGCAGATATTGAACAGAGGATTCTTGACATTGATACCAAATCTGATTATCGTAGCTAAAAAAAGAGAAAATGTTTAACGAGAAAAAAGGAAAGGAGAAAGCTATCTGTTATTCATGACTCGAATCCCAACTATGGATTCGTTTTTGAATTGCTGCTTATTTAGAATATGACGACGAAGGTTTGTATTATTTATCCTGCGGACCCTGTAGGAACAATACCGGGGGGAATTGATACCTTTATCAGGGGGATATTACGCTGGGCGCCGGATGATATTTCCTTGAGCCTGGTCGGGGTCACTACGGATCGCATTGCAAGGCCGCTTGGGAAATGGACCGAATGCGACCTGGGAAGACGAAAATTCGGGTTTTATCCAATCATCGCACTGGATGATCCTGGCAAGAGGTCCATTCTCCCGCTTTCGCTGCGTTTTTCAGCAGCACTTTCCCTCAAGAAGATTGCCCGTCATTTTGACATTTTGGAATTCCATCGGATAGAGCCCAGCCTGCTTTATTACTTTAGCGATAAACCCAAGAATTGTTTTATTCATAATAATATGGATGTGTTGCATAATAAAAATTCAGACATCCGGTGGAAACACCTGCCTTGGCTCTATTATAAGCTGGAAGACCGGTTACTGCCACGCATGCAGAGCGTGTTTTCTGTCAGAGAAGATGCTGTTGCTGCCTACAGAAAACGCTTTCCGGAGATCGCAGACCGGTTTCATTTCATAGCAACCTGGATGGATCCGGATGTGTTTCACCCGGTGACGGATGATCGCCGTGTGGAATTGAAAGCGAGACTGGGAAAAGCATACGGATTTAATTCGAACGATGTTTTGCTCATCTCTGTTGGGAGGCTTGATCAGCAAAAGGATCCACTCCTAACGGTAGATGCCTTCGATGAAGTTGCAAGAGTTGCCCCGGATGCGCGTCTTATTATGATCGGGGATGGTGTTTTACGAGATAAAATTCTGGCACATCTTGAAAAACTTAGGCTTAAAGAGAGAGTAATTCTTGCGGGTCTCCGCTCTGCGGCGGAAATTGCAGACCTGCTTCGTATTTCCAGTGTATTTGTGTTGTCATCTGCCTATGAGGGAATGCCAATGTGCGTTCTTGAGGCGCTGGGGAGTGGACTACCTGCCGCCGTTACAGATGTGGGGGAAATACGCCGTATAATAAAGCCCGGTATCAACGGTGAAATAGCCGAGGACAATTCACCGGATTCTTTGGCCTCAGCAATTCTTGCATGCATGAAGCAATATGACGTTTTTAATGGGAAACCGTGCCTTGACGTCGCCCTGAACTACACTCCCTCTAAAGTGCTGAAGCCTGTTTACGAAAATTATCGGCACCTCGCCGGTTTGAGCCGCTCGTGAATGACCGGTTTGATGTCATACGCTGCACGATCACCAAGGTTAATATCGAGCTATCAATTGGTTCCGTGCCAGCCGCATCCATATACATCGCCTGCTGGCACTCAGCTTCGATCACTACAAAGCGGTGGTGATCATCTATACGATCCAGACGTTCTTTGTCGTCAGTGCGATATTCCTGATTTGTGAGTCGTCGGATGACGAAGTCTGGCCTGTCGCTGCAATTCAGACAGTAGCGAGTCACAGCCAGACGGATAGCTTTTGGGTTACGGG
>CAZPVQ010000009.1:0-36977 GCA_964590415.1 uncultured Methanoregula sp. | reverse complement strand
GCATGGCTTAATCGAACTCCGATAGCAGTGGCCTCTGGCAGGATCAACCAGAATTCATTTTGTACAATGTACGCACACTATATCTGAACTGTTTAAGGAATTAGCGGTTACTAAACAAATTTCCGCATTGCCAGTATCAACGTCAGAACCAACTCCGGTCATGCCGGATCTTGTTGGATCTCCATCAAAAATATTTATTTTACAATTATTATCGTCGTGTTTGTTTTACTTAAACACAGGCCTATAGTGTAGGCTTCAGGATTATTTATACCTTGTTGCCTGCACAGTTTTCTCTCCGAACCGACACCGGAATTTTGTCAGGTTTTCGTCGGTTCATCATCAGATCTTGTGGATCACATAATAACACATTCAAACACTTAAACGTTATCCATGACTGTGTCTCATTTTTCTGTCCTTGATTTATCCATAAAAATTTATTTTTAAAAAAAATACCTTCTGAATGCTTCAATATAGCATTTTTAACCATATTTCCAGCATTTTTAGCACCCGTAAACAGTACCGCGTGGAACCCCTGTTTCAGGCACAGAAGAGTATCCCGATAGTACGTTCGCTTGCAGAGCGCGTTCGTGTTTCCTGCGATTTTCTGACGGTACCCCTTTTTTTCGGATGGCTTAAAATCAAAACCATGCCGCGATCGCGCAGATCATAGTTCGTACCTTATTTTCATAAGAGAGGGCATCAGTTGTCTGCATGACAAATCTGCACAAACACATCACCGAAAAACTCTTCCTGTCGCAGGGAACACCGCCCCTCAAGGGCAAGGAAGAGGAGCGGGATATAGACTTCCGGGATGCCCCACTCCATCTTCTCGCATAGCTCAGCCAGGGTCATCTCTTCATCGATCTCCAGACCTTCGAGATATTCTGCGAGCAGCACCATGGACGATTCCTGGTAGCCTTCATCATGGGCAATACTCACAACATCATCGGCGTAGATAAGATAATCGTCCCCGGCATCCTTGAGACGGCGGCGCCTGCGCTCTTCTTTTTCGATGTTTTTCAGTTCAATGATCAGTTCAAAGAGCGTAACCGGACTTTTTCGCAGGTTCTTCCGGTCGAGCCGCCGCTGTATCTCGTGTTCCAGCAGCTCAATAGGGCCAAGCCTCCCATGGTAATCTGTCTCAGAATCGAGTGCGAGGGCATAGTCTTCTCCATACGATTCGTCACCTTCATCAAGGCCTTCTTCAGCAGGATCTGACAGGAGTTCGAGATGTTCTGACTTCATTCGTAACAGGGTTGCGGCATAAAAGAGCGTACGTCCGGAAACCTGCAGGTTAAGTTGCCGGCATCGTTCAAGTTCAGTCAGGAACCGGTCGGTCACTTCGATAATATTAATATTCCATGGATCGATTTCACCCCGCTCAGCAAGTCCCACCAGAATCTCAACCGGGTCTTCAATAACACCTGACAGGGTTGATTCTGAGGGCTCATATACCAAAGAAGATTCCTCGGGGGCTCCCGAAGGATCCGGTTCAGGAGGATTTTCCAAGCCCGGGGTTACACGCTCGTGCGGGGAGAGGTCGGGGAGGTTGTTACCGGGTTTATTCTCATAAGGATCAGCCATTCGCTTTTACTCCGGTAACGAGCGTGCTTTTGTCCGGTCGCAACGTAACACCCATAATCCGTTGTGCAGCCTCAATCATCGGTTTGCGCAGGGAGACAATGACAAATTGCGATTGGGGCGAAAGCTCTGTGATCATGGAAGCGATACGCTCGACATTGGATCCGTCAAGCGACATGTCCACTTCATCGAATGCATAAAAGGGTGCAGGGATATACCGCTGGATTGAGAAGATGAATGCCAGGGTGGTCAGTGATTTTTCTCCTCCGGATAGCGAGGATAAGAGATGTACCTTCTTGTCGCGGGGTTGTACAGCAAACGTCATGCCACCGGTGAAAGGATCTTCCTCGTTCTCAAGGATCAGGTGCCCGCTTCCGCTCGTGAGCCGGGCAAATATCTCCCGGAAATTGGTGTCAATGGCGCGAAACGCGGTTGTGAAGGCTTCATACTTCATCTGTTCAAATTTCTCTATGCGCTCGATCAGGGTTGTACGTTCGCGGGAGAGGGTTTCTTTTCGCTCCGTTCGTTCCCCGACCTGGCGCTGCACTTTCTCATACTCTTCAATCGCGAGCATATTCACCGCCCCGATCTTACGCAGCGCCCCATCAGCCTCAGCGATCTTTCCTTCAATCTCTGACAACGAGAGGGTTGTGTCCATATCCCCTACCTGATGCCTGAGCATATCCACTTCGATTCCGAGTGTCCTGGCCCGCTCATCAATTGCCACCATCTGGATAGTGATCCTTTCTTTATCGGCATCGAACTTCATGAGCTTTAATTCAGAGTCCTGAATCTGCTGCGAGGCTTCGGATCGCCTGGCACGTAATTCATCAAGCTCACCTGAGAACTCTTTTTGCCGTTCTTCAAGTGCGGCAATCTGCGATTTGTGAACTGCAATCTGTTCATTTGATCCTGCGATATCAGCATCGATCTGACCGTTGCGTTCGTCCTGCCGTTTGCGATCATCGCCCAGTTCGACAAGACGGGCGGTGAAATGCTGCCGCTCGCGCTGGGCATCATTAATATCCCCGTCCTTGTTTCGCAACCGGCGTTCGGACTCTTCGATCTCTTTCTTTTTCTTCTCTATCTGATCAGTGAGTACCGGAATATTGGTATCATCAAGACGTTTCTTGACCTCATCTATCCGGGAGGTGATCTCATTGATGGATTCCGTGGTTTTGTCAATAGCTGTTTCGAGCAGGGTGAGTTCTGCGGCACCGTTCTTCGTCTCTTCCTGCTGCCGTGCAACAGCTGCTTCGATGGTCTGCTTTTCGACAGTGATAGCTTCGAACCTGCGGGAAAATTCCTCGGTGAACATCCCCAGGCGGGCGATCTTCTGCTCGATCTCGTTGCGGGTCGATCGCTTGGTATCCACTTCTTCGGTCAGCCTTTTTACGCCTGCTTCAAGCGTTGCCGCTTCCCCCTGCAGCTCCCCAAGATGTGCACGGACACGGAATATCTCATCATCAACGGCGGCACCGAATCCTCTTCCACCCTGTTTCTTTGTCGAACCACCCGTCATTGCACCGCTCTTTTCGAGCAGTTCGCCCTCGAGCGTTACCATCCGGTACCTGCCAATGAGTTTGCGGGCGCGTTCAAGCGTATCGACAACAACGGTTGATCCGAGTGCAACGGCAAACGCCCGGTCATACCTCGGGTCGTACTCGACCAGATTAACGGCGTAATCGATAATACCCGGCTCTTTTAACGGGGGAAGAGCAGGTGGTTTTAATTTGTTGAGCGGGAGAAAGGTAACGCGTCCGAGCCGCTCTTCTTTTAAGTGCCTGATGGCATCTGCTGCCACCTGATCATCATCGCAGACAACAAACTGGAGCTTGTTACCTGCAGCAATATTAAGAGAAGTTGCATACTCTGCAGGTGCTTTCCCAAGGTCAGCGATCGTGCCATGTACATGTTCCATGGCCATAACCGCTTCGATCGCCCTGCCTCCGGATTCACCCCTCGCCTGCTGTGCCGCTTCAAGACGGAATGCATCCTGTTCATTGTCACGGATCTCGTTACGGAGGCGTTCCAGCGAGGACCGCTGTGCAAACATAGCTCCTTCCAGCTCTGACAGATTGCGATCCAGCTCTTTTTTACCAGCAAGAAGGTCACCTGCGCTCTTTTCACTGTCCGTGAGCTGGCTCTGCTTTGCTGTGTACTCTTCATCCAGCTGTCTGAGTAGCAGCAGGAGACGCTCGAGTTCCGTAGTGCGCATCCGGCTCTTCTCAATATGCATATCCTGCTGGTGAAGGATTTCTGATCGCTGCCCCCTCTTTTCCTCAAGGTCATGCAACAGGGCGAACAATTTTTCGCGGGCGCCCTCCGTGTCCTCCCCGTGTTGCCGGATCTCGGACTCAAACTTTTCAAGCTGCGCTTTGGCGGCAGCAATCTCCATGGCGAGGTTTGTCCGGTCAATGGATAACGTGCGAATCTGATCCGTGCATTCCGCCACCCTGGCTTCGGCACGTTTGGTATCCATGTAGACACGATTGATTGCCTCAAGATTGGTCTCCTTTTCCTTGCGGAGGCGCACGATGGTCTGATCTGAGAGTTTGATCCCGCTTTTTGCCTCCTCGAGTTCGGCGATAAGTTTGAGATAGTCAGACCCGCTCTTCTTGTTAATCAGGTCATCAATATCTTTTAAATCAGCCTTAAGATAGGAAAGTTCATTCTCTTCCAGGCTCCGGTCAGCGCCAATGCGGGTGAGAATAATCCTGTGCTCATCAGTGGATCGCGTGAGAGATGCCAGCTCTTTTTCCCGGTCGTGGAGCTGGGCGGCAGCCCTGCAGTTCTGGAAAAAAGAGAGATCCTTTTGCCATTTCTGGTATTCGAGGGCGTGCTCCCGTTCGCGTCTGAGTTCATTTACTCTCCTGGTGAGCTCGAGCAGGAGAAGTTCCTCACGTTCTATCCGTTCCCTTACGATATCAAGTTCGGAAAGAGACTGCTGCTTTTTAAGATCAAATTCCGAAACACCAGCTATCTCATCGATAATCTTTCGCCGCTCGAAATCACTCATCTCCATGATTCGGGTTACATCACCCTGCATTACGACATTATAGCCATGAGGTTTTATCCCGTGCTTTGAAAGGTGATCGACGATGTCGCTCTGCTTGCAGAGCCGTTCATTGAGATAATTATAACTGTAGTACCCGTTGCTGGTACGTTTGATTCTTCTTTTAATCTTCGTCCCATCGGAAAATTCGAGTGCTACCTCTGCGGTGTTCCTGCCGGAATTGAGGTTGATAAGATCGGTAAGCTTCTCGGCACGGAGATTGCGTGAGCTCGAGAGAGCCAGTACAAAAAGGATGGAATCGATGATGTTGCTTTTCCCGGAACCATTGGGCCCGGAAATAACAGTAAAGCCCCCTAAAAAGGGGATTTTTGTCTTTTTAGAAAAAGACTTGAAATTGTCAATCTCCAGTTCGGTGATATGCAAAGATCCGGCCCCTTACTTCTTTGCAGGATCCTTCTTGTCTTCCTCTGCGGCCACGATGAGATCGCCCTGTTTTGACTTGACGGATACCCCCTTCTTGCTTTTCCCGTATCCAGGCGATGCAACGATGTAGTTTTTGTCACCCCGCCTTTCTTCCAGTTTCATGGTTCCATCCGATTGCATGATCATGTCCATGGAGGGCTCCAGTGGCGCTGCCGGGGTATCAGAGGGGCGGGCACCTTTACGCATTACGACTGTGCTTGAAGCGGCAGGAGTACCGGCTGGTGTAGCAGGCAGCGGCTGTACACCCTGAACAACCGGTGGCCCCCTCTTGGCATCCTGCCTGCTGCGTTCTTCAGTCTGTTTGGACATTTTCATTGCTACAGACTTGAGATCGAGAAGCTCCTGGGTTAACCCCTTGACGAGTGCTTCCAAATCTCTCACCTTTTTTTCAATCGCAACAATTCGCTCCTCAGTTGCAGCTCCGGTTCCTGAAATTTCCAGCATTGATATCAGTTTCTCCTTTTCTTCATGGTTATACTCAAGATATACGATCTTTGCATCAGGTCTGCGCCATCACGCATACTTACTGTACTGGTGCGGCGCACTCCTTATAAATAATAGTAGTGATCGCCGGATAAGGAAAAAAGGTTTGTGCTTTATTTCACCTTACAATCCGCTGTAAGCAGATAATCCTGACCTTTATTTACGCGCTCTGGTGGCGCAAAATCGAAAAAGTGTCATCCGGCATCATAACGGTCCAACGCGCTTACCAGTGCCGGGAAAAGGTATTACCTGATTGCAGCGAACCCTTCTCCATATGTCCTATCTGTCTAAAACTGATCCAGAAATAGCAGATATCATCGAGAAGGAGCGGCTCCGCCAGCAAAATGGTCTTGAGCTGATCGCGTCTGAAAATCTCGTTTCGCATGCAGTACTTGAGGCCATGGGGTCAATAATGACCAACAAATATGCCGAAGGATATCCCGGGAAGAGATACTATGGAGGCTGCGAATTCCATGATATGGCAGAGAATCTTGCCCGTGATCGCTTGAAAGAGCTGTTCGGGGCAGAGCATGCAAACGTCCAGCCGCACTCAGGTACCCAGGCAAATATGGCAGTCTATTTTGCGTTCATGAACCTTGGAGATACTCTGATGAGCATGAAGCTCACCCAGGGAGGACACCTTTCCCATGGCTCACCGGTAAGCTTTACCGGGAAATTTTACAAAGTAGCCCAGTACAGCCTCGATCCAAAAACGGAAACACTGGATTATGGTGTAATTGAAGAGATGGCAAAAAAGGAAAAGCCGAAGATGCTTGTCTGCGGGGCATCTGCGTACCCGAGAACCATTGATTTTAAAGCGTTCCAGGAAATTGCAGATAGTGTCGGTGCATACTGTATGGCAGACATTGCCCATATCGCGGGACTTTGTGCAACGGGTGTTCACCCGAACTCGGTCAATGTCGTAAACTTCACGACTACAACAACACACAAGACACTCCGGGGCCCCCGTGGCGGAGCAATCATGTGCAACAGCGAGTATGCACAGCCAATTGACAAAGCTATATTCCCCGGCATGCAGGGGGGTCCGCTCATGCACACTATAACCGCAAAAGCTGTCTGCTTCAAAGAGGCTCTCAGGCCCTCGTTCAAGGAATACAATAAACAGATCGTAAAGAACGCACAGGTGCTCGCAGAGACCCTGATGAATCACGGGCTTCGGCTCGTTTCCGGGGGTACTGATAACCACCTGATGCTTCTTGACCTCACTGCACAGGGTATTACCGGACTTGAGGCGGAAAATGCACTCGGAAGAGCAGGCATTACCGTCAATAAGAACACAATCCCCAATGAAACCAAGAGCCCGTTTGTCACCAGCGGGTTGCGTGTCGGTACGCCGGCAGTCACTTCCCGGGGCATGAAAGAAGCAGAGATGCGCCAGATAGGGACATGGATAGCAACCGTGGTAAAGGATATCAGCAACGACGCGGCAATCAAAAATGTGCATACCGGTGTGACTGCGTTGGCAAGCAGATTCACCCTGCATCCCGAATAAAAATATGAACCACCGGACACTCCCATGACCACGATCCTTGACGGTAAGAAAATTGCAGATCTGAGGCTGGAAGTCCTTAAAGAGGAAATTGAGGACTCCGGCCTCTCTCCCCGGCTGGCGACCGTGATTGTGGGAGCCGATCCGGCGTCACAGATGTATATCAGGATGAAGCACCGGGCGTGCGGGCAGGTCGGAATCGGTTCTGTCGGGATGGAGCTGGCGGGCGATGCAACAACTGAACAAGTGCTGCAAACTGTCGCACAGTTGAATAATGACCCGGATATTCATGGTATCCTCATCCAGCTCCCGCTTCCAAAACAGGTAGATTTTGAGCGGGTAATCGCAGCAGTACACCCGAAAAAAGATGTGGATGGATTCCATCCGTTCAATCTTGGTCTTCTCTTTTCCGGAAGACCCCGGTTTGTTCCTTGTACACCACAAGGCATCATGACACTGCTGACGGAATACAGGATTGATCTTGCAGGTACCCGGGCAGTTGTGGTCGGGCGCAGTATCGATGTGGGTCGTCCGATGTCAGCACTCCTCACGAATGCTGATGCTACCGTCACTCTTTGCCATAGTAAAACAAAGAACCTCGCCGGGGAGACCAGACATGCAGATATTCTTGTGTCCGCAACCGGCAAAGCGCACTTCATCACCATGGAGATGGTCAAACCGGGTGCGGTCGTCATAGATGTCGGCATCAACCAGTTGAACGGCAAACTGGTGGGGGATGTGGACTTTGCGGCGGTTGGGACCATTGCATCCGCAATCACACCGGTACCGGGCGGCGTTGGTCCGATGACTATCGCGACGCTGATGGAGAACACCTATCGTGCAGCGAGTCTGGGGATATGCGAACCTGTGTGGTAAATAAGCTTGTTATCGGGGGTGACGCACCTGTCCGCGTGATGGGTGTGATCAACTGCAGCCCTGAGTCGTTTTATGCAAATTCTTATTTCCCGATCGATTTTGTGCATAAAACAGCAGTCGAAATGGTAGAGCAGGGTGCAGACCTTATCGATATCGGTGCACGAAGTACGGCCCCCAATACCCAGGCCATCAGCGGAAGTACCGAAGCGGAAAGGATCGATGCTGCTCTCAGGGAACTGGACGGCAGCGGGATAACGGTCTCGGTGGATACCATGAATCCCTGGGTCCTCGATGTCTGTCTGAACCATGAGATCCATGCAATTAATGATATTTCCGGACTCTCTTCCCAACGGTACGCAGAACGACTTGCACAATCGGGGCTTCCTGCATTCCTGATGGCATCCAATAATCAACCGGGTGATGCTGTTGGACTGGATGCAACTCTCGCTGCGCTCAAAACCGTTGTTGCCCGGTGCGGGAATGCCGGAATTAATGACTACATCCTTGATCCGGGTATCGGGATCTGGACCCCGTTCCGTAATGTCGAAGATGACTGGACCCTCTGCCAGCATTTTGCTGAATTCGGGAAATTTGACCGACCACTTCTTGCTGCGATCTCAAGAAAGACGTTTATCGGGGATCTTTTACGCAGGGATCCCGAAGGTCGCCTCACCGGAAGCCTCGCGGTTACCCTGATGCTGCTGCAAAAAGGTGCATCGGTTGTCCGGACCCATGATGTTGCTCAGACACTTGATGTGATACGGGTGTTCGAACGCATGGTGAAACACTCATGAACAGTTCGTTCAGGGTCTACGGGCTTCCAACCGGCATCATTACCATGGGCGATTCGATCGCCGAGCGTGTTGTTGCAGCAGCAGGGAAAACCTGTAGCGGTTTTAAGGATGGCGATATACTTGTTCTTGCCGAAACGGCTGTTGCAACAGCAGAAGGGAATGTAATCACCCTTTCTACGATCACTCCATCGGAGCGAGCACAGGAACTTGCAGCACGCTACCAGATGGATCCCTGCACGGTCGAAGTCGTGCTCCAGGAGAGTGATTCAGTTGTCGGAGGTATTCCCGGATTTCTTTTATGCATGAAACACGGCACCCTTCTCCCGAATGCCGGTGTGGATGCCTCGAATGCCCCGCCGGGGTGCGTCACACCGCTTCCGGAAAATCCGGACCGCAGCGCACTCAGCATCAGACATGCCATCGAAGACAAGACGGGAGCGAGGATTGGCGTGATTATCGCCGACAGCCGGACGCATGCCATGCGCCGTGGATGTAGTGGGGTTGCAATAGGAAATGCCGGGATCACCGCGGTCATCGATGACCGGGGCAGGAGCGACCTGTTCGGAAGAAAACTTGAAGTGACTCGGCGTGCAGTTGCAGACAACATTGCCTCTGCGGCGGAACTGGTCATGGGAGAAGCAGATGAGTGCACCCCCGCTGCGATTATCCGGGGCTTGGGCATGCCCATTGTCGATCAAACCGGTATTGAATCAATTGCAGCAGAAGAGTGTCTGTTCATGGGTGTATTCCGGAAAAATGCCTCTTCACCTTGAGATATTCTCATGAATTCAGGGTATATTCCCGGAGACATCTAACTGCGGCGGGTTTATTCATGCCACTTCAGTTTTCTTTTCTTTCCGCTCCACACCGACCCGCCCTTTCTCCACAGACAGCACAAACCCAAGTTCTTCGAGGTAAGCACGGCTCTTACCTGTCCCGTGAATCAGCAGTTCGACCAGATCTTCTTTCTCATCGATATCCGTATGGAGCCGGAATGAATCGATCACTTCGCAGGAAAGTCCGGCGTCCTGTGCAATTTTTACATGCTTAAGAAAACTCGTACCGTAATAATCGACATGGAACCGTTGCGGTTCCCTGATGAAAATAACATTCGTCCCACCACCCCTTCCCGGGACAATAGCCATATCATTTTTGGTAGTAATCACCCGCTGGATTGCCTGGGCATTGGCAAGGGGAAGGTCGGCCATGATTATCAGAATCGACCCCACTGACTGGGGAAGAAGTGAATTGAGCGTCTGGTTGAGATCCGCATCGTTGACCGTGATCTGGATATCCTCGCTGTCAAATAATTCGGTGCCCACGATTACCGGACTGCAGTTCGCATCTTTTACTGCGTGGATTACATCTTCCAGCATTGCACGGGCAAATACTTCCCTTTCGTCCTGGCTGAGCACACAGGAGAGCCGGGTCTTCGGGTTAACAAGCTTGAACGGGATCAGGGCATGAGGGCACATTTCATAGCGTGTTATGCAGTGAGATAAAAAAAAGATGCTGGTGTGCATCGGGACGGGAAAGTAAAGGGGAATCACCGCAGATATAACATCCCTCCTGTCGATAGTTTTGACATGGATGACCTTGCATATACCGTGAAAAATTGCCCGGGAAAATTGTCATGGGGGTCCAGCGCAGGACTTCAAATGCAGATGGACGTAGTATCAAGGATATCCCCACCTGCTGGCAGGATTTTTTCTCCCGGAACATGGCATCAAAGATTCCTCACCGCGCAAAGACACCCGCAGTGTTTGCCGTGTATTCGGATTATGAGTGTGACTGGACGGGAGAATATCACTACCTAATCGGGAGTGAAGTGACAAAGGCAGATACGATTCCCGCAGGGCTGGCAGTCGTGCGGATTCCCGCTCAGACCTATGTGGTCTTCACTGCGGCCGGGCCGATGCCGGACGCGATCCTTTTCATCTGGGCGTCGATATGGGGGACAAAACTTCCCCGGGCATGTACCTACGATTTTGAGCAGTACGATGCCCGGTTTACCTGCCCGGAGAATAAGGAGGCTGAGGTCTGCATAGCGGTACATGAAGAACAACTGAAATCAATGCAATAATATCACCTGTGTTCCTTTTTTCTCTCTGCCCTGATATTCACCGGACAATGGGGTTGACACGGCATGGCAGCAGGGTTAAGCGACACTACATTCTCACTGGCTGGTATGCCCGGACAGGTCATGCCAGCATTACCTTTCAATAGATAGGACGAGTATCTTTTCTCATGCAGTCCCGCACCATCACCTTCTCGCGGAATATATTTCTCCCTCTCACTACGGTATGCCGGAACCGTTGTGGGTACTGCTCATTCCGTACTCCGGTTTATAACGGATGCCTCATGGCACAAAAAGACGTTGAAAAGACCCTTCAGAACGGGGCAGCACTTGGATGTACGGAAGCACTCTTCACATTCGGGGAGCACCCTGAGGAAGAGCCTGGCTTTACCGACTATCTCAAAAGAGCCGGGTATGCTACTATTCTCGATTACTGCGAGGCTATGTGCAGGAAAAGTATCGGATATGGGGTACTTCCGCACACGAACGCCGGTATCCTGACATGGGACGAGATGGAACGGTTGCGTACAGTAAATGCAAGCATGGGGCTGATGCTGGAGACAACCGCAAGGATCCCGGCTCATATCAATTCTAAAGGCAAGGAACCGGAAGTCAGGCTTCGCATGATCGAGGATGCCGGAAAACTCAAAATACCCTTCACCACCGGCCTGCTTTTGGGTATTGGTGAAACAATGGCAGACCGGGAAGAATCCCTCCGGGCTCTGCAGGATCTTCATAAAAGGTACGGGCACATTCAGGAAATTATCATCCAGAATTTTTGTCCTAAGCCAGGGACACCGATGGCTCACCATCCGCTGCCGGGAACCGATGAAATCTGCTCTGTTATCAGGATGGCACGCGATATTCTCCCAAAAGATATCGCCATCCAGATCCCTCCAAATCTCATCGATGCGTCCGTGCTTATCTCCTGCGGGGTGGATGACCTCGGGGGGGTCTCACCCCTCACTATCGATTATGTCAATCCGGAACACCCCTGGCCAGCGATTGACGAACTCAAAAAGATCATCGGTGACGCCCATCTCCGTGAGCGACTCTGCATCTACCCGAAGTTCATTAAAAGAGGATGGTATCACCCCCATTTGCAACCCCTAATAAACCGGCTCGCACAAACTGTTAAGGCAAGGAGCAGTGGACTATGAAGTGTAAGGATCTCCTGATTAAAGGTAAAGCAAAATCAGTATACGCCACCGATACAAAGGGCAGACTCATTGTTGAGTTCCGTGACGACATCACCGCATTTGATGGTGGGAAAAAAGATGTGCTGAAAAATAAAGGAACCTGCAATGCGGAGGTTTCAGCATTCTTCTTTGAATATCTCGAACATAACAGGGTAAAAACTCATTTTATATCCATGCTGGATTCTCATCATATGGTCGTGAGAAAACTCGAAATGATCCCGCTTGAAGTAATTGTGCGGAACATCGCTGCCGGCTCCATTGTCAGAAATTATCCGTTTGTTGAGGGGACACCGCTTGACCCACCCCTGATCGTGATTGATTACAAGGATGATGTACGGCATGATCCTATGCTCAACGATGAGATTATTTTTGCATTAAAACTCGCCACACCTGCTGAGCTAAAAACAATCAAAAAAGTGGCACTCGAAATCAACAGGCTTCTTTCTGCATTCCTTGCAGCACAGGGAATCACGCTGGTGGATTTCAAAATAGAGTTTGGCAGGCAGGGAAAAACGATCTATCTGGGGGATGAGATCAGTATGGACTCCATGCGACTCTGGGACAAAAAAACCGGTGAGTCGCTGGACAAGGATGTGTACCGGTTCGAGAAAGGAGATGTAATGGCAATTTACAACAACGTAGCACAGCGGATCACACGCCGGGTAAAGAAACAGTGACGAAGGATTGATGAAAACGAGTAATTCCAGAAAAGTATCGACAGCGTTGATACGATGGTCCGCTGAATTGAGCACAAAGACTAACGTCTTGAATCAAGAAACATATCATGAACGAGAATATCATACAGACAGGGTCTGGTAGCATGACAGAAGAAAATGCAGATGAAGAAGAGATGCTCAAATGGGCAAAGGGATATGCAAACAAGCAGGGATGGGAACTCAATACTGATCAGAAACAACTCGCGACAGTTATCCGGGGACTTGTGCGGAACAAAAAGAAGTTCGGAAGACCGTACTGTCCCTGCCGTCTCCGGAGCGGCGATGAGGAGAAAGACCTGGCGATTGAATGTCCCTGTGTGTACCATAAAGATGAAGTTTCCCGGGATGGGCATTGCCATTGCAATCTCTATTTCAAAAAGAACTGATCTTTTTTTTTACCACGGTAATTCACCGGTTTTATACTCTGCCCATGGATGAACCACCCGTTACCACTGCTGCCGGCCCGGTCACAGGTTTGCCACCGGTTCATGGCGAATCACCTGAGGCACTCATTCTTGGGAGTTTTCCTAGCAGGCAGTCACTGCTGAAACAGGAGTACTACGGGAACCCCAGGAATCATTTCTGGCATATAATTGAAGCCCTGTTTCTTATTGATCGTCATCTTCCCTACCCTGTCCGTACATTACAGTTAATGGATCACCGCATCGCACTCTGGGATGTTGTCAGCACCTGCTCCCGGGAAGGGAGTGCAGATGCCCGGATTCAGAATCCTGTGTTCAATGATCTTACTGCTTTCCTTGCAGAATTTCCCTCAATACACCTCATTGCCCTCAACGGAAGCTCCGCCGGCCGATACTATCACCAGCTGAAAATATCTGTGTCTGTCCCTGCTGTTGTCCTGCCATCAACAAGCCCGGCAAACACCCGTTATTCCCTTGGTGAAAAAATTAAAAGATGGGAAATAATCCGCCCATATACCTCCACCAATGAACGAACGAAAAAAATTATCGTCCCATGTGGAACTTCAGAAAAATAACGTGATATATTGCGTAGAATCCTACAAGCACGGCAAAGGTATAGCCGAAGATTGCAACCCAGTAGATATAGTCCGGAAGGGAAAGCGGATGCGAAAGAAGTACGAGCGAGGACCCTACCACCAGGGATGCCACGACAAGACCGAGTAAGAGCTTGTCGCTGGCTTTATCGAGAGACATCTGGAGTTTCTGGATATCGGTTTCCACGATCTCCAGTTTGAACGTCCCGGTTGAGAGCCGCCGGAGCATAAGGTTGAGATTACGGGGCATATCAAAAATGGCATCGGCGGCGTCCAGAAAGGATACGGAGGCTCGTTTGAAATAAGCAGCAGAAAGGTTTCGCGCATCAGCAAGCTTGGTAAGATAAGGTGTGACCTCTTTTTCGAAATTGAATCTTGGATCAAGCCGGATACCGATGTCAAGTACCATAATAAAGACCTTGAGCAGGAGCATCAGGTTCATAGGAACTTTCAGGCGATAGCGTCGCATTGCATTGGTCAGTTCGGTCACGACAAGCCGGAAATTATATTGCGCAAGCTCGTCACTACCACCGAAATCGTGCATCAGGATGTAAAGGTCGTCCCGCAGGGATTCACGGTCAGACTCATCAATCTCGATCCCGAATCCTTCAAGGGACCTGATCATGAGTTCAACGTCGTCATTCACCAGCGCAAAAAGGAGGTTTATGAATCCCTGCCGTTTTTCCGGACGCAGGATACCAACAATACCAAAATCCAGAAAGACGATGTTACCCTCTTTTGTTACGAGAAGGTTACCAGGGTGCGGGTCACCGTGGAAGAATCCATCTTCAAAGATCATCTTGAGGTAAGCTTGGAATCCCCGGACTCCGATTTCATGGGGGTCAAGACCCATCGTCACTATTGCTTCCCTATCATCAATCCTGACCCCTTCGACAAACTCCATGACCATCAGGTATTCAGATGAGTATTCCCAGTAGACCTTTGGGAAACGGATACCCGGAACATTATGGAAGTTTCGTCTCATTCGGTCGGCGTTTCGGGCATCCCGGGTAAAATCGAGCTCTTTTACGATTTGCTGGGCAAAATCATCCACCATGCCGATCGGATTGTAAACCCGCGTTTCGGGAAATACTGTTTCGACACGCTCTGCCATGGATCGAAGAATGGAAAGATCCGTTTCGATAATTTCCCTGATTCCGGGCCTTTGTATTTTAAGGGCGACTCTGGTCCCGTCTTTCAGGATTGCGGAATGTACCTGAGCAATCGATGCGGAGGCAACCGGCAGTTCATCGACCTTCCAGAACCAGTTTTCACATTGGTTAAAACCTTCACAACTCTTTTCCAGGACCACCCGGATTTCTGAGAAAGGGACAGGTTTTGCATGGTCCTGCAGTTTTTTCAGTTGTTCAATCAGTTCCGGGGGAAGCAGTTCGGTTCTCGTGCTCATTATCTGCCCGAACTTTACAAATGTCGGGCCAAGTTCCTCGAGGGCAAGCCGCATCCGTTCGTACACCGTGGATGCATCGGGATCCTTCCCCTGGCCGGGAAGCCTGAACCGGGCTCGTGTGGGGAACATTGTTTCAAGCCCTATGTTAAAACCATGTTTGCCCAGTATGTCCACTATCTGTGCATACCGCGTAATCCGGTTAACCATGCGTATGATTTGGATGTCGTGATACTTAATGCGTGCTTTTTCCGTCACAATCCCCATGGATGCGCAGGAAAAAAATCATGGAGTCAGGTTCAAAAGGGATAACTCCTCAATCATTACCGTTATTCTGGTTTATTGAAAATGACAATCCGGTTCGTATTCGTGCCGGATGCCATATTGTTCACGCCCCATATATTGGAGGTTTTGGTGAATACCTGCTGGTTGATCAGCACTCCGTCGCACCTGAACCCTGCTGCGATTCCGAGCGGGATGACCTGTTCTTCAAGGTGAATCGTCCGTTTTCTTACCTCGCCCACTTCAAACGCAACATAGCCCCCGATCCGGGTGATCCGGTAGAGCTCACGGAATACCGACCCCATAACACCGGTCCATTCATCCAGAGTCCGGGCCATCGTAATCTGCTCCCCAATCGCTTCCTCGTGTTGACCGTTAAACCAGCAGCGGAGCCAGTTATCCTCACGGTACTGGACGATATCAAGAAACGGGGGTGATGTCACGGTCAGCTGTACGCTGGCTTCCGGAATGTCGGGTGTTGAACGAGCATCCCCGATGAGAAAGCGGGCTTTTTTTCCTGCCCGGTTAAGATTCTTCTTTTCCCCAGGGGATAGTGAACGTAACAGGCTCTTTGTTTTGTCCAGAATAAGTCGGTGGGTATCACGGTAATCGGGGATCTGCCGGCGTTTCAGGTTGATCCGTTGCTGGCTCTTCTGTGATACTGCCTGGTTTGGCGGCAGGGTATATACCGAGAAAAATCCCTTTGAGTGACCAGTAAGCCGGTTCGTCGCCACCATCGCAATCCAGCGGTCAATCATATCATCCCTGCAATCTGATTTCCGGTTCATGAGATACTGCTTCAGGGCCACAATTTCCTTCTCGGTATCAGAATGGTAAAACATGGAAAGATCGATGGTAGCCCCTTCGCTGTCCCGGGGGATGGTAGTAAGACGTTTGTCAACGCTTGCAATATCAGGAGGAAAGAACCGGGGTTCCATCATAATACGGGAGAGGGGATTTGCATCGTTTGCGAGCACATCACGTCCGGAAAGGCCCGCTTCGATGAGGGTTGTACCACGACCACTGAATGGATCGTAGACAACATCACCTTTCCGGGTCAGGATATCGATGAAGAACCGGGGAAGTTGTGGTTTGAAGCATGCACGATACGATATCTCATGGATTGAAGATGCCTGCCTTTGCCGGGAGGTCCAGAATTCATTGGTATACTTTGGGACGGTAACCGGTCCGATTACCATATCCTCAACGACTGTTGGGATAGCTGCATGGCTCACGAATTCGCGAAGATACCGGTTCAGGGTATCTAGGGGTAAAGGAGATCTGCCGGCCACCATAGCTAAGGGTAGGTTGGCGGACGAAGGTATAATGCTGGTGTCCACCAGGGCATGATAGGGATGTGCCGGCACCAATACACGAACCTGAACACGGGGAGGCTGGTGCAGGAGTAAAACAACACTACTCTGCCAATATCCGACTCCGTGGTAAATACTGGATCCCGGGAAAGTTTCGGATCAATTAAAAAAAGAAGACGTGTACACTTTCAGATGAATCGGGAAGGGTCAGGAGAGCGAATTTATTTTTTCACTCTTTGGTATGCTCATGCCCTCAATTGCATCAAATGCTTCCGGGTATTTCACGATGCCCTGTATGCCATCCAGTGCGCCGGGGTCCAGGGCAAGTACCATAAATACATCGTCGGCAACAGCGAATGGCGCTACAATACCGTTTGCCCGTGCTGAGCGAAATCCATACCGGGGATAATATCCCGGGTGGCCGATGACGATAACAATACGATGCCCAAGAGTCCGGCATACGTTAAGTCCCTCTTCAATGAGCGCGGCGCCAACACCACGGCATTGGTAATCCGGGTGCACCACAAGCGGGGCAAGAGCAATCGCCGGGGTGATTCCCTGGGGAGATTCGATGGTGACGGGGGGAAACATGATATGCCCGATGATTCTTTCACCATCAACTGCGACCAGAGAAAGTTCGGGATTGAAAACCCTGGCATCCCGCAGGGCATCTACCAGACGTGCTTCGTCATAATGAGCAAACGCCTGGTAGTTTACCTCAAAAATTGCAGGAATATCCGCAGGAATTTCCTGCCGGATAAAAAAGGTATCCATCCTGTCCTATTAGGTGGCTGGGCAGATAAGGGAGAGGTTCGTGGACTACCAGATTCAATGTGTTAAAAAAACATATCTGAAATCATTGACAGCGGGTGATTCGGGTTTATCAAAGGGTGTAAATGTGAGTACCGCAAACCTCCTTTTAGAATGAACCAGACCATCAGGGCATATATCGACCTCACCCGGCTCCAGTTTTTCTTTGCCTGGCCACTTCTCTTCTGTTCGGGATATCTTCTTGCGACTACCGTCTCTGGAAATTTCACCTGGTTCGATCTCGCACGGGTTTCTTTGATTGGGTTCTTCGGCTTTGAAGCCGGGCTTGTCCTGAATGATTATATTGATCGCAATTACGACAAAAAGGACATCGAATCGGATAAGCTCACGAAATACTGGCGGATATTTAAAACCCGGCCGATCGCGGCTGGGCTGATTTCCCCCAACCAGGCATTAGGACTTTTCATCGGTTTAGCTGCCATCACTACCGTTCTTATCGTAACACTCCCGTACCCGCACTCACTGATAGTCCTTCTCATCATGATCTATAGTTATACCATAGAAATATTCTACCAGATCGAGAAACGGCAGCCCCAGCAATTCCCCTTTGCTCAGCTTATCGGCAGAACGGATTTCGCCCTGTTTCCGGTTGCCGGGTATCTCTGTATGGGGAACCCTGACCTGAATGCATTCCTGTATTTTGTTTTCTTCTACCCGTTTGCGCTGGCACACCTTGGGGCTAATGACCTGATCGATGTAGCAAATGACCGTGCAAGAGGAATGAGTACCCTCCCGATACTCTATGATATTCCCAAGACAACCTACTGGATTGCGGGATTTACGATTATCCATGCGATGATGGCGTTCCTTTTCATGACACGGCTTGGATGGATCGGCCGTGCGGGTCTTTTAATCGGGCTGATAATCCTCATGGCTGCAAATATCGTGATCCTGAAGAAAAAGACACCGGAAGCCGGTCTGAAAGTGCTTCCGCTTTTCCACGTAACCATGCTCATTTACGCAGGATCGATTGGGCTGGATTCGGTACTGTAACTGGCGGGTGCTTTCTTTCTTTTTTTGGGGGTTGATAAGGAAAACTGCACCATCAGATTTTCAGCAACCACTCATGGTCTTTCAACCAGTGTCTGCGCTGCTCGAAATCCGGCATTATTTTCCTTATCTTATCCCAGAATTTTTTCGAATGGTCAGGTTGGTCGATATGGACCAGTTCATGCACCACCACGTAATCAACAATTTCGGGAGGGGGCTGGATCAGACGCCAGCTGAAATTAAGTCCTCGCTTGGGGGTACATGACCCCCAGCGCCGCCGTGCATCGGTAATACGGATCGTGGCCGGAACATGACCTGTTTTTAAGGAGAAACACATGCACCTGGCCTGGATTTCCTTACGGGCTTCCTCCCTGTACCAGTGTTTGAGCTGGTTCCTGATATCCGGTACGAGCATACCGGACACATACAAGCTGTCGCTGCGTTCAATTGTCACACTCCCGTTTTCCACAATGTGTAGCGGGTATGAACGCCCCAGAAAAAGGAACATCTCCCCCTCGGCATACGCATGCACAGGTGAGAGCGGACGCCGCTTCACCTCATCCATTTTCCGCAGGATCCATGATCTCTTCTGCCGGATTATCTCCCCTATGTCAGAAGAGGATGCACGGAAGGGTGCCCTGACAACAAGGGTCGCGCCAGAGGTAATTTCGAGTGCAATGGTCCTGCGACGAGATCGGACAATTTTCTCTACAGGGATTTCTTCCATGACTACAGACTACCTGCCATAGATTACCTGCAGAGTGTTTGTTGTGCGACAAAAAAAGGGTCGGGATACTGCATCAGTACTTCAGGAGGAGGTTTTCCCGTTGATCCCGTCACTGACAATCTTCCCATCTCTCAACCTGATAATACGGTGGAAATAATCCTTGTGCCAGTCCTCGTGAGACACCATCACAATGGTCTGGCGCATTGACTCATTGATTTCCTTAAAAAGTTCAAGAACTATCTGCGAATTTTCCGTATCAAGGTTGGCGCATGGCTCATCTGCAAAAAGAATATCCGGTTTATTTACCATCGCACGGGCAAGCGAAACCCTCTGCTGCTGGCCACCGGAGAGTTCCCGGGGAAGGTGGTCCCGCCGTTCACCTAGTCCGATTTTCTGCAATATCTCAAAACTATCCTTCTTTAACTGCTCCTCAGTGCGGTCTTTTCTAAGCATTGCGGTAAGGGAGACATTCTCCATCACCGTCAGGTCGGGAACAAGTGCGTAATCCTGGAAGACATACCCGAGCTTGTAGAGCCGGAACATGGTTTTCTCGTAATCGGTGAGTTTTAAGATATCCAGCCCGTCAATCACAATTTTTCCTGAAGTGGGAAGATCCAGGAGTCCCAGCATATGCAGGAGGGTGGTCTTACCACTTCCGCTCGGTCCCATGATACCAAGAAACTCTCCTTTTTCAATGGTGAGCGAGACCCCGTCAAGGGCTTTCACTTCGACATTTCCCATATGATAGGTTTTCCGCAATTCTGAAATCTCGATCATATCAGGACCTCATGGCAGCCTGGATATCCTCACGGGAGACCTGGTAAGCAGGAACATACCCGGCCACGACCGCTGCACAGAACAGGATCACGGAATTGAACATAAGATCCCAAGGCGTGATATACAGGGTGGCAGACCATTCCGGTGTAACAATGGGATGAACTGACATGTATGCTGCGAGCAGGAGCGTGATGATAATTCCAAGAATAATTCCAAGGATCCCGAGAATGATAACCTGGAACCCGTAGTTATGCATAATGACCTCCTTATCCACGCCGATAGCCTTGAGAATTCCAATCTGCTTGCGGCTGTTGAGGGTCTTGATCGTGATGACAATGAACAACACGACCGTTGTAATGATGACGCTGACAACCAGGGACACCGCGTTAATAATGGCAAAACTCTGGAGCACCTTCCCTACGCTCTTACTCAGCAGGTCCGTCATGGTCTGGACTTGTCCGCTTCCTCCCACCCCATAAGCGAGAAGCTCGTTCTTGATGAACTGCTCGGTATACCCGGGTTTTGCTTTCACGGTGATGTAATCTGCTTTGTCAAGCGTCTTTCCTTCAACCTGTTCCATATCCGTCCAGGTCACAAACGCTGCGTTATCAACCGGACTCCAACCGGTGGCATAGATCCCCTTGACCCGGTAATCTTTCGTATACCCGTTGCCGTACTCAACGGTGATCGAGTCTCCGACACGGACACCCCCCAGCGACGGCTGGAATTCGTCTTCCTGGCGGACGGTGGCATCACCGGCTATCGGTTTCCCGATAATTATCTCCCCGGTATCCCCTTCCCCCAGATAACTGCCGGCAACCATTTTCGTATAGACCGGGGATACTTCCTTCTCATCAGTGGGCGAGATGGCTCGCACGGAAACGCCGAGGACCCGTTGCCGGTACTTGAAGGTCGCTCCCTTCGAATAATGGGGGGATGCCCGCTGTACGCCCGGCATACCATTGATCAGATCGAGCGTGGATCCAAGGTCGATAATGTACTGGTCGCCCGATTTGGGGCTGACAAGGATATTTGAGAACTCATAATCCACCAGCTGTGTTGTAATGCTCTGGCCAATCCCACTGAACATGGAGGGGAGGAAGAGCATATTGGTAAAGCACAATCCGATAATCAGGATTGTCAGGATCGCGCTTGAACGGCTTCCCCGCTGAAGCGAACGCAGCGCCAGCAGAAATGCCACTTTTAGTTCTTTTTGTCCCATGGGAGTTTTCCGTTCCCGTTCCTTTTTGGTAAGTACCAGTACCGGTATGCCACAAACCCCAGGATACCAAGGATGATGAGACCGAGGATAATAGTACCTGATTGATCTGCTGCAGGCACCCTCAGGTTCATCTGCCGTATCTGGGTATGGACCCCCATATCATCGGTATACGAGAGGGTAAGGTTATAGGGGTAGTTGCCGGCTTTGATTCCTTCAAGAAGAAATACGGCTGGAGCATCATTACCTGGCTTGATCTTTCCGATGAAGGCTTCTTTTGTTCCTTCTGCCGGGAGATCAATCTTCGCCGAGACCTGTTTTGCCTCCCCGGTTCCGGTGTTTTCAATGCGGATAGTGAGATCAAAGGGTGTGTTTTCTGAAAGTCGCGGGGGGTTTGTATCCACAGAAACAAACCCTAATTCGGCCTTGCCTTTCATCATCAAATCGATCCCGCTCATCTGGGTGCGGTGGGCTCCATCAATTGCATTGTAACTGATAGTTACCGGAATCCTGACAAGACCGGCTGTTGTTTTTTTATCTGACAGCAAGGTGAGATCGACAGTCTTCATTCCACCAGCCGTGATAGCCCCGAGATGATATGCATCAGCACTCTTTGGAGCGACCGTGGCACTTACATTCTCGATCCTGAGGATTACATCATCGGCAAGTGTCTGTCCGGCATTGCTGACAGTAAGTGTCACCGGGATTTCATCGCCGGGGTTCACATTGCCACTCAGCGAGCTTGCCATGATAAGTATTGCCTGCCTCTCTATTCCCACTGCCGTGTTAACATTTACCGGGACAGGGTATCTGGTACTCCTCCCGCCGGTTGTATCAATCCATACTTCAGGAAAATACATCCCGCTTTTTGAAGGTGCCTGAATAGAAAAGGTCAACGGTATGGATTGCCCGGGCCCTATCTCACCCACATGCTGAAAATCCCTGCTCTGGACAATGATGCCATTACCCTCGAGCTTGACATTTTCGATATTGACATTGATATCCGTGACTTTCGTGGTCGCTGCATCTGTCATTACCAGCCCCGTATTCTCTTTGAGGGTGGCACTCGTTGCCGTATTTTTCACGATAATGGTGATAGTCCCGAGACCGTCCGGCATCAGGACGGAGGGAGCTACCTTATATTCGGTAATTGCAACGGTTGGTGCATCGGCAGCTGACACAGGCAATGTACATGCTGCCAGTATGAGAACCGCGATGAGTACGCCTGAATGAAGAGATGTCCGGAACAGTGCCGGCACCTTCGGTATTTTCCTGTTTATTAAAACTGATGACATGAGTATTGTCATAGAGTAACTCCGAACCGGGTTAAAACCGGAATTAGTAGTACAAAGTGAAATACCCAAAGTTATTAAACTTACCATTGGTAACTTAATATTACCAAGAGTATCACTTGCTTTGATCGGGTGATTACCTGACGCGCAAACCGGATGTCACCTTCATGCCACGCATTATTCACGAATACAGGGAGGAAGTCAGAAAAAAGATTGTCGAGGCAGCGTACAGTCTTTTTCTCCACAAAGGGTATCACGGTACTACCATGAGTGCGATCGCCGAAGTACTCGGAGTCACCAAAACGGCATTGTATCAGTATTTTCCCGGAAAGGAGGAGCTGTACGCTGCCGTTGCCGAACACGGCCGTGAGGAACTTGCGGCAATTCTGGAACGATCCTTCAATAAACGGGATTTACGGAGCGGCAGTGAGGTTCTTTTCGATACCCTGGCACGGTATACACCCCAGTTCAATGGCATCTATTCAGAGATGATGATGCTCGCCATGCATAACGAACGGATCCGGAACCTGCTCCATGAAGACCGGATTGAGGATATCCGTGTCGTTGAGCGATTTATTACCCGGCAGCAGGAGACAGGCCTGGTATCCGGCCAGCTCAACCCCAGAGTACTTGCAATAGCCTGCGATGCACTCATGAACGGCCTCCTTATCGATATCATGGCAGGGATGGATAAAGAAGAGGCAAAAAAGATCTGGATTGCTGCTGTCACACGACTGACTGAATAAACGGGTCCTGATTTTTTGTTGGTCTTTTTTCGGGAACCGGCTTTTTTTTTTACCGAAAGGATGATGGATAATTTTTTAAAAAAAATTACTTATGCGTGAAATATGCCTTCACGCCATCATTGCTTACCGCATCAATTTTCACAAATCCGATTCGTTCGAACTGAATGACCTTTCCCAGTTCTTTTTTTACCAGCGGTTCGCAGGCACCAGCGAGCTCCCCCTCCTGCGTGAGAAGGGTGCAGGGAACCAGATCCTGAGCCGGCAGCCACTGGATGATATGAGCTTTGGCTGCCCGGGCTTCGGCCAGTGAATCCCCGGCGAACGAGAACAATGGTGTGCTCCCTTCCCATGAGATCGTAACGTTGAAGAGATCCTTTAACCGCACCATTGCAGCGTCATGCGTGATATCTCCCCTGGGAAGTGCCACAGCCCCTTCAAACGCAAGAGGCCGGGTGCCTCGTGAAGCATCGCTGGGGTGCAGCATCGCATGGGCAATATGATTCTGAGCCCCAGCAATAGTCACCGTGATGGGATCCGGTACAAAGAAATACCGGTTTGCCACCGGGTCAACGATCTTCTTGTTTTCTGCATAGAGGTTATCCCACGAGAATGAGATGTCAGTATCACCGATCCCTATTACCAGAACGGCATTCTTTACTGCATCAGGACTGATTCCCCGCCGTGCAAGAGCACGGAGCGTTCCGAGCCGGATATCATCCCATCCGGTAAAGGTCCCATCGTTGATACCCAGGCGCATCTGTGAAGTAGAAAGAACAACACCTTCGATCCCCATTCTGCCATAGTGCCGGTAGACCGGCACCTTCCAGCCAAAATGGTCGTAGATATAGCGCTGCCGCCGGGTGTTTGCAATGTGGTCCTTACCCCGGATCACATGGGTAACCCCCAGCAGGTGATCATCTGCAACGACCGAGAAGTTCATGAGGGGGTAGACATGCGCTGTTACCTTGGGATGGGGGGGAGAGTCGAGAATACGGAAGGCGGGGAAGTCCCGCATGGCCGGATCGGGATTGTTGAGGTCGGTTTTTATCCGGACAGTAACTTCCCCTTCCCTGAACGTGTGGTCGAGCATCTTCTCCCAGAGCTCGAGGTTTTTCTCGACCGGCTGGTCCCTGCACGGGCATGCAGTCTTTGCCTGCTTGAGTTCCTTAAAGTGCTCGTTGTTGCAGGTGCAGACATAGGCCCCGCCCCGCCCAATCAATTGTTTGCAAAGATCGTAGTAGAGCGGCAGACGATCACTCTGCGTGACGGTCTCAGTGATGCCAAGACCGAGCCATGCAATATCTTCGATGACCATTGCATACGC
This sequence comes from uncultured Methanoregula sp., assembly GCA_964590415.1. GTDB lineage: Archaea > Halobacteriota > Methanomicrobia > Methanomicrobiales > Methanospirillaceae > Methanoregula. The sequence continues at coordinate 12,321 of CAZPVQ010000009.1, read as the reverse complement.
ATCGGGATCAACACGTTTCGGGTCGGTGTCCTCTATGCGAAGGATATACCTTCCACCGTATTGTTTCACGTAGGCATCGTTCAGCACCGCAGCACGGGCATGCCCGAGATGAAGAGGACCCGACGGATTCGGAGCAAACCGCATTACCACGCCCTGTTCTGCACCTTCCAGATCCGGGAGTCCCTTCCGGTGCTCATGTTTTACAAAGAGCGCATCGTACATGTCAGGTGCAAGGTCCTGTAGTTTTCTTACCCGATCTTCCGCAGAGAGTGCAGCAACATCGGCAATGGCCTCTTTTGCCAGAGCTGCAACTTCTTTTGCCCGCGGGCGAAATTCGGGGTGGGCACCCATCACCATACCGACAACGGCACCGGCCTGCGGTACACCTCCGTGCTTCACGGCATTCTGGAGTGCACAGAGGAAAAGGAGTTCTTTTGGGTCATCCCCCGCCATCCTAATAGCTCCGGGTCACAAAAAATTCGCCAATTTCCATCAGGAGCTCCCGCTCCTTTGAGGGGGGAAGCAGGGAAAGATGCTTGTTACTGGCCGAAACCAGGTCGTGTGCAACATTTTTCACATCGGCAAGGACACCTTTGTCGTTCAGCTCTTTGATCACCGCATCTATCTCAGCGTCAGTGAGCTCACGTTTGTAGGGTAACAAATCGATCCCCTTCTCACGGGCTTTGATCATAATCAGCGTCTGTTTTCCTTCCCGCAGATCAGAAGCCCGGTTCTTTCCGCTCTTTTCAGCCGGGGTTAACAGATCAATGAGATCGTCCTGTATCTGGAACGCAATCCCGGTATTCAGCCCGAAAAGGTAGAGTGCTTTTGCCTGGTGTGCGGTGCTCCCTGCAAGAATTGCACCAATTCCCGCAGCTGCAGCATAGAGAACCCCGGTTTTTTTCTTCACCATTTCGAGATATTCATACTCGTCTACATCATTCCGGTGCGCAAAGGACATGTCCATATGCTGTCCTTCGCAGATATCGGCGCAGGCACGGGCAAGCATCGACACTGCACGAACCTTTGCGTTATCCTGCGCCTTTGCCAGGCAGATGAACTCAAACGCCCGGGCATACAGAACGTCACCGGCAAGGATCCCGGTGGGCATATCCCATTTCGTATGGACGGTCTGGACTCCGCGCCGGAGATTGTCTTCATCCATGATATCATCATGGATAAGCGTAAACGTGTGCGTGAGCTCCAGCGCAAGCGCTGCCTGGATAATATCCCCGGAACTTCCCTTTTTTACCGCATCTGCAGCGAGCATGACGACCGCCGGGCGAAGGCGTTTGCCCCCGGCAGCGAGAAGGTGAGCACTTGCTTTGTTCAGTTCACCAACCTTGTCGATAAAATACCGGTCGATCATGAGGTCAATTTCCTGTGCGACCGATTCCAGATACGGTAAAAGTTCTGACATTCTGTGTTCCTCGTTCTAGGTGAGTCTGAGCCTCTGGCCGTTTTTCATCATATGGACGGTGGAATGGGCAGTGTAGCCAAGTTCAGATGCAAAGTCTGTGTAACCTGCTGTCATCTTCAGGTGCCCGTGAGCTGGGATAATATGCTGGGGATTGAGCAGGTGAATAAACTCATAATGGTCCTCACGGTAGGCATGACCACTTACGTGAAGATCCTCAAAGATACGGGCTCCGGCCATTTTTAAGTGCTGCTCGATCTTGTAGCGCTGTCCGAAATTCATCGGGTTCGGGATCACATTTGCCGAGAAGAGAACCTTGTCACCCTTGGTCAACTGGTAGGGTGTATCACCGAGTGCAAGACGGGTGAGGATAGATCCGGGTTCCCCCTGGTGTCCGGTAATAATGGGCACAAACTTATCTTTCCCCGCCTTCATCATCCGGCGCATCGTCCGATCGACTGTCCGGCGGTTCCCGAACACACTGGTAGTTTCGGGGAACGAGACAAGTTTCATCTGTTCAGCAGTTACCGAGTATTTCTCCATGGAGCGTCCAAGCAGCACCGGTTTTCTCCCTATTTCATGGGCACATTCTGCTATCGTCTTGACACGGGCAATATGCGATGAGAATGTGGAAACAAGAATTGCATTCTTGTCGTCCTCGAAACTGGTGATGGTGTCCCGAACGAGATCCTTGGCGATCCGCTCACTGGGACACCTTCCCGGGCGATCGATATAGGTACTTTCCACTATAAGGGCTATTACCCCTTCTTTGCCGATCTGCCGGAGCCGGGCAAAATCCGGGGGTTGCCCTATCACCGGTGTCCGGTCAAGTTTAAAGTCACATGCGTAGACAATCGCACCCTGCGGGGTATGAAGTACCGGAGTGACAGTATCAATGATGGAATGCTGTGTGTGAACAAACTCCAGAACGAGATTCTGCGAAAGGGTATACCGCTGACCTGCCTTAAGCGCGAAGAGCTTGTTGTTCACCCCGAATTTCTGTTCACCGGATATCTGTTGCCGGATCAATTCCGTTGCATAGGGAGTTGCGATGATCGGTGCATTGTAACGGTGCGCCAGTTTCGGGATTGCCCCGATATGGTCAAGGTGCCCGTGTGAGCAGACAATCGCCTTTACGGTCCCCTCGACCGAATTCATCATCGTATCATCTGGTATCGCCTTAATCTTGATCAGATCAAGGGAGTGCATATTCTCGATCTCCGCATCTTCGTGGATCATTACCTGGTCCAGGCGGAGTCCCATATCAAATATGACAATTTCCTTTCCGCAGCGGACAGCGGTCATATTTCGCCCGACCTCGTCATACCCGCCCACTGCTATAATCTCAATATCCATGTTTTATCTCCTTGTTGTTCGTGTTAGTGTGTTTCTTTGAAATATGTGCCGGTTTCTTATGTTCGCCTGATGCGAGCCGGATTGTCCTTTTCTATCATCTGCCGGGTTCTGCCCAGGATAAACATTCTTGTCTTTTTAAGATCGGCTGGATGTGCTGAGCCGGTCAGGAACATTGCAGCGGTCAGTTCCTGGTGGATTCTCTCAATCGTGCGACCCAGTGCCTCATCACTATCCATTGCAGGTTTTAAGAGAGGCAGTGCCATTCCGCAGAGATCCGCGCCAAGTGCCAGTGCTTTGGCAATGTCAAGACCTGACCTGATGCCTCCGGATGCGATTACCGGGCCACCACATGCAAGCACTTCGGCAAGACTAACTACCGTCGGGATTCCCCATTCGATAAAATCTTTTCCGAGCGTTTTTAATCTTTTGTCGTGTTCATTTCCGCTTTCGTCTGCGCGGACACTCTCTACTGCAGCCCATGAGGTTCCACCCCAGCCACCGATATCAATGGCGTTCACTCCCGCTCCCCAGCATTGTCTCGCCGTATCTGCCGAAATGCCACAGCCGGTTTCTTTAATAATGATTGGGGTACGGAAATCCCGGCAGAGTTCTGCGATGGCGGCCAGGCAGCCAAGAGCATTTTGATCTCCCTCGGGCTGGATCGCCTCCTGCAGGAAATTCAGGTGGATTGCAATTGCATCCGCCTCAATCATCTCAACAGCCCTCTCCGCCCATTCAATGCCATGGTCGCGGAGCTGGACAACCCCGAGATTTGCCACCAGGAACGCATGGGGGGCCTCATCACGGACTATTGAGAAGGTGTCTGCAAGAGAAGGATTCTCGAGTGCAGCCCGTTGTGAACCGACTCCCATCCCAACCCCGAAGCGTTCCGCAGCCCGGCCAAGACGGGCATTCACTTCTTTTGTTCCGGGGTGACCCCCGGTCATAGCCGAGATAAACAGGGGGGAAGAGAATGTGCGGTTCAGGAACCGGGCGGTAAGATCGACAGTGCCCATGTCACATTCCGGTAAGGCATTATGCACAAACCGGATGTCGCCAAACCCCGTATCGCCACTCTCAACCGCTGTCTCTGCACAGATCCTCAGGTGGTCAAGTTTGCGCGACGATGTGAACCTTTTTTTATCTCCCATACTGGTTAGTCCCCCTTGATTTTTGTCCCGCCATGATCGGTTCCTGCAAGAAAGTCACCGATACGCGAGACATGGAATATATCTGACCCGATCCCTGCAGATGCAAGTCCGAGCAATTCATTCATTTTCCCTCTCATTCCACCGGTGACATCGGTATGCATCGAGTTGCCGATCTGGAGTGATGGTGCCGTTTTTCTGGTAATTTCCGGCACCACGTGCCCTCCATCCAGCACTCCCGGTACATCGGTGGCGAGCCCCACCCGATCGATTTTGAGTGCGACCGCGAGATACCTCACGAGCTGGTCGCCCGATACGATGCAGGCCCCACGTGAAAGGTCCATCACCACGTCACCGTGGATCACAGGAACCATTTTGAGTGAAAGCATCTTTTCCAGATGACGGAATTCAAAGGTAACGAGCCTGCCATTATCTGCTACCGCCGTATGAAGCGGATGAACACCAACAGCAGCTACTCCTTTTTCACGGAGAGCCTCAACAACCGCATCGTTCAACCTGCTGACCGCACGATGGGTAACATAGATTCCTTCGGTCTCCCCTGCGAAGGCACCCTCATCAAGCCGGTAGTGTTTTGCTTCCGGGTGCCCGCATGAACCGGCTCCGTGAATAATAACAATGCCTCTGGTGCCGGCACGGGAAATCGCTGATGCAATGAATAACAGCTGATCGTGGTTAACAGCACAGTCGGTTTTCTTATCAGTGATTACGCTCCCGCCGAGCTTCAGGAGGATCCGGTCAGACATCCTTTTCCTTCCTTGCACCTTCAGTGTCAATTCCCGTCACAATCGCACGGGCTTCACAGTCCTCAATCGCACCGGCAATCCGCATCTTCAGATGCTTTGGGCAGAGAGCAATCATGCACCCCCCTCCACCAGCACCCGTGATTTTGGCTCCAAATGCACCTTGTGCCCGGGCAACCAGCACAATCCTGGAGAGTTGCGGGTGACCTACCCCCAGTGCTTCGAGCAGCGCGTGGTTCATGTCCATATATCGCCCCAGTTCCTTAGGGTTATTGAGATGATGGATCGCGCTCATACTCACTCCCTGAATGGCATCGAGGATCGGGTCCACGATACCAGGATGTTTCTTTTTTAAGTCTCCTACCAGTTCCACCATCTTTGCGGTGCTATGTGAGACAAGCGAATCACCGATAACAAGGTGCATATTCTGCGGAGGGAGCCTCCTTCGGGAGCCCCCCGTGATAAGGACAATCCCGCCATACATCGAAACAGTAGTATCCGTGGGGCTCGCCCTCCCTTTCTGCACTTTTTTCTCTATCTCAAATGCCATATCAGCGATATCTTCACGGGTTTTATGCAGGGAAAACTCATCGTTGATTGCCGAGAGCGTTGCAACCGTGACAGCTGCTGATGAGCCCAGACCTGATGAGCTCGGTATCTGGGAGTTTATATAGACACTGCCAAGGACGCCCATTGCCTCAAAACACCCGTCGATATAGGGTGACTTTGCGCGCTGAGGGCGTTTGGTGTTTCTGACGGTAACAAACACACGGGGTTTTATCGCCATAGCTATGCCGGGCTTTCCGTACACCACCGCATGCTCACCGAACAAAAATACCTTGCCCGGTGCACTCCATGTTGCCAACCTACATCACCGCAATGGCTGCATACCCAACGACTTCGCGACGGTCCCCCGTCACATCGCCACTTGTCGCATACCGTATAAGCTGTGCCGTCTTCGCCCCGAGTTTTCCGCATGCTGTTACCATGGCGGCAATCGGGCCATATCCACAGGCAGATACATCCCGTTCCTCAATCCGACGGTAAAACTCCCCAACATCCAGAGAGTATAATGATTCAATCGCATAGAGATCATCGGATTTTGCCTTTTTTTCCTGCACATAGTGGGAGAAATCGCTCGACGCTACGATCCGGACATCACGTTTTGTGAGTTTGATCGCGGTTCCGATCTTCTCTGCAAGTCCCATCGCACTTGCATAGTCCTGCTGCCCCATCATCACCGGGGCAATCCGTGCCCGGGGGAAGCGGTACTTGATGAAAGGCATCTGCACTTCAAGGGAGTGTTCGTCGCGATGAGAGAATTCGTCCGTTTCGATATCGAGCAATTCAACAAACTCAACATCTGTATCTACCATACCCAGGGGTGTTTCCCACGGGACCTTCGAAACACAGTTGATGTAACCACGATGAGATGGACCAATTACAATAAAAGTGCCAGAAAAGTCAGGTGAGATCGTGGAGAACGCCTGAGCAGCAACCTCCCCGGAATAAATATACCCTGCATGGGGGGACACAATGCCTAGGGAGCTCCCCGCCTTGCGGCTCACCGAGAAGAACTTCTCCAGGAGCTGCTCGAGGTGGGATGGATCCCTTGGATAAAACATGCCAGCCACTGCGCATGTACGCATCGTCATCGGATCAACCCTCTGGTCGTTATATTATATCTAACGATCGGTCATCCAAAAAGGAGACCGGCCGGATCAGAGTTCCATTTCGAAGTCTTCCGGGGTGAGTGCTGTTGAGATCCCACGAAGACGGAGCATCTCCCTGGTGAGCAGGAAATAGATCATCGACAATGCTTTCCGGCCCTTGTTGTTGGTGGGGATTACCAGGTCCACGTACTTGGTCATATTGTTGGTGTCGCACAACGCAACTACCGGAATCCCGCACTGAACTGCTTCATTTATTACCTGAGCATCACCAATCGGGTCGGTGACTACGACGACATGGGGCTCGATGTATCCATCAAGTACCGGGTTGGTGAGCAGTCCCGGGATAAACCGTCCGGTTGCCGACATTGCGCCGATTGTATCGGCTAATTTCCTGGCAGGGTACTGTCCGTACTGCCTTGAAGTGACAACGAGAATATTTGGGGCCTCGTACTGGTTTAGGAATTTCGCTGCGGTCTTGATCCGTGAGTCCGTCTCGCGGATGTCAAGGATGTAGAGTCCATCACCGCGGACGCGGTAGATGAACTTCTTCATGTCCTCGCTCTTCTGCTGTGTACCGATGTGGACACCGGCTGCAAGGTATTCCTCGACAGGGATGAGCGGTTCTTTTAATTCAATTTCCATCTCGTTTACAATTGTCATAGCTGTTCCTCAATACGTATCAGTTCATTCAGTTTTGCAATGCGTTCTCCCCCAACAATACCGCATTTTAAGAAAATGCAGGAGAATGCAGTTGCGAGGTGGGCGATTGTTGTATCAGTTGTCTCACCGGATCGGTGGCTCATTACGGTATCCAGGCCACGGGTATGGGAAAGCCGGACCGCATCGAACGTGTCAGTCAGCGTCCCTACCTGGTTGGGTTTTATAAGCACGCAGTTGGCTGCGTTCATCTCGATACCCTGATGAATGCGTTCGACCTGCGTCACAAAGATGTCATCTCCGCAGACAAGGCACCGGTCTCCTACCTGACTGGTGAGCTCAGCAAACCCGTCAAAGTCATCTTCGTGAAGCGGATCTTCCACATACACAAGATCATAGCTGTCAATAAGCTCAGCAATGTACACGATCTGGTCTTCCGTAGTACGAACCTTTTCGCGGTACGTGTATCCTTCTCCGTTCCACATCTGGCTGGCAGCAACATCTATTCCCATATCGACAGAGATGTTCATTTCATCAGCAACAATTCCGGTCGCCTCAGCAATGAGCTCAAATGCAAGGGCATCATCGATCTGTGGAGCCCAGGCACCCTCATCACCCTTGCCGCAGGATTTTCCGTGTTTTGCCAGGAGTTCCCTGACATTCCGGTGAACCGCAGCGTTTGCAAGCACTGCCTCTTCTGCATCTGTGGCATCCCCGGGAACGACCAGGAATTCCTGGATCTCGGTAGAGTTTGCTGCATGCGCACCTCCGCCGATAACATTCCCCAGGGGGAGTGGCATCTCATTTACGAACGCTCCGCCCAGATAGCGGAAGAGTGCAACCCCCATAGATGATGAAGCTGCCTTTGCGTTTGCCAGAGAGAGCGCTACGGCAATGTTTGCACCGATTTCGGCGAAGTTTGCCGTCCCGTCTATGTCGCGGAGCTGCTCATCAAATCCCTGCTGGTCACCTGCATCCAGACCGATTAGTGCAGGTATTACATTCTGGACCGCATATTCTACAGCTTCTTTGGGTGGTTTGACCTTTGCTTCCAGCGTGCCGGTACTCGCACCACTGGGAGCTGCAGACCTGCCAAAACCGCCGGGAGTATGGATGTCGGCTTCGACAGTCAGGTTGCCCCGGCTGTCGATGATAGTCCGTAGCTCGATTACCTCAATTGTTGTCATCGTTTCCTCTACTTCCTCTTTACCGTAATGGGGATGGTGTTGTTGTTGTATTCCTCTATGGCGATCTCCAGGGGATCGATCCGTGTCGTTGTGATAAGTAAGGGAGCACCCATTGATATCTGCAGAGCCCTTGCTCCAATAATCCTCGCCCGTTCATACCGGGTGTACGTCTGCGTCTGCATTTTTCGTCCTCAAAATGATGGTTTTTACAGTTACTATGGGGTCGCTGAGATTCGAACTCAGGTCACTGCGTCCCGAACGCAATAGGATGGTCCAGGCTACCCTACGACCCCTCGGTCTTATGTCAATCTACTGGTACGGGTTGAGCTCATCAATGATCTCTTTATGGGTCAGGAGCATACGCCTGCAGCAGTACCGGGAAATATTAAGATCGTCGAGGATCTTTCTTGGATCCTCGCCTTTCTCCCGTCTCAGCTTGAACTCTTCCCACGCTGTTGAGACTGGTTTCCCACAGGTGAAACATCGAACGGGTATCAAGATTTTTTACCTCTCATCATATCTTTTATCTTAACGATAAGACTTTTGGAATTTCTTGCGTGCTCCACGGCCGTGCGGTTTCTTTGCTTCTTTCTGCCGTGAGTCGTTGACGAGGAGAGTCCTGTCATAGGTAAGATAGATATCCTTAATCTGGGGATCGTTGTGCCACAGAAGGATACCACGTGCGAGTGCAGTGCGGATTGCTTCTGCCTGCCCCATTACACCGCCACCGGCGACATCGATGATCACATCAATGCCGTGTATCGCTTTGGGTACAAGAAGCAGCGGTTCTGATATCTTCATCCGTGTAACTTCGCTGCCATAGGTCTCCAGCGGTACAGAGTTGACCCGGATCATGCCTTTCCCTGCCTTCAGGGTTGCACGTGCAATTGCCGTCTTGCGTTTTCCACTTGTGTTTATGATCTTTACCATGGGGAACACCTTAGAATTTCGCTCCGAGGAACGTGCATACTGCACCGAGCGTTACAAATGCCGGGTTGTTCAGCCGGTTCATGTGGGCGTCTTCGAGCACTTCCATCTCTTTTCCGACAAATTCTACCGGAACACCGACATAGCACCTGATGCGTTTCATGGCATCGACACCACGGGGGCGTTTGTACGGGATCATGCCACGGATAGTCCGCTTCATGAGATGATCGGGCCGTCGTGGGACGAACGGTCCCCAGCGGTTGCCGCTGGCGCCGCGTTCCACCTTGTGCCGGTAGTTGGCAAGCACACGTGCACGACTACCGGAGATGATGGCTTTCTCTGCGTTGACAATCGCAATCTCTTCACCGGCAAGCCCGCGCTGTGCGACAAGGCTTGCAAGCCGTCCGAGAAGCAATCCGTCACCGTTGATTACTGTAACCATGTTTTGTTCACCTCAGGATACGGACACCGCTGCCTTTCGGATTGTCCAAAAGGAGTTGTTCGATCGACATACACTGTCCCTTTGCGTCCCTGATCTTGCTGGTGGCTGATGCCGAGAAGTTCAAGGCTGCAACCTTCACAGACTGCTCCAGTACACCGCTGCCCAGTACTTTTCCGGGAACAATGATTGTCTCACCATTCTGGGCATAGCGGTTGATCTTGGACAGGTTTACCTCGGCGTAATTCCTGTTCGGGGTCTCCAGCCTGCTTGCGATCTCGCGCCAGATCTTTGCCTCATTCTCCCGTGAATTATTCTTCAGGAGCGCTATAAGGTTGGTAAGACGGGGGTTCGTCTTTTCCACAATTCTTGTCATTTCTTCTCATCCCCTGATATCTCATTTATCTGTCTCTCCAGCTCGTCTGACTGATCCCTGATATAGTGCAGTGCACGGTCCATGATCTCCTTTACCGGTAACGAACCATCGCTCTCGACTATGAAAATATACCGGTCTGTCTCTGCAGAAATGGTAATTGCCGGTTCGTCCCCGATACCGCTTTCCAGGCATGCCTTCTCACAAAGTTTGCACATGGAGCAGTCGGGAAGCTTACCGTTTACTATCCTGACTTTCTTGCCTTTTGGATCCGGTACCTCAAGAATGATACGGGGGCATACGTCCACACAGTTCATGCAGGCATCGCAGGCTTCACTGATGGATACTACAGGATAGTTCTTGAATCCGCATACGAGTGTCGGCTGCCATTTTGCATGTTCTCTTCCGGTATTCAGGATGGCGTGTGCTTCCAGGACGAGTTTCTGACCTTTCGTGAGCTTCACGATCGGTATATTATCGTACACCGGAGCCGCATTAGGGTCCTGGGAAATGAGGTCGCTTGACAGGACTGTCTTTGGACCTTCGACGCTCAACGTGAACGTAACCATACAGCCCGGGCATCCCACTCCACCGCAGGAGCATTTTTCCTTTGTCGAATAGGTTGAAAGATCTGTTTTTATGGGTATGAGCCCCAGCCGGTGTGCCAGCATCTCATCGAAGAACGCACTGGTATTGTCATAAATACGTACATCTTCAATTGCAAGAGTCGGCACTTCACCGATCATTGCCCGCCGGAACCCATTGGCAAATGCCGGGCTCGCTCCTGAAAGAGTGAATCGTGCCAGAGTATCGTCAAGACTGCTGAATTCGATCTCCATCACACTCTCCTTCCTCGCCTGCCGCCCTTTGCACGACATGAGTCGTGAGGGACAGGGGTGACATCTTCAATACGCCCGATCCGCATCCCGGCGCGGGCGAGTGCACGAATTGCTGCCTGGGCACCGGGGCCCGGGCTGCGTTGTTTGCCCTGGCCTGGCGCACGCACCTTGACGTGGACCCCCACAATTCCCTTCTCGCGGGCATTCTGGGCAACGTTGCCTGCCATCTGCATTGCTGCATAGGGTGAGCCTTCGTTCCGGTCCTGCTTGACTACCATGCCACCACTGCTTTTTGTAACAGTCTCAGCACCGGAGAGATCGGTGATGGTGATGATGGTATTGTTGAACGATGCGAAAATATGTGCAACGCCCCACTTTTCCTTATCATTTGCTGCCATCTTATCTCACTCCTGCTGGTTTGGTAATCCGTGACTTTTCGGGGTGGGAGTCACTTAAAAACGGGGATTTGCCGTAGTAAGCGATCTGCACCTCTTCATTCCTGTTTACACGGTAACCCGGAATAGTGACGCGCCTGCCACCAATCGCGATATGTCCATGGGTGATGAGCTGGCGTGCCTGCTTCGGGGAACGGGCAAGGCCTTTCCGGTGTACGAGGCTCTGGAGCCGGCGCTCGAGCTGAGTCTGGACTTTAAGTGCCAGTACATCTTCGATATCTGCATCCGGACCAAGCAGTCCTGATCGCTGCATGTGGGAGATCAGTTCGGTTTTCTTTGCCTCAAAAAGCGTCCTGTCAATATTGCTTGACATGAGGGCGAGAAGGTCTCGTGCTCCTTTCCGGTACTTTCTCAGGTAGCTCTGTGCTTTCCAGACTTCGCGCTTGTTGCGCAGCCCGTATTCTATAACGAGACGTGTTTCCGATTCGATCCGCGTCTTTTCAAAGGGGCGTTTGGGGGTCTGGTATGATTTATGATTCTTTCCCGGATATCCCATGGTTAGCTGCCTCCTTCTTTCTTCCTCTTGACACCCACAGTCGTCCCGGTTCTTCCGGTAGACTTTGTGCGCTGCCCGCGGACTTTCTGCCCGGTCTCGTGCCGGATACCACGGTAGCAGCGGATCTTTCTCATGAGGTTGACGTCTTCATCCTTTGAGAGCGCAACATCGCCACCTAACAGGTGCTTTGCCTCGCCGGTGTAGGTGTCTTTTGGCCGGTTCGCCATCCATGATGGGATCTTCGATGAGTATTGTTCAACAGCGGTGCGGAGCCGGTTGACCGACTCCTCGTCAATGCGACCGAGCTGTGCGTATTCGTCGACTTTCGCCATACGGGAGATTACCGTAGAGGTATGCCTGCCTACGCCCATGATGCCGGTCAGGGCAACCCTCACCGATTTGGTTCCATCCAGATCGGTTGTGCCTACCCTCACAAAATATTTTATGTCTTCTTCCTGAGCCATCCAATCCCCTCGTTGTGTGAGATTTTCTCTTTTGAGCGCTGAGGGAGGGATTTGAACCCTCGAGTCCCAGGGGGACACAGGTTTAGCAAACCTGCGCCATACCAGGCTTGGCTACCTCAACAGAGGAAT
>CAZPVQ010000008.1:0-37996 GCA_964590415.1 uncultured Methanoregula sp. | reverse complement strand
GTCTCCTCACTCATGATCGACAAGGATTCCGGAAAAGCACGGACAACCGCCGTCATAACTCCAACACCAACACCCACCCCTACACCGAGACCAACTCCCCTCCCTACCCTTTCATCCACTTCCTCGATCACCATAACATCACCGAACGGCGGGGAGACGTGGACAGCAGGCACTTCAAAAACAATCACCTGGAATTATATGGGTAGTCCCGGGTCGACCGTGAAGGTTGAGTTTTTGAAGGGAGGCGTTCCTATTACCATTGGTGCCAGCGTTCCTGTTGGCAGCGGTGGAAAAGGTTCCTACACCTATTCGATCTGGTCAGGCAGGACACCCGGGACTGATTATAAGGTCAGAATTCAGAGCACAAGCCAGCCAGCGATCCTGGATGTGAGCGATAATTACTTTACCATCACTTCAACACCCACAACAACTCCTTCAATCACGGTCACGTCACCAAATGGTGGGGAATCCTGGGTAAAGGGGTCCAACCATCCCATTACCTGGACGACCACCGGAAGCGTTGGGTCGTATGTAAAGATTGAGGTACTTAAAGCCGGAGTTGTTGCCCAGACTATATCTGCCAGTACCCCGAACAGCGGTACTTTCAGCTGGACAATTCCCACCGGTCTGGTAACAGGTTCAGACTATAAAATCAGGATCACCAGCACCAGTAACAGTGCTTATACAGACTCGGTCGACAACACCTTCACCATCACCACCGGAACAACAGCTCCTTCAATCACCGTAACATCACCGAACAGCGGGGAGGTCTGGTACAAATATACTTCTCATCCTGTCACCTGGAGCTACACCGGAAGTCCCGGGTCAACGGTTAAGATTGTTCTTTTAAAGGGAGGTACAGAAGTCAGTACCCTCGCCAGCAGTGTTTCTGTCGGTAACAGTGGAAAAGGTTCGTATTCATGGTTTGTCCCGTCAACCCTGGTGAGCGGCAGTGACTACCGGGTAAGTGTCCAGAGTTTAAGCCAGCCCGCTGTCAAAGACCTGAGCAACACAGATTTCAAAATCTGCTGGGCTTAAATCCCGCCCTTTCCTGGTTTTAAAGGACTATTTCTTCTTATTTTCCCAACTATCCACCTCTCTTTACCGACTCGCTCATCATTCTTTTGAGTTTCTGTGCGATTGGATTTTATAGGCCGGATGAGATATCAACATCTGACAGGTTTACAGTTCGTTCTGGAATTGTTTATATCCGAATGACACTTCGAATTCATTCACACAATTATTGAGGGAGCGTTTGAGCTGATGGATACCGTGCCGGTGATTTTAGGCATCCTGAAAATAATCTTAGGTTTTCTCTTACTGACCGGTATTCCCGGATTTGCCCTCTCGCTGGTCATATTCCCCCGTTTAACCGAGTTGAGTGTCCTCGACCGGCTGGTATATGCCGCGGTGCTGGGTATCACTTCAGCTATCGCTTTTGCAGTGTTCATAGATCTTATGCCCGGGCTCGAACTTTCGCTTGAAAACCTTACTGTCATTGCCAGTGTTTTTTCAGCTGGTGCACTCATGGTCTGGTTGTGTGAACGGTGGTACCTCAACAGACGGTTGATAACGCACCCCGGACCGCAGATCTCTGAAGATTCACCGGACCACCAGAGATATTATTCCCGGGAAATAAACGCCGCAAAGGACCAGTTCAGGCAGGATACCCGGACCGTTGTCGTCTACCATGAGAGCGAGCGGTTATCCGGCATGAACTTTGTCAGTCATTCCTATCTCCTGGATGTCGCAGAAGAGATCGATATCCAGCAGGTTGTGGAAAACAAGGTAAAAGGTACTGAAAGTTTTATCCTTGAATCTCCCTATCCCAAAACACGGTATTTTGAACTGATCCTGCTCGAACATGACGAGGGTCCGTTCTCACTGGTCGATGATCTGCAGATTTATCCGGTTCACGTCACCACGAAATCTGAATCAAAATCTCCCGGCACCACCCTGCAACGAGACACACTCCTCATCACGGAAAGAATCTCTGCAAAGACCAGTACTGAGGAGGTCCAGTGGATCTACAGCCATGATTTCCACATTTTTGCTTTCGTCCATGCAGAGGATACTCTTGCCCGGATGGTCGATCGGATCCTGGGGATACTTGACGAAATTGTCATTGCAGCAAAAAGCGGTGTTCGTTTCACTCCATCTGCTGAAGACCGGCAGAGGTTAAGAGCCCCGTTCGATGCGGTCAGTGAAGAGCCTCGTGGTAGTGCAGTTAAACCACCGGAGATTTCTCCTCGCCCGGATGTGCTGCCTGTTGTTCCCCATGATAAAACCCGGCGTCCGGTAATCCTGCCGGGCGGCCAGGATGAGGAGATCTTCGGAGATAGGCAAGGCGAGATCTGGGTTGCAACAACGGGGTTACCCAAACGCCCGGCAATCCAGACCCGTGGTGAACCAAAAGAGATCCCGGTACTCCTGGAATTTCAGCCCGGGGATCTTTCCCAGAAGATACCTGAACCTCCGGTAATCCAGCCTGGTGAAGAACAAGAAAATATACAAAAAATCCCGGATATGCAGCCCCACGTTCTGCCTGCAGACGGACAGGAACCCCCGGTACAGCAGACCGTTGTTAAACCGGAAACAACTCCGATGCGCCCGGAAGGGCAACCCCGCATTCTGTCAAAAAAGAACATGTCCCCCGTGGAAAACAAGATCGAGGTTGCATCTATCAGGAAATTACAGAAGAATATCCTGCGGGATCTGAACATGTATGATTTAAATCCGGATTCGTTCAGGAAATCCCAGAAGATCATTGATAAAATCCAGATTCCCAAAAAGGCCGATGTCAATAAAAAATTATCCGAAGCTGAAGAAGAAATGCTGGATCTGAACTGGCTCTATGAATAGTGATCGCAAACAGAATTTTTATAAGGGTTTTTATTTTACTCCACATTCACCCGGCAGCCGGTGAAGGTGAAAAGGGCAGCAGAAAAAAGAGTATGCCATGCGCCGATGCCTCGCCAGCATTTATTATTTTATGAGAACAGGTTATCGATTAAGGAAGTTCAACTATGGATGAATTGGTGCCTTGTCCAAATCAGGGATGCAGATGTGGGAAAATTCATTGTTTTGTCGGCTTTGACATTTTTTGGAATAATTGCCCGACCTGCTGCGGATTGGGATACCTGGAAAAACACGGTTCGGAATACTCCGTATCGAAATAATAAGATGCGTGGGTGAAATCCCCAGCACTTTTTCAGGTGATGGACTGGTCCTAAAGGGTATCGTCTTGGGGTTTCGTCACAGCAGGGCTGAAAGGATGTGCCCACTCCCCGGGAGGGTGATGACATCCTGATGATAGAAAGCAGATTTTTAGTAAAATCAGGTGCTGAAATACCACGTACCCTTTTTTTAATGAATTAATTTTCGGCTCTGGAGAATTCCGAAGCGGCGGGGTAAAACTCCCTTGAGCGTGGAGTTTCTGATTGAGCATTTCACCAGAGTCTAAATTTCATGCTGAAGGTTCTTGTGCAAAATCGCCAAAAAATCCGCACCCCATTTTTCAATGGAATACTGTTCGATCACAAAAGCATGACCCTTTTCATTTGGCTGCCAGTTTTTTACCAGAGAGGGTATCGAACCGGATAATTTTTCCAGGCTCTCTATTTTATGGGTACAGGGGAAATCGTACGTCCATAATACTTCGAGGTTAAAATAGAGAGCTTCGAGGACACTTAACGATAGACCGTCGTGATTTGTATACCTGATAAAAAACTTTGATCGCTGATAAAATTCAGGCATATTATTCCACGCAACTCTCGGGCAGAGAGTGAGATTTTCCGGCATTTTTTCAGCAAATTTCCGGGGTATTTCCGTGAGATCAGCGCATATTATCAAGAACTGATAATTTTGCCACCTCCGGGCAAGTTCTACGATTTTATCACCCCCGTAGAAATTAAAACGCCGGAAGTGAACATAACTTAAAAAATCAATATTTTTTACCGTCTTTGTATCAACCGTTCCCAGTTTCCGGATATCAATCGTGGTAACCGGTAAACAGATTGCAGGAATGTGTAACACCGCCAGTTCATCGATCAGCCACGGAGCCACGGCCAGGTGAATCAATCCACCCCGTTTCCTCTTCCACCAGAACAGGGTATCCATGATAAAATTCTCTATTCTCCGTGTTCCCCGCTGCTGGTATCGTTTCATCTCTCCCAAAACATCCGATCCTATCCAGTGAATGATCAGTATCGGCTTCTTTTTAATCCAGAAAAGGAAATATTTTTTTATCGATGGACCCGTACCACCTACCCAGTAAATAATATCAGATTGTTGTATGTCATGACCATTCCCCACGTCAAACCTGTTGAGGTTTTTTAATGAATGAATTACACTATCATTTACAATGGTAAGGGGGCCTTCATTTCCCCCTACGGATATTTTTAATGGCTTGTCCATGGATTTTCCTCAGAAACGTGGAGCAGGAAATTATTTTTTTAAAGTGAAATACTGTTTTTTTTATCCTTTTTTTAAAGATTTCTTTACTTTAAAAATGACATCGGCTGTCAGGACCGGCATATTGTGAGCAGATTGGGCATGATCAATAAATTTTTTCATTATTTCGGTATCCGTTGTTCCTGTCGTTTCGAATGGACAATCCATTCCGAGATCCCGGCATGTAAATGAAACCATTTTTTCGTCCTGATTTTTATTTCAATACGGCAATTTTTTTAAAATACCCTGAAATCTTCATGCGCTTGTTTCAATAAAAAATTCCTGAATTTCCGGCACGGGGATACAGGGAATTTCTCACCGCGGTCCACGAGTGATTCTTCCCCCGGAATTGTTCCGGCGTTTTCACACAGTGTACACGTCCTGACTCCCACGTTTGCTTTCTTCTGGTTTTATAATCATACGATTGTTCAGATTAGGTCATTGAACCGGATGTTTATCCGAACCATCAATGCCGAGTGTTCCTCCGTCCTTCCTCTGAGCCTCTCCTGGTCTGCTGGATCGAACCGGCCGGGTTTTTGGACATGGCAGGTATCCGGAGTACAGGCCAGCCAGCGGTCAAAGACATGAACACTGCAAATTCCATAATCTGCTGGCTCTCATCCAGCCCGATTTTATCCCCGGCCTCTTTTCAGACATTTCCCTTTCCCTCATAATCGTGTGGTTATTCCCGGGGAGAAAATGCACCGGTATCGCTTCTCAAAAACAATTTCACCACCGTCTCTTTTTGGAGTATCCCTTTTGAACTGGTGGGATTGTGGCCGGTTGACATTTTTTTTAGGGTAAAGTGTTATTTTATCCCCCGAATTTTCATAAAATCTTCTGAAAATACTCCTCCAATCGATAGTTATCACGCTCCTGGGAGTTCGGCAAAGCCTCCACCCCCGCCGCTCGGGCTCCCCCCTTTGCGATAGTGCTGTGTTACCTGTTCTGGGGATATCGCAATGCGCCCCGTCCCCCTCGGGGGACTGGTGACGCAAGGGGGGGCGATCATGCCAAAGGGTGTGTGTTTGTCACCACATTTGGGGGCGGATTATTGATAATCACCTAAAAAAATTCAGGGGCCAGATTGGTACATTACCCTTTTTTAATGGTGCATGGGATTCCCTGGGGCTTTTATGCGGCATCCTGTTGCCATAGCAGGTGTTGCCTTGCACTCACGCCTTGCATGCATTAATAATCCTCCATGGATGAATGCACATTGTCTCAGGGAGGTGAGGTCTTTAAAAGATCGTGAATCAACCTGCAGGATCCCGACGATCGGTCCCATTGGCATGGTGCCGGCTCTCATGGGGACTGCTGCGATATCTGCCCGGGACATGTCTACAAATGGTTTCTCATATCACATCGGGCAGGGTTGTCCTCCCTGCCTTCCTTGTGACAAGGATGGAGTGGGGTTTTTAACAGGGTTTATTCAGCCCGGGGATTCACCCGTTCGTGTGTTCTCAGGCCCTGTCCCAGTCCCTCACTCCTGAGGAAGACATCATCACTACGATGATGGCAGATCGTTTTTATCGGGTTTTTTCCGGCTCGTCGCCGTCTGGTATGCACTCTTTATCCTCGCGATTCCGATCCAGCAGTGACGGGTCGATATGCCACTCGCTCCTGCGCAGTAACCCGTGCAGCGTGCTTGCCTCGCGGATGGTGAGATTTGCCCGCCCGAGAACCCGCCTTATAAGGATCATCGTATTCTCCCTTTTGAACGGCGGGTGATGGATAGTATCCAGGTACCGGTTGATATGGCGGTACAGGTACCCCATATCGTGCGGTGAAGCGAGTGCAATGCTGGGAAGGGGGAGGTCTGAAAGTTCATAGCAGACAACACCAACCGCGTGCGACAGGTTGAGAATAGGGTAATCTTCTGACGTCGGGATGGTGCAGATCATATCGCAGCGCCGGACTTCCTCGTTGTTCAGCCCCCAGTTCTCGCGCCCGAACAAAATCGAGATTCGCCCGTCCACATCCCGTATCCGTTCACGGAGCTCTTTTGGCGAATAAAACGGCATTCGCATCGAGTGGCAGACGGATTTGCTGACGAGACCGGTCGTGGCAATGACAATGTTGCTCCGTGCAAACACGTCCTCGATGGTGCAGACCTCTGCTGCATGAAGCACGTCCCGGGCATGGGATGCTCGACCATCCGCATCATTGCCAAGGGTGCAGGGATCGATGAGGACGAGCCGTAAAAAACCAAAATTTTTCATCACGCGGGCAGCAAATCCCACGTTACCCTCGTAGAGGGGAGCCACCAGCACGATGTCAATGTCGGGCATACAAAAAGATTACTGGATTGCGTCAACCGTCGCTTTCAGGACAGCAGCGCCCTGGTCGTAGACCGCATTGCCCACAACAATTGTGTCGGCAAACTTTGACATCTGTGCTGCTTTTTCTGCGGAGTTGATCCCGCCACCGTAATAGAGGAGGGAGGTATCCAGGACATCCGATACCGATTTCACAACATCCGGATCACCATAGGTTCCGCTGTACTCGATATAGATGATGGGGAAATGGAAGTAGTGGTCAGCAATGGTTGCATAGGCTGCCACTTCACCGGGTTTCAGATCGCAGATGGCTTTTGTCAGTCTGCCGACCGATGAGTCCGGGTTGAGGACAATGTATGCTTCGGGAACAATGGATTCCCAGGGTATTTTTCCTTTCTGTATCTGAACCCAGGCACGGTGTTTACCCACAATCCATTGCACATCGGTGGAGTTGATCACGCTGGGGACAAAAACATAATCAATCCCCTGCATCAGAACCGCTTCAGGTCCCGCTGGTTCCATGACCAGGGGGAGGTCATAGGTTTTTACCTGCTTTAAGAGGGCAGCAAGGTTCTCTTTTGTCACGTTGAGCGTGCCCGATAACATCAGCGCATCCGTGCCACTCGCTGCAATTGCATCGATATCGCCCGGCTTCAACTGTTTGTCTGGATCGAGTTTTGTCACATGCACCCAGTCTTTCCACTTCATCACTCAGGTACATGGTTTTTCTTGTCAATAAACCGATGGCATTGCTTTGCAGACAACCCCGGATTTCGCTTACTCATGATACCGCGTAATGCTGAGGGGTAACGTGCCATTTTACCTACCAACCTGGAAAGGAAATAGCGAGACAAAATATATTCAGGTGAGTGTTCCAAAATTCAGATCGAAAAAGTGTTCCTGTTCAGGGACGAAAAACGCAGACGCTCCCGGGGCTTCGCCCCGGTTGCGATGGCGTTGTCTAACCAGGGATCAGGTATACCGGTACTACAACTAAAATCGCATGCACCCCCGCCCCTAAAAGGGGGCATTCAATAAAACAGGAAATTCGTCGCTGAAATGTGACTATACCCAACCGTTATAAAATATACCGGATCCTGCCAGTAATCGCTAAAGGAGTAGGTTCATGGAACATTCGATAAGCCTGAACCAGAACATGACGTTCAGGGGATCCCATAGTGTCATGGAGGGTCCCAGACGCGATACGCAAAGGAACTCACCAATCGGTTCAGCTCATGACTGGACCAGCATTTTTACCCATATTCTCTTTCTGCCGGATACTGCTCTGCCACAAGCGCTTGCGCAGGGTAATCACAGAGTATTGACGTTTGAATAAAATACCAAACATATATTATCCCTTATTAGAAACTGAATTCCATGGCGGTCCCAAAAGTCCTGGTTGTGGAAGATGACAACGTGATTCTCAGTATTGAAAAATGGCGACTTTCGAACCTGGGCTATGAGATTTGCGGATCAGCAGGGACCGGGGCAGAAGCCATGGAATGTGTGGCAAAAATGCGGCCAGACATTGTTCTCATGGATATCACCCTCAAAGGAGCGATGGATGGCATAGAAACCGCCGCACAGATAAAAAAGAATTTTAATCTTCCGGTCATTTTTGTCTCGTCCCATACTGATGGGGAAATTCTTTCCCGTGCCAGGGCAGTCAACCCTGACGGTTTTATCAAAAAACCCTTTGATGACGATTCCCTACGAATCGCGATTGAACTGGCATTAAAAAAATAGGGTTTTTTGGTTTTGTAATATTCATTTTTTATGAGAGGGAATATTGAAAATACAGAGGACGAAGGAGGGGACAGTGCCTGTCCCCCCTCACCGCCCCTGCGCTGAGCGCGATGATGATGTAGTACCTGTTCGGTTATTGTATAGCCTGTTCGGGTGTAGAATTACCCTGTCCCGGTGTTGTGTAACCAGTTCAGGTGTAGAATTATCCTGTCCCGGTGTAGTATTGATTATTCCGGAGTTGATCCTTTTAAGGGAGTTATCGCATTTAAGGGGGAGCCGAAGTGGCGGGGGGTGAAACCCCCCTGAGCGTTCCTGTTTTTTTGTGAATATTTGTCTTTGAAAACCGCAGTGATCCGCTATGACGTGGAGATTGTTACTACTCTCCATCAGGTACGATAATTGCCGTCGCCCCATAAACGGACACCCCCACGCGGATCAGGAACAAAACAAAAAATAAAAATACCCTGTCCGCCGTGGCCCGGAGAGGCGCTGAGGCGGATAGCCCTCGTAATTAATCAGGCCTCATGGATGGGGTGATACGACCCGATTCCTGTACTTTTTTCCAGAGCAGTTTTTTTTCAGATTCGGAACAGTGCCGTATTCCCGTTTTCATAGAGCCCTTCCCGCATCAACAGCAATTGCACCAAGATGTCCTGATCTATCCATGAACTGCCAGAGGAAAAAAGGTGGATGGGTACGCAGGCAGTACATCGAATAATCCGGGGAATACCGTAGATCCTCAATAATTTCGGAAAGATCTGTTGTTCCCATGAGTAAAAGCGTGCCACCAATTGCCTTGATGATGGCCTCTTTTGCTGTCCATATCCTGAAAAAAACCTGATATCTCTGGGCAGGATCAATTCTTTTGAGGAATACTTTTTCCGCTGGTGTCATCAGGTATTCTGCGGTATCCTGGAATTGATACGAGGGGTCCATTCTTACGATATCAACTCCAATCCTGCGCTTTTTGGTAATCCCTATGAGTATCCTTTCGCTCGAGTGGGACAGGTTAAATGATACCTCCGCAGAAGCACAACCCGGATCGAGTTCCGGTTTTCCATTCTCCCCGGTAATAAACGATAGCATTTCCGGCGTATGGCTGGTATAATGAGCCAGTATACTCCGCAGTATTCCCCGCCGGATGATGTACTTTTTTGCATCGGCAGATTTCCTGAACGTGGAAGCGGTTTCCTGTTCCTCCCGGCTGATCATATCTGGCAGGATCCTGAAGTGGGGTTCAAGGTCTTCATACCGTGCTGACCAGATATGGATGCTGTTTTTCTCTAACCCGGGAGGGGGAAATCCGAATACCTGCAGGTGATTCTCCTGTTCAAGCTCAAGTACGGTACACGGCACTGAATCCCAAAAAAGGTTAATCGTGCGCATCAGTCCGTTTTAATGACTCTTCAATTTTTTGAGCTGCAACGCGAACAAAGGGTTCCTTAAACAGAGAATCATGTTTGCCGGGAATATCGATAACCGAAATTTTTCCTGTTACGCACGAATTCCAGCCTCGTGTCAGGTTACCGGGATAAAATTCCGTATCCGGCCCGGTGGAAAAAAAAGTGAGATTTCCGGAAAATGTCCGGGGCCGGTACTTTTGAAGAGCTTTCATCTGTATTTTTACCAGAGTTTGTTGAGCTTCCGGAAACTGGGAGAGCAAAGTATCTTTTTCACCACCGAAAACCAAGTCGTCATCCGGTTTCGATGCAGGGAGAAGAGTGAAAGATGTCATCAATAATAATCCCCGGGAAAACGCCCCCGCCCCTTTTACGAAGAGTGAATACGATATGCTGCCGGGGTTTGTGTTCAGCCGGTTTCTCATGAAGCGGTACATATGGTAGCCGGCAGCCGTGACTGAGGTTGAACCCTGACCTTTGGCACGATTGAACAACTGCTTTTGCGGTGAAGGTACAGACTGGTCAATGATTCCCAGGAAGATCACCTGTTCACCCCTGCTCTGAAACAGGCAGGCAAGTTCAAAGGCATAGATTGCACCTGCGGAATATCCCATCAGGTGATAAGGCCCCTCTTTCTGGACAGTTTTTATTGCATCAGCATAATCCCGGACTGCCTCCCCGATGGTCAGGGAGGGTTTTTCGGTAGCTTCGAATCCCTTTGCCCGTATCCCGAAAACAGGACGTGCCCGGTCAAAAAACGGGGAAATTTCCTGATATTTTCCGATCCAGCCACCCAGCGGGTGAATACAAAACAGGGGAGGGAGGGTGCCCTCTCCCCGGATTGGGACGATCAGCGGGTGGTAGTGTTCACGATTTCCGGTTTTTTGGGTAATTATAATCGCCTGTTGCCGGATTGTCGGATACCGGTAGATCGTATCCGGCTCGATAGTAAGGTGGAATGCTCTCTGCATCTTTACAAGGAGTTCAATGGCTGTCAGGGAATTTCCCCCGCACCGGAAAAAATCATCATCCGGTGTCAGGGATGCAATGTCCAGAATATCTTTCCAGATTTGGATGAGTTTTTCCTGGTTCGAAGATACTTCCGGAGAACCCTGTTCACTCGTTATTCCTGGTGTCTGTGTAGCTTCAAATGTACCAATATGGTAACGTTCAGTACCCATGAATCGCTGAAGTTTTCCGGTCTGCCCTTTGGGGATCTCATCCACAACGAAGATCCTGCGGGGGACCTTGAAGGCGACAAGATGTTCAAGTAGAAATCTGCGGAGGTCTTCTTCAGTGGTTTGCTGATTTTCCAGAACAACCATTGCGGCAATATCCTCACCAAGAACCTCATCATGGATACGGAACGCCATTGCCTGGTGTACAGCGGGATGGGTCATCAGTACCTGGTCTATCTCAATGGGCGATATCTTCTCCCCGCCTTTATTGATCTGCTCTTTTTTACGGCCGGTGAGGTAGAGATATCCTTCGTCATCAAGATAACCGATATCCCCGGTTTTAAACCAGCCGTCAATAAATGACGTGGCATTCTCCTGGGGAGAATTTTCATATC
Organism: uncultured Methanoregula sp.; assembly: GCA_964590415.1. Lineage (GTDB taxonomy): Archaea > Halobacteriota > Methanomicrobia > Methanomicrobiales > Methanospirillaceae > Methanoregula. The sequence goes on along the minus strand of CAZPVQ010000008.1, from coordinate 26,546 downwards.
CGGAGAAAACACAGTCCCCTTTTACGGTAATTTCTCCTTCTTCACCGGGTTTTTGTTTGTTCCCGTTATCATCAATGATCAGAACGGACGTACCATACGGGAGACCAACCGATCCTCTTTTTGCCGGTATGTTGACCGTAATAATTCCCACTTCGGACATTCCATAACTCTCTATGAGCGGAACCCCCATGATTTCTTCAAGTTCCTGACAGATAATTGCCGGAAGAAAAGCTGAGGTTGACCTGATAAAGCGGAGTGAGTGGTTCTTCAGGTCTTCTGGTCGGGCTTTTTTGAGTTCACGCAGGATGCCCTGATGGATCGCCGGCCCTGCAGAATAGTGGGTCAGACGATAATTTTTCAGGAAATACAGGATATCAGAGGGGACAAAATCCTGCGGACAGACAACCGTCCCGCCGGCAAAAAGGGGAGATAAAAACGTCCCTAAAATCCCCAATGCATGATAGAAGGGTACGATATGGAGGCTCCGTTCTGCGGCATTCATGGTAAATGCATCAGATATTAACTTTGCACGAAGGCAGAGATGATGCTGCGACATACAGATGATTTTTGGAAGCGATGTGGTTCCTGAAGTCTGCATAAGCATGGCACTATCAGAGGGGACCGCAAAATCTGCCTCTTCTGCCTGCCGGGAAGGGGTGGGGCCGAGAGTAAAAATGCCCGTCGTATCCATCGATGATTCCAGTTCAATGACGGGGAGTGAACGCAATGCTGCAACACCTTTTGCAGCAGTTGCGTAATCTTTTTTTACGAGGATGGCTTTTATCTTCAGTTTTGAAAAATACACTTCAAATTCCTGTTCCTTATGTGCAGGATTCAGCGGGACTGCGGTGAACCCTGCCATTACCGCAAGGATTGCTACGCCGGTTTCAGGTCCCCGGGGCATTATCACTGCGATCCGGTCATTCCAACAAAAGCCCATCGCATTGAGCGTTTTTACACTATAAAGAATCTGATTTCTGAGATCCCGGTAGGTGAGCGGTTGGTACCCCGGGGTTTCAATGGCAGGATGGTCCGGATCCTGATTTCCATCAAAAATCAGTTCTTTGATAGTATGAGGCTCAGATTCTGGTAGCATTATTTATGGAAAAAAAGGGTTCAGTTTGCTTATAATTATTCGCTATGCACCAATGCATTGCAGGTATTCCTTATTCTTGCCCGGAGGATATTGTATACCCAGCCGCTTTTTGATCTGGCGAATTCCCTGCAGGATAATCTCAAAAAAGCACAGGAATGATAAAGGAGGGGACCGTGCCTGTCCCCCCCCATACCGCCCTGCACTGAGCGGGATCGTGATGGAGTACCTGTTCAGGTATTCGATACCTGTTCAGGAATTGAAGTATCCTGTTCAAGCGTTGTATTACCAGTTCGAGAATTGAATTCTTTTACGGGAGTTATCGCATTTTAGGGGGAACCGGAGCCGCGGGGGTGAAACCCCGTGAGCGTTCATGGTTATTTGTGCATATGTCCCGTGAAAATCGTACTATTCAGCGATAATGTTGAGATTGTTACCCCGTTATCAATCAGGTACAATGAATGCTGCCGCTCCCGATGGGACGCCCCCGCGGCGGATCTGGAACAAATAATTCAAAAAAAAAATAAAAAAATCTCCCTTCCCGCCGTGTCTCTGAGAGGCCTGAGGCGGGTGACTATCATGTGTGGCGCTTTTCCTGTCACGGGTGTGTGACTGAGTACGAACTGAATGTGATAATGCCCGTTTTTCCGGCATCCTTTCTTGGGAACATTAATCATATCAGACCAGTATTTTTCCTGTATGAGACTGCCCATCCTGATCCTGATGGTATGGTGTATCGGATTTGTTCTGGCAGGGGGATGCACAACTACTTCACCACCCCCTGTGGCAACACCGACAACGGTACAGGTACCGGCAACGGTTGTCCCGACCACGGTCCCCGTTCCGGATATCGATACTCTGTGCGGTGAACTGGTATACTGTGGATACGCACCTGCGGGAATGCAACCCGTGAAATCCATCAGATGTGACGAGTTATACACCCTCAGAATGCAAAATGACCAGAAGGTACTGCAATGCCTGAAAAATCCCGCGGAAACCGTTCGTAATAATTCTGGTGGTACCCTGCCGTGCCAGCCGGGAACCGGAACGGGAGTCTGCGCTGTATCCGCAATACCCTCAGACCGGGATACGGGTCTGGAAGGAAGTGGAAACGACGTGTCCGGGTGGGACCGGAGCATCCGGCATACTGACGATGGCGGGTATATTGTCAGCGGTAGTATCAATACAGGTGGCAGTCGCGGTCATGGTGCAGAAGACATGTGGGTGGTGAAACTCAATCCTTCAGGTTTTATCCAGTGGGAGAAGGTACTGGGAGGCCAGGACCGTGATGAGAGTTACAGCATGCAGCAGACAACGGATGACGGGTATATTCTTATCGGCAGCACTGATTCAGACAATACCGGGGATGTGGGTGCAAATCATGGCGAATCTGATATCTGGGTGGTGAAACTCAGCCCGTCAGGTGATATCCAGTGGCAGCAGGTGCTTGGCGGAGCTGGCTTTGAATCCGGGAGAAGCATAGAACAAACAACGGACGGGGGCTATATTCTCATCGGCAGCACCGATTCGGACAATACGGGTGATGTGGGCCCAAATCATGGGGGATCAGATATCTGGGTAGTTAAATTAAGCCCCGGGGGGGGCATCCAGTGGCAGAAGGTACTGGGAGGATCTGACTTTGAATCCGGGAGAAGCATCCAGCAGACAACGGACGGGGGCTATGTTCTTGCCGGTAACACCGATTCGGACAATACCGGTAATGTGGGTTCAAATCATGGTGCATCTGATATCTGGGTGGTCAAACTGAACACCGCAGGAGATATCCAGTGGCAAAAGGTGCTGGGAGGCAGGGATCGTGAGGAAAGTTTCAGCATCCACCGGACAACGGGCGGGGGATCTATTCTTATTGGTACAACATTTTCAGACAATACGGGTGATGTAGGTTCAAATCATGGTGCATCTGATGTCTGGGTGGTGAAACTCAACCCGGCAGGTGCTATCCAGTGGCAGAAGGTACTGGGAGGAGAGGGTTTTGAGTCCGGGAGGAGCATTGATCAAACAAAGGATGATGGTTCTCTTCTTACCGGCAGCACCGATTCAGACAATACCGGTGATGTTGGTACAAATCCCGGTGGATCTGCCATCTGGGTGGTGAAACTCAACCCGGCCGGTGATCTCCAGTGGGAGAAGGTGCTGGGAGGAAATGGCTTTGAATCCGGGAGGAGCATTGAACAAACCACCGATGATGGTTCTATTCTTGCCGGTAACACCGATTCAGACAATACCGGTGATGTGGGCTCGAATCATGGTGGATCTGCTCTCTGGGTGGTGAAACTCAACGCGGGCGGTGCTATCCAGTGGCAGCTGATACCCGGACAAGCAGGGTGATAACTCCTGAACAGTACGCAATTCCCTGAGCAGATCGGGCAGCCCCCGGGATAGTTCAGTTTCACCCTCCCCCACCTCCACAATTCTTTAGGTATCCGCCCCAATACGAGGGTCATGGAATCCTCCTGGTGCTTAAAGAAAAATTCGATAGTGAACTGGATCAATAATGGCGTGGATTTCAGTCCGGCTCTGACCCCCTGCTCCAAGTCTGCATGCGATCACTGGCGGGATGGGGAGTGCATCCATATCCGTAAAGCCGGGAAACCCGAACGTCCCCAGGTCTTCAGCGAATAGGAATTAAATTTTTTTCAGTCTAGAATATACACAAGTTCGTATTCGTGTTTCTTGTGGCAAATCTCCTACATTCATGATCGATGAAGGATTTTTGAATGTATTTCGGAAATTATATAAATTTTAATAAAATACTACTGCTCATAACATCAGAATCTGAAATAATTCCTTTTCTTTAAAAGAGGCGGTGGAAATGGCTGTATCCAAGCAAATGAAATTTATCCTGATTGTTATTGTTTTAGCAATAATTCCAGGAATTGTATGTGCGCAGAATGCAGATTTTTCTTTACGGGGAAGATATAATGCATCTTCCTTGGGTGATATGGTATTACCGGGGTTTCAAACGGTGAATTATGAAGGTTATTTAAGATTAGCCAATAGTAATGGAAGTTCACCTCTGACTAATGTTACGGTAACATTCATGGCAGATAATATCACCAAAATTGATGATTCAGCATATGCTCAATGGACACGTTCTTCTGCCTATTGGGTATTTCCCCCAAACTTTACAATCACCAACACAGCAAAACTGATCGATTGGTCCACAGATACCAATCCAACGATTAACGTTCCCGTAACCTTTTCCAGAACTCTGAACCAGACAACATTTTCTCAGAACGGGTATCAGCTTGTTCAGTGTAATGTAACGTTCTGGGATACGACAGGTGTTACAATCATCTGGGGTGAAATTGACAATTATAAACGGGATAAAGTAAATGTAACGATCCTGAATGACACTTTTACAACTGATTTGCCCAATAGCAAAATAATGTGGCAGAATGATAAACAGTATCAATTTTCTATGCAGAATATGAGTGAGATAATAATTGGCCATCCATACACATTCTCACTTGTCCTCAAAATTGACAGGATTGACCCGACAAAAACTGTAACGTATAAACCTCTCTGCGGGATTAACCTGATCACAACTATTGCTCAAAAGAATGTTATTGGGACAAGTCAGACCATAACGATACCTGTGTCGGAATTACCACCCTATGTTCATCAGGCATCAGCATCGGTAAATGAACTGGAAAACTGGAATTATTGGTCGCACTACGAAGAAAGTGCCCTTTTATTGGAAAGTTCAGAACAAAGCGTTATCCAGAACAATCATTCCAGAATTGGTGTCTACCAGAATGGTGCCTGGTATCTTGATAACGACGGTTCCGGGACTTGGAACGCCGGTGACCGGGCGAATGCGTTTGGTGCTCCCGGGTGGACGTCAGTATTGGGTGACTGGAATGGAGATGGTAAGACTGAAATAGGAATCTATAAGGATGGCACCTGGTACCTGGATTATAACGGGAACGGAATCTGGGATACCGGCATTGACAAAGTGGATTATTTCGGAACACTCGGCTGGATACCGGTAGTAGGTAACTGGAATGGCGCAGCAACCGGCGACAAGATTGGTGTCTACCAGAATGGTGCCTGGTATCTTGATAACGACGGTTCCGGGACTTGGAACGCCGGTGACCGGGCGAATGCGTTTGGTGCTCCCGGGTGGACGTCAGTATTGGGTGACTGGAATGGAGATGGTAAGACTGAAATAGGAATCTATAAGGATGGCACCTGGTACCTGGATTATAACGGGAACGGAATCTGGGATACCGGCATTGACAAAGTGGATTATTTCGGAACACTCGGCTGGATACCGGTAGTAGGTAACTGGAATGGCGCAGCAACCGGCGACAAGATTGGTGTCTACCAGAATGGTGCCTGGTATCTTGATAACGACGGTTCCGGGACTTGGAACGCCGGTGACCGGGCGAATGCGTTTGGTGCTCCCGGGTGGACGTCAGTATTGGGTGACTGGAATGGAGATGGTAAGACTGAAATAGGAATCTATAAGGATGGCACCTGGTACCTGGATTATAACGGGAACGGAATCTGGGATACCGGCATTGACAAAGTGGATTATTTCGGAACACTCGGCTGGACACCGGTAGTCGGGAAATGGAGCTGAATAAATAATAATTGGTCTTTTTTTGGAATTGTGAGATCCAACCGTTTTTAATAATGAGGTAACACCACCATTTTGTTGAATCACAAAGGGGGTTTCATTCCGATGCGGCAAATGTAAACAAGGTTTTTACCGGGTTGGAAAAGCTAAAAATCTTCCTTTAGTCTCTGACATCAGAGAACCCCAGGTTTTGCACATCTTACACGGTGTGATTAAGTCCGGAACTAAAGTGCAAGGAGATCCTTTCAACCCCTCTCCTGGGATCTGACCGCCCGGTGCGCCACGACCCGCAAAAAAGATTTTCATCGTGCTATCGTTCCGGCTCTTCCTTCCCCTGTCACCTGCTCTAAAAAAAAATACCCCCCGGCAATGCCTCAGTGCCTTGCAACATTCTATTACCCGATTAACAATAAACGTCCTGTACCAGAATCCTCTATGAAACCAATTGTGCCCTGTGCTTTGTTTGCTTTGTGTGCAACCCTGGGACTTATCCTTGTTGCCGGGTGTGTCACCACAACGAACGAAACTATCGTGAACGCATCCTCCACTACCACGGATTCGTGGGTACCGGTAACCCCCGCCCCCAATAGTACCTCACTCTTACAAGGATCCCTGGTTGTATCCGTTGCCGGATTTTCCTATCCTTCAGACATGTCCGTTGTTCTTGATAACCAGACTGTCGGGACGGTGAATCCGACGTCTTCCCTGTACCTGATGGTTCCCGAAGGGAACCATACTATCGGGGTCTGTGCAGATTTTGTCTGTGTACAGGAACCTGTGACGATCAGGTTCGGAAAGTATGTGACCGTCGATTTCAGTGAGCGGTTACGGAAGGATGTTGACATAATGCACCCGACTGCGCGGGTTGTGGAATGTTACAAAAACGGTGATCAACTTTCGGTGAATATCGAGTTTATCAATCCTTCAAAAAAGGACCTGCGGATGGCCGGGGTAGTCAGTTGCGGCTATAGCTATATCGATGGCCGCAGCGGTGCCAAGATGGGAGATGCTACCCGGGGAACGTTTGTACAAAATGTCAAAGCCGGGCAACGCATCACCCAAATGCTGGATCTCAATCTGGTAAATGGAAACAGCCTCAGTTATGGGTATCCGGTTATTGAAGAATTAAAACTAACATAATATTTTTTTAACCGCCCCCCTTTTTCTGAGATCGCTCATTGAACGCCCGGTCTATGGCACTCTTCTTTCAACAGGGCATCGGAGCAGAGAAAAGTACGGTAAAAATATTTCTTTAGGGTATAGTGCCATTGTAACTACCAACCCGTAAAGGAAATAACGAGAGAAAATATAATCAGGATAGTGTTCCAGAATTCAGATCGAAAAAGTGTTCCTGTTCAAAGGACCAAAAACGCAGACGCTCCCGGGGCTTCGCCCCGCCACTATGGCGCCCCGGTTGCGATGGCGTTATATGCCCGAGGATCTATGATACCGGTAATACCGATGAATCGCATGCGCCCCCGCCCCCAAAGGGGGCAGGGCTGGCGGAAGGGGGGCGTTCAATAAAAACAAGAAATTAGTCGCTGAAATGTGACTATACCCTTTCATTTAAAAAAAATCCTTGTTTTTTTGAATAAAAGACAGAATAGACCTTGACGGAGGGGAGAAGGCCTGGCCCTTATGACCGCCCCGGCGATGAGCGATGATGATGCAGGATCTGTCCGGGTTTTATCGCGTTGGTGAGGCTCAGCGGACAGGGTGATTACCCTGCCAGAGCGTTTATGTTTCTTGTGAACATTCCTGTGAAAATTATCGTATTCAGCTATGAGGAGATTGTGACTACTCTCCCTCTGGTACGATACGTGCCGCCGCCCCGAAGGGACGCCCCGCGGCGGATTGGAAACTAAAAAAAATTCGAAAAACCCTCTGCCCGCCATGAATCTGAAGAGACCCTGAGAGGTGTCCATCATATTCAGATGATATTCCTGGTTTTGGATGCGAATGTGGGTGAACCGGATCGATTCATGCATATTTTTCTTGGGACCTGCTGTATTTTTTTAGTTCCTTTTTTATCCCTGGTTACGCCTGCCGGGTAAATTGCCAGTGTATGTTCTCAACAGGATTGTCAACAGATATGGTGCCATTCGTGGGATCGCTGGTTATTGCCATATCATAGGAAATTTGCTCACCTTTGCTGGTAGTGCCGTTTGCATGGATTAAAATAAATTTTTCAAAACCGAATGTTGACCAGGTACCCGTTATCTGGTGACTGCCCGGTGCACTGCCACCCGCCAGGGTGCCGTCATTTTGAAACTGCCAGTAGAGTACTTCCTGATCGCCCGTTTGTATCTTCCAATCCCCCACGATCAGGGAACTGATATCCTGTTCTATGGTGGTACCTGCGGGTGGAATGGCCAGGCTCTCTTCCGTGAAAACCGCTGATGCTTCATTCAGGTCTGGCGATTCCCCTTCCCTTGCATTTTCACCTGAGGTGCATCCGGCTGTTATCAGCAGGACCACGAGGGGGAAAATGACTATGCCTTTGAAAATGTTCATACTGTGCCCCTCTTTTTTAAATCCGTTCCTTTAGTATTCTCTGACTACCTTTCTTAATATCCTGATCTTCACGTTGATTCACCGGTCTTTTCTCATAATTGACTGCACGAGAGACTGGGGGGATATCCGTTTCAAATTCCGGAATTCACCCGAGAGGGGTGGAACATCCAGTGCAGAAACGGGGGAACATCATCGCACTACCCTGCAGTCTATTGATTTACCTCAGTATCATGCGTTCATTTTATCATTTCATGAGGGTAGTACCAGATAACCAGGAGTGGAAAAAATGTCTTTTGAAGCAGGTCTGGATCGTTACCTTCGTGAACACAAGGGTGAGAGGGTCCACATCAGACAGCTGACGAAGCGATTTAACAGCCTTCCCCCCACGATCATCCGCACCCTGAAATTATTGCACTGGCGTCCCTGTGGCGGGGGATATTGGTACTCATAAGAGGTAAACGACGTTCAAATTTGCACTTTTTTTGGCAGGTCCTGTGTCCCCGGCACCCTTGCCATGCACCGATGCCTCGCCAGAATTTATTATATGAGCAAAACAGGTATTCGATCAGGGAAGATCCAGGCAAAGATGTTCCGGGACCATATCTTTCAAAGGGTCTTCCGCATCCAGGTTGGATTGAATGCTACTGGGGAAATTTCTCAAAAGGGGGTGAGTTTCAGATTCAGAGTACATTAAAATCGTGAGAACAACGCGAGCCCTGTTATGAAAACAAATCAAAATCCGTTTTTTCTTTTTTTATAGGTGCGTTCTTTGGGGAGGTCCTTTCATTCCGGCTACACATTTACCTGGTTCCGTGCTTATAATTCATCCAGGATCGGTGATCATGAAAACGGAGTGGTGCACGTGGAAGAAAATCCGGTTCTGCAGGATACTCTTTCCTTTTGCTATGAAACGAAAAAAACACGGACAGATGACGGAGAGGACCGTGCCGGTCCCTCCATACCACCCCTGCTGCATGAGCGCGATGATGATGGAGTACCTGTTCGGGGATTAAGCTTTTTTTTAATTCAGGAATGGTAACTTTGCTTCATCCCCCTTAGTATCTGCCAACAGAACGCGAAAATGCGGGTCTCGTATCGCTCCTCTGAAAGTATCAAAATTAAATTATGGTTGAAATAATAAAGGATAGTGCGGATACCAGCTGAAAAAAATGACACCGAAAGAAAGGGATATTGAGAAGTTAAAAAATAAAATCAGTGAATCGGAGAATACGTTGAAAACAGCAAACCAGAATGGTCCTCTTATCGTAGCATTTTTTGGGATTGTATCATGTCTGATTTTTGTTATGGGGTTAAGTGTTGGATTTTTTATTCTTGGGTTGATTCTGGTTTTGTCAGCGGTAGTCTGGGCATATTTCAAAACACAAAAAGCAGTAAAACTCAAAAATGCAATCTTTGTTTATAAAATGGAAATCTATCGTATTGAGAATAAACCCTGACGGGGGGATACAAAATCCCCTGGCTCATTATCTGCCGACAGAACAATGATTTGAGACTGAAATAACTCCTTGCCCCATCATACCTGTCAGGAGACCCAGCGGCATGTAACCCTTGTATCGAAGGCGATTTTCAGGTTCTGGAATGAACGGAACTGATTTATGTACCGTTACCATGAAAATCGTAGTATTCAGCTATAATGCGGAAATTGTACCCCCTCTCCACCACCTGTGATGACTGCCGCCGCCCCCGAAGGGACGCCCCCGCGGCGGATCGGAATCCAAAAAATTTTAAAAAATCCATTACCTGCCGTGCCTCGGAGAAGCCCTGAGGCGGGTATCCCCCATGTTCCTCCGGAGATTTTCAAGGATTGGGTACGGCTGTGTAGAAACGCAGCAGGTTGATGCCCGTTCCTCCCGACCGTACCCGTCATAGTTTTTATTAAAAAACAACACAGAAGCAGACAATATCTATGCTTCAACAATAACGTTGAATCCACCGTATACCATGCGCTTGATATCAAATGGCATCGGCTTGTCCTTTTCCTGAGGGTCGTTCATGGACGGATCTTTCATCACTTTGGCGTTTACCTCATCGCGATGAGCCTTCGACTTGAATACAATGAATGAAAAAACAACCGTCTCGCCGGGCAGTGCTGAAACCGTTTGCGGGAACCTGATCCCTGCCCATTCCGGCGAAAGGTCGTCACCAACACACTCAACATACTGAAGAGCACCATACTTTTTCCAGATTTTCGCTCCTTTCTCGGCCATCTCACGATAGGCCGGTAAGTTCTTCTCCTCCACTGGCAGAATATATCCATCAACGTACTTCATAGCATGCCTCGTTTTTTTTTACTTTATCACCGTCATCATGGCAATTCGTTTCGGATTTCCTTTTTTTAAATGAGTGCTATTGGACAATTTTCTCAGGAATTACCATCTCCGGAAATACTCTTTCTCTTCGTTTAATACCTTATCCAAAGCGACAAAATACCGTCGATCAATCTATGATAAATCCTCTGGTATTGCTGCCGTTCCTGCAAAAAAAATAATAATTGCTTAAAAAAGAGCCGTTTTCCTGGATTTGGAGAAATGCTCAAGTATAATCCAAACGCTAAAAGGGGTTTCACCCAGTGACTTCCCCCGATGCGATACCACCCGAACAGGTGCTCCGTCATCATCGCTCAGCGCAGGTGCAGTATGGGGGGACAGGCACGGTCCCCTCCTTCGTTCGTACCAGCTGAATTTCATATCAATGGAAAAGGAATTCTCCAGAAGCCCGTTTTCCTAAATCTCGATAACTGCAGTATCCCGCTTCTTCCGGATGGCTTTCTGGAAGTCCTGGATGACATGTGCCATGATCCCGGTTTCTGCGGCAAGGTTCGCTGCATCGGCTTCGAGAAGATGGGTGGCATTGATGATACCTGCACGGGACAGTTTCTCAAACATCGTCTTGTCAAGTCCTTTGATGGCCAGCAGTTCCTTTTTCCCTCGTTCGAGCTGCTGCTTTGAGAATTTTTTCGGCACCGGCTTTTTGAGGTAGGTGCAGACCAGTTCCACGTGTCGCTGGACCGTGGCGGGAGACATGCCGGTGAGTTTGCTCAGCGACCCGGGCGGCTGGTCACAGAATGCTTCGGGGCTCGTAATACCTGCGGCGACATATTTTTTCAGGCTGACTGCGGGGATGCCAATCTCTTTGAGCACCTGCCCGTAGTACACGGCTTTTGCTTCGGTGAGGACCTGTGCGGCTTCCTCCTCCCCGATGCCGGCTGCCTTCAGCATCGCTACATCAGCATGGGCAAGGCCGGAAAGTTCGGTGATCCCGGCGGTTTTGAGAGCGGTCAGGATCTTTGCATAGCTGCGCCCTTTCCGTGGGATCAGGTGGTCCCGCATGAATTTCCTGCATTCGGAGCGCCTGCGGAGTTTTCCGAGCATGGTTGCTGCATCGCTGATGAGTTGTTGTGCACCTTCCATGGACAGATCCAAACGCTTTACAAGAGACTCCGGGGTACTGCGTGCCAGTTCTGCGACCGTGTAGATGTGCTGTGCAAGGAGCTTTTTGGCTAAGGCATCGTTCATGGACGGGATCTCGGCCAGGGACTCTGCGTTTGAGTTGATGTGGTGGCAGAGCGGGCAGCCGATATCCCAGGGCCGGGCACCTTTCCGCACAAGCCGGACAAAGTTGAGGTGGTGCTTCTCACACACCTCATCGGTTCGCACCGCAAAACCCCACTGGGCCATCGGAAGACCGATATTGAACGTGCACTCCGGGTAGTTGGAACAGCCGATGAACTGCGTGTTGCCCCGCAGGTGTTTTATCGCGAGCGTGCCTTTGCAGACCGGGCATCTGCCCAGGTTCATCTCTTCTGCGGTCCTGTTCCGGATATCGTCCCCGATCACAGCCTCGTTGGCCTCGAGCTGGTCGAATGCCTGGTGCAGCATCTGGCGGGATTCCCGGATCACGTCCTCCCGCGTCCGGGTGCTGTCCTTGATCTGCTGCATATGGGCTTCGATCGTCTGGGTCATGTCGGGCCGGGTGATCATATCGGCATGCTGTTCCAGCGATTCGGTGACCACTCTGCCGACAAGTGTCGGGCGAAGGGGCGTGCCTTCCACGTATTTGCGGGAGACGAGCTTTGCGATCACTTCGTGGCGGGTGCTCTTGGTGCCCAGGCCCAGCTCCTCCATCCGCTGGATCAGTTTGCTCTGGGAGTACCGTGCAGGAGGCTGGGTCTCCTTCTCTTCGAGCGTCACCGTCTTCACCGGAAGGTGTTCACCCGCAACAAACGGGGGCAGGATCGTCTCCTGCGCCTCGCTGAACGGATAGACGGTGTGCCAGCCAGCTTCGGCCAGCTGCCCTCCGGTGGCGGTATACTCCTCACCGCCGGCATCGAACAGGACTTTCAAGGTCTTCCAGCGGGCATCCGGTGCAAGGGTGGCAAGGAAGCGGCGCAGCACAAGCTCGTAGATCCGGAATATATCGTCGCCCAGCTGTTCGCGGGTGGCTGCACCCGTCGGATGGATGGGCGGGTGGTCGGTAGAGGATTTCTTGCCACGGGTCGGGACAGCCCGGCGGTTTGCCATCACCCACTCCACGTCTTTTTTAAACGGGGAGTTCCTGATGGTCTTCAGGATACCCTCAATATCCAGCGATGCGGGATACACGGTGTTGTCCGTTCTGGGGTACGAGATGAACCCGTTCATGTACAGGTCTTCGGCAATCCTCATGGCGTTTGCTGCCGAGAACCCGAGCCGGGCTGCAGCCACGATATACGTTGTGGTGTCAAAGGGTGACGGGGCCCGGTCCTGTTTTTCCCCGAACCTGACATCCGTTACCACCAGGGGGGCTCTGGTGTGGTCGCGGGCGAGCTCTGCCGGGGCTTTTTCATGGAACCGCCCGTGGGTGTGCCGGGCTTCAAACACTTCACCGGATTTTTCAGACTCCAGCGAGAGCTGCCAGTATTTCTCCGGTACAAAGGCCTCGATCTCTTTTTCCCGGTCCACGATCATGCCCAGCGTCGGGGTCTGCACCCTGCCGACGGAGAGGATGTTTGCCCCTCCCCGGCGGGCTGCGAGCGAGATGAAGCGGGTGAGGGCTGCACCCCACATCAGGTCAATGGACTGCCGGGCTTCACCGGCTGCTGCCAGGGCAAAGTCGAGTTCCGTGGTATGGGAGAATGCGTGCTTCAGCTCCTGGGGGGTGATCGCGGAGAAGCGGGCCCGGTCTATGGTGACCTTAGGGTTGACTGCCCGGACCAGCTCAAACGCCTCTTTGCCGATAAGTTCTCCCTCGGTATCAAAGTCCGTTGCTATTGTGACGCGGTCAGCACGTTTGGAGAGTTTCTGGAGGAGGGCAACGATCCTTTTTTCGGTGGGGATCTTGATGGTCTTTGCATCGATCAGGCTTCGCGGGGTTGCCTCTTCACTGCGCCAGTTCTTGTACCCGGGCTCAAAGTCAATCTCGACAACGTGGCCCCGCAGCCCGACCGTGGTGATGTCGCCGAAACTGTAGGTGGAGACCCCGGCGTCCTTGTGCTCGGTGAGCTTCTTTCCTTCGCCCAGGATCTCGGCAATTCGGCGTGCTGAAATGTTCTTTTCTGCGACAATCAGGTGCACGCTCTCATACCTCCTTCGTGAGTTCTTCGGTGAGCAGGCGGTTTAATTCACCCGGATCTGCACATCCCCTCGTCTTCTTCATGAGCTGCCCGATGAGGAAATTGAATGCCCCTTTCTTTCCCTTCCGGAAGTCTTCGACCGCTGCCGGATGTTCGGCGAGGACTGCTGCTATGGATGTACGCAGGGGGTCTTTATCAGTACTTTCGCTACCGGATTGTGCACCGGCCGCAAATGAACCTTTTCTCAGGTCCAGCCGGTCAACAATCGCCGCCGGGGTCTCGCATACCTGTTTATCCCTGCGCTGGTCGAGCATGACCCGCAGTACCTCAATACCGCTCTTGTCGGTGATGGTGCCTGCTTTTACAAGGGTTAAGAGTTCCGTAAACCCGGCTGGGTCCACGGCGTCAATACTCATATCCCGGTAATTCAGCTCGCCGATGAGGGTATCGGCAATCCAGGTATCTGCCAGCGTGGAGAGCCCTTCCGGATCTGCTGCAACAACCTTTTCAAAGAAGTTTGCCAGCCGGAGTTCGCCGGTCAGGGTACGGGCATGGTTGAGCGAACACCCGTATTGTGCAATGAACCGCTCCCGCCGGGCGTCCGGTAATTCGGGGAGGACAATCCCCTCCACCCAGGACTGCACGTGCAGGGGACGCAGGTCGGGTTCCGGGAAATACCGGTAGTCGTGCTCCTGCTCTTTTGACCGGGACGACTGGGTGACGCCCCGGGCCTCCAGATAGTGCCGGGTCTCGCGGTCCACTTTCTGCCCGCGGCGGAGCAGGCTCTTCTGGCGGGTGATCTCGAACAGGAGGGCCTTTTCCACACCTTTATAGGAAGAGATATTCTTGACTTCCACCCGCTCACTGCCTTTTATGGAAATGTTGGCATCCACCCGCAGGGATCCTTCCTTTTCCGAGTCAAACACGCTGAGATACTCGAGCGTGGCCCGGAGCTTGTTTAAGAACTTCCGTGCCTCTTTGGGAGACCGCATGTCCGGCTCGCTCACGATCTCGATCAGCGGGATGCCGGCCCGGTTGTAATCGACCAGCGAGTACCTGCCCCGCTCGGCATTGCCCATATGGACGAGCCGGCCGGGGTCCTCTTCGACATGGATACGGGTGATCCGGATCCGTTTCTCGCCTCCCTCGTCACTCTCGATCTCCAGGTACCCGCCTTCTGCCAGCGGTTTGTCGTACTGGGTGATCTGGTAGGCCTTGTCAAGGTCCGGGTAGAAGTAGTTCTTCCGCGAGAACTCCGATTCTTTGAGCACGCTGCAGTTCAGCGCTTTTGCCACCCGCATCGCATACTCTATCGAACGCTTGTTGAGCACCGGCATGGCACCCGGCAGCCCGAGACAGACCGGGCAGACATGCGTGTTGGGGGCATCACTGCGGTAATCGGTGGAGCACCCGCAGAAGAGTTTGCTCTTCGTGTCGAGCTGGCAGTGCACCTCCAGCCCGACAATGACCTGATCCTCGGCCATCTCAGCTCACCGCCAGTTCGTAGCTATACGCGACATCGATCACACGTTCATCTTCCCAGGGCCTGCCCATGATCTGGAGTCCGACCGGCATACCCTGCGCCTTCCCGCAGGGAACAGAGATGGCGGGGATGCCGGCCAGGTTGACCGGGACGGTGAGGATATCCGAGAGGTACATGGCGAGCGGGTCGCTCTTCTCTTTCAGCTTAAACGCGATCGTGGGCATCGTAGGCCCGGCAATCACGTCCACGGTTTCAAAGATACGCGCAAAATCCTTCTTCACATTCTCGCGGGCGATCTGTGCCTTGGCATAGTACTTCCCGTAATACCCCGAGGAAAGGGCATAGGTGCCGAGCATGATACGGCGGCGCACTTCGGTGCCAAAGCCTGCCTGCCGCACGTCCCGGAACGCCTCGTGCCATGTCTTCTTCGTATCCGGCCCGGGACCGTAGCGCACCCCATCAAACCGTGCCAGGTTCGAGCTCGCCTCGCTGGTGCAGGTGACGTAATACGCAGCAAGGGCGTACTCCATGGACGGGATGCTGCAGGGGACGGTCGTAGCCCCGAGTTCCTCGAGCCTGCCGATGGCCCTGGTGACCACCGCAGCTACGGCCGGGTCAACCCCGGCCCCGAAATATTCCTCCGGGATGCCGATCTTCAGTCCCTTGATCCCGGCCTTCGGGATGTGGGTATACGGTTTGTTGTGGGAGGTCGAATCGCGGCGGTCATGGCCGGCGATGACGCCCATGAGCGTCGAGACATCAGTGACGGTCTTTCCCATCGGCCCGATCTGTTCGAGCGAGTTTGCATACGCGATCAGCCCGAACCGCGAGACCCTGCCATACGTGGGTTTCAGCCCCACGATCCCGCAGAAAGCCGCAGGACAGCGGATGGACCCGCCGGTATCCGTGCCGAGCGCCATCCGCACCATACCGGCGGCAATCGCAGCAGCACTGCCTCCCGAGGACCCGCCCGGCACCCGCCCGGTATCGCAGGGATTGAGCGTGGGTCCGAACGCGGAATTCTCGGTGGTGGTGCCCATCCCGAACTCGTCCATGTTCGTCTTGCCCACAATGGCTGCTCCTGATTGCCGGAGCAGCTCTACCACATGGGCATCGTAGGGAGGAACATACCCTTTGAGGATCTTTGAAGCGCAGGTCGTCTCGATTCCTTTGGTGGAGATATTGTCTTTTACCGCAACGGCAACACCGGTAAGCTTCCCGTGGCTGTGCGGGGCCTTGCTGCAAGTGGTGAGGAACGCATTATACCGGTCATCCGGTTCAAACGAGATTTCGTGCCCGCTCACTCCATCACCCGCGGTGCTTTGATAAATCCGTCTTCTGATGCCGCAGCATTCCGCAGCACCTCGTCCTGCGGGAGGGAGGGTTCGATCTCGTCTTCCCGCATCACGTTGTACAGGTCACGGGTGACTGCAGTATCCCCTGACACCCGGTCCAGGATATCAAAATAGTCCAGTATAGCATTGAACTGGTGCGTAAACAAGCCCAGCTCCTCCGTATTGATGCCGACATCGGCAAGCCCTGCGATATGTCTGACTTCCTGTTCAGTGGCCATGGTGCTCCTCCTCCCCGCTGATATGGTTTATGTAATCTTGCAGGGACACTTTATAACCATTTTTTCGGGCAAGCTTCTGCAGCACCTTCCAGACCCCGCTCCCGTACTGCATCGCCTTCTTCTCATACCAGGCGAATTCCGGCGGGATGTGGCGCTCTGCCACCTGCCGCAGCGGCACCTTCCGCCGCCCCCCCACAACCTTCTCCTCAGCCGGGATCGCGCGTGCAGCGCGCACCACCCGCACATCCATATACGGCATGGACAGGTAGGCTCCATGCAGCGCAGCGATGGCCTGGTCACGGTCAGCCTGCAGTTCGAGCCCGATGAAATCCCGCTCGAGGTCAGCAGCAAGCGTGGGTGTTTCCAGGTACCGCGAGTAGCCCCCGAACAGCTCATCCGCTCCCTGCCCCGTAATGATCCGCTGGTACCCCTGCTCCCCCGCAAAGCGGGCAACAAAGTACTGGGTCAGTGCAATGCTCGTATTGACCGGATCCTTGATCGGAATCGCTTTAACAACAATGGGCAGTGCCGCTGCAATCTCCGCAGGCTTGATCGTGACATACGAACAGGACAGTCCCAGCGTCTCCGCTGCATGCCGTGCCTGCTGCAGGTCATGGGAGTCTGCAAGCCCCACTGCCACGCACTCGCGCCGTGTAAGGTGTGCGACCAGCGTCGAGTCCACCCCGCCCGACAGTGCACACACACCCTGGTCGCTGCGGAGCCGGACTGCGGTGATGATGGCCTCTTCAAGGGGCAGGCCCGGCACGTTCGGTTCAATGCTGCCTTTAACCACACCATCGCAGATGAGCGTCCCTTTCGGGCAGTTGCCCCGCATGATCCCGAAATGGTCCCGGGCCCGGCAGCCGTGACCGGCGAAGAAGAATTCACCGGCGAATTTGAGCACCTCATCTGGCCGGTCTTTCAAAATTTCCTCGATTTCCTGCGGTGTGAGTCGCTGGCCGTTGACTTCGACCCACCCGGTTAGTTTCAGCATGCTCATTATGAACTCATCATTGTTAGATTGTCATCATTCAATACCCCTGCGATGCAAGTGAAGGTTGCTTTTTGGGAGTTACAATTGGATGGTTCTCTTCCGTATTTGATAAGCATTATAAGTGGGATTCTGAACACAAAACAGGAGTACTTATTCATGAATAGCGGAGGGGACCGTGCCTGTCCCACCGCACCGCCCCTTCGCTGAGCTCGATAGTGCTGTATTACCTGTTCTGCGGTTATCGTACTTTACCTGGTTAAGGGGATATCGTAATTTTCCCGTTCCTGGGATAGCACACGTTACCTGCTTTTGGGACTATCTTCGTTAACCTGTTCGGGAGTTATCGCATTTGGGGGAAGCCAAAGTGGCGGGGGTGAAACCCCCAGGAGCGTTCATCCTGGTATTCAGCATTTTTTCGCATTTTTCAGACTTCTCCTAATTATATAAATAGGCATATTCATCATCATCGCAATTCGACATACGAAAGAATGTATCTGACAAAGAGTATTCCCCCAATTGCATTCTCCGACGGTGACTTTTCATCACTAACTGTGTCCGACTCCCGAAATAGCACTATTTCGTGAAAAAACGACACAAATATTTCGGGAATACTTCATTCTGGGCTCATTTGGCTTATCCGGGGCTGAATAGACGCAGAAAATCACCGCTAATAGCACCTATTGAAAGGCAAACTCAAGGGGTCTGGGGGGTAGCACGGTCAAATACAAAAGAACACCTGTTTTGAGGCAAAGATCGGGCAAATTCTCCGTAAATACGACGTTGATTTTATTCTTTATTCTTGGTTTATTCCTGATAACAACCTTCCCTGATCGATCAATCGCCCGGTCGCCATTATTGCAGAGGCGGCAAAAGAGTACTCACCACGATTCCTCTAAAAATCATGACCGGAAGTGAAAACAGAAGCAATCTTTTTTTTAATTATACGATTAATAGTTCAGAGCATCAGGATTACGTGCCCGGCCTAGTGAGGGAGGACATGCGAGTTCAGACAGCAATTTCAGATAATACCGTATTTGCGAGGGTAGGAAAGCCCGGCCAACTCCGATGGACTTAAGATCCATTCCTGTAGAGGTTCATGCGTTCGAATCGCATCCCTCGCATTTTTCTATTTTTGAAACTCCCTCAGGGTATTCTGTGATTCATACGAGTTTTAATTTCTGTATCAGAAGCGGTATCTAAGTACCCTGATATTCCTATACCCAACAGGTTACATGATCCTGCTCCAGGTATTCTATCAATATATCAAAGAAATATAACAAAAAGTAACTTGATTTTGATACCCTTTGCCTGATACCATTTTAGTGACAACTAAAGATCTCAGGTCTGATGACAAATAAATTCACATAAATTAGTGGTTATCTTACAAATGAGAGGTACTTTCGTGAATCTTGGGATTAACATGCATATTTTCCGGTGTTTTCCGGTCAAGGTTTTTTTTATTCTGATGTGTGTTATCACACTCATGGTTCCGGTTTCAGCAGAGAGAATAGAACCCCCCAAGCGAGTGTATTATGAATCAACCCGTAATTAAAGCCATTTTTTTGATCAGTATCCTGATTCTTTGCATGACGGGGGTATCAGCTGCAGGAGATTTCGCGGTTGATGATACGTTTACCCAACAGAACGCACCCGATTTTTCCTCGTGTAATATCACGAATGGTTCTACCATAAATCCCTATTGTCCCCTCTGGGATGGTGAGCATACCCAACCCGACCCTTACCTGGTATATAAATTACACAAGAAACTAGAAGCGGCCAGTTTGAAATCGCAGGGAGTTACACCTTCGCAGGATGAGTATGATATTCTGAGTCTACCTCCACCCCAGAGTGAATTCCCCACGACTGGTACGGTACGGGTTCCCGTATTTCTCGTGGATTTTTCAGATGCTCCCCATGATCCGTCCCAGACCGCTGCTGATGTGCAATTAAAAATGTTTGGGGACGGGAATGGTGGTTATCCGTACGAGAGCCTGAAGAACTATTATCAGCGATCATCGTATAACCAGCTGACCATTACCGGCGACGTCTATGGATGGTATCGGGCTGCCCAGCCTAGAAGTTACTACATGAATCTGGGGAAAACGCAGGGAAGAGACGCTCTCATAAATGAAATTCTTCTGGCATATAACAATCAGATCAATTTTGCAAATTATGATTCTAACAGCAATGGAAGAATCGATGCTCTTTTTATCAAGTGGGCGGGTTCTGATACCGGCTGGGGCACGTTCTGGTGGGCAAGTATGTCTGGTGTCTCCTCTCCAGTAACTGTCGATGGGGTAACCCCTAAAAAATACGTATGGTCATGGTATTCAAGGCCGAATGGAGGTGCCTATAGTCCCCAGGTCGATATGCACGAAACCGGCCACATCCTCGGGTTACCGGATTATTATGATTATGATGACAGTATCGGTCCAAAAGGAGGCCTTGGTGGCTGGGATATGATGGACTACAACTGGGGTGATCACAATTCTTTTTCAAAATATCTGCTTGGCTGGATAGATCCCGTTGTGATCAGTTCGGGAACCAACCAGATAATTCTGCCACCTTCAGAAACAACCTCATCTGGCAATACTGTATTGATTATGCCTAATGCAGTACCGGATTCATTTGGTGAGTTTTTCCTGGTCCAGTACCGGGAACCGGGAACCGGAAATGATCCTTTGAAAACCGGTCTCAATAAAGCGGTCTGGATCTGGCATGTTGATTCAACTCTTTCCGGTGGAGGGGGTTATCTGTATGATAATTCCTATACAGACCACAAACTGCTCCGTCTCATGGAAGCAGACGGTCTGGAAGAGATCGAAACAGGAACCGGGAATTGGGATGTGTACGATTTTTATGTTCCTGGTAAAGCCCTTGGACCTGCAACGGTACCTAACTCGAATTCCTATTCTGGTTCCTCGACGAATGTTGCAGTCTATAATATGATACAGCTACCTTCAACTATGCAGGTGGATTTCAGTATCGCTGGAGCTCCCGTAGCACCGGTTGCCGGATTTAGCGCAAATGTCACTTCCGGTACTGCTCCTCTGACCGTGAAATTCACGGATACGTCGACCGGTACTGGACTGTCAGCCTGGAAATGGGACTTTAAGAACGATGGATCGGTCGACAGCACGGCCCAGAGTCCGACGTATACCTACACTTCAGCTGGTACCTACACGGTGAACCTCACCGTCACCGGAACTGCCGGAAGTGATAGTGAGATTAAGGCCAATTATATCACGGTGACTGCAGTTCCTGTGGTTCCGGTTGCCGGTTTCAGTGCAAACGTCACTTCTGGTACTGCTCCTCTGACCGTGAAATTCACGGATAGTTCTACCGGAACGGGACTGTCAGCCTGGAAATGGGATTTTAAGAACGATGGATCGGTTGACAGCACGACCCAGAGTCCCTCGTATACCTACACTTCAGCCGGTACCTATACCATAAATCTTACCGTCACCGGAACTGCCGGAACTGATAGCGAGATTAAATCCAATTATATTACCGTGACTTCTGCTCCCGTAGCACCAGTTGCCGGCTTCAGTGCAAATGTCACTTCCGGTACTGCTCCTCTGACCGTGAAATTCACGGATAGTTCTACCGGAACGGGACTGTCAGCCTGGAAATGGGATTTTAAGAACGATGGATCGGTTGACAGCACGACCCAGAGTCCCTCGTATACCTACACTTCAGCCGGTACCTATACCATAAATCTTACCGTCACCGGAACTGCCGGAACTGATAGCGAGATTAAATCCAATTATATTACCGTGACTTCTGCTCCCGTAGCACCAGTTGCCGGCTTCAGTGCAAATGTCACTTCCGGTACTGCTCCTCTGACCGTGAAATTCACGGATAGTTCTACCGGAACGGGACTGTCAGCCTGGAAATGGGATTTTAAGAACGATGGATCGGTTGACAGCACGACCCAGAGTCCAACATATACCTACACTTCGCCCGGTACCTATACTGTCAACCTTACCATCACCGGAACTGCCGGAACTGATAGCGAGATTAAGTCTGATTATATCACCGTAGCTGCTGCCCCCGTAGTTCCAGTTGCCGGGTTTAGTGCAAACGTGACTTATGGTACTGCTCCTCTTACCGTGAAATTCACGGATACGTCGACCGGTACTGGACTGTCTGCCTGGAAATGGGACTTTAAGAACGATGGATCGGTCGACAGCACGACCCAAAGTCCCACGTATACGTACACCACAGCCGGTACCTACACGGTGAACCTTACCGTGACCGGAACTGCCGGAACGGATAGTGAGCTTAAATCCAATTATATTACCGTGACTTCTGCTCCTGTAGCACCAGTTGCCGGCTTCAGTGCAAACGTCACCTCCGGTACTGCTCCTCTGACCGTGAAGTTCACCGACATTTCATCAGGAGTTGGCATCACGGCATGGAACTGGAGTTTCGGCGACGGAACCTGGGAGAGAACGACATCAAGCACCAACCCTGTACATACTTATGCAGTCGGCACTTGGTATCCGACACTCACTGTGACAACTGCATCAGCGAGCAATACCTCTCTCATTACGCCAGCAAGAACCATTTCTGTTACATCACCACCTGCTTCTTCAATCACCGTAACCTCCCCCAACGGTGGAGAGACCTGGCAACGAGGTACTACGCATACGGTCACCTGGGACTACACTGGCAGTCCCGGTTCGACAGTGAAAATTATGCTATTGAAGGCAGGTATTGAAGTTGGTACCATTAATGCAAGCACATCAATAGGGAGTGGCGGAAAAGGTTCCTATACGTGGCAGATTTATCCAACTGGGTCAACTGGCGTTGATTACAAGGTTAGCGTACAGAGTATAAGCCAACCCACCATCAAAGATATGAGCAACAATTACTTTACTATCACCGCAGCAGGAACGACAGCTTCTTCAATCACCGTAACCTCCCCCAACGGTGGAGAGACCTGGCAACGAGGTACTACGCATACGGTCACCTGGGACTACACTGGCAGTCCCGGTTCGACAGTGAAAATTATGCTATTGAAGGCAGGTATTGAAGTTGGTACCATTAATGCAAGCACATCAATAGGGAGTGGCGGAAAAGGTTCCTATACGTGGCAGATTTATCCAACTGGGTCAACTGGCGTTGATTACAAGGTTAGCGTACAGAGTATAAGCCAACCCACCATCAAAGATATGAGCAACAATTACTTTACTATCACCGCAGCAGGAACGACAGCTTCTTCAATCACCGTAACCTCCCCCAACGGTGGAGAGACCTGGCAACGAGGTACTACGCATACGGTCACCTGGGACTACACTGGCAGTCCCGGTTCGACAGTGAAGATTATGCTATTGAAAGGAGGAGTCGAAATCGGCACCCTCGCTAGCAGCGCTCCGATTGGTAGCAGTGGAAAAGGTTCCTACACATGGCCGATTTCATCGTCTGGGTATACTGGAAGTGATTTTAAGGTCAGTGTTCAGAGCACAAGTCAATCCACTATCAAAGATGTGAGCGATAATTATTTCACCATCATTTCACCACCACCACCAACAACAACTCCTTCAATCACTATAACATCACCAAACGGTGGGGAGACGTGGACAGCAGGCACTTCAAAAACAATTACCTGGAATTATACGGGTAGTCCCATGTCAACAGTGAAGATTGAGTTTTTGAAGGGAGGCGTTCCTATTACCATTGGTGCCAGCGTTCCTGTTGGCAGCGGTGGAAAAGGCTCCTACACCTATTCGATCTGGTCAGGCCGGACCCCTGGAACTGATTATAAGGTCAGAATTCAGAGCACGAGCCAGCCAGCGATCCTGGATATGAGCGATAATTACTTTACCATCACCTCTTGATCCCGCTTTTTTTTAATGCTATAAAAAACACCAAAGTCGATATTCACGCACTGTGGGCTGATAATGAAGACGGGTTACCATTCCTTTGCGGCAAGTGAACAGAAGGACCGGATATTGTCCATCTAATTGGATTTTTCCAAGAGTATAAAGTTGATATTTTTGGTAGGAAAATGTCTATTTTTAAAATCTACGGAAAAATGACTTATCAGACTACTATATGAAAATATTATTTTAATAGGAATCCAACTGCAGGTAAAAGTACAATCGTAGTAATTCTTGCAAAAACCTTACGGATGAATTGTATTGATACTGAAATAATAATAAAGGAAAATACTTGACAATTTTTGCAGGAAATTATTAGTTCAGAAGTTATTTACCCTTTCTAAAAAAAAAATCGAGGAAAGTACTCTACCTTCTCGGAATTTTTCAAATTCTGTTATAACTCCTATCGAATGAGGGTGGTGAATCCTCCCAATTCTTGGTACAACCCTTTCCATTTGCGTACTTCCTGCAAAAATATAAGAACTAAAAAATAAAACTAATGCATTACATTAATACATTGCATAAATGTTATGCGTTTTAACCTTCCCTGTCCCGTGTTAATCACAAAGGCGGTTGACCGATATGAGAAAATCTTGGAATATTCTAAAAACTCCAAAAGAATTCGCACTTGATAACACAGCGTCCACGATCCGACTAACGACCTCTGATTATAAAAGGGATACATGTGAACCCTTCATTTCAAAAAGCTCAGCTTACTCCTATGAATTCGGTATCGCACGCACCACCCCTCATAACTTCGAATTCAAACAAGGACTTTATCCAGCAGTGCCGGTTGATGGCGGATTTAACAAAAGTTTCCCACACCTACCTTGTAAACGAGATTCTACGTCAATCACAGTCTCCTATCCTTTAACCATTGAGAAAAGTTTTATAAAATTACTCCCTCTGAGTTATTACTCTCAGGATCACTTTTGGATGGAAGGATCTTCTGATTCTTTGGCTGTCTCATCTCGGTTCCAAAAATGTACCTTTACTACCTCCTCCATAATCCGCAGAGAGAATAGAACCTTCCAAGCGAGTGTATTATGAATCAACCCGTAATTAAAGCCATTTTTTTGATCAGTGTTCTGATTCTCTGCCTGACGGGGGTATCTGCTGCAGGAGATTTCGCGGTTGATGATACGTTACCCCACCAGAACGCACCCGACTTTTCATCGTGTGATGTCACGAATGGTTCTTCCACAAATCCCTATTGTCCCCTCTGGGATGGCGAGCATACCCAACCCGATCCTTACCTGGTATATAAATTACACAAGAAACTAGAAGCGGCCAGCCTGAAAACACAGGGAATAACCCTCCAGCAGAACGACTATAGCATACTGAGTCTACCCCCGCCCCAGAGTGAATTCCCCACGACCGGGACGGTGCGGGTTCCCGTATTCCTCGTGGATTTTTCAGATGCCCCCCATGATCCGTCCCAGACCGCTGCTGATGTGCAATTAAAAATGTTCGGGGATGGGAATGGTGGTTATCCGTACGAGAGCCTGAAGAACTATTATCAGCGATCATCGTATAACCAGCTGACCATTACCGGCGACGTCTATGGATGGTATCGGGCTGCCCAGCCTAGAAGTTACTACATGAATCTGGGGAAAACGCAGGGAAGAGACGCTCTCATAAATGAAATTCTTCTGGCATATAACAATCAGATCAATTTTGCAAATTATGATTCTAACAGCAATGGAAGAATCGATGCTCTTTTTATCAAGTGGGCGGGTTCTGATACCGGCTGGGGCACGTTCTGGTGGGCAAGTATGTCTGGTGTCTCCTCTCCAGTAACTGTCGATGGGGTAACCCCTAAAAAATACGTATGGTCATGGTATTCAAGGCCGAATGGAGGTGCCTATAGTCCCCAGGTCGATATCCACGAAACCGGTCATATCCTCGGATTACCGGATTATTATGATTATGATGATGATATCGGTCCAAAAGGTGGTCTTGGTGGCTGGGATATGATGGACTATAACTGGGGGGATCACAATGCGTTTTCAAAATACCTGCTTGGCTGGATAGATCCCGTTGTAATCAGTTCGGGAACCCACCAGATAATTCTGCCACCTTCAGAAACGACATCATCTGGCAATACTGTATTGATTATGCCGAATGCAGTACCGGATTCATTTGGTGAGTTTTTCCTGGTCCAGTACCGGGAACCAGGAACCGGCAATGATCCTGTGAAAACCGGACTCAATAAAGCGGTCTGGATCTGGCATGTTGATTCAACTCTTTCCGGTGGAGGGGGTTATCTCTATGATAATTCTTATACAGACCACAAACTGCTCCGTCTCATGGAAGCAGATGGTCTGGAAGAGATCGAAGCGGGAAATGGCTATTGGGATGTGTACGATTTTTATCTTCCTGGTAAAGCCCTTGGGCCCGCAACGGTACCTAACTCGAATTCCTATTCCGGTTCCTCGACGAATGTTGCAGTCTATAATATGATACAGCTGCCTTCAACTATGCAGGTGGATTTCAGTATCGCTGGAGCTCCTGTAGCACCGGTTGCTGGTTTTAGTGCAAACGTCACCTCCGGTACTGCTCCTTTCACAGTGAAGTTCACGGATAGTTCTACTGGTACGGGGTTATCGGCTTGGAAATGGGACTTTAACAACAATGGAGTTGTCGACAGCACGACCCAGAGCCCGACGTATACGTACACTTCAGCCGGTACCTACACGGTGAACCTTACCGTCACCGGAACTGCCGGAACTGATAGTGAAATCAAGACGAATTATATTTCCGTGACTGCTGCTCCTGTAGCACCGGTTGCTGGTTTTAGTGCAAACGTCACCTCCGGTACTGCTC
>CAZPVQ010000007.1:0-44176 GCA_964590415.1 uncultured Methanoregula sp. | reverse complement strand
TAGACCTTGTCAGTACCATCATCCCAGGATCCGTTTCCATTCCAGTCAAGGTACCAGACACCGTCCTTGTAGATTCCTATCTCCGTCCGGCCGTCTCCGTTCCAGTCGCCAACTACCGAAGTCCAACCCAGCGTCCCGAAAATCGACGCATTGTCAATGCCGGCATCCCAGATTCCGTTCCCGTTGTAGTCCAGGTACCAGACGCCATTCCGGAATACCCCTATCTTTGTCGTAGAGTTGGTGAGGTTGATATACCACACCTTTGTCGTACTGTTGAATCCCGCAGCATTGGTTACATTCAATGAGACGGTAAAATTACCACCCGTCATATACGTATGGACCGGGTTTCGCAGAGTTGTATTAACCATGCTCCCGTCACCGAATGTCCAGTTCCATGTTGCGGGTGAATTTGCCGAAAGGTCAGTAAACAATACGGCGATCGGTGCTGTTCCATTCCTTGGGGTTCCGATAAAATCCGCAACCGGAGGATTCGACACCATGACCGCGTTGTACGCATTCACCCTTCCCCCCGTTGCGACTTTCCCAGCCAGAGAACTCTTCACATCAACCGTCGAAAGGATGATATCTTTTATTTGTGCGGATGTCAGGGAGGGATTCGCTGCCTTCACGAGTGCTGCAACACCGGAAACATGGGGGGTTGCCATGGATGTGCCACTCATGGTAATATAATTTCCAAGATAATAGGTACTCAAAATACTCGTGCCCGGTGCAGCGAGATCCACGGAACTGAGGCCAATATTTGAAAACGAAGCAAGGGTGTCATTATGATCGGTGGCGGCAACCGAAATAATATTCGGACTGGAATAACTTGCAGGATACACGGGATAAAAATCATTATCATTTCCATTATTATTTCCCGCAGCACAGATTACAACGGCCGGTGACGCATCAATCGCATCCTTCAGGGCTTGAGAAAATTCGGGTCCGCCCCATGAATTGCTGATAACTGAAGCACCGTTTGCATTTGCGTATTCAATAGCATTAATCGAATTAAGGGTGGATCCTTGCCCGTATTGATCGAAAGCTTTGAGGGGCATAATCTTTACGTGCCAGCTTACGCCTGCGACGCCAATGGCATTGTTCCCTACCGCTCCGATTATTCCCGAAACGTGTGTCCCGTGTTCCTGATCATCAAAGGGATCATTGGTCGAATTGACAAAATTCCATCCCCTAATATCGTCCTTATATCCATTACCATCATTATCGATTCCATCATCAGGAATTTCCCCCGGGTTGTTCCAGATATTTGATGAGAGATCGCTATGATTATAAAACACTCCGGTGTCGATCACTGCCACAACGACACTGTCTGATCCGGTCGTGATATCCCACGCTTCGGGTGCATCGATATCTGCATCAGCGGTTCCCCCGGTCTGCCCGGTGTTATGGAAACTCCACTGGTTGTAAAAATAACCATCATTTGGGATTGAGAGGATAGGGTGGAAATTTGCATCGTGAATAACAGGTCCGCTCTGATCCGGTATTATAGAAATCACATAATCCGGTTCTGCATACATGACATCAGGATTTGATTCGTATATCCTGACTGCCGATTGCACATCGGTTCCGATGGGCAATTGTACGACCTGCAACCCGGCAACACTTCCTGTGCTGAAATCTTCCTCTACCGTTGCCCCCACTTTTGCATGAGCCATGCGTATTTTTTCTTTGGAGAGGGATGATGCTGCATTTTTTTGAGATTTAAACCGGACAATTACCCGGTCTTTTACATATTTTTTACCAGACCGCGAGTCCGTAATAAAAATTTTTTCCCGAACATTTGCGTGTCCCTGCAGGGAAGAGTCGTTCAGGTCAGGATGTGAGGAATCCGGTGTTCCCACATTTTTCCCGGGAACAAGAATCTGGTTTAATTCTGTTGTATTGAGCGTTATGGTGGGGACAGGGGCAATTTCAGATGATGCCAGATTTTCCTGAGCACCCACAGTTATGGGTAGCAAGAAGAGGAGGGTGAGGACTATCACTAAACCAAAATACCAGGCATGGATTTTTGGTTCTATCATTATTGAAATATTGTTTCAATCATAAATTAAAGTGATTATTCAATCAACATGCCGTGATAACCGATTCATGTTTGCTTAAGGTATCGTAAATGCAAGAATTGCGGCTCGATTCCGGTACAAGCGGATTTTGATGCAAAATCGGGCTGGAAAAAATTCAGATGAAATTTTCCCAAAAAAAATGATCATCTCCCTCAGGATGAGCTCGCTGAAGATCACTTTGCAATGGATAAGAGGAAAAATTGTTAAAATTCGCAGACATACTATCACTCTTGATTACTTGTTTTTTATTGGAACCTCCTTTCCTTATGCGCAATCTTCTTCTAGATAGAAATTGACCAGTCTTATAAGAGAGGTATACAGCTGATGCACCGTTATTCGTTGTCCTGCAGCGCGGAAGCAGGCGATCTTGAGCCAATAGTCCTTGCAGTCCACGAATTGATCCACCGTCTGCCCGTTACGGCAAAATCAGTAGAAAAAGATGGCATACGTGTTGAAGACGGGAGAGTTGTCGATCGGCATTACGTAGGTCCGGTACTCCTCGAATCGATCGCAAAAAATATACCGATAAAAACTACACCATCGAGCGGAGCTTACAAGGGAGTGCCCGTAACGGTCAGTCCCATCAGAGACCATGATGGAAACGTCATCGGTGCAATCGGGGTTGTTGATATCACGGGAATTTTTGATCTTGCAACACTCATGGAACACCAGTCTGCGATACTCAAGCAGGTGTGCGGCAAAG
Organism: uncultured Methanoregula sp.; assembly: GCA_964590415.1. Classification (GTDB taxonomy): domain Archaea; phylum Halobacteriota; class Methanomicrobia; order Methanomicrobiales; family Methanospirillaceae; genus Methanoregula. The sequence goes on along the minus strand of CAZPVQ010000007.1, from coordinate 41,392 downwards.
ATCCCTGTCCTCTTCCTTCTGAACAGAGCGGTTCAAGGCGGTGAATGATTTGCCGGATTCTGCATTCAAAGTTCTTGAGATCCTCGAACGAACAGAAACTCCCGTCTCCGGAGAAGAGATCAGCAATGAACTGGGAATTACCCGATCTGCGGTCTGGAAGCACATCCAGGAGCTGCGGGCAATGGGGTATGAAATCTTCTCATCCCAAAAAGAGGGGTACAAGCTGACACGTACGAGTAATAAGCTCCTTCCTTATGAGATCCATAAAAAATTAAAAACCCAGTTCATCGGAAAAAAGATCCGGTATCTCGAAAACACACCATCAACGATCTGGGTTGGCAAACAGATGTGCCTGGAAGGGGATGTCGGAAAGATGCATGGCATGGTGATCATTGCGGAAGAACAGACCGGAGGTATAGGAAGGATGGGGAGGGCATGGGTCTCACCCAGTGGCGGGATATGGATCACCGTCGTTCTCAAACCCCACGTACCTATTGATCATATCTTCATGATCACGATGGCAGGATCTATTGCCATTGCCCGGGCAATCCGCAAGGAATTCGATCTCGGTGCCCTGATCAAATGGCCGAACGATATTTTCATTGGCAACAAGAAAGTTGCCGGACTCCTGCTTGAGCTTGCAGCAGAGGCAGACGCGGTGCACTATTGCCTGTTAAGCATAGGAATTGATGTAAATGTTCCGTTAAACCAGTTCTCTCCTGCACTGCAAAAAGACATTACTTCTATCAGCGCAGAAGTCGGGCATGAAGTAGACCGTGCTTCCTTTCTCGCACGCATCCTCAAGGAGTTCGAGAGCCGGTATCTCCTTATTGAAAGTGGAGAATATGAAGCAATCATCAGGGAATGGAAGAGTCTTTCCTGTACTCTTGAAAACCGGGTGCAGATCAGGACACTGAAAAACAGCTTTGAGGGGGATGCAATAGATATCGATGAGTTCGGCGCCCTCATTATCAGGAAGGATAATGGTAAGCTCGAGCGGGTTATCTCTGGTGACTGTCACCAGCTATAAATGAGAAGTACGTTTTTATCGTCAACCGTTCAATTTTTTTATGGTTGACGATGTTTGGAGACCTGCAGAAATCCAGAACTATTGCCTACACTGCAGCATTTATTGGTCTTTTGAGCCTCGGGGCATGGGTGTCAATACCCTTCTTCCCTGTCCCGTTAACCCTTCAAACCCTCTTTGTGTTACTCGCCGGCGCGGTTATGAAGCGATATGCGGTAATCCCGGTTTCGCTGTATGTGCTTCTCGGCGCACTTGGACTTCCGGTGTTTCATACGGGTGTTGCCGGGTTTGGCATCCTGCTCGGACCAACCGGCGGTTACCTGATAGGATTTATCGTCGCTGCGCTGGTGGTCGGACTTGCCTTTGAACAAAAATCTGAGATAATCCGGATAACAGGGCTTCTGGCTGGCACCGCTATCATCTATGCAGGGGGGGTTGTATGGCTGATGTATTCCCTTACGATAGGTCTTATCCCAGCAGTAATAAGTGGAGTGCTCCCGTTCATCCCAGGTGATGTGATAAAAATATATGCAGCTTATAGGATTGCCAAACGACTGCCATGATAACCGCTGAATTCCTGTGCTACCGTAAGCTTACCATTGACTCACTTGAAATAAAACCCGGCATTACCACAATCATTGGCGCAAATGGCAGCGGGAAAACCACATTTCTTAAGCTCTGCGCCGGAATAGCAGTACCAGACTCCGGTTCTCTCCTGATTGATGATGCACTGCCACGAGAAACCGAAACCGGGTGGGTAAACGAGTTTCCTGACCGTAATATTCTGTTTGTAAACGTGTTTGATGAGATTGCATCCCCGCTTCGTTTCCGTCGCATTCCCTGCAATGAAATTGATTCAAACGTCCGTGCATGTGCGGAAACTTTGGGAATCACCTATCTCCTGCAAAGAGCGGTACGTGATTTGTCCGGAGGTGAAAAAGTGCTCGTTTCCCTTGCTGCAGCATTGGTTCATCACCCTAGAGTGCTGGTCCTTGACGAATACGATTCGCATCTTGATGCACACTCTTTGGCAAAGATTGAGCAGGGAATCAGAAGATCAGGGGCCGAGTATGTGATCCGTTGCACGCAGCAGATGGACACAGCCATTCACAGTGATCATCTTCTCTTTTTTGATTCCGGCCGGATTATCCATGCCGGTCTACCTCACGATATCTTTCCTTTCCTCAAAGGAACCGCTTATTATCCGTTCTTGTGGGGGTGCTGATGGTAAAAATCACCTTAAACCGGGTATCTGCAGTTCGTGACCACTGGTCACTTTCTGCATCCGGGGCATTCAATGAAGGCGTGCACCTTGTAAGCGGAGATGTAGGGAGCGGGAAGTCAACGCTGGCACTCATGATGGCGGGGCTCCTTCCCCCGTCTGGCGGAGAAATTAAGAACGAGGAGATTACCACAACCATGTTCTCACTCCAGTTCCCGGAACTCCATGTCACCGGTCTAACTGTTGCAGAAGAATGTGCATCCTGGGGAGTTGATCCGGATGAAATCCTTGATGCTGTCCGATTGGCCGGAAAAAAAGATGAATCACCCCTTTCTTTAAGCAGGGGTGAACTCAAACGGCTCCACCTTGCATGCGTGCTTGCAAAAAACTATGACCTTCTCTTGCTTGATGAACCGTTCAGCTCGCTTGACTGCGAGGAAAAAGTAAAACTCTGTGCACATATTGGGCAAAAGTCGCAGGGTATCACCGTTATTTTCACCCATGAACAGAATATCCTTCCCAGAGTAAAACGGATCTGGGAGATTGTTGATGGCATGCTTGTTAATTGTGGCACCCCGCCGGATGCATTTACGCACTGGCGCCATGTCCCGCCATTAATAGAGAGACTTACAGCTCTTGGATCCAGACCTGAAAATATCTCATTGGAGGACCTTAGGGAGGCGGTATGCAGGATCCAAGGATAAGAATTGCTGCTGCTGCAGTTCTTTCCTTGGCGGCGTTCGTGAGCCTTCACGGTGCTGCCGCGGTCTTTCTCTGGTGGCTGGTGTTTACCCCCCGACTGCAACTTGCAAAAAGAATCCGGCTGGTTTTTTCTTTAATCCTCATGATTGCACTTTTCAGCCTTGTCCTGGAACTATCCGGAGGAAGTGGTATTTCGTATTTTGCCAGAATGACCGTTATCGTGCTTATTGGTATGTGGATATTCAGCGAACAGAAATCAGGAGAATTCCTTGCAATTGGGGTCTGGTTGTTTGGCGACAGGGCAGGATTTGAGCTCGGTATGGTCGCTGAGATGGGAATGCAATCATTCGCAGCAGTCACTGCCGATATCGACCGGATTCGTATGGCAGAAAAGATCAAAGGAATGCAATGGGAAGTGCGCAGCCTCGTCCCTGCAGGACTTGTACTTGTCCATGGTGCACTTGCCAGGGCAGAGGATACAGCTGAACTGCTTGCAGTCCGGGGATATCAGCACGGAGGGACCCTGTGCCCGGCATTTTTTACCCGAACTCTGGACCTCATTGCAGGCATGTTTGCTTTAGCCATTTTAATTTTTTCTTTGATTCCAGTTAGTGAATTTTTTATACTTTACCGATGAAGGTTTGAGAGGCTTAATATGATCCAATGGAAGCCCTGAGGATCTTCATGCACACCGCCTCTCAAAAAAAAGTCAGCATCACGGACACCACGCTGCGGGACGCCCACCAGTCTCTCATCGCCACCCGGCTCCGGACGGAAGACATGGTTCCCCTTGCAAGGGAGATCGACAACTGCGGTTTTTTTTCCGTTGAGGCATGGGGCGGCGCTACCTTCGATACCTGCATTCGTTTTTTAAACGACGACCCCTGGGACCGTCTCCGGGCTTTGAAGGCTGAACTCAGGCACACCCCGGTCCAGATGCTCCTGCGGGGACAGAACCTTGTCGGCTATCGTCACTATCCTGACGATGTGGTTGACAAGTTCGTCACGGCAGCGCATAAAAACGGTGTGGACATCTTCCGGGTATTTGATGCATTAAACGATATCAGGAACATGAAACGGTCAATGGACCAGGTAAAAAACGTGGGGGCTCACCTGCAAGGGGCAATTTCTTACACGACCAGCCCTGTTCACTCTACAAAAACATTCATTGAAATGGCAAAAGAGCTCTATGCACTTGATTGTGATTCGGTCTGCATCAAGGATATGGCAGGGCTCATCATGCCCGAGGCGACTCGGGAGCTGATTATTGGCATCAAGGATGCAGTGGATATAAAAGTTTGTCTGCACAGCCATTCTACGAGTGGAATCGCCCCAATGAGTTACCAGGCATCAATCGAAGCTGGTGTCGATATTCTCGATACGGCGATGTCGCCTTTCTCCATGGGTACGTCCCAACCCCCGACAGAAAGTATCATTGCAGCACTACAAGGTACCCCCCGCGATACTGGCATCGATCTCATCAAACTCCGGGCTATTCGAAATATCTGCCTTCAGATACGGGAGAAATATGCTGGTCTGCTCGACCCGATTTCTGAAAGAGTGGACAGTGATGTGCTGATTTATCAGTTACCCGGTGGGATGATCTCCAATACTGTTTCCCAGCTCAAGGAACAGGATGCACTCAACCGATGGGACGATGTACTGGCGGAGATCCCCAGGGTAAGAAAGGATCTCGGGTATCCTCCCCTTGTTACGCCGACAAGCCAGATCGTCGGCACCCAAGCCGTGCTCAATGTACTTGTCAACGGCGAACGATACCGCAATGTAACTAAAGAAGTCAAGGATTATGTCCGCGGATTATACGGTAAGTCACCAGGTCCTGTTAGCGACGAAATCCGGAAACTCATCATTGGCGATGAAAAGGTAATAACCGGACGCCCGGCAGATCTGCTGGAACCGGCTTATGAAAAGATGAAAGAGGAAGCAGAGAAAGCAGGGCTTGTCAAAAAGGATGAAGATGTCCTGACCTATATCCTCTATCCTGCCATTGCACCATCATTCCTCAAAGGAGAACGGTTATTGGAAGAAATACCCAAAAAGCAGACGGTGACAAAACCTGAAACAGGGGTGCCCAGCATGATGGAAGTGGAAGTGGACGGTGAAGTCTTCTCTGTCCGAATTATTTCTGTTGGTGGAAGTAAAGTTGAGGTAGCAAATATTACTCCGCAAAAGATACCGAGGGGGGACATTGCCGGAGGCATAAAAAGCAATATGCAGGGAATGGTGCTTACCGTTCTCGTGAACCGTGGTGCCACGGTGAAAAAGGGTGATACCCTTCTGGTGCTTGAGGCCATGAAGATGGAAAATCCCATCCATAGCCCGGTTGACGGAAAGGTCACCGAGATCTTTGTTGATACCGGCGATGTCGTCCAGAGCGGAGACGTCCTGCTGGTGGTGCAATGAAATATTTTGAAAAACTCCTGATCGCAAACCGCGGAGAAATTGCCATCCGTGTTATGCGGGCATGCCGGGAACTGGGTATTGAGACGGTAGCGATCTACTCATCCGCTGATAATAACGCCCTTCATGTCAAATATGCAGATGAAGCGTTTCTGGTTGGGGAGGCCCATCCTTCAAAAAGTTACCTCAATATTGAGAGAATTGTTGATATCGCGAAAAAGAGTGGAGCAGAGGCAATACATCCCGGTTATGGGTTTTTAGCGGAGAACTACCGGTTTGCAAAGATCTGTAAGGATGAAAATGTCACCTTTGTCGGCCCGGGCTGGAAAACGATAAAGGCGATGGGATCGAAGATCGGCAGCAAACAGATGATGAAGGCCGCCGGGGTTCCTGTCGTCCCTGGCACGGATGGTGGCGTAAAAAACATTGATGATGCAAAAAAGGTTGCCGCGGGAATTGGTTACCCGGTAATTATCAAGGCAAGCGCCGGTGGCGGAGGTATTGGTATGCAGATCGTCAATGATGAGCAGAGCCTGGAAGAGGCTATAGCTGCTGCCATGCGCATTGCAGAGTCTGCATTCGGTGACGCTACGATTTTAATTGAGAAATATCTGGTAAAACCCAGGCACATAGAATTACAGGTACTGGCAGATGAGCACGGCAATGCCGTCCATCTCTATGACCGCGAATGTTCGATCCAGCGCCGTCACCAGAAACTCATCGAGGAGGCTCCCTCGCCTGTCATGACTCCGGATTTGCGTGACAGGATGTCAGCATCAGCGCTGAAGGTTGCCGAAGTATCCGGTTATTCAAATGCAGGAACTGTCGAGTTCCTGTATAGCAAGGGGAACTATTATTTCATGGAAATGAACACACGTCTGCAGGTCGAACATACGATAACTGAATTTATCACAGGTGTTGACATTGTAAGGCAACAGATCGCGATTGCTGCCGGTGAGTCACTACCCTTTGACCAGTCCGATCTCTCAATCCGAGGACATGCAATCGAATGCAGAATTAATGCAGAAGACCCCATAAATAATTTTTCCGCCGATCCGGGAAAAATTACCCGATACCGTTCACCGGGAGGACCTGGCATAAGGATTGACAGTGGCATCCATATGGGATACAGGATCCCCCCAAATTATGACTCAATGATCGCAAAGCTTTGTGCCTGGGACAGGACAAGAGTTGAAGCGATAGCAAGGATGCGTCGTGCAATTTCTGAATATATCATCCTTGGGATCAAAACTACGCTCCCCCTCCACTATGCAATTATGAACAATCAGCAGTATATTGCAGGAAATACCCACACGCACTTTTTACAAGAGGAGCATATCCTCAATACGCTCGACCGGTATAAACGCGACGAGGAGACACGGATGCAGACACTCGCAGGATCGTTTGGAGAAGGGAAAAAGGTTGCTGCGATATCTGCTGCAGTCAACATGTACCTTCAACCAAAAAAGGACTGATGTTCGATTAAAACTCCGCATCAGAACCTTTAATAGTTTTTACGGCGTTCATACTATGCACTTTTGTGCTGCGGTGGCCTAGCTGGTTAGGGCGCCAGACTCATAGGGTTCAGGAATACAATCCTGTATTCACAGCTTTGAGAGATCTGGAGATCGGGGGATCGTAACCCTCCCGCAGCATAGTAAATAGTTCTTAAATTCACTCCTTTTACAGGGTTTTTAAAAACTTCTCTCTCTGCCAGGACAGAAAATCCTTATAATTTAGTGATTTTTTTATTTTCACCGGCGATAAATTTATTTACCGCATCACCCAACAAAGTTACGTACATTGAAGTGAGACTATGCTGTTAACAAACGTTGTTGTAGGATTAATCCAGTTAATTATTTCCATTATTTTTGCCGTCCTGGCACTGTACATTGGTTTTGCAGTGCTCAGTAAAATCAACAAAAATATGGATGAAGAGAAAGAAATCGCACGAGGGAATGTTGCCGTAGGAATTATTGTTGCAGCAGTTTTTGTCGCAATTGCTCTTGTAGTACAGTCCGGGGTATCAGGCCTTTCCGTGGGGATTAACAAGGCAATAAATGTAGGAATTTTATCTGTCGATGGACTCCTCGCTATTGCTACGGCATTCATCCAGCTTATTCTCGGTATTGTGCTGGCTGTCGGAGCGATCTACCTTGCCCTTTATGTTCTCGACAAACTGACAAAAGGGGTTGACGAGTTCGCTGAGATCAAAAAAGGCAATGTAGCAGTCGCTCTTATGATGGGCGGTGTAATTATTTCGGTTGCGGTAATTATCCAGTCCGGTGTGATTGGCATCACAGCAGCACTGATATAAAATCCTCTTTTTTTTTATCATAGAAATCGAAGAATAAAAAAAATGGCTCTATAGAATTCGTTTTCTATGATTTGAAATACAGAACCCAGGTAACAAGACAGAGGGGACCGTACCTGTCTCTTTATACGCCCCTGCGCTTATCACGATTATAACGTAATACCTGTTCAGGAGTTATCTCATTCTGTGGGGGAAAGCGATGGGAGGGATAAGCCCGTGAGCGTTCAGCCTGTTATTGAGTATTTCAAAAGAGCCAAAAAATCGGTTATTTCCCATATCGGTTTATCGTACGGATCAAATCCGCAAATCCATCCATCTCCATCTGAAGAACCTGTTCACGGGTCATCCCCATACTCGTTTCAGCATCCGCAGTCAGCATTTCGGGACCCCGTATTAGCTGGCGATTAATACCATTTGAAGAGAGCACATCCTGTGCTTCTGCATCGTAAACAAAGGCCCGACCAGGAATAATTACAACGGGTTCAAGACCAGAAAGGCTCAATTCATGGAAATCATTAATCGTGATCAGACACGCAATTTCCTTGTTTACCGGAGTAACGGGAACTTTCGATCCACACGAAGCCAGAACTTTTTCAATATACGGTGCTGCGATACTCCCGCTGATCACTGATGCCCGGCGCTGTATGTGGGGGAGATTTTTTATTAAATCGGGTTCGTTAAGGATAGCAAATGGTGAGCCGATATCAGGATCCCATAGAGGGGTTCCGGAGATTTTTAGGGTAAACCTGCGATCCAGACCGGAAATGAGATCCCGGAATGATTCAACCGTCTGGACTTTCTGATTGTTGATGATAGGACCATTACCAAGAATAAGCCCCTGTTCTGCAGCATTGGCAAACCTCATCAGGATTATCCCTTTAGCTCCTCGGTCCTGGAGCCATTCGCAGGTTTGTTCAAGCACGAGCCCATCATTAATTCCCGGCAGGATAACGGCAGCTGCATATACATCAACATTATTGCACAATTCTTCGAGAATTGTAAGAGAAACATCGGGAGTCGGATCGTGCATGTAGCGCTTTCTGAGAGCGGGATCTGTTGCAAAGACCGTGAAGGACAATTCGGAAAGACCATTGTCAATGAGCAGATCTGCAATGGCCGGATCATCCCATCCTTTTCCGCTCGTGTATCCAATATGAAGAGGAGCCTCCATGCTGCCGAGGAGTTCAATCAGTTCATTGAACCGGGGATAGCAGCTGGGATCCCCTCCACCGCTGATGGTGATCCGTTCAAGATCCCCGCTTTTTCCCTGAAGGTTGGCAAGCGTTTCATCCGCGATTGTCTTGAGATCCTTAAACCCGCTGTACTCTTCCCTGATACCACGGGTACAGTAATCACAGCCTTTTTTAAACGGCAGACAGTATCTGCATCCAAGTGGCTGGACACCACGGACTTTCTTAAAATAACAATATTCGCAGAATCCACGGCAGTTGATACCGGGGCTCCCTCCAATATCCACGGTCAGCTGTGCCATCTGTATTATTAGTCCGTTCTTGTTCCTATAATGTGTTTGGAAATGTGAACCTGAATGGTACAAAATTATAAATTTATTGATATATGACGCTCATAGCGGTCACCGGGAAGCAAATCTGGTGCTCCATAACCTGAAATATCCTGCCAGAAAAAGCGCTGCTGCAGGTCTCGGTGCCAGATCAAGAAGTCAGCACCATCTTTTTTACCAGTGAATTCCTATTATATATGGCGCCTCAGTGGCTTAGTTGGCAGAGCGGCTGACTTGTAATCAGCAGGTCCCGTGTTCAAATCACGGCTGAGGCTTTCCAAAATGACTATCCGATTTTAATAATAGTTGTCGGATCACTTCCTCCCTAGTGCACTTCTCGAAATCATTAACCATTTTCTCAACAATTCTGATATGTGTTCTCATCCTCACCCTATATCTCCCGTTTAATGAGTATCGAGCCGATCCAGCGACAGAGTTTTATCACACTCGTTTTGACAATCACTCTGACAGGAATCGGCTTTCTCTCAACAATATATTTCGCACACACACTGGGTCCGGCACCTCTCGGAGCGTACTTCCTGTTCCTCGCCTATTTTGGAATTTTCAACCTGATTGGAGACGGGGGATTTGGGGGCGCAGCAGTAAAGAGGATATCTGAAGGAAAAGCACCCCAGGAATATTTTTCTGCGTTTGTTTGTATCAGGATTGTCCTGATCGCCGTATCCGTCACCGTTCTCCTTATCGCAGAACCTTATCTTAAGGATATCACATCGTCTGGAATGTTTTTCTGGCTTCTTTTAGCCCTTATAATTTCAGTGTTTTCCAGCAGTACGGCAATGGGGGTATATGGTACAGGAAAAGTTGGCGTTTACCAGATCAGCAATTTCGTGGATGTGCTCCTGCGTATTCTATTCCAGGTCGGGGGTGTGCTTTTCGGTTTTGGCGTCGCAGGACTTGCCGGGGGTTTTGTAGGAGGACTCATTGCAGGAGGCATTGTAAATTTCCGGTATCTCGATCTCAAATTAGTCCGGTTCAGGAAGTCCCATATAAAAAACCTCACCGGTTTTTCTTTCTGGATCTTCCTAACTGCAAGCGGTTCACTCGTGTTCAGTTATGCAGATACCGTACTTATCGGATATTTCATGAGTACTGCTGACGTCGGGATCTATCGAACAGCATTCCAGCTTACCTCTGTGGCTACCTTTACGACACTTGCCTTCCATACCGTTCTTTATCCAAAGATCAGCGCATGGGAATCACAGGGAAATTTTTCTGCGATTGAAAATGCACTTTCCCGTGCATTTACCTACTCCCTTCTCCTCGCAATACCGGTCTGCATCGGGGGCTGGATTCTTGGTGAACGACTTCTTTTCTTCTTGTATGGAGCTTCATTTACGACGGGAACACCAGCGCTTTTCTTACTCCTTTTAGTTCAGGTAGTGAATGTTTTTATGTATCTGGGAACCATGGGCCTGAATTCCCTTAACCACCCGAAAGGTGCCTTCCTGGTTACAGCCATAGCAGCAGTTATGAACATCATTCTTGACATTGTACTTATTCCTTTCATGGGAATTACCGGGGCTGCTTTGGCAACACTCATCGCAATGACCCTGAATGCACTTGTCGCACTCATTCTTCTTTCCCGGGTCATATCAGTAAAGATTGAGCATAGCCCGGTAAAAAACATTCTTTTTGCTTCAGTATTAATGGGTATTTTCCTTATTGCAATTCATTTCCTTCTGCCTCTCACTCACGTGGCTATGGTATTTGGCACAGTTCTGGGGGGGGTATGCATTTATTCGCTCGTTCTCCTCAGGGTTGATCGGGGAATCCATGATGAAATCCGGAAATTTTGTTTGGAGATTGGACTTCCATGGCCGATGTGGTTGTAAGCGAGTGCTTCGAACTTCTCTGGCAAAACAACAGACATCACTACAGTATGAATTTTGATTCTTGAGTCGCCAGAACATGGGTTCTGGAGAGGATTGCCTCAGGAGACTATTCTCGGAATTGTTATCAGAGTTTTTTGAGGGTTAGTTGATGAAACGTTCAAATTGTCTTAAAACAAGATCTATGAGAAATCGTTTCAGGACTGTATATGAACGAGCGAGACCTGAAATTAATGGCTTTAAAAATCATAGTCAAATAGATCAGTGATTCAGATGGAACAAAAAAATCGCGTTCTTCTTTCAATAGGCATTCCCACGTTCAACCGGGCAGAACTACTTCAGTCCGCATTGTATTCTCTTGCCCCGCAAATCAAAGAATTTCAAGGTGAGGTTGAACTGATTGTATCTGACAATAATTCTCAGGATAACACAGCAGATGTTGTCAAATGGGCACAACAATTTGGGCCAATTCAATATCATCACAATAATGAGAATATTGGTGCATCAAAAAATGTAATTTTATTAATCACAAAATTAGCAAAAGGAGATTTTTGCTGGATATTGGGTGATGATGATTTTGTCCGTCCTGATGGCGTAAAAAAAATTCTGGAAATAATTAAGACACACCCTGAAATTGATTATATCTATGCAAATATTGCCCATTTCTCGACAGATTCATTAAAAAAATATCCAAATCCGGTTTCGAGTGCAAACTTACCGACCAATTTGCGTTTGGGTAATAAAGATTCTCATGAATACTTTGTTGAAAAATGGGATATCCTCATCAATCCGAAGATATCGGGAGTGTTTCTTGGAGCTATACAAGTTTCAATTGTCCGAAGATCTATATGGTGTAAATTTTCAGATTCGCTGAATATAGGAGAACCATTTTCTTCTTTAGATTCAACATATCCCCAAATAAAAATCTATGCACAGGGTCTTGTTGGAAAAAAAGCATATTATATTGGTAAACCACTTATTGTTGTCATTGATGGCGCACGAGGATGGCTGGAGTACGTCCCCAAGATATGTCTGGTATATCTTCATGAAGCACTTGACTGTTATGAATTGCATGGAGTAGATTCGGCCCAAATCGAAAATTGTCGGAAATTTCTTGCAAAAAATAACAGTGGATTTATTACAAAAATATTGAAAGAAAATAATATCAAAGATGTGAATTATGATTTCGCAGTACAATACGTTTTAAAATATTGGAGATATTTAAGCATCAAATGTTTAATTCTTAATGCACCGACATTAATACGATTAATCAAAAATAAACCACGAGGATAACATAAACAGACACTGAAAAAGTCATATAATAAAATAGGTAATTCCAAAATTTGAGCTTCCGACTAACTTTTTGCACCGTTTCAATAATTAAGAACTAATTAATTCGAATCTTTAGGAAATTGCGTCCCATATAAAAGATATGAGGGGTGTATCTTTTAAGTTATTACCTAATATTTTATTGCAGGAGGATGTTCAATTTGAAAATAATAATTCTCGGTGCAACCGGAATGCTCGGCCATAAACTGATGCAGGTACTCGCTGATAAATTTCTTATTACCGGCACAATGCGGGGAGAATCTCCAGATCTTTCCGATCATCCTGTTTTTTCGGACATGAAAATTATTGGAAATATTCGTGCAGATGACCTAAAAAGTGTCCATAATGCAATAGACACAACAGAACCAGAGGTTGTCATCAACTGCATCGGGATTGTGAAACAACTCCCTGCAGCACAGGATCCATTACAGAGCATTGCCATAAACGCACTTTTCCCACACCAGCTTGCACAAATTTGCAGACAAAAGAAAATCCGGCTGATTCATATGAGTACAGATTGTGTATTCTCAGGTCGGAAAGGGTGCTATTCTGAGGAGGATCTATCGGATGCAGAAGATCTCTATGGAAAAACAAAATTCCTTGGGGAGGTTGATTACCCGGGTTGCCTTACACTCCGAACATCTATTATCGGCCGAGAACTGGATACCACACATGGCCTTATTGAATGGTTCCTCAGCCAGGAAGGAAAAACTGTATCCGGCTATAAAAAAGCAATATTTTCCGGATTGACAACAAGAGCGCTTTCAGAAATCATCGCAGAGATTATCGTCAATCAACCCCGGCTCTTTGGGATAAGGCAGGTTGCATCCGAGCCGATCAGCAAGTATGATCTTCTTAATCTGGTGAATAAAATCTATGGCTTAAAAATAAGGATTGATCCGGATGAGACGATAATTAATAACCGCAGTCTGAACCCGGAAAAATTCAAAAAAGAAACAAACATTAAGATTCCCTCATGGGAATATATGATAGAAGAGATGTATCGGGATCCCACTCCCTATGCAATATTCAGAGGACACCATGCTTAGCAATAAAACAATCCTTGTAACTGGAGGTACGGGATCACTAGGAAAGGTATTGATCCACCGCCTGCTTTCCGGAGAGGTAGGAACACCCAAAAAAGTTATTGTATTATCCCGCGACGAGGCAAAACAGCATGAAATGCGGATTTCCTATCTCAACCGCAAGGCTCCCACCGATGAAATAATCTATAACAATTTCCAGCGAATCCTCGAATTCCGTATTGGGGATGTGCGGGATTTTCATAGTATAAGTTCAGCCCTGCAGGGTGTAGATATTGTGTTTAATGCTGCTGCACTCAAACAGGTCCCATCCTGTGAATATTTTCCCTTTGAAGCGGTAAAGACAAACATTGCCGGCCCCGAAAATATTGTGAGAGCAATACGGGAACTAAAACTCCCGGTTGAAACCGTGGTGGGTATTTCCACGGATAAGGCATGCAAACCGGTCAATGTCATGGGTATGACGAAAGCGATCCAGGAACGTGTCTTTATTACTGCAAATCTTGACTGTCCGAAAACACGATTCATCTGCGTAAGGTATGGTAATGTTCTGGCATCCCGTGGTTCTGTTATCCCGTTATTCCATGAACAGATCCTTGCAGGCGGACCTGTTACGATTACAACCCGGGATATGACCCGGTTTTTACTCAGTCTTGACCAGGCTGTCGATACAATATTTGCCGCTGTAAAAAGTGCAAAACGTGGTGAGACTTATATCCCTAGGGTACCCTCGGCTAAAGTCACTGATATCGCACAAACTCTCATAGGGAACCGGCCAATCAAAACAATCATCACCGGAATCCGGCCAGGTGAAAAAGTTCACGAAATCCTCGTTTCCGAAGAAGAAGCCAACCGGACGATTACACGAGGAAAATATTACGTAATTCAGCCAATTCTTCCTGAGCTCTCAACCGGTGAAGGGAAAAAGACTCACCTGGATCATGAATACTCGTCAAATGATAATATTATGTCCCCGCAATTACTTCAGAAAACACTTAAGAAATTTGATTTGATGATCAATGAAAATGCTGCTACTCATGGAGAACTTTTACGATGAAAGTGATGACGATTCTGGGCACACGCCCTGAAATTATTCGTCTAAGCCGTATCATTGAAAAACTTGATTCACACTGTACCCACATCCTTGTACACACGGGTCAGAATTTTGATAAAAACCTGAGCGATATTTTTTTTAAAGAACTGAAGATCAGGAAACCGGACTATTTTCTCAAGGTTAAGAGTGCAACATTCGGCGAACAGATTGCCCAAATTCTGACGCAAACAGAAAAGGTCATGGAAAAAGAGCGGCCTGACAAAATACTGATACTGGGTGATACCAACAGCAGCCTGTCGGCAATCATTGCCAAACGCCTCGGAATTCCTGTGTTCCATATGGAAGCAGGAAACCGCTGCTATGATGACCGTGTTCCCGAAGAAGTCAACCGGCGTATCATCGATCACTCCAGCGATATTCTCCTGCCGTACACGGAACGCAGTCGTGCCAACCTCATCCGCGAAGGTATACCTCATGAACGAATTTGTGTAACAGGAAATCCAATTCTTGAAGTGATTACCCATTACGAGGATCCCATTAACCGTTCAGATATCCTGAAACGTCTGAGCATCAAGAAGAAGAAATATGTTCTTGTCACGCTCCATCGCGCAGAGAATGTAGACCACGAACACCGCTTGCGCGAGTTTATCAGGGCATTTGCCACAATAAACAGACAATACGGAGTTCCGGTGGTCTGCAGCCTTCACCCTCGTACCCGCGACAAAATACATCATTTCAACATCGATATAGACCCGGATGCGATCCGGTTCAATGAACCTTTTGGGTTCTTTGATTTTATCCGGCTTGAGCGTGATGCCCTCTGCGTCCTGAGCGACAGCGGAACCGTTCAGGAAGAATGCTGCATTTTACATGTGCCGAATGTTACTATCCGCGACGTAACGGAGCGACCCGAAACCCTCGAATGCGGCAGCAACATCCTGTCGGGAGCAGACCATGACACAATTCTCCAGTGTGTTAAAATCGTGATGTCGCAATCACCAGTATGGGTTGTGCCTCCGGAATATCTCAGGTTTGACGTAAGTAATACTATTGTCAGACTGGTACTTGGCTATTCACACGAATCTGAAAAGACAGGATAAACCCACTCATTCTTGAGACCCATGAAAAAATTTGCCCTCATATCTCTTGGACTTCCCCCATCCCAGTCGGGTCAATCGATGGTACTCTACCATCTTCTCAAGCAATTCGATCCCCAAAAATTTTGTTTGATAACCCTGAAAAATTTTCATCAGTACAAATCCCTTGGGAACTGTTCGACTCAGCTCAAGGCAAAATACTTTTTTTTGCACCCGGACTACCAGATTATCAGACTGATGACTAAAACTGCCTCGTTAGTTCGGTCAGGCCTGATGCTTGAGATCATCCTGAAACTCCGTTTTTATCAGATTAAAAAGATCCTGCAAAAAGAGCAGTGCAAGGTTGTTATCGGCTGTACTGGAGACCTTTTCGATCCTCCTGCAGCATTTCTTGCAGCAAAAGAACTCGGGATTCCCTTTATTCTTTATACGTTCGATTTCTATTCCCGTCAATGGATCCATCCGGTCCTGAGGGAATTTTCAGAAATAAAGGAGCGGGAAATGATAAACAGGCCCTCGCAGGTGATCGTCCCAAATGAATGCATGAGGCAGGAATATTTCCAGAAATACGGCATTCAGGCAACGATTATTCACAACCCGTTTGATCTTGCGGAATATGAACAGAATGCAAAGATAACCAGAGCAGAAACATCCCATGACCTGAAAATTGTTTACACCGGTGCGATATATGAGGCTCACTTTACTGCATTCCACAACCTGATAGAGGCAATTGAAAAAACAGGAATTCCCAACCTTACATTACATATCTACTCACCACAGTCCACCAGCTATTTGAAAAAAAATCATATTACCGGCCCGGTGGAAATCCACAATCCTCTTCCTAACACTCAGATGCCGGGAGTACAACGTGATGCCGATATTTTATTCCTGCCTCTGGCATTCAATTCACTGTATCCCGATATAATAAAAACATCAGCTCCGGGAAAAATGGGGGAATATCTTGCGGCAAAAAAGCCTATCCTGGTACATGCACCATCGGAGTCATTTATTTCCTGGTATTTTCGAAAATATAACTGCGGATTAGTCGTGGATGAAGATGATCCTGAAAAACTTGCACAGGGGATAATCCGCTTACTCATGAACACAGAAATGCAAAAACAATTTTCAGAAAATGCCTATTCCCGCGCAAAAGATGATTTTGATCTCCCTGTTGCACAAAAAAAATTTCACACCATTCTCACTATTTGATTGTCTTTTTTCCCAAATCCGCAAAGATGCATCGATGTATTAAACAGAATCTATCAGATTGCAATGCACACTGATGAGTTTCTCAATCAGGTTGTTATGGTCATATCGATCTACAACAGTTTTCCGGGCTTGTTCGCCCATTTTTGTCCGTGATTCGGGATTTTGATTCATCCATACAACAGCATCATGGAGGGCTTCAGCATCCTTTGGGGGTACAAGAAGGCCGTTTATCGAATTCTCCACGATCTCAGGACACCCTCCGACATTGCTGGTTATGGCTGGAATTCCGCAGGCAAATGCTTCCATAACTGATGTTGGAACGGCTTCTGTATAAGTAGGCAGGAGGAGACAATCTGCAGCATTCATCCACATTCTCACTATCTCTGGTGTCTGAGTACCCAAAAATATGCAATTTTCCGGGTGTAACGGGACCGTACCTGGACCAATGAAAAAAAACCGGAACTGCGGGGATCGCCTCGCAACATCAAGGATTTCACCTACACCTTTCCAAGGGTGTAACCTGCCAACAAAAAGAAAAATTGTAGAATCTGGCAATACTCCGAGAAATTCCCGGGTCTTTTCTTTGGATTGTGGGACAAAAAAGGAGACATCAACACCCGTATGAATCGCTGATACTTTACCCGGGTGTAATCCAAGTCCAATAAGGATTATCCGCATCTCTTCACTCCCGGTGATAACATGGTCAGCCACCTTAAGCATCGTACGGGTAATCACCAGATTGAACGGGTTTTTAAAAGGATATATTCTCGCGTCATCTCCATGAAACTTCAACACAAGGGGACAGTCCTTCCGTTTGAACAATGCAGGAACAAGACTGCTGTGTGGGATGTATTCAGCCTGGAGGAGGTCAGGTCCCTTGTCTCTCGCAAGGGATAAGGACTGCCGGAAAAACGGGATGTATCCGGCCACTGATGATGAGGTCTTCACCGCTTTTTTCACATTGATACCCCTCAATTCCAGATCCCGGACCATTTGCCCGATAAATATTCCCCGATAATCCCCTTCAAACGCCGGATACATGTTGGCAAAAAGGCCGAGGGTATACCTTTGTGCCATATTACCTGCCCCCTTCGATACTGCATTGTTTCTGCGGAGAAAAGCAAATCAATCTGATCCGCATATTATCTCACCAGCACCAAGAGAGAATACCCCCCAAATATCCTGACCGTAAAATCAGGAAAGACCGGGAATAAAAGCTTACGGGGAATTTTTAACAACCAGTCATTGAGTCCATAGTTTCTTGGAAGGGAATATCCAGCGGTGTAAGTGCAGTCCATTACAGTGTAATCCAGATCCTTCAGTATCTGGAGTGCCATTTCCTTTGAAAAAAAATGCAAATGCCCGACTTTTTTCTTCTGCCCAAGCAGGAAAGGCTGATGAAGTACCGCAAAAACAAACATTTCAAGAGGAATATGAAGTATTTTATACTGGCTTTTTCCCTTAACATCGCGTAAAAACCGGAAATAATCCTCCAGATGCTCGATAAGATCGATAAGAAGAAGGAGGTCACAGGAATTGTCTGCCTCATCACAATAATTTTTTAGCTTAAAACAGAGCCCTGCATTCGATCGCTTGGTACAGAGTTCATATGCCTGGGGCGAGATCTCATAGCCGGTAAATTTTACGGATTCCGGTGATTTCAACTGGAGCTGACGCAGGATTTCCCCGCTGCCGCAGCCGATTTCGCAAATGGTCTTTGGTTCGATATGGTGTTTTTGTATCATGCGGAATATGAGATCTGCTTTCCATGGAGCATCTTCCACGTCCCAGGTTGGATTATTTTTCAGGTAATCCCCATCGGTATACATATCACCCTGACTCATGCTCCCATCAGCTCTTTAAAATCCCCATCTCACTCAACCGCCCTGGTAAATACGTCTTCGTCACAAAATCCAGCCCCCGGGCCGCAAACGCCTGCTGTTCCGATTTCAGACCCAGGTTAATCTGCAGGTTGATCTGCTTCCTCCAGTATTCGGTTGCAAACCGGGGATCCGTCAGCTCGGCATTCAAAGCCTCCACATCCTTGTCAGTCAGTTTATCGGACGGCAGGTTGTAATCCCGGATATCACTGGGCTGCAGGCCTAAAAACTGCGCCCGTGGCGTTGCCAGCAGCTCCGACATGTGCGCACTCTTTATCGACCCATAGGCAACCGAAGCAAAGATGCGGTACGACCATGGATCACCATCTGTGAAAACGAGGACCGGTAGGTTCCATGTAGAACTGATTTTGTTCAGCATCCGCCGGGTTGAGCGCGCCGGCTGCCCTTTCAGGTGAACAAGGATCGCATTGTATTCCTCGTCAAACCCGTTCTCGATCAACCGGTCATACATACCACCTGTTTCGAGGGCGATCACAAACTTCGCATCATGATCGACGAACTCGATATTTTCAACATTGTTGGGAATCGTATATCCTGCCTGGCCCACATCATCCTGGCAGTGAATGGCCCGCATCCCCCTGCGTGTCTCTTCACGGATCCGCATCGGGCCGTAAATCGATGCACCATTCTCTTCAGGGTGTAAATGAAACCCCTCGCGAGGGACCTCAGAGATAATCTCAAGATCTTCGATAAGAAAATTGCTCTCTTCCTGCGCCCCGAACTTCGCCCGCTTCCATCCTTCAGAGATATAGTACATTTCCCTTAGTGTTGACGATCGGTTCTCTTTCAGCTGCTGTTTGATAAACCCGATCACGTACGCCATCTTTAACAGGTGCGTAGCACTCTTTGCCGAGGCTGCGGTGCGCATACTCTCTTTGTCGCCATATTTCCAGACTTCACTGGCATCATCATATTCAATGTTATATTTCGTCCGGGTAGGCAGCGATATGGAGGGTATATCCCCTGCCTTCATCTGATCGTACCATGCACTCGCGATCCTGAGCAGCGCTGTCATCGACTTCTTTTCCAGCTCCTCTTTAGACATCGAGATCCACCACCATCTTCTTGGTATCGTCAATACCCCGGATGTCGAGCAGTCCCCCGCCTTTCCCGGAGTATGAGACGCTCCATACAGTCTGTGGCGGAACAGAAACCTTCCATACCTTCGTGAACTGGCCGTCTATCTCGCTCACGAATGCGGCTTTGGGCTCGGCATCGGCAGCATCGTCCTGTGAGATATCGTAGACAGACACATCCACATCGCTGGCGGTGTAATTGTTCAGCTCGATCGAGATCCGGCCATCGATCGTTCCCTTTTTCACGATCAGCTTGCGCATCAGTTTCCCTTCAATAGGAGTGGTATCAACGAGCGGTTTTTCTACGATCTCGCTCACTTTCAGGGCAATTTCCGGTATAATCGCGCAGACTGCCCGGGCCCGGTCCTCGGCTACCTTGTTCTTGTCCCGCCGGGAGACAAAGAGTTTGAGATCACGCCCAAGATCCTGCAGTGCCAGAACAATCTCCTTTTCAATCTCCGGAATGCTGGCGATTGCATCCTTGCTCTCGCTGGTGAATGGCACATTGGTGGAAGCAACATGGACGAGGATAAGAATAGGACCCGTCGGGAGTCCCTGCTGGGAGAGATTGTATAATTTCCAATTGACATTTGAGACACTCGTGGTGATTGCACAGGCACCCTGCTGGTACATGAGCGGGACGCGGTTGGCGAAACGGAGGATAATTGCATTTCCCTCCGGTGGCAGCTTTCCTCCATACCCTATTGCAGCTTCGACTACGAACGAGTGTCCGGAGAAGACTGAAGCAGGCCGGGTGCGTGCCGTGACAAAGTCCATCTGGAACTCTTTGTCCAACCCGCGCCGGATCAGTTCCTCCCCAATGGGCGACAGGCACCGGGTGGTGAGAGGAGCCGGCACAGAAACTTCCTGCATTGCGCCAAGGAGCGCCTTGAGCTGATCTGCGGAAAATCCCGACACTCTGGCAGTGGCTTTCAGGCCGGACTTATCACACATATCCTGTGCAGTCTTTTTCCCGACACGGCTGAAATTTTCCATCAGGAAATCAGCAAGTTTCTGGTCACTTGCCACAGCCATCCTTTTAAGTTGTCCGAACTCTATCCCGTGCGGGTGAGGCTTGACTGCGACAGGGCAGGCAATGACTTCCTGGCTCACGCGCTCGAACGTGAACGATTCATCGTCGAGCTCCACCCGGAACCGCGCATGGGGGTTCACCACGGAAGTGTACTTGAGATACTCGAGGAGTTTTTTCTTTGCCGACATCGTGCTTTTGAATTCGATTTGTACCCTGGTTCCGTGAATCCGGTCCCACTCAAAGGGATGCTGGGAGACAATGTCAGGTTCATTGGTCTCGATCTTTATCTGGATCTCACATTTGTATGCAGATTCCTTTACACCAGTGCGGGAGATCACAACAGTCGGAACGCCACTGGTGAGCTGAGCATAAAGCACCGCGGCCGAAATCCCGATTCCCTGCTGCCCGCGTGTCTGCCGGATTTGATGGAACCGGGAGCCGTAAAGAAGTTTTCCAAAGACAAACGGCACCTGGGCAGGTACAATACCGGGACCGTTATCTTCGACAATAATCCTGAAAATATCGTTTGAGACTTTTTTAATGCTGATAAAAATATCCGGGAGCACCTGCGCCTCTTCGCAGGCGTCCAGTGCATTGTCCACTGCTTCCTTGATAGTTGTAATTACACCACGGGTAGGAGAATCAAAACCGAGGAGGTGTTTGTTCTTCTCAAAGAACTCTGCGACACTGATGCTGCGCTGCTGCTTAGCAAGCTCATCAGCCAGCGCCATACAATCCCACCTCGGCAATAGCTGATGCAGGATCCAGAGTCTTCTGCTCACCGCTATGCAGGTTCTTGAGTGTCACGTTCCCGGAGTCTGCTTCACGCTTTCCAATCACGATTGCGAAATCCGCGGTCTTGGACGCATGAGCCAGCTGGGCACCCAGTCCCCGCTCCATAAGATCCAGCTCTGAACGGATACCTGCCGCCCTGAAGATTCGGGCTACTTCCAGTGCATGGTTACGACCCTCATTCGTGCAGACTATGGCAACAATGGTATCTTTTCTCTGCTGTGTTTCTCCAATTGAGACCATAACCCGGTCAAATCCAATCGCAAACCCGCAGGATGCTACGTCATCACCGCCAAAAAGATGGGCGAGACGATAGGCACCACCACCAAGGATCTGGTTCTCTGCTCCCAGGTTCTGTGCAAATCCTTCAAAAACCATTCCCGTATAATAGTCTAGTCCACGGGCGATGCCCAAATTAAGAGAATAGTCGACACTCGCTGCATCGAGGGTATTTATTGTCTGGTGAATGCGCTCTTTTTCAGGAATTGTACCGGCAATTTCGAATGCCTCTGCAAGATCGCGGCATTCAACGAGTGAAATAAGGGAATTACCAAGATCAGGTTTGTCTATGGATTCGAGGCTGGCTTTTAATCCGTCAAAATCCTTCTTATCCAGATGTGCCATCACCCTCCGCTGAACAGAGGGCTCGAGATCTTCGAGCAGGTTCTTCATGAATGACAGGTGCCCGACTTTCAGTTCATAGGTAACACCAGTAGCGTTGAGCATTTCAGCCGCGAGCATAATGGCTTCAGCATCGGCAAGCGCTGTATCTGCTCCAATAAGCTCCACACCGAATTGCCAGAACTGGCGATACCGCCCTTTTTGTGGGCGCTCGTACCGGAAGCAGTCAGCAAAGTAGCACCAGCGTAATGGTTTTGGTGCAACTTTTGCCTCATTGATGTACATCCGAATCACCGAGGCGGTGATCTCTGGCCGCAGGGCAAGCTTGCGTCCACCTTTATCCTCGAAGACATACATCTCCTCAATGATCCCTTCACCCGAGCGCATCGTAAAGAGATCAAGCTCCTCGAACTCCGGAGTGCAGACTTCCCGGTAGCCCCAGAGCCGCGCTACCTCCCGCATACGCCACTCAATAGTACGCCGCGTTTCCATCTCATCCGGTAAAAAATCCCGCGTCCCTCTCGGTTTTTGAAGCATAGGAAAATCCCTGTTCTATACTGTTTGTGCTGGTGTTATTTCTTATTCGCCCTGCGGATTGGTACACTTCCCAAAAACCGCTGGAGCGCTCCTTCACTTCCCCACACCTTCTCGCGTTCAATCCTGCCCTGTAAATACAATGCACCCAGGATCAGACCAAGGCCAAGCAGTTCAAAATCAGGCATGGTTGAGGTTACAGCGAATCCCAGCATCGCAAGAGCTCCATATGCCACACCCCAGTATGCTGCCTTCCGGTATCCCGGGAGTCCGGTCCGGAAAAAGATCCGCGCATCACGAAGCCAGAGAAATATCGTAGCTGCAGCACCGGCAACAGCCACATACGTGAGATACGTCATACTAATGAACTAACTTATTATACGCCGTTCCATATCTGTATTATTACGATCATGATTCCAAACCAGGCACTGCAGGATGTATTGTCACGCTACAAAAGGGGGGATATTTCCGTCGAGAGTGCAGCAGAAGAGATAGAAGGGATCCGACTTGATCACATAGGTAATTTTGCCTGCCTTGACCTCGGCAGAGCCATGCGATGCGGGATGCCTGAAGTTGTCCTGGCCGAAGGTAAAGATTCTGCGCACCTTGCCCAGATTGCAGTTCGGCATACAGAAGCCACAGGCCGCTGTATCATCACGCGCGTGATTCCTGAACAAGTTGTCTCCATAAAAAAAATTGCAGAAAACAGGGGAATAGAAACACAATATCACGAAGCCGGGCGTGTGCTAGTACTTGCAAAGGGAACCGCACCGAAAGTTACGGGGGGTGTAGTAGCCTTAATCACCGCAGGTACCTCTGATATCCGGGTAGCTGAGGAGGCAAAAATCATCGCAGAGGAGATGGGATGCGAAGTCCGGACTGCATATGATGTTGGGGCTGCTGGAATCCACCGTCTCTTCCCGGCACTCAAACCTTTACTCACCGCCCATGTTTTTATTGTCTGTGCAGGACGGGAAGGAACGCTGCCCGCGGTAGTTGCCGGTCTTGTGGATAAGCCCGTAATTGGCGTTCCGGTCAGCACGGGGTATGGATACATGGGTGAAGGCAGAGCTGCACTGGCAAGCATGCTCCAGTCCTGCTCGGTTATTGCTGTAGTAAACATCGATGCCGGATTCACTGCCGGCGCATTTGCCGCGCGAATTGCGAATACAGGAGCAAAATCATGAAACGCGGTTTTTATATAGGGAGATTTCAGCCGTATCATAACGGACACCAGTCGGTACTTGAACATATGGCACATGAATTGGATGAAATTGTTATCGGTATAGGAAGCGCTCAACTTTCACACCTGACAGATAATCCATTTACCGCTGGCGAACGGGTTCTGATGATCACCCGGGCACTCGCATCGCTTGGCTGCCCTTTCTATGTTATTCCTATTGAGGATATCAAACGTAACTCACTCTGGGTTGCCCACGTTTTATCGATGACACCCCCGTTTGATCTCTGCTACTCTTCAAATCCGCTCGTTATGCAGCTCTTTAACGAGGCGGGTATCAAAGTACAATCCCCTGCAATGTATGAGCGCGAGACCCTGAGTGGTACCGAAATTAGGAGGCGTATGATCTCAGGTGAACCATGGAAAAACCTGGTTCCTCCAACAGTTGTTCAGGTTCTTAAGGAGATTCGCGGGGTAGAAAGGCTTCGCCAGATTTCCCAGAAAGACTAGGCAATAAAAAGAATAAGGATTGAAAGTATTTCCAAAACAATCCGATCCCGGTGAAAACATGTATAAATTCATTAAGAATTTCCTGAAACCAAAAGAGCCGGAAAAATTATGCCTTGTGTTTGATGCGATCCCGGCATGGCTCGATGAACGTGAGAAGACCTCCCGGGTTTTGCTTGAAACTGAAACCAAGGTGCCGATACAGAATATCAGGAATGCAGCAGCGCAACTGCAACATATTGTAAACAGTATTGCCGATGCTGAACATGACCCGGCCATCCACCCAAAACTCAAAAGCATTGCAAAAAATTCCCTTCCCTTGTTTGTGAAGGCCATGAATGCCTCACTATCCAAGGACCTGCCGGATGATATTGAAGGATTTTATTCTGCCGCGGTGGAATGCGTGAAGGGATGTCTCAACAGTACCCGTGGGCAGGGACGGTACCTTCAGGTAGTATTCCCCGAAGAGATGAAAGCAGTCAAAACCGGGATCGATGCAATCGGGCGCGAGATGAACGCAATAACCACATCGCTCACCACATACCGGAAACAGAAAGCTTTGATGACGAACATACGAACACTGTACGATGCACTTCTCGACATCAGGATTGATACCGAAAAATCCATTGAAAAGGATAAACGGATAACCACTCGTATTGCTGAAATTACCTATCGGCTTACGGGTATTGAAAAAGAGTTAAGGGATCTGTCTTCTGATGCAGGCATGAAGGAAGTGGACGAAAAAAAATCCGCACTTGCTGAAATAGAAAAGAAGCGGGACGAGCAAATCCGCGCCTATACGGCTCTTTCAATGGCTGCTGCACACGTTTTCAGGAAAGCAGAAAAAATTGCCACAAAACAACGGCATGCAACAGACGTTTCCGCTCTCAGACATACCATTGATCTGCTTTCAGATCATACAGCTCCTGATTCAAAGGATCTGGCCTCTGCCCTTGCTACTGCCTGTCCCGTTGCACAAAGAATGATCGAAGCAGGGGAAATCATACTAAAAAACAAGGAAGAACGTGCAATCTTTTCTGATACCGGAAGATTCAGTAATGAACTGTGTGCCATCTGCACGAATATCATAACACACGAGCTGGCAGGGAAAAGGGTTCAGGACGCGCTATCATCAGACCCTGTTCTTGTGAGGATGAATTCACTTGAACGGGAAAAAACCCAGCTGGAATATATGCTGGGAAAGGAGCACCAGTTCAGAAAAGATCTGGCGGAATGGAGTGAAAAAACTCAGGGGAGGATTCCTGCCCTCATTGAAGAACTCAATAAAAAAATTGAAGAGATAGGTGGGGGAAGCGTGCAACTTCAGATAGACGGCCTATTCCCGGTAAGAGAGTAGAGCACCGGGAAACTGGTGAGGTTAATACATATCATTTTCATCTTCTTCAGTATCCAAGAACAACTCATCGATATTTTCGATAACCCACTGAATTTTTTCCTGATTGAGATCCTCGCTAAACATCCTGTTCATTGGTTCCAACACCGTCTTTTGTACAATGTTATCTGATGTTTATCTCCACAAAATCACTCAGATCGCTCTGGCTTGCAGAAAACTCGTCAGACCATCCATAGCAGTCACGGAGCATCTGGGCGATCACATCTGAAAAGGTCATATTCCCACGTTTTAATATGAGAAGCGCCTCATACACCTCGGGATCTATTCGAATTGAACGCCCCTCGCCTGCACGAGGCATATTTACCACTTCGTGGTAACACTATATAAACTTATCTCAAAAACGATGTCTGACTTTATATGTAGTGCAAAAAATAGTCACGAATTGACGAGATCTGAATCCATGATATCCGGTTATTATTCATCGTACACAGGAAGCAGGTTTATAAAACCACTGCTCCGGGGTTAGTTCACCTACCGCGGAGATTAGTGTATGTTCTGATTTTTCAGTCATTAAAAAAATCAGATCCATTTTTCTTACCTTGCCGGTAAAGTCCCAACCCGAATCCGGATAATTTGCTCATTTCGTAGCTAAAAACCTCAACCGAGGAGACCATATTTTAATCCCGGGAGTTGATGCGGATGAAAGAAAAGGTAGTAAAATCCGTGAATGCAAACTCGGGTTCATCCCCATGACAACCCCCAACACGCAGCAAAGTCGGGACGTCAAGGGGGATCCTGGCCACCTCAATATGGTACTCGTCATCCTCTTTTTTTACCGATAACGGTTCTAATTCAATCGGTTTCTCGACAATGCCGTCCGGTGTTTTCCGGCAGCAGATGTTCTGGTGCTGGTGCCCGCAGCACATATGCATGAGCCCTCGTACCGAGAGTGCTTCAAACGCCATTGGTGCAGTATAATGGAACCCGGCAAAGGAATCCCCGGATTCATGAGAAAGCCTTTGCCAGCATTTGAGCCGGAGTGTCTGCTTCCCAAGATCAAGAGGTCCACCATGGACGAACAGCATTCCGCGATCCGACCATTCCATGGGCATGGTATCAAAGAGGGAAAGAAGGGGGGAGCCCCGCATCTGCTCATGACGGTAAGTACTTGCCGGATCACTTCCG
Organism: uncultured Methanoregula sp.; assembly: GCA_964590415.1. Taxonomy (GTDB): domain Archaea; phylum Halobacteriota; class Methanomicrobia; order Methanomicrobiales; family Methanospirillaceae; genus Methanoregula. Next base: position 14,422 of record CAZPVQ010000007.1, on the reverse strand, counting down.
CTTACCAACAGCCGGTTGAGAAAAGCATGATCGTGGTTGCCGAGTACAGAAACAAGCCGGTATTCTCTCGAGAGAGTATGGATCATCTCAAGAGTTTCCTGAGGACGGTCTCCCCGATGAACAAGATCCCCGAGATTTATTAAATTATCTACCTGACCGAATGCTTGTCGAAATAAAGGAGTCTTTATACATGACGCAAGGGCACGGATTGCCACCGAATCTGCATGAACATCAGAAAAGATTACGGCACCCATAATGGTGGCACAGTATTAGTGTTCCTTTCTCATAAAAACCGATGATACCACGGGTTATACCAATGACTCGTGGGAATTAAGCTAGTGTTCATGGCCAAGAAATTCCAAAATACGACCGGAATAACTGATGGACGTGCATCGAACAGCGGAATGATGGTATGGCTTTCAAATCGTTCTTTTGGTTCTCTCTCCATTAATTTGATTCATCAGAAAAACAAATTGGATATGACACCATGGAACGATTTCTCACTGAGTATATCGATCGGATGAGACCCCACTTCACGGGGTTTCCGGTTGTAACCGCGCACGAGATTGCATCGGCATTCCTTGCATTCAAGTTCGGACTTTTCCACAATGCAGTACATGAATGCACGCAGGCCATCTCTCTTATTCCTGATAACGAAGCCAACGTCGCTTTAAAAAAAGCGCTCTCAATTGTCCGCGCAAATGCACAGAATCTCGAGAATGCACAATTTACCTCAGATTTTTCGATATTTTTCTCAGAAAATGAACGCCAGTATGTGCCTATCATGCTTCCCCCCGACCAGATAGAAGATCCTGGCAGTCTCGAGCTGGACAACGCACTCATCCTGATTTATAGTGTAGCAGTTATTACCTCCCCCGAGGATGAAGAAGCCATGACGGAGCACCGCAAGTTCATTGTCAGATTGCTGAGCGGGTACAAAAAGGCACTGGGACTCAGTTGATTTCATCTTTAAATAAATCCTTAAATACTGGCCGGGATCTCAAACTTTTCAGACCTGCCTCAACCTGAAACAATACTCCTGAAATAAAAACGAAGATCCAACGTGAATTCAACAAATTATCTGACTAAAGGACCTCTTTTCCGAGGGCTTATAACCATATCCTTACCCATTATTGCAAGTAACCTCCTCCAGAGCGTTCTGGAAGTGGTCGATCTCTACTTTGTTGGCAGACTGGGGGCAGACGCGATAGCCGGTGTCGCTATGAGTACTACGATCATCTTTGTCCTTGCAACATTCGTAGTCGGTCTTGTCACAGCTACCACAGCATTTATTTCGCGTCACTATGGTGCACAGGAACACGATGCAGTGGGGTTGATCGTCCAGCATTCCCTTTATATCGGTCTTACTTTTTCACTTGCTATTTCTGTATTCGGCCTGTTCTTCTCAAAAGATCTTCTTATGCTACTCGGAGCAAACGAAACTGTTGCCACACTCGGTTCTGCGTATCTTTCTGTACTTTTTTTAGGGATTTTCACGATGATCGAACTTTGGGTCGTGATAAGCTCTTTCCAGGCTTGCGGGAACTCACTGACCCCCATGATCCTGATGGTTGGTGTAAATATCGTCAACATCATCCTGAACCCGATATTAATCTTCGGTCTCGCCGGGATCCCGGCTTTTGGTGTTGCAGGATCTGCGCTTGCAACTATCCTCTCACGAGGAGCAGGATTGGTGATTGGTTTGCTCCTTCTTGTGCGTTACTCCAGCCACATCGCATTCCCGAAAACATGGAGCCTTGATCTCCAGCTGATCTGGCGGATACTCACTGTCGCTATCCCGAACTCTATTCAATCCGGGCTCCGCAGCGGCACTTTCCTGGTGATGATGGCTTTTGTTGCAGTGTATGGAACAGCAGCGATTTCCGGCTATGGTATTGCCGAACGTCTTGAACTCATCGCTCTTATGCCTGGTTTTGCCATCGCTACGGCAACCGCAGTAATTGTTGGACAGAATCTCGGTGCAAAAAAGCCGGATCGCGCAGAGGAGGGTGTGAAACTCGGGCTCGTGCTCTATGGTACTATTATGTTCGCAGTTTCAATCTGTTATTACGCATTTGCCGGTAACCTGATCTGGTTCTTCGATCCGAGCGGCGCCAGTATAATGACCGGGGTATCCTACTTCCGGGCAGTAACGCCATTCTACCTCATTATGGCGGTGAGCATCATTCTTTCCTTTGCGCTGAACGGTGCCGGGGATACAAAAAAACCGATGTACGCCACGCTTGTATCCATGGTGATGATCCAGATCCCCCTGGGTTACTTCCTGCCACAGCATTTTGGACTTGGTATTATCGGTATCTGGATCGCGGTAATCGTGGGTATTATAATTCAGGCTGCCCTGCTTGGAATGATGTACAGGAGCGGCAGCTGGAAACGTGTCGCATTAGAAATTAAATCAGAATAAAAAATCAACCTGTTATCAGATCTTCAAGGAAAAAATCAGAGGCTGTCAAGACTGATACCGCTGAAGTCCTGGGCAACCTGTTGTATATCTCTGACACCGAAGGCCGTCTGAACCATATTCAGGTCGAGGGTATTTGCTGCATCGCACATATAGTCGAGGATGTCAACAGAGAGTTCCTTTTGGATCTTGCTTTTACGCAACTGTTCAACAAGTGCAGCCATCTTTTCCGGAGGTTCCATGCGGAGTTTTGCAAGGCTCATTACACACATGTAAATCCGTGTCAGATTCCGGTCTGTACCGGTTATCGTGTCAAAGAAATTCCTGATTACCTGTGCCTGATAGATATCTCCACCCATGAATCCACCTCCTTCCCACTCTGTAGGTAATTTCTCTGTTCGAATTGTCCTTATAAAAGGTTTGTGGCAAAAATATCATTTTACGCGAAAAATATGTGATTTTAATCGTTATTTTCCCCTGGAGCGGCGGAATTGTCTGACAAAAAGACGCCGGACGTCTTACATGGGTGCGTTGCTCCCGCTTACTTCGCTGCACTTACAATTTTGATAATATCCCCATCCCTGAGAACGTGATTTTCCTTAATTCGCATTCTTGTCCGAGCATCAACCGCATAGAGAAATCCCTTGCCAATATCGGTGTGCACCTGAAACGCAACGTCATGAGGGGTTGATCTTTTCTTCATCAGGAAAGCATCGGGGAGAACTTCACCTTTCTTATTGCAGTAATGGGTTTCATCCTCGACAGGGTATATGACGATCATATCGAGCAGCTCAAATACCGCCCGGTTAATCGCCTGCTGTACTCCTGTTCCGTTGCACCGCTTCATCACTTCTGCAATCTTTGCCAGTCCTGCTTTCTGCGCTGGTGAGAGAGTCCCTTCATTGGATATTCTGAATTGAACATCACCAGGGAGATACTGAATCAGCTGCGCCGCTGCTGCATTCCTGAGTGCAAGTTCTGATGCTGCACTCGCAAACGATACCTTCTGCTCTGCAAGTTTTAAGCGCAGAATTTCGGGGGCTTCATCAAACTTGTTCCCTATAACCAGCATTGGTTTTGATATCTTTACCATCTCCGCGCATAGCGGGATCAGATCCTCGATAGTAGCATGGACAAGATCAATCTTGAGTTTCAGCTCAACATCTCGTATATCCTCCATGGTAATACCCAGACCGGTAAATATGTCTGCAATACCCTGCTGGATAACAGTGCCTTTTCCCTGAGACATGCGGCTTATCCTTGTCCAGTGCTTTTCAAGAATTCCATGGACCCACATAGTCATTTCAAAAATCAGGAATTTGATGTCTTCTTCCGGGTCATGATTGCCTACCCCAACCGGGTTCCCCTCGCTGTCCGTGCCTCCGCTTGCATCGACAATATGGAGTATTGCATCTGCCTGCCGAAGGTTGTCAAGGAACTGATTGCCAAGTCCCTTACCCTTGTGGGCATCAGGTACAAGCCCGGCGACATCAATTAAATTGACCGCTACAAACCGGTTCCCATCAACACAGTGTCCACAGGTGAGATTAAGATCATGACACGGACACTTCGTTCTCACATAGGCAACGCCAAAGTTCGGATTGATAGTCGTGAACGGATAGTTGGCGATTTCGACATTTGCCATGGTCGCAGCCTTGAAAAATGTCGACTTTCCGCAGTTGGGTTTACCCGCAAGGGCAAGAGTGATCATGTATGGTTCCTCATATGACTATTCGAGATATTTCTGTTTTGCTGGTCTGATGAGAATCTGACAATATTTTTTTGTTCTGTTTTTAAAAGATCCGGATAGTTTTCACATTTCCAGGGTGATCTTATACTGTTTTGCTGGCCTGCATGAAAAAAGCCGATCGTTTTCATGCTCCCCGAATCCAACCAAAGTTTTTCATGCCTGCTTATTAAAAGGTACTTATGACGTTTACCCAGAAAAAAATCTATTATTTTGAAAAACCGGGAGAAGGGAATACGCTGGATGCGGCGCGGTTTGCCATCGAACGTGCAAAGGAACTTAAAATCAAAACGATTGTAGTAGCAAGCACTTCAGGAAAAACAGCTCAGGTTTTTCTTGATGGGATAGACAGATCAGGGCTTGAACTTGTTGTGGTAACCCATGTTGTTGGATTTTCCAAACCCGGGGAATGGGAGTTTTCAGCAGATCTCGCAGATCAATTACAGAAAAAGGGCGTTCGTATCGTTACCGGTACTCATGCACTATCAGGACTCGAGCGGGCAATCTCGCGCTCACCAAAGGTTGGAGGTGGGTCGCGTACCGAAGCGATCGCAGAGGCACTTCGTCGCGTTGTGGCAGTCGGCCTCAAAGTTGCTGTTGAGTGCGTGCTGATGGCAGCTGACCAGGGAGCCATTGGCATCAATGAGGAAGTGATTGCAGTCGGCGGCACATACAGCGGTGCAGATACGGTCTGCGTGATCCGGCCGGCACATTCAGCCAGTTTCTTTGATCTCCAGGTCCGGGAGATTGTTGCTATGCCGAGGGACCGGTAACAATGGCGATCACAGAACTCAAAGAAGCACTAAACCTTCTTACACGATTACCATCACTCTGGATACCTGGCATTGTTGGGGGAATACTGACCGCTGCTCTCTGGTTAACCCTGAATCTCTCGGGAACCTTTTTTGCCGGCAGGCTGCTAGTGATCTTCGGTTTGGTGCTGCTCCTTTTCACTACAGGTCTTCTGGTGATAATCAGGAACAATGAAGGGGACCTCAGAACAATGATTTCCGGGGGGATAAGGTATTACTTCCGGGTGCTCCTTCCCCAGATCATTATTATATTTGGCATCATGCTCATCGTCACTCTCGTCATGGTAACCTTCAGCCTCATAGGAGGACTCTCCGATATCGGTATGGTAACCGCCCTTACAATCGGGTTCATGATCCCGATAGTAATACTCACCTTTTTTTACGATACCGCCGCAGTTTTTGAAGAGAGAAAGGTGTTTGATTCGATCCGTCGCAGCATTCAGCTTGTCATGCTGCATATCAACGACGTATTAGCATTCCTGCTTATCTGCGCTGCGATAACTATCGGCGTAATTTTTATGCTGATGATCATCTGGGAAGCATTCCTGTTTGACAAGCTTGAACCAATAACCCGTTACAATGCGACACAGCTCCAGACATTCACCCCGGAGCAATTCATTGCAATGATAGGCCTGGACGGCATATGGATCACTGCGGTTATTCTCTTTATCGGAGTCTTTTTACTCCTCCCGCTTCTCTACAGCTATAAAGCATGTTTCTTCAGGAAACTTATTCGTCGGGCTCCTGTTGCTCACCAGTCGACAACCGGGGAATTTGACAGCAAAGGGCGCTGGTTCAAATATTAACAAACCGGATCACATTTTTTATTCGGAGGCTGTCTGATGCTCCATACCCGAAACACCCAGATCTTTTTTTTCAAGGTGAAGAATCGATAATTGAATAATCCGATTATAGGATCCAGAAAGAAGACACAATAAATCCTAAGAATTCAGGAACAGAAACATGATAACCGCAAATACTCCCCCGCCAATCGTTGCAAGCAGATTAGTACCTGCATTACCCAGAAACCCGCGGTTTTCCAATGTCGCACCAATAAGGCTGTCAATGTTGGTCCCGATAAAACCCGCAAGCGTGCAAATAACCATCATTTGAGGCGTGATCACATTGAGCAGTAATGCAACAAGCGAGACAACAAAACCACCCAGGAGCGCAACAAATTCCCCCGTCAGGGTAACACCTCCGTTCGTTCCAATCGGGACCTTCTTGAATGTTGTAATCATATAGGGGATTCCCCCGGTCACACCAATCTCGCTCGCCATAGTGTCTGCAGCAGCAGTTGCCACACAACCGACATACATGACAATAAAAACGGGCAATTGAAAAACACCGAAAAGAACTGCAGCTGCTGCTGCGACAATCCCATTCGCAAAAACATTCCGGTACCCCCGCGCCCCGCCCCGTCCCTGTTCAACACCAATCCTTTTTTTATACTCAAATTTATATTTGGTCGCCGCAGATCCCAGGATGAAAAATGACAACATAATTAAAAACCATTGTGCACCCTGTGGTGCAGCAAAGACCAACAGGATAATCCCAACAAGAGCAGCAGAGAAGAGACCGGAAAGATCTGCAGTTTTTGCCCTGAATGCAAAATAGCCAAAGGCAAACCCGACAATTACCGCTATCACCACGAGCAGCAGATCTGCCTGGTAATTAAGCTCACGAATAAGCCACATCGTCATAGCTATGCCAACCGCTTCGATAACCAGAGAGTCTTCATACTTGAGCAGGATGGTCTTTAAAAGAACTGCTGCAATGATTCCGAAGATAACTGTTAAGAAATAGTACTGGTGGAGGTACGCGATGACCAGTACGCCCGCCCATGCTGTTGAAATGATGTAGTAAAGATACGTGTTCAAATCGTCAGCACCACGCTGGAAGACCAGTTCGCCAAGAACAAGCATGGCAAGCGTACAGCAGAATACAAAAAGGGGAAGAAGAGTTATTCCGTAAAGTATGGCAATCACACAAATTGAGTACGTAAGATATTTGGTGTCAAAAAAACGCCAGAGGATAAGCGCAAAGAGAATAACAATCAGACTCATCAGCCACGCAGGCTGGATATAGGGGGCAATCAGAATTGAACCGCCGACAAGCCCTGCAGCGTAACCCAATCCTCGTTGTTTCTCCATTTGTCAATCATTTGTCTTTTAAGCAAAAAGAGTTTTATCGTGTCCGTAATTTCCAAAAAAAATAAACGCTGACGGCACTTGCCGAATCATAAAAAAACAGTATACGATCACTATATTTTATTTCACAACCAACCATCTGGAGAATGGTATCCTCTGGTCAAATGCCGAAAAATTATGATTTCGCTGAGGTGGAGGAGCGCTGGCGCGGCATCTGGCGCGACGAAGATCACTATTTTGATAAAAACTCAAAAAAACCGCAGTTTGTGATCGACACACCACCGCCATATCCTACCGGCAACTTCCACATCGGTAACGCATTAAACTGGTGTTATATCGACTTTTTTGCCCGCTATAAGCGTATGAAAGGCTTTAATGTGATGTTCCCCCAGGGCTGGGACTGTCATGGTCTCCCGACGGAAGTGAAAGTGGAGGAACTTAATCATATAACAAAAAACGATGTTTCCCGCGAAGAATTCCGGCGGATGTGCCATGACCTGACTGAAAAAAACATTTCTCTGATGAGAATCACGCTCCGCAAGATGGCATTCTCCACGGACTGGAGTAACGAGTACATCACCATGATGCCCAATTACTTCAGTAAAACACAGCTCTCTTTCCTGCGTATGCTCAAGTCGGGATACATCTACCAGAGCGAGCACCCGGTAAATTACTGTATCCGGTGCGAAACAGCGATTGCTTTTGCTGAGGTTGCTTACGATGACCGGGAGACACAGCTGAATTATTTTGACTTTCATGGTGTGGAGATTGCAACCACCCGCCCGGAACTCCTGGCTGCCTGTGTAGCAGTTGCAGTGAATCCTGCAGATGACCGATACCACTTCTTAAAAGGCAAAAAGATGAAAGTCCCGCTGTTCGGCCATGAAGTACCGGTTGTGCAGGATGAAGCAGTAGATCCTGCATTTGGCTCTGGCGCGGTTATGATTTGTACATTTGGTGACAAACAGGATGTACACTGGTGGAAGCAGCACAACCTTTCTTTACGTAAGGCAATTGATCGGCAGGGGAAGATGACTTCTCTTGCTGGCAGATATGCGGGCATGAATACGACCGATTGCCGCGCAGCAATCCTTGCCGATATGAAGTCCGGGAAAATACTGAAACGACAGGAAAACCTGGCACAGCGTGTCGGAACCTGCTGGCGGTGTAAGACGCCGATAGAAATACTCTCAGAGCGCCAGTGGTTTGTAAAAATTAAACCCGATGAAATCCAGAAAGCCGCTCACCAGATAGCCTGGTATCCTGAGCATATGCTTCTCAGGATGGAAAACTGGGTCGAACAGATGGAATGGGACTGGTGTATCTCAAGGCAGCGGATTTTTGCAACACCAATTCCTGTATGGTTCTGTAAAAAATGTGGTGAAAGGGTACTACCCGAAGAGTCAGATCTCCCCGTTGATCCAACGCTGGAAAAGCCGAAGCATCCCTGCCAGAAATGTGGCAGCACCGAGTTTGATGGAGAAGCGGATGTGCTCGATACATGGATGGACTCCTCTATTTCAGTCCTCACTGTGACGGGATGGGACGGGAGTGATACACCCTCCTATTTCCCCGCCCAGATCCGCCCTCAGGGACACGACATCATCCGGACATGGGCATTCTATACCATCCTGCGTTCAGTCGCACTAACGGGTTCAAAGCCGTGGGAAGAGATTCTCATCAACGGTATGGTGCTGGGAGAAGACGGATTCAAGATGAGTAAAAGCCGTGGTAACATCATAGTACCGGAAGAGATTCTCGATAAATACGGTGCTGATGCACTCCGTCAATGGGCTGCAATGGGAGCGGCAACCGGTTCAGATATCATGTTTAACTGGAACGATGTTGTGGCCGCATCACGGTTCCAGACCAAGATGTGGAATATTGCAAAGTTTGCTCTTATCCAGCTTGAGAAAGAAGGTTTCGATAAGGACGCACCAGTTACCGCGCTTGCTGACAGGTGGCTGCTTGTGTGCCTCTCAGACACAATCCAGCAGGTGAGTGCAGCTATGGAGTGCTATCAGTTTGACACGGCACTCAAGGCAATCAGGGAGTTTGCGTGGGACACACTTGCCGATAATTACATCGAGCTGGTAAAGGGCAGATTGTATACTGGTGATGCGTCCCGCAAGAGTGCCCTTCTTGTTCTCCATACCGCATTTGATGCGCTTTGCAAAATGCTCGCACCATTCACTCCCTACTTTGCTGAAGAGTGCTACGCGTACCTGAATAAAGGTGCGAGCGTTCATAAGCAACCGTGGGTATCCTTCACGTATGAGGATGAAGCAGCAAGATTCGAGGGTAACCTGCTCGCACAAATAGTCGCAGAAGTGCGTAAGTATAAGCACGACACCGGACTCGCACTCAATGCTCCGCTTGGCAAAGTTACGATTTACGCCCAGCACACCGTTAATGATGAAGGGGATACCGGGCGCACCCTGAATGCGGATGTCCACTGGCGAACAGATGCAGTGAAACTCGAGCGGGTTATTACTGGTATTGATTTTAACCGTGCAGTAATCGGGCCTGCATTCCGCAAGCAGGCACAGGCATTTATGACCGTAATACAAGCGCTGCCACCCCACCAGCTGGCCAACCCGCCAAAAACGATCATCCTGGAAGGTTCTGAAGTAGGGATACCTGAAAATTCCTTTTCCCCGAATTTTTCCTATGTGGAAGAGGGAGCGAAAGTGGACGTGATCACCGTTGGCGACGTGATCGTGACAATTGCAAAATCTGCCTGATTGAGTCAGCAACAAACATTGCAATCTCATTTTTTTCTTTCATCGCATCCACGATCACAAACCGTGACGGATCTTTGCGTGCGAGTTGTAAGTAATTGTGCTGAACATTTTCGAGTACATCCCGCTTCTCGAAATGCTCGCGCTCGTTCTGGGGTTTAAGACGGGCAAGGGCTTCATCAATGGGGAGAACGCACAGGAAGGTTTTGTCCGGCACGATCGACCAGCCATTGTGCATTGCCCGCATCCATTCCTCCGGTTGTGGAATCACCCCTTTGAGGGTGACTGCCTGGTAGGCGTAACGGCTGTCACTGTATCGGTCAGAAATTACCAGTTTGCCGTCAGCAAGCGCAGGCCTGATAATTTTTGCGAGATGAGCTGCATGGTCTGCCACAAACAGGGTTGCCTCAGTTACCGGATCGATCTGTTCTGCAATGGCCCGGCGTACTGACTCACCTACCCACGTAGATCCCGGCTCACGGGTAAAGACCGGATCAAGATCCGCAAGTAATTCCTGCAGCGCCTGGTGCAGTGTACTCTTTCCGCTTCCATCAATTCCCTCAAGGGTGATTAACAACAGCTTCCCCTCCGTATCCATTCAACCGGGACAATTCCCCGGTGTAAGGCAGTACTGATAATCGCTCCGTCAAATCCCGAGTGGCTGATTATTTCGAGATCGCTGACAGTTGCCACACCACCGCCATAAAAGAGCTGCCCATCATAAGCTCGTCGCATTTTTTCCAGGAGTTGCCGGTCTATTCCCTGCTCTGTGCCAACAGCACTAACGTTAAGAAGGATCGACCCGACAAAATCCCAGTGTTGCGCTGAGGATAACACCTCAACCGGTTCTTTGCCACAGGGAATGACCCGGCCGTCTTTTACATCTATGCTGAGAACACCTCCATGATACCTAGACATATTAATGCCACCAGTCTCGGTCCCGACAATATTCACAATATGCTCGCCCTCAAGAAAATCAGTTGGTGAATGACAACCACGGTCAACAAAACAACAGGCAACTTCCTGTGCGCACTGCCGGATAATCACATCGTGAGACCCGGTCCCTTCGATGCGATCGAGATCGGCAATATAGAGAAATCTGGGTTTGATAGATTTAATAAAACCAAGGGGTTCTGCCGTCGGCGAAAAACCCCAATCCAGCGGTTTATAGGTTGCTCGTTGCCCGGATTTGCCGTGTACGACCATATTTTGGCGCAAATCCATTGCAAGAAATAATTTCATAGGCGAACGCAATCACTATTAGGATAAAAGATCATTAAACTTTATGCAATTGTTGGTCAGCCCCAGCACTATCGAAGAAGCAAAACGATCCGCTGCGGCTGATATAATCGATGTCAAAAAACCTTCAGAGGGCTCTCTGGGCGCTAACTTTCCCTGGGTCATTCGGGAAATCAAAACACTTTCAGCTAAACCTTTAAGCGCGGCAATTGGTGACTTTGACTACAAACCGGGAGGAGCGGCTCTCGCTGCCTTTGGGGCTGCCTGTGCGGGGGCTGACTATGTGAAGATTGGGCTTGCCTTTGACGGTAAGGAAAAGGCGCGTGACGTGATAGGAGCTGTTGTTAAAGCAGTAAAAGATGAATTTCCCCAAAAATATGTTGTGATTGCTGCCTACTCAGATTTCCAGCGTATGCATTCTATCTCTCCGTTTGAGATGGCACCACTCGCTGCAGACTGTGGTGCTGATGTTGCCATGGTCGACACCGGCATTAAGGATCGTCAAAGTACTTTTGCCTTCATGAATGAAGACACGCTCCGTTCGTTTACCCAGACAAACAAAAAACTTGGACTTAGAACCGCGGTGGCCGGTGCGCTGAAATTTGAAGATATTGAAGCCCTTAAAAGGATTAACCCGGAAATAATCGGTGTGCGGGGAATGGTCTGTGGGGGAGACCGGAACGCGACTATCCGTGAAGACCTCATAAAAACCGCACTTGCCATGATCAGGTGATTTATGTATAGTGAGAAACTGGATGTGCCACTCTCCTTAACCTTTGACGATGTACTGCTCGAGCCGCAGGCATCGTGGCTTGAACCTGCAGAAGCAGATACGCGTTCAAAGTTTTCAAAAAAAATCAATCTGAACATACCGCTTGTGTCCGCTGCGATGGACACCGTTACTGAGGCGCCGATGGCGATAGCTCTCGCCCGCGAAGGTGGGATCGGGGTGATCCACCGGAACATGACACCGGAGCATGAGCTGCAGGAAGTCATTTTTGTCAAACAGGCTGAAGAGCTGATAGAACGTGACGTGCTCTTTGTTGAGGATTCAGCTACTGTTTCAGATGCTGAGCATCTTATGCAACAGTACAGTATCGGGGGAGTTCCCGTTGTCGATAAAGGCAAGATTATTGGGATCGTCAGCAGGCGTGATGTGAGGGCTATCGTCTCCAAACGCGGTGATGAAAAAATAACCTCAATCATGACAAAGAAGCCGATTGTTGCCGAAGAGGAAATCACCGCTGAAAAGGCACTCGAAATCATGTACACAAACAAGATCGAACGCCTGCCGGTGGTGAACAACAAGGGTAAACTTCTTGGTATTATTACGATGCAGGATATCCTGGAAAAACGCCAGTACCCGCTTGCAACACGGGATGCGAAAGGCAATCTCCGGGTAGCTGCTGCAGTCGGACCCTTTGATTTTTCCCGCGCTGAATTGCTCGACAACAACAACGTGGATGCACTTGTAGTGGATTGCGCCCATGGCCATAATATGAAAGTCGTCGCTGCGGTCAAAGACATAAAAGGCAGCATGAATGCAGAGATTATTGCCGGTAACATTGCTACGAGGGCTGCCGCAGAGGCACTGGTCAGTGCCGGGGTCGACGGGATCAAGGTCGGTATTGGTCCGGGCTCGATTTGCACCACCCGCATTGTCGCGGGTACCGGGGTTCCCCAAATCACCGCAATTGCACAGGTTGCAGACGTTGCCCGCAACGCAGAGATTCCCATTATTGCAGACGGGGGTGTTCGTTTCAGCGGAGATGTGGCTAAAGCAATTGCAGCGGGAGCTGATACTGTTATGATGGGCAGCATGTTTGCCGGGACTGATGAAGCCCCGGGCAAAGTAATCACGATCAAAGGACGGCGCTATAAGCAGTACCGGGGTATGGGATCGCTTGGCGTCATGAGTACCGGGCAGTCAAGTGACCGCTACTTCCAGAAAAGGGATATCGGCAGCAGCAAGTTCGTCCCTGAAGGTGTGGAGGGAGTCACACCCTATGTCGGTCATGTAGCAGAAGTTATGTACCAGCTCGTTGGCGGGCTCAAATCTGCAATGGGTTACACGGGTTCAAAGACGATCCCGGAGATGCAGAAAAATGCAAAGTTTATTCGTATCACCAATGCCGGTATGACCGAAAGTCACCCGCATAATATCCTGATTACCGATGAAGCACCGAATTATCGGTTGTTTGAATAATTTTTTTGACTGACTCTATACACATTATCACTCATTAAATTCACCCTTGACCTAAATATTTCAAAGAGATATAATTCTAAAAAATTGCCTATACGCTCATATTTAAGCAGTACAATCAATGATACCTGTTCATATTGCAGCACCATTCCTGATACAGAATTGTCAGAGATGCAATGCACCGGTGCCTCGCTTTATCTTATTATCACTTCCACTTATACGTAGAAGTATGACAATTGAAAAACAATATTGCCAAAAATGCGATCACTCGTGGTATCCCAACAGTGAAAGAAAACCGAAGGTGTGTCCACGATGCAAATCATATAATTGGGAAAAGATGGGAGAAGGGGGAAAATGACATTCAGACGTAAAAACAATTTGACTATTATTGCCATAGTATCTGCGCTTTTGATAATGGCATGCGTAATTACAGTTTCTGCAGCTGATGCACCGATAGTAATAGGAGCGGTGACCAACACAGCAGGGACGACGATTACCATCGATTTCAACAAAACGATGGCTGATCCGTCTGGTAAAGAGGCGCAGTTTCTATACAAGATTGGGGATGAAGCTGACCAGCCGTTCAGTACAGCGGCCTTGAATGCAGTTACCACAAAAATTGATCTGACTACCTCCGGCACGACGATTGCACATGGTGAAACCGTTACAATCAGTTACACAGCTGGCACGGTAGTAGCCAGTGATGATGGAGTCCTTGCATCGTTTACGAACCACGCAGTAACCAACAATGTACCTGCAGCAGGCCTCACCTTCACCAGCATCACTCCATCTTCCGGCCCGTTAGCAGGAGGTACTGCTGTATCAATTGTCGGGACGAATTTTGTTTCCGGGGGTTCATTTGGTGTAACCATTGGTGGTGCGGCAGCCACGAGCGTCGTCAGGGTTAATGACACCCACATTACCGCGGTCACTCCAGCCGGCACTGCTGGAGCTAAAGACGTAGTTGTTACCAATAATGACGGCCAGACTGCTACCGGGACTAACGCATACACCTATGCAGCAGGCCCTACCTTCACCAGCATCACTCCAACATCCGGCCCGTTAGCAGGAGGTACTGCTGTATCAATTGTCGGGACGAATTTTGTTT
>CAZPVQ010000006.1:0-118192 GCA_964590415.1 uncultured Methanoregula sp. | reverse complement strand
AGTTCAAGGCCTGTGCTGTGCGGATAGAGAAGATCGCGGAGGCGAAGTAACATGGGACTATTCGGAAGTACTCCAGCAGTTAAAAAGGGCGATATGCTCTACGCATGGACCAACGACGCTGATATCAAGAAGAAGGCAGAACTCGGCGGCGCTGTCACCGCACTCTGGAAACACGCGCTTGAATCCAAAATGGTCGATGCAGTCCTGGCCATCAGGAAAGGCACTGACCTGTATGACGCACAGCCTGTGATCATCACTGATCCCAAGGCTCTTGCAGGTACAGCCGGTTCACTCCACTGTGGAACGCTCCTGCTGCCAAAACTCGTCAAGAAATACCTTGACGGTGCAAAGACCAAGAAGATCGGTGTCACGGTCAAGGGTTGCGATGTGATGGGTTTCCTTGAGCTTGCCAAGCGCAAGCAGATCAACCTCGACAACGTGGTCATGATCGGCGTCAATTGCGGTGGCTCTGTCAGTCCGATTCTTGCCCGCAAAATGATTACCGACAAATTCGGGGTCGACCCGGACAAGGTCCACAAGGAAGAGATCGACAAGGGCCAGTTCATCATCGAGTACGAAGGCGGCCACAAAGGCATCTCCATCGATGAGCTCGAAGAGGCAGGCTATGGCCGCAGGTCCAACTGCCGCCGCTGTAAGATGAAGATCCCGCGACAGGCAGACCTCGCCTGCGGGAACTGGGGTGTCATCGGCGACAAGGCCGGTAAGGCAACCTTTGTGGAAGTCTGCAGCGAGAAGGGTGCAAACCTGGTCAGCGGAGCAGTGAAATCCGGTATCCTTGCAACTGAAGCTGCAAATCCCAAAGGTCTTGAGATCCGGGGCAAAGTCGAGGGTGCAATGTTCAAACTCGGCGATAAGTGGAGGAAGAAAGATTTCACAGCACTTGGGGCAAATTTCTGGGAGACTGTCAACAAGGAAACGTCACGGTGCATCAAGTGCTATTCCTGCATTGAGAACTGCCCGGTCTGTTTCACTGCAGGAGACGAGCTGAAAAAGGACACCCTCATGATCAAACGGGGGGAGCTTCCGCCGAATCCAATGTTCCACTTCAGGCGTTTCGCCCACATTTCAGATTCCTGCATCAACTGTGGCCAGTGCGAAGAGCTCTGCCCGATGGATATACCCATGGCACTCTTCTCGCATGCAATCCGCGTGGAAGGAGACGCTGCTTTCGAGCCCAAACTGGGCAAAGCGACCTATTCCAATTAATTTTTTTGCCACTAAAAACTCATGATGAGTGATTTATATGTGCAAAAAGGTGGATGAACGAGGTTGTTAATTAACCGGTTTAAATGAATTGAATTCAAAATAAGGAGATGAATGAAACGATGAATGCAGATGATGCAAAGAAGATCATAACAACTGCCATCGACAGGGAAGTCGAGGCGTATACATTTTACCGTACCGTATCCGAAAAGGCAAAAGACCCGGCATTGAAGAAACTTTTTACTGAACTTGCCGGAGAGGAGAAACAGCACCGGGAATTCCTGCAGGGGATGCTCACCAAGGATGTAGCAAAAATGCACTTTGAGGCAAAAAAGGACTACAAGATTGTCAACGCACTCCCGAGCCCTCCACTCTCTGCCGATATGAAACCACTTGACGGAATTGTTGTTTCAATTAAAAAGGAACTTGAAGCCATGCAGATGTACACCCAGCTTGCAAACCTTTCAGCTGACACAGAGCAGAAGTTTCTCTTCAGCCAGCTTGCAAACATGGAAAGTGGGCACAAAGCCCGGCTTGAGGATATCTATACCAATATGGCTTTCCCCGAAGTCTGGTAATAACAGATATCTACAGTTCATGGGCGGAGGGGAGGGAAAAGAAGCAGGGATGGAATCTTCTCTGGAGGTAAGGTAAAGACCGTTACGAGGTGAATTTGAGGATGCAAATCGCCTTATATTGTAAGCATCTATCCCTGCCTCATTTTTTAGCAGATTTTCTGGTACGAACAGAATCTGTCCCTTCTATCATGCAAAGGTAAAGATCGATGAGATCTTCTGTGCAGTTCCTCTAGAATTATAACAAGCTTATATTAATAATTTTGATTTATTAAGATTATTTAGTTAATTTTTGATGAATAATTACAATTTAGAAATATAATATTAATAATTAACTAAAATCGAAATATATATTATATCGGATGTCTATTTTCAAATATGCCGGTTTTCGATCAGGAGAAAGTTGATCGATTAAAACAGATCCTGAGATGGCATCCACGAGGTATCACCATCTCAGATCTTGCAGCTAAAATGGAAATGAACCGTAACCTGGTAGCAAAATATCTTGATATTCTTCTCATATCCGGGCAGGTCGAGATGCAGGTGATCGGTGCTGCCAAAGTTTACTTTCTCTCTCGTCGGGTTCCTATCTCCTCGATGCTGGAATTTTCTTCTGACATGGTCATAATTCTTGATAGTGCTCTCACTATTATGCAGGTCAATGAACCGTTGCTCGTTGTGGTTAAAGGAAAGAAAGAAGATTTCGTTGGCAGGAATATCAGAGAGATAGATCATCCCTTTCTCAAGGCAATTCCAATAACAGTATTTTCCAGAGAAACCGATCCTGCCCAGGGTCAGGTACAACAGTTTGAATGCACGATGAATGGGGAGAAAGACTATTATAAATTAAAACGGTTACAAACCGCGTTTGAAGACGGGAGCCAGGGTATTACCCTCATCATCGAAGATATCACAGCCCAGGTCACGTACCAGAAGAGGCTGGAGCTCAACGAAGCAAAATATCGTGGGATCGTAGAGGACCAGACCGAGTTTATCACAAGATTCCTGCCGGATGGGACGCTTGTTTTTGTCAATGATGCATACGCCCGCTACCTTGGCAAGGAAAAGAAGGAGCTCCTTGGGGGGCTGTATATACCCGATATTGAGAGCGAGGATAGAACAACCGCTCACCAGTGCATCCAGTCACTGGATATGAACAACCCGGCTCAAACCTTTGAATGCAGGATCCATCATTCATGCGGGCAGGTCCGGTGGAATCTCTGGACCGTGCGTGCTTTGTTTGATGAGAACCAGAAACCCATCGAATATCAGGCTATAGGCAAAGACAACACAGAGAAGCGTGAAGCCGCAACGAGGATTAACCAGTATATCAGGGATATGGAATTCCTCACCCGGAAAGCGCAGGAGTTTGTTGAGCTGTCTCCTGACGCCGATATCTTTAAGATATTCGGTGAGGGTATTTCTGAATTACTTCCCCATGCATTGATCTGTGTTAATTCATACGATCCATTATCTGATACTGTGACTGCCAGAGCAGTTTTTTCAGACCAGGATCACGAACTCCTCAATACCTGCCTTGGCAAAGAGTTTGTGGGATTTCAGTTCCCTTTACGTACAATACCTGCACCACTCAGGACTCTTGCCTTGAATGAACTGATGAAAGGAAAAGTATTCTACACGGGTGAAAGCATTTACAACCTCTTTTTTCAACTGGTTCCCGTTGATATCTGCGACCAGATCAAGGAAACCCTCAACCTTGGGGACAGCCATTATGGTATAGGACTTGTCCGGCACGGTATTCTCTTTGGTAATGTGGCATTTTTCCTGCGGAATGGCGAAACGGTAAAAAATTCCCGGCTTATCGAAACATTTGTCCATCAGGCATCTGTCGTGTTACACCGGAGGGTTACGGAAGCTGCGCTCAGGAAGAGCGAAAAATTATACCGGAGTGTCATTGAAAACATCCCGGACGTTTTTTACCGTTCCGATACAGCAGGAAATCTGATCATGGCAAGCCCAAGCTGGGCAAAGCTGCTCGGATACGAATCCCTTGATGAATGTATTGGATACAATATCGCTGAAAAATTCTATTTTGAGCCGCAACGCAGAAAAGAATTTCTCGACTCCGTGTACCATAATGGATCGGTAAGCGATTATGAAGTTGTTTTAAAACGCAAAGATGGCAGTCCCTTGTATGTCTCAACAAACAGTCACCTGTATTATGATGACACCGGGGAATTACTTGGCGTTGAAGGAATTTTCCGGGATATAAGTGATCGTCATGCAGCAGCGGAAAAAATTCAGAATTATATCACTACCCTCAGGGAAAGTGAAGAGATTTTTTCAAGTGTAGCACAATATGCGCGATTTCCTATTGCAATCGTTGAACCCGATGGTTCGTATCGGTACATAAATCAGAAATTCGTTGAGACCTTCGGGTATGATCTGAACGATTTTAAAACCGGAAAGGAATGGTTTTCCCTTGCATATCCGGATCCGGTTTACCGTAAAAAAGTCATAGACACATGGAAATCGGATCTTGAAGCATCGGAATCCGGAATCGAAAGACCGGAGAGATTTACCGTACGATGTAAAAATGGTGTTGACCGCGAAATCGTTTTCCATCCGGTTTCGCTCTCTGACAAGAAACAATGTATTGTTTATGAGGACCTCACGGATCAGTATAAGGCAGCACAAATGGAGAGATTGCTCTCGTTGATTGTTGAGACTACCTCAGATGCGATTACCGGAGAAAAGATTGATGGAACAATTATCAGCATGAACCCGGCTGCAGAGTACCTGTACGGGTATTCTAAAGAAGAGCTCATTGGTCACAATATCTCCCAGATCATTCCCCCGGATCGACAGGAGGAAAGCAACCGGATTTTTGAACGAATCCATAAAAAGGAAGCCATCAAGAATATTGAGACACGCCGGGTGCGTAAGGATGGCAAGGTCATTGACGTTGAATTAACCATTTCTCCCATAACCGATGAGAATGGCATGGTTATTGGTGCATCCACTGTTGCCCGGGATATCTCGTTGAAAAAATCTGAAGAGTGTTTACGGGAAAGTGAGGAAAAATACCGCACTCATGTTGAAAATATGAATGTAGGTATTTACCGAAGTACGGGGGATCCCAGGGGCAGGTTTGTGTGGGGGAATTCCTCGCTTGTGGAAATCTTAGGATACCCCTCTTTTGAAACACTCCGGCAGATCGCAGTAACAGATATCTTCACCAATCCTGATGGAAGAAAAAACCTCCTTGAGGACCTCAGGCGGTTTGGGTTTGTGCAGAACAGGGAGATCTCTATGAAACGGGCAGACGGAGCCCGGATATGTGTCAGTGTCACAGCCCTTGCGAAGTTTGACCCGGCCGGCAAAATTGAATTTATCAACGGAATAGTCGAGGACGTTACCCGAAAAAAAGAGATCGCACCACAACTTCAGAAATTCAGGTATGAACTGGTGGATCTTGTCGGGTGTTTACCGGATCCGACATTTATTGTCAGTGATGAACACAAGATTATTGCATGGAATACTGCAATGGAACAGATGACCGGGGTCAGTAAACATGAAATTATCGGATCTGAAGAGTTTGAACACGTATTTCCAAAAAATATCTCTTCCCCCCCGATCTTCGTTGATCTGATTACTCTCATCGATGCAGCTGATAATGAAATTGGAAAACATGATCCTCCAATAACAAGGGAAGGATCCTCGCTTGTCGCAGAAGGTTATTTCCCTTCACTGTATTCGGGCAGGGGTTCGTACGTGTTGGCAACGGCTTCACCGCTCATGAGCCCTGATGGCAGAAGGATGGGAGCAATCGAAGTTATCCGCGATATTTCACAGGTAAGGGAACTCTGTCAAATGCTGAAAAATGCAAAAACGGGGTGCATTCCAGGAACTGATGCCGAGATTTCCATTCCTGATGCTGTGTATCCGGTTTTTCCTGATCATGATTCGACAAAAATCCCGGGATTATTAAGTCCGCATTACCTGTCCCTTGCCCTGAAAATGGCGCGGGATTTTATAGCAATTCTCGATCAATCCGGTAAATGTGTCTGGGTAAATGATGCGCTGGCCGGTGCAGTGAATGCAGGAAACTGCAATGATCTGGCGGGTAAGAGTATCGCACTCTATATCGCACCGGAATTTCGTAAAATGGCATTGGACTCCCTCGGAGAAGTCAAAAAAAACGGGCATAAAACTGTTCCATTCATGATGCTTTCATCATCCGGGAGAGTTCAGGTTGAAGCAAATATTTCTGCAATTACCACAGAAGAAGGCGATCTTTTCGGGTATATGGCAATCGCACGACATGTCGAAGGAAAAAAATCGAAAAATCACCATAGTGACAAAAAGTGATATTTGAATTCCCGGGGGCAGGTTTTATAAATAATATTCCAACTTATTTTTTTGGTTAATTGATAATTTTAAGGTAATAACACATAATTTTAATTTTTTTTCGTTTTAATAGTCTAAAAATAATTTTTTTATAAAGATGTAATTTATATAGTATAAGAGTAATATGCACGTAAGTATGGTTCAGTATCCAGGACCCAACATCAAATCGGTTTCCCGGTTTGATCAATTCCTCTGCCAGGGTCTGTTTCATATTACGGGAAAAGAAATATCAGCAGACAGTATTTCAGGAAACCATGATCTGATACCCTGTATCTCAAATCAGCTTGCCAGAGAGACCGGCATTGATTCGTGTGATATTGCACAATGGATTTCACGCTCATTGAAAGAATACTGGGCCGAAGTCGGGTCAGCCGGATGAATCACTTTTTTGAAATCGTGAATAAAGCAGCACAATCACCTTTAAAGAATCAGAATATCCTGCCTGCAGGTACGACCCGCTAATCGCATTCACGACAGATTTACCGGGTCGCGAATATCTTTTTAAAAATGTACCCTGGAAAGGTGGTGAGATTGAATTGCAGCTTCACCAGTTTTATTAAGAAAGAATCATAAATATATGAGAATGGTACGTTCACCGTTACCCCGGGTCAAATCTGTTTCCCGGTTCGATCAATTCCTCTGCCAGGGTCTGTTTCATATTACGGGAAAAGAAATATCAGCAGACAGTATTTCAGGAAACCATGATCTGATACCCTGTATCTCAAATCAGCTTGCCAGAGAGACCGGCATTGATTCATGTGATATTGCACAATGGATTTCAGGATCATTAAAAGAATACTGGATTGAAGTCGAGTCAGCCAGATCAACCGCTCATTGAATTCCTGTACCTGTTCAAAAGACAGGAGTATCTTGAAAGCGTCAGAAGATTCTCTGATTATCCGTAAGGCAATATCTGGTCTGCTGAACCATTGTTTTGGACAAAGCAGGTAATTCATTGAGAAAAGAGTTAAAGTATTTTTATTACAAAAGTTTACAAAATATCAATTAATTTCTTTAAACTTTTATCTTAAATTCAGAACGAAGGTTAAATAAAAAATATAAATTTAATAATATTATATTAATATATATAAAAATTTATTCTGCAGGAACAAATCCATTGTTTCTGCGTGTAATGAACCCCTCATCTTCAAGAGCGTCAAGGATCCTTCGTACGCGATAAGGATCTTCACCAACGCAACCGATGATCTCCGCTTCTCCAAGGAAATTATGTTTCAGCAATAATTTCAGGATGGTACCACGAATTTTCCGGTCTGATCCTTCGAAAGGAGACTGCTTGGTATAATGAACGCTTCGCCGGTTCGGATTGGGAATCGTATTTTTAAGTGCTGTGCCCAGATCCATCAGCGCCCAGTACCAGACACGGGGATTTTCACAGTATAATGCTTTTTTCACAAGCGGGAGGATCTCTGCATCATGTACCGTGTCTGTGTCGTGAAAGAAAAAGTAAATAAAGACCCTGCGAATATTGGTCTCAATGAAGACAACGGGGATATTGAACGCGAATGCTGCGATGGATGAAGCAGTCGCCCTGCCAATGCCGGGAAATGTTGCGAGGATATCCACATCAGCCGGAAGAACACCATCATATTCGCTCATGACCCTGATAGCACATTTCTGTAACGCGATCGCCCGCCGGTTATAGCCAAGACCCTGCCAGACCGTGAGTACATTTGCTAAAGGTGCAGTCGCAAGTGACGCAAAGTCCGGGAATGCACGAATAAATTCCGGAAATTTTGCAGTGACCCGCCCTACCTGTGTCTGCTGGAGCATGATCTCCGAGACAAGGATCAGATAAGGATCCGTGGTGTTACGCCAGGCCATGTCCCGACCGTACTGCTCATAATGTGACAGTACCATCTGCCGGAACGCCAGAATATTCTCGGGGGAACTATCATCACGGGAAAATTGAGGTCCGCTCGTATCCAGCGTTTCCTGATCTGAGTTTTTCATGGTTTTAAAAGTCCGGTTAATAATTTCAGACCCGATCCCTACTGTATGATCCTGTCTGCCCATAATTGTTCAGGCATAGCAACAACGATAAAAGGGGAGGGCGTGGTGCTAAAATTACCGTCACTCATGTGCGCTTAAACATAGTATCAAGATCGGTCCGGCTGAACCTGAGCATCGTTGGTCTTCCGTGGGGGCAGGTGAAAGGATTTTTTGCAAACCGTATCTGGTGTATCAGGCGCAGGCATTGTTCCCGTGTACAGACGGTACCCGCTTTTATTGCACCACGGCATGCAATGACCCGGGTGATTCTTTCCCGGGTATTTACTGAACGAACTGCTTCTTCACTTACAAGATCACTCACCATCTCATCAATCATGGTCGTATCTTCCAGTTTACCCAGAACAACCGGGATTGCCCGGACAAGAAAGGTATCCCTGCCAAATTCCTCAAGGACAAACCCTTCCTGTGCAAGTGCAGGTAGAAGATCGCGAAGGATTGCCGTCTCCTGCAGGGTCCGGTGCAGGATAACCGGAACGAGCAGCTCCTGTGAGCGGTGATCCCCTTCGGTCCGTGCGATGACCTGTTCGTACAGGATACGCTCATGAACGGCATGCTGGTCAATAATCACGAGTTCACCAATATCCGTTGTTGCCAGGATATAGATCCCTCCCAACTGACCAATAACCTCCATGACCGGGAGTTTCGCATCGACCGGTACCATGCCGGTCGGCAGTTCTGTCTGCCGAAGCTGGCGGTCAGTCATGACAGTACCTGCATGGAGTGCTTCACTGATTCCGTACGGTGCCGTTGGAGTGAAGTCATAGCCCGGGTCGGGAACGGTTGCAGTTTTCCTGCCGGATTCCTCCAAATATATTTGCGAGGGGGCAGCTGCATCGGGAATCAAATCATTGCTGAGCAATGCAGTTTTTACTGCTTCGCTCATTGCCCTTGCGATCTCGTTTTCCCGGGAGAGCCGCACCAGTTTTTTTGTCGGGTGCACATTTACATCGACCAGTTCGGTATCAATCTCAAGGGTGAGGAAGGCAAGGGGGAACCGCTCTTTTGCGAGCAGAGTGCCATACCCCGCTTTGACGGCGCCGGTGACTACTGTCGAAGATACATAGCGCTGATTGATCGCTATCATTATCCGGGATGTATCCTTTCGGGATAGTGATGGGCGTGAGGTGTATCCGGAAATCTTCATGAAGGGAAGTGAAAGATTCACCGGAATAAGATCCTTTACGACATCACTGCCGTAGATACGGGCAATGGTGTCGAGAATCCGGGATGATCGATCCGTTACGAGCTGCTCATGCTGATTGGAATACAACCGGAATGATATCCCGGGATGGGCGAGGCAGATGCCTTCCAGAATCGCGTGGATATGTGCGGTCTCAGTATTTTTACTCTTCTGGAACTTTTTTCGTGCCGGGGTATTATAGAAAAGATCTTCGACCAGCACACTGGTTCCTTCCGGAGCCCCGGTCTCTCCCGTCTCCTGAATTTGTCCCCCCTCAACAAGCACCCTCGTTCCAATAACTTCCCCTGCATTCCGAAGCCGGGTTGTCAACGTGACTCTCGACACAGCAGCGATGCTGGCAAGAGCTTCTCCGCGGAACCCAAGAGTGTGGATTTTATGGAGATCATCGATCCGGGAAATTTTGCTCGTTGCATGCGGAGTGAATGCAAGCACAGCATCGGCAGGAGACATACCAGATCCGTCGTCGATGATACGAATACTCAGAATTTCTTTTGCAGATGAGGTAATATCGATCCTGATCGAACGGGCACCGGCATCGATTGCATTTTCCACCAGCTCTTTTACAACAGATGCAGGACGTTCGACTACCTCGCCGGCAGCGATCTGGTTAACGGTCGCCTGATCAAGGATGTGGATAGCAGAAACAGTATTCCGGGACTTCATGATTATTCTTCCTTATTTTCCAGCATTTTACGTAACCCGGCAATCTTTGCAAGTGCCTGAAGGGGAGTCATCTCATCCGGTCTGATGCTGGCAAGTTCGACAAGTGCCGGGTGCTGTGTTGCTGTTGTTGTGTTCTCATTATCGAATAAAAGGATCTGGGTGTACCGCTGGGGACGGGTGCCGGTCGGGACATCACGGTTCATGGTTTCGGTAAGAATACTCCCAGCACGCTCGATCACTTTTTTCGGGATACCGGCAAGCCGGGCGACATGAATACCATAGCTTTTATCGGTTGCACCAGGGATGAGCTTGCGCAGGAAGACCACGTCATTTTTTGTCTCTTTTACCGCGAAATGATAGTTTTTGACCCTTTTAAGCTCGCCTTCCACCTCAACAAGTTCGTGAAAGTGCGTGGCAAAAAGGGTCTTTGGCCCGGCACCTGCCCGTCCATGAAGATATTCGAGCACTGCTTTTGCAATCGAGCATCCGTCTACGGTGCTGGTTCCCCTGCCGATCTCATCGAGGATCACGAGACTCTTTGCGCTGACATTATTGAGAATGTTGGCAAGTTCGAGCATCTCTACAAAAAATGTACTCTGTCCGCTTGCGAGATCGTCAAAGGCACCAACGCGGGTGAATATGCGATCAAGAATGCCAATACTCGCGTACCGGGCCGGAACAAAACTTCCGGCATGGGCCATGATACAGATGAGCGCTACTGCCCGCATATAGGTGGATTTTCCGGCCATATTTGCTCCCGTGATGATCATCACCTGAATGCCGGAACTGGCAAGTTCGGTGTCGTTGGGGACGAAATTGCCATAAACACCCCTTTCGACGACAGGATGGCGTCCGTCACGGATGATAATCGCATCGCTGGTGTTCAGCTGGGGGCGTATGTAGTCCCGGGTCTGGGCAATCTCAGCAAGTGCGGTGGAGACATCCAGGACAGCAATACCACGGGCAATTGCCTGAAGATCGGGAACAGCAATTCGAAGTACTTCGACAAGTCCGGTATAGAGTTCACGCTCAAGAGCCAGGACACGCTCATCCGCATGGGTAATAAGAGTCTCCTTCTCCTGCAGCTCAGGAAGTGTATAACGCTCACCGGTAGCGGTTGTCTGACGGCGCTGGTAATGGGGCGGTACGAGATGAAGGTTCGGTTTTGTAATGTCAATGAAATAACCAAAAATCCTGTTATACCCGATCTTGAGAGATTTAATGCCGGTCTGTTCCCGCTCTTTTTGCTGGAGCTCGACGATCCAGTCTTTTCCTGAATGCAGGACCCCTTTGACTTCATCCAGTTCTTTTGAATAGCCTGGCCGTATTACTCCACCGTTTCGTGCAATCGGGGGGGGTTCATCAACTAAAGCACTCCGTATGAGATCGATACTACCGGGCAGATCACGGAGATCCTGCAGAGCATAGATGATATGTTGCGGGACGGCAACGGTCCGGCAATCCTGTATCGTACACCTGATTTCCGGAAGAGCTGAAAGTGATTCTGCAAGCGCGATAAGATCCCGGGGTCCTGCATTCCCATAGGAAATCCTCGCTGCAATTCTTTCAATATCGGCGCACCGGGTAAGCAGGGTCCTGAGTGCAAGTCGTGAAGGAGTGCAGGCAATGAAAAATTCAACCGCATCCAGCCGTTTATTGATTTCATCGAAATCGTTGAACGGGCGGGAGAGATTACCCGTCAGCAGCCGGCTTCCCATCGGTGTTTTTGTCAGGTCAAGACTGGATAAAAGGGTTGCTCCTTTTGTTTCAAGGCGGATACTTTCTTTCACTTCAAGGTTACGCAACGTGATGGCGTCAAGCATCAGCCCCTGTGCAGATGAACGCAAAAAAAGACTGCTTATGTGGGTGAGCGGTGAGTTCTGCGTCTCTTTTGCATAGGCAAGTGCTGCACCAGCCGCCCCTATAGCTGCAGGAGACCCGTCACATCCATACCCGGCAAGTGAGGCAACAGGGAAGTGTTCCAGAAGGGTACGTCGTGCCTGTTGTTCGGAAAAACCCTCATCGTTATAGATAGTAACAACGACCCCCCGGTCCCGTACACGTTCCATCAGGTCCGCCGGGACTGTTGAAGGCAGGATACATTCTGCCGGGCGGTAGCGGGCGATCTCTGAAAGGATATTCTGGAAGCCGGAGTCGTTTTCCGCCATCACAACAAAAAATTCCCCGGTCGAAATATCGAGAAGTGCCATTCCCCAGAGATTGGTTTTCAGATCAGGGCAGAGTGCAAGCAGGCAGGAAGAAGCCGAGGAGGAAAGCATTGCGGAATCGATCACCGTACCAGGAGTTATCACCCGTACCAGCTCGCGTTGTACGATTCCTTTTATGTTTTTTGTATCCCCGACCTGATCGACAATGGCTACTTTGTATCCCTTCCCGACAAGTTTGGTAATATACCCGTCCGCAGCATGGTAGGGCACACCGGCAAGAGGGATCCGGTTATCACCGCTTTTTGAGCGCGAGGTAAGAACAATTTCCAGTTCCCGTGAAATGAGTTCCGCATCGCTTTCAAATGTCTCATAAAAGTCACCGATGCGGAAAAACAGGATGGTGTCCGGATACTTTTCCTTGATCTCCCGATACTGCCGCATCACAGGGGTGAGACGGGCACCAGTTTCACTATCGCCGGGGTGATCTTTGGGAGACACATGCTTCATGTATGCAGAAAAATTGCCTCCGGATCAATTAATACCGATCTTATGGCAATGCCCGAAATGCTTCATGAGCGCCTGAGTATATACCAGACCATAATCGGCGATGAGATCACAAGCGCGATAATCTCAGCCATGAGACCGAAAGCAAAACCAATCCCTATGAAACGGGAGATTTCCTCCAGCAGACTTACCGCCAGGGGTAGGTTACTCCAGAGGATCAGTATGCCGACAAGGGTAATCATGCCGATCCCGATTGCCGCATTTTTCATATCCTGCGTACTCGGGGCAAGCGACAATACGAGCGTGAGCGTTCCATAAAGATAGAGAAGGAACCAGGGATTGAACTGGATAATAAGGTTCCGGGTAAACATTCCGAGGATGCCAGTACAGAGCATAAAAAGTGCATCCGTTGAAACAATACCCTCAGGGAGGGGGGGAAACACGCAGCCAAGATACTGCGAGAACACCCACGTGCATCCCGCCAGTACCAGGGGTATGCAAAACAGGGGTGCAGTACTGATCACAACATCGCCAAGATAGGGAATTTTTGAAGAAGTATAGGTTACAGAACCCCCTGTTTCTGAAAAAAACACTACTTTTTTTACTTTTGCGCCGGTGATTAGGCATCCGAAAATATGGCTGCATTCATGCACGATAACACCGGGAGCGCGGATAAAATAATAAAAAGATCGTAAGGGAATTACCCGGGCCCAGAGGACGTCCAGCGCCATAGAAATACCTATCAATCCTGCTCCTGTCAAAATAACCAGGAGAAACGGCGCTGCATGCATGTCCATTCAACCAGTACCTATGCTCTTTTTGAATCAACTCACACATAATTACACCGCTATTGGCAGGTGCCTGGTGAAAGTCTCATTATCTCTGACTGCCAATGAGCAGCTATGACGCCGGAAGATCCGCTCCATCAGGCTCCCGCTGCATCAGAAAAACACCATAACCGGCTCATCCACGAAAAGAGTCCGTACCTTCTCCAGCATGCACATAACCCGGTTGACTGGTATCCATGGGGAACCGAAGCGTTTACCCGTGCGGCGAGGGAAAATAAACCCGTTTTCCTTTCCATTGGTTATTCCACCTGTCACTGGTGCCACGTTATGGCGCATGAATCTTTTGAAGACAGCGGTGTTGCTGCCATACTGAATAAGGATTTCATCTGCATCAAAGTAGATCGTGAAGAACGCCCGGATATCGACAGCACCTACATGGCAGTCTGCCAGATGATGACCGGAAAAGGAGGGTGGCCGCTCACCGTTTTTTTGACCCCCGAAAAAAAACCGTTCTTTACCGGAACATACATTCCCAAAGAAAGCCGGTTTGGTATGACCGGACTTACTGACCTGCTTCCGCGTATCTCCCGATCCTGGCAGGAGCAGCGTAACGATCTGGTTGCATCAGCAGAGGAAATTACCGCTGCCCTTCGTCAGGAACAGGAATCGCACCACGAGGATATTATGGATATTTCACTCCTCCATCAGGGTTATGAAGAACTGCTCCTGCGATTCGATGCAGAATATGGAGGATTTGGTCGTGCACCCAAATTCCCTGCCCCGCATTCACTCCTTTTCCTGTTACGGTTCTGGAAGCGGACGGGCACTCCACGGGCGCTTACCATGGTAGAAAAGACCCTTGGTGCTCTGCGCAGCGGTGGTATCTTTGATCAGGTTGGCGGCGGATTTCACCGGTATTCAACAGATCCGCAGTGGCGGGTGCCGCACTTTGAAAAGATGCTGTACGACCAGGCACTCCTTGTGATGGCATATACCGAAGCGTATCAGGCAACACGCAATCCTGAATTCCGGAAAACTGCTGAAGAGGTTATATCATATGTTATTCGTGACCTCACCTCACCTGAAGGGGCCTTTTTCTCTGCAGAAGATGCAGACAGCACCGGGGGTGAAGGCGCTTTTTATCTCTGGACAACAAGGGAGACCGGGAAGATCCTGGGAAAGGAAGATGCAGTTGTTGCTGCCCAGATCTTTGGCATAACAGATGCCGGTAATTATCAGGATACGGGGGCAGGAGGCGGACAGAATATTCTCTACCGTAAAAAAACCATCACAGAAGTAGCATCATCTAACGGCATTTCAGAAACGGATCTGGAAATACGGCTTGAATCCATCAGGACCAGACTTTTTACCGCACGGGAGCTGCGATCCCGCCCATCACTCGATGATAAAGTCCTGACCGATGGGAACGGCCTTTTTATTGCCGCGCTTGCACAGGCAGCACGTACATTCGGCCATGAGAATTATATCGCATCTGCGAGGCGGGCAATGCAGTTTGTTTTAACCCGCATGCGTACTTCAGATGGTGGCCTCCTGCACCGGTATCGCGACGGTGATCCCGCGATCCCGGCATTTGGTGATGATTATGCGTTCATCATAAAAGCTTTACTTGAGCTGTACGAATCCACCTTTGAGTTATCGTACCTCTCATCCGCTCGTGAACTGAACACCTTTTTCCTCGCACATTTCTGGGACGAGGCCCAAGGGGGTTTTTTCATGATATCGGACACCGCCGAAATCCTGCTGGGGCGTAAAAAGGAGATCTATGACGGGGCAATCCCGTCATGTAATTCAGTTGCATTTGAAAATCTGGTAAGACTCGCCCATCTCACGGGTGATGTGTCAAATGAAGAGCGGGCGTCAGAACTTTCACGCTGTTTTGCTGCAGCCGTGCACCAGTCACCTTCAGCGCATGCATGGTTCCTGTGCGCTCTTGATAGTGCGATTGGACCCGTTCATGACGTTGTTATTGTTGGTAAGCGACATGCTGAGGATACCCGGGCAATGATCAAAGTACTCTGGGATCACTATCTCCCCAGTGTAAGGATAATCTACAGACCAACTGGTGAAAATGATCTCCTGCTTACCAGCCTGGCACCCTTCACTAGCAATCTGAATGCAATCGGAGGGAATGCAACGGCGTATATCTGTACAGGAAATACCTGTGCCATGCCAATAACGGATCCACATCAGATGCTCAATTTGTTAAGCTGGGTGAATGCAGATTCACAAATCAAAAAATAACACATAAAATAGCTCAACAGAAACACACTTGAATCACAAACTAAGGCAAACATGATGAATAACCGTTTTTCAGGGTAAATTCAAATGCAGGTTTAAATACCCACAGAAATTTTAATCCCCCCCTTTCCATTCCCCCAAAATGGGAGGGTACATAAAAAGGTAATTCGTCACTATCGCGTTAAGCGCAGGGGCGGTATGGAGGACAGGTACTGTCCCCTCCGTCATTTTACCAGGGAATTGTATTTCATTAATTCGCAGGGGGAATTCCACAGATCTTAAAGAAACAACAAAAATCAAAGGTTTTTCAGTGCAACGAGATCCTTGACCCCTACCAGTTTCCAGACCAGCGAACGCTCCTCTTCAGCGATCGCTGCCGGGGGGTCGAGCGGGGAGTGTCCAAGCGCTGCAAGAATGTTGCAGGAGAGATTCCTCTCAACAATTAAATCAACAAATTTTTCCCGAATAATCTTCTTCTCTATCGAGTCGTGGACTTCCTCGAGGTAGCCCTGGAGAGTCACAAACATGTAGGACGAGAGGTCTTTTGTGTATTTTTCAATTTCAACTGAAACATAGGGACTTTTTCGGAAATGTTCGATCTTTTTCCCGTATTTTGTTGACAGGAAGTAGAGGAATGATCCATCGAAGACATAGAGGAATGGTGCGATATAAGGATATTTCTCACCCTGGAATGCTATCCGGCAGACATATCCCTTTTCAATCAGCCGATCGTATTCCTGTTTTTCCATTCTCGGAATTTTCAAGATATCCATAAACTTACACCATTGGAATTCCCAACGTGACCTGATAAACTTTATTAATTTTTTTTTAAGAAATAAAAAAGAAGAAATTATTTTTCTATCCGGAATCCTGCCTTTTTCCACGCGGTCATCCCTCCCAATACATTTGTCGTGGTGTGGTACTGGTGAAGTGCAAGAAGGCTTGTCGCAAGGCTCCCCTTATAGCCGGCATCGCAATAGACTACTATGTTTTCATTTTTGGGGATTTGGTCAAGGTGATTTGGAAGCTCCCCGATATAGATATGGTGGGCGCCGGGAATATGACCGACGGCGCGCCAGTTTTTTATGTCCCGTACATCAAGAATATAGGGATGTTCTTTTTCGAGACGATCTTTTAATTGCTGGACTGAACAGGTTGAGACTGTTCCAATATCCTGTGCAGCTTTAGTCCATGCGGGAAATCCTCCGGAGAGTATACCCGCAATTGTGTCATAACCAAGCCGGACAAAATGTCGGATCACCGGATCCAGATCCAGATTGAAGTCATCAACAATAACAATCGGTCTCTGGTAATCAAGGAACCAGCCCATGAAGGTGGGGAGACCACCCCTCCAGATGGAGAGGCTGCCCGGAATATGACCTGCACCAAAACTGGCAGGTGACCGTATATCAAGAATCTGGCAACCGGATTTTCTGAGCTGGTGGACTTCGGGGATCGAGAGCGGGTGCAGATCCGGTAACCGGTTCAGGATCGGTGCACCATCCCGATTGTAGGTTTCCATCTGCCGGAAATAAGGAGGGGTATAGGGTGATTCGGTTACCCGCCGCGAGATAAAAAGTTCAAGTCCTGATGCAAGCTGGGGATTTGTCGTTTTTTCGTAACCAAGGGTAGTAAACGGGTGATCAGCAATCTCGCCACCGCAAACAGAACCTGCACCATGGGCCGGACAAAGAATCACACCGTCACCAAGCGGCAGGATTTTATGGACAATGCTTTCATAGATTTTTTTTGCCATCTCCGCTTTTCGTTCCTGCCCAAAAAAGTCAGTGCGGGCAATATCACCAGCAAAGAGCGTATCGCCGGAAAATACCATATATGGCTGATCAGAAACCTCAGTGTCCTGCAACTCAAGGGAAATACTCTCCTCGGTATGCCCGGGGGTCTCTAGAACCGTCAGTACAAGTGACCCCAGAGTGAACCGGTCTCCCTCCTTTACCGGTTTTCCATAAGCAAACGCCATCCGTGCACCATGAAAAATCTCCGCTCCGCACCGCTGTTTGAGTTCAAGCGATCCTATGGTGTAGTCCTCATTCCGGTGTGTCTCGAAGATATGGGTAATAACAAGTTCATTCCGGCGGGCAATCTCAAGGTAGATATCGCAGTCCCGTCGTGGATCGATTACCGCTGCCCGTCCTCCGGATCCAATGAGGTAGGAATTATGGGCTATACCCTCAGAAACAATCCTTTCGAATAACACGTTGTCTTCCCCTCTATCGTGGAATTACACACCCGGTCTGTATATAGGTTATGAACCGGACAAAACCAGGGAATGAAATGTTCCCTCATTCAATGCTGAAGGGATACTTCAGCAGAATCGGGGTCATATCTCCACGTGACATACGCCCGCGAATGAGCTCACAGATATCCTTCAGGTTCACCGGAGTGTAACCGATCACTTCAGCACTCACGTTAACCCGCCGGTGCTCAAAATCGATGAACGGGTAGTGGCGGAGGTCATTGTTATGGTGATGACCGTGGATAACCCAGCTATCAAATTCTGACCGGCAATCCGCAGGATCATGAACCAGCAGGAACCGGAAACCACCATAATCAAGCATACAGGATGGAACTGCATCCGGTACTCCATCATCATGATTCCCGGTAACAAAGATAATGTTGCCTTTGAGTTTTTGCCGGTACTGCAGAGCGGGCAACGCTTCTGTCCCATATCGCAAATCTCCCAGATAATACACGCGGTTTGCGGGAGAAATGGTATAATTCCAGTTTTTTATCAGCACATGATCCATTTCCCGGACATCGGAAAAGAGGAACGGACGTGAACAGTAGCGGATGATATTCGCATGGCCGAGATGCAGATCGGCAATCAGGTAAATATCCTCAGGGTGTGGAGGAGAGGGATCTAATCGTTCAAATCCCGATTGCTCCCGATACAGTGCGAGGGTTTTTTGCCAGGATTTGCTGGTATGACTGTGATCAGCGGTGATCCACCGTTTCTCCAGGAGATCATATTCAGTGAGGATGTTTTCCCCCTGCATCACGGTAATCCTGAGTCCTGCATCATCCAAGGTGAGTGGGCGGACTGCGTGCCCTTTTCCGGGGCGAATCATTTGCCGCAGCACGTCTCTCAGCCTCAGAAGAATTCCCCTTGGGATTTCCTCCTGCTGCCGGCCGGTGAGTACAGAAAATACCGTCGATGCCTGAAGGGGATCCATACGGTTTGCTACAGTAACATGAAACCATTTGCTCTCAGGTTGGGCATCCCATATATTGTGGCTGTGCGTAAGAGGGGAAAGCATTTCGGCTATCGAAGAGGTGAGTTTTTTTAAGGAAGCTGAGGGTCTGACCGGGAATGCAATAACACTACCGTGAATTCCCTGACGCATTTCCCACCCGTCAATAGTGAATGTGAGGGGATTATACCCTGCTGCCACCTGGCCGAGGATGTCAATAAGCTGATGGGGGCTGACACCTTCGTTCAGGGTAAAGGGCCCAAACAGCGTGACATGAGGATGATGTTCGAGAAAACCTTCTATAGCGAATAACCTGCCGATAAAATCAATTGTTTCCCTGATCCGCCATTTTGTCATTGCGAGGCGGATCTCAATGAGATAGATATCGTCCATGAAGGGCAGCCCGGAATTAATTCTCTATAGGGTCTCTGTGGTTAAATCTTTGATTTATATTTTTTATAAAAATAATCATGGGATCCCCCATAAGCGATCAATTTCTTTTCATTGGATGAGTAAAAGGGAGAATATATAGACCGCAGAGTAAGTGCAGGTTTTCTTTTCGCCCAAACACAGGATCTTTTATACTCCTGCACCAGTTTAGAACGACCATGAAACATGCTGCATATGTGCGATATCAGCAGCAGCACCTGCGGCAAAAATTATCAATCCTGTTCAGGTTCTGCAGGCATGAAGGAATTGAGGTGTTGGTCGTACCGGATCCCCACACGTGGATCCTCAAGAGTGAAATCAGGAAAAAAAACGATAAAATCAAACGGAAAAATATGATACTGGGTTTTATCCCGCAATTTGAATCCCTGGATTATAAAAAAAATGCTCCTGAAAATACTGTCAGTAAAAATAGATCCGGGAAAAAGCGCAAGGTGCTTCCAGAAACAAGCCATCAGATCATTGTAACCAGTAAAAGAAAAAATATTGAATTTGTCCTCTCTCATGAAATCGGGCATTACCTGGCAAAAAAATTCTATAAGCATGAACACCTGCACCAGAATGAAGATTTAGCCAATGGAATCGCGTGGTGCATCGTGAACCAGTGCCTGTACCGGTTTGATATCGATGATGATTGCGATGATTACACAAAAAAAGCACAGAATTGTTATACATATTTTTTTGATACAGTGAATTCCGGAAATGCATCCTGAACAGTGGCAGGTCCTTGAGAGACACAATCCGATCTATACTGCTGCAGGTCTATTTCCTGCCAAAACAGGGTACAGGTTCTTGTGCTACCGATTGAGGATACCAAAAACTTACCGACGATATCGAACTTCAGAATCATTGGCACACGATCCTGGCACATCATGCTACAGCCCAGTCACCTCTTCTCATTTCGATAGGTATTTTTGTATTTTTTCGGGGGGTATTACCAGATACACAAGCGATGCGGACACTTTAAATTTCTCATCTTCAAGACGCAGAATTCGTGGGATTACCGAATCAGTACAGGTGAATATGAGGCAGGAAATGTCAAAAACCTGATTGTAACGTCAGAGAAGATTTTCCTGGAAAAAAAAGAGAATAGATCATCCTAGACCTTATCATACGACAGTTCGTTTAAGCCAGAACCCCTGAGTAGCATCTTGTTATTAGTGATGGAGTAGGTCTTGGTGTTCTGGAGATTGGCAAGATATTTCGATTCCAGATCAGCGGTATCAGCGCAGTACATTTTTGTTGATGCGATAGGTCCGATAGTAATGGTTTTTCCAAATTCCGTGGTCTGTCCGGTAAGATTGTAACCGCCATTGTAATTGTTACATCCACCAAAACCACTGAAGGTACCGTCATTATTAAACTTCAGGGTAATCTGGGCATTGGGAATAACGGGCATTGATCCCGCGATTGTTGCTCCCTTAAAATTCCAGTTTCCTGTCAGTGCCGGATCGGTCGGGGTACCGGTAATTACAACAACAACTGACGTGGGTACGGGTGTTGGTACGGTAGGTACTGGGGTCGGTACAGGTGTCGGTACGGGTGCCGGTGTTGTTGTGCAGCCAGCTGCGAGAATACCCACAAACAAAACTGCACAAACCAGAAACAGTAAGGATTTCATATCACAGAAATATAAAGATCTTATATAAATAAGTTTCTTTATGGTATCGCGACAAGCAAAAGGTCTGCACTTATAATAGTAATCACCGACATACTGAATAGAGATTCAGGAAAAAAAAAGAGCAAGAATGGCAACAACGAACGTTCAAAAACCTGTCAAGTGCCTGCTATTTGATATGGACAACACCCTGTTTGACCTTGTAGGGGCCCAGATTGCCGCATGCGAGGCAGTTGTGCAACATCTCGGGCAGGATAAAGGGGAGGAATTATTTTCCTATTTTTTAACCCCCTCCCATGGATTTGAATCGCATGAAAATATCCGCCAGTATATGAACGAGAGGTGCATTCCTGTTGATGGGTTGTTCAAAAAAGCATGTCAGATATACGAAACGGTAAAACTTCAGCAGATTTCTCCCTATGCGGGGGTTACCGGAACACTGCAATCACTTCAACTACTCGGGTATGATATGGGAATTGTGACTGACGCTCATTCCCGGGATGCGACACTTCGTCTGGAAAAAACTGGGTTGCTGCCGTTTTTCTGCTGTATGGTCACCTACGACATGGTAAAGGTGAAAAAACCTGCACCAGAGCCTTTCCTGTTTGCCCTTGAGATAATGAAAGCCGGCGCTGATGAGACAATTTTGATCGGGGACAGTCCACGGAGGGATATCGAGCCCGGCCACATTCTGGGCATCCGTACCGTGTATGCCCGCTATGGCGACCGGTTCTCCGATGACCGTTCAGATATTCCGGCAGATTTTGTTATTGATGCAATTGCTGAACTGCCAACAATACTTCACGGACTTGAGAAAAAATAATGATAACAGCTCATTTTCCCTCTATAAAATTCTGTGCTGGTACCAGCAAAAAAATATTCAGGTTGGGAACGGTCAGGGCGAGTCCCGTTTTTACAATTTTGAGTGTACTGGATGAAGTGACGTTTTTACCTCTGCTGGAATTATCATATTTAAGGGAGGCAGAGAAATACGGCGAAATCGCGTGAACATCCGGTTTTATTGAGTAATTCTTCGGATCCCTTATATCATTCATGGAAATCCCGGAAATTGTAAAAAATGGCGCGATAATACGTATCCTGTATTTATCCTGTGTATTTACATCGTTTTTGACCAAAACTTAAAGAAATAAAAAGATACAATAAAAAAATATGTATGTCCCGACCAGGATCTTTTTCACCAAGGGGGTTGGTGTGCATAAAGACCGTCTTGCATCCTTTGAACTTGCATTGAGAAAAGCCGGGGTTGAAAGGTGCAACCTTGTATACGTTTCGAGCATCTTCCCTCCAAAATGTAAACAGATATCAAAATCAGAAGGATTGAAATGTCTCCAGTCGGGAGGTATTACTTTTTGTGTCATGGCAAGAAATGAGACCAATGAACCGAACCGCCTGGTTTCAGCCGCAATTGGCCTTGCCCTACCCAGCGATTCAGAGGAATACGGGTACTTATCTGAGCACCACGCTTTTGGTGAAACACAGGAGAAGACCGGCGAATATGCCGAAGACCTTGCAGCTACCATGCTTGCAACAACCCTTGGTATTGAATTTGATGTAAATGCTGCATGGTCTGAGCGGGAGCAGA
The DNA here is from genome assembly GCA_964590415.1 of uncultured Methanoregula sp. GTDB lineage: Archaea > Halobacteriota > Methanomicrobia > Methanomicrobiales > Methanospirillaceae > Methanoregula. The sequence goes on along the minus strand of CAZPVQ010000006.1, from coordinate 95,528 downwards.
CCTATAAAGCGAGCGGTAAGATTATCAAAACCCAGAACGTGTGTCAGTCTGCTGAGGGGGACAAGAACGGTCTCTGGACAACAACGATCGCCGTAGCAGTCTTTTTATAACCTTTTTTTACGAGAAAATGGTTAAAATACCTTTTCCCTGATAGTATTCCTGATAATCTTAAAAAGACAACCCATTGGAGCCTTAAAAAATTACTCTGATTTTTCTTGTCTTTCGTGCGCACGTTTTTGGATTATCTTCGCAAGATTCAGCACAGCAACACGGGCAGGACTGTCAAACGGGATCTGTGAAACCGGTGTGGCCGCAAGATCCGCTGTTTCGACGTGGGGGTCATCAGGAATTATGGCTATGGGTTTTTCATTGCCAATATCAACCGGTGCAGTACCTGATTTGAAACGGTTGAAAACAATCTGAATTCGCTCCGGTTCAAGCCCAAGCTGCGTTGCGATCTCCTTAATGCGGGCAATTGTGCGCAATCCTCGTGCACCAGGATCACTCACGATGAGCAGCATATCCGGTTTCCCGATCGTTCCCCTGCTGATATGCTCCATACCGGCCTCGGAATCGATGATGATAAAACGGTAATCGCGCTCAAGCTGAATCATACATTCTGAGAGCAGGTCATTGGCAAAACAATAACAACCGCTTCCCTCCGGTCGACCCATTGCTACAAGATCAAACCCCTTCGCTTCGACAAGCGCCTGGCGAAACCGGAACCTGACATAGTCGTGGCGATTCATGCCCGGGGGAATACGACGGGTGAATGCTTCCTCCCGCATGCTCCCCAGGGTTTCGTGGACAGGCACACCCAGCGCTTCATGCAGGTTGGCATTCGGGTCCGCATCGACTGCAAGAACAGGAGTTTCCGCCAGATCAATAAGCGAACGGATCAGGAGTGAACTGATTGTGGTCTTGCCGGTTCCTCCTTTTCCTGACAAGGCTATGGTAAAAGGATGTTTTTGCATACTATGTCCTGTTTGGTCCTGACGCAGGGTTATACTCCGGTTTCTTTATCCCGTATTCGTCGGGATATCTCCGCTGCGGTTTTCATGATGGCAAGGGAACCATTCCGGTCAGCAAAGCGTATCCCGCAGCTGGGTGTGATGAGAGACTGTGCGTCAAAAAGGTGTTCCGGCATGCATGAGCAGAAACGGGTCCTGATAGCAAGATACTTTTGATAGAGGGTGTCGAGGTTCTCGGCAGCAAAGATTTTGTATTCTGCCGGGACAATTCCCCATGCCACTACCCCGCCCTGCTCCATATAGCTTACAATGGAATCAGCGTACAGCAAAAATTCCTTTGCGGTTGCGTAAGCATCGATGGATACAACTGAAGGATTGAGCCCCAGCACAAATTCCCAGTCCGTATTCGAGCAGCAGTGAATACCAAGCCCACCTTCAACCAGTGCAGCAATGTCTTCCCAGCCTGCTCGTACGGTTTCTTTATCGACTGGCACCACTGAAGATCCCAGTGAAGCAAGGTATGGCTCGTTTAAGACCACGAGGGTTTCTGGAACACCGGTTCTTTGTCGCATTTCCCTCTCACACCATCGTGCCTTGAGTGCAATCATTTTTGACAGCACATCGGCAAGCTGCGTATCATAGTAAATCGGGCGTTTGTTGCCATCGACAACCTGCATGCCAAAGGTGACCGGCCCGGTGACCTGGCATTTCAGCACCTTCGCATGAGACATGGAATGAGACATCATTTCGATAAAACCGGATGCATATTCCTTATGCAGTCCGTAGGGGGCGTAATTGCCCTCAACATAATCCATGTATACCTGTTCCATCGCCTCTGTCTGATCGGTTGAACTGTCAAAAAGAAGCCGGTCATCCCGGATGATCCTTCCTGGCAACTGCTCGGAATCATTAAAGACAATACTTTCCAGCTGACCCCGATCCGGAAGGGTAGGTACATACGGAAACTCGGGAAAGAGCTCCAGAACATCATTACATGCTGACACAGGATCCGTATAGGGAAGTGCACCAACACCCGTTGCCAGAGAATGGGGAGAAGGGATCATCTTTGCCATGGGATCAGCCTTTCCTGAGCTGGCAGGTTTCTATGAGCTTCTGGACTCTCGGGAACAGCGTGAAATCCGTGTGCGGCAGGAATGTGCTCGATGTATACTCATCCATAAATGAAGGTTCTGCATTGAGTTCGATGTATGCAATCCGGGAGGCAATAACATCGAGGGTTTTTCGTTCCCTCCGGTTAATAAGCGCAAGATTTGCACCCGTCACTGCCCCATTTCCGATATTTTTTATCCGATCTGCATCTATCTCCGGGATCAACCCGATAATTGTCGCATTTTTCTTGTCCAGATAATTGCCAAATGCACCGGCAACATAGATAGTAGCGATTTCGTGCCGGGACACCCCCGCCTGTTTCATCAGCGTTACGCAGGCAGCGTGAATCGAGGCCTTGCTCATAATCAGGTTTTTGATATCATTTTCCGTGATAACGATATCTTTCCCGATATCGGTCTCATGTGCCCAGACTACAACATACTCCGGGAAGTGGAGGCCTGTGCGAACTCTTTTGTTTTCAATACTGGTATTTATCCGTCCGGTCCGGTCAATGACACACGCTGAAAAAAGTTCTGCAATCAGGTCGATTAATCCGGATCCGGTAATGCCCCGTGGTTTGATGTTGTTTATTGTGCTAAAGTGAGGATCGAGAGTCACGGGGTTGACCTCAATCTTTTCTATCGCACCGGGATTTGCCCGCATACCAAAGAGCACTTCTCCTCCTTCCAGTGCCGGTCCGGCAGCACCGGCACAGGAAAACATCCATTCTTTGTTTCCGAGAACAATTTCGAAGTTGGTGCCGATATCGATTAAAAGTGAGATCTCTTCGCGTTCATGCATACCGCAGGAAAGGATGTCAGCAATAATGTCACCCCCGATAAAATCGCTGACGGCAGGAAAGGCAAACAGCCCGCTATTCTGATTAATGGCAATGCCGATCCTTGCTGCCGCGACCGACAGCGCCCGCTGGACCACCGGAACATAGGGTTCTGCGATGATATACGCTGGATCAATCCCGAGAAGCATGTGCGTCATCACCGTATTACCAGCAACCACCACTTCATAAATATCGTCTCGGTCGATTCCCGCAGTATCTGAAGCAGAGGTCAGAGCTGCATTTATGCTCTCTGCAGCGAGGGCCTGGAGTTTTGTTAGCCCGTTTTTCCGGGCAAAATTCACGCGAGCGAGAATATCTTCACCACAGCTGATCTGCCGGTTATAGTTCGAGGCAACTGCAACTACCTTGCCGCTGACCAGATCCCAGAGATAGACAACCACCGTGGTAGAACCGAGATCTACTGCGGCACCATAAATGCTTTTTGAAGTGTTATTCTCCTGGAGATCGATAAGACGGTAACCGCCCGGCACAAGGGCAATTGTCCCGGTAACTTTCCAGTCGCTGTGACGAAGAAGCGTGGGAATTTCACGCATTACTTCCAGCGGTACATAGATCTTTTCCGCAACAGGCCCGCCACTCTTCTGGATACCCCATAAAAGCCGGGTGAGATCCGGTGATGGATCGGTGAGCGTTGGCGGCTGGAGCTCGACATAATATTTCCTGACAGATGGATGAAACTCGATCTCGGTATCCCGACCTGCGACCAGAATTTTTTGTTCCTGGATAAGGGTGCTCTCAGGAACCAGTACCTGCAGATCGCCTTGCACCAGTGTCTCACAGGCCAGACAGGCCCCTTTTGTCAGTTCGTCCTCGCTAATAAAACGCGAATACTTTTGCCGGTCAAATTCTGTTTTTCCCGATTGTACATAGACCACACATTTGCCGCATTTGCCCTGTCCCCCGCAGACAACATTGATATTAAGTCCTGCTCTCTGGGCTGCATCAAGAATAGTGCTGCCACGTGCTACGTCAATTTTGCGATAACTCGGAAGAAAGGTTACCGTGCGCATGATGATCTGCCCTTAACATTACCATTGGTAAGAGAGATAAGAAATATGCTACGGTGATTATCCTGCCGTTTTTTAAAAATATGATGCAAATACCCGACTGAAATTTTTTACCCTGGGTTTTCAGGATTCGGGCTTCTTCCACTCCTCATGCAGATATTCTCCAATTTCTGCTGCATCGCGGGGTCCGACCATCACCTTCCAGCCGGTTGCTTCTTCAATCCTGCCTGACAGCGGTGCGGAATAGCCCGGGATAATCAGCGTTTTGTGAGACACTTCTTGCTCGACACAAAATTTCCTGATCGAATCACGCACCAGCGTTTCATTCAGTTTTCCTGCAGCTACCGCAGTCAGCACTGAGAGACCTTCCGTGTCGACAATCAGCATGAAACAGGGAATGCGGGTGGACTCCAGGTAACCCTGAAGAGTAAAAAATGTAAGAGAGAAGTTCACCGTCAGGAGAACCGGAGCATCTTTTCCCGGGGTTCCGACGCGGTACAGTCCGGGATTCATCTGGATCGGTTTCTGGGGATCCGTGTAAATGTTCTGGCGAAGCGTCAGGGCGGCGTTAGCGGATGCAGGGGAAAGCGGCTGTGTAATAATTACCGATGCGTATTTAACGATACCCAGTGCGATTTCAGCATCCTGAAGAGGAGGCTGAGTGGCATCAAGATACACGGGATACCCAAGATCCGGAACTGCACGTGTGATTGCCAGCTGCCGGACAGAGGTTGATATAATAACAAAATCACCAAGGGATTGCGGGCAAAGATCCATGACCAGTTTCTTTACCCCTTCACCAACACAGTTTTTTACAAGACCAATGAGGTTCTCCAGTCCATGAGCCTTAATGACAAGAGGACAACTGTGTTTTTTGGCGAGAGCACACATGTCCCTGAAATTTTCATTCGTGGCTGCGTGAAGCAGGGGTTGATAGCTGCCGACCTGAATAAGAGCCGCATTAAACGCTTCGATATTCCGGGCTATCAGGACGAGGGGGAGATCTGCTGATTCCTCGACTATGGCAACAGCTCGTGCAAATATATCCGGTGAACCGCTGGTATTTTCAATTGCAATACCATTAAACCGCAGATCGGTGCCAATACGGGTAAATGATTCGTCCCTGACCCTGAGGGTTACAGAAGTGATCTCTTCAGGTGACCAAGTATCTGATACCCTGAAGAGGATCCCTGGAGGATGATAGAAAGTCTTGTCATGGCGATAAAGCACAAATTCCTCACCAACAGCAAACGACCGTTCTCCCACACCAACGTTTACCAGCTGTATGGGGGGCCGCGTGGTTGCACCCAGCACAGACTTTGCCTGTTCGTCAAGATACGGGCAGAGATCCACATCCGCTTTTCCGCTGGAGAGCTTCATCGCAAACGTAAGGCAGGTGGGATCGCCACATTCCTTGCAGTTCTTTTTCGGCAGAAGTTTGTAGACATCAAGTGCTTTGAGTGCCATTGCTATTTCACCTCTGAAAAAGCCGCAACGCTTCTCATGTCAGTAAACGCTTTTTTTAGCAAACCGACCGTTTTTGGATGACGAACACAGATAATCTCGGCACCGGCAACGGCAGCGGCAATCCCCGTATAAAATTCCCACTGGATGGCTATCTCATCCTGCAGTGCAGGGTCAGATTCCCTTACTTCTTTTACCGTCAGTGAATCGATAGCAGAACAGATTACCGGCATGGCAAGATCGGTGTCCCCTTTCAGTGCAGAAAACCGGATCCGCTCCATAGCTGAATAGGAATATTCAAACCCATAACCGAGTGCACCGGTGTAGGGATCGATCATAATATGATCGTGTTGCACCCCGATCTCCCGTAACAGGATATTGAGTTGCTTTGCGAGGTTGACATCAATGGGAGACTGGGCAATAAGTGAGTGGTTATAGGCAAGCGCTGCTGCGGCAATGCTCCGGTACCTTCCTGCCTCTGCGGTTCCCAGGAGAAGTCTTTCTCCCTGGCCGGTCTCACCACACTTCAGAAAAACCTCGCTGTCGATTTTAGGTTCATTGCTGCCTTCAATGATGAGCGGGAGGCCAGTCGCTGAGAGCACGGCTTCCACGGTTTTTCCGACAGTGGATACATCAGCGAAATTCCGCTGCCGTGTACTGGTCAGGTACAGGCGAACCAGATCAGCCTTGTAAACCGTTTCAGCAGCCTTTGCCCATTCATGCACATTATTTACCAGATCGCCACAGTAATTTCTGATGATCGGCGACCAGTATTCCGGGTTATCGCAGATTTCTAATGCAACAAGTGGTGAGGTGGATGATGGGTTCCCATCAAGGAACTGAAGGGTAGTTCCACCACCTATGCGGTAAGATATGGATCTTGTCCCCCCTTCTGCCCTGGTGGCTCCAAGAATTACCTGACCGATAGCGCCATTCCAACCAAAATTAAGGTCATATCCCATACTATCTCCTCACACGAGCGGTTTCATCTGGAGTGCCGGATGTTTTACCCGTTCAAGGTAGGAGATCAGGTCTTCAACAGAGGTCGCATTTGTCTCATCCGCGATCTTGTCAAAGAGATCCGGTTTATTCTGATCCATAAGTTTTTTTACCAGCTGGTTTTTCAGCTCCTCTTTGAGCTGGGAAGGCATCCAGACAAGGCGTTCAATGCCTCCGTCTCCCTGCAGGAACCGGTCGGAGAGAATATAGTTTTTTGAGATGCCGGCAAATCCCGGTGTCTGAGCCCCTCCGCCAATAGTTCCGGCAAGCGTTGAGAACGTCATACCTGAGGGGGTGATACCCTTAAATTCCCGGTTGACTATCATTATCCCGTTCACTTCAGGAAGCATAAGGGCGATACACTCAAAACAGCCACAGCACGTCATCGGGTATTCCATCACACTATATAAAGAGCAGCGGTCAATCTCACCGTGACTTGCCTTTTTCACAAATTTGTTGACTCCTTCAAATTCCCCGTTCTGGGTGTTTATAATCGCTCCCTTTTCAATCGGCTGATTGGCGCCGGAGGGCGCTATCTCATAGGCAATTTTTCCATCCAGCCAGCTTATCGCCCCGCAGAGAGCGGGGTGTTCAGGAGTGATAACGCAGACATGGTTGGGGGCAAAGGTCTGGCAGAGCGTGCAGGAATAATAGGTGTTCACATCTGCATCCCGCATACCTTTGATGCGTGCATCCCGATCTGCATATACCCTCTCTGCATCTTTTTTTGCTGCCAGCACCTTTGCTTCATCGGTAATAAGCGTAACAGAAACTGCATCAAGCAGCTGGGGAAAATCCATGCGGAACTTGCTTGCCAGCAGCTTACCGATATGCTCAATTTTTACCCCTTTTGCGACGACCTCTTTGGAGATTCTCACCCAGATGATGTCCCGCTGGGCAACATGCCAGGATCCTTCCCCATAATTGACGAAGTTGTGGATCCGCCGCTCGAGAACCGGTTCGTAATCTTTTTTCATCATCTTCCCGGCTACATCGATTATGATTGCAAGCGGGTAGGCACCACCCTCCTTCATCATACCAATCTCAGGACCGATAACCGTCACCTTGCCATCTGTTATCGTATCTGCAGAACTCATGCGTAAAAGTTCAAAAGCAGGGGATCTCCCCCCGCCAAATTCGACATACATCTCCTCTTTCCGGATGCTCTTTCCCTCAAATGCAGGTGAGCACCCCATCGGGATGGGGATCGCAGTCACATTAACCTTTATTCCTTTTTGCTCCATTCCCTGACGCACAACCTCTTCAGGAGTTGCGGGTATCCAGTCCCCTCCCTGATAATCCCCGAGTGACAGGATAGGAAAACCAAGGACCCTCATCCCATCAACCAATGCAATTTCCTGGTCAGAAAGTCCGGGAAATACAATCACAATCGCTTTTGCCCGTTCTTTGGCGTACGCGAGAAGACGGGATATGTCACCCGGAGTAACACCCCCAAACATCATTGCAACCCGTGCAATGACATCGACAAAATGAATCCCGTATGTAGGTGTCGAACCAAGCGGGATAAGACGATATTCGAGTCCGAGCTTCACTCCGGCATGAGAAAGAGATGCGACTATATCGCCGGCAAGGAACGTAAGCATGTATTTTTCCTGCAGTTCCCGGCAGATGGCAGAAACGCTGTCTGCACCCGGGGGGGTGCCAACAACAAGGGCAAGCCCGAGGATGCTGCCATCAACAAGGGAGTACCCAAGTTTCCGGATTATGGTGTCATCAATAAAACCGGTATAAGGAGCGGGTTCCCTGCCTTCATCTGCTGTTTTCTCCGCAAGAATGCATTCCGATGCAACGAGGGGATTACCAGCAGTCTTTCCAAACACGTCAAGTGCTGCTTTCTGGTCATGAACCGCTATTCCGGTAAGCGCAAACGAGATGGGCAGGTGATACGCGGTTTCGTCATAAGAAAGTGAGTGTCTGATTGTGGTGATCATCGTTTTAAGATGAGTTTCACCATTTTTTTTTGCTATTCCCACATCGGTCATAAGATTATTCCTTCTGATTATGGGTTGCCCGGTAGTATTGATATAGTTTCGTCAAAGGGTAAGTCTGTAATTTTTCCCTCCCAGACGACAATTCACCAGCAATTTGGTATTAAAATAGGTATCCGTTCATGATTGAAAAAAGAGATCTCCTGAATAATTATGATTTCTCCGTAATGTATATCGGAACTCCCATCCAAAGTAAAAGCACATCCGGTGGACATCTTTGAAGAAATTTTCTTTTATCGCCCATATGCCAGATACTCCGGGATCCCTTCACCGGGCTGCCGAGATCATCAAAAAATATGAAGGTAATATTAATCGTATACAGTATGATCGGCGCATTGACCCCGCAACCGTGTTTTATGAAGTTACCGCTTCACAAGATGCGTTCAGGGAAATTACCCGGGATCTTGCACTGATCGGGTATCTTCAGACGTCATTAAAACCACAGGACTTTTTAAAGTTCTGTGTTTATCTTCCGCACCAGTCCGGTGCACTTTATGAATTCCTGAATATTACAACATCGGTGGGAGCAAACATAGCGTTTATTGATTTTGATGATAAAGGAAGACATCCAGATCGTCTCACCGTAAGTCTGAACATTGAGCAGAGTTCGGTTGTCGACCATCTTTTAAACAAGCTGAAATCATGCTACCGTCTCGAAATCCTTGAATATGACACAACCGGAAAACACCTGGATGATACGGTTTTTTATGTCAGGTATGCCCATGCAATACGAGAACTTATCGGGGAGTCAGAAGAAAATTTTTTACTTTCGTTCCTTGCTGATACAAATCACATCGTACAGGAGCTGATGGCACAGGGAAATGATCCACGGAAAGTTTTCGAGAGTGTTCTTATAACCGGCAAGACGATGTGGGCAACAACCCGGGACAGGTTCTATGCAGATGTCCAGAAATTTCAGATTACTGAACAATGCACCCTTTTTTGTTTCCAGGTCCCCTGTGGCGGGAATATTTTTTTGATTGCTACAACCGAAGAAAAAATCCTGATCGATACCGGTTACGGCATATATCACAATGACGTTCTGTCAATGCTTTCGCGGTATGGTCTTGGAGATGAACGGCAGGTATCGCGGATCATTGTCACTCACGCAGATGCGGATCATTGCGGAGCTGCAGGGTATTTCACAGCACCGATTTTGATGCATGAAGATACTCTTGCAATCATAAAAAAGAACAATCGTGCGTTTGGCTCCCGGAGCGAACATTCTATCCTTGAAGAGTTTTATACCAAGATGATCAACCTTTTCTCAAAGTTCAATACCCCGGCCAACATAGTATGCTTCTCCAAGCATGAGGTAAGGATGCGGGGAATTTTTCCGGTAATTGGTCTTGTAAGAATCGGAGATCTTGATCTGGAAGTCCTGGAAGGTCTTGGCGGCCATACCTGTGGACAGATCTATCTCTATTCCCGAAAAAATGGGCTGCTGTTCGCTGCAGACAGTCTGATCAACTTTTCGAGTCTCACAAAAGCGCGTGCTGAGTACAGCTCACTTGCCGCTTTCCTGGTAACTTCGGTAAATGTAGACAGCGATCTGGCAAAAAAAGAGCGAAGCGCACTGCTTGAAATTGCTTTTGAAACTGATAAGGCCATGTCAACCACGGGCAAACGATGCCTTATCTGCGGAGGTCATGGAGCAGTATCAGTTCTGGAAGAGAACAAGCTTATTTCTTATGGATTTGTTGAACGGTATCAGCCATATACCACGTGATATCCGAAAAAAAAGATAAAATAATCGCGACTTAGGTCTTTTTTTCAGGATCCCGGAAAATGCTCAATTACAAGCTAAACGCTCAAGGGGGTTTCACCCCCTCCGCTGTGGCTTCCCCGATGCGATAACCCCTGAACAGGTAATACGTTATCATCGCTCAGCTCAGGGGCGGTATGGGGGGACAGGCACTGTCCCCTCCTTCATCGTACCAGCACGTTGTTTTTTAGATCATGGCAAAAAGAATTCACCAGAGCAATTTTTTATATACCGCTGATAATCCCCATCAATACCGGTTAACGTGCAGCCATTTTCTTGTTTTTTCTTGTTTCAATATTTTCTTGTTTTAATAGTTACTACTGGTTTTTTTAAGCAGGGACCCGATACTACGAAATTCTCATCTACTATGTGATTGCATGTTTTTATGAGAGAAGCATGGAAAGTCACCGAGTTCAGGATATGATGCGGCTGATGGCATCAAACATCCGGGCAATCGCTAATACGATTTCAGACAAAGATGTCGAAAAATTTATTGCAGAACTGCTCAAAGCAAAGCGTGTCTACGTAATGGGGGCGGGACGGTCAGGTCTTGTTGCAAAAGCATTTGCCATGCGACTTATGCATCTTGGGTTACAGGCATTTGTTGTCGGGGAAACGATCACCCCCTCATTGAATAAAGGGGATATCATGGTTGTCTTCTCAGGTTCCGGCCGAACCAAGACCGTTGCCGATATTGCGGAAACAGCAAAAGAGATTGGCGCGAAAATCTGCCTGATAACTTCAAATGCTGAATCGAGAATCGGAAAGATATCAGATTGCATCGTGATTATCAAACATCACCGGGACGAGGTGGGGGATGATGCCGTTGAATTTGAAATTCGTCAGATGATGGGGGATCACAAGTCGTTTGCACCGCTGGGCACTCTCTTTGAAACAACTTCGATGATCTTTGCCGATGCAGTTATCTCCCGGCTGATGGAGATCACCCAGGTAGATGAGATTGCATTAAAGAAGCGTCATACAAATATCGAATAGATGAGGAGGACGATGATATGGAATTGAGATTTGCTGAACGGGTATTAGGTATTGAAATATCCGGGATCAGGAAAATATTTGAAGCTGCGGGTCCTGATTCAATCAACCTGGGTCTTGGACAGCCGGATTTTGATACGCCGCAACACATAAAGGATGCAGCGATTGAAGCGATTTTAGAGGGAAAAACCGGCTATACAAACAATACAGGAATTCCTGAACTTCGGAGTGCAATCTGTAAAAAATTTGAAAAAGAGAACGGCCTCTCCTATGATACGGATCAACTGATTGTAACTGCAGGTGCAAGTGAAGCACTCCACATCGTAATGCAGGCGCTGGTTGGTGAAGGGGACCGTGTCCTCTGCCCGGACCCGGGATTTGTCTCGTATGCTGCTCTTGCCACCCTTGCGGCGGGGCGCCCGGTAAGTGTGCCACTCACTCCGGACCTTCATGTAGATGTGGAGAAGGCAAAAGAACTCATGGAGGGTGCACGGATCATAGTCCTGAATTCCCCGGCCAATCCTACCGGGGCTGTTGAAAATAAAGATTCTGTCAGGGCGCTTGTTGAATATGCAAATGATGCAGGAGTCACGGTAGTTTCCGATGAGGTGTATGAACATTTCATCTATGGTAAACAGCACTGGAGTGCCGCCCGGTTTGGGGAAAATGTGATTACGATTAATGCAACAAGCAAGACCTACGCGATGACCGGCTGGCGGTTGGGATATCTCGCAGCTCCTGCAGAGATAGTGGCACAGTGCGTGAAGGTACACCAGTATTGCCAGGCATGTGCTACCTCGATTTCCCAGTATGCGGCTCTCGCAGCATATGAAGGGGATCAGAGCCCGGTCACCATGATGTGCAACGAATACAAGATGCGACGGGATCTCTTCTGCAAAGGACTGGCAGAATTGGGATTTTCATTCCCGGTTCCTGAAGGTGCATTCTATGCATTTGTACCGATGAAACCAGATCTCATTCGGAGAATTATCGAAAATGGCATTATTATTGTCCCGGGAACAGCGTTTGGCGTAAATTCACCGGAATATGCCCGTTTCAGTTACGCAACTTCCCGGCAAAACCTGAACCGGGCTCTTGACAGGATACAAAAAGTAATGAGTGAGTAATATGGTCAAAGAACTTTTAAAAAAATTATCCAATGCACATGGTGTATCGGGCAGTGAAAGCAGTGTATTTGCGGTTATAAAAAAGGAGCTCAAAGGGCATGTTGACGAGATACATGAAGACCCCCTTGGTAACCTGATAGCAATCAAACGCGGTAATAAATTCAAAGTAATGCTCGCTGCTCACATGGATGAGATAGGGCTTATGGTCAAGTATGTCGATGAAAAGGGATTTATCCGGTTTGTCGCTCTGGGAGGTTGGTACGGCCCGACACTCTATAACCAGCGCGTTATCCTGCATGGTTCAAAAGGTAAGTACCTTGGGGTCATCGGAGGGAAACCCCCTCACATGATGGATGAGGAAGAACGCAAGAAGGGCGTTAAAATCGATGATATGTTTATCGACATCGGAGCTAAGAACCGCGAAGAAGTGGAATATCTCGGTATTGAAGTTGGAACACCAGTGACGGTAGACCGCGAGTTTGCCGAACTTGCCTTTAACCGGGTATCGGGAAAGGCGTTTGATAACCGGGCTGGTGTTGCCATGCTGATAAAAGCCTTAAAAGAGATGGATTCGCCTCTTACCATTTTTGGGGTTTTTACGGTTCAGGAAGAGGTCGGACTCAAAGGGGCACGGACAAGCGCTTATGCCCTCGATCCTGATTGTGCAATAGCAACAGATGTCACCATCCCGGGTGATCATCCGGGAATAGATATGAAAGATGCTCCTGTGGAGATGGGAAAAGGCCCGGTGATAACAATTGTTGACAGTAGTGGTCGTGGACTCATCGCAAGTCGGAAAGTAGTGAAGTGGCTCAAGGACTCAGCCGATACTCATGGAATTCCGGTACAGATGGAAGTCGGGAGCGGAGGAACAACGGATGCAACAGCAATCCATCTGACCAAAGGCGGGATCCCCAGTACAACCGTAAGTATTCCCACCCGGTATATTCATTCACCTGTTGAAGTTCTGGATACCGAAGATATTGAAGCCGGTGTAAAATTACTGGTGGCAGCTTTGAAACAAAAACCTGCACTTTAAAACAGATCTCTCTTTTTTAAGACAGAACATCTTCTCCTCATAAAAACCAGGATAAAGAATTAATGATAGTGTATATCGCGCCGGCCGGGTTATTGCCTTAATTCAAATCTATGAGATATTCCCCATCACCCACAATGCTGACGGCAAGACAGCGATTGGCAACCCTTCATATTCGCGTTCTGCTGGCAGGTTATTATTGGGGGGCAATTCCGCTATGGCAAGTGAAAAGAGGTGCTGTTTTGTGCGAAAATATTTGGTAAATTATGAAAGAAGAAATTATTTATCAATCGTAAAATCTCGCGCAATTCTGTATTTAAAAGATGAAATCGAGAACAAACAGGAAAATGAGTCCAGGGTTGCCTATTTAAAATATTTGCATGGCAGACTGTGATGCAGACTTCCTCCGCAGTGATGAATACTAATTCTATCTGGCAAATTAATATAAATAAATAAATATTATTCAGATTTGGTCACGGCATGTGGCTTGGAGGGAAAAAATGCAATTGGTAGAGGTAATGCGGGAACGGATGTGGGTGAAAGATGGTGATCTTCTTGAAAGTGAAGGTCAGTATGAAAAAGCAATAGCTGCTTATGATCATGCTCTTCAGATTGATCCAAGTGATGCAGACGCCTGGTTCAATAAAGGAATAGCCCTGAAAAAAATGGGAAAAATCTCTGAATCAACGAAATGCGTTGAAACTGCAATAAATCTGTATTGCGGCAGATAAGATATTGTGGAACATATCGGGAAACGTGGTCTGGAGGAAAAAATGGAAGCTATAGGAATACCAAGCGCTAAAACAGAATCAGATTATCTTGTCAAACTGGCGCAGGAGAAAGCGATGGCAGGAGATCATTTTTTAGCGGTAAAATATCTTAAGGAAGCAATCTATCTATATCCAAGAAGTGCCAATGCATACGTGCTCCTGGGAAATTGTCAGGATTGTCTTGAGAAAGTTGAAGATGCAATCAGCTCCTATGACAAAGCACTATTGATAGACCCTGAGAACGCAGAGGCCTGGTTTAATAAAGGAATGACCCTGAAGAAAATCGGGAATCTCAAAGAAGCAACGATGTGCATCGAGAATTGTATTGATCTTTACTGTGGCAGATGAGAATAACTCATTTTTTCGGTTGCAGAGTGTCAATGCCCTGCCAGATTTTATTATTTTATCCGAACAGGTAATACATCAAGGAAGAACCGGACAGAGCTCACACCTGACACATATTTTCATGGGGTGTTATGCTCCCTACATTTATTTTGATATTGTAGGGAAAAATGGATATCGGACCTTTCAAATTCTCGAAAATTACAACAAGTTATGCATTATGACCAGGAGCATAATAATTCGGTTTGGTGGCATACAGGAAAGTCAGATTTTGAAAATTATTGCTCTGGTGAAAATTTAATAAAAAATATTATTTGAAAAAAGGTTTTGACGTAGAAAAAGGTACGCCCCGGCCGGGACTTGAACCCGGGTCAAAAGATCCGCAATCTTCTAGGATGTCCACTACCCCACCGGGACACTTAATTTAAGGCTGTCTGCCTTACTAAAATTGCTTTCATCGCATAAATAACTCACCGTTTAGGGATCCAGAACGTAAAGATTCAGACCTGGAAAACGAAATTATCAGATAAAAAACCAAAAAAAATGATGTTCGTATCAAATGAATTCATCCAGTCCATGTTGGTTTGGGTGTTGCTGTAGCGAACGGTACGCTGTCTCTTGGAATATAATCGAAGTAGGTGCAGTCTGTAGTCGTATTAAATTGTGTGGTATCGTTGATGTTTCCGGCTGGTTTTACCCATACCATCGCAGTTGCGGTAATATTGCTACCACTGAATTCGATTTGCATATTATCACGTTTCAGCACTTTGAGGGTACGATTCAGATACTCAGTATAACCCTTCCTCGTCCCGAACCCATCCTGAAGATAAATCTCCCCGGTTGATTTGCTCCTGACAGTGATTTCATACCAGGAATCGGGACTGTATGTATCAACGGTTATTACTTTATCTCCCTCTCCAGTTATCTTGGAAGTATATGCAATTTTTTTGGTAATATTGGATGGTTTGACGGTGTAATTAATATACATCGGGGGGCTCTTCAAGTCAAATGTTATTGCGGTTTTATTGTAGGCATAGGCATTTTTCGTTGAATAAATACGGCAGTATTTATTCTCGGGGAGTTGGGTTGTGGGCGGTATAGTCCGATATCCACTACCTGAAGTGACAGTTACAAAAGGTGTTACTTCTGTAACAAAGTTGGGAAGTGGTGTTGCTGTTGTCGCAACGCTGGTTTGACCAGGATTAAAAAAATTTCCGGTTGCTGAAGATGTTTTACTGTCTTTTGGCGGTGCGACACAACCGGTTGCGGCAACAAGAATGATAATAGTAATGCAGCAAATAATTCGGACTAATTTTTCTTTCATATTTTAATAGTACAGCTATTCATAGTAATTAAGTATTTTCACATTGATGTGTCCCTACTATTAAAAATTGTTTATCCAAAAAAAAGATTTTCAACCTTTATCATGTTTTTCATAAGAAATTTTACCTGTATTACGATACATTTGGAACAGTATCAAAAAACTATTGCTTTTTTTAGTTGACGCTCCATCTGCCCAAAAGATTACTCAGGAATTCCCTCTCTTTTTTAAAATTTTTAAATTTTAATTGAATGCATCATAGATTATCAATACGGATGCAATTTTCCTCGCTTAAAAAACAACCAGCAAAATAATGCGAGGGATGGGATTCGAACCCAAGAACTCCTGCGAGATCAGGCCCTGAACCTGACGCCGTTGACCTGGCTTGGCTACCCTCGCGCTTGTATACATTACATATGAAATTAAATAAAGATAGGGGGTCACTCCTCCTTTCCGGCGTTGTTCCCATTTGAGGATTTCTTTATCTCCCGGTCACGAAGCTCATTGCGCTTAATCTTTCCTGATATGGTTTTTGGGAGTGCGTCCACAAACTCAATCGCACGCGGGTATTTGTAGGGTGCAGTAACCTTTTTCACATGGTTCTGGATCTCACGAATAAGCGCCTCAGAGGGTTTGATTCCTGGTTTGAGAATCACGAATGCCTTGACGATAAGCCCCCGTATATCATCGGGCGATCCGACAACAGCTGCTTCCTGAACTGCCGGGTGCTCGATCAATGCACTCTCCACTTCAAAAGGTCCGATGCGGTAACCAGAAGCTTTAATCACGTCATCGTCCCTGCCGATGAACCAGTAATAACCATCCTCGTCCTTATACGCCTTGTCTCCGGTATAATAAAAACCGTTAATAAACGATTTCTTGTTCTCATCATCGTTATACAGGTACTCCCTGAATAAGCCTACCGGGCGTGGATCGAGCCTGATGGCAATTTTACCTTCCTCATGCAGACCAACGTGTTTACCGTGATCATCATGCAGCTCAATGTGCCAGCCGGGCGATGGTTTCCCCATTGACCCGAATTTCGGAATCATACCGGGAAACGTACCGATACAAAGCACAGTCTCTGTCTGCCCGTACCCTTCGTATATTGTGAGCCCGGTTGCATCCTTCCATGCCTTTATTACCTCAGGATTGAGCGGCTCACCGGCACTCACACAATGCCGGAGTTCGGTAAAATCGAACTTGTCAAGGTCAGCAAGAATGAGCATGCGATAAATTGTGGGGGGACAGCAGAACGTTGTTATGCCATATTTCTCGATGAGGGGAAGAATCTCGGTCGGATTGAATTTATTACGAATATCGTACACAAAAATCGCCGCACCTTCGATCCATTGCCCGTAAAACTTCCCCCAGGCACTTTTTGCCCAACCCGTATCAGAGAGAGTGAAATGAAGATCGCTGGTGCGTATATCATGCCAGAACCGTGCGGTAACAATGTGCCCGAGTGCATAACTCTGGTCGTGCACCGCCATCTTAGGTTCACCTGTCGTTCCCGACGTGAAAAAAATCACGAGTGGATCAGTACTCTTGGTTTTTTTCATACCAGGAAGTGAGACTATTTTCGTTGACACCGGAGCGGGAAAATCGAGTTCGACAGGATAGCTGATCCAGCCCTGCCGTTTACCATCGATTACTATCTTGCAGGAAAGTGATGGACACTCATTTGCAATCTGATCAATTTTTTCAGCGTGCTCCTGGCTTGTTATGACCATCTTGATATCAGCAATATTTATCCGGTATTTCAGATCATGGGGGGTTAACATGGTTGGCGCGGGACAATAAACTGCACCACGTTTGATCAATGCAAGAGTAAATGTCCACCATTCAGGGACACGGGGCAGCATAATCAGGACCCGGTCGCCTTTGTTGACGCCATACTTGATCATGATGTTTACTATCTGGTTGGAAAGACGCATCAAATCCCAGAAAGTAAATTTCTCCTCTACACCATCCTGGTTCACCCAGATCATCGCGAGTTTGTTCCGATCCTTATTCGCCCATCCATCGATCACATCAAAACCGAAGTTAAAGTACTCGGGCACATCTATACGGAAGTTATTGCACGTTTCGTCGTAACTGACCATGTTATGATCATTATGACTAAATACCGGGCTGGCAGATGGCAACGCAGGTGCACCAGCCAGGCCTGTTCCTGAACTTCCCGCAAGGTTCTTGTGGCATGCCTCGCTAATCCAGTCAGACCGCGAGATTTTTCGCTTTTCACACGATTTATCGATAGTGTCCGTAAGCGTATCGTCCATTGTAACAGAATACCGCACCATTCTAGATCGGTTTGATGGTGCACTTTATGAGCGTTTCGATTATTCTATGCACCACCATTCAGGAAATCCCCAAGAACTTTATATCTCTCAGGGGTTCATTCAAGAATTGCGTTACTGATCGGCTCTGCAATTCTTTTATAAAAAATTCTGGTGCAGATCTTTTAAACCTCAGGCAGAGGTATTCAGGTACACCAGGGAAAGATTCCTTTAAGGAATGCTCTTGGGGGGTGTTTGCCAGGCTTCAGTAATTTCGTGAGTTTTTTTTATCCGGACGGGTAGGAATACGTCATGGAGGAAGGAAAGTCTCTTTTTTTCGTACCACGGAAATGAGGCCCTGATAATGTGATCTCTACCGAGGGGACATAAAGATTGTCCATTAGTATTATGATTCAGAGAAAAGCATAGTATAGTGGATGGCAGATAAAAAGTACGAATCATTAAAAATTGAGAATATCGTAGCATCGGGTGTTATTGCCGATTCCATTGATCTTGTTGATGTTTCCAGTAAGATTAAAAGCTGCGAACTCAATACGAAGCGATTTCCCGGCGCAGTCTACCGGATCGAGAACCCGAAGATTGCGTCACTGATTTTTTCATCCGGTAAGGTCGTGCTGACCGGTATCAGGGACAAAAAAGCGCTTACTGAAGGGCTCAGAATAATCATGAAGTCTCTTAAGGAGGCAGGTGTTGATACTTACAAAGAACCAAAAGTAGCAATAACAAATATTGTCTGTTCGTATGATATCGGGAAATACATCAATCTCAACAAAGTGGTCATCACCCTCAATCTGGAAAACATCGAATATGAGCCCGAACAGTTCCCCGGGCTTGTGTACCGGATTAAGGATCCCAAGATCGTTGCTCTTCTCTTCTCTTCAGGAAAGATCATCCTTACAGGCGGCAAAAACCTTGAGGATATCAAGAAGGGTCTGGATTTCCTCGAACAGAAACTCGAAAGTATTATGTGATTTTTTTTTAAAAAATGCCCTTTTTATTCATTTATGACCAGTACCGGTGTGTCTGGATAAAATTTCGTTCTGCTTTCATTATCTCCCGGTAAAAGGCGTCACCGTCAGTCAGGGTTGCAAGAATGCGGGACGCGTTCTCCGGTCCGACACCCCGGGCTGAAAGGGCGATGACTGCTTTCTTTCCACTGGACAGCACAATATTGGCGTTTTTTAAGAGGCGCTGCTCTATCGCACGCTCACCCTGGGTCTTCCGGGATTTCCGGATGCCTGAGTACAATTCATCTTCATAGGGTTTGAGTGCTGCAATGAGACGCGCCCCGCATTTCGGACATTGCGGTTGATCGGGAACGCGGGAGACAACGGTCCGGCTCTTCCAGTCCCTGCAGTTCATGCATACGAGGAGCACATCATCCTGGTCAAGCCTGTGTTTCAGCGTTGCGAGCACCGCTTTATCAGCCGTAGGGGGAGGGATTTGATCACGGGATGAAAGGAGTCCCCCGGCACCGATCAGTGAATGGGGGCCCAGCGCAACACAGATTTCTCCCTGTTTCACCTGACGGATAATTCCAACAGCGGTATCGATATCCATATATTCTGAGAGTAGTTCACGGTATGCTTCCTGTTGTACAACCGTGCCATCAAAGTATTCTAAAAGACGCTGGATACTGATCTTTTCATAATCGGCATCCGGATCGATTGCACCAAATTTCTTTGCAATCTGAACCAGTTTCCACTTGAAAAGTGCAGTGCGTTTCAGGGCAAGCCGGAGAATTCCCGGCATGTGTGAAGCGTCAAGGGAGAGCAGCAAATCCCGAACATCTGCAGCCCTGACAGAGGAGGGGAGTCGCAGAAGCATGCGATATGCATCAAGTTCAAGACCGACAGTCGTTCCGTACCGTGCAGATATGAGAATCGAAAGAACACGTCCCAGGGCTTCATTTGTCTTGTGACCGGCACAGACGTTACATACTACCCCGTCATCGGTATTTTCCAGCGTGATGAGGATATCTGTGGGTATCAGGGACCGGTTTTTATCCATGTCATACAGGAACTTTTCTGCATAGGTGATGCAATCCGGCTCTGAGGTATATTCTGAAATGTCCCGCCTTCTCCGTACGCTTCCGACCTCGCAAGCAACCGAGTATGGTACCGGAATCTGCTCACCTTCCCAGGAGGGTAGCTCTCCCAGTGCTTTTTTTGCAGGTTCTACCGTCAGTTTTCCGTCAGCGATCTCAATTACACGCCAGAGCTGCCCTTTGGTGATGAAAACCACACCCGTGTGTACCCATCCGACCACAAAGGATTCATCGAGTGAACCAACCGTTCTTCGGGAGACCATATCAAAGATCGGCACCTTTCGCTCATCGTGTATCATGGAAAGGTTGCCGGCAAGGTAGCGCCGGGCGCGTGCCGTTGTGACAATCCGGCTCTTATCGATCCGGATTAACCGGTGCTCCTCCATCTGCCGGCACACGTCATCCAGGAGCGTTCCGCAATCGGTAAAGATAGCAGTGCGTTCAAGGATCTCACGGATTTTTGCCCGTTCTATCTCACCATATTCCACGGCAATGGCAGCAATCTGGTTTGCAAGAACATCAGCGGCATTCCTGTGGGGCACAACCCGTTCGATCTCGTTTGCTTTGGCTTTTTTTGCGATGACCAGGGACTCGAGCAGATCGTCAAAGCCGGTTGCAAAAATTGTTCCCCGCGAGATCGTGTTCAACCGGTGACCGGCACGACCTATCCGTTGCACGAGCCGGGCAACTTCCCGGGGGGATCCAAACTGGATCACATGGTCAACCCGGCCTATATCGATTCCCAGCTCCATCGATGAAGTGCAGATAAGTGTCCGGATCTCACCGCGTTTGAACCGTTCCTCGGCATCGATTCTTACTTCTTTTGAAAGTGATCCGTGGTGCACCTCAACATTCCCGTGTTCATACAGGGCATGCCCCAGTGCTTCGGCAGTCACCCTTGTGTTCACAAAGACAAGGGTTGATCCTTCCCTTTTCAGGGCTTTTAAAAGAGCCTCAGTCTGCCGCTGGAAATTATCGCCAACAAACCTGACAGTAATATCCAGCTGTTTTGCTACGGGGACCGAAACTACTGAAAACACGCGTTCACCGCAGAGAAAACGTGCAATATCCTCAGGATTTCCCACGGTTGCTGACAAACCAATGCGCTGGAATTCACCTGCATATACATGGAGCCGTTCAAGCGCAACAGCAAGCTGGGCACCCCGTTTGCTTCCTGCAAGTTCATGTATCTCATCGATTATCACGAACTTTACCTGAGCAAGATGCTTTCGGAGACGTTTTCCCATAAAAAGTGCCTGGAGCGTCTCCGGGGTAGTAATCAGGAGATCGGGAGGGGACAGTGCCTGTTTACGTCGTTCTCCCATAGGTGTGTCTCCATGACGCACACCGACAGACAGCCCGAGCTCACTGCACCACCATTGCATGCGCGCAAGGATATCGCGATTGAGTGAACGCAAAGGTGTAATGTAAAGCGCTTTAATGCCACCACCTGCAGGCAGAGACAGGAGGGCATTAAAGACCGGAAACATCGCACTCTCAGTCTTGCCAGTACCGGTTGGTGCAATCAGGACAACGTGATTGCCTTTAAGGATTAGCGGTATTGCCTGTTTCTGGGCATCAGAAAGCACGGAAAATCCGCGCTTTTTTATACATGCCTGAACCTTCGGATCCAGCACTTCAATCGCTTTCATCTGATTGCAGCGAACTGACGGGGCCGATATACGTCCCATCGGCAAGGATAATCTCTGCTTCCTCTTTTTTCATGCATCTTGACAGCGGCGAGAACGGGTTTTTGATAATCTGAAGGATATCATACCCTGCAATCTCGTTAAAAGATGGCATGAACAACGTGCGGGTGGGGGGGGAATTTTCCAGAGTTGTATCCATCCCCAGCCTTTCCAGGTCAAGTCCGACCCGCAGGTATGCCGGGGTCTGAAGGGCGCACCCCACTTCATCTTTCAGCAGGAACAGGGGATGATGGTGCCCGATAACAATCAGATGTCCTGCAAGCTCGGGGGAGGGGTACATATGCCCGTGAAGATATCCGACTCCATCAATGATTGTTCCATTTCTTGGCTGGAGCTCAGTATCAAGAAGATAACGTTCGATACCAATGTCATGGTTACCGGGAAATACCTTCAGGGGGATTCGACTCCGGATTGCATCGAGAATTCCAGGCATCTCATAATACTCCTGACGGGTAAGTGAAGGGATACTGTGTTTTATATCCCCAAGAAGTATGAGCATATCCGGATCTGCTGCATCGATAGTTTTCAACAAATGTTCAAGCCTATCAGCACTTCGGCTCCTGAAATGCAGGCCATGAGCGGCGAGATCAGCCTCTATACCGAAATGGAGATCCGCAACAATCAATAGTCGCTGCTCACTGTCGATTACCAGCGCCGGGCCATCACCAAAAAATTCCAGGTTCATAACGTTTTGACAAATCCCTTCTGAGGCTGGTAACATTCGTCATCAAGGATAAGCGATTCAATCGCTGACAAGATAACCTCCTGAGCTATACCACGGATCGCAGCCTGCTTAATAATTTCATCCACAGCAATTCCCCGCGGCCCGCTTCCTGCCTGGATGATCTCCATCACATGGGTGCGAACATCGTGGGATGCAGGAGCATCACATTCGGTGAGACGAACGGTCTGTACTGCACTTTCAACCATACCTGCCAGGTCATGGAGGCGGTTTTTCGTTATTGAATAATGGCGAACCACAGCAAGGTAGCGCTCATCAGTACAGGTCCCCTGAATAGCGAGGTGCATATGGTGGAGACGTGCAAGGGTTGATTTTGCTGTTGTCAGCACCCACTGATCACGCACCAACCGATCCACAACAAGAACATTATCAGGGCGAACGGAGAGCATAACTTCCCCATTCTTCTGGTACATCTGGGCTCGCCCGGTGACCGTAACAAATGCGGGCACAGGGAGTTTGCAGAAAGTTTCAGCAAGCGCGGTATTACGGCCACCTATCACCAGATTGAATACACCTGTGGGATCAGCAATGCGGGTGCGCACCATATCGCCGATCTCTGCAACTTCGGTCAGGGCACCGGAAAGGAACATAAACCGGCACCACGCCCCACCAGGAGTCACTACCCATGCCGGATTCCCGGAATCTTCATCCTGCACTGAAAGTGTTGAACCCCCATACTCCCCGGCAAATACCCGTGCTGCACCTTCCATAAAGTCGTATAAGAATTGGTCTGGTAACCGTATTCAAGATATAGTCAGTGCCATGAATCGTGGGTGATTACAATGAACGGATAAAATCAATTAATTCGCGCAGCGGTATCGGGAAGACAAGAAAGAGGAGGGCAGAGGGAGATGGAGACACGGGAACTGAACTCATATCGGGGGAATAAGACTTTTATCAAGTTCCTGTGCTTTTGCATAGGCAGCTTTTGCCTCATCAATCTGCCCGAGATTTTTAAGAGCATTACCTTTGTTGAAATAGGCAACCGAAAAGACCGTTGTGAGATTCTCATTGGATGAAAGTGCCACGTCAGCTGCAGTAATCGCTTCTCTATTTCTCCCAAGCATTACAAGAATACCTGCCCGGTTTGACTGAATCAGAGGTTCAAGTGAAGTCACATTAAGGGCAAGAGCATCGTCGGCAGCTTCAAGGGCTTCTGCATATTTGCCTTCATTTGCGAGATCAACGCTTTTGGTGTAGAGAGCACCGGCCTCGTTGAATTTGTTTGCAGGATTCGAAGAGATTGAGGGTAAGATGACGAGAAGGGCAAGGGCAATAATCAGTATGGTGATGAGAGATCCAGCGATAATGTACTCCCGGGATTTCATATTAGATCACTTCTTCAAGAGTATACACTTTGCTTGTATTAAAAATACGGGAGGGATTATCAGATCCGTTTTCGGATAATAAACAATCCCGCCATAACAATCCCGAGCAGCGTAATCCATTCCGCCAGGGGTGTGTAGGTTGTCTTCTTTGCAACGGGTGCTGATGTCGGAACAGTAGTTATGGGTGAAATTGTTGATGAACCGGTTACAATAACGGGTAATGTTGTAAGCACTGGTTGAGTATTCACCGGAATAGCAGGAGATGGAGTCTCTTTCACGAAGGTAATTGTTTTTGTCTGAGTTATCTTTCCTTCAAGGTCAGTAATGCCGCTGCTCTTATAGGTTTCCTGCAGGTGATTGAGATTCTGCCTTATCGTGAAAGTATATGTCCCGGAAGGATAGAGTGGTTCCCCCCTCACATTCCGCGCACTACGGTTCCAGTCTTTGCCGTTTTTCCAGTAAAAGGGGGATTCTGTGATAAAGGGCTGTTTATCAAAGGGTAAGATCACCGTTTGAGAATTTCCGGCACTTCCGGTAAATATATTGCTGATCCTCTGGCCATAGGAATCAGTCAGTTCAACAGTAAAAAATGAATCTGAGGGGGTACTATCAGGCCGGTGTAATGGTTGAAGTGCCTGATACAGGTTTGTATCAACACGATAGGTAATGTTCGTTGAAACCGGCACAGATTTCCCGCTCACGTCCTGGTTGTTATCCAGATCCCAGACTTTGATGTTGAGTTGTGGCTCAAGAACTTCAAAAACCACTTTCTGGGGTTTTTTATCGACACAATACCATGCACCCGGATAACGGGCAAAAATCTCCGGACTGATATTATAATGATATATTGTTTCCGAGACCGTATTCATTTCATACAGGGTAAGGGTTTTCTCAGGAGGCGCGCTTGCGTTCGTACCATTTTGCCACCATGCTATTGTATGACATCCATTCAAAGCTGTGGAGATATCCAGGTTGCTTTCACCGATAAAGACCGGAGCACCTGGAGCAATTTTCCCGGTACTACCCGCTACAGGAGCTGCACACAATAAAAAGACGACAAGAGCGATTATACAATATTTTCCTTGCATGGAAAGTAATTTCAAAACCCTTATGATAAACATTATGACATCATTAAAAAGAGCGCGTGATTTCCTCTGTCAGCAGTGTTCCAAAGGAAAGACCACCCATACTATCCGTTCCCGAGCTTAAATGTAATACCAGGAAAAGAGGATGCACATGGAAGACAACCATACTATCTGGATTGAAAAATACCGGCCACAAAAACTCGCGGATATCGTAGGGCAGGATGAGATTGTGGAGAGATTGTCATCCTATGTGAAAAGCGGTAACCTCCCCCATCTCCTTTTTACCGGGAGTGCCGGTGTTGGAAAAACGACTGCTGCTGTGACCCTGGCCCGTGAGTTTTTCAAGGATTCATGGCAGACAAATTTCCGTGAACTGAACGCTTCGGATGAACGCGGGATAGATGTGGTGCGTAACCAGATCAAACAATTCGCAAGAACAACACCCCTTGGAGAAGCGACTTTCAAAATACTCTTTTTGGATGAGGCCGATGCACTGACAACCGATGCACAGGCAGCCCTGCGCCGGACTATGGAGAGCTATGCACAGACATGCAGGTTTATTCTTTCCTGCAATTATTCTTCCAAGATAATTGATCCAATCCAGAGCAGGTGTGCAATTTACCGGTTCAAACCTCTGGGACCAGATGCTGTAAAAGAAGAAGCGTGCCGAATCGCCAGCCGCGAGGGGCTCACCATAACAAAGGAGGCAATGGAAGCAATTGTCTATATTGCACAGGGAGATATGCGCAAGGCAATCAATGCACTTCAGGGAGCAGCAATTCTCTGTTCCACTATAGACGAAAAGATGGTGTATGCAATTACATCTACTGCCCGGCCAGATGAAATTGAAGATCTTCTGAGGTTCTGTCTGGCAGGAGATTTTGATGGTGCCGAATCGCTCCTTGCAAATCTTCTGCACGAACGGGGGATTGCTCCTAATGAACTGATCAACCAGTGTTACCGTGCAATCGTCAAACGGGATATGGATCGCGGATTAAAAGTGGAGCTGATCGACCATCTCGGTGAAACGGACTATCGGCTCTCGGAGGGGTCAAGCAGCGATATCCAGATGGAGGCACTGATCGCCCGGTTCGTACTCTCTTCACAGAAGCTCAGGTGAGGTAAAAATATGGATAAAAACCCGGACCTGCACGACAATGATACGACAGAAAACTGGAGCAGACTATTAAAAAGCAAATATAAAAAAGAGATTGGAGAGATCTCCCGTGAATATCCCCACAAACGTTCCCTTTCCATAGACTACCGGGATGTGGAACGGTTTGGAAAAGCCGGTATCATACTCGCTGACGAACTTCTGGAAAATCCCGGGAAGGTCCTTGAAGACGTCTGGGACGCAATAAAAAGCAGCCAGCTGATTCGAATCAAGGATGGAAAAGAACCCAGGGGTATCAATATCAGGTTCACCAATCTCCCAAAAAAAGTTGGTATCCGTAATATCAGATCCGATGACATCAACAAATTCCTCTCTGTCGAAGGTATCCTTCGCAAGACCACGGAAGTCAGGCCGCGGGTCATTGAAGCAGCATTCAAATGCCCTGCAGGACATTTCACCATTAAAAAGCAGAAATACGGGAAATTCATTGAGCCGGAGGGGTGTGGAACTGACGGATGTTCATTCAAGAAACTGGAGCTATTACCCAAACGCTCGAAGTTTGTTGATTCCCAGAAACTGCGGATACAGGAGTCTCCCGAGGGACTTCGGGGGGGAGAGCAACCCCAGACACTTGATGTGGATGTAACTGATGACCTGTCCGGCAAGGTCGCACCCGGAGACCGGGTGGTAATCAATGGTATTCTCCGTTCAATGCAGCGGATAGTAAGGGGTGAGAAGAGCACCGTCTTTGATATTTTTCTGGAGTGCAACTCCATCGAAATCGCCGAGAAAGAGTTTGAAGAGGTGGAGATCGATGAAAAAGATGAGGATGAGATCAAAACGCTGAGCAGCGATCCCATGATCTACCGGAAGATCACCCACTCAATTGCACCCACCATTTACGGAAGCGAGGATGTCAAAGAGGCAATCGCCCTCCAGCTTTTCGGGGGCATTGCAAAAGAGATGCCGGATGGCAGCCACCTTCGTGGCGATATTCACGTATTGCTAATAGGGGACCCGGGTATTGCAAAAAGTCAGCTGCTCCGGTATGTTGTGAAGCTGTCACCCCGGGCAATCTATACCAGCGGACAGTCCTCAACCTCTGCCGGTTTAACGGCAACTGCAGTCAAAGATGAATTCGGCGAGGGCCGCTGGACCCTGGAGGCAGGTGCTCTTGTCCTCGCAGATATGGGAGTTTGTGCGGTTGATGAAATGGATAAAATGCAGAAAGAAGACCGGTCTGCTCTGCATGAGGCAATGGAGCAACAATCCATCAGTGTCGCGAAGGCCGGGATAACTGCCACGCTCAAATCGCGCTGCGCCCTGCTCGGTGCAGCAAATCCCAAATACGGCAGGTTCGACATGTATGGAGATATTTCCGACCAGATCAATATGCCCCCCTCTCTGCTTTCCCGTTTTGATCTCATATTCATCATGACTGACCAGCCCGAACAGAAGCGTGATCTCGCGATTGCTGAACATATCCTCAAATCGCATGGAATCGGGGAACTGATTGCCCAGCACAGGAAGACACCGATCCCGGGTATTACTGATGAATACATCCAGCAACAGCTCAAACCGGTTATGCCGGACATCGATCCACCGCTCTTCCGCAAGTATGTTGCGTATTCAAAACGATCCTGTTTCCCCATACTTTCCCTGGAGGCAAAGGATGCACTTGTCAGTTATTACCTTAAGTTAAGGGGGATTGCCGAGCCAAACAAGCCGGTCCCGGTAACAGCCCGGCAACTTGAGGCGCTTGTCAGGCTTGCAGAGGCGAGCGCACGGATACGTCTCTCGGATTCCATTGAAAAACATGATGCTGAACGGGTAATCCATATCGTTGACGCCTGTCTGCGCCAGATTGCCTATGATGCAAGGACCGGCAGCTTTGATATTGATAAGATAGCCACAGGTATTTCCAAGGAAAAGCGCGATATTGTCCGTGTGATAAAAGACGCCATCCGTGACATTGGCGGAGAAGGAAGACGTGCTTCAAAGGATCAGGTAGTGGATCTCGTAGTGTCAAAAGGGTTTTCGCGGGATAAAGTTGAATCGGGAATCGATATGCTCGTGCGATCTGGAGAAGCAATGGAACCCAAACTGGGCATCCTGCAGCTGATTTGAGAGTGTAAGACCATGATGACTGATCGGGATCGGGCAATTTTCGAGGCCGGAATAAAGCTGGGTGCACTCTACCACCAGTGGGTAGGCACACCCATTTCTCGGAAATCTGCAGCAGGTGTTGAGAGCGCTATTGAACAGGCAGTGATCCTCCAGCCATTTGTAGAAGTGATCACGGTCAGACTTGATCGTAACCTTATGACAGAAAATGCGTTCGGGTACAGTGAACTGTCCGGGCTCATGTTTAACGTCGGAATCGTCACACGCGTCGGGTTTACCTATTGCAGGGCACAACTTGCTCCTCAAGATGGTTATCCCCTCATGCAGATTGTGGAGTGCTATGCAATCACCGAACTTTCCCGTCACTGATGATCATATCCACATTGACCCGGTAAATGGAAGGGGAATAGAGGCAGCAAAAGACTTTTTGCGGGCTGGCGGAACACATATCTTTCTTGTCTCAAAACCTTCCTGGTCACTTTCCATGTATCCCTCATGCGGTGCTGACTATACAGCAGTTTTTGATGAAACACTCCGCGTTGCAGGGCTGATTGAAGAGATTGGGGTTGTCGTTTATCCGGTCCTTGGTGTTCATCCTGCTGAAGTCAGCAGGCTTTCTGAACGTATGACGTTACCAGAAGCTGCTGATATTATGAGAGCGGGGATTGATTGTGCGGCAGCGTATGTTAAGAATGGAAAAGCTGTTGCCCTGAAGAGCGGAAGACCTCATTATGAGGTGAGCCATGAAATCTGGACTGCATCCAATGAAATTCTTACCCATGCTCTCTGCCGTGCAGCCGAATGCAGATGCGCATTGCAGATCCATGCTGAAAGCGGTCCGTGCACCGATATAGCAGATATGGCACGGTTTGCCGGTTTGCCGGTAGAACGTGTGGTAAAGCACTATGGCTCCCCTGACACACCGCTCCACCCTTCGCTTATTGCAAAACATGAAGCCATACCGCAGCTAACACGCGAACGCCGGGCATTTACCATGGAGAGTGATTTTATGGATGAGAACTCAAGACCCGGGGCGGTAATCGGCCCAAAATCGGTACCAAGGTATACGTACCAGCTGCTCCGGGATGGCCAGATAACCGAAGAGGACTGCTTCCGGATCCATGCCGAAACAGTCGGAAGAGTATATGGCGTGAGGATCACACTGTAAAAAGTGTTCCAACTCACCTTTTTTATTCCCCACCACCAATAGGTATTCAATGTTTTTGAAAGTTCATTGTTCACCGGGTACGGGTGATATCGTGGCCGTTTGCGATCGCGAATTGCTGAACACCACCATCAGCGACGGCGAGCTTTCTGTTCAAATAACCGAAGGGTTCTACGGCAACACACCAGCCAGTGAAGAAATGGTGCGAACCGCATTGAAAAAAGCAGGTAACATCAACCTGATGGGTAAACGTTCGGTAAGTATTGCTGTTGAGATGGGGCTGGTAACTCCATCAGGTTGTAAAATGATCGGGGATATCCCCCATGCACAGGTCTACTCTCTATGAGTATCCAGGATTGTTTCTGCCCGAAATGCGGAAAACCCTCGGAACATGAGGGGCTTTGCAACCTTTGCAGGATCGGAAATACTCCCTGGTTTACCTGTGACCGGCGTGTGAAGAGCACCCATTGTCCGAGCTGTGGTGCACTAAAACAGGTAAACACCTGGACAGACACCACCCAGGAACGGGGTGGATTGGCACCTGAGCTCGCAAAAGCTGCCGTCCACTTCCACCCGGATGTCCGGAAACCATCAATGGTTGTGAAGGTAGAGGATAATACCCTTAACCGCTCAACGGCAACAATTGACGTGAAGGGATTGCTCTACAATACACCCGTTGAAGGCACCTGCAGCGTTGAACTCATATGGCATAAAGAACAATGCGACCGCTGTAACAGGATTAGCGGGAGTTATTATGAGGGGATTGTTCAGGTCCGTGCTTATGGGCGACTCCCCAGTACTTTTGAACTGCAGATGTCAGCAGGAATCGCGCAACAGGTAGAAGACTCCCTTCAGGCAGGAGGGGAACGGCTTTCATTTATCGTAGATATGAACGAAACCCGGGAAGGTCTGGATATAACCGTTGGATCCCAGCATATCGGAACACTTATCTCTCAGGGAATAATCGCACAGCTCGGAGGCAGGTTCACCACACATCCAAAACTGGTAGGGGAAAAAAACGGGAGGCAGCTGTACCGTATCACCTACTCGGTCCGCCTCCCACGGTTCCAGAAGCAGGATGTGGTACTGAGCCATGGCCGGTATTTTGAAGTGGTTCGGGTTGAGTCAAACCATCTTAAGGTTCTTGATCTTACTGAGGGTATACCACGAGCGGTACGTGAAGAGGATGTTGAACGCCTCGTAGGGAATTTGCGGGATGCTGAGTCTGCACTGGTGGCATTTGCTGATGCCGGTATCATGGGCATTCTTGATCCTGAAACATGTCAGACAAAAGAGTTCAGGAAACTGAAATGGCTTGATGTCAAAGCCGGGCAACACGTTCTTGTCCTTCGTGATGGTGATCATCTCGTTGTGGTCGGGTAAAAAAATGCGGGTAAGAGCAGTCCCAAAGGATAAACTCAGAGAGATCGGCAATGAGAGCTGGGTAGACCTCACGCGGAGACCATATACCGAGGGGAATATTGCGTGGGTACCTGTAAGGGATGAAGATACCTGCGAACGCGAGATTCCCCCGCGAATCCGGTACAAGGGTAAAGGTTTTTTTATGATCGGTGACATTGCAGTCATCCGTGGTAAAAAACCCCTCAGGGAAGAAGTTGATGAAATCGTAGGTTTCCGTCACCCCAGAGGGGTCCTCTGGATTGAATCCCTTCATGATGCAACACGAACCCCCAGAACTCAAATTCTCTGGGGAGATGCCGGAGAAGTAGAACATCACGAGAACGGATATACCTATTTTCTTGATCCCGGTAAAGTGATGTTTTCACCGGGAAACCGAAGCGAGAAAATGCGGATTGCACAGCTTGTGCGTAAAAGTGATACAGATGAAAAAGTAGCTGATATGTTTGCCGGTATCGGGTATTTTACCATACCAATAGCTGGCAGCGGCGCCACGGTTCATGCGATGGAGGTCAATCCGGTCGCATTCGAATACCTGAACAGGAATGTTCGCGAGAATCACCTTGTTGGTCGGGTTAAAAGTTCATTGGGAGATTGCAGGAATCTTCTAACCGGAACCTATGACCGGATCGTGATGGGGCATTTTGATGCCATTTCAATGCTTCAGTCAGCACTTTTACACGTGCATGAAGGGAGCATCATTCACCTTCATAGTATCGGCACGGTAGAGGACCGCATAAAAGAGCAGGTTAAGGGCACAGGTTTTTCTGCATCCATTCACGTACATAAAGTCAAGAAGTACCGCCCACATGCCTGGCACGTGGTGCAGGACGTGACAATTTCATGACCGGAGTCCAAACGCTTGCCGGAAAACAGATAGTAGTCGCTGTGACGGGAAGTATCGCTGCTGTCGAAGTGGTTAAACTGATACATTCACTTCGCAGGTGTGGAGCGGTAGTTCAGCCGGTAATGAGTCATGCAGCGTCATGTATAATCCAGCCGGATGCGCTGACATATGCCAGTGGAAGAGAAACCATCACAAGGTTGTCCGGCTGGGTCGAGCACATAACCTATTGCGGGGAGGGGGGGAGTGCCGATCTTTTACTGATTGCTCCCTGCACAGCAAACACGATCAGTAAAATCGCCTGTGGAATTGATGATTCTCCGGTGACAACCTTTGCCACAACAGCACTTGGCAGCCAAATCCCCATCATCGTAGTACCTGCAATGCACTACAGTATGTATCGCCACCCCGCAGTTATCGAAAACATCTCAAAACTAAAAACATGGGGTGTGGAGATCGTTGATCCCCGGATTGAAGAAGGGAAAGCAAAGATTGCAGACAGCCAAGAGATTGTCCTCCGCTGCGAGCGTGCAGTCCTTGGAACAGCACTTTCAGGAAAAAAAGTACTTATTACCAGCGGGCCATGCCGGGAACCGGTTGATGATATCCGCATACTGACAACACGGTCCAGCGGACAGATGGGAAAAGCCCTTGCGCTCCAGGCTTTCCGGCTGGGTGCTGAGGTTACCGTAATACACCGGGATACCTTTCCCTGCGTGAACAATATTTTTGTGGAAACCGCAGATGAAATGCGAAGTGCAGTGCACCGCTGTTTCTCAGAGAGTGGTGCAGATATCTACATCAGCGCTGCGGCAATTTCTGATTTTGCACCGAAAAGAGTGAAAGGGAAAATCCCGAGCGGTAAACCGGTGAATCTTTTCCTGGAACCGCTTCCGAAATTACTTTCTGAAGTAATAGAGCATTATAATTCTTTGATCATTGCATTCAAACTGGGCAGGACTCCGAATAAGATGGCAAAAAAGATGATTAGCCAGGGTATTGCAATGGTGCTGATGAACGCACCGGAAAGCATGGGAAGCGATCACGGTGAATATATGCTCATGACCCAAAACGGGGAATTTCCGTTGAATGGTACAAAGGAAGAGATCGCCAATGCGATATGGAATGCCGTTATTTTAGTAATTTAAGCAAAACTAAAAGTCTCATCCTGATTCCCTGTAAGAGAAAAAATAATCCCCTTATTATCACTTGCATGATAGTTGGAGCCTTTTTACAGGAAAATGTTCAGGATTGTTTTCATTACCCAATAATTTATTGAACTGATACCGGAATCCACACCGGGATTCTTTAAAGAGGAAAAACGCCCTATCTTCATAATAAATCGTTCACCTACCCATGAAGCCAGATCCTGTCGTTGCATTCTGTCCGGGTCATATTTCCGGTTATTTCAAGAAAATAGTAGGAGATACTATCACAACCACGGGGAGTATTGGCG
Organism: uncultured Methanoregula sp.; assembly: GCA_964590415.1. Lineage (GTDB taxonomy): Archaea > Halobacteriota > Methanomicrobia > Methanomicrobiales > Methanospirillaceae > Methanoregula. The sequence continues at coordinate 62,422 of CAZPVQ010000006.1, read as the reverse complement.
CCGGGATTGTCATCAGCGAAGGAGTTACGGCAACGGTTAAACCCTCCGACAGAATATCGATCTGTATACGACGGAAAATTTCCCCGAAAACATCATTTGAGGTTTCTTCTGGATCACCATTGCTGGAGCACGTCTTGGAACATCTTAACCTGACTGCATCTGTTGTCACGGAATGTACCCTGCCGATTGGTGCCGGATTCGGGCTTTCTGCTGCAGCACTGCTTGCCACACTCACTGCCCTTAACCATCTTTTTGATCGGGGAATGAATGCTGAGGAAATCGCACAGTGTGCCCACGCAGCAGAGGTAACCCACAGGACCGGGCTTGGCGATGTTGCAGCCTGCCAGGGTGGGGGGAGAGTCGTACGATCCGGCCCGGGGATCCATGGATTGATTGAACGGAGATATGACATGCCTGAACCATTGTATGCAGTAAGTTTTGGACCGATTCATACTCCGACAGTCCTGGGATCATCAGCACAAATGGAACTCGTATCCTCCGCTTTTCCTAAAACAACTCCGGGAAATGTCGAGGATTTTTTTCTTCTCTCGCGGCTTTTTGCCCAGCAGAGCGGCCTTATGACACCAGAGGCCCAAAATGTTATCAGGAAGTGTGATGCAGCAGGGATACCATCGAGTATGACAATGCTTGGCAATGGTGTTTTTGCGTATGGCCGGAAAGCAAGGGAAATACTTCTGACCTCGGGTCTTGTATATGAATTTCATGTTTCGGCGACAGGTGCACATATTGTGGAGGAGATGCCATGATACCTGTTGATCACCCCCGCTATCGCTCGCTTGTTACCCGTGAACGTCTGGCAGATTGTGCAAAAAAGGGAATTGTTGCATGGGAGGGGCTTACCGCCCATGGGCGTGGTGAAGCATTTGATTATATCATTGGAGAGAGGACTACCGGAAGTGCCCTGATGGCCGAGAGGACTGCCGCCGCAATGCTCCTGATGGCAAACCACCCGGTCATTTCGGTGAACGGCAATACTGCGGCACTTGCAGCGCATGAAATTTCTGCATTGCAAAAGGCATGCGGAGCCTGCGTTGAGGTGAACCTTTTCCACCGGACAGAGGCACGTGTGAACATGATAGAGGACCTTCTCCGTGAAGCAGGAGTCGATGTGTTCTCTGGCGACGCGGAGCAGTTACTGCCACTTTCCCATGACCGGGCCTGGTGCCGGCGTGAGGGCATGTTCTCTGCGGATGTCGTACTCGTACCTCTTGAAGATGGAGACCGATGTGAAGCTCTTGTCGCCATGGGAAAAACGGTGATCGCTATTGATCTCAACCCTCTCTCACGCACCGCTCGATCTGCAACCCTGACTATCGTAGACGAACTCACTCGCGCACTTCCGCAGATAACCCACGCCTGCAGAGAGATTTCTGAGCCCGAAAAAAAGAGTCTCATCAGTTCGGTTGACAATCATTATCTTTTGTCAGAAGCAATACGTGAGATGACTGATAGGTTGTCCCATGCTCTGGATTGAGAAATACCACCCGGAAAAACTTACCGACATCCTCGGGCAGGATCCGGTAATCCAGCACCTCTCCTCCTTTGCTGCATCCAAGAGCGTTCCCCATTTGATTCTCACCGGACCGCATGGAACCGGGAAAAGTGCGGCGATTGAATGCTTCGCCAGGATGCTGTATGAGGAAAACTGGGAATTAAATACCTCGGTTTTCCAGACAGCTGACCTTTTTTTACAGGGAAAAGCGTACCTTGAACAGGACGATCGATATGCCCATCTCTACCAGAAAAACCAGTCCCTGATTACCAATTTTAAGTATATTGTAAAGTGGTATGCTTCACTCCGTCCGCTTGATACAGAATTCAAGCTGATGGTTTTTGAAGATGCCCATGCACTTACCAAGGACGCCCAGCAGGCGTTGCGGAGGATTATGGAGCGTACAAGCACAACCTGCCGGTTTATCTTTTCAACAACGAACCAGAGTGCTCTCATCCCTCCTGTCACATCCCGCTGCCTTCCACTCTTCTTTTTGCCTGTGGACCAGAATGTCCTGCTCAGCCATCTGCGAACGATCAGAGAAAGGGAAAATTCAGGAATGCATTCCTGTTCTGATGATGATCTTGACCTGATCGCACAGGTAGCACGGGGAGATATGCGCCGGGCAATCATGCTCCTTCAGGTCGCTCTTGAAGCAGGACGTTGCCAGGATCTCTTTGCAATTGCCCAGTCAGAAACAGCAAACGTAACCGCATCTGCCATTGAGGCTCTCAAAAAAGGAGATGTGCGGAATGCGATCCGCCGACTTGAATCCCTGATGATTGACTACGGACTTACCGGCAGTGAAGTCTTCTCTGAAATTCGAACCATAATGCAGCGGGAGTATAATGATCCCGCTCTTGCTATAGCGCTTGCTGATGCTGAGTTCCGTATACATCATGGAAATAACGAATTTGTCCAGATTGGAGCATTTGTCTCCGGAATCCGTGAGGTCTTCACATGAGTGGTTCCGGACAGAAGAAAATCCAGGAGCATTACGATAACGTTGCCGATACCTATGATCACCATTATGACAAGCCACGGGGACGATGTTATCATACGCATATAAGCTCCTCTATCATGGGAGCACTCCCAAAAGGCGGAAAGCTCCTTGATATCGGGTGTGGGACAGGCCTCTTTGTTGAGAGATATCTTGATTCCGGCGGTAGTGCCATAGGACTTGATATCAGCAGCAAAATGATCGAAAAGGCACGATACCGGTGCACAGCATGTGATTACGCCGTCGGGACTGGTGAAAGAATTCCATTTTGTGATAATACATTTGATGCGGTCTCCAGTCTGCTGGTATTCAGTTATATTAAAGATCCCGAAACGATGCTGAACGAATCATACCGGGTCTTAAAGCCCGGGGGTAAAATCGCAATCTGCACGCTCGGAAAGAAACTCCTTACCCGGGGAATCCCGGCCATTTACCAGATCAGCGAAAAGATGAACGTAAATCATGTCGTTATGAAGGACTTCGGGGAGCACTATTATGACCCGAAAGAAATGGAGGATCTCTTTACCTTTGCGGGATTTTCAGATATTGTGGTCACATGGTGTTCTTTTGCCCATATTGACATGATCGATCCACTCTTCCTGCTTGCCCGGAAGATTGAACCATTCGTTGAGAAGCGCGTTCCCCAACTTGCTTACAATATCTGTGTAAGTGGGAAAAAACCTCTGATTTAAAAAAGTTACCGTGATTATTTCTTGTTGATCAGTTTCGTTAAGACGCGTTGTTTTTTCTGTATAGCAGCTTCTGAAGCACGCAAAACGCCCTTTTTCATCTCCTCAAAATCGCGCATCTGAGTATCGACTATCTTTTTTACCGGAGTATAGGCAGATTCCCGGAACCTGGGTGAAAAATCGCATTCCTTCCCGTCAACCATAAGAACCGATTCGGGCTTTCCCTTTTCAACATACCCGATTTCATGCATCATCACACCCGCAGATTTCACTACCCGGCAGATCTCTGCTGACACTTCAGGAGGTGCGACAAGGAGAAGGGCATCAAGGGATACTCCCAGATAATCGATCTGTAATGCTTCGAGCATTGCCCGTACATGGCGTTCCACCAGACTCCCCGTCGCATTTTCATTAATAATGATACGACATCCGGCAGTCTCTGCCATCTCAAACGCATCGCCCCGCAATCCGCCATTCGTTACATCGGTCATAGCATGGACCTGCAGGAATACCTCACTCTTCATGAGAGTTTCACAGGCCACAAGAAAATTGAGATTAATGGTCTGCTCCACAACTTCGGGAAATCCTGAATATATTGCAGCAGTTGCAATAGTCCCTCCGCCAGCACCCTCAGACATCAGCAGGACATCCCCCGGTTGCGTTGATTTCCGGGCAGTGAGGTGTTCGGCGACACCTACTGCCCCCACGCATCCGGTCAGCCTGCTCCCAAGTACCATATCGCCACCAATACGGAGGGTAGAACCAGTGACAAGAGGCACCCCCATCGCTTCACCAACTGTCGTGATACCGGCAGTGTAATCAAATATCTTTGCCACATCACCATCATCAGCTACATGAATATCTGAAAAGAGCATAATCGGTTTTGCACCCATTACATAAACATCACGGAGTGTCGCGCGGGTTACATGGAATCCTGCAAGGAATGGATAATCGGAAAGACGGGAATGCATTCCATCAACAGTACAAATGATATAGTTCCCTCCGGAGGATACCGCACCGGCGTCATCCATTTCGTCTACACCGACCGATGCCGAGGTTTTACCAATTATGCGGGCTATCTGGCGATGGGCAAAAAAATCCCCCTTCCCCCGTGATCCAACACCAAACTCCCCCATGTGCACACCAGCAGGTACAAGTTCAAAAAAATCACCTGTCAGACCACGGGTATTCTTCACTTCCTCAATTACTGCATGGGCAAAAGCGGATGCATAGGAAGGCTGTACGTTTTTTATTTCAATGATCTGATCAGCCAGGTTTTTTTGTAAGGCATCTTCATCTGTCCCGACAACGAGCCGTTTACGAACATATTCCTCAACATCCATAGATTTCTTTACGTGCGAGTAACATAAAAAATGCAGGGAAAAATCTGGTAAAATAAAAAAAATTATCCGAGTTTTATCTTAAAAGAACACCCATTACATCGGAAAAGCTTCTCAGGGCATCCTCAAACTTCCCGGTCTTTAATAACGAGAGAGCTTTTACCATTCCTGTCCGTGCATCCTTAACATCTATATAATATGCCTGATCAAAAGCCCGTGCAGATTCTTCAAGTCTTCCAAGCATAAAGCAAGAATTGCTCATAACTACCCATGCATCAGCTATGGTGGGATTAACTTCCAAAGCACCCTTAAGACTATGGATCGCGTCTTCATGTTTCCCGAGAAGACTAAGTGCGAGCCCTTTGCGATAGAGGGCGTTTGCGTTCCTGGGTTCTATATTAAGGGAACGATCGAGAACATCGATCGCTTCCTCATACCTTTTTAAGTTGATCAGGGCTATCCCTTTATTGATCAGCGCAGAAAGATAAAAAGGATAAATTTTAAGGGCCCGATCATAGCAGATGATCTCTTCCTCGTACCATTTTAACTTACCAAAGGCATATCCCCTGTTGACCCACGCTGAGAGATAGCGTGGCCTGAGTTCCAGCGCCCGGTCACAACATCGGATCTCCTCTTCGAATCTTCCCAGCATCCCTAAAGCAACACCCTTATTATTCCAGGCTGTTGCATTCTCAGGGTCGATCTTCAATGCCTGCTCACAGCTTTTTACTTTTTCCTCAAACCTGTCAAGCATCCCGAATGCAAATCCCTTGAAATTCCATGCATCAACGCAGTTTGGATCAAGTGAGATTGCTTTTTCACAACACTCGATCTCTTCTTCATAACGGCCCAGTTTCCCGAGGGTAAATCCTTTGCTGACCCATGCGGGCACACGGTTTGGATCAATTGAAAGTGCTTGAGAAAAAGCTAAAAGCGCATCCTCATGCCTTCCCGCATGGCCAAGAGCGAGACCCTCAAGATAATAATCCCTGTCTTTCTCGTGGGACTGCATATTTTTGAAATTTTCAGGTGATTTACTCATGCAAGGAAATCCATGGAATGGAGCGAGGTTTACTCAACAAATGCTTAGTGCAGGTGATATTTATGTTAACGGATTAAAAAAATCTACGGTAGAAACATTTCCCATTGGATGGGTCACGACAAAAATCGGGTTTTGATCCTGTAGAACGCACATTATTCGAAGACTCAAAGCATACAGAATGAAAAATAAATAGTTTTTTTTTCAAGTATTCTCTGGCGGGGAGAGAAGGCTGAAAGGATTTTGGGATATCATTCGGTGTAGAAACCAGCCAGAACCTCTATCGAAAGCATACATGCGTCAGTGAACGCGGCGCTTAGGGAATAGTGACGAGTGCCTGTTCAGGGCATATTGGGGGAACTCAAGAAGCGGCATGTGTGAAATCCCGTGAGCGTTTAGTTTTGTATTGAGCAGTTCTGCAGAACCCGGGTTTCCCATTATTTTTTAAAAACAAGGAGCAAATTTTTTTGTTTAAACAAGGCAATTTCGACAGGATTATATTCCTTATCAATGTATGTAGCATCATTGTACCGCCAAAACAGGCATGATGCTGCATCATCATATCCAATCGGGGTAATCCTGTTAGTGGCAATAACATTCCTTCTCGCTCTCCTTGTTCTCCTTATGCTCCAGTTTCAGCCTTTTGCATTGAATATGGAAACAGAGATCCCAAAAATTTTCACGATTACCTCTATTAAGAGTGTTGACGAACTAACAGGACATCTGAATTATGACAGCCGTGTGCTTCTTCTCAACACCGGTAAAGCCGATGTACCGAACAGCAACCTTAAGGCAAGATTCTTAAAAAACGGACAGCCGGTAACCTGCACTATAGCAACCATGAATGGGCATGATTTCATCAGTACATCTCACATTGGTGTCCAGTGGATGGGTGGTTCAGGGTGTTCCGGGGCTACATGGAGCCCCGGAGAGCAAATCTGTATTGATTTCTCTGATGGAACATATCATCCGGGTGACAGTATACAACTGGATATTATTGACAAAACTACAAATGTAACCATCTCACGGCATGTATACAAATACGAATGAAAAAACATTCGGATTTTTGTGATGAAGTAATTATTGTTATAAAATTGTGCTATTCGTCAATCGGTTTAAAAACGCCTTTTTTTGCTTTGAGAATTTTACATTCAGGGCAGTGCCAGGTGTCAGGAACATCCTGCCATGCTGTACCAGGTTGTATACCCTGCTTGGGATCTCCTTTCAGGGGATCGTAGATGTAGTGGCATTCGAGACATACGCATCGTATCATCTTTTCTGGCTCTTTCATTGTCATTTCAACTCCAAAAAAAATCGCATGATATATTTCCAAATTTTTCCTCTTGATTTATTTGAATTCTTCCAACAGGCAGCAAATGAGCGGGAGGGATTATCTCATATTAACAGGGCAAAGAAGGGGGTGCATGACGAGCGCAAAGCCGCGCCACGCGCAGGGGTTCGGGAATTTTCCCTTCGAGGGTAAAATCATTGCAGAGCTTTGCTGCATCCCGGTTATCTATACCCCATGCCCGAATGAATAGTATCTGATGCGTATGGAGCTCGACCGCTATACGTTCTCCAAGGTTCTCATATGCTTTTATTCGTGCAGAATCTTTTGGAAAATGGTATCGGATGTCCGCAATAATCCCGTCAGAGTCCTCATACGTAACGCAGATTACCGGGATTCCGGTCTCTCGTGCAATAAGAGCAGGATCAAGGATATTAAACCATGCAATTACGCAACCAGACACCATAATTACATTAATATCGCTGCGTTCAAGCTCATACACCATGTGCAGAACAGAAGCAGTAGCATCCATTCCACCGACAGTTGCTGTTGAAAATACAAAACCGTCTATGCGAAGGTCTTTCCGCATTACCACTCCTGCAAGTCTGGAAACGGTTCTTCCGGAATAGCTTTCTGCAATGCCAAGCGCACGAAGCCCTTTTTTCGGGATGTGCATAGAAGCACTTATGTCGCACGATTAAAAATACTATATCAATGATATTTAACAAAGATGAGGTTTGTATCTTAATCCCAACCTTAAATGAAGGCCTTACGATCGGAGAACTTATCCGTGAGTTCAGGGAATTAGGATATAGCCACATCCTTGTCATTGATGGAAATAGTACGGATAGTACGGTAAAGATTTCACGCGAAAGCGGTGCTATTGTCCGTACGCAATCTGGTAAAGGTAAAGGAAATGCCATAATCGAGGCATTTGAGATTATAGAGCAACCGTATATTCTCATGCTTGACGGGGATGGTACGTATAGTCCGGATGATGCGGAAAAAATGCTCATACCCCTGTTTTCAGGATTTGATCAGGTCATCGGTAATCGCCTTATCACTGCGGAGAAGGGTTCATTCTCGCGCCTCAACCTTTTTGGAAATCATCTGGTAAACTATCTTTTCAAGGTTGCCCACAGCCGTGATCTTTATGATGTTCTTTCCGGGTATCGCGCTTTTACCCGGTCTGCCATTCACCAGATGAACTTAAAACAAAAAGGATTCGAAATTGAAACCGAGATCTCGGTGGAATCAGTCCGCAACGGGCAACGGGTTATGGTTGTGCCAGTCAGGTACTCACGCCGCCCGGGGACCACAACAAAACTTTCACCATTTCATGACGGTTTCAAGATAGTAAGCACGATCTACCGGTTGGCACGAGTGAACAATCCTCTGTTCTATTTTGGCATGATAGGGATCTTCACTTCATTTCTTGGTATTCTCACAGGAATTTATGTTTTGTCCGAATGGTTGAAGGGAATTGATCACATTCCCCTGACCATTCTCACCGTACTTCTTATCGTCGTGGGCATTGAAATTTTCATGTTCGGTATGATCAGTGATATGCTCTTGATTTTCCACCGGGAAACCATACGGGAAATCCAGATTCTCCAGGGTCAGAAACCACCGAAATAACACTGTTCATCCGATTTTCATAAAAAGGTTAGGGTATAATCATATTCTGGCGACTAATTTCTTGTTGTTTTGAACTCCCCCACCCCCCTTTCACCAGCTCTGCCCCCTTGGGGGGCGGGGGCACCTGCGATTCATCGGTAGTACCGGTATACCTGATCTCTGGTTATACAACGCCGTCGCAACCGGGGCGCCATAGTGGCGGGGCGAAGCCCCTGGAGCGTCCCGCGTTTTTGGTCCTTTGAACAGGAACACTTTTTCGATCTGAATTTTTGGAACACTAATTTTTGGAACACTATACTGATTACATTTTTTCTCGTCATTTCCTCTACGAGTTGGTGGTTACAATGGCACTATACCCAAAGGTTGTTCCGTATCCAATTATTCTGTAGTTGGTTGAAATAGACTCCGTTTAAGGAAAAGAACCCTGCAGGAGTGTTCAGCCAGCGAGGTGTAAACAAACGCTTCGTCAAGGGTTTTTCCTGCAGCAAAAGTACCATGCCCCCGTGCAATCACCAGTCTTGAAGATGAGAGCGAGCGGGCAACATTCTCTGCAATCTCCTGGGAACCAGGTGCACCCTGAACAACAGGAATTTCAGGGCAGAGCATCTCCCCTTCGCTGTCTTCGGGAACAACCACATCCATGACGAGTGATGCGGCTACCGCATAGGGAGGATGGGCATGAATAACCGATTCATGCTTTGTCGTTCTGTACACCTCGCGATGCACACGGTACTCGCTTGAGGATTCAGGGGGTGCATCTCCCTGGAGAGGTACGAACACAAGTGTGCCGGTAACATCCAGATATGTTCCGGTTCGTTTGATGAAAAAACCCTCATCACCTTTCCTGACACTCATATTCCCAAAATTTCCACCGACAAGGTGCTCGGCAAAAAGTCTCTTTCCTATCCGCTCGAACTCACCAGAATACATTCAGAACACCTTTTTTTCCCACAGAATTCTTTTGCATATTCCACGATATGTGCATGCGTCTGTCGATAAACGTAATTATCTTTTGGGAGACATTTTTCAAAAAGACGTTTTAAATCCTGCCGTTTTTCCGTAACGCCAATGCACTGAGTCATTCGCTCAGTATACGCATCAATCACAAAACTTTTCCGAAACAGACCGTAACAGAGGATACTATCAGCAGTTTCTTCACCAATACCGGATACGTTTAATAACCCTTTTCTGAGGTGAGGGGTGGATGCATCCGCCATTCTATCAATATCACGATACGTTTCTACGACAAATGAGGCAAGTAATTTAAGACGCTTTGCCTTAACCCGGTAAAATCCTGTACACCGAATCGCATCTTCTATGTCCTGGCTATCTGCCATACTGATGGTGTCGAGAGAGCATAATCCTCTTTTTTTGAGTTCTGTTAGTGCCCGCTCGACATTCTCCCAACGCGTCTGCTGGGTGAGAATAGCGCCAATCATTACTTCGTCAGGAAAGCCCGGCCACCACTCTATCTCTCCAAAGTAACCGGCAAGGGACCTGACAAGGTGTTTAATCTTAACGGAACTGGATCCCGACATCCTTCATCTTGTTGTACCGTGCAATATTGAGGAGAAGGGGTGTTAAACACTCGACCAGAGGAGAAGCCGCAAGAGGGCCTGCGTCAAAAGCCTGAAGTTTTGAAATGCGGTTTACTATTCCCATAACCTGTTGTTTTGCAGCATCATCATCCCCACAAACCGGCACAGAGTAGCTAAGTTCTTCATCGAGCAATTTCCAGCGGTTTGCCGCAATGGTATTGAATGCTGTGCAGATCCTGGCAGTTGGCGGAAGAAGCTTTTTTATCAGAAGGGCAGCAGAACCTTCCGTAGGAGGAACACAGGTAAAGAAATCCCGTTTTTCCATAGGATTGACCGGGCTGATGACAATCTTCCCTTCAAATCCGTTGAGTGTCTCTAATGTGCCGAGCAGATGTTTGTAAGGGATAGCGAGGATAACAATATCTGCATCATCCACTGCGTTTTGGTTGGAAACACCGGTGAGTGAACACTTCTGACCGCGTTTTCTTAAGGTCTCAATACCAAATTCACAGGTAGCTTCAGCCTTATCTTTCTCCCGCGAACCAACAATTACGTCAAACAGGGGGGAAAGGCGCATTGCCATTCCCTCGCCGATATCTCCGGTACCCCCTACAATCCCGATCTTCACTTAATTCACCAGCGGTTTGAGGAGTTTTTCGAGCGTCACTGCATCAGTAACTCCTTCCAAGGACTGTATAATCTTGCCATCCTTTTCAATAATCAGGGTGGGAACGACACGGATCCCGTATTTTTCAGCGAGATCCATGTGCTGGTCTACGTCAACCTTTTTAATCTCTATTGCATCGCCCATTTTTTTACCGAGTTCCTCTAAAATTGGCGTCTGCATCCTGCAGGGACCACACCAGGTCGCAAAAAAATCATATAAAACCGGTTTGCTCATTTTTACATACCCGGAAGAATAGTCGATTAAAAAAAAGATAAAGGTATGGATTTTATTTGGAGAGGACTTGCATAATGATTCTTCCGTACGCTGGACGGGTCACCAGTACACCGACTAGAACACCAAGGATGGTAATCATGGCGAATCCCTTGAGCGTAGACAAGTCCATTAACAGAAGGGGCAGCATCGCTATTACAACGGTTGCAGCAGCGACAAGGATAATACTCAGAGCCCGCGAAAGCCTTTTCAGATAGAGATTTGGTGAAGGAACCTTGCCTTCGTGCAGTATCTCATCGGTTATCACAACCAGTTGATCTATGCCAGTTCCAAGGACGGCAATAAGACCGGCGATTGTAGGCATATCCAGCTGGAAATTGATTAAGGCAATAAAACCCAGCAGGATAATAATTTCTGAAGCATTGATCAGGACCATCGGGAGTACGATGACAGGTTCGCGGTACCGGTAATAGATCACTAATCCGACAGCGATGAGCGCACAAATCCCGGCAAGGAGCGCCGTCATCTTGTAACGCTCCCCAAGGGGGGCTGTTACCCCGCCGGATCCTGCTATGGTAACATCAACAGGTAACGCGCCTGCCCTGAGGTGGATTTCAAGATTGGTTGCCTGCTGGGTCCCGTACTTTCCGGCTCCTGTTGATGCGAAGAGCTGCCGGATATTCTCACTCTGGAGTTTCCCTGCGAGGTCTTCCGATAAAGGAGCGGAGTACACGGTCTTATTGTCGAGAAGCATGATAAGGTTGTGATTGGCCGGATCTGCGGTTGCGCCGTATTTGATCGCAGCAGCGCGGAATGCAGCAGCACCCCCCTCACTTAAGGTAAAACCAACACCCCATTTGTCACTGCCCGGGGGCTCCTGGCTGGGTGTCTGAACGTTGGTGATTGTTTCACCGGATAGAACATGCTCAGTCTGGTTTCCGGTTGTCTGGACACGGATCTCGAACTTACCCTGTTTTCCGACGATATCCTGAGCCTGTTTCATGTCCACGCCGGCCAGTTCAACGCGGATATACCGCGCTACATTGTTCATCCCGGTGAGGGTATTGACTTTTGCGTCTTTGGTGCCAAGTGTATTGATCTTGTTTTCAAGTATGCGCTTAACGTCTTCAGCAGTTGCCTTTGATACACCCGGCTGGTAACTTACAATCTTTCCCCCGGATACAATAAATATCGTTTCCAGATCTGCCTGTGAATAGTATTTTCGTATTTCGAGGTGATTGGAATCAACCTGTAATACTTCTGCATCAAGGTTCTTTGTGAGATTCGTGATGAATTCATCTAGCGGGCTATCGGTAGTGAATCCAACAACTTCTGCCTGGAATTCAAGCTGGAGCCAGGAGCCCTGCTGGAGGTCAAGTCCATACTGGAGATTGGTTGTAAAATTACCGTCTTCATCAAAATGCGGATTTATGGCAATAACTGAGAGAACGACAAGGATAATGAGTGTCGCAACCCTCCAGTCAGTAAGGAGCGCTATTAATTCTTTTTTATTCATTTGCCACCTCCCTTCAGGACATACCATTTGAGTATTCCGACATTTGTCATCCAGGTATTCATGATATCAAAAACAAGACCTATAAGGAGTACTGCGGATATCTCCATCAGGATCAGGACAGACCCTAACCAGGCGATTACAAACATTGCCGAAGCCGCAGCCAGGGTGGTTGAGGTCATAATGATGCCAGTACGGAACGCGCCAGTCAGCTTTTCGTTGAGCTTACCCTGCCGTTTAAGTACTCGGTTTGTGAGAAGGATGTCACTGTCCACAGAGTAACCGATCAACATCAGGAGCGCGGCGAGTGTACCAAGCGAGAGAGGAATCCCTACAATATTCATGGTAGCTGCAGTCATGACCATGTCAGCAAATGCCGAAAGGACGACTGCAACCGCTGGCACGAATGTACGGAAGGCTAAAAAAATCACAATGGCCATGCCAATGAAGGAAAATACCAGAGCAAGCACAGCCTGTGATTGCAGGGTTTTTCCGAAGGTTTCTCCGATCTGGTCAACCTTGGCATCGGGGAATTTCTGGTAAATAACCGCTGACAATGATCGGAAGTCTGTATCGTCCATTGCTCCGAATTTTAAAAAATACCCGTTATTCACCCCTTCACTGATATCAACCAGCGGATAACCGGCAAACGTCGATTGCAGCTGTTCCTTGGTGTCAGTAGTAACAATCGTTACTGCTGTCCCGCCGGAGAAATCAATACCTGGGGTCACGGGCATGCCGGTTGAAGCCATGGTTAATGCGAGTAGTACAACCGATATTGCCAGAAGAACGAGAGGGATTATCACCAGCTGTTTCGGTGAATATTTCTCGATGTTATAGTTGAACAAACCCATGTCATAATAATCTGTTTACGTTTGATTAAATAGTTACCAGATACAGGCACAGGAGAAATGCTCAATACCAGCAAAATACACATAGGGATGTCATCCCTGCGCTCCAGCCCCCCTTGCGATATAAACAACAGCTAATACATCATCATCGCTTCTCATAGCGCAGGCGCAGTATGATCAGACAGGCGCCATCATCTCTCATAGCACCATAAATTGAATTTCACACAATAGCAAAAGGAATTATTCAGAGCCAGGGTACATTATATTCAAAGAGGAAGGTGCCTATCCCCCCATCTTCAAATATCTATAAAGTTCGCAGAAAATTCATCCCCCTTCACCTAGCGGTGAGATCTCCTTTTGGGGATTAAAAATCGCATAAAATGAAAAAATATATATAGAGAGACCTTTGAGAGTAAATCTATGAGATCTCCTTCAGAGATCAAACGAGTCGTTGAGGGACGATTGCGGTCTTATCTTTCTCGGGACAGGACCGGAATCCGGCGTGAACTGCTCATCCTTTTTGTAAAAACAAAATCGCTCACGATTGCAGAACTCGTCGCAGAACTTCAGACTCGGTTTGCAGTTACATTTCATGCCATCGCTTCAATGGTCGGCATCATTGCATCCCGCATCGGGATCCTCCGCGCAACGCGAAATTCCGACGGTGTAAACAACTACGAACTCAAAGACAAATACTTTGACATCGTGGTCCGGATCGTTGGGGTCAGTTAAACCCGTTTACGATCCACAATGGTTTTTACTGCAACGTTCCTAGTATACTAGCATCATGCCTGCCAAAGACCCCACCTGCATAAGCGAGGTGACCATTGTCCCGGAAGTGATAGAATATATCAAAAAACGGGACTGCGATTTTCGCATCTGCACATCCTGTGGCGGACCAATACTTTTACCTATCCGTATCAAACCCCCGAAAAAGACTGATCTCCTTCTAAAAGCAGGAAATCATATGATCTATGTTTCCGTTCATCAGGCCCGATTCCTGCACAACATCCGGATGGATATGGTCCCTTTTTTTGATGATGATGATCTTGTCGGACATGAATGCGGATGAGTTTTGAAGAAATTTCCCATACTGCGGATGTAAAAATCCGGGTACATGCGCCTACACTTGAAGCACTTTTTTCTGAAACCTTCAAAGCCCTGATGCAGGTGATGTACGGAACAGATCGCGCCGGGAGCATTCGAAAGACGATCACACTTCAATCCTCTGATAACGAATCGCTCCTTGCAGATTTTCTTTCAGAAGTGATTTTCTTATCCGAAGTGGAAAGTCTTGTCTTTTCAGATGCTGGTGTCACAGTAAGCGGTCAGGGTCTCAGAGCAGAACTTTCTGGTGAACCATTCGATCCTGTCCGTCATTCAGGAGGATCTGAAGTGAAAGGGATTTCCTATTCAGGACTCGCAATCACGCATGAGGCGAATGGATATATGCTGGACATCATATTTGATGTTTAAGACTAATGGCAGAGTGTGATAGACGGATGCTTGAAGGTATAAACCAAATCGGCATGCATGAATGGGAGGTACCTGTTGGATATGTAGCTGGCATGCGGGTCCCGGGACGGTTCTTTCTTTCTGAGTCATTGGGCAAGACGCTCGAACCGGGTGCTGTCCAGCAGCTCGCGAACGTGGCAACACTGCCCGGAATACTGAAAAATTCGCTTGCGATGCCGGATATCCACTGGGGTTATGGATTCCCTATCGGAGGTGTAGCTGCATTTTCTGTTGATGAGGGGATTATCTCTCCCGGAGGAGTCGGGTTCGATATTAATTGCGGGGTGCGATTACTTGCAACCCCACTCCTCCATAAGGATGTTGCCGGACGCCGGGATCTTATTGATGAACTCTTCCGCACAGTCCCTACAGGAGTAGGAGCAAAGAGTTCAAAGAAGGTGTCTTCCCAGGTGCTTGAAGATATGATGGTACACGGTGCCCAATGGGCTGTCAAGGCAGGATACGGTGTAGAACATGACCTCATGCGGTGTGAAGAAGAGGGATTCATGAAAGCTGCAGACATGCGCGCCGTCTCTGCCAAAGCAAAACTACGTGGAATACCTCAGGGAGGGACACTTGGATCAGGAAATCATTTCCTTGAAATCCAGATTGTGCGTGAAATTTTTAACCCGGGTGCGGCAAAAGCGTTTGGCCTTGCCCTCGGACAGGTCTGCTGTATGATCCACTGCGGTTCCCGTGGGCTCGGGCACCAGGTATGCACGGATCACCTGAAGATACTCGAAAGCGCAACCAGAAAATATCATATCACCATTCCTGATCGACAACTTGCCTGTGCACCGATAACCTCCCCGGAAGGCATGGCATATTTTGGTGCCATGGCAGCAGCAGCCAACTATGCATGGGCGAACCGGCAGATGATAACCCATACAACCCGTCAGGTACTATCAAAGATGTTCAGGATTGAATATGATCAAATGCCGCTCATATACGATGTTGCGCATAATGTTGCAAAGATGGAGGAGCATGTTCTGGATGGAAAGCGCATGAATGTCTGTGTGCATCGAAAAGGTGCTACCCGTGCATTCGGACCAGGATCGCAAGATCTTCCTCCTGATCTTACTTCGTTTGGTCAACCAGTTATCATCCCTGGCAGTATGGGTACGTCTTCATTCGTTTTACACGGAACTCAGGTTGCCATGGACAGAACATTCGGGAGCACCTGCCACGGTGCAGGGAGAATAATGAGCCGGACACAGGCAAAAAAGAATCTGAATGGGAGGGAAATCACGGCGAATCTCTTAAAAGAGGGTATTATTGTCCGATCACACAGCGAAAACGCCATCGCTGACGAAGCTCCGGATGTCTACAAACCCAGTGATGAAGTGGTAAATGTAGTTCATGAGGTGGGGATATCCCGGCTCGTTGCACGTCTTTCACCACTTGGAGTGATCAAGGGATGAGCTCTCGTGCAGGTTTTGTCTGGGGTACAAAACAGCACTTCAACCGGTATATCGAAGACTGCGGTATTTCCTGTGAACTTGTCACCCCACATATGCTCGCGGCCCCTTTTTTCCGGGGCACCTTCAATTGTCTTATTATTCCTACAGGTTTTGCAAACCCTGCTTATTCAAACCTTCTTCCGGCACTCCGCGCCTCCTCATCGCGAATCAAAAAATTTGTGGAAAGCGGTGGAAATCTCCTTGTCTTCGGTGCAGCGACCGATAAACCTGATGCCTATGACTGGCTCCCCTTTCCGGTAAAGTACCGGCATGACTGCCACCCGCGCCATATCGAATGCAGTTCATGGTCAGATACCGGAACCATCATTGATGATTATGATCCCATGTGCATCGAGTGCGATGGCTCATTTCCGTCCCACGAAGGGGAGCGTGTTGGAATTGCAGAATCATCAGATGTAATTATTGAAAAGATATTAGGAAAAGGGAGAATTGTCGTGACAAGTGTCCATGAGTTTCCCTCAAAGGGGTTTTTAAAAAGTTTCTGCACTGGAGGAAAAGAAAGCAAGCTCTAGGAAAAAATAGGTTACGATTAAAGATTTATCAGTTTTATAACAGGAAGATCAAGGGAAAAAACGGCGCATCTTTTTTTAAAAAAAACTGCTCTGTAAAAATGCCCGGTACCAAGCTAAACACTCACGGGTGTTTCACCCCCGCCGTTTCGGCTCTTCCCAACTGCGATACGACTGATTAGGTAATACGTCATCATCGCTGCTTGTGCGCAGAGACGGTAACGGGATACTGACTCGGTCCCCCGCCGTAATCATACCCGTGTTTTTGGTTCATTGCCTCATACGAGGAATTCTGGAGAGCTGAAAACAACTTATTCCTTATTGAACAGATTAGCTATCCGTAAAGGGTGTTGAAGGTTTATTATAATTTTACTTCATTAGTATGTAATAATGGATCTAACCAATCTTAAAAAATATCAGTCATACATTATTGTCGGATTACTTCTCCTTTTTATGGGGATTGCCCTTGTTCTCAGGATGATACCTGCATTGTTCATCAAAGATCCAGGATTTCTGTATATTTTCGACACGGATTCCTGGTATACCATGAGACAGGTTGAGGTTATGGTCAGGGATTTTCCCCGGTACAACTGGTTTGATCCGATGACTGCTTATCCCACAGGAAAGGTAATTGACTGGGGGCCGCTCTACCCATTCATTGCCGCGACTCTCTCCCTGATAACAGGCGCAACAACACGCAGCGGGATTATTAATTCAACAGGCTGGGTAGCCCCACTCATGGCCGTGATTATGGTCCCGGTGATGTTCCAGCTGGGAAAGACGGTGTGGAACTGGAAAGCGGGGATTGTCGCTGCAGGGCTGATATCAGTCGTATCAATCCAGTATTTTTCCCTTTCATCGTATGGGTGGGCTGATCATCATATCGCGGAAGTTCTTTTCAGCACGCTCTTTTTCCTGGCCTGCATCTTTACCCTAATCTATGTGAAAAGTAACCCGATCGATTTAAAAGAGTGGAAAACGCTTGTTTTCCCGCTTTTCCTCTCAGCGATTACCGGAATAATTTTTTTCCTCGCACTCCTTTCATCTCCAACCGTTGTCCTCTCACTGATTATTATTGCAGTCTACATGCTGATTCAGTATAGTCTGGATTATTTCTCGAAACAGGATTCCACCTATCTCTTTATAGTAACTGTTGGAGTATTTTTGGTTTCAATAATTCTTCTCTTCCTGTTTGGTTTCAAACAGGAAAGCTTAGCACTAACCCAATATTCCATCGGGATTGTCTATGTGTATTGCGCGCTTATTGCTGAAACGATAGTGCTTTTTATTCTCTCAGCAATCTTCCAGGGAAAAAAACTGGCATATGTTGGGAGTCTTGTTGTACTCGCTGCAGCGGGATTCATAGTAATCCAGAGTATTCCCCTGCTCCAGATATTTATTGATCAGGTACTGGGACTGGTGTTCGGGTTCTCGGTATATTCCGTTGCAGTGGTTGAGACACAACCCTGGACCCTGACAGGGGCCTGGGAAAATTTTACTATCGCACTTATTCTGATGGCAGGAGGTCTGCTGGTACTGGGATATTCCACCGTAAAAAAAAGAACCATTCAGACGGTGTTCCTGTTAGTATGGTCTGTGGCCATGCTTCTTCTTACCCTACGATTCCAGCGATTCCAGTATTATTTCACGGTCAATGTGGTTCTCCTGTCAGCTATATGTATCGCTGAACCCCTCAGTTGGAAAAAGGATTCAATAATTCGGTACAGTGCCCCGATAATCTCACGGTTCTATAAATCCCCTGTTCCTCCGATCAATACGGGCAGAGATAATTCCGGAAATAATCCCTCAACAAAAAAAGGTAAAAAGAAGGAAACAAAAACTCCTGGTAAAAATCCGGTAAATTACTCGGGAACTTTAAAAGATCTTACTGTTGCAGCAATAGTAGTTCTTACAATTGCTCTCATAATATTTTCATTGGTTCAGGATATCCAGTATGGATTTAGTACTCCACAGCATCAGATTTCACCAGACTGGACAGAGTCACTCGCATGGTTGGAAAATAACACACCCATGACAGGAATTGATTATTTTACAGCGTATGAAGCACGCGGGTTTTCCTACCCTCCGGAATCCTATGGGATCATGGCTGTCTGGGATGCCGGTCACTGGATCACGTTCTTTGCGCAACGGATTCCCATTACCAATCCATTTCAGGACAATCTCAGGGGTAGTACAGGCGCGGCCGCATATTTCCTGAGTCAAAACGAATCGGAAGCAGACACTATCCTTCATTCATTGGGGGGAAAATATGTTATCACCAATTCAGAAATGGCCGTCGACACGTTCACGAATTTGGTTCCATGGCCGAGTGATTCTGTAGATATTTCGCCGTATATCAAATGGTTCATGGTCAGGGACTCAAACGATCCCTCACAATTGCAAAAGGTTCACCGGTATGATGACGGATATTTCAAAACGATGGTCGTCCGTCTCCATATTTTTGATGGTTCAATGCAAATCCCGAAAACTGAAAAATATATCCAGTATATGATTCGCCAGGTGCCGGCTGCTGGTGAGACCTCCGGGGATGTTAACGGATATGCCCGGGTGATTACAAGCGAACAGGACCGGGAAATTTCACCCGTGCAAAATGATACCCGGATTATCCGAGAGGGAACAAATATTACACCCGGTCAATACGCAAATATTTTCTCCGGTTTTCCGAAACAGACAGTATCGGAGATATCTGCACTGAAGCATTACCGGCTCATCCATGAATCTCCGAATAACGCGTCCGTCAAAATTTTTCCGGAATCTGATGTTACCATGCTATCGGACATCAAATATGTCAAGATCTTCGAATATGTCAAAGGTGCACATATTCCTGGTAATGGTATCTTAGAGTTACCAATGATAACAAACACCGGCAGGAGGTTTGTTTACATGCAGGAAAGCGAGAATGGAGAGTTTATCGTTCCCTACTCAACCCATGGCAATCCCTATGATGTTCAAGCGACCGGTCAGTACCATCTTGTAGGTACATCAGAGAATATCAGGGTAACAGAAAGGGATGTAATTGAGGGCAACCTTATTGCAGTATAAAGATCTGACCTGAGAAATTCGATAAAAATTTTATTGTTTTAATACGGGATTATTTTCCCTCACGATCAGGGATTGATAATACAATTCAATCACTGATAGAATCCGATCCCAGTCATACAGTTCCGCTGATACAATACAGGATTCCCGCATATATGCATGGTGCCTTAGCGCCAGACTGATTGTTTTAGCCAGATCTTCTGCAGACAAAGAACAAAGGAAACCATTTTTTTCGGTGATTAAGTCACGGATAGCATTTGCCGGATGATCAACAGTCACAACCGGGATCCCGCATGCCAGTGCTTCAAGCGCGGAAATCCCAAAACCTTCCCGCGTAGAAGGGAGCACGAACACTTTTGAAGACTTCAGCCGGGCAATTACTTCATTGTGATCTTCCATGAACCCCCGTATAGAGACATTACCCTCAAGTGACAGGTCTTTGATGAGCTTGGTAATTGCGCTGCGTTCAGGGCCATCACCAATAATTGTTAATCTGAGATCCGGTTGCTTTAAAACAAGTATATGGAAAGCCTGCATAAGAGGACATACATTTTTTTCTTTGATCAGACGTCCGACAAAGATGATATCCGACTTCTCGGCCGAGGGATGGATCGATCTGATGAGGGAAATATCGATCCCGACAGGAATGAGATAGGTGACCGGTCTGGAGAAATAAGTCAGGAAACGGCCTGCCGTTATACGGGAGACCGCGATTGCAGGGTTGTTAAAGGATGCAATATATCGTTCTATAGCCTTTCCCAGTATTCCTTTATATCCCAGGTACTCATACCAATAGTCCCCCCAGACTTCATACCAGGTGATGATCAACGGGATTTTGTTGATGTGGGATACTGCCTTTGAGACAATGCATGAAAACAGCGGGAACTGCTGGCAATCGATGAGATCAAATCTTTCCTTTCGCAATGGGAAGAAGAGATGAATGCTGAAAAAGAGGGGCTGCCATATGGTTCTTCTTCCACGGGCATAGAGTTTTTGAACGGAGCAGACCCCGTGCAGGAACACCCCCTCCCGGATAAAGTTATCTTCACCATCCCAGAATTTCATTCCGAAAAGATGCACCTCATGCCCGCGACGGTTGAGCCGGGTTGCAAGTTCCCATACGCGTTTTTCCACTCCACCTTTTACATAAGGGTAGATAGCATCGTATACAAAGGCAATCTTCATCGGGCAGACCTATTCAGGATAAGTGTTCTCATTGAGGAGCATCATACTTTGGAACACCGCGAAGAGAAATATCTGTATTCCGCTTACGATCAATACGAGAGAAAAAATTGCAGTTGAGATTTCGGAAAGAAATCCGAAATCAGTCAATACCCAGTGGAGGAAGATATTGAAACCGAGAAGCATTCCTATGAAGATTGACAAAAATCCCAGAACAAGGAGTATTTCCAGGCTGTGGTATTTCATAAGGAATTCGATAAAACCCTGTTTCTTCTCATATCCATGGATGACTGAATAGGTCTTCATCAGGAATCCCGAAAGGACAACCTGAAGACCACCTATCACCAGGATTGCACCAAGAATAAGAGTATGAAGATGGGATGATTCGATATCCCCTTTAATATAAAAAAATGTCATAAGCAAAATCCCAACAACAGAGAACAAAAATCCAGGTACAGCAATAAATGGCAGGGGCTTCATAAGGAGTACAAACCTGAGGTGGCGCCAGCCATCGGCAAAACTGTGTAATTTTGAGGGTGTCAGCCTCGGGTAATAGGAGATTGGTACCTCTTTTATGCGCAGTCTTTCTTTTGAGGCCATCACCAGCATTTCCGAAGCGAACTCCATACCCCCTGTTGTCAGAGGCAGCCTGTCAAGAGCTTCACGGGTGATCGCTCGAAATCCGCTGTGAGTATCAGAATAATGAGTATTGAAAATGAAATTGAGCATCCACGTGAGAACCGGATTTCCAATATACCGGTGAAGCCCATCCATCGAACCCTTATGAATTGTGCCTTTGAACCGGGATCCTATTACAAAATCAGCATCATTCTTAAGAGGGGCGAGTAGTAAGGGTATTTCAAGAAAATCATAGGTATTATCCGCATCACCCATGACAATGTAGCGACCTCCTGCGTGTTTGAATCCGGTAAGATAGGCATTACCATAACCGTTTTTATCTGCAGGGAAGACTTTTGCTCCTAACGATACTGCAATCTCCTTTGTTCGATCAGTTGATGAATCAGCAACAATTATCTCGCCATTGATTGAGTTGTCATAAAACACTTTCTGAATTTTTGCAATGCATTCTCCAATGGTTCGTTCTTCATCGAGAGCGGGAAGTATTACCGAAACGTCAAAAGTATATCTGCTTTCGGATTGTGTTTCCATTCTTTCTCCTGACGTCATTATGTGCAGTGGTAAAATAATTGACGTTTGATTCAATAAATTCATTGGAGAGAAATGACTTGCACATATGGACTAAAAACATTTCCTGCAAGAATCTTCTTATATACACTCTATCTATTAAATTGCATCAATTTTTCGAAATAAAGATAATCTGTTTGATAGTTTGAAGGCTAGGAAGTTTTTATCAAGTAATAAACAGGGAGGATCTGCAAAGAGCTAAAATTACCCTTCTACAAAACTTGATAAAATTTCCTTTGATTTCATTCCAGATTGTTGCCGATCTCTTTTACATTCCTTTAGTAAATTTGAAAAATTTCTCTATACCAAAGATTTTATCTTCGTTGATCGGAAGGAAATTGAGCGAAAAATAATTTCAAATAAAAAATGAATATATATGTCACAGAGAAATAGTAGTGAACCAGAACATCATGACGTATTGATCGTTCTCACTGAAGGAAAACGTATGAGAAAAATCCTGATTACCGGGATTAGCGGTTTTGTCGGCGGACACTTCGCCCATTTTCTCGCGACAAACAGAAAAGGTGTTGAAGTATATGGTATCAGCCGATCTAAACCAGTATGGGATTTCGTTGAGAGTGGTGACGAAATACTCCGGAACATTCATTTCCATCAGGCCGATATAAGGGATACCCCCAGGATTCAATCTCTCATATGCAATATTGAGCCGGATTATATCCTCCACCTCGCTGCTCAGAGTTCTGTTGCTGAAAGCTGGAAAACTCCCGCTTCTTCATTTTTCAATAACATTTCGGGTTTCATGAACGTCATTGAAACCGTCCGGCTTTTTAGTATCCCCACCAAAATCCTTTCTGTCGGATCTGCTGAACAATATGGAATTGTGACACAGAACGATCTGCCTCTGAAGGAAAAAACCTGTATGCATCCGACAAATCCTTATGCGATAGCCCGTGTTGCACAGGAACAGTTGGCAAAAATCTATGTTGATGGATATGGTCTCGATATCTGTTGCACACGTTCATTTAATCATTGCGGACCGGGTCAGAGCGATAGATTTGTTGTCAGCTCAGTTGTTAAACAACTCGTCATGATAAATCAAGGAAAACAGGACAATGGAATTCACATAGGGAACGGATCGATTATTCGGGACTTTCTCGATGTACGGGACGTGGCAGCTGCTTACTGTCTCTTGCTGGAAAAAGGACATCGGGGAGAGGTGTACAACATTTGCAGTGGTCGGGGATACGCAATTCGCGACATTATTACAATACTCTCCGATATATACAAGACCAATATCCAAATCCACGAGGAGAAATCACAATTTCGTCCCATAGATAACCCTCAAATTATCGGAAGTAATGAAAAGATTATGCACGATTTTGGCTGGCACCCCAAAGTTTCATTTGAAGAAAGTCTTCAGGACCTGTATGACTACTGGTTTACTGCTCTTTCGCATGAATCAAAACCGTAATAATTGTATTTATACCTGATTATGGCAAAACAAAGAATGGGAAATAGGGGAAATTTTTAAAAAATTATGTTTTGAAAATACAAAGGGAGAAAAATATGACAAAACAGAAAAAGGCTCTTATCACCGGTCTCACAGGGCAGGATGGATCATATCTTGCTGAATTCCTTTTGTCAAAAGGGTATGAAGTTCATGGTCTGATTCGGAGAGCATCGACCTTTAACACGGGAAGAATTGATCATATTTATGTTGATGCCCATGAACCCGGTGCCCAGCTTTTCCTCCATTACGGGGATCTGTCAGACTCAGAACAACTTGTTGATATCATTTTCAATATTAAGCCTGATGAGGTCTATCATCTGGGTGCCCAGAGCCATGTACGTATGAGTTTCGATACACCGGAATACACCGGAAATGTTACCGGGCTCGGCACCACACGGATTCTTGAGGCAATACGCAGGAGCGGTAACCCTGTCCGTTTTTACCAGGCATCTTCAAGCGAGATGTTTGGCGGAGCAGCACCTCCCCAGAATGAGCACACGGGTTTTGTTCCCCGCAGCCCTTACGCATGCGCCAAGGTATACGCGCACTGGATGGTTAAGAACTATCGTGAAGGTTATAACCTCTTTGCTACCAATGGTATCCTATTCAATCATGAGTCGCCCCGCCGAGGAGAGACATTCGTGACCAGAAAAATAACCAGGGGGATTGCTGGAATCCTGGCAAAGAAATCCCCTCTCCTTTATCTGGGCAACCTTGATGCAAAACGGGACTGGGGATTTTCTCCAGAATATGTAGAAGCAATGTGGATGATGCTGCAGGAAAAAACTCCGGATGATTTTGTAATTGGCACGGGTGAGACACATTCTGTTCGGGAATTTTTGGAAGCTGCATGTTCCTATGTTGATCTTGATGTGAACGCCCATGTGCAGTTTGATAAGAAATATTTCAGACCCACCGAAGTCGATGTTCTGATTGCCGATGCCAGCAAAGCTGCACGAGTGCTCAAATGGAAACCCCGAATTAAATTTCACGATCTTGTGAAGATCATGATCGATGCGGATCTCCGAGCTTGCGGACTTGTTCCACCAGGAGAAGGCGATGCAATTATTGCTCAAAAATTCCCGGAGAAATGGTGGAAACGGGATTAATGACATCTGGTGAAACGTCGTGAGAATTGCATTATTCCACGACTATTTTGGCGCTATTGGCGGCGGGGAGCGGGTTGTTATTGCTCTGGCAAAGATCCTTGACGCAGATATTATTACCACTGACACTGATGCCGTCCGGAAAATTGATCCTTCAGTTCGCGTCATCAGTCTGGGAAAAACAATAAAATTTCCTCCGCTCAAGCAGATATCAGCGTCATTAAAATTTTATTCTGTGGATTTTTCTGAAAAATACGATTTTTTTATATTCACCGGAAACTGGTCACATTACGCTGCACACCGCCACCATCCAAATATGTGGTATTGTTATACACCAGTCAGGGCATTTTATGACCTGTACCCGACATTTCTTACGCGCCAGAATTTTGTGACCCGGCAATTATTCCGGAGCTGGGTTACACTTCACCGTTGGTTTGATCGGAGATCTATCAGACATATTGACAGCATTATTGCGATTTCCCGTAATGTGAAAAACCGGATTTTTCAGTATCATCACCGCGATGCCGATGTAATCTATCCCCCGGTCAATACATCATTATATTATTTCATAGGGTACGAAAATTTCTGGCTTTCCGTGAACCGTTTATATCCCGAAAAAAGGATTGAATTGCAGGTCGAAGCATTCCGAAAAATTCCTGATGAGCAACTGGTCATTGTCGGGGGTTACGCCAAGGGAGACCATGCATCGGGTTATGCCGAAAAGATACGTGTAAACCTCCCACCCAACATAACGCTGCGGGGGGAGGTGAGTGAGGATGATTTGCGAAATCTCTACGCCCGGTGCAAAGGACATATCTGTACGGCACTGGATGAAGATTACGGACTGACACCGCTCGAAGCTATGGCAAGTGGAAAACCGGTTGTTGCAGTAAACGAAGGGGGTTACCGCGAGACCGTAACCGAAAAGACTGGACTGCTTGTCGAAGCCGACGCGGATAAAATTGCCTGTGCCGTTCAATTCATAAACAAAGATCCTGCGCGGTACAGGGAGCATTGTTTCAGCCGCGCAAAGGACTTCGATATCACCGTATTCAGGAAACAAATCCAAGCAGTATTACCGGGCACCCATCAAAAGGAACATCCTTGAAGAGATAACAGGGACAAAGGGTATTCTACTAATCCACGGACCAGCCTTAAAAAAAGATCAGAATATTTCTGAAGAATTATCCCGGATACTATAGGGGGTTTCAGACTCAATAGGAAAGTTTGAAAATAAACGAGCATCAAACGGTCTTACCAGATAGTAGCCGGAAATTTGCCAAACTTCCCCACAAACCAATAACGAGGCATTCTATGAATTTCAGCCTGATTGTCGAGCTTGCAAAAAGGGATTTTATCGAGCGGTATTCCGGTTCAGCCCTCGGTTTTGGCTGGTCGTTCATTTATCCTCTTATCAACATTCTGATCTATATGGTCATATTCGGGAGCCTTATGGGAGCGAGGTTGCCCGGCACATCTTCGATGTGGGGGTATGGGATTTACCTCATCTCGGGTCTTGTCCCCTGGATGGCATTTGCAAACACCGTAACACGCTCCTCCACGGTGTTTCTTGATAAAAAGAACATCATCTCCAAGATCCACATGGATCTCTCTACCCTTCCGCTTTTCATTGTACTTTCAGAAACGATTACATTTTGTGTAACACTTGTGATATTTCTCCTCATTCTTCTCATTACCGGGTATGTATTTACCCCACTTCTGCTGCTCATCCCGATCGTGTACGTTATCCAGCAGGTCTTTGCGTACTCGCTGGGGTTCTTCCTTGCAATGTTTATCGTCTTCCTCCATGATCTCAAGGAGGCGGTCAGCATCGGATTCCAGATCTGGTTCTGGTTCACTCCTATTGTCTATGTTTTTGAAATCCTTCCACCTCTGGCCCAGCAGATCCTTATATGGAACCCCATGCTCCCCGTCATCTCAGCGTTCCATGATATTTTTGTATACCAGAAGATGCCATCGTTTTACTATCTTACCATTGTTTTGATTCTCAGTATTATGCTGATTGCGTTGGATTATGTAATCTTTAAAAAACTGGAGAAGGATATCCGGGATTTCATTTGAAATATAATTCAAATATGCAACTTCCGGGTCACTTGTTGGGGTTGCATATTTTTTAAGGCTTCAGAACCCAACCGGAGTGTACTCAAATATGATAAAAGTTGAAGGGATATCGAAAAAATTCAAACTCTATCGCTCACCTGCCGACCGGCTTAAAGAGATAGTCCTCAGAAAACCCTATCACAAAGATTTCCTGGCTCTTGATAACATTTCATTTGAGGTAGGTACAGGCCAGACTCTCGGGATCATTGGACAGAATGGTGCAGGTAAATCAACACTTTTAAAAATTCTGTCGGGAATAGTCATTCCGGATTCCGGTTTAATCAAGGTTGACGGAAAAGTCACCGGACTCCTCGAACTTGGTACCGGCTTCAATTCCGAGATGACCGGGTTAGAAAATATTTACATGAATGGGACGCTCATCGGGATGACCAGGGAGGAGATAGACCGGAAGAAACAAACCATCATCGATTTTTCTGAACTGGGCGAGTTCATCCATGAACCGATTAAGACCTATTCATCCGGTATGACAATGCGTCTTGCATTCTCGATTGCGATCCATGCAGATCCCACGTGCTTCCTTGTTGATGAGGCACTCTCTGTCGGGGATGCATACTTTCAGCAAAAGTGCATGCGGAAGATCCAGGAGTTTCGGACAGGAGGGGGATCGATCGTGTTTGTGTCGCATGATACTAACGCAGTGATGACATTATGTGATTATGCGATATTATTGGATCATGGGAAGATTATATCATATGGAATTCCCCGGAGTATTGTTGATTTATACATTTCACGGATATGTATACAATTGCATAACGGAGAAAAACCGGTAACTATTGTAGATGCAAACGAGTCCTTCAGTAATTCGAATATATCAACGCGTGAAATTGAATTTGATTCAATCAGGATCCTCGATTTATCGAAAAATGTCATCACACACGTTCATAGCGATGATGAGATCATCATATCCTTTTCATTTCGCACGTTACGCCATATCGAAGATCCGACATTCGGCATATTAATCCGGAACCGATACGGGATGTCGATTTTTGGGACGAATACCCACCTTTTACACCAACAAAACAATCCTCTCCTGAAGGGGAAAATGTATCAGGTATCTTATCGAATAAAAGTACCTTTACAGCCTGATGATTATCTGATTACCGTTGCAATCGATAATAAAGGAAACGCAACAAATTCTTTTGATGAATACCTGCTTCGTCTCAATGACATCGCAACCTTAAAAGTTGTGCGTAACGAAAAACAACCACTTTATGATGGTGTTACTAATCTAAATCCTACAATTAAAGTTGAGGCAGTTTCTAACGGCTTATCCTAAGGAGTACTGAATGGACGACAATATCAGGGAAATCCACAATGATGATATCAGCGTTGAAGATATTATGGTAAAGATCCGGGAGAATATCCGGAAGCGACAGGAAGCAGGAGAACCGCCCCGGGATCCGGATTCGGTAATCGGATCCCATTCAAAGAATTGCATTGCAGGAGAAACCAACAATGCGATACAGCGTGATCTCTCATACACCAGTTCGAATTGGGATATTCACAATAATAGTTACTTTATCAGCTCACATCATCCCTATCTTGGGAGATTTCTTATCAAAGGGCGGCAAATCGTCCATGGCGAAGTCCGGCGCTATGTAGATCCGATTGTCCATAAACAGACCGTGTTCAACCAAAGTACGGAGCATGTCCTAAATTATCTTGCACAAAACGAAAAAGAACTCGATGAAAAGATCTCCGATGCTGTAAAAGAACGCGATGCGTTTATTTCAAAAATAAATACAAAACTTGAAAATACAACAAATGAACTTAAAAATTCAACCCAGGAACTTGAGAGAAAAGCCCAGGAACTTAAAAATTCAACCCAGGAACTTGAAAAAACAGCTCAGGAACTTGAAAATACAAAACAGAAACATGAAAATCAAATCCAGGAACTTGAGAAAAAAGCCCAGGAACTTGAAAATCAAATCTACGTCGATGTCCAGAATGCGGTAATGGCAATTAATACTGATATTGATAAAAAAGCCTGGCTGGCACAGGTTCTTAACGAGCGTGTTCAAAACGGACTGGTTCAGAAAAGAGCTCCTGCCGTATCCACTTCAAAAGAGAATTTGAATTATTTCCTTTTCGAGGAGCGATTCCGGGGATCACGGGAAGAGATCACAAAACGACAACTGGCATTCCTTTCGTACTTCGAAAAATGTGCCCGCGTACTTGATATCGGCTGTGGTAGGGGCGAATTCCTTGAGATTCTCAAGGATCATAATATTGGCGGAATCGGTGTAGATAGTGATCCGGATATGGTGGCATACTGCCGTTCTCGTCAGTTAGTGGTGGAGCAGTCGGATGCAATCGCCTATCTTGAGACACTTGAAGAAAATAGTCTTGACGGGATCTTTATTGACCAGGTTGTGGAACACCTTGAGCCAGAATATCTCATTCGGCTGCTTGTACTATGCTACATGAAACTCAAAGAGGGGTATTACATAATAGTTGAGACCGTTAATCCTCTGTCACTTGTTGCATTTTTTAATTTTTACCTTGATATGAGTCATCAGAAACCGGTTCACCCATATACTCTAAAATTTTTATTGGAATCAAGTCAATATAGAGAGATTGAACTAAAATATTATTCTGAGATCCCTGAAAAAGCAAAGTTGCAAAAAATATACCAATTAGATCTATGTACTGAAAATGAACGGCAATTTTTAGGTAATTATAATTATAATATTGATTTGTTAAATTTATTACTTTGGGGCCCTATGGATTATGCCGCGATTGGAAAGAAGTAAGATATCAGAATATGGGCATTATCATGAATAATAATTTTGATTATAAATTATATCCCAACAAATTGAATTTGGGTTGTGGTTATGAAATACTCAACGGATATCTTAACGTTGACCTGAATGATTTCCATCATCCTGATCTGGTTGCAAATGTTACAAATCTGAAAATGCTTCCCTCAAATTACTATACAGAAATCCTTGCTCATGATATCTTAGAACACATCGAACGGACCAAAACAAAAATGGTTCTGGCAGAATGGAACAGGTTATTGATTCCGGGCGGATTGATAAAGATTCGGGCTCCCAATTTAATCGGTTTGTTGTCATTATTTTCAAAAAAAGATTATCAGGCGATCAAAAAACAGGAAGAACTCATCCAGTGCTGTTTTGGAACTCAGGCATATAATGGAGATTTTCATTATACCTCATTTACCGAACCCCTTATCAGACATTACCTCAAAGTTTCCGGATTTGATGAGATTTCCATTAAGGATCGAGATGAATGGCTTTTTGAGATTACCGCAAAAAAAAAAATAGTTGGTGTCGATCAGGAAACTGATAAAGATCATACGAGAATCAGAGATTTTTTGCATAAAGCGTATGTAGAAATTCTTTATCGTAAACCCGATACTGAAGGATATAATTATTTTTTTAATCAACTCGCTGAGGGTAAAATGAGTGAAGAAACCGTTTTGATAATATTGAATAATTCCGAAGAAAGAAAAAAATTACAAAACACGAGGTAAAATGAAAATCGCGATTGTCGCTCCAAGCCCGGTTCCTTTCACGATCGGTGGAGCTGAGTACCTCTATAGCGGGATGCAAACTGCTATTAATAATTTTAGTAATCACCAATGTGAGTTAATTAAAATACCGGTAAATGAAGGTACATTTTGGGGAATCATTGATTCATATTTTAATTTCTATACCCTGGATCTCAAATGCTTTGATTTGGTGATCTCAACAAAATATCCTTCGTGGATGATATCGCATCCAAATCACATACTCTATATGGTTCATCATTTGCGAGGATTGTTTGATACTTATCATTTTTTTAACAAACCGGAAAAAACCCCGGATTTTTTAATTACTGATGAGGTTACAAAAATTGTTGCCATACTTCGAAAAAAAGATCCATCTCAGAGTGATGTGGATCTTTTTTTCCTCCACATGAATAATCTGAAAAAAGCGGAATTGATGTACCCCGAGGAATTATTTGAATTCCCCGGGCCATTTATTTTTGAAATCGTTCACTTCCTTGATAATTACGCGTTATCTCCAAATAAAATCAAAAAATACTTCACGATGTCAGAAAATGTAAAGCAACGGAGAGATTATTTTCCAACCAATGTTCCTGTATTTGTAATCTACCCGCCTCCCATAAATGACTCGTTTTATTGCACAGATTACAAGTATCTCTTTACTGCAAGCAGATTAGATGGTCCGAAGCGAATCGATCTCTTAATCGAGGCAATGAAATTTGTTCCGCAGGTAATTTCTCTTAAGATTGCCGGGACAGGTCCTGAAGAAAAAAAATTAAGAGCCAAAGCCGGCGCTGACAAAAGAATTGAATTTCTGGGTTTTGTGAATGAAGAACAAAAAAAAGAGTACTATGCAAATGCATTGGCAGTGTTATTTGTTCCCTTTGATGAAGATTATGGATTTATAACCGTTGAAGCGATGAAAAGCCAAAAGGCAGTCATTACCTGTACAGATAGTGGAGGCCCTTTGGAATTTGTAAAAAATTGCCAGACCGGGTTTGTTACCGCTCCGGATCCCAAACTGATAGCTGATAGAATTAATTATTTTATCGAAAACAAAACAGATGCAGTCAATATGGGAATTGCTGCCAATGAATCAGTAAAAAATATCAATTGGCAATTATTTACCCATAAATTATTAAATATTCAAGGAATCCATCTCCCCAAAAAGAAAATTCTTGTATTATCCACCTATTCCTGTTATCCCCCCCGGGGGGGAGGTCAACAAAGATTATATAATATTTATTCACGGTTGGCAAAAAAATTTGATATCATAATTTGTTCAATCATCGAATCCAACAAATCATACGAAAATTTGTATCTTGAGGATGGATTGCAACAAATCTGTATCCCCCAAAGTCTGGATCATACACAACTTCAATGCAATGAAGAAAAAAAACTGGGAAAAAACCTCTATGATTGTTGTATGATTGACTTCATCGAGAAAAGTCCTCAATATATCGATGAAGTCAAAAAACAAATGATTTTATCCGATATTATTATATTCTCCCATCCCTACCTGTTCACCCTTTCAAAGCATATCAACACTTCTTCGAAGGTAATCTACGACGCTATCGATATTGAATACCTCCAAAAAAAGAGTTATGTAAATAATAATTGGAACACCAAAATATTTTCAAACGAAAAGAACTGCTGTGATTTTTCGAATTTAATATTTACTACCTCTGAGGAAGATAAAACAAATTTGTTAGAACTGTATAATCTCTATCCTGAAAAAATCGCTGTCGCACCAAACGGTGTGGATACCCTCCGGATTCAATATATATCTGATAGTGAAAGAATTAAGCAAAAAAATCTCTGTAATCTTGAAAACACCAAAACAGTATTATTCGTAGGTAGCTGGCATCCTCCAAATCTTGAAGCACTGAAATTTATTATTAAGGACCTGCTTCCCGGACTCACTAATACTAAATTACTGTTAGTAGGTAGTATCAAGGATAATTATCTTTTTGAAGTAGGAAAATTACCGGATAATGTCTTAGCATTTGGTGTTGTTGATGAACTTGAAAAATATGAGATATACAAGCTTGCTGATATCGCAATAAACCCAATGTTTTCAGGTTCGGGAACCAATATAAAAATGCTTGATTATTTCAGTGCAGGAATCCCTGTTGTCACAACTAAAACGGGTGCAAGGGGATTGAGGATACAACATAACAATGAGGCAATAATCTGCAGTCCGGAGACCATGCTTCAATCAATACTGCAATTGATGAATGATCAAAAATTACAAGATAAACTCAAGAAAAATGCACGAACATTGGTGGAGTCGGCATATTCCTGGGACCGGATTGCGAACGAGATAGAAAACTATATAGAAAAGATCTGATATGATGAAAATCGCAATTGTCGTAATGAGATATGGGGAAGATATTGTCGGGGGTGCTGAGTACCATGCAAGAATGATAGCCGAACATCTCAAACAATACTATCAGATAGATATCCTCACCACCTGTGCAAAAAGTTATCATACCTGGGCAAACGAATACCCGGAAAAAATTGAGACCCTTAATGGCATACGTGTCTTGCGGTTTAAAAATTCAAAAATCCGCGATGTTAACAAAGTTGTCGCAATTGAAGAAAAAATATTTTACAATCACCACACAAAAAATGATGAACTTGACTGGATTAATGAGAATGGACCAAAAAGCCCGGAACTGATTCAATACATACGGGATCATTACGATGATTATCACATTTTTATTTTTTTTACATTCAGGTATTACACCAGTTATTTCGGGATTCAGGCGGCAAAAGAAAAAGCATTCCTTGTGCCTGAAGCGGAGAATGATCCTGCATTGAAATTATCCACAACACAAGAATTATTTCAGACGGTGAAAGGTATTTTTTATAATGTTCCAGAAGAAAGGGCATTAATTTTAAATCGTGTAAAATTTGATGAAAATGAAAAAAAATGGGATATCATCGGCTGTGGAATTCCCATTCCAGAAAAAAGATCCAATCAAAAATTTGAAAAATTAAAACCATATATGTTGTATTTGGGGCGTATTGAAGGATCTAAAGGCTGCTATCAATTATTTGAGTACTATCAACGACTTCTTAAGGAAAATTCTTCCCTGCCGGATTTGGTATTGGCAGGTAGCGATTTCATTCCAATTCCAAAACATAAAAAAATTAAGTATATCGGATTCGTTACTGAAAGTGAAAAAGAGGCGTTGTTGACAAATGCGGAAATTTTAATCATGCCCTCTCCTTATGAGAGTCTATCCTTGGTTACCTTAGAGGCAATGGCAGGAGGTGTTCCCGTGTTGGTCAATGGAGACTGTGATGTGCTGAAGGGACATTGTGTGAGAAGCAATGCCGGATTATGGTATCAAAATTATGAGGAATTTAAAGAATGCATTTTATTTCTATTAGTTGAATCGAACGTCGGGAGAAGTATGGGGATTTGTGGCAAAAAATATATAGAAGACAATTATTCCTGGGACATCATAACCGGGAAGTATCGAGAAAACTTAGCAGATATCCATGATCTAAAAAATAATGCAGGTAGAGAAATTTGTCATAATTCAGGAACTCTGAAAAATGGGGTTGGATATCTGACCACTCAGTCTGGTGAGCCACATAATATGCTGGACTATATGCTTCCTCAAATGGTCTCAATTTTTAAGTGTCCTAAATGTTTCAATGAAGAATTGAATTATACACCACAGGGGCTATATTGTTCAAATTGTACGGTCAGTTATCCAATATCGAATGATGTCATAGATTTTTTATTGCTAAAAAAAACAGAAAGCATAAATGAATACAATACATTCGTATCCAACGACGTAGTACATAAAACAATAGAATACTTATCTCTCCCAAAAACGGAAATTATGTTTGATAAAGTAAAAAATATTTATCTGAATTCAAAAAAATATGATGCTGATTATGCGTTCAATTCTGAGATCAGAGATATTTCAGATCGATTGGGATTTATTGATGATGATGGGGAAAAAATATTGCGGAAATATTTTTTTTTAAATAATAAAAATAATTATTGTATCCTTTTTGAAAAACATTATTTTTTAGACCCCTTACCCCCCAACCAGACGGTATTTAGAAATATTAGAATAAAAAACATGGGAGATAACCCCCTGTCCTCAAGCGGCAAATCCCCTCTTTATATCAGTTATCATCTTTATGACTGCAATAACAATTTAATAATCCGGGATGGGGAAAGAACCAAACTTCCTATTGATATTGAACCAAATCGTTCAATGACAATTCCTCTTAAAGTTAAAACTCCGAGTGAAAAGGGAGTCTATATCCTCCATATTTGTTTCGTTGAGGAAAATGTCCGATGGTTTGATGAAATAGCAATGCGCATCCCTCTCTATATCGATAATAAAACTGACCTTCCCCCAGGATATTTTGAAAAAATTAAATTTTCAGAAAATCAGAATAATTATGAAGATGACCACAAATTGGCGTGGAGCATATTAAATGAGTATATAAGTAAAAATTATAATAGCAGAATATTGTTACTCGAAATCGGAGGGGGTGTTCATCCTCAATCCGCGTTTTTGGATAACTGTGATGTTGTTAACTTGGATATTTGTCCCCCTCTTCTGGAATTAAGTAGTTTATATTTTAAATCCTGTAAGAAATACAATGTTTTAAACGTCTGCGCAGATGCGAATTTCCCCCCCCTAAATAATGATTTATTTCAGGGAGTTGTAATTTTTAGCTCACTTCATCATTTTACAGACCCGGAAATAATGCTAAAAAAATTACAATGTGTCCTTCAAAAAGAGGGATTTGTGGGGATATTCTGTGAACCTGTTTCAAACACACTAGAGAATGAAATTACAAAAAGAGACCTATTAAAAGGAATTAATGAACAAGTTTTTTCTATCGAAGAATATTTACATATATTTTTGAAAGCTGGATATGAACCGATAACAATTCAAGTCGATGGAGGCTCATTAAAGGCAATATTGAAGTCGAGAAGAAGTGGCAATCCTGTAACTATTACTCATTGATCCTGGCTTAAGATAACCTGAATTTTTTATCAACTCACCAATCAAAAATTCCGAGACCGAAGATAGACTCTTGAGGTAATCTCCTGCGGATGTAAGTTCCGGGGATTGAGGATTATTGAAATCCGGACTGCTGATAGGTCTTTTATTGTACCAGACAGTGAGTTCATCGGGAGAAGCAAAATCATATCGGAACAGTTTATATTCTGGGATAGGAAATTCCCACTTGGAATGCTGCTGGGTTCTGGATAGCTACGTGTGCTTTGTATTTTTTTCAGGAATCCGGTGTTTCAATGTCTTAATGGAAAACTCTCAAAATCGGCCGACCGAGAATTGACAGGAATCTGAAAACACTACCCAGAGATGTTGCCGGCCTTCCCGGAAACAATACCCTCAAGGGTAAAAACCCGGGAGATTTATTCTTTCAAGCAAGATCTTTCCTTCGAGCCGGAATCCCTACTCGGTTTCGGCAAACAGGAGATCCATATCGAAAAAATGTTCGGGTTCCTCCAAAGACCGGAGTTTTCGAATATCTGCAATATGAAAAAGCTGGAATGTTGAGCGTTCTTCACGGTAATGGTTTTTCATCTGCCAGTGTGCCCTGTCCTGATTAGAGAACACATGAAAACGCAGGTAATTTTTACGCCAAACCATATCAGCGAACCCACCCAGGATTCCTTCCGTGAAATGAATCTTTATGAATTTCACCGGGGTAATGGTTGTATCTCCGATATTGAGGGTAGAATAATCAGTAAATTTCACCAGTTGACGACTCAATAATTAAAATTATTGAGAATCTTGGGTATGATGTATCAAAAAATTTAATTGGTGATGAGAGGACCTGCGGAATATTGGTATTTTATTTTTGGTCAGCTGGGCAACAGCCGCCTTATTTAATGGTACGACCAATTCTTATAAAATAATTAGCAGAGTTATAGAGTAAGTAGAGGTATCTTGAAGAAATTGGGTAGATAAGGGTGGATTAATTGGACAATAATCATGGAAAAGAAGTTTCTTATTATATAATCTCACTTATCCTCTGCCTTGGTTTTTTAGTTTGGGTAATGCAATTGTGGTCAGTAACTCTGACGATTCCTTTTTCATATTCCTGGGATGCAATTTTTGCTGGACAATCCATTAAGGGAATGATTGACACCGGGTGGATTTTTCAGAATCCCTACATTGGGATGCCCACGGGTTTTTTTTCGTATGATTATCCGACAAACAGTTTGCTTGATCCTATAATTATGAAATTAATTTCATTAATTTTTCCGAATTGGGCATTTACCATGAATATTTTTTTCCTTTTAACTTTTCCTTTGACAACAATTACAGCCTTTTTTGTATTCAGACAATTACATGTTTCACCGGTACCCGCCATTGCAGGTAGCTTGTTATTTACCTTTGTTCCTTTTCATTTTTTGCGGGGAGAAGGACATCTTGTGTTATCCTCCTATTTTCTCATTCCCCTGATAGTGCTCGTACTCTTCTGGATTTTTGATGATGATTTTCTCGTAAGTAATTTTAAAAAAGGATCGCAGAATCTGATACCATCATTGTTGAATAAAAAAACACTGATCAGTATTTTTATCTGTATCGGGATCGCGTTGGAATTCGTTTATTATCCATTTTTTTCTTGTTTTTTCCTTTTAATTGCAGGTTTTTATGCTACCTTATCCAGAAAAAAGTGGAGTCCCTTAGTAAATGCAGGATTATTAATTGGAATAATAGTTTTATGCATCTTTTTGTCAAATCTTCCGACAACCCTTTATCAACAAGCTAATGGAAAAAATATGGAGGTTGCGATACGAAGCCCTGCAGAATCCGAATTTTTTGGACTGAAAATTATCCAGCTCCTGCTTCCTGTCCCGGGACATCGAATAGAACCATTTTCTCAGTTTTCTTTACATTATGGATCAACAGCTCCCCTGATGAATGAGAACAGTGAGGCATTAGGTATTATTGGGGCAATAGGTTTCCTCATACTTATATTCTGGATTTTCTATCAGATGTTTAATAAGAAATCTTCGATAGAAAATGAAACATTTAATAAAATAACTCAAATCAGTGCCCTAAATCTTTCTGCTATATTATTGGCAACAATAGGTGGATTCAGCTCAATAATTGCATATTCAGGTTTTTCACAGTTACGAGCTTATAATCGGATAAGTATATTTATTGCATTCTTTTGTATTATGGCAATAGTTCTATTGCTGGATTTTATATTACAGAAATATTCATCATCCAAAACAAAGAGATGGGCGGTTATTGGGTTTATTGTAATACTTTTATTCTTTGGATTATATGATCAAACCACAGAAAAGTTTGTTCCGGATTATAAAAATACCAAAACAACATTCCTTAATGATCAACAGTTTATCCGAAATATTGAGGAAACATTTCCCAACGATACCTTAGTTTTTCAGCTTCCCTATGTACCATTTCCCGAAAATCCTCCGGTAAATCAAATGTTGGATTACGATCATTTTCGTGCATATCTTCATTCAAAAAATATTCACTGGAGTTATGGTGCGATGAAAGGTCGTGAAGGTGATTTTTGGCAAAAAGAGATCACGAGTAAATCATTAAAAGACATGGTGGATAATTTGTCATTTGCAGGATTTGATGGCCTGTATGTGGATAGTTATGGCTATGCAGATAGGGGAAGTGAAACGCTATCTTCGCTCTCT
This sequence comes from uncultured Methanoregula sp., assembly GCA_964590415.1. Taxonomy (GTDB): domain Archaea; phylum Halobacteriota; class Methanomicrobia; order Methanomicrobiales; family Methanospirillaceae; genus Methanoregula. The sequence goes on along the minus strand of CAZPVQ010000006.1, from coordinate 24,236 downwards.
TCAATACTTCAAACGACTCCCCTGGTAAGTGATAATAAAAGATTATATTTCTTTGATATGACGAAATATAATAACCAATTAAAATCGCAATGGACCCCAGATGAATTCGCTAAACAAAAAGACAGAATTTTAAATCCTGTGCAACTCGAATGGTATGATGGTTTTTCCAATCTGGAGAGGAATGATGGTCATAACTGGAGATGGAGTTCGTCTGAAGGAACGCTGATGATAACCAACCCTTCAGATAGAGAGAGAACAATTTTAATCAACACTTCATTCTCCACCGGATATCCCGATTTTTCCCTATTAAAAATTGATGGCACAACTATTTCAGAAAATCTTTACGTGAACAACCAGGGATACAACTACCAGAAAAAAATTGATCTTCCTCCCGGAAAATCCATGATCAAATTCAGAAGTGATGCAAAAAGAATTTACGCACCGGGCGATCCTCGATATCTGGTGTTTCACGTAGATGATTTTCAGATTACCGAGATTGAGGGAAGCAAAGAACCGAATTGACATTGAATCTCCTGCAGGAGAAAATCCGTGCTTTTCGGAAATTCCGATATCTCTTATCGATAATGGATATAAAATGCCCAGTTATTGATTCTCAAAAGGTGGATATTATCCATGGAAATAAATTGCGGGATTACCGATTGATTAAAACAGGTGAATTGCTCCAGACCAAAATCACGGTAATTCAAAAAAATTGATTTAAATATCTCAAATTCTTAATTGTACTGGGATTTCTCATGAAAGTAGTAATCTTGGCCGGGGGTTTGGGAACACGACTAAGGGAAGAGACTGAATATCGTCCCAAACCTATGGTCCAGATCGGAACAAAACCTATTTTATGGCACATAATGAAAATCTACGATTATTACGGTTTTCACGATTTTGTGATTTGCCTTGGATATAAAGGCAACATGATTAAGGATTATTTTTTAAATTACGAAATTATGAACAGCGATTTTACCGTAAACCTGGGAAATCGATGTGATATTACACTCCATAGTGATCATGAAGAGTGCCACTGGAATGTTACTCTTGCTGAAACCGGGGAAAAATCTCAGACTGGCTCCCGGTTAAAAAAGATTGAAAAATATATCGATGGCGAAACCTTCATGCTCACGTATGGCGATGCTGTTGCGGACATTAATATTAACAAACTCCTTGAATTTCACCATTCCCATGGAAAGATCGGGACAGTAACAGGAATTCATCCAGCGTCACGGTTTGGCGAACTGTGTACAGATTCTCACTGTGTAAAACGATTCAGTGAGAAACCTCAAACACATGGGGGTTTTGTCAGCGGAGGTTTCTTCGTTTTCAAGAAGGACTTCTTTTCCTATCTGGAGGACCGTGATACCTGTATTCTTGAAAAGGAACCCATCGAAAGGTTGGCATCGGATAATGAACTCATGATGTACCCCCATGAAGGATTCTGGCAATGCTGTGACACCTACCGGGAGCTCGAGATCCTCAATGCTTTATGGGTTTCACCGTGCCCTCCGTGGAAGGTATGGTAGTAAATGGATAATGGTATAACTTCTCCCAAGGAGTTAAAAGTAAACAGTTTTTTTGAAAGGATTCTATCAGTTTTCAAAACATTACCCCAGGATCCTGTATCCCAAATACAAATAATCAAATTTTGTGTTGTAGGGATACTCAATACGATTGTTGGTTACGGGGTATTTTTCCTTTTAGTGAACTACATGTTTTACTTACAGGCGTTATTTATTGCCCATATCGTTGGAGTGACCAATAGTTTTATCTGGAATAAATATTGGATCTTCAAATCGAAAAACCTCCTGTTATTCGAGTATGTAAAATTTAATTTGATCTATGCAATCGTTTTCATTGCAAATGCAATCGCACTTTTCGTGTGCGTAGATCTTATTCATGCAGATCCGAGACTTGCTCAATTGATCTTATTGCCGGTAATTACACTGGTGAGTTTTTTTGGTCAGAAATTATGGACTTTTAAAGATAAAATTGATACTTCAAAAAGTCAAATATGAAACAGGTTTTAATCAATATGTTGAAAGAAACGTTCTGGGTTGATAAAAACGTTTTAATTACAGGTTGTACCGGCTTACTTGGTTCCTGGCTTACTGAGTCATTGGTATCAAAGAAAGCAAATGTTATTGGATTGGTACGTGACTCAGTTCCCAAATCTAAGTTTTATCAACCTGAAATTTTTAATCATGTAGTAGCAGTCCGCGGTGAAATTGAAAATTATGCCATATTGGAAAGAATTTTAAACGAATATGAAATTAACACGGTATTTCATCTGGCCGCCCAGACAATTGTGACCTTGGCTAACAGGAATCCGATTTCAACGTTTAAATCCAATATTGAAGGAACATGGAATATTCTTGAAGCATGCCGGAGAGCCCCCCTGGTTTCACGAATTGTTGTTGCATCCAGTGATAAAGCGTATGGCGATCAACCGGCATTACCCTATGATGAGAAAACACCTCTTGAAGGAAGACATCCATATGATGTATCAAAAAGCTGCGCGGATTTGATCTGTCGGAGTTACTTTGACACGTATAATCTTCCGGTGTGCGTAACCCGATGTGGGAATTTCTATGGTGGCGGGGATCTGAATTTCAACCGGATTATTCCGGGAACAATCCAATCGATAATTCACCATAAACGACCGGTTATCAGAAGTAACGGCTCCCCGCTCCGAGATTATTTTTATATAAGGGATGGGGTTGCGGCATATGAATTACTGGCTGAAAGGATGGAAAATAAAAAAATTCATGGAGAAGCATTCAATTTCAGTACGGAGAAACCACATACTGTTTTAGAGGTTGTCCAAAAAATTATTGACCTTATGGAAAGTGATCTCAAGCCCGAAATCCTGAATCATGCTGCAAATGAGATTCAAGATCAGTATTTATCCGCACAAAAAGCAAAGAAGTTATTGAACTGGTGTTCTCAATATACTCTTGATCTGGGACTGAAAGAAACCATTGAGTGGTATACCCGTTTTTTCAAAAATTATTAGCACGTGGGAAATATATGAACAAATTGATCAGTATCGTTATTCCAGCATATAATGAAGAAGATGTGGTAGATGAATTAAAAAAACGATTGCAGAATGTAATGAGTTTATGCTCAAATTATGATTTTGAAGTGATAATTGTAGAAAACGGATCACATGACAATACCTATAATAAATTAATCGCTGTTCACAATGAGGATAATCGATTTAAAGTTATTCAGTTATCGAGAAATTTTGGATCTGATGGAGGGATACTTGCCGGATTAAGATATAGTCGTGGTGCTGCAATAATTATCATGTGTGCCGATTTACAGGATCCACCTGAATTAATTATCGACTTTCTAAAAAAATGGGAAGAGGGTTATGATATTGTATATGGGATCATCAAAACACGGGAAGGGGTATCCGTCACAAGAAAATTTAATTCAATCGTCGCATATAAACTGATTAATGTTCTTTCAAATAATCAAATTCCTGAAAATGTCAGTGAATTTCGGTTAATTGATAAAAAGGTATTGACCGCATTCAATTCACTCGACGAGAAAAATAAGTATATCCGGGGATTAATGGCCTGGACCGGATTTAAACAAACAGGAGTAATCTTCGAACGTCCTCCACGTTTTGCCGGGGAATCAAAAGCGGATTTTGTTAATACGGTTAAGTTTGCCTTAAATGGGATATTTTCATTTTCAAATTTTCCATTGTATATTGCAGCAATATTAGGTTTTATCCTATCTATCGCTGCTGGAATTCTGATAATCTATGAATTGTCTTTATACGTTGAATATGGCAGGGTTGTACCGGGGTTCACATCCCTTATTGTAGTTATGCTGTTTTTATTTAGCATGTTATTTTTAGTCGTAGGTATTTTGGGGGTATATATTGCCAGAATCTATGAAGAAGTGATGCACAGGCCGGATTATATTGTGAATAATGAGCTTGGATTTGAATAAATGTCAATTCACAAATTATTCAGATTTGGAAATAATGTCCCAGATAGGCATGCAATGAATGCTCTATAATTTCAGCATAATGAAATGATACAGGGATCGTTGAATTGGAATGTCATATATAAAAGCACCAAAGAAAAATTATCTGTGAGTATGAAAGTTTGGATTTACTAATGTAAAGGTCGTGAAATATGAAAATCCGAGTTGCTGATTATATTACCTCAAAATTATACGATGAAGGAGGAGAATGTGTTTTTTTAATTACCGGTGGAATGATTATGCATTTAACGGATGCATTACTCCAACACGGACAGCAAAAATATGTTTGTTGCCATCATGAGCAATCAGCGGTGATGGCTGCTGAGGCATATGGCAGAGCTACGGGGAAATTGGGAGTTGCATACGTTACAGCAGGACCTGGCGCACTTAATACCCTCAACAGCATTGCAGGGGCTTATGTTGATTCATCTCCGTGTATTGTTGTAGCTGGCCAGTCAAAGGTTTCGCTTGCAAAAATTAAAGGGCCACGACAATTTGCACTTCAGGGTTTCAATACTTTACCAATCTTTCAGAATGTTACAAAATATGCCGTAATGCTTGATGACGTGTCGCGTGTAAAATACGAAGTGGAAAAATGTATTCATATTGCAAAATCTCCACGGGTCGGGCCAGTATGGATCGAATGTCCCATTGATATTCAAGGTGCATCATTTGATCCTGAAGAATATGAAGGATTTACTCCTCCAAAAATACCAAATACTGCAGGATCAGATCTCCAAAAACAAATTAAAGAAATTGCAGAAAATATCCGGAACAGTCGCAGACCCTGTATTCTTGTCGGTGCAGGTATCCGTTTATCTGATGCAATCAGTGAATTTCATACCTTCGTAAATCACGTGAAAATTCCGGTGATGACTTCCCGGCTTGGGATGGATCTGATTGATCATCAACATCCTCTTTTTGTCGGGCGACCTGGAACGTATGGGGATAGAGCCAGCAATTTTACTATCCAGAATTCAGATCTTTTTTTAAGTATCGGGTGCAGATTGGCAATTGGTCTGGTAAGTTATCAATATGAAAATTTTGCGCAACATGCAAAAAAAATAATTATTGATATTGATGAAAAAGAACTTACTAAACCATCCGTCATTCCTGACATTGCAATTCATGCTGATGCAAAAGAATTTTTAATCGGATTGAACAGGGAACTCTATGATTTCCAATTCAGTAATATAAAATGGATTGATCAAACGCAACTCTGGAAAAATAAATATCCTGTTGATTTACCTGAGTATGAATATGAAAAACAAGGAATAAATTCCTATCATTTTTATAGAGTACTCTCCGAAAAAGCACCTGAAAATGCACTCTTCCTTGTAGATACAGGATCGTGTTTCCATGCCTATGCGCAGGCTTTTCAGGTTAAATTCGGACAGCGACATATCATCACCGGAGGGCTTTCAACAATGGGATACATGCCTGCGGCAATTGGTATGGCTTCCGCAAATCCAGGAAGCGACGTATATTGTATTACGGGGGATGGTTCCTTCCAGATGAATATCCAGGAACTTCAGACAATTGTGCACAATAATCTTCCGATAAAATTGTTGGTTTTAAATAACAACGGATATCTCCTTATCCGGTTAACCCAGGATAATTTTCTGAGTGGCCGGCATATAGGTACTGATAAGGATACAGGTGTCAGTTTTCCAAATTTAGAAAAAGTGGCAATGGCTTACGGGATAAAATATTTACAATTGACTCATTCAGACGATTGGAAATCGAAAGTAAATCAGATTTTCACTGAACCAGGTCCAATGATTTGCGAAGTGATCAGTCCGTCGGATCAAATATTGATTCCAAGGGTTGCTTCTAAGATCCTTGAGGATGGAAGCATGATCTCAATGCCATATGATGATATGTTTCCATTTCTACCGAGGGATGAATATTCTGAGAATTCTGTTCGGGAAAAGAACCTCTGAAATTCCTGTTTGACATTATTGTTTGACATAACCACCGAAGAAAATGAACAAATTTAAAGTTGCAATTATCGGTTCAGGCAACATTGGTACCGATTTACTGATCAAGATTATGCGTTCGCCCTATCTTGAATGTTCGTTGTTTATCGGACGCCATTTAAATTCTCCAGGAATGAATAAAGCCAGCAGTCTTGGAGTGAAAACTTCTGATCTCAGCATTGAAGCCATTGCGAGAGATCCTGATTGTTGTCAGTTAGTCTTTGATGCAACATCAGCCCTCGATCATAAAAAACATTGGCCAATATTAAAAAAATTAAACAAAAAAGTTATTGATCTTACCCCGTCCGGTATTGGAGAGATGTGTGTTCCTGCAATAAATATGGAACACTGCTCACATCTTGATAACGTAAATATGATCACATGCGGAGGACAAGCTTCAATTCCGCTTACCTATATTATCGGGAGAACTCAACCAAATGTTGCTTATATTGAGGTCGTGTCGACCATTGCTTCGAGAAGCGCAGGACCGGCAACACGAATAAATCTGGACGAATATGTTGAAACTACCGAAAAAGGAATAAAAAAATTTTCCGGGTGTAGCAAAGTCAAAGCAATTTTGACGTTAAGTCCTGCTCAGCCACCGATGGATATGCAAACTACGATCTTTGCAAAAATTGACAAACCTGAAATGATTATGCTTAAAAAGGAAATAGACAAAATGATTTTCAGAATTCAACAATATGTCCCTGGATATACATTATTGATACCTCCCACGATAGAATCAGATAGAATTCTGATGATGGTTAAAGTACAAGGACTTGGTGATTATTTACCCAAATATGCAGGAAATATGGATATCATCAATTGCGCAGCGATTGCGATGGCAGAAGAATATGCCAGAAACTTCAGAAAAACGCTTGATGGGGCTGCTCCATGAAAAAAATTTTAATTAATGATGTTACTTTACGGGATGGCAATCATGCAATCAGTCACCAAATGACAATCGATCAAATAGCAGTTTATACAGCTGCTGCCGATGCAGCAGGAATTCCCATTGTTGAGGTTGGGCACGGGAATGGTTTAGGTGCATCTTCTTTGCAAGTTGGAGAGAGTGCGATTACCGATGAAATGATGTTAAGCATCGCCAAAAAAAATTTACCCCATTCCAAACTGGGAATACATGTTATACCCGGATTTGCAACAATTAATAAAGATTTAAAAAAGGCGTTGGATATCGGCGTGGACGTTGTCAGAATAGCAGCTCATTGCACAGAAGCAGACATTACTCAACGACATATTAATTATGTCCGGGATAGAGGAAAAGAAGCTTATGGGGTTCTTATGATGAGTCATATGGCCTCAAAAGAGACATTGGTTGAAGAATGTCAAAAAATGGAGTCATATGGTGCCGAAGGAGTAATGATATTCGATTCCGCAGGTGCATATTTACCAAACCAGGTTATCCAGTTAATCAGGGAACTCGTTAGCAGACTCACTATTCCGGTGGGTTTTCATGCCCATAATAATCTTGGATTGGGAATTGCGAACTCCATCGCGGCTGCAGAGGCGGGAGCAACAATACTCGATGGTTCTGCAAGAGGATTTGGTGCAGGGGCTGGAAATGCCCAGATAGAAGTATTAGTTGCGGTTCTTGAGAAGATGGGATATTCCACAGGAATTGATCTTTATAAAATTCTTGATGCGTCGGATATTGCAGAAAGAGAACTGTTAAAAGAAATTCCAAGAATCAGGTCATTGAGTATTGTCAGTGGACTCTCCGGGGTATTTTCTGGTTTTTCAAAACCTGTGGAACGAATATCCAAAGAGTATGATGTGGATGCGAGAGATGTTTTTTTTGAACTTGGGCGGCGTCAGGCTGTTGCGGGTCAGGAAGATCTCATTCTAGAAGTCGTTTCAAAATTGGCATCGAAAAACAAAGAGAGAGATGTATGATACAAACTCGAAAAGAATTAATCCATGACGATTGTAAACGGGTCACTTCAGATCTTTTTTCACGGTTGGATACTCTAAAAAACGAAAAATTATTAATAACCGGTGGAACAGGCTTCATGGGAACCTGGCTTTCAGAAATTGTAACTTTTTTAAATGATAATTACGGATTTAATATTCATCTATACTTACTCTCAACAAGAGCTCTTGCTTTTAAGGAGAGAGTTCCCCACCTGGCATCACGTCATGATATATCACTTATTGAACGGGATATCCGGAATTTAAATGATATACCGAATGATGTGTCATGGATTATTCATGCCGCCGCAAACCCGGATAGCAGAGTACATGCATCAGATCCATTGAGGACCATTGAAGTCATTGTAAATGGTACTAATTCAGTACTCGAATACGCAACAAGGTTACCAGAAATTAAAAAAATATTGAATATTAGTTCTGGACAGATATATGGTTCTCAACCATGGGAATTAAAGGGTATTCCTGAAAGTTTTATTGGTGGACTAGACTGTAGTGCACTCAATTCTACCTATCCCGAATCGAAAAGAATTGCGGAAACAATTTGTTCGGTCTATCGAAATCAACAAAGGCTTTCGATTGTTAATGCACGACCTTTTGCATTTATCGGCCCGTATCAAGGTTTGGATCGGCCCTGGGCAATCAATAATTTTATTCGTGATAGTCTGTTAGGAGGACCGATTCGTATTCTTGGTGACGGACAAACGGTTCGGAGTTATATGTATCCTTCCGATATGGCTTGGTGGATATTGAATATACTTGTTCATGGAACGGTTGGCATGAGTTATAATGTGGGCAGTCCGGAATCAATTACCTTGCAGGAATTAGCTGAAAAAATAGCAGTTCAGGTTCCCAAACCTCCAAAAATCAGGTGTGGTATATCTGATGATAAATCATTAAAGAGCTCCAGATTTGTTCCAAATGTTGATTTGGCAAAACGGAGTCTTGGTTTGAAAATTACGACTGATCTGGAAACTTCGATAAAACGAACAATCTTGTGGAATCAATTTGCGATGCAATGAAAATCTGCAAAAAAATTTAAGATTAAATCCAAAAAGAGGATACAAAGAGAAATTTTTTGCAAGATAGTTCAAAAACACTTTTTAAGGAATGAGATTGATTTTGCAATTCGTTATGCCGGATTCGGAGGAAATACCTGAAAACGGAAGAAGTCATTAAAAAACACGGAGTGTTTTTAATCTTTCAGAAAATCAAGATCATTTACCAGCTTGATCAATCCGAGCATCAGAATCCTAGGGAAATCGTGTGCAAACCTTGGAACATATATATCTGTTGAAAGAAATTGAACTATTGAAAAAGGTATTCGGAATATACGTTCAGGGAATTGGTGAATATCGGATGAATTCTGCAATTATTAAGGACGATTTAAAATATATAACAGATTCTGATATACCGTGGAATGATTTGGAGGGGAAAAATATTCTTATTACCGGGGCGAATGGGATGTTACCCTCTTATATAGTTGAAACCATCCTTTTTTTAAATGATACGAAATTTAAAAACAAAGCCAAAATATTTGCTGTCGTAAGGAATATTGAGAAAGCACAACATCGGTTCAGGGAATATCTTAATCGTCGGGATTTGATTTTTATTATCCAGGACATCATAATTCCTCTTGCGATACAGGAAAAAATAGATTATATGGTTCATGCTGCAAGCAACGCAAGTCCAAAATTTTATGGGACAGATCCTGTTGGCACCTTGCTACCAAATTCTATCGGAACATATAATTGTCTTGAATTTGCAAGGAAAAATGACATTGATTCTTTCTTATTTTTCAGCAGTGGTGAAGTGTATGGGGCAGTTGATAATATCGATAAACCCATTCGTGAAAACACATTCGGGATTATTGATCCCACAATCGTGAGATCCTGTTACTCTGAAAGTAAACGTATGGGTGAAACAATGTGTGTTGCGTGGCATAAACAATATGGAGTTCCCGCTAAAATCATTCGTCCTTTTCATACGTATGGTCCTAATATGCAATTGGATGATGGGAGAGTATTTGCAGATTTTGTATCAAATGTCGTTCATAAGAAAAATATCCTGTTAAAGAGTGATGGGAGTGCAAAAAGAACATTTTGCTATTTGTCTGATGCCACGATTGCATTCTTTATTGTATTATTACAAGGAAACGCCGGTGAAGCATATAATATCGGTGGTAATGAAAAATTTGAAATGAGTATTCTGGAACTTGCACGAACACTCGTGAACATGTTTCCTGAATATAATTTAAAAATAATTAAAAATGAGAATTGTTCTGATGAAGGGTATATAAAAAGCAAGACTGACCGATTAATTCCGGATATTTCCAAAATCCAAAAATTGGGGTGGACACCGAAAATATCTGTTGCTGACGGTTTCAAAAGAACCATCAGGAGTTTTTTATGAAGTTAGCTGAGTTAAAATTGAAATATTATGACGGATTGATGGAAAAACAGAATTATATCAAAGAAATGCATCTGAAACATCAAATCCTGTTTGAATATGCGAAATTTATTGAGGGGACTGATATCAAAACAATAACCATTTCAGATCATAGTGTTATGATGACATCCCGGTCAAACGATGTAAAAATAGTATGTGATCCCGTTGATGAAAGGATTGCACCAATCGAGATATTAAATTTTAACAATTATGAAAAAACAGATTTGGAAATGGTTTTTAAATTAATTAAAGATGAAATGACAATTTTTGATATTGGAGCAAATATTGGATGGTATACCATTAACATAGGTAAAAAATTTCCCCATGCCCATATTTATTCATTTGAACCGATTCCTAAAACATTTGACTATTTAAGTAAAAACGTTTCGCTTAATGAAATATCAAATGTATCATTATCAAATTTCGGCTTTTCAGACAGGGAAGAAAAAATTGAATTTTATTATTATCCTGAAGGATCCGGAAATGCGTCTTTGCGTAATGTGTCCGGATCTGATACTGTTGAAATCGTAATCAGTCAGGTCCAAAAATTAGATTCGTTTATTGCAGAAAAAAAAATACGTCTGGATTTTATTAAGTGCGATGTTGAAGGCGCAGAATTATTTGTTTTTAAAGGAGGAATTACAGCAATTAAAAGAGACAGACCAATTATTTTTACAGAATTATTAAGAAAGTGGTGTGCAAAATTCAATTATCATCCTAATGAATTGATTAATCTTTTAAAAAATTTAGGATATCGGTGTTTTACTGCAAAAGAAGGTAAATTAATCGAATTTTTTTCGATAACCGAAGAAACGGCTGAGAATACATTTTTTTTCCTTCATGCAATAAACCATAAAGATCTTATTGATAAATATTTCAGGTAATTCAGATAGCTTTCAGAAAAATTCTCCTTTAAATTTGTAATTTTATGCATTCAAGTGTGGGAGGTACTAGTAAAAATGAAAACTGATGATGAACTTCGCTTGGAAATATTCAACAAAATAAAACAATTGTATGACCTGAAAAGCCATGATAAATTTATTCCCGGTATATCCCATATCCCCTATGCCGGGCGGGTCTATGACGAGAAAGAACTTATCAGCCTTGTCGATGCATCTCTCGATTTCTGGCTTACTACCGGGCGTTATGCTGAACAGTTCGAAAAAGAGCTTGCAGAATTTCTTGGAATGAAATACTGCCTCCTGACAAATTCCGGCTCTTCTGCAAATCTTCTTGCAGTTTCAGCCCTTACTTCTCCGAATCTTGGGGAAAAGAGGCTGAAACCCGAAGATGAAGTCATTACAACTGCATGCGGCTTTCCCACAACACTCAACCCGATCCTTCAGAATAATCTCGTCCCGGTCTTTCTTGACGTTGATCTAGGGACATACAATATTCAGGCAGACCACATCGAAGCGGCAATTTCTGAAAAAACGAAAGCGGTTATGATTCCCCATACCCTTGGAAACCCTGCTGATCTTGACACAATTGTGAAAATTATCAAGGAATATGATCTGTGGTTTATTGAGGATAACTGTGATGCACTTGGGTCCCGATACCGTGGGAACTATACCGGGACATTCGGGCACATCGCTACCTGCAGTTTCTATCCGGCCCATCATATTACCATGGGGGAGGGGGGGGCCGTATGTACAGACGATCCCTTACTCAAGAAAATAATTGCATCATTCCGCGACTGGGGAAGGGATTGCTGGTGTGATCCCGGCTGTGACAACTCATGCGGGAAACGCTTTGACTGGCAGTTGGGAGATCTTCCGAAAGGATACGATCACAAGTACATTTATTCACATATCGGTTACAATCTGAAGGTTACCGATATGCAGGCTGCAATCGGGGTCGAACAGCTGAAAAAATTACCTGGGTTCATTGATAAACGAAAAGAGAATTTCAGATTCCTGTATGAGGGATTGAAAAAATTTGAAACCGTTTTACTCCTCCCCCGCCCGTCACCCAATAGCGATCCCAGTTGGTTTGGGTTTCCGATCTTCGTTAAAAAAAATGCTCCCTTCACCCGTTATGAAATTGTGCAATATCTTGAAAAACAAAAAATTGCGACAAGAATGCTTTTCGGAGGGAATCTGATCAAACAACCTGCGTATTCAGAAATAAAAAACCGTATTTCTGGTACTCTCGAGAATACGGATCTCGTTATGAAAAACCTGTTTTGGATAGGAGTTTATCCAGGATTAGAAAGGGAGATGCTGGAATTTATCATCCATTCATTTGACACTTTTATTCATGGAAATACTGAACACTAAAAAAATTTTTTTGTAAAATTGTGGGATATTAATTCCATTTCCCGACAACCGGTGTCCAGCCGACCGTTCCGAAATAATCCAGTTTGTCGATGCCGGCATCCCAGATTCCGTTTCCATTATAGTCAAGGTACCAGGTGCCATCAAGGTAGACACCGATCTTGGACCCGGTCGCATCGCCATTCCAGTTGCCGATTACCGGTATCCAGCCTGCCGATCCGAACACGTTAGCCCGGTCTCCGGCATTCCATGTCCCGGAACCATCGTTGTCAAGATACCAGACACCATTCTGATAGACACCGATCTTGTCACCCGTCGCGGCGCCATTCCAGTTGCCTACTACCGGGGTATAGCCGACCGTTCCGAAATAATCCAGTTTGTCGATGCCGGCATCCCAGATTCCGTTTCCATTATAGTCAAGGTACCAGGTGCCATCAAGGTAGACACCGATCTTGGACCCGGTCGCATCGCCATTCCAGTTGCCGATTACCGGTATCCAGCCTGCCGATCCGAACACGTTAGCCCGGTCTCCGGCATTCCATGTCCCGGAACCATCGTTGTCAAGATACCAGACACCATTCTGATAGACACCGATCTTGTCACCCGTCGCGGCGCCATTCCAGTTGCCTACTACCGGGGTATAGCCGACCGTTCCGAAATAATCCAGTTTGTCAATGCCGGCATCCCAGATTCCATTGCCGTTATAGTCAAGATACCAGGTGCCATCCTTATAAATTCCTTCCTCAGTCTTACCGTCTCCATTCCAGTCGCCTATCACCGACGTCCAGCCTGCCGATCCGAACACGTTAGCCTGGTCCCCGGCATTCCATGTCCCGGAACCGTCGTTGTCACGATACCAGACACCATTCTGGTAGATACCGATCTTGGTGGTCTGATTGATCGCTGTGACATTGATATACCCCACCCGGGTCGTGACGTTGGTTCCCCCGAGATTGGTCGCTGTCAATGAAACATTGTAAAGACCACCGGTCGTATAGGTGTGCGTCGCATTCTTCACGGATGAGAAGGTTCCGTCGCCAAACGACCATCTCCAGGTTGCCCATGCAACAGGATCACTTGTAGAAGCATCAGCGTTAAAGGTGACCGTGAGCGGTGCAGTACCGTTTGTCGGGGTACCGGTGAAACTCGGAACCGGAGCAGCAGGAACCGGAGCTTTGGTCACGGTGATGGTGCTGGGGGCAGAAGTGTTATTTCCACCGGTATTCATCGCAGTTAACCGTACTGTGTAGTTACCAGGAAGCTGGTACACATGGCTTGGGTTCTGTTTTCCGTTATCACCTGCGAAATTTCCGTCACCAAAGTCCCAGCTCCACCCGGTTGCACCAGCAGATGCGCCGGTGAATGTTACATTGAAGGGTGCATTCCCTGTTGATCCTGGTGAGATACCGATAGTCGCCAGACCTGGTGGCGTTACCGTCTGCGGGTTATCTGTACCAGAGGCTGTTGAATTGAGACTCATGACGGGGAAGCCGACAGAAGGTGCGGGATAAGCGTAATCGTCACCCACAACATTTGCAGCTATCACCCTGTACGTGTAATTCGGTGCCGTATTCGGGGGAATCGATGAGTCAATAGCCATTGCCCAGCCACCCGTCTGTGCTGTCGAGTAGGAAGGAACGCTCTTGAGATCCGTCCAGTTGGTTTCCGTGAGGTTTCGTCTCTGGATAAACCAGTCGGATTCGTAGGTAGATTGATCCCGCCATGCTAAGAATACTGCTGTAGTATTGGTCGTGACATTGGTAACCTCTCCGGATACAAGGCCGTTTGGTGTCCCACCCGGTGGCGTAACCGCAACTGCCTGGGCATGCATCATGTCCATCTCTTCATGGGCAAGGATGTGGCAGTGCCAGACATACTCCCACCCAAGATTCACATTGTGGTTGATCACGGTAACCGGATTTGCTTTCGGATCGGCAAAATTCGCTCCACCCGGGAAACCGGGAAGGACGGTACCGAGCGGACTTGTCGGGTCAATCGGGCGGACACTGTCCCTCACAGTAAACGGCAGGGTGGGAGCAACCGGCCTCAGTGCAACGATGGTATCCTCAAGTGGGCTGATCCTGACGGTTTCCTTCCAGCCGAGCTCAGTTGCATCCGGGGGCCGGATAAATCCGTCCCAGCCAACCCGGTTGATTACCTGAACGTTATACAGGTGCCAGTGGACCGGGTGGGTGTCAACCCCGTTATGGGTTATCTTCCAGATCTGGGTACCGTCGCCGGGCTGGGGTTCTGACATCGGAGTCATGGATATATTAATGACATCCGTCGGCGGGCTGTTATAGCCGTAGAGCAGCAGAGTATTTACACCAGGCGATGTTATGGTCTGGAGCCCGAGGAACCCGCCGGCCCGCCCGTACTCATCAAACGCTTCTCCCTGCTCGTCCTGGATGGATTTTGACGTTAACGTGATGTTCAGCCGGGTGCCGGAGATAGTCGTGAAGTTCGCGAATTGATCAAAAATCCGGACGTAATTATTCTGGAGGAAATTCGCATTGTAGGCGCTGTTATACGCCGTCTGGGGAATAATGACCGGAGGTTGCGAAACCTCAAAGACTCCCCGTTTTGTCGCAGTTCTCGCAAAGACGGACTGGAGGTTTGCCAGAGTTACCTGCGGCGTCGGTTGCGTCACAACCGTCCCTACCTTGATCTGCATCACGGTTCTTGTATTGGGACCATATCCTGGTTGGATCGCCGGGGCACCACCCGAAGAGGTCAGGTCGGGTGCACCGGTGTAATAGTCATACTGGGGGACACGGGCCGGGAACGCAGCAGGCCCATCGTTATAAAGAATCAGGGTCTTTCCGGCATACGGGGCGAAATCAACAATGACATCCGCTCTTTCCGCAGGTGCGATGAGAAGCGCATGCTTATCGACATTACCCGCATTGAATACGGTCGGGTCAGTAACCCAGGTGATGGGCTGGTTCGGGACAACAACCGGCGCCGGCAGGAAACCTCCTTCTGTACCTATCTGGATGAAGGAGGGGCCCACCATCGCCGGGTCCGGCACTCCTCCTTCCCTTCCGTCAGTCGGCCAGTCCGGCGGGAAACCTGGCGTTGCCGCAGCGGGGACCATCTTCACCTCAGTGTTGTTCCTGCCATCTGCCGTGGTAACGTTTCCATCAGCCACGTACAGCTGCAGGTTAAAGAACCGGTCGTCTGCGGCATTCAG
The DNA here is from genome assembly GCA_964590415.1 of uncultured Methanoregula sp. Taxonomy (GTDB): domain Archaea; phylum Halobacteriota; class Methanomicrobia; order Methanomicrobiales; family Methanospirillaceae; genus Methanoregula. Next base: position 8,385 of record CAZPVQ010000006.1, on the reverse strand, counting down.
GACACGGAAGCGGTATGCCCGCGGCTCTACAGTCATGTTGGGGTAGACTGCACCATTCACAAGGGGGGTATCCATGAAGGCTTCCGTTGCCATGGACGGGTTGGGAGTTCCCGGAGTCATGGGGGGTTCCCCGGGCTGCCCGAAGTATATGTTCGCAACAGGTCCGTATTTCGCTGGTGCCGGCGGGAAGAACCAGGGGCCGTAATGCCAGCGCCCATAGGGATTTACCCCGGTATCATCATAGGGGTTCTGCGCCGGCATGTAGACATGGGGGAACCACAGGTCGCCGGTCATCGGTGCCCCAGGATTTGTTCCCCAGTTCCAGGTAGGATCCTGTGCTGCAATAGTTGTGTTATCCACAAAGGTCTTGTCCTGGATGACCAGGGGGATACCAGTACCAGGTAATACCTGCAGATTGTTGGGGTTCACAGATGCAAAATTCGTACCTGCGATCATATCCTGTTCTACCAAGTCTGTCAGGAGGTAGGCACCGGCTTCACCTGCATACACATTCAACCTTGTGATCCCATGGGAGTGGTCATGGTAGAACATGAGCCGGGCGCTCTGCTGGTTGGTATAATAAAGGGTCACTGAACCATTACCCGGATCCGGCATATCCGGTACATTGTACACACTGGAACCTTCCGGGTAGGCTGTATACTCTCCGGCGGGTGTTATCCACTGGTGGGGAGTCCCGTCACTGATCCACGGGGTATTCCCACCATGAAGGTGAATCTCTGCCCGGTTCTCTGTGTAGTAGGGAGGGGTTACATTCATACCCATCGCACCCATTCCGGCACCCATCACCGATTTGTCCACCGGAACGAAGAGGTTGCCCCCAGCGCCTATGGGTAGGTTATTTGTGAACTTGATACGGACGGGGCGATTCGTCTGGGATTGTATCAGGGGACCGAGATTGTGGAACCTGCTGACTGTCGTATTTGCAGTATTGGTCTGGCGGTAACCGCGGAGCGTTGTATTAGGCAGGTCAGAATGCAGCTTTTCGCTGTACTCGCCAAGTTCGATCTCATAATAATCAGAGCCGGGATAAGTAGTGGTATCCGGAATGGCAACCGGGATGTATTGCCCGAGGTTGTTTGCCCCGGCCACGTTCAGTCCTGGTAGGGTGTCGACAAATTTCCTGATACCGCCCGTAAATGGTCCACCAAGAATTGCGGTTGCCGCAGCGCCAGACCCAGTTGCATCCGAGATAATGACGACCGGAGCTGAATATCCAGTACCGGGACTGGTGACCGTGATAGCCGTGATGACTCCACCGGTTACAGTCGCAGTTGCAGTTGCCCCGCTGCCGGTGAAGTATACATCTTCGATACTGACAACCGGCGTAGCAGAGTAGCCCAGACCTCCGCTGTCAACCGTGATGTTGGCAATAACACCTTTGGGCATGGGGCTGTTGGCCCAGTTGGGGAACGGGCCAAAATAGTGCGGGACTCCGCCCGGGTCCATTACCGGAGCAGCACTTATGGAATATCCCATGACATTATTTGTCCCAAGACTGCCCTGTGTAAGAAATGCTTCCCGTATTTTCTTGTAATTTGCTGCTGCAGCTTCTTTATCAGCCTGTGTTATCACCTTACTCATCCTGAGTTTGAATTGAGGGGAGTTTGCAGCAGTTGCTTGTACTGCACGGGAAACAGTTGTTGCTTTTTTTGCAACTGGTTTGGTTGTGGTTACTGCCGGTGCCTGCTGAGTCTGAGTCGGCAGCATAGTTGTAACGTTCAGAGTCTGGATCACCGGGGCAGTGACATTCAGAGTCTGGGTCGGAGGAAGATCGGTGACATCAGTGCTGGTGACCGCACTGACAGAACAGATATTTAAAAGAAGCACTATTCCAATAATTACCAGCAATCGAGTGAAATTATTGCTCCTTTGTTTTGTTCTTCTTTCTTCCTGTTCATATTTAGCTAATCCTTTCGGAAACATACACTTAACTCCTGATATCATTCGTAAAATTGCAGTTATCAGCAAAGTTCAGCATTAGAACAATTCCAGAATTTCTGCTATAGGGTTTGACTATCATTGGGAATTATTATAAACCTTATCAATTGTTACATTTTTTGAAACACAAATTATGAGGGAACAGTCATCCTGGATTTGCAATAAACCAAGATTTAAATATTTAATTTTCTTTTATTGATTGCATGAATTCTGATACCCTTTTCAAGAGTATCGGCGGTATACTGGTTCTTCTTGGTATCGTTATTGCCCTCAGCGGTTGGTTTATTTTTCCGGTCTGTGAAATGCATGGCCTGTTCACCGAGACAAAAGTTGGGGTGAAACTGCCTATGCCCTGCGGATATACTGCCCGGGCTGAAACCGGCATCGGGGCATTAATCGTTGTTGCCGGGGGACTGCTTCTTGCACGAAATACCCCGGAAACACGACAGGCAGCCGGTATATTCAGTCTTGCCTGCGGTGTTCTTGTTATCCTGTTTCCTACGGTCATTATCGGGATGTGCAGATTAGCAGACCATCCCTGCCGTCAGCTTACCCTTCCCGCACTCGAGATACTCGGCGTCACCGTAATTATTATCGCGGGATATCTGATCTGGAAACGTGAATGAAATGGTTTCTTCTCAAAAGTTCAGTTTTTTTACGCTTATTGTAAGGAATCTTGCAAATCGCCCCTACCGGAACCTTGCCACGGTTTTTGCGTTTGCACTCATATCCGCAACCCTTTTCTCATCCCTTTACCTTGTACACGGGGCACAGCAGAGCCTCGATTCCGGTATATCCCGTATGGGTGCAGATATCCTTGTCGTTCCGGTCGAGTATGCCGCAGCATCTCAGGAGGTAATCCTCATAGGCCAGCCAAACAGCTTTTTCTTCGAAGATACCGGATTTGAGAAGATATCCCGCATACCGGGGGTTGCAAAAGCAAGTCCCCAGATCTATATTGCAACGCTGTTCGCTTCCTGTTGTGCTGCTCCGGTACAGATGATTGCGATAGATCAGGGTAATGACTTCACGGTATCCACGTGGCTTAAAAAGAATCCCGGGGTGAAGATGGGAAAAGATGATATGATAATTGGCAGCGCTATAATTCAGGATACGGGAAATGACCTCATGTTTTATGGACATACGTTTCATGTAGTCGGTATTCTTGAACGGACCGGGACAGGTATAGACAACTCAGTGTTTGTCCGGTTTGAAGATGCGTATGTGATGGCAGATGAGTCTTCTTTAAAGGCGGTAAAAAAACTCACGATCCCACCGGGAATGGTATCTGCCGTGCTGGTGAAAGTTGATCCAGGAACCACACCCGCAGATGTTGCACTTGAAATCCAAAAACAAGTCCCGGGAACCAGGACTATAACTCCGGATGGTCTTCTGAACGCGGTCAGCGGACAACTGGGTGCCGTAACCCGTATCCTGTATGGTTCGACCCTTGCTGTAATGATTGTGTCCATTCCCCTTCTCGGCGTTATTTCAGCCATGGTAGCCCAGGAACGCACCCGGGAAGTGGCCATACTCCAGGCACTCGGTGCAACGAAAGGATACATAAGGAGGCTGATGCTTGCAGAGTCATTCTCATTATCGATTTCCGGGGGTCTCATCGGCATAGGAGCCGCCGCTGTAATTCTTGTGGGGTTCCAGGATTTTATTGCATCTGGCCTGAAAATCCCTTTTATCATCCCATCCCCTCTCTCGATACTGGTTGATGGGGGGATTGCCCTGTTCCTGGCAATAGTTACCGGAGGTATAGCATCGCTGTATCCTGCCTGGCGCATCACACGGTCAGATCCCTATGGGACTATTCGGAGAGGAGAATCATGATACAGGTCAGTGGCGTTACAAAAGCCTTCAGCAGCAAAAATTCAGAGGTAATGGCAGTAGATAATGCATATATCGAAGTAAAAACCGGGGAATTTGTATTAATCTTAGGACGTTCGGGGAGCGGTAAATCCACACTTCTGGGAATGCTGGCCGGCCTGATCCGCCCAACTTCAGGCATAATCCGGTTTGAAGGGGTAGATATCAGCAGTCTTCCTGAAGACAAAATCGCAGCATTGCGTGCTGAAAAAATCGGGTTTGTGTTCCAGTTTTCCGGGCTTATTCCCACGATCACCGCACTAGAGAATGTATTGCTGCCAACGCTTTTTTATCACGATGGTCCGGGTAACCGTTCACGGGCTGCAGAACTCCTCAAAAAAGTGGGAATGTCAGAAAGGGAAGATGCCTATCCCCATACTCTGTCAAGCGGTGAGATGAAAAGGGTCGCCATTGCACGGGCACTCATCAACAATCCATCACTCCTCATTGCGGATGAACCAACCGGCGATCTTGATGCTGACACTGAATATGAGATCATGGAATTGTTCGGTCAGCTGAACCGCGAGGGGATGACGATTGTAATGGTCACTCACAATCCGGATCTTATTTCCTACGCAACCAGGACGTATGGCATGACCCGGGGAAAACTGGTGAAAAATACCGCCTCATGCTCTTGTAAGGAAGAAGACACAAAACATCCGAAAATATTCGGACCTTAAGGTTGTGCCATGAGCAAGAAGATGGACTATGCAACCTTCATCATGGCTGGAATCCGGAACAAACCGGGTCGCAACCTGGCTACGGTGTTTTGTTTTGCCTTTATTGCAGCAAACATTTTTTCCGGGCAATTCCTGCTGGCAGGAGCGGTTGGGGGAGTTGAACGGGGTATTTCACGGATGGGTGCGGATCATATCGTGGTTCCTGCTCAATACCTGATATCCACGGGATATAGCGGAGGAGCCAGTACAGGAGCAATAGTGAGTGTAAATCCGTCCATCTTCCGGCTTAACAAAAGCATTATGGACACAATCGGGAACGTTTCGGGAGTGGCGGAAACAAGCCCACAGCTCTATGTTTTGACACTGGAATTACCGGAATTATCATCATCACCGGTCAGCATTTTCGGAATCGATCCGGAATCTGATTTTACCATCCAGCCGTGGCTGCGACAGCCTCTGGGCGCTTCACTTAAGCGAGGGGAAGTTATTATCGGGCAGGATATTGACGGAGAAGTTCTGTCACGGATCTCAGTGAAGAACCATACGTACATTGTAGCCGGCAGACTTGATCCGACACAATCTGCAGCTGATACTACCATCTATATGGGACTGGATGATGCGTATGTCCTTGCTGCAGCAGAGGGGATTCTTCCCCGGACCGGCCCCCGCATCCTACCGGGAGATATCAGCGCAGTCTTCGTACGGGATTCACCGGGTGAAAATCCCGATACGGTCGGGTCTCGCATAAACAAAGCATTTTCATCTTCAAATTACGCCAGGAATATTGCAATCATTAACCGGCATTTTACCCTGACTCCCGTTTCCCGGGATATTCAGGACATACCTGGCCTCCTGCTGATAATATCTGCATTCGTTGTCATCGCTGCACTTCCTCTGATTGCGCTCATTGCAGTGATGGTTGCCCATGAGCGGCAGCGTGAGATAGGACTTCTCAAGGCTATGGGTGCAAAAAGGAATGCAGTCTTCTTTCTCGTAATCGCTGAATCGCTGGTTCTCGCTGTGATCGGAGGTATCGCCGGAGTAGGTATAAGCATATTTGCCCTTTTCCTTTTGAATGGCGGCGGTGTACTCAACAGTGCTCTCCAGGTTTCATTCAGGATCCCCGCACTGATGGAAATCAGTTCGATGGCTGGTCTGGCATTGCTCATGGTTATTGTGATCGGAAGCGTGGCATCGCTCTGGCCTGCGTACCAGAGCAGCAGGATGAATGCCTACGATGCCATCAGGGGCGATGGGCAATAGAGAGAACAGGAGGATTAGATCCAATGAGACTGGTTCAGCAATAACTGTTTTATTCCTCTTTTTTCGTGACTGGATAAAAAACAGCGGATGCGGGATTTAGATCCAGTTCCCATAAAGTCGTTATTCAAAGCATTTCCTGGATCCCTTGGATTGATACCCTTGATGATACAATTAAGCAATATTAGGACCAGAAGAGCATGACTTGCAGAACAAAAAAGATCCTGATAAAAATTTAAATCAAAAAGAAAATTTTTTATGAAAGATTTTTAAAATTTTTCCATCAAATTTTTTTTAAATAAAATGGTGGGAAATTAATTCCATTTCCCGACAACCGGTGTATAGCCGAGCGTTCCGAAATAATCCAGTTTGTCAATGCCGGCGTCCCACATTCCGTTGCCGTTATAGTCAAGGTACCAGGTACCATCATTATAGATTCCAATCTTGGTCCCGGTCGCATCGCCATTCCAGTTGCCGATTACCGGGGTCCAGCCTGCCGATCCGAACACATTAGCCCGGTCTCCGGTATTCCATGTCCCGGAACCGTCGTTGTCAAGATACCAGACACCATTCTGGTAGATACCGATCTTGGTCCCGGTCGCGTCTCCGTTCCAGTTACCTACTACCGGTGTAAAGCCGAGCGTTCCGAAATAATCCAGTTTGTCAACGCCGGCGTCCCAGATTCCGTTGCCGTTATAGTCAAGGTACCAGGTACCATCATTATAGATTCCAATCTTGGTCCCGGTCGCATCGCCATTCCAGTTGCCGATTACCGGGGTCCAGCCTGCCGATCCGAACACATTAGCCCGGTCTCCGGCGTTCCATGTCCCGGAACCATCGTTGTCAAGATACCAGACACCATTCTGGTAGATACCGATCTTGTCCCCGGTCGCGTCACCGTTCCAGTTACCTACCACCGGTGTATAGCCGAGCGTTCCGAAATAATACAACTTGTCAATGCCGGCGTCCCAGATTCCGTTGCCGTTATAGTCAAGGTACCAGGTGCCATCGTTGTAGATTCCTTCCTCGGTTATACCGTCTCCATTCCAATCTCCTAACACCGACGTCCAGCCGAGCGCTCCGAAGACATTAGCCTGGTCCCCGGCATTCCATGTCCCGGAACCATCGTTGTCACGATACCAGACACCATTCTGGTAGATACCGATCTTGTCCATGGTCGATACCAAAGGTGCAGGATTCGCAGTTACCGTTGTAGTGTTGCTGGTATAACCCGTCATACTTGCAGTTGCAGTTACGATACCTGCGCCACTGGCATTCACACTGAGGGTAGTATTGCCACCAGCACCGGTGGTGCCCGTCCCCGTTGCCACGCCGGTCAGTGTAACTGTTGCTCCACTCACTGCGAGCCCGGATGATTGATTTCTCACCATAAAGTTCACGAAGGTTGGTGTACCAGCTGTTACATTGGTCTGGTTTGCGGTTATGGTCAATACGGGTGTAACGGGGATATCATAATTTAGGGTGATAAACGGCTTTCGAGTTCCGGAATCAGCACTTAACCCTTTAATTTCAAATGCTGACATAGAATTATTTGCCCACACCAGGGGAGAATTATCCACGTCTGCACTATGGGTAAACATAAACGTTGTTAATCCGGTTTTTGAGATATTGGCTAATCCCAAAGAATTGAGTGTTAAATTATTCCATGTGCCGGGACCATTCGTGAATGAGCCATAGGATAAATCAGGGGCCATCCGAGTGAATGTGGTTTTATTATAATCCTCCATGACATATGCGGATCTATTTGAAGGATTTGCATCAATTATGGCAAAGTTTACAGGTCCAAGTCCATTCACATTGTCATTACCAGAAACAGAAACAATGGCGCTGGTTATTACTGCACCATCCGGGATTGCTGAGGTATCCCACGTTATTAACCCCCGCCAGTGTTCTGAATATTGCCCGCTGACATTCAAAGTACCCGAGTCTGTCTGACCACTGCGGGTATTGTTCTGCAATTCGATAACCGAAGTACCTACGCCATTTCGCATTAATGACCAGGTTGCGTCAGTACCTGAAGCAACACTACCATCATACGTCGCATTCACAACAATCTGAACTGCACTCGCTGTTGGCATCAGCAGGAGCAGAAACATTAGTACTGCACAGGCAGTAATTAACAATGACTGGTTTCTCATAACTGTCCTCTTGATTGGAAGAATATATTCATCACTTTATTATCAACTTTGTGTTGTCTTTTGGATGCGGAATTCCTTCAGACAGACGTCATACAGGTAAACAAATAGTTTTCAAAGTACCTCTTTCTGATTTGACAGGAACGTACAACCGATGAAAAACTCTATCGAGGTTTCCTGGGATTAAAGACACCAATAAAATGTGCAGACCCATGGTTTGAAAAGAGAAGCTTGTCGCTCGGGATTTTTCTCTCATCTGTTGTTATGTCAGAAAGAAAACAGTACCATCGATAGTGAAAAAATGTATTAATTCCATTTCCCGACCGTTGATGTCCAGCCAAGCGTTCCGAAATAATCCACTTTGTCAATGCCAGCATCCCAGATTCCGTTTCCATTGTAATCAAGGTACCAGGTGCCATCCTTGTAGACACCGATTTTGGTCCCGGTCGAATCGC
>CAZPVQ010000005.1:215447-226259 GCA_964590415.1 uncultured Methanoregula sp. | reverse complement strand
GGTACATGGGATGCCGGCACCGACAAGGTATATAATTTCGGAGCAATTGGGTGGATGCCGATTGTCGGGAAAGGGAGTTAATAAAATTACTAAAAAAATATCTTTTTCGTAATTTTCAAAGATCATTTCATAGTATGAAATGAATCATATTGGAGAATTTCACATTTTCTCTTTTGTTATACTTCCATTTTGTTTTGTCCAAAGTGGAGATCTAAATCTTTCGATCGCATTACTTAAGATCGATATTTGAAGATTATATCCTCATACTTTTTACGAGTCATATTCTTTCGATTTATTGGTGTAAACGATAGACCTTCTATTGTTCGATTTTCACTGGCTTCATTTTAAGTTTTTGAGATGATGTTTCACGAGAAAATACCAACGAATATTTTCCCTCCTCATTACAGAATCGCAAATATAAAGTTTTGTTTCGGTTTTGTGTCTGTAGTATTCCGAAATCATTTGACAACACATCTAAATATCGATGTGAGTAAACCAACGAATCGTAAAATAGAGAGAATCATCAAGCAATGGCAGAAAGAAAAGCCCATTGTTGAGATAGCGCAGTATTTTGCGTTAACTCGCCAACGAATCTACCAATTCATCGCCCATTCAAAGACTTTCAGCAATATCCCAACATCAAACACCCTTGAAGAAAAACGCGAATCATTGATCGCAAATCGAACAACTGATTCTCGCATCTTATCATCGAATAACCTGAGTCCTACCTATCTGGAGAAAAAGATCCAAGAATCTCATGAGATTCACAGCCCCAACAACAGGATTTATCGTGGTCTCGTGTTCCACGGTCAAGGGGAGATCAACATAAACAAACAACAACACAGAAATGAGTCCAATACGAACGTGACCATACTATGTCATTGTGGCAGAGGGATTTCTTAGATCAACTCGGAATCAAACATATCCTCATAACTGTGAAACATCCTCAGATGAATGGTAAAATCGAAAGATTCTATGGTGAAGTTGAAAGGAGAATCGGGAAATTTGTGTCCGTCGATAAAATTGCTCACTGGTATAATGCAATCAAAAATCCAATGAGTCTCGATTACGATGAACCCTGTCATGTCTTCTGGTACAGATTATCCCCAGAAAGAGTGCGTTCCTTATGCGCAGAAATGGTTATATGTGTAAAATTAATTTAGGATATTGCATTTCTGTTTCGTACACTTTTTTCCTTTTCGTCTTTTCTCGATATAAGATTTATTATCCTTAATCTAAGATTTATGGAGATTATCATCTTTTGCGAGATGGTAATCATTTAACGATAAAAAACGATAATATTCGCAATTTTTTGTGCCCAGATAAAACTCATCGATTATTATCTGAATCCTGATTATTACCCTTTTTAAAAAAGGTTATCCCGATCTGCCGTGTAAAATAATAATACCAGAATATAATCATCCATAATGAAAATAAAATCCATCCAATATGGATGTGAACATGTTCAATCACTCCTGATGGCCCAAAAAAATACCCACTCAGGGCAATGAGGACGATTCTAGTTATATTTGCACAATAGGTCCCAAAATATCCTAGAACAATAAGACCTAGACTTCTTCTGTTAATACTTTTGGGAAACGTTGTGAGGACAATAATTGTTGCAACAGTAAATGTTCCTAAAGATATAATGCCTGTGCATTCTCCAATAATTGTCAGATTGATCTGTTCACCGGATAGAGACAGGAATGAAATAATATTGCCATTTGTAATGGTCTGAATGCCAATAGTATTCAGAATAGTTGTCGAAAGCATTGTTGTGAACGGAATAAGAGGAGCAGTCAGAGCATCAATATAATTTAAAAAAAGTAGGTAGCCATTATAACCCATGATGGCAATAGACGGGATTAAAACAGGAAGTACCAGGGATCTCATCTTGAGCAGTCCGAAGAGGATGACACCAATTCCTGATAATAAAATTGAATATTCTCCAATTGAGTAGGGAGGTTTGCTGATACCAAGGGGGATGGTGGCAAAACTCAATATACAGATACAAAATCCGATTGCTATAACAATTATTTTCTGTTTTTTTTCCAGGTATACAATTTTTTGTCTCGCAAGATAGAAAAGTGCAATGCAGGATAAAATCCAGATACCAAATGCATCAAATGAATAATACGTTTTCTCAATAAAGAGTAAAAAACACCCAAGTGAAAGAAGAACAAATGTGATCCAAATTTTTGCTACCGTGAATGCATTCGGATCTTCCTTGAATAATTCTACCATCGGTTTTCCATACCTTTCTTTTTCATATTAATGTCAATTAAAAAATCTACTAGAATTTTTTAAGATTTGTTGTTTTGTGGTATTTCTGAAAGTCTTTTTTGAGTCAATTGGCAATATATTCATCGATATTACCATAAATGGAATTTGTAAGAAAATATGAACCCAATTTATAAGTGTAAAAATTTTTTAGATATCTTTGATATTATGAATTCAAAGAGATGCCTAGATAAATAGTTAAAGTTTAGAATATTTTAAATTTTTTGTATTTATATCTTTTTATTTTTGAACAATGAAAATTATAATTGCAATGTATTACTGCCTTGCATGTTATTATATAAAACTCTGGATGAATATTCGTTTATCTCCCGGAGGAGATTTTATGAAAAAAATAAAATTTGGAATGTTGGTATTATTTGCATCTTTAATCCTTGTATCTGGTGCAATGGCAGATAGTGGGGAGTTAGTTCATGCGACGGGACATCACACTGCTTCAGGTCCAAGTTACTGGGCTGTCCAAGTAACACAACCAGACACCATAGCTCCTGTATTACTTGAAAAACAATCTTATCTGGGTTGGTGTATCGAACAGGGTGTATACCTGACTAATCCATTTGATAAAGATTTTAACGCATATTCAAGTCTTTATTCAAGTTCAAGTTTTCCCGCAGGCAGTAACGCACAAGCCATTGGTAGTAATTGGCAAAAAATAAATTGGGTACTTAACAACGATAACGGAGGTACTGTTGCCTGCCCCTCCTATGATTACAGGATAAAGCAAGCTGCTATCTGGCAACTTGCTGGTCAACCGGCAACCTATGGTGAAATTAGTGGATACGACACATCATGCTTCAACGCTTATATGGCAAGCATACCAGCGACGTACTGGGTTCCTGTCACTGGAAAATTTGCAGTCATTCTCTACAATGATGCTAGTACCCAGGAAATCATAATTGAGGAACAGAGAGATTCTAATACTGCACCAGAATTCCCCACAATTGCCTTACCTGTTGGAATGATAATTGGTGTAGTGGGTTTAGTGTACGTAGTAAAAAAGCGTGAAAATTAATCAGAAACTTCATTTCTTTTTAAGATTGTGTTTCAATTCAAATTGAAATCATTGATAGGAAATGAACTGATGATCGTACTGGATAATTATATTAAAAGTTATGCTCATCACTAGATCTTTGAGAAAATAGTTTCCCTGCTAGAACGGTATATTTATTCATGAAAAGGAATTAATGTGAATTGTATGGAAAGAAAAGGCATAGTGGTAATAGTACTTGTTGCAATAATGTTTGTATCGGTACTTAATTCCGGCTGTATAGCTAATAATTCAGAAGGAAAGACAAGTTTAACTCCAACTGTATCTCCAACGCCCGTTGGAGGTGCTGACGATCTTCGGCAGAAAGGATTTGATGCCTATAGAGATGGGAATTTTTCAACTGCACTCGATTATTACGATAAAGCTATTGCGTTAAATTCAACGTACATACTTGCATGGGTAGGGAAAGGAGATGTTCTCGTTAAAATGAATCGTACTTCTGAAGCAATTTCAGCATATGATTCGGCCCTTGCAATAAATAGCGAAGTTCCGCAGTACTGGAACAAGAGAGGAGAAGCGCTGATGACCCTTGGAAAGTACGCAGAAGCTCGAGATTCTTTTGATAAAGCGCTCAAAATAGCTCCGGATTATGCCACAGCTAAGGAGAACAGAAATCTTACGCTTGCAAAGCTGAAATAGCGGAATAAAATAATTTGTCATAAAGTAAATAATAATTCTTTTTCTCTCAAATAATTCATAGTTTTGTTACTAAATACAACGTTTCCGCCGATAGCATTAATGGAGTTTTTTCATTTTAGAGATAATATATTACTCTCCTCTATTTTTAAGAAAGCATCAATTCCTTCTATATTGATAATTTCCTCCAGTAGCCTTCCAGTATTTTCCTGTAATACAATATCAGTGTCGATAAAATTCATTCCTAGGTTTTTACAAGTATAACTCCGACAGTACGTTTCCCTGCGCTTTGGATTCCTATCAGAATAATATTTTTCATATAGTAATCTCTTAAATCATTTCTCCATAGTGTTTATTAGCCATATTCCAACAAAAAATATAACCCCCATCCTCTTAGAAAAATCACCGAGTTACTATGATAATCGGGTTCCTGAGAGTTGTGATACTTATTCAGAAAACCAGAGAGAAATAACCTTTTTTCCCATTTCACGATATAATTCTGTATTCCAGACATATTGATCCATACCAGAAAAATCTCACAAATCCAACATAAACCTTATGAATTACACCGGCGCCTTGCATGTTATTATTATTTCAAAAATCTTCGTATATGTTACTTAAGTAATTATTAAAATTCTAAAATTTTCGTTTAAACATCGAGGGATATTGGCAATAAAAGGAAGAGTGAGTGATGAAAAAAAATTGTTCCGGTTCTGATAATTCTGGTAATAGTATGCCTGATGACTGTTCCCGCATCGGCGATGGTTAGATCTTGTAGTGGGACTATGGGGGACTTTGTCTGGCATGATCTGAATCGGAATGGCATCCAGGATATTGGTGAACCAGGTTTAGATGGGGTCGGTATCGTCTTGAAAGATGGATCCAACGCAGTACTCGCTACAACCACTATCTCCAATGGTGGATTTTACCAGTTCAGAGAGCTATGTTCAGTTCTTACCGAGTTATTGTCGTCACAGCCACACTCGCGCCTGATTTGACGCAAACGAGTCAGGGAGCTGGGAGCGCTCCAGAAATCGATAGCAACCCAAATCCGGCTCCAGTCACTCTTGCATCTGACGCTGGTTTGAATCAAACGATCGATTTTGGTTATGTTTCACCATGTACGGCCCAAGTCGGGGACTTTGTCTGGTATGATGTCAACATGAACGGTATTCAGAATACCGGTGAAACGGGTATCGATGGTGTTTTAGTTTATTTAAAAGATGCGCACGGGACCTCCATTGCCACAACTTCAACAATGGGTGGTGGGAATTACCTTTTTACGGGTTTGTGTGCCGGATCATATGGACTTCAGGTAATACCCCAAGGTGGAATGTTTTTAACTTCAGTTCATGCAGGGAGTAATCCTGTTCTTGATAGTGAACCCACTATGGTTAGTTTCGCAGTACCCACTGATAGTACGTCTGACCGATCATTCGATTTTGGTTTTACGTTAGGATCCCCAATCCCGCAATTACCTTCAGTGGTTCTGCCAATTACTATGATCATCGGTATACTTGGAGCAGTACTGCTCATCCAGAGAACCAAAGAAAATTAACTTTTTTTCCAGCCAAAATTCGCCTCCTTCTTGATGCAATCCTGCAGGTATTGATCACTCCAGATCATCCAAATGGTTCCACTCATATTTTTTTCGGGTATTGTTCCGGATCTGTCAGGGTCACCAAGTATAAAGGAAATTTCTTCTCAATTTCAAAGATTAATAGAACCTTTATCGCTATTTTCCTCTTTGCAGGATTATGTAAAAAAAAATTGATTTTATTAAGTGCACTATGCATTTTTATTCTGGTAGCAGGATATACCACTCAGCCACCATCAACAATGACTTCTTCTCAACATACTATCTCTTGACAGAAAAATGTAACAGAACCATTAATTGTACAAACACAACACACACCCGTTACAACCCGGGTTCCCGATACAATCAGGATACAAGACCAGACTATGCCCACATGCACATACTGCGGAACCATCTTTACAAACGGGAGAAACCGAACCGTATGTTAGCATTCCTTGGTTCATCAGTTACTATTTTTCATTTGATAACCAGATTGCGATATGAAGGAGAGATTCCCAGCATTTGCACATAATCCCATTTATGGTATAGAAAAACTGCTTCCAAAACTTTCCTCAGTATCCGTAACAGAAATTCGCACGTTTATCATGGATTATACCGAGGGATCCAACGAAGATTGCCCGTTTAAAGTTATTTATGGATGCCAGAGGGTATATATGTCCCCAAATTGAAATTGAGCAGAAATCGGGCAGATAAAAAAGGATATTATATAGTTATTTAATTAATTTTGACGCTTCTTAACAAAGTACACTAAACCCACAATGCCAATCATCATACCCACTGGCAGGGCAAGTGTGGGGAATTCTGGGACTGCTGGACCACCACAGAAATCGATAACGCTAAGTCCAGGATACGACTGAACACCCTGGTTATTAGTCATCAGAGGGGCAGTTAAACGCGTATCCGCTCGAACTGGACCTGGACCCCCGCTTGTTGTTCGATAATCATATATATTCGAACCCAAATTACCTCCGTGAACTATAACCTGTTCGATATCAAAATTTGCACCACTAAAATCAAAGGCATTTTCACGGCTGCCTGTTCCTGTATATGTGTCTTCAACCCAATTCCCAGCCGAATCAATAACATAAAAATTAATGGTAACACAGCGTTTGGGATCACTAGTATCGCAATATTCTCCATCCGCCAACGGAACTGACCATGTCCCTACAGCTTCCTTAAAGTCCACATATCCCAAGTCTTGGCAAGGGTGGGCGGGCGAAATATCCGATGGTGGATCAGCCGGCAGAATATGTTCTGTGGTTGTGTCAACTTGAGTGGCTGCTGATACTATCCCAACAAACGCCATCAGAAAGAGAAGTCCGACCAACAATACCTTCAGTTTACGTTTCATATTTTTCCTCCTCGTTGTTATCATTCTATTAGAAATAAAATTTAACAAATCTATACTTCGCTTTAGATATAATAAAAAGATGCCATGCACCGACGCTATGCACTATAATCAATCAAAAGATCTGCACACAATACGTCAAGCAAATGGCATATCTTTTTATTACCCGACTTATGATTATACTGGTTTATGTTGATCCTGGGTCATCTGGTTATTGGCCTGATTATCGGGTTCATCCTGTACGAAATTTTTCATGCACGAACGATTATCGTCTTCTGTGCAATCGGGAGTATTCTGCCGGATATTTTCGATAAACTAATTGGGCGCGTTATTTTTTACTCAAGCCTTGACAACGGCAGGATCTTCTTTCACAGTCTCGGCATTGTTCTGCTGTTTGCTATTGTGGGATTACTTTTTTGGAAATACTACCGTTCGTTTGCCTTTCTTGGTGTTGGTTTCGGGGTGCTCGTCCACCAGGTTGTTGATATGATATGGAAGGATCCAGTAACCTGGTATTACCCGTTGCTGGGACCCTATCCATCTGACTTCGCCTCTGACTATTTTGGACAGGCTATCCTTGCTGAAATCACCTCGGTTACTGAATGGATATTTTTTGTTGCCCTCCTGGTTCTTGCCATTGTGCTCTACCGGTATAAAACGCTTCATTATCCGGTATTAGATCCAGATCCACAGATGCACCTGAAGAAACAGAAATTCTATGGAGGTCTCCTGGGAGTTACTCTTTTCGTGCTGGCAATCGCGGTCATTATCATCACTATCTGGGCACCCTTCTTCAATTAATAAAAGGAGGAAGGTTGCCTGAGGGAGTGTAAACCATAGCCAGATATTCGGATAATAAAACACCTGGTCGGAAGGAAATCCTTGATTACTGGTTTATAAGTTCATTATGGAGTAATCCCTTATTTATATTCGGTATTATTCAATAAATTTTGGAAAAAAATGGTCAATGATAATGGTCAAGAAACACTTTCAATATATTTCCGGAATGTTACATTAGTATAATCTTTCGCAACGGTGCTCATAGTTTCAAATGATGCATTCCCATGAGCATCCACATTTACAGATATTAAGAGATGATCCAACATCTTTGCTTTGTTATCATAGAGATCAATATATGCTGATACCGAGTGTTTAACGGAATCATTATTAACGATAATCCCTTTAAAAACTAACCCGTTGTTTTTATTACGCTGTGTTGTGACGTTGGTTATCGTAACGTTGGTTGTCTTAACCGGGGTATTGCTCGATAGTGCTTTCGTGGTCACCTGCGACTGTGTGACCTTTTGTGTGGTTGATCCGTCCATACATCCGGCAGTCATAGCCGATATAACCAGAAATCCGATAATCAAAATTGATGTTAATTTCATACGCACTCTCCTCTGTCATTCAATCATGATGAATTTTACTTTATGTCGTATACCAGAATTACATCTGGTTTACGATAATACTACTCCCTTCCTGGTATCCTCGAACAACTCACGGGTGAATAAAAATACTGGATTTTAATGCTGCACAAAAACGGGTCCCAGTATCTATGAAATTCACAAAGTTTCGTTTTTGTCTGTTGTTTGTGTTATGTTTAGCATTCTTTGTGCCTGTTGTTGTATAAGCCGCACCGGATAATAATCCCGAGAATGGCCACTCTTATGAAAAGTAGTTAATGACCAATTTTCTTGGAATAAGGCGAACGATGCAGCGATTGAAAGAGGTGAACATTTAGTCACGATTACCTCTGAAAGGGAAAATAATTTTATCCTCGACATTTGGGGCACTTCACCCAGGTTAGGTTGCAGCTGCTTGTGATTGTTTGGGAGAGTACTCCGATTCAGTATCCCAGATAAAAGAGCGTCGCAAAAATACTCCCGGCAATAACGCAATATATCGCAAAATAATAGAGCTTGTTTTCCTGTAACCATTTCATGAACAGGCCGATGCTTGCATACCCGGCAATGAATGCAGCGATGATGGCCACCAGCAGCGGTGCAATTCCAGAGCCGGAGACCGGTTCTTCGAAATAGGTCAGCATGGCTGCAATCGTCATCGCAGGAATGCCGATCAAAAAGGAGAATTCCGCTGCATCCTTGGGTTTTATGCCGAGGAGAAGTGCGGTCCCGATCGTGGCTCCTGATCGTGAAATACCCGGGGCAATGGCACAACCCTGAGCGACACCGATTAGCAGGGCATTTTTTGCATCAACCTCTCGTTTCTGGTTTTTCGGCCGTGAAGCTATGAAGAGAAAAATGCCGTTGACAATGAGCAGGATACTGACGACAAACGGCTGGTCGAACAGTCCTTTAAAAAACTCTTTTCCGGCAAAACCGATAATGCCCGTAGGAATGCCGGAAAGTACAATCAGTGCAACATATGTGAGTGCTGTCCGTTCAAACGCGAAGATACCCGTCAATAACGTAAGGATTTTTTTCCGGAAATAGAGGATCAGGGCTACGATTGTACCCATCATGATAACAATATTGAAATCCGCCGGCACGGAAATCCCCAGAAGTGACTCGAAGATTACCAGGTGCCCGGAACTGGATATGGGTAGCCATTCCGTGAACCCCTGGACCAGGCCCAAAAAAAGTGCTTCGAATATGGTTATCTGATCCATTATCGTACAATTACGATATTGAAGTATATGTATTCTGATGTGTGCTTTGACCACTTTTGGTCAGAATAGGATAACCTTATGAGAAAATGGAGGTTACTCGGATGCTCATCCAGAGAACCAGAGAACATTAACTTTTTTTATCTGCAGAAGACCCGTGGCTTCTCGGGTTTCCCTGCTCTTCTGATGTCGATGTATTCTCCTTCCCTCCACACAGCACATTCTGCTTTGCGGTATGGTATTAGTACACGATAAGATATTGTGCCATCATGTAAATTAACCTCTGAATTTTTTTTGAGAACACCAGTAAGAATAATCCATGATATCATGTTTTGACTGATTTAAAAAGAAAGGAACACTCTGGGTGGTGTGAAATTCTTTTACGATTAAAAAAGATGGACCAAAATATTGTTGTTAGCTCCACTCCCCGACAATGGGCGTCCAGCCGAGTGTTCCGAAATAATCCAGTTTGTCAATACCGGCATCCCAGAATCCGTTACCGTTATAGTCCAGGTACCAGGTGCCATCTTTATTGATCCCGATCTTGGTCCCGGTCGCATCACCATTCCAGTTACCTATAACCGGTGTCCACCCAACCGTTCCGAATAAAAAAGCCCGGTCTCCGGCGTTCCATGTCCCGGAACCATCGTTATCAAGATACCAGGCACCATCCTTGCAGACACCTATCTTAGTCCCCGTTGCATCTCCGTTCCAGTTTCCTACTACTGGTGTCCAGCCGAGCGTTCCGAAATAATCCAGTTTGTCAATACCCGCATCCCAGAATCCGTTGCCGTTATAGTCCAGGTACCAGGTGCCATCCTTGTAGATACCGATCTCGGTCTTATTGTCTCCATTCCAGTCGCCCAAGACTGATGTCCATCCAACCGTTCCGAACAAGTCAGCTTTGTCTCCGGCGTTCCATGTCCCGGAACCGTCGTTGTCAAGATACCAGGCACCATCCTTGTAGATACCTATCTTAGTCCCGGTCGCATCTCCGTTCCAGTTTCCTACTATTGGTGTCCAGCCAAGCGTACCGAAGTAATCCAGTTTGTCAATACCAGCATCCCATACGCCGTTGCCGTTATAGTCCAGGTACCAGGTGCCATCCTTGTAGATACCGATCTCAGTCTTATTGTCTCCATTCCAGTCACCTGGTACTGATGTCCATCCGGCCGCTCCGAATATATTATCCCGGTCTCCGGCATTCCATGTCCCGGAACCGTCGTTGTCAAGATACCAGGCACCATTCTGATAGATAC
>CAZPVQ010000005.1:0-215347 GCA_964590415.1 uncultured Methanoregula sp. | reverse complement strand
TCATAATCTGCCTTGTCCGAAGCAGAGAGGATCTTCACCAGTCCCCAGTTGTTCGAGCCTCCCTGGTCTTTCGAGAACACATACACCTGGCCGCGATTAATGCCACCGGAATCAGCACCAACTGCCCCGACAACTGCAATGTCCCCTGAAACAGTGACTGAAGTGCCGAAACCGTCACCAGTCGCCTTGTCCGAAGCAGAGAGGATTTTCACCAGTCCCCAGTTGTTCGGGCCCCCCTGGTCTTTCGAGAACACATATGTCTGGCCGCGATCAGTGCCACCGGAATCGGCCCATAGTGCCCCGACAACCACAATATCTCCCAAAACCGCTACTGAATAGCCGAATAAATCATCATCCCCCTTGTCCGGGGCAGAGAGGATCTTCACCAGTCCCCAGTTGTTCGAGCCTCCCTGGTCTTTCGAGAACACATACGCCTGGCCGCGATCAGTGCCACCGGAATCGGCATGGTATGCCCCGACAACTGCAACATCCCCCGAAACCGCGACTGAATAGCCGAACAAGTCATTATCCCCCTTGTCCGGGGCAGAGAGGATCTTCACCTGCCCCCAGTTGTTCGCACCTCCATGGTCTTTTGAGAACACATATGCCTGGCCGCGATCAGTGCCACCGGAATCGACATAATTTGCCCCGACAACAACAACATCCCCTGAAACCGCAACTGAAGAGCCGAAACTATCATAATCCGCCGTGTCTGAAGCTGAAAGGATCTTCACCTGCCCCCAGTTGTTCGCACCTCCCTGATCTTTCGAGAACACATACACCTGACCGCGAAGAATGCCACCGGCATTGGCATACGGTGCCCCGACAACCACAGTGTCCCCTGAGACCGCAACTGAAGAGCCGAGTGCGTCACCATCACCTTTGTCCGACGCAGAGAGGATCTTCACTTCAGTAATCACCATTGCATTTACCGTCATTACCAGTACCGTGATGCTTATCAGGAGCACAACTGCGTACAGAGGATTGGAATTTTCCCGATTCCTATTAACCATATCTTCACCCCATGAGAGAAAAAATTTGGATTGCACATAAAAATGACAGTTTGTATCTCATTTTTGTATATAAAATTTGTTAATATATATTCACCGTTATAGGAAAAAACGCGAGGTCTCTGAAGTAAACGAGGAGGATATATGGTACCAGTGTCCTGAAATCTTGTCAATAGTTGTTAATCTGCACGTAACATTTGATCCTGGGAACCGTACTGCTCATTCAGAGAACCCGAGAACACTATTTTTTTTAATTCCAACTGCCTTTTCCCGGATTTGGGACCATAATTTATTCACCTACCATGAAAAACAGGGCACGGAAAACCTGATGAAAGTTGTTCTTTCTGATATTTATTCGGATTTTCATTATTCGATCATCTATCGATCTCGAGGACTAACAGAACCTTTATCGCTCTCTTCCTCTTAGCAGGAGTAATGCAAAAAAGGTTCTTGATGGCTGCAAGTGCACTCTGCATTGTAATGCTGGTGGCTGGATGTACCACAACGGCACCATCAACTCCGGCCACACCCCAACACAATATCTCTGAACAGAAAAATGCCACAGAACCAGGAATTATCCAGACACAACTAACCCCGCTCACCCTCATCACAATCCCGGTTCCCGAAACAACCCGACCCGCAACACCAGCACCCACCACAGAACCATCGTTGCAAAAAAGAGAAATCGACCCGTATGTGAACAGCATCGGGTTTGACAGTTACTACTTTTCCTTTGACATACCGGGATGCGATATGAAGGAGATATACCCGGCCTATGCAAATGATCCTGAATATGGGATTGAACAATCGGCTCCAAAACTTTCCACATTATCTGCAGCAGAGATACGTGCTTTTATCCGGGATCATACCCTGCGATCGAGCGAGAATTCCCCGTTTAAAGGGTCGTATAGCTGCCAGGGAGTGTCGATGTCCCCCAACTGGAACTTTGCAGAGGTCAGCGCAGCAATAACGCCGAGAAATGCCCGGCCTGCCACGTATGAGATTTCCCTGATTATGCGGGCAAAGGGTGAGAATATCACGGTATTTACCACCCGGGAAAACCTTACGCCGGATCAACGCATCGCGATTGTACGGTATATTCCGATGAAAACGGATGAAATTGAGTTGCTGGACCGGGCTGATATCACGTTTACGCTGGTACCTGTACCCGTTCTCACGACACCAGCGGGCCCGTCACCTCTCACGTCCCTGGTACCGGCAGAGATTGTTGACCCGAATGTGCTGGTGTTCAAACCCTATTCGAATCAGCTCTATGCCATCCGGTACCCTGATTCGTGGACGGTTGAAGAGAATGCTCCTGCATACACCACGGTTCTGAAAAGTGCACAGGGTCAGATAACCTATAAGTTAACCGCGATTCCCCAGGAGGCGAATGCATGGGTGGTGAAAACGGACAAAGAGACCTACGTGAATGACCTGAAAGCCGATTACCCGGGCTATTCCCCGGATAGCATCATGCGGGATTTCGGGCGATGCTCGTTTGGCAATACCGGAAGTTGTATGCAGTACTCGGTGGTTCTGCCTGACGGGAGCTATGCAAAAAAGGTCTTTATTGCGACAATGCACTACGGGCATGTGTTCCGGATCCAGTGCCCGGATGAGCGGTGTAGGAATCTGGGGGAGTATATGACGAACAGCATTACGGTGAAGGATACGCGGTCGAATTAATCACGGGTTGTTCTTTTTTTATTTGTTTTTTGTTTACTATCTTATTGATACAGTAGTTTTTGTTCGGGAGAACTATTTTGTAATCCTCAGAACGCTCAGGGGGGTTTCACCCCCGCTGCCGGGGCTCCCCCTATGCGATAACCCCCGAAAAGGTAATACAACTCCAGGAAAGGTACTACAACTCTTGAACCGGTACTACAATTCCTGAACCGGTACTACAACTCCGAACCGGTACTATGATTCGTTGCAGGGCAGTCCAACACTTGAACCGGTACTACAACTCCAGAAAATGGAATACGCCATTATCGCGATTAGAGCAGGGGCGGTGTGGGGGGACAGGCTCATGTCCCCTCCTTCAGCGTGCCGGTGCTTTTTCATTTCATTTCCTCACAAAAAGGAATTCTTTGGGGCCAAAGAGAGCGAGAAGAAAATCCGGAATTATTTGAGATAGTGTAAGGACTCTTCCCGCCCGATATTTGCCTGCTTGAGTATAGACAATAGCGTTCCGAAAGCGATCTCCTTATGATTCGGAACGGTAACGAGCCGACGGTTTTCATCGTGCACCAGAGGGATATGACTGCCGGTTTGCCGTAGTGGTTTAAAAACAAAATGAGCGAGTATTTTGATTATTTCATGAGCTGACAGCAGAGGAATTTTTGATGTGAGCATCCACTTCTATATCCAGGTAGGTCAGCTTGTGATCACGAGGTGTCAGTTCGATCAGGAGCTGGTAATGTTCCTCAAGACCTTTCTTTAAGTTTTGCAAGGCCTCTTGTTCCGTAAGACCCTGATCTGCAACATTCGTGAGGAGATCGATGGCAACGAAATATTTTCCTTCCTGGTGAACTTCAATAAGCGTTTTCATACTCAGGTACGATATGTCCGGGGGATGATAATGATATCCGCGTTGTGGGCAGCATTGGACCCTTGGGACTCTAGATAAAGATTACCCGGGGTATCCTCCGAAGAGGATCATGCGGGATTTCGTGCGGTGCTCCGGATAAAATTCACCCGGCACGATGCGGATTCGCACGCTGATTATCAATAACCGTGTTGTTCCTGTGCGGCACCAACCCTCTCCAGTACAATGGTTCCTGCTAAATCCCCTCATAAACCGGATTTGGATCCTCCCCATGCCGCCTTCGTACGCCCCAAATCAGACTAAATAAAATCCGACCGCAAAAAACCCGGTATTTTGTCATAAAACATCAGACAACCTGTTGATTGAGGCGGAGAGCGATCATTGGGAAATAAAGCCAAAACGGCTTCCAAAAGGCTCTATGAGAATGCCTTCAGGCGGGGCAGACCAGATTCGCGTTGAACCGACACTGCCCCGTAATACTATCACATGAGCATTCTTTATATCATCTGATGTCCATTCAATATACATAGAGTTGTAGCGTATGAACATCAGCATTGGACCGCCCTATGAGGCGGTAATAAAACGGATTATCGAGAAAGGGTATGCCGGAAACCAGACTGAGGTAATCCGACAGGCTATCCTTGCCTATGAGCGAATGCTTGAGGACGAAGAACTCATGCTTGTACATAGAGCAGTTACGGCAGAAGTACATGAGATTGAGGCCAGAAAGACTCCATCCCATTCCTTTGATGAGATAAAGAAAATCCTCAAAAGCTGACCTTTGCAAAGAATTATGGACCTTGTTTTTTCAGATTCTGCCAGAAAAGAGCTGGCAGCCATGCCTCAGGATATGAAATCTGTGTTCCTTCTGCATCTAGAGAAAATACATTCCCGGCCACCCCGCAACCATATGAAACAGGGTATTCCCTGTCACGTGGAGAAAGTAACGAAACAAGCGAGAATAATCTACGATATCAGTGAAGATCGAACAATTATACTCCACTGCTTCACCAGTCACAAGGAATACGAGCAGTGGTACGCTTCCTATAAGTGAAATTCTGCCCGATGAAACGACGGTCCAGTTGGTACCTTTTTAGTCTGGATATGCATGTATTCCTATGGGAAGTGACTTCATCTCCCTGAGAGTAAAAATACGCCCAGAACGGGCTCCGTTTTCAGTGCAGGACGTCAGGTGGACAGGACACGAAGGGCACGATGACCACCTCAGGAAAAAATCCCCGGGTTTTGCCCAGGATCGGGGAAATACCCTTAAAAACCGCAAACAATGGTTCCCTTTGTCGGGTGGTTGGGAGGGCACGTTTTTTCGCCATAGTTTCCTTTTGGAAAGAACGTGAACAGGTGGGCATGCACTTCTATGAGATCCTGCTTTTTTTCAAGGAAAGAAAAAAAAGGTGCACACTACTGGAGATACCTCACTCCATCAGGGTTCCTTCATAGTATCCTTTTTAGTACCTGTGCAAAGGAACATTTGGGGTACCTTCTGGCGCACCAGGATTTTTGCTCCGTTTCTTAAGAATCGGCTGATAAGGCCTTGTTTCTCGTATTTTTCCCGTTTATAATAAAAGCCCTTATAAGAAAATGACCAATAGGATTGTGCCACACGGCCTGGCATAAGGGCAGGACGGGAACGGTAAAACCTCTCCTCTCGTTGCAGCTGCACCAGAGCGTAGCGTATGCTCTGCTTCCCGCCTGCAGGACTACATGTCGGGTACGCTGGCAGGAAGAAGAACATGACACACACTACCGACAACGAAATGCTATGGCAGATGAACGGGAGCAGGAACGGGAAGGGTTACCTGCCCGGTGTTCAGGAACGTGGTTCACAGGATCCCCATGGAGCACTGCAGACAGCCGCGTCCCTGCTAGCTGAAGACCTGACGGGTGAAGAGGCCTCCGGCCCAGGGAACAGCAGATACCCGTCAATCCGGGGAATCATTAGGAAAGGTGATACCTGATGACCCATGGTCACCGCCCGTTCGTTGCGATCGCTGAAGCAAAACGCAGGGCAGCCGAATGGGGGTACCAGCTGATTGAGCTGGTCACGGATACCCATCCCCCGTTTGATTTTGCAATCCATGATGGGGCACGTACCAGTATTGTACGGGTCAGGAGAATGAAGTATGCGTTATACAGTACGGAGAGTATCCAGAGAAACTGTGCGCAGCAGATCAAGGAATTCCGGATGATGACCCTGCTGGAGGGCACCATCAGGGAACTCTGGGTGAGAGGACCGAAACGGAATGACTGGCACCGGTACAGGATACTTGCAGACACGATTGAAGAAGTGGCACCGGTTCCACGCCAGGAACTGTCCCTTGCATGAGCGGAAAGCAAGGAGAGAAAGCAGTACCGGATGAGGAGTATACCGGATATCCTTTTTTTTGCTCTGTGGTTCTTCCGGATTCCCCTGGCAGGGGGGCCCCAGACCCTGAACCGTGGGGGTAAGGAGGAGAAAAACCGGACTTATTATTCCTTATCGGGAGGCGGATCGTATTTCCGGTGAACTGGAGCAGGCACATGAGTAGGAAACCCCTGTTTTGACGACGGGGATTTTCACAGGAGCCTTCTGATTATCGATTATGATATACCACACGGTCGGTCTGGTGTGTCTGCCATGATGCCGGATGGATATCCTGGAGATGACACCCTGATGGCGGAACCGGATATTGTAAGGGTGTTTTACCGCTTTTTTAAAAAATCCCGGAACTGTTCCCCTATATCCGGGTCCGCGAGCGCAAAGTCAACGATGGTCTCCAGGTACCCGAGTTTATCGCCGGTATCGTAGCGTTTGCCGGGATACACGTAGCCAAACACCTTCTTTTCCCGGCACAGGAGCCGTATGGCGTCCGTGAGCTGGAGTTCATTGCCTGCGCCAGGGGATGTTTTCCGGAGAGAATCAAAAATATCCGGGGTGAATACATACCTCCCTATAGCACCGAGGTCGGAAGGTGCGTTTGCCGGTGCTGGCTTTTCGACGATGTCTTCAAGGAGCAGGATGCCGGGGTCGGTGTAGCTTCCTTTGATAATCCCGTAGCTGCTGAATTTTTCCCGGGGTACCGGCTGGACTGCGATTACCGAACCGGATTTCCTGGTGGAGATGTCGATAAGCTGTTGTGTGCAGGGTGCCGTGCCCCGCAGAATGTCATCGCCGAGGAGAACGGCAAAGGGTTCATCACCGATATGTCTTTCTGCGATCCCTATCGCATCGCCAAGACCCTTTGGCTCCTTCTGGCGGATAAAGTGGATATTTTCAATCGAGGAAATTTTCTTCAGGGCTGAGAGCTGGCTCATCTGGCCTTTTTTCTCCAGATGAAATTCCAGTTCCGGTGCATGGTCGAAGTAATCTTCGATGGCACGCTTTCCGCGCCCGGTGATGATGAGAATATCGTCAATACCGGAACTGATCGCCTCTTCGACAACATAATGGATAGCGGGCTTGTCGATAAGGGGGAGCATCTCCTTTGGCAGTGATTTTGTTATCGGCAGGAAACGGGTGCCAAGGCCAGCTGCAGGGATAACTGCTTTTCGAATGCGTTTCACCAGCACACCCCCTCATATACCGCTGCTTCCTTCCGTGCCTTGGGAAGCCGTCTGCCGTCGATGACCAGTTTTCCGGTATAATCGAGGTCGTTGAATTCATCCCATTCCGTCACGATGAGGACAGCATCCGAGTCCAGCACTTCGGATGCCGAGGCTGCATACGTAAGATCAGGGCAGATCTTTTTAAAACCGGCCATCGCCACCGGGTCGTAGACTTTCACCGTTGCCCCTTCTTCGAGCAGCATACGGACGACCGGGAGTGCCCGGCTTTCCCTTATATCATCGGTGTCAGGTTTGAAGGCAAGTCCCAGCACGCCGATCGTGCGGCCCCTGGGACTGAGATGGTTTTTTAAGAGGGCAACCATACGCTTTGGCTGGTCATCATTCGTTGCAATGACGGCGTTGAGGATTCTCGGGGTAATCCCCCGGGATTTCGCATGGACGATAAGGGCGTTTACATCCTTGGGAAAACAGGAACCGCCAAAACCGATCCCGCTCCGGAAAAATTTCGGGTTGATGCGGGTATCAAGGCCGACTCCTTCGAATACCTCGTAACTGTCGATCCCGAGCTCCTTGCAGAGATTGCCGATCTCATTGGCAAAGCTGATTTTTGTAGCCAGGAATGCATTGCTTGCAAATTTTATCATCTCTGACGTTCTCAGCGTGGTGGTAAAGATCGGGACCTGTAAGGGCCGGTACAGGTTTTCAAGCAGCTCTTTTGTCTTCCGGTCACTGACCCCGATAACAACCCGGTCGGTATGGAAAAAATCATCGACCGCGGTTCCTTCCTTGAGAAACTCAGGATTCGATGCTATGCCAAAACCCGTGCCTGCCTGTTTCCCGGACTCTTTTTCCAGGATCGGCAGGATCACGGTCTCGATCGTGCCGGGGAGGACCGTGCTTTTGGTGATGATCGCAGGGAACCCGGTGTGTGCTTTGAGGGCTTTTCCGATGGTATGTGACACGTCACGGATCTGGCTTAAGTCGCTCGAACCATCCCTGTCGGGAGGAGTCCCGACGCAGATGAAGGTAAGTCCGGTTTTTCCTACCGCATAATTCAGGTCCGTAGTGGTCTCAATCCGCTCCCTGTTTTTTGTGAGCAGGGTATCGAGCCCGGGCTCAAAAATGGGGCTCTTCCCGGCTCGTATCATGTCCAGTTTCTTCGTATCACGACCAACAAAAACGATCGAGTGGCCCATCTCTGCCAGGCATGCCCCGGTAACAGATCCTATATAGCCGGTACCAATAACGGAAATGTGCATGGTATCACAATCTCTGATGATCCATTATGCTCTCCGGAGTAACATAAAATGACGCATGTATCCGGTTCCGGAGAAACGGCCATGAACCTGCACGTTCACCCCCGGACCCTGAAAATAGTCCGTATACGAAACGCTCCTGCATCAAATCGTCTCTGAGGCACGCAGGTACGGGCTGAAATTCAAATACGCACCAACCAGTCTTCCACGCGAAATAAGTCGGTCGAAGCGCTGCTTTATGTCTGACAACATCACTTTTCGTTGGGTTAATCTGAGGGAGAACTCCGGGATCTAAAAAAAACCCCGGACAGGTACTCCATCGCTCTCCTGGTAGCCCAGGGGCGGTCAGGGGTGACAGGCACGGGCCCCTCCCTCATCGTACGAGCATCCTGAATTCCAGAGCAAGGGAAAAAATGATTCTCCAGAGCGCGATTTTCATAATTCTCCTCTGAATTGAGTCTTTTTGGTATCTGATTCACCTGTACAAAAGAGGTCTGCAAAATGCTTATCATATCAATTACCGGATAAATATGATAAACGAAATATATGTGTTCTGGTCTTATTATTGTCCCATACTGTATGCAAAGAGAAAAAAACCGCTGGAAAATGGTCACAACAGCAAAACGGATGATTTCTCCAAATTCACCCAAAAATCCCATTATAATCTTTAAAAAGCGTAAATGTAACAAATAAAATACATGCCTTGCAACCCTACTAATATTTATATAAGTTAAGAAAAATATACACTAGATAGGAACAGGAGGGTGTTCATAATGGAAGGTATCAACGGGGAGCTTACACAAATTAAAACCCACCCCTATGATCGGGAACTTGCCCGGATTAAGAATTTCTTAAAAGGCAGCAGCAAGGGTTATACCGTCACGGAGATCTCGCACGCTATAGATATCAACCGCAATTCCGTGGCAAAATATCTTGACGTCCTGTGCATTTCCGGTGCCGTAGAGCTCAAGGTCATCGGATCGGCAAAAATATACACCCTCACCAAAAGGATCCCGATATCGTCGATCCTTTCCCTCTCCTCGGATTATCTCTTCGTGCTCGACGACGAGTTTATTATTACCTATGTCAATGACCACGTGCTGAATTTTGAAAAGAAGGCCTCCGAAGATGTAATAGGAAAATCCGTTGACAAAGCAGGCCTGAAGCTCTTATCCCTTCCTGACAGCGACATCATCCTCAAAGAATGTACTCAAGGGAAAGATATCTTAAAAGAGATCGAGGTGAAGAACGATGGGAAAACCTGGTCTTTCCGGGCAAAGTTTGTCCCCAGCATCCTGGAGAACGGGAAACGGGGCATCCTGATCATTCTCGATGACATCACCGAGATTAAACAATACCAGCGGGATCTGGAAAAGACCGTTCAGGATCGCACCAAGGAATTAACCCAGACGTCAACCAACCTGAAAAAAGAGATAAAAAGTCACCAGGAAGTCCGGAATGCGTTTGAAGACAGTGAACGGAAATACCAGACCCTGATCGAACTCGCAGAAGAAGGCATATGGACGTTTGATGCTGACGGTAACACAACGTTTGTCAACCATAAAATGGGTGAAATTCTTGGCTATTCCGGAGAAGAGATGCTGGGAAAATCCATTATTTCCTGCACCGCTGCAAACGACCGGGCGTATCTTGAAGAGAAACTCGCCCGGATACGGACCGGGAGCAACGAGTATTTTGATCTCGTGTTTCTCAAAAAGGATGACACTCCGGCCTACACACGCCTGTCAGCCTCTCCCCATATGAGTGAAAAGGGGAAGTTCATTTATGGCCTGTTTGTTGTTTCTGATGTAACTGCCCTGAAAAGAGCCGATGATGCGCTTGTGGAAAGTGAACTGCACTACCGGACGATCATTGAAACCTCACCAAATGGCATTCTTGTGCTGGATCTTGAAGGTATCATTCAGCTGGGAAATATCCAGGCTGCAAAAATGCTGGGCTACCGGACCACCACGGATCTTGCAGGGAAAAATTTCTTTGACTATGTGACCCCCAACGACTTAAAAAACAGCAGGGAGCATTTAAAAAAGACGCTTGAGAAAGGGTTCTCAAAATACTACGAATGCCGGCTGATCTCAAAGGACAGCACTGCATTCTGTGCAGAAGTCAGCGTTTCAACCATGCCTGACCATACGGGCAGGCCAAGCGGATTTGTCTGTGTCCTTTCCGATGTAACCGAACAGCGCAAGGCAGAATACCTGGTAAGAAAATCCGAGGAGAAACACCGGGCGCTGGTGGAGGGAATCAGTCATATCATATTTACCACTGACACCAAAGGACGTTTCACCTATGTGAGCCCGGTGATCCGGCAGGTGCTGGGGTATACCGCCACGGAATTGATTGGCAAATATATCTATACACTTGTTCCCTCCGAGGAACGACATATCCTGGGCGAGAAATTAAAAGAGGCACAGGCGGGAAATCTCAGCCCGAGCGACTTTGAGATGCTGGATAAATCGGGTACCATTCACTGGGGCCGGATTATTGCCCAGCCCCTCTTCGAAGGAGAGAAAATAACCGGCATTACCGGGCTTATCGGGGACATCACTGAGCTCAGGAAGAGCGAAGAGGCATTACGGGAAAGCGAGGAGAAGCTCAAGCTCGCAATCGAGGGATCCGGTGTAGGACTGTGGGACTGGCGGGTGCAGAGCGGCGAGATGGTCATCAATGACCGGTGGGCTGATATCCTCGGATACACCGTGGAGGAGCTCTCTCCGGTCACCTTCACTACGTGGACGTCCCTGACCCATCCTGACGACCTCGAAAAATCCCATGAATTACTCCAGAAGCACTTTTCGGGAGAATCTGCGGACTTTGCCTGCGAATCACGCATGAAACACAAAGACGGCCACTGGGTCTGGGTGCTGGACCGCGGCATGGTAACGGAATGGGATAAAGCCAAAAAACCCCTTCGCATGACCGGGACGCACCTGAATGTTGCCGAACGCAAATCAGCAGAGGAAGCATTGCGGCAGGTGAACAGGAAGTTAAACCTCCTGTCAAGCCTGACCCGGCATGATATCCTCAACAAGGTGTCCGTGCTGCTGGGATACCTTGACAAATCAAAAGCCCTGGCAAAGGATACCACGCTTCTCGAGTACCTTGCCCGCATGGATTCCTCAACCAGGGCGATCGGGAAACTGGTCAAGTTCACCCGGGATTATAAGGATCTTGGCATAAACCCCCCACGGTGGATTACCTTAAAAGACTGCATGAATGAGGTCACGGAATGGATTGATCCCAATACCGTCAGGCTTACCTCGGAGGTTGGAGAATGGGAGATTTATACCGATCCCCAGATTACCCGGGTCTTTAAAAACATTTTTGAAAATGCCGGGATCCATGGAAAGCATGTAACGGAAATTTCTGTCACCACCACAAAAGATGATCACGGACTGACGGTAATCATCGGGGATAATGGTATAGGCATACCGGAAGAGTTGAAATCAGAAATTTTTGAACCCGGAATGATGCGGAACAGGGGCCTTGGACTGTTCCTGGCAAAAGAGATCCTTTCCATCACCGGCCTGACCATACAGGAAAACGGTGTGCCGGGGAAAGGTGCCCGGTTTGAGATCCAGGTCCCGCTCGAGTGTTTCCGGGTAAACCCGGCGCATACCGGCCAGAAACCGAAACGCACATCGGGTATTGAGGCTGCGTCATGATCCCGGTTCTTCTTGTCGATGATGATGCCGACATGCTCGACCTGATGCACATGGCGTTTACCGACAGCGGGAATTTTGCCGTGACTGCATGCCAGGATGCACGGGATGCTGTTGAGATATTAAAAAATCACCCGATTGAAGTCGTCATCTCTGATTACCGGATGCCGGTCATGAACGGAGGGGTATTTGTCCGGGCAGCACGGGAAACAGGATACCAAGGGTTGTTTATTATCTATTCCGGAAGAGGGAAAGATCCTCTTATCGACAAGGCCCGTCGTGAAGGTGCAGATGTGTACATACCCCGGTCCGGTGATTTTATCAAAGAGTTTTCGTCTATAAAATCTTTCATCTACCATCACCAGATGGAAGTGAAGCCCGGGTAACCTTTCGGATTTCGGTACAGGAAACCGGGATCCCGGTCCTTTTCATTTATTAAGAAAGGAGACACGGGGACCTGTCCCTTTACGTTTAAGAGAGGAAACGAGTACCAGTATTTTTACGTTTATTGCAAGAGAATATACGTGCTCTGGAGAATCAGACAGGCACTGATTCGGTTCCAGACCCGTAGATTCCCGGGACTGATATTTTTTAAAAAATCCCTGTCCCCCATGCTTTTTTAAAAAAACCTGAACGCTCAAGGGGGTTTTGTCCCCCGCCGCTGTGGCTTCCCCCGCAGGATATAACCCTGGAATGGTACTCTGTCACTTTCGCATTCATCGCAGGGTGATTGGGGGGACAGGACTTTTGTCTCTTCCTTACAATGAATCAGGTTTCAGGCAGATAGTGAAGTTACGATTGAGGCGCCCAACCAGGGTTTTGTCCAGCTCGCTTTTGTGCTGCTCCGAAATGCGATAAACTCCAAGCACAGGTAATATATCACTATCTCATTAAGCGCAGGGGCGGTGAGGGGGGACAGGCACTGTCCCCTCCTTCATCGTGTAGTCTTTTTTTATTCATTTCTCACAACAAATTTCCCTCTTGCATAAATCCGCGATAGTCGGTGCGACCTGGTAAAAACCAATTCAAAAAAAGTGTCCGGGTCTTGTCCCGGTGGTTTAAGTTGCTGTTATTTCCCCAAGGGACGGGGGATCAAACATATATGATGAGCCATCGGCAAAATCGAGGGTCAAAGTTTCCGAGACACGGCGACCAGCCGGAACATCACTGTATGCCTTGCCCCGTACAGACTCTCCCACTCTCTGCCCCGTCCTGCCGCTGATGAATGAATACCCGACCCTGATTTCTGCGGTCATAAAGAGTGTTCTTTCGGTGGGATTGATGAACTCCACAACAACGCCAACCCCATCGCCGGAACGGTAAGAATCGATGATACGCGCTGTAGGTTCAGGGAATTCAACCACCTTTTTTAACCGTTCGCCAAAATCAACAAAGGATTTTTTTGCAAATGTTATCGTAACATAGTCCTGCTCACAAATAGAACCTACACAGACCTTGACGAGGTGAACACCCTCGTCAACCATCAAATCGAGGGGTTTTCCCGGGGTGACAAACCCGGCAGTCTTGTTGTCTATAATGACAGACAGGTTGGTATTAAAATTACTCAGGGAAACCCGTAGCGGCCCTTGCAGTTTTGTAACATTCGTGACGTTTGTACTATTGAATGTTCCATTGGTTCCGGGAACTGTTGTTGCATTCACAAACGGGGAAAAGGTAGTGTTGGGGGTGACCGTTGCATTGAGATCCTTTTTCGGTTGAGCAACACATCCCGCAGCCAGTATACATCCAATGGTAACGAGGATGGCAAGAATGACGACGCTCTTCATACGTGATTCACCTTTGTTATAAATGGGTTACCTGTCATGTGAAACATAGGATAATTTATAGCAGACTGCTAATAAACAATTGCACTGCATCGGTGCTACGCACTGCAGAATGCTCAATGCATGTATTCCGCCTGTATCCTGGGAAAGAACCAGGAGAAGCCGCCGACTATTCTTTAAGAAAAAGTTAAGGATTCTTTTACGCACAGTACAATACTTTTAACCTGATGAGAACCAGTTGGATGTAAGGTCAACAAATGACGTTTAATCCGCCTCCTGTCATACCCTGGAATGCAACCCATGCGAACCGGTGTACCCTGGAGCAGGTTTTCCTGTACTGGAAGGATAATGACACGCTCACGTTCCTTGTCGACCTTGGAATCTATGAGCCCTCCTTCAGCACGTTTCTCGATAAAGAGGAGAAAGAACACGAACTCAGGTATAAGACGGCTGTGTCCCGCAAACGGTTTGTTGTGTCAAGAACTCTCATCAAACATATTCTCAAACCTGTTCTCAGCACACCCACGCTTTCGGATATCATCCTTATCAGGAAAAAATACGGGAGGATTCTTATCAAAGACTTCCCCGTAATATACCTCAGCCTCTCCTATTCAGGGACGTGTATAGCAATAACGGTCGGAAAACGAAAGATCGGCAGTGATATTGAAGTGTTGCGCCCCGTGGATATCCAAAAAATCAAATCCCATCCCCTTTTTTCTGATGCGGGAGCCCGCAACGAAAAAGAACGTACCCGGCATTTCCTCCGGATGTGGACGCTGCTTGAAGCCTATGCAAAATTAAGCGACAGAAACACCTATGCCTGCCTTACCGAAAAGGACCTTCCTCCTGAGGTGACCTTTGTATCGTATTGTATCAATTCCGCCTCAATCTTCTCGCTGGCATCCGGACCTGACAAGGGGAAAGATGCTCTTCTCTGGCTTGATACTGCAGGTATCGGGCTATCATCTGAATTTTGATGAACACGGTTTCCCTTTGCCGGTTGCAGGAGCAGTGCTCATGAACCCGGGTAACCGCAGGGTTCAAGGGTGTAACCTGAAGGTTCTGGTCAAAATAAATACTATGAAAAAAGAGGAGCAAACGATGAATATCAGATTGCGTGAAACCTGCACCCCTTATCCCTCAGATCAGATGACCGATGACCTGAATAAAGATGATCCACCCCCGCAAAAATGGCGCCTGAAGAGCGAGGATCATGGCGCCGCACGGCGTGCCCTGTATGCTGCACGGATGCAGCTGGTGTGAAAAATCCGCTTGCACATGAATGGGTTCAGAGTGTCCGGGGAACTTTGTTCATTCATAACCAGAAGTCTTTCACATCACTGTCATACGCCTCAATAAAATCGATCGTGTCTGTGGCCGGGTCAATACTTTTTGGAGATGTAATATATCAGCCCCTAAAACGAAAACGAGAAATGTAAAAACTCAGTGAATTGAAGTCAAAAGATTAATCGCACGAGAATTTCGCTCCTGGAGGCTCCGCCCCCGCCGCTCGGGCTCCCCCCTTTGCGATAGTGCTGTGTTACCTGTTCTGGGGATATCGCAATGTGCCCCGTCCCCCTCGGGGGACTGGTGACGCAAAGGGGGGCGATCATGCCAAAAGGTGTGGTTGTCATCACATTTGGGGGCGGATTATTGATAATCACCTGATTTTTTTGCGGACTGGATTTATAAGAGAATATTCCCGCTGTCGGCCTTTTTCAATTCTGTAACAGTATACTCAGTCTCTTTTCCCGACCTGCTTCGTTTCGCACGAATACTGAGGTAGTGCCGGTAAAGTTCCTCGGGATCAAGAGGCGGGACAACTGGCTGCTTTTGACTTTTTTCTGAAGATTTTTGTGGTATGTGCATCACCCGAAGCTGGCGTATTCACGTAACTCTGGGCTGATAAAATGATATAAAATCTGGCAATGCACCAGTGCCTTGCGATACTGCATCAGTTCTCAGAACAGGATATCGATGAGGAAAGACACCCCGGACATCAGGATGCCCGGTGTCTGCCAATGGTCGTAATACCGAAGAGGATCTCATGTACCTGGCAATAACAGGTGCCGGCGGGAAACAAGAGCATTCCTCAAATACCCTGAATAAACCTATCAGATGAACGGTATATAATCCGTGGAGTGTATTTCGCTTTTTTTCTTCAGGAATTTCCTGTCCTGCTTTCCCTCCTGTACGACTTTCTCAGTATCACCTGCCTGTCAATCTCCTGATCATTGCCGGCATTTTTCTTGATCGGCAGGTACCGGCAGAAATACTCCCCGGCATACTGGAATTATCAGATATACGGGTACAAGACAAAAGACCAATTTCACTCCCCGGTGAGTTAGTCTTTTTTTGGTCAGGAACCAGGATCAGGGGATTGTCCTGGTGATTCCCTGTTGTGGTACGGGGGGATTAATGCTTTGTAGAATGGGATTCATAGAACATAGCACGGTGAAAACAGCATGGTAAAAAAAATTCGGCCACCAGGTAAAGCAGAATCCAAAGGATCCGGAGAAGAAGAGACTATCACACCAGGAAAAGAATTGAATATACCCACCGGTGAAGGTGGTGGGTTAATTGATTTTTACATTTTTTTTAACGGGATAGGAATCCTGACAGCGATCGGTTTTATCATTATTGGCGTTCTCCGTTATGTGTTCCATGTTCTCTGATTTTACAAAAAGTATGACAGGGAATCCTGATCTTCCTCCCATTCTCTGCCAGCAGAACGCGAATATGGGCTTCACTGGTAAAAAGGGGGTAATACGAGAGCAGAAGTAAAAAGAATCACCTCTGTTGATTGAAAAGAGACGCCACCAGGTGAGGCATTTTTTCCTTATCAACTCTTATGACATCCGCACAGCAGAGTTCCGCTGCTTTGGCTGCGCAATCCCCGGATTCTGCAGGGAGCCTTCCCCCGGCATTGTTTCGGCTCAACCGGTACTTTTCCACAATCTGGCTGAATGAATCCTCAGGATTCTGTTCGAAAATGTCCGGGCAGGTCCCGCAGATGGAGCAGTTCTCGCGTTTAAGCACTATCTTCATGATTTTATCCTTCCCTTCTCTTCAGGACCAGGAAATACATTATACCATTCCCCTGAAACAAATTTTGAAACATTACCTCCTGCTTCAGGGAGGAAGGGGAACTTAGTTCCTTTCTTTATGAATTTACTCTCAGATATGAAAAGGGCGATAAGGTCGTACCGGTCCGGATCTTCTTTGAATCGGTTCTCTTTTCTCCAAAGGCTGGCAAGGCGTCAATGCATTGCCAGATTTAATATTCAGATACTCATAATTTTGATTGCCCTGAGTGGAAATTTCATCATCCGGGGGACTGCTATGACACAAAAAGAACAACGAATTGAGCACATGAAAAACAGAATTGCTGAATCGAAAAGAGCACTGGGAGTTTCAAGGCAGGCCGGCCCTCTTTTGGTCATCTTTTTTGGTATCGTTTTATTCCTGGCTCCTGGTATGGGTTTTGGTGTTGAATTTTTTGGTATCGGATTAATTACGGTTCTGCTGGGGATTGTGTGGGCCTATTCCAAATCAAGAGATGCACACCAGATTAAGAAAGAAATCTACCGGTATGAATGGGAGCTTTATAATATTGAAAAAGACCTTGAGATAGGCTCCATGACGACACACTAGGGCGTATTTTTACCCCTCGATATTTTTTTGGAAACGAAAAACCCGTTTTCATGGAATCGAACGGGGGGAAGAAGAAAAATTTTATAATCGAAATAATGAAGATTTTTTGGCTCTGGAGAATTCCTTTTCCATGATGTGAAATCCAGGATGCTGGTACGAATGAAGGAGGGGACCGTGCCAGTCCTCCTGCACCGCCCCTTCGCTCAGCGCGATAGTGATCTATTACCTTTCCAGGTGTTGTGGTACCGGTTCAACGGTGGCAAAGCTCTGGTAAGAACATATTTCCGGTAAAGGCGTGATAGTACCGGTTCAGGAGTCATAGTACCGGTTCGGGAGTTGTATTACCTGTTCATGAGAAGTATTCCCCGTTTGGGGAGATTATCGCGCCGGGGTAGCCACAGCGGCGGGGGTGAAACCCCGTGAGCGTTCACGTTTAAAAAAAAACCGGGCATTCGGATCACCTTGTCAATCAGAAAGATGAAAAAGTACGAATGGTAGTATTCGCGTTCCATTTCACTGAGATCGGAGCGATAGTTATATCTTCTCCATGAGAAAAAAAGATTATAACTGGATATGAATCCCTGTGATGAGATACTGGCGGGAATGAATCCGGTAATACGGGCATATTACCAGGGTCGATGGATGACTCCCAAAGCACCTTTTAAGGTTGCTGAAGATTTATACCGTGAATACCGGCGGCGAACCAGGTTTTTATAGATTTTTTGCTCTTCACCATTTCATCCCGCATCTCTCTTTTTTTATTGAATTCTTCAAAGAATCAGGTTCATGGAATCTTCCAGGTGCCCTGAAGAGAAATTCGATAGTTGCCGTAATACACCGTGAATATTTTAATCCGGGTTTTTTCTCGTGGTCCTTATCTTCGGGTCCTGATGTTCCGGAATTCTAACGGCTGAGAATACGAGAATCCGGGTATCGCTATCAGGAATTCACTCCATAAGCGTACTCGTGATTGCTGGTCGTGCAGGAAATATGCCGGTCTGGATTGAGGAATCGTGAAAAGAGCCGGAATTAACTTCATTGTTTCCTTTTTTCTTATTTTTCCTTCGGGAGCACCGTTTCTTTTAATCGGGCCATATCCAGTTTATTGGAAGAGTTTAAGGGAAATTCCTCAACAAAAAAAATCTTTTTTGGTACTTTATAGGAAGGAAGCCTCCTGACACAGTGGGTAAGTACTTCGCTTTGGAGATCACGGTGATCCACCGTATTGGGTGTCAGAATAACGGCCACAACCGCTTCTCCCATGATCTCGTCCGGGATCCCAAAGACCACGCACCCTTTGCATTTTTCACACGCCAGAATTTCATTTTCGATCTCATTGGGAGAGATACGGTACCCGCCGGATTTGATGATATTTTTTGATCTTCCCACAACAAAGATGAATCCGTCATCATCAATAGTGGCAAGGTCTCCGGTATACAGCCAGTTGTTTTTTATGACCGCAGCGGTCCCTTCCGGGTCCTGGTAATAGCCTTTCATGATATTGTCTCCCCGTGCGGCGATCTCACCGGTCTGTCCGGGTTTCACCGGCGATCCGTTCTCATCCAGCACCGCAAGGGTAACTCCAGGGATACCTTTGCCTATAGATCCCATTTTGCACATGACGAGCTCAGGAGGCAGGTAGGACAATCGTGCTGTTGCTTCTGTTGCGCCATACATAACAAACACCTTCTTCTGGGGAAAGGTGTCAGCAAGCAGTGTTATGTACCTGTTCGGTAACTGGCCGCCGGCCTGGGTAAAGTACCGCAGGCTGGGGAATGTCTGCTGCAGGAACGGTGTTTTATTCATAAGAATCTGGAAGGTGCTGGGAACACCGGCAAATCCGGTGCAGGCGTACGAATCGATATCCTTGTTTATCGAACCAAGGAAGGGTTTCTGGTTGAGAACAACCGAACCCCCGACCCGGAGGTGGGTGTGAAGCAGAGAGGCGCCATAACAATAGAAGAACGGGAGCACAACACATATCCGGTCGTGTTCATCAAGCCCGAGATATTCAATAATGGAGCGGGTATTGGCAATGAGATTTTTATGGGTAAGCATGACACCTTTTTTTGTACCGGTGCTCCCTGAAGTGAAGATAATGACAGCGGTATCGTCTTCCAGTATACCGGAAGGAGGATGCACGAGGAGGTCATCAGGTATCTCATCAAGAATTGTTTCATCGATCAGAGGGACAACAGAACCTGCAAAATTATGCCAGTACTTTTTCTGAACAAACGCACCGGTCAGGGAGCTTGAATCGATGATGCCGGTGAGATCCTTTTTGCTGATTCTGGTCTCAACAAGCACCGCGGTATTTCCGCTGTAGATGATGGAAAGGTAACTGATGATAAAAAATGGCGTATTGTCAGCCATGACAAGAAATTTTTTCTTTGTGCCGTACCGATGAGAGATAACGGATGACAGGTTCTCGAGTTTTTTAACAAACTCCGGATATGTCAGGGTTCCCTGATCACCGGTAACAAATACTTTATCCTGACAACGACTTTTTTCCAGGAGATACCATCCAAAATTCATCAAAAAAACCGCCTTATAAACGATACATCATCGGGATTACTGCAGGAAACGAGGAATATTCTTCCGGCTCATGATCCGGGTCATTTCCCCATCACCTGACAGAATAGTTTGCCATCCGGGATTTTTAAATCTTTCATGCATCATGCAGGGTATTTTGTTCGTACAACCGTGAAAAATCAAAACAGGAACCGTGAAACGTATCACACGTGATCAATGCCCCGGGGAGGGGCAATCATGACTGGACAGACGGTCAGTTTCTCATCGTGGATATCAGAAAACCTGATAAAGTTATGCTGACGGACATCCATCCTCAACGTGAATTCATGCCGGAAATACAGCTCTGTTTCCTGACTGTCTGCCCATACTGACAATAATGCAGCATTATGCTGGCGTGCGGTTTCTATCGCAAAGGTCAGCAACGAGGCCAGGACCCGGGGATCGTGCTTCTCAAGACACATATCCATCAGGTTCATCATTCCTACATCCGCCACGGTTTTCCGTTGAATATCAAAAACCATGTAACCTGCAAGCGAATTATCACGGGATCGCCGGCACTGGATCACGAGCCTCTTGCCGGGGTGAATGGATGAAAAATAAATCCAGTTCAGGGTTTTTATATCCCGGGATAAGGTAACGTCGCAGGCATGAAGGTACGGTTCCCATATGCGGGAAAAAGAATCATCACAGGATGTACAGAGAGATGTAGTATACTCAGTATCGGGCGCTGGTCTCACGGGTTTCTGGTAGAGGCAGGCACAGGTTAACATCCCAAATTTTTTTATAAATGCGGCAAGCTCATGAAACCGGGGCAGTTCTCCGCAAAAGAGGAATTTTTTTACAAGGTAATCCAGTTTTGTCCGGTCTGTGACAAAGTAATACTTTTTCTGGAACCGGGGGACAATATAGTCTTTGAATTTATTTTTAATCACGATATTTATCAAATCCGGATTATCCGAGTTAAATAAAAAGAGCGATGCTTCTTTCTGTTTCTGGAATTCAGAAAAAAGCCTGAGGCTGGACAAACCACGGACAGACGGATCCACGTACCAGGATACTGCTGCGACAGCAGTTTTGCTCTCTCCACAATATAAGAACCTGACCGGTAAATTGCCGATAAAGCCGACAATTGAAGGACCATTTTCCAGGAGCCACCCTTTCGGGAAAAGATCCGTATACGCAGGATTTGCATTCCACCAGATTTCGAATCTGCGTAACCACGTCTCCGGTGTGGTGTTTTTTATTGTCCATCCCGCAGATAAAAATTCCGCTAAGGGGATGATATCCTCTTTAGTAACTTCTCTCAGGGTTATCATGGGATGTTATCCGGCCTGTTTTTTCTCCACCCGCGTTTTTTAAAACCCGTGTTATTTTTTTCAGGGAGTTCCCATAAATACCGGCGGGAGTCCCTGGAGCGGCCGGGCAGCATTTTTCAGGCTGCGGATATGTTTTTGTGCCCAGGCAATCTGCTGCATATCCAGCTTCGTGCTCTTCTGAATTATCTCATCCGGGATCTGGTTTTCTTCTGCGTACAGGAGCTGGTCGAGAATATCATAGGGTAACCTCAGTGAAACTTCTTCATCTGAGGTGAAGTGGCTCCAGGTGTCCGGGCTCGGTGCCCGTGAGATGATCCGTGGATCAATATGCAGTAATTCTGCAAGTTTATAGACCTGCATTTTATAGCAGTCTGCAATAGGTTCCAGATCAACCCCTCCATCTCCGTACTTCACGAAAAACCCCGTAAGTAATTCAGTTTTGTTGGTGGTCCCGCACACGGCATAATTCATTTTTTCTGCAAACATGTACTCAACAATCATCCGGGTCCGCTGTTTGACATTCTGGAGACTGAGAACAGAGAGAAATTGTGACGCAGTCAACCGTTTCGTGCCAATGGTTTTCTGGTTTTTCAACAGTATCAGGGAGGGTATATTGAGCATCTGTTCGGCAGCTATCATGGGAGGACGGGATAAGGAGGTGGTATGGATTGCGGGATCATAGTGAGGGAACAGTTCCCTGATGAGGGCTTCCTTTTTGGCGTAGACAGCGAATGCTTCCACCATGGGTGTGATCGGGACTTCCTCATAGCGGATTTTTAACGCCTTGCACAAATCTGTTCCCAGTTCCCTGCTGGAGGGAGACGATTCTTTCTCGGGGAGGATCAGGCCGTATACATGGTCAGCACCCACTGCATCAACACACAGAGCTGCAATCACTGCAGAATCTATGCCTCCTGAAACCCCGATGATAATCCCATCCTTTCTGAACTGGTGGCGTACGGTTTCCTTGATAAATGCGGTTAATTGTACTTTGAGATCTTCGCTGTTTTTCAGCATCTCATTTTTTATTTCAAACCCGTGTTCAAAGGTT
Organism: uncultured Methanoregula sp.; assembly: GCA_964590415.1. Classification (GTDB taxonomy): domain Archaea; phylum Halobacteriota; class Methanomicrobia; order Methanomicrobiales; family Methanospirillaceae; genus Methanoregula. The sequence continues at coordinate 192,949 of CAZPVQ010000005.1, read as the reverse complement.
CTGTTCGCCATTTGCCTTCACCATTCCTTCTCAATTCCTTTTACCTTATACTAGAAAAACTATATCACACAATTCAACTTACCTTGTACAATATTTCAGATGAAGTGAAACCCCATGCAGGAACCACGCAAGGATATACTGGATTTTTTGAAAACACAAGGATTTCTCAATGAAAAAACGGTATTGCAGGACAACGATTCATTATCAGAAACAGGGGTTATTGATTCCATCACCCTGCTTCAGCTGATTGATTTCCTCGAGGGTAAATATGATATCCAGATTCCCGTGGAAATGATCACTCCTGAAAATTTTGATACCCTTGCAGGAATCAGTCAATCGGTCATGACATTGAAAAACGGATAAGTGTTTCGTGATGGCAAAGACTACTCATTCGTGTAAAAAATGCGTGCTGGATTCAACAACTCCGGGCATTACGATCAGCGCTGATACGGGTTTATGCCAGTTCTGTGAGCATTTTACCCCCACTTCACCAGAGAAAAAAGAGGAATACCGTACCCGGATGGATACCCTGCTCAACTCACCGAAAAAACAGGGAAAGTACGATGTTATCTTTGCCCTGTCCGGGGGGGTGGATTCCTCCTATACCCTGTACCGGCTGAAGAAGGAATATCCCCACCTGCGCATTCTTGCGGTTCAGTTTGACAATGGCTTTATCTCAGAAACTGCGCTGGAAAATGCTCAGAAATTTTGTGATCTGACCAAAAGCACCTATATGCGTCTTGCCCTCGATCAAAACGCACTACGGGATACCTTCTTTAAAGCGGCCACCTCCCGGGATGCCTATCCCGGCACCGCAAAATACCGGGCGAGCGATATCTGCAATACCTGCATAAGCATCATCAAGCAGAAAATAATTGAACTGGCTATTACGACAAAAGCACCCTTTATTGTTTTTGCGTTCTCGCCAGGCCAGACCGATGCTCCGTTTGTGACACTGACAAAACCGTTTTTGGTATGGATGAGAAAGATTTTTGACGGGAATTTAAAGGCTATGGGAGTGACTGAACGGAATGCGTACCTGATCGATACACACGTTATCCAGCCGGGTTCTCCTGAACCTGAAGTAACCATCATTCACCCCTTTCTTGTATGGGACTATGATAAACCGGCATTCAAAAAAGAGTGCATCCGGCTTGGCTGGATCGACCCGGACTTAAAAGACCATAATTCATCCAACTGCCTGCTGAACGCATTTGCGATAAAAAACCACCTGGATAAATATCATATTCATTCCTATGCCTACGATCTCGCAGCCCTCGTACGGCAGGGAAATATGAAACGGAAAGATGCTCAGGAAAAATTGACCGTTGATGAAACGGACGCATCCATTAAAGAAGTTCAAAAGATACTGAATCTATAAAAAAACATTTCATACAGTCATCAGACAGTCACCGGTACTATTGAAAGCCCCGGTATAAAAAAAATTCATCAGCTCAACTGAGCCCATAATCAAAAACACAGGGGAAACGATCGTGAGACCGGCAATTATACCCAAAAAGAATTTTTGCAATCGTGATAATGTACCGGACAGCACGATAGCAGGTATTAAACCGGGGGGTGGTGATTCTGCCTGAAAAAACCCATACCAGTACCTATTCAGTCTTTTCCCGCTACCCTGCGGACCTGATCCTCGTTGTTTTCTGGCTTGCAGCATGTATCGTTGCGATATACCTTCCCCTCCTGAATGCCACACCCCTCAGAATTATTCTTGCCCTGCCGGTAGTACTTTTTATCCCCGGATATTCTGTTGTTGCTGCGCTTTACCCAAAAGACCATGATGTCGAACTCATCGAGCGGATCGCGCTCTCTTTTGGACTTTCCATCGTGGTTGTCCCCCTGATCGGGTATGGATTAACTTTTACGCCGTGGGGGATCCGGCTCGATCCCCTTGTGACAGTAATCTGTATCTTTACCCTGGTGATGATCGGTATTGCGCAGCACCGCAGAAACCAGGTCCCCCTTCCGGATCGGTTCAGCATGCCATTTTCCGACATTGCCGCGGCTGGTAAAAAAGAACTGTTTCCTGCCACGAACAGCAGGGTTGACCGGCTCCTCGGTATCATCCTTTCCCTGGGTATCCTCGCTGCTGCATTAACCACCATCTTTGTGTTTTCGGTCCCCAAAGGAGGAGAGAACTTTAGCGAGTTTTACCTTCTTGATGAAAACCGGACAACCGCACGATATCCGAACCTGACCCTTGTCGGACAGGATTACCCGATGTATGTCGGGGTCGGGAATCACGAGTCCCGGAATATCACCTATACTATCGAGACCTGGATGATGCGCACGGAATTCAATAATGTCACCAATACCACCAGCATAATCACGATGGATCCAAAGGACCGTCTCACTATTACCCTGGCCCAGAATGAGAAAAAGATTATCCCGTATAATCTGTCGATAAACAAAAACGACTATACCCGTGTGGATTTCCTGTTATTCAACGAGAGCGTTCCGGGTTTTGAGGTGATGGGCAGTGATCGGATCAACGCGAGCTACCGCAACCTGCATATCTGGGTCATTGAGCCGCCCCCTGTAGAGGAAGAAGATGAGGAGGAAGAATAAGGGGCTCTGCAGAATTCCTTTTCCCCTGCTATGAAATTCAGGATGCTGAAGGACGGGATAGTGCCTGTCTCCCTCTACCGCTCCTGCGTTGAGCGATGATGGCGTAGCACCTGTTCGGGAGTTATCGCATGGGGGGAGCCACAGTGGCGGGGGTGAAACCCCCTTTTAGCCTATAGCTTGCAATTGAGCATTTCCCCAAAAAAAATCGAACTATTCAGGTATGATACGGGATTTTTTCACACGCCACCCTGTACGATGATCGCCACCTCCTTTGCAAACGGTCGCCCCCGCGGCGGATCAGGAACAAACAATTTAAAAAAACCCTGCCTTCCGTGCCTCTCAAGAAGCCCTGAGACGGGTTCCATTAAAAAATAGCACGATTTTCATGGTTCGAGTCTGAACCCGATCAGTTCATGCTGTTTCTCCAGAGGAAGAAGAATACGATAATCACGCGGATGGCACGATCGAGTAGATTATTATAACATCCTGTTTTGAAGGGCTGACTGTACACTCCTCAAGACTGACAACCTTATTTGTTCCCTCGGTGATCAATATTCCGCAGAGGCTGCAGGCCGGGCACGGGTTCCTGATACAGCACCCCGGGGATTCCTGCGCCATGAACTGACAGCCTGCAATGAACCGGTACCGGTGAAAAATGATGGTGATCCGGTTCTTGTTCCAGCTGGCAGAGACCCGCGGGGCAAACTCAAAGATCTCTCTGGCTGTTTCACGGATCAGCTGGGCCAGATGTTCCTCATTATCCGGAATAACCAGCGCATTTCTCTTCCTGAGTTCCAGAATCAGCGGATTACCGGACGGGATGGTAACAAGCCCGGCAGGTCCCTTTTTGGGAAATGATGTCTGTGCAGGCACCTCACCTCCGTTATAGGTCGAAAGAGGGTTGAACTGCATGACTCTGGTCTCTCCGGTTGCGCTGCGGGGAAGAAAATAAGCGCTTCCCTGAATATCCAGGTCAGATGCAATCCTGCAGAGATTTATACAGCCCTGTGCGGGAAGGAGCCCCACAAGGCGGGGATCGACCGGCTCACCTCCCGAAAACGTCAGCATAAAAATCCCTGTCATACCCATGGCCATAGCAGAAATCACAAACGCAGCAACGATGAATTCGGTGAAATAGATATTGAGAGCCAGGGTAATCAGGGCAGCCGCTGCTATCAGGAAAAGAACTGCAGCAATGGAGTACTTATTCAGGTATATCCGCTTCATTATTTTCTCCCGGTGGCAAGACCCTCCGGATTCCGTCTTCCTTTCACCAGTATCATATCTACCAGCTATTACAAAAGCATTTCATAATCACCGAATGGGAGGGTTCAAGAGAGGGAAGTGATTTCCTTTCAGGAAAACCCCTGAACATATCGCTAATCCCCTGTTTTTTTAATTTTTTCATCCTATTACAATTTCCCATCCGATAATATCAAGTACTTTCTGTCCGACAATCGCAGCGACTATCACGATTCCAACGGCGATGAGCAACCTGATATACCACAGGTAACCGGGCTTGACATAGTAAGGTTCCATCAGCTCTACGATCACGATGAACCCGATAAATGCCAGGACAAAGAAGAGCACAAGATCAATCCGCTCCACGAAAAGCATGGCATACGAAATGATAATAAACCAAAGACCAAGGATAAGGCCGGCGATCTGTTTTCTTCTCATCAGGCTTCCCGCTGTACAGATAGTATCATCGTTTTTCTATAAAGGTTACCGGTTCGTTCCGGCAAAGTAATAGTTTTTTCACCCTGGTACTTACTATCAGTTGTCATTTTTACCCGTGCCGGAACGGTGTTTATGAGATTACCCGCCAGGGAAGAGTGCATTCATCGAAAACGAATGGATGGGTTTCCATAATCCCGCATCATAGCTGAATACTATTGATCTTCAGAACATTTGTTTTTTTAAAAAAGTGAACGCTCACGGGATTTCACCCCCGCGGCTTTGGCTCCTCCCAACGCGATAGCCCCCGAAAAGGTACTACTTCACCTTCACGGGTAATACGGCTCCTGAACCGGAAATATAATTCTTACCAGGGGCTTTGCAACAAGCTGAACCAATACCACAACCCTTTGAAAGGTAATACATCCCTGTCGTATGAAGCGAAAGGGGTGGCAAGGGGAGATTGGCACGGTCCCCACCTTCAACGTGCACGAATAAAGGTGAAATTAAAAAATGATATCTGAATGCTCCCCTGGATTTCATACCTCAGGGGAATGTCTCACCAAAAAAAATGCTCTACCCTTTTATCAGGTATTACGTCAGAGTTCTTTTATAATACTACAGGAAAACAGTATAAGATACCTGGTACGTTGAATTTCAACACTATCAAACTGTGATGCGGATGGTCGGAAATACCAATAATTCATTGGCAATAACTATTGATATCGAAGACTGGTATCATATCCCATCCGTCTGTGGCTCTCCTTTTTCAGTATACCGGGATACCGGGGATTTTTTTACCCACTGGAAGGAGCGGTATGATTATCTGACCGAGCCCACCGGCCGGATACTGAGCCTGCTCCGCACCTACGCTATCAAAGCAACTTTTTTTGTCGTCGCGGATGTGGCAGAACATTATCCCGGGCTCGTGGAATCCATTGTCAGCGAAGGGCACGAGATCGCCTGCCACGGGCTGCATCACGGCTGTGCAATTGATCCGAAAACCAAAAAGCCTCTCATCGATCAGGATGCATTTGAAAAGGAGACAAGCGAAGCAAAGCATATCCTTGAAGAGATTGCAGGAGTCCCGGTAACCGGTTACCGTGCTCCCAGCGCCCTGATCGCGGGATGGATGATCGATTCCCTTGAAAAGACCGGGTTTGTCTATGATTCTTCCGTGAGTGTCAATTCACTCTATAATAAAACAGACTCTCCCTTACAGGGAGTCTCCACCCGTCCTTATTACCCGGAAAGATCGCGGTTAACGCCCGGTGAAAGGAGAGGCCTGGTGGAATTCCCGTGGGCATATTATGATTTTTGCGGGGTGAAAGTACCAACGTCCGGTGGCCCCATGTTGAGATTTCTGAATGCCGGCATGATGTACCGGGGCCTGCAGCAGAGCCTGAAGCGGGGGCATACCGTATTCTATTTTCATCCTATTGATGTGTCCTACGAAGACTTTCCGGCCATTGGCAAGGGCAGACCGTTTTACTGGATGATCAAAGGTAAAATTGTTGAAGACAGGATCAGGTATATCCTCAATAAAGCAACCCGGTCCTCTGTTCCTGTACCGATGGATACCCTGGGAAATATCTACGGGAAGATCAGGGTGTAATCACTGATGAATGACCTCAATGGAAAACGTGACTGTAGATCCCGCATATATGCGGGGAAATCGCGCAGGAAGGGATGAGACAGTATGGTAAAAATTTTTGTCCTTGACGGACGTTCCCTTGCCTCATTGGCAATCGTACGGTCACTGGGAAAAAAAGGTTTTGAGATCCAGTGCGGGGAAGAATTCGGGCTGAACCTGACGCGATTTTCAAAGTACGTCAAAAAATCATGGATCTATCCACCCCCGGACAGTAACCCGGATGCATTCATAGAAGAAATTAAAAAAATTACGATCAGGGAAAAATTTGATATGATCATCCCGGTAAGGGATGACACAACCTTACTCATAGCAGAACATGCCCGGGAGTTGTCGCATATAACCCGGCTGTATATCGCGGAGTATGATACCATCAGGCTCCTCCAGGATAAAGCTGAGACCATCAGGATTGCAAAAAAGTGTGGTGTACCCCATCCACAAACCTGGTTTCCCGAGGAGTCTGATAGGAAGGAAATCCTCAAAAACCTGAAAACCCCCTTCCTGATACGAGCCCGCATCAGTTCAGGATCCCGCGGAATCGAGTTTGTAAAAAAGAGTGATGATTTCGCCGTGCAGTACGAGTCAGTCAGACGGGACTTTGGCGAGCCCATGATCCAGGAATATGTCCAGAAAAAATCCTACTGTACTGCCTGCGTCCTCCTCGATCATGATTCAGATGTGGTCGCGTCGTTTGCCTATGAGCGGGTCAAGGAGTATCCCCTGAGCGGGGGGCCGACAGTTGTGGGAATCAGTTGTGCAAACGAGGAGGTGATCGGGTACGCGGTATCCCTCCTGAAAAGTATCGGCTGGAGAGGTGTTGCAGAAGTGGAATTTATCATTGATCAGGGAGGGATCCCCCGATTGCTGGAAGTAAACCCGCGATTCTGGATGCCCCTGAACCTCGCAATACAATCGGGAGTCGACTTCCCCTACCTCCTGTACCAGCTGGCAATGAAAAATCCTGTCAGCAAACCGGAAACCTATACCATTCCCATGAAATATCGCTGGGTAATTCCCAATGAAATTTTATGGACACTGGCTTCCCCGCACAAAAAGCAGGCATTCAGGGAATTGCTGACCCTCCGTGAAAAAAATGTCTGTTTTGGCGAGCTGTCGTGGAAGGATCCCTTACCCGTTCTCGGGGTATTTGCGCAGGCTTTGCATTTCCTCTTCGATAAACGGCAACGACAATCATTTCTCAACCGGGGCTGGTAATGGTGGGGAAAGGGAAAAACCTGCAGTATTCACCGGCGCCATGGCCAGAGACGGGTCCGGGAAACAATCGGCAGGATCAGACAAATTACCCGATCAGGAACAGATCGGAACGAAAATGGCGGCTTTCCCTGGATCTCCCCTGCATGACGTTGCGAATTCACAAAAGGGAACCAATGGCTTTCAGACAAAAAAGATATGCTATCCGGGATCGAGAGCAATGAACGATTTTACCTTTGAAAAATATGCTGTTCTCCTGCGTGAACTTCTCAACAGCGGCTATACAACCATGACCGTCAGGGAATATCTCTCCGTAAGGCCGGAGAAAAATTACGCTATTCTCCGGCATGATGTGGATACAAAACCCCACCGGGCACTCAGCATGGCGCAGCTGGAACAGAGTTTAGGTATTTCCTCGACCTACTATTTTCGCCATACCCGGGAAATCTTCAAACCCGGGATAATTCGGGAAGTGGCAGATCTCGGACATGAGATCGGGTACCACTATGAAGTCCTGAGTACGGCAAAAGGTGACTACGCCAGGGCCATTACCCTCTTCAAAGAGGAACTGGATGACTTTTTAAAGATTGCCCCGGTATCCACCATCTGCATGCACGGGAGTCCACTCTCTCCGTATGACAACCGTGATCTGTGGCAGAAGTATGATTTTCGGGATTACGGGATAGCAGGAGAAGCTTACCTTTCGATGGATCCTGATATGTACTATTGTTCAGATACCGGGTGGAGATGGGATAAAAAGCATAAGGTCAGGGATCACCTGCCGGGCAACAGGGATTTTGATGCAAAGACCACCGATGATATCATCCTGGCCGTCCGGAATCGCAGGATTCCCTCATTATATCTGCTTGTTCATCCCGGTAACTGGACTACGACCACTCCTGAGTGGATTGCTGCATGGGGTATGAACCTCGCCGGCAACACTGTAAAAAGCCTGGTATCGTGGAGACGATCGTTGTGAGGATTCTTTTTAACATGGGTCACCCGGCAGATATCCACCTCTTCAAACACGCCATCAGGCTGCTTGAGAGGGATGGACATGAGTGCGGAATCACCTGCATCAGAAAAGATGTTCTGCAAAACCTGCTCGATGCCGCGGGGTATTCCTATACCCTGATCGGCAGTTTCTCTCCAACGCTTTTTGGGAAAATGATTGAACAGATCAGGATTGAACTGCGATTGTTCAAAAAAGTCAGGCACTTTGCTCCCGATCTCCTTGTCGGGGGAACCGGGGGAGTTGCGGTTGCACAGGTGGGAAAGCTGGCAGGAGTACCTTCCGTGGTATTTGATGATACCGAACATGCAAAAATTGAGCATGCCTTACTGGATCCCTTTGCCAGCACGATATGCACCCCGTCCTGTTATCGTGCCAGCCTCGGGAGTAAGCAGGTCCGCTATGATGGCAATCACGCGTTAGCCTATCTTCACCCGGACTATTTCACTCCCGACCCTGCCGTCCTCACAGAACTGGGTCTTACACCCGATGATCCCTACCTTATCGTGCGGTTCGTCTCATGGGATGCAAGTCACGATGTCGGGCAGCAGGGAATCGGTGACAAGACCGGGCTTGTGAAAGCGCTGGAACCGTATGGTCGTATCCTCATCACCTCCGAAGGCCCGCTCCCTCCGGAGCTGGAGCGCTATCGGATACAGGTATCACCCCTGAAGATGCATGACCTGCTCTATTATGCACTGATGTATATCGGCGAGGGAGCGACGATGGCCTCGGAAGCGGCGGTCCTTGGTACCCACGCGATCTATGTCAGTACCCTCAGGCTTGGGTATATCGATGAGGAAGAAAAAAAATACGAGCTGGTCTCCACGTTTTCCGATGCTGAAGAGATGAAGAGCGGTGTGCTGGATACTGCTGTCCGGTTACTCCGTGATCCCTCGTTACGCAGGAGAGGAAAAGAGAGCCGGGAGAAACTGCTCAAAGAAACAATCGATGTCACGGCATTTATGACCTGGCTCATTGAAGAGTATCCTGACAGCGTTCATCAGCTCGGCAGGGATCCTGGTATTCAGGATCGGTTCAGGACCGCATAAGGGGAGAAGGAAAAAGGGCACTGGAGAGTAAAAAAAGTGTATATTCTTGTTACTCCGGCAAAGAACGAGCAGGAAAGTCTGCCCTCGGTTGCTGATTCCGTACTGAAACAAACGGTACTGCCGGGCTTGTGGATACTCGTCGATGACGGCAGTGTTGATGAAACACCCGGTGTTATCCGTGAATTAACTGCACACTACCCCTGGATACAATCCATACGGCTGCCTCCACGACCCCGCGATATCACCTTTCATTATGCATTTGTATGCAGACAGGGTTTTGAGTATGCTGTGCGCTATGCCGATGAGAACAAGATACCCTTTGGGTATATCGGATTACTTGATGCAGATACCTGTCTGTCGGAGACCTATTTTGAACACCTGTTAGCAGCATTTGAAAAAGACCCCCGTCTTGGCATTGCCAGTGGGGGAATATACTATGAGAGGAACGGGAACCTCGAATGGATCAATGATCTGGAAAAAGATCCGGTAGGAACCGGCAGGATGTGGAGGAAAGAGTGCTTTTTTGAAACCGGGGGGTACAGGGTGGAACCTTCGCCCGATTCAATCTCCAATATCAAAGCCATCTTACAGGGGTGGAAAATACAGAGTTTCAAAGAAATCATTGCCATCCAGACCCGGCCCACCAGTGGTGCGGAAGGTGTATGGAAAGGCTATATCATCAATGGCAAGAACGCACACTATCTGAACAAACATCCCCTGCTGGTAGTGCTCAACTTCATCGATTTCTCAACCCAGAAGCCCTATTATATCGGTATTGCTTATGTGTATGGATACCTGAGGGGAATTATCAGAAGAGATAAAAAGATTGAGGATAAAGAAATTAAAGATTATTATTGGAACAAGAGGATTTTAGAATATTTACCCCGTTTTTTCCATCAGAAATGACTGTTGATGTGGATAGTGATGTCCTTTGATTCCCCTCACGATCTTGATGAAACAACTGTTCAGGAGTATCGTTGAACATAGCGATATAATCCTGGCAATTGTCGGCTTTTTAACAGGAGCTGGGATTTTCTACCTTTCTTACCTTGGAGTCATCAACCAGTTTATTATTGGTATTACTCTGCTCTTCTCCTCGTTGATGTATCTGGTGACACGGTCCTGGTTAAAGGAAACCAGTTTTCAGAATTATCACCTGTCGTGTCGGCAAAAGAATATCCTGACGCTCGTTTTCTGTGTGCTGGTTATCGTTACTTCCGCACTGTGGTACAACCAGACATTTTCCCGGCCCATTCTCTATTTTGTCCTGATGTCGTTCTTTGCAGGACTGATCGCGGTTGAAATAATTTTCTTAACCAAAGAAGATAATGTCTGGCCGATCCTGCTGAAAATTTTCTTTTCATCTTTTCTGATACGGATGGGAATCTTTTACAATTCTCCCAGTGTGATGGGGTACGATGCCTTCTTTCATATAAACATGGCCAACCTGATCTCAACAACGGGTTTTGTGCCTCCCTTTGAGATCAGTGAAAAATATGTATTATACCCCATCATGCACATTTTAATTGCAATAACGAAGATTTTTTCTTTTATGGATATCAAGGATGCAGTGTTTTTCTCAATTGGGATAATCAGTATCATCTGCACACTCTTTGTTTTTATATTCGTTAACCGTTTTGCAGGTCCGAGAGTTGGTTTACTTTCAACCCTGATAATCTGTATTACAACCCAGATAATTGTAACAGGTATAACCAATATTACCTGTGGATCGTTAGTCTTGTGTTATTTTCTGATGCTGTTGTTTTTGCTGATTGATCGCGACCGGCGCCCGCACACATTATTATTGTGCCTTGTCATCATGTTTACCACCGTAATTACCCACCAGTTGAGTTCATTTGTCGTCTTTTTGAGTTTGTGTCTTTTTGCTATCAGTTTACTGATATTTGAACACGTTATCATGAAAACCGAAAAAAAAATCACGTTCAATTTATTTTTAGCCCTTTTTGGCATTACGATGATCTTTTACTGGATCTACACCCCCCTGTATTACAATGCATCATTTTTTGATGGTATACTTGCTCCCTTCCTCGACATTCTCACGAGCGGAGGTATTTATGGAAGTGAACAATTACTCACCGGGCACCGGTATGACGTTCAGTTCCTTGACACGTTCATACTGCAGACAAGTTATCTCATACTCCCGTTTTTTGGGATAGCAGGAATTTTTTTCTGGTTGTCCCGGAAAGACGATTTAAAATTTTCCATTGCATTTATTTCAGGTCTCTTGTTCTTTTTAGTGTATGCCATACCGATGCTCGGTATCAGGAACCTGCTGACTGACCGGTGGATACCCTTCCTTTCAGTTTTTCTGGGAATCTGTGCAGCCGCGTATATTATTTCAGGTGTAGAAATAATCAAATCACATGCGATAAAATTAGTTACCATTTTTGTCATTGCTTCACTGTTATCATTTTTTATGATTATTCCCCCTGCCATCAATAAGGATAATCCGTTTATGGCAAAAAACCAGACAATCCGGAACCAGTTTTCTGAGAATGAAATCACTGCAACAGGAACCATAAGCCAGATCCATAAAGGTATTATTCTTACTGATTCCACGTTCGCATCATTATTCCTGGTGTATAAAAGTGATCATTCCCTGGAAAGCGAGAAAAATTTCTCCAAGAACATGTCCGAATTCGGCACGGAAAGCCAGCTGAAAAATGAGTCTGGATACCGGAGCACTCTGGTTGTATTGAGAAAAAGCACGTTATATGAACCTGTTTCTTTAAAAGCCTCAGATTTATACGGGGATACCTTTGCCGGACGGTTATCAAAAACGAGCTTTGAGTATTTTGAAGCCGCAAAAACTCAGAATCTCGTATTTAGCAATGGCAATATCCTTGGTTACCGGACAACCAGGGCGGATTACGAATGAAACTGATTTATTTTCATACGTATGGAGGTGATGTGAATAATGGTATCAATAAAAAAATTGTTGCCCAGGCGTCTCATTTATCCACATCAGGCATTTACACCAGTCTGGTATTATTAGGTGGATTAAATAAGAAGTATCCGGACACTGATTTTATTCACTACATAACGCCTCCCGATAATTTTTTTTCACGGAGCCCTCTTTTTAAGCGATTATACCGGCAGTATCTTGCACAACAGTATATTAAAAATGTTATCCTGTCCTCAGATGCACAAACGACCCTGTATTTACGCTACCCACCGCCGATCCTGTTATTGCCTCACGATATGCCGGCAGAAAGGAAATGCAAGCTTGTCTATGAATGTAATGCAATCGAAATTCAGGAAGAAAAACAATCGGGATCCTGGTTCTCATATCTCAGGGAAATCATTTTTGGGGTAGGGTTTCGAAACCAGTGTGACGCTATTGTTGGTGTCACGGATGAAATTACCCGCTATGAAATACAGCGTTCAGGAAATCCCCATAAACCTCATATGACGCTGGGAAACGGGTTTGACGTGGATTCAGTTCCCGTACGACAACTTCCCCCCCGTTCCGGTACGGATTTAACTATTCTGTGCGTAGCAACCGTATCTTTCTGGCATGGCATCGACAGGCTGATTCAGGGAATTGCCGACTACAAAGGTCCGGTGAAGATCCGCCTTCATATCGCAGGAACCGGCCCGGAACTGAGCAACCTTAAAAAAATGGTTCAGGATCAGGGGATAGTCGATCAGGTAATTTTTCATGGATTTACCACCGGTCATGATTTGGATGTACTCTATGACCAGTGTCATATCGCGGCGGGGAGTCTTGGCATGCACAGAAAAGGTTTAACCATGACATCAGAATTAAAATCCCGCGAATACTGTGCCCGTGGCATACCTTTTATTATTGCCTGTGGTGACAGTGATTTTCCTGCTGATTTTCCCGCTATTCTGAAATTACCCTCAGATGAAAGTCCGATTGATATGCATCAGGTCATCCTTTTTGCCTCGGTAATCTCCCGGGACAGAGAGCATGCTCAGACAATGAGACGGTATGCCGGAGAAAATCTTGACTGGTCAGTAAAAATGAAAAAACTGAAAGTGTTTCTGGAATCCCTCCCCTCGGCAGCCTGAGTAAAACAGAAAAAGAGGGAATTATAACAATCACGTGAAAAAAAATTTTCCTGCCATGATCTCTGAATTAGTGCCATACCTGACAAATATTTATAGTCTTCATTCATTAAAAATCCATAAAAATCGCCACGGGAAAAACAGGAATGAATCGTTTCTGGCCATGCCTGAAACTCATGGTACATACGATGGACCCCCGAATCAGCGGCCTCTTTGAGGCACGGCGGGGGCAGGAAGGTTTTTTTAACATTTTTTTCGTCACTGACTGGTTGCAGGTGGGGGTCCTTTCGGGATTGGGAAATCCTCGATGAGAGAGATAGAGTAGAGATAATCCTGCCATCATAGCTGATTCAATGCGTTTTATAAGAAATGGTTAAAAAATCCGGCTCTGGAGAAACAGACATGAACAGCGTGTTCGCACCCAAACCATGAAAATGGTACTGTGTACGATGGACCCCCGGCTCAGGGCCTCTTGAGAGGCACAGCGGGCAGGGGGTTTTTGGGAAGTGGTGGTTCCTGATCTGCCACGGGAGCATCCGTTTGCGGGGCGGCGGCGATCATCGTACAGGGAGGAGTGTGGAAAAAAGTATTGTATCATACCCGGACAGTAAAATTTTCAGGGGAAATTCAGGCTATTGGTATCAACAGGATAATCAAATTAGTATTTGCAGCTTCTGAGGTTATTTTCAAGGATCATAATCAGGAAATTTTTCGGGTAGGGCTGAGTGAGTGAGATCTCCTTAATCCAATTTTCATGGAAAATGCTCAATTCCAATCTATACGCTCACGGGGCTTTCAATCCCGCCACTGTAGCTCGCCTGATGCGATAAACCCTGAACAGGTGCTGCACCCTGATCGATAAGCGCAGGGGTGGTATGGGGGGACCGGCACGATTCCTTTCCTCGTTTTATCTGTGGTATTGTTTCCTATCAGAATAAAAAGGGATTCTCCAGCCGGATATTTCTCCCCATGAACCAAACCTGCGTTACTGTACCGAAAACAATCAATAAATTAATAAGACAGCATCTGAGATAATTATGCTTATTATTTGTGTAAAAATCCATGACCGCTTTTTTCTCAAATGTCCTTAAACTGGTTTCCGGCAGTATTATCGCTCAAATCCTCGGTATTTTATTAATCCCCATTATCACCCGTATTTATTCGCCCGATGATTTTGGCGTGTACCAGTTATTTTTATCCATTTCCGGTATCATCGTGGCGTTTTCCTGTCTTTCGTATCAACTATCAATCATGCTCCCCAAAGAAGATGAAGACTCAGCCAATCTTGTAGTCCTTTGTTTTAGTCTTGTTACCATAATCTCCATTGTCAGCGGAAGTTTTTTTATCATTTTCTCTGACTGGGTTGCACAGGTCCTGAATACTCCGGAAATTTCCTACTACCTTGTTTTTCTTCCTCTTATCGTTTTTCTCAACGGTATCTTTCTCGGTATGAGCTACTGGTTAACCCGAAGGAAGCGATTCGGGATTAACGCAACTGCCCAGATCGTAAATTCCTTTTCGAGCAAAGTTGTGCAGATTGCAGTCGGACTCTATTCCGCTTCATCTACCGGGTTGATTGCCGGATCAATTGTGAGCGGTATTGCGTCGCTGGCCGTATTGTTTAAACAGATCAGGGAGGATCTTCCCCTTTTTAAGAAAGTTACCTTAAAAAACATCAGGAGTCTTGCAATCCGCTATAAAAGATTCCCTCTGTTCACCTCATGGTCAACAGGAGCAAATACCATCTCGACCCAGATTGCACCCCTGTTACTTGCCTATTATTTCTCTCCCGAGGTTGTTGGATATTATGCAATTGCCAGTATGGTTGTTTTTTTACCGATGGGGATTATCGGCTCTGCAACCTCACAGGTTTTTTTCCAGAAAGCCTGTGATGAGAAGAACAGCACAGGAAGTGTGACAAATATCGTTCGCGAAATTCAGCCCAGGCTTATTTCAATTGGGATGTTTCCCATGTTCGTCCTGATGATTATGGGCGCCGACCTGTTCAGTTTTGTTCTTGGGTCACAATGGTCTGTTTCAGGGCAATACGCTGCAATTCTTGCTCCCTGGTTATTATTTGTTTTCATTGCATCGCCGTTAACAACAATATTTGCAGTGCTCGAAAAACAGATCCTGGACCTGACCTTCAATATTCTCATCCTGATCTCCCGGGTCGTTGCACTGGTAATCGGGGGATTGTACGGGGATCCTTATGTGGCGCTGCTGTTGTATTCGGTTACCGGCGTCCTGTTCTGGGGATGGATGAACCTTTACATTGTAAAAATCTCGGGTATTTCCTACAGGACAGGTCTTTTTGACTATATCAGGTTTTTTTTCCTCGCTCTTGTTATAGCAATCCCCTTATTAGTCGTAAAATTATTATCTGTGCCGATATACATTCTTTTTATTGCAGCAGGGGTAGTTACAATCATTTATTACACAATTGTCATCTGGCAGGATTCACTCCTGAAAAATGAGCTTCTTGGTGTGCTTCGGAAGTCGAAATTATGGAAGTAGAGATCTGTCTTGAAAACCCCCGTTTTCCCTGGATTACCGTTGAAGAAAATACTCTGAAATGCTGGCTGAAGGGGGACCTGTTCCAGAATGATACACTTCTGGACGGACCCGGGATTATCTCTCTGTTTTCTTCCCTGCCTTCATCTTCTGAAAGATATGCTGACGCACTCAACGATCTTCTCCTGAGTCTGAATGGTTCTTTTGCCCTCGTAATCCAAGCGCCGGATCAACTCCTGTGCATTGTTGATCGTCTCCGGAGTATTCCGCTGTTTTATGGAATGAGCGGCACACGATTCATCATTTCAGATGATGCGAATGCTATAAAAGATACGATAAACCCCCCGTTCAATACCAGCAATGGTGCGGAATTTCTGGTAACCGGATATGTCACCGGACGAGAAACATTGTTTGATGGAATCTTTCAAATCCAGGCGGGAGAATATCTGCGGTATCGAAAAAACGATGATCAACCAGCCACATCCTTTTATCACCGGTTCTGGCATGACGATTATTTTTCCGACACCGAAGAAGAACTGCTGAAACGTCTCGATCAGGTTTTTGTTCACGTTTTCCGGCGGCTTATTGCGTCTACCCAAAAGAAAGGCCTCCCGCTGGTTGTTCCCTTAAGCGGGGGACTTGATTCCCGGATCATTGTCGCGATGCTGAAACGTCTCGGTGCTGAAGAGGTTATCTGCTTTTCCTATGGAAGGGCGAAAAATTACGAGTCGGAAATCAGTAAAAAAGTAGCGGAAGCCTTGGGTTATCAATGGTATTTTGTTGAATATACGAATGACAAATGGCAATCCTGCTATACTCCTGAGATACGTCAGGCATATGAACGATATGCCGGTAATTTTGTCTCTTTGCCCCACATACAGGATTTTCTCGCGTTACAGGAATTAATAAAGGAAGGTAAGATACCACAAAAATCGGTCTTTGTCCCCGGTCATTCCGGAGATTTCCTTGCCGGGACCTATATACCTGCGGATTATGATACCCTGGAACGGTATTCCTTTGAAAATTATGCCCATGAAATCCGTAAAATACATTATCATCTCTGGGAAGTAAGGAAGGAAGCGGATATACTTTCGTATTTCAATAAAAAAATTTCAGATTCAACGAGGAATGTTACCATTCATGACCGGGAATCCTATGTTAATTGTGTTCTCTGTTTCGTTTTTAATGAGAGAGTAGCAAAATTTATTGTAAATTCTGTCCGCGTGTATGAATTTTTTGGATACTCGTGGCGGATGCCATTCTGGGATAATGAACTGATTGATTTCTTTTCAAAAGTGCCCTTATCCTTCAGGATAGATGAAAATTTGTATAAAAAATATGCAGGCAATGTTTTATTTGTTGATTCCTTAAAAAAATTACAGGACATTGACTGTACCACTGCAATCTTTCCCAATCCACATAGATCGTTCAGGAAAAAATGTGAAGATATTATCGAAAATAATGCCTGCCTCAACCGCCTCTGGTTATGGTATTATTATTCAAAAAAGAGGGTACTTGCCTATAACAACGAGATAAATGCTCATTATGGAATGATTGATAAGAAAAAATTTTCAAAGCTCTACACCGGTAAAGAATTTCCCGCTTCATTCCTGGCAATGAACTATCTGGAAAATTTCATTCCCTCCCCTCTGGAGTTACTAATGGTAAAAAAACGTTAAGTTTTGGCTCTGAAAAAATCCCTTTTGCAATGTTCTGAAATACAGAGTACTGGTTCGATGAAGTGGGGGGTGGGTTCCTGTACCCCCGGATGACACCTGTACCGTCAGCTTTGATGACCTGTTTCCTGTTCGGATTTATCGTACCGGGAGCCACCACAGCGGGGGTGAAACGACTGGTGA
Organism: uncultured Methanoregula sp.; assembly: GCA_964590415.1. Classification (GTDB taxonomy): domain Archaea; phylum Halobacteriota; class Methanomicrobia; order Methanomicrobiales; family Methanospirillaceae; genus Methanoregula. The sequence continues at coordinate 175,333 of CAZPVQ010000005.1, read as the reverse complement.
GCATTTGGTTTGTAGTTGAGCATTTTCCCTGAAAATTGAACTATTCAGGTATGAAACGAGGTTTTTTTCACCCGCTTCTGTTAACGATGATCACCGCCGCCCCGCAAACGGTCGCCCCCGCCGGATCAGGAACACGCATTTTCAAAAAAAACCTGCCGGTCTTGCCTTTCAAGAGGCCCTGAAGCGGGGCTCCAGCGAATAGAGTACGATTTTTTATGGTTTTGGGTTGAACCCCCTGGATTCATGTCTGTTTCTCCCCTTCCAGATCTTCTGTCACGTGCTCAAACGATCCCTGACGTATAACCACTCTTTCTTTTGTGTCCGATTCTGGCGGTTGTACTTAATTTCATTGATTTCCTGTGTTTTCTCTCCCCGAATATTACAAAAAAATCGTGCTTCGTGCAAAAAAATGAGCACCTTTCCTTTTAACACGTAAAAGAATGAGAGACCCCTGGTTCCTTGGGATTATTAAAAAACAGTTATTATTATTGAGCACAAAACTAAAAAACTGGTACATCACCCCCCCATAATCGTTAAAAAGGAACTGGAATGATGAATAAAAAAATTTTCACGATTTTTTCCATTCTTATTCTTGGCATAGCTATCTTTTTTTTACTCTCTTTTTCACCCGTTCCCTCACTCACTCCTGCCCCGGTTCCCCTGTCTCCTGCCCCGGTTCCCCCAGTCACGACGTCACCTGCTCTCCTGTATCTTGACCAGTACGGTATCAAAGGAGATGGCAGCGATGAGGGACCGGCGATCCAGGCTGCACTCAACAATGCGGCTTCACAATCCATTAAAACCGTTATCTTTCCGGCAGGAAAGGTTCTGACAACCGGAAGCCTGAGGATTCCCGTCGGATTAACGCTTATCGGGAATGGGTGCACCCTCAGACTGAAAGATAATGCACATACTGACGCTGACCCGTGGACATGGATCTATGTCCAAAAAAACTGTACCGTCCGTGGATTTGTATTCGATGGGAACCGGTTTAATGGCAACGGTCTGAATACAAACGGGCTCATGCTTCAGGGTAATAATAGTTTTGATAACAACGAAGTATTCGATGTCAATTCCTATGCCGTCTTTATTTACGGAACGTACCCGGCAAACATCCGGATTACGAACAATTCAATTCACGATATCAAACAGTACGGGATTGACACCGGAGGAAGCGATGGCCCGTACAGCTGGGGATACAATGTCACGGTTACCGGCAATACCCTGTCGGATTGTGGAGAAGCTGCAATAAAAATCCGTGGCACAAAAGACAGTCTCATCGAAAATAACACCATTACTCTTGGAGCAAGGAATACCAACCCTGCCGGTGATGTCCCGAGTGGAATACGTCTGTATAGCTGGGATGAAACCAATACGAATGTTACTATCTCAAACAATATCGTTACCGGTATTGATGAAAACCCGTCCGGTTGTATCAACTCGGATGACAGCGATAACTACGATATATCCATAACTGGAAACGCCGTACGGCACTGCTCTGAAGGAATCGATATCCAGTTCAACAACGGAATCATTACGGACAACTCGGTGTCTGATTGCGTAAAGGGCATAATTAACGACGGAAGCGGGAATACCGTCAGTAACAACACTATAAGTTCCTGTGATGAGGGTATCCGGGTTACTTCCAACAATGGAATCATTACCAATAATACGATATCCAATTGCACGATGAGTATTGTTGGCATGGGGAGTGAGAATGTCCTGGGATATAATAATATCATTTGACGGTAAAACAGATGTAGTGAAGTGTCGAAATCAAAGATGTCCAAGGTTATAACCGAAAGGTTAGACCATACCACCTGCAGAGGTTTTTGAATTTATATACAAGGCTGACAATTTAACTGGTATGTCGCGTATTATCAAATCACGAAATCTTTTTTTCCTCATCGGGCTTTTCCTATTGATACTGCTCCTGCCCGGTATGGTATCAGCACAATTCTCCAAGACAGATTTCCGCACAGGAACCTCAAATATCCCCGTAATCGGCGACTGGAATGGAAACGGAAAGACCGAGGTTGGCGTATACCAGAATGGCGTCTGGTACCTCGACTACAATAGCAACAGCCAATGGAATACCGGTATTGATAAGGTCTATAATTTCGGAACAGCCGGCTGGACACCCGTTACCGGGGACTGGAATGGCGACAAAAAGGCCAAGGTGGGTGTCTACCAGAACGGTGCCTGGTACCTTGACTACAACGGAAACGGTGTATGGAATGCCGGCATTGACAAGGTCTATAATTTTGGATCAAAAGGCTGGATACCCGTTATTGGGGACTGGAATGGTGACGGAAAGGCCAAGGTGGGTGTCTACCAGAACGGTGTGTGGTACCTTGATTACAATGGAAACGGTGCATGGAATGCCGGCATTGACAAGGTCTATAATTTCGGATCAAAAGGCTGGACTCCGCTGACTGAAGACTGGAATGGCGACGGGAAGACCAAGGTGGGTGTCTACCAGAACGGTGTCTGGTACCTTGATTACACGGGTAACGGTGCATGGAATGCCAGCGCCGATAAGCTGTATTTGTTCGGAGCGACCGGCTGGACGCCCGTACCAGGTGACTGGAACAAAGATGGCAGGACCGAGGCAGGGGCTTACCGGATTGGTACATTCCAGGTGGACTACAACGGAAATGGCGTGTGGAACGGTGCAGCCGGTGATAAGCAGATAAATTCCGGTATTACCGGGTATACCCCGAAAGCAGGCGACTGGAATGGTGACGGAACAACAGAAGTCGGGTTAACCAATGGTGTTTCCTGGTATCTGGATAACGGAGACGCGGTGATACCCTCAACAACTGCACCTTCAATCACGGTTACAGCACCAAATGGCGGGGAGTCCTGGGCACGGGGAACACCTCATACGGTCACCTGGAGTTACACGGGCAGTCCCGGGTCGACCGTGAAGATTGAGGTATTGAAAGGAAGCACGCCGGTTGGCACCATAGCAGAGACCGCTCCGATTGGCAGCGGAGGAAAAGGTTCCTATACCTGGTCGGTTTATCCGTCTGGATCAACCGGCAATGATTACAAAGTCAGTGTCAGGAGCACAAGCCAGCCGACAATAACGGATGTAAGCAATAATTACTTTACCCTTACCTCCGGAACCGGCACTTCCGGAACAACAACGCCCTCGGTAACACCAATTCCCACCATAAAACCCAATCCTGTCATCATCACTTCCGGATCCTCCCTGTACATAGACCAATATGGTATCAGGGGAGATGGCAGCGATGAAGGACCAGCGATCCAGGCTGCTCTCAACTACGCAGCATCTCACTCGATTAAAACAGTTATTTTCCCGGCCGGTAAGGTTATTACGACCGGAAGCCTGCGGATTCCCGAGGGATTGACCCTTATCGGCAATGGGTGCACACTCAGACTAAAAGCAAATGCCCATACCGACACCTCCCCATGGACATGGATCTATGTCCAGGAGGGAGTTCGGGTGAGCGGGTTTAAGTTTGATGGGAACCGGTTTAATGGCAACGGTATGAATACCAACGGTCTGATGTTACAGGGAGACAATATTTTTGACAGCAACGAAGTTTTCAACTGCAATTCCTACGCTGTCTTTGTCTATGGCAGCTACCCGAAAAATATCCGGATTACCAACAATTACATTCATGATGTTAAACAGTACGGGATAGATACCGGTGGCAGTGATGGTCCTTCCAGTTGGGGATACAATGTCGTAGTTACTGGTAACACCATAACAAATTGCGGAGAAGTGGCTGTAAAAATCCGTGGCACGAAAGACAGTACGATTTCAAATAACAATATTAAAGTGGGTGCCCGGAATCCGGGTGGCGATGAACCCAGTGGAATACGTCTGTATAGCTGGGATGAAACCAATACCAATGTCAAAATAGCGAACAATGTCGTTACCGGTATCGACCAGAATCCATCTGCGTGCATCGACTCGGACGATAGTGATAACCACGGTATTTCCATAACAGGGAACAAGGTAAGCCATTGTTATGACGGAATTGAAATCCAGTTCAACAACGGGATCATTACGGGGAACACGATATCAAATTGTGTCAAAGATCTGACAAACTACGGGAGCGGTAATACAATCAGTAATACTATTCTGCCCTGAAAAGTGTACAGGGATCAGAGGGAATCTCCTCTCCTTTTTTCAAGAGAATAAAAACGTTATTAAACCCCCTAGTGCAAAAATTTCTATGACGTAAGAGATAGCTTGTCGCCAATCCTGAATTGGCATAATCAAAACCTTTTTCAAATGACTGGCGGGTCTGTTATTCCAAGGTCAGGTTCAGGCGAAACCAGGATGTTTTTGCTGTTTTGTAACCGTTTTTCCAGGAATGAAAACACCGGAACCATCGGTCTGTTGTCGAACGATATTGATAGCAGGGAATACCTCTGAACTCATCAGCTCTCTTTTGTGGATATTACTGCTGCTGACTAAAAAGAAGATTATACTACCCTCAGGGTTTTTTTATTGTGTTCAATGATGCAAACCACGGGTGTATTTTCATAACAGACTATGACGACCATCAAACCATGAGGGGTTTTTGAATTTATATGTGTGGTAAACAATCTATGGAGCTGATGAAGCCTGACAGCAAATCACGACGTCTTATGCTCGTCATCGGACTACTCCTGGTGTCGATCGTATTACCCGGTATAGTATCTGCAGAATCCTCATCCCCCCCGACAGCACAGTTCACGGCAAATACCCTGCAGGGACAATATCCGCTGATCGTACAGTTCACCAGCCAATCAGTCTCAAGTACGACTTTCTATAAATGGGACATGAACAATGACGGGGTTATTGATTATACTGTGAAAAACCCCCTGCATACGTATACCACCGCAGGTAACTTTACGGTAAGCCTGACGGTAACCGATGCTGAGGGGAGTGAATGTGTAATCAAAACACAGTACATTAAAGTATCAGCCCCAATTATCCGGACCCCCCCCATTGCACAGTTCACGGCAAATATCACGCAGGGACAGAACCCTTTGACCGTGCAGTTCAGCGATAAATCTGTTTCAGCAGGCACGACTTTTTATAAATGGGACATGAACAATGACGGGGTTATTGATTATACTGTGAAAAACCCCCTGCATACGTATACCACCGCAGGAAACTTTACGGTAAGCCTGACGGTTACGAATGCTGCCGGGAGTGACCAGGTAATCAGAACACAGCATATTAAAGTATCAGCCCCGGTTACCAAACCCTTATCATCATCTCCTGCTTCAATCACGGTTACAGCACCGAATGGCGGGGAGTCCTGGGCACGGGGAACACCTCATACTGTCACCTGGAATTACACGGGCAGTCCCGGGTCGACCGTGAAGATTGAGGTATTGAAAGGAAGCACGCCGGTTGGCACCATAGCAGAGACCGCTCCGATTGGCAGCGGAGGAAAAGGTTCCTATACCTGGTCGGTTTATCCGTCTGGATCAACCGGCAATGATTACAAAGTCAGTGTCAGGAGCACAAGCCAGCCGACAATAAAGGATGTAAGCAATAATTACTTCTCCCTTACCTCCGGAAGCGGCACTTCCGGAACAACTACGCCTTCAGTAACACCAATTCCAACTATCAAAACGGATAACACCATCACCACCTCCGGCTCTTCAACTCTGTATCTGGACCAGTATGGCATCAGGGGAGATGGGAGCGATGAAGGGCCGGCAATCCAGACGGCTCTCAACTATGCAGCATCTCACTCCTTGAAAACAGTTGTTTTCCCGGCGGGGAAGGTCATTACTATTGGAAGTCTGCGGATTCCTGAGGGATTAACCCTTATCGGCAATGGGTGTACCCTCAGACTAAAAGCCAATGCGCATACCGACACCTCACCGTGGACATGGATCTATGTCCATGAGGGAGTTCGGGTGAGCGGGTTTACGTTTGATGGGAACCGGTTTAATGGCAATGGCAAGAACACCAACGGGCTTATGTTACAGGGGGACAACATCTTTGACAATAATGAGGTATTCAATGTCAATTCCTATGCAGTCTTTGTCTATGGCAGTTATCCGTCAAATATCCGGATTACCAACAATTACATCCATGACATTAAACAGTACGGGATAGACACGGGCGGCAGTGATGGTGCGTACAGCTGGGGATATAATGTTACGGTTAAAGGTAACACCATAGCTGATTGCGGGGAAGTCGGGATAAAAATCCGCGGTACAAAAGATAGCATTATATCTGAGAACACGGTTAAAGTGGGTGCCCGGAATCCGGATGGCGATGAACCCAGTGGAATTCGTCTGTACAGCTGGGATGAAACCAATACCAACGTCAAAATAACGAACAACATTGTTACGGGTATTGACCAGAATCCTTCAACATGCATCAATTCGGATGATAGTGATAACCACGTAATTTCCATAACAGGAAACAAGATAAGTCATTGTTATGACGGAATTGATATACATTTCAACAACGGGATTATTACCGGGAACACGATATCAAATTGCGTGAATGATATAACGAACGCCGGGAGCGGTAATATAATCAGTAATACAATTCTGCCCTAGAGCGTATTCTGGTATCGAAAGAAAATCTCCTCATCTTCTTTTTTTTAAAAAAATAAAGAGAACATGGAGCGGTGAATGAGGGGACCGAACCTGTCCCTCTGACTTCTCCTGCTTATGGAATAGCGACCCATCACCTTCCTGGTTTTCTCGCATGCAGGGGAAGCTGAATCTGCGGGGGTGAAACCTTTTTTGAGCGTTTATGTTTTTTTAATCTGGAGACTCGGGAGAAACAGACCTGAATCCAGGTGGTTTTCTCCCGAACAATTGAAAATCGTACCATATTCGAGGGACCCCACCTCAGGGCCTCTCTTTAGGCACGGGGGACAGTGTTTTTTTTGAACTGGTGTTATTGATCCGCCTGCGGGGCAGCATGATACCCAATCGCATAAAACACTCTGAATTTTCCGATCAATGCTGTCAATTCATACCACTATTCCACCGGCAATCGTTTTTCGAACCGGTTTTATTGGAGGGAATGTATCAGTCCCCTTCTTTTACCCGGTAAGAACCCTTCATGGTAAAAAATCCTGTAACCGGGTAAACCACGTGGTTCAATCGTTGAACCTCCCGGTTGGATCATCTAATGATACATATTAATGTAATTCATTAAAGAATAGTATTAATAACTGTTATTAATAATATGCATTAAAGAATGCCAGGTCGGGAATGTCATGGATTTCATAATAAAGGCTCCACAGAAATTGAGAGAATCAAACCATGATAACAGGGATCCGGAATCTGGCTACTCGAGCGTACTGGGAGTACTCCTGCTCATCACCATAGTGATGGTTATGGGGGGCATTCTCAGCGTCGTTCTCATATCCTCCCCGCCTCCGGAAAAAGTCCCGATGGCGTATCTGGCTCTCTCTCAAACCGATAAGAATATTGAGGTTCTTCATAAAGCCGGGGATATGCTCACCAGCGATTCGATTTCAATCGTGGTTGACGGGGTAGACAGAACCACTGAGTTCAGGGCACAGGAAAATTCCCCGGGTTGGGAGACATTGAAATCCGGGGAACGTATTACCTATAAAAGTCCCGAAAAACCAGAATCTGTCAGGATCGTATATAGTGGCAATTCAGGCCAATATCTTATGGCCTCCTCAGGATCCGAAATAAGTACAGCCTCTGGTACCGTTCCAGCACTGACCCCGGTATTAACGCCGTCACCGGTCATGGCCCCGGCAGTGGTGCAGATCACACCAGGTTCAGCGTATAATAACACCGTGATCGAAAGGGTAAACCTGACCGGGAAGGCGTTCTTACCAGGAACCGTGATTAAGCTCAATGGCACGGGATTTGAGGATATCCGGGCAACTAATGTCACGGTGGTCAGCGGGGTGCTGATAACCTGCTCTTTCAACCTTACCGGTATACCAGCAGGAAGCCGGAATGTGGTTGTCACGAACACTGATGGTAAGGTAGGCATGCTGGCCGATGGTTTTTCCGTTCAGCCGGCAGCTGCCTCACCCCTGGCACAGTTTCAGGCAAACCGGACGTGGGGAGTTGTCCCGCTCACCGTACTGTTTAACGCAACTACTCCGGGTTCGCCTTCAACATGGGAGTGGGAATTTGGTGACGGGGGCACATCCACTCTGCAAAATGTCTCCTACCAGTATACCCGTCCCGGAACCTACACCGTCAATCTGACCGTGACCAGTGAGGATGGAAGTGTCAGCGAAATCAAAACGAATTTTATTCATGTCACCCCCCAAAATACCGTAACTTCCCAAAATCCTCAGGCAAACTTTACCAGTAATGTTACGCAGATACCGGTGAACGGATGCGTTCAGTTTTACGATACCAGCACGAATAATCCAACGAAATGGCGGTGGACATTTGGGGATGATCTGTTCTATGAGGTGCGTCAGAACCCTGTTCATCAATATATTAATCCGGGCGTTTATTCAGTCCAGCTCACCGTAACCAATGCTGATGGGACTGACAACGAAACCAGAACAAATTATATCCAGGTCATACGGGTCAACCACCCCCCAATAATAGCTCAAATCCCCAATCAGACAGCAATAGTCGGTACACCCCTCACCTTCACCATCACGGCAGTGGATCCGGATAATGACATCCTCCGGTATTCAGCCGTGGGACTGCCTGGCGGCGCTACCTTCAATCCCGGAACCAGAACGTTTGCATGGATCCCGAACGAAAGTTCGGCAGGGAACTTTACGGTCATATTCAGAGTATCAGATGGAGAATTCACGAAAAATGAAACCGGAAACTTTTTTGTCCATGCCAAAACTCCCATTCCCCCGGTCGCACAATTCACCGCCAATGCTACGCAGGGCCAGAATCCCCTGACGGTGCAGTTCACCGACCAATCCGTTTCCCCGGGTACAACAGCCTGCACCTGGGACATCAACAATGACGGGATTGTGGATTACACGACAAAAAATCCCCGGCATACGTATCAGACTGCCGGTACCTACACGGTAAAACTCACCGTGACTAATGCCGACGGGAGTGACAGCGAGGTTAAAACAAATTATATTAAGGTTTCAACCCCGGTCTCTGCCATCGCATCGACGTTGTACTTAGACCAGTACGGCATCAAGGGAGATGGCAGTGATGAAGGACCAGTGATCCAGGCGGCTCTCAACTATGCAGCATCTCACTCTGTAATAACGGTTATTTTCCCTGCCGGAAAGGTTATCACCACAGGCAGCCTGCGGATTCCTGTCGGATTAACGCTTATCGGTAATGGGTGCACACTCAGACTTAAAGCAAATGCACATACCAACGCAGACCCGTGGACATGGATATATGTCCAGCAGAACTGCCATGTCAGTGGTTTCAAATTCGATGGGAACCGGTTTAATGGCAACGGTCTGAACACAAACGGGCTCATGCTTCAGGGTAACAATGTTTTTGATAACAACGAAGTATTCAATGTAAATTCTTATGCTGTCTTTGTCTATGGCAACTACCCGGCAAATATCAGGATTACCAATAATAACATTCATGATATCAAACAGTACGGGATAGATACCGGTGGCAGTGACGGGCCTTACAGCTGGGGATACAATGTCACCGTTACCGGAAACACCCTATCCGGTTGCGGGGAAGTTGGCGTAAAAATCCGGGGCACGAAAGACAGCGTGATATCCGGCAATACAATCAACGTAGGTGCCAGGAACAAAAATCCCCTGGGTGATGAACCCAGTGGAATACGCCTGTATAGCTGGGATGAAACCAATACGAACGTCAGGATATCAGACAATACCATTACCGGGAAAGACGAAAATCCGTCAACCTGCATTGACTCGGATGACCGCGATAACCATGGTATTTCCATAACCGGAAACAAGATAAGTCATTGTTATGAAGGAATTGAAATCCAGTTCAACAACGGGATAATTTCAGATAACAGGATAACAAATTGCGTGAAGGGCATACTTAACTACGGAAGCGGGAATACCCTCAGTTCAAATATTTTGGGTTCATGAAACAATTCTAAACGTTGAATGGTGATGAAAAACCTATTTTTTTGTCTGGCAGAATTCCTTTTACTCTGAATGACCGGGTGGATCTCAGAGAAACAGACGTGAATCGATTCACACCGTGACCATGAAAAATCATTCTTTCCCTGAAGACAAAGGCTTCAGGGTCACCCCGAACCATGGCGGGGAAGGATTTGTTGTTCTTCTGGAGAATTCCTGGTGCTATGATATAAATGCAAAGACTGGTTCGATGAAGGAGGGGACAGTGCCTGTCCCCCCATACCGCCCCTGCGCTTTTTGGGATAGTGATGAATTACCTTTTCGGGTTTTATCGCATCGGGGGAGCCACAGCGTCTGGGGTGAAACCCCCGTAAGCGTTCAACATGGTGTTGATCATTTAACTTTTTTAAAAACACTTCGTATGAGCCTGGTAAAATTAAGTTGGGTAAAGCGTTTCCCTCATCAGCCTCTTCGTTTAACGAGATGGACGACGTACTACCTGTACAGGAAATATCGCATTTTGGGAGAGCTGAAGTGGTGGGGAAAAATCCCTGCCAGAGCATTCACGTTTTTAAAAAAAACGACTCTGGAGAATTCCTCTTGCTATGACATAAAATACAAAGCTCTGCGCCGACAAAGGAAGAGGCACTGCTGTCCCCCCATACCGCCCCTGCGCTTTTTGGGATAGTGATGAATTACCTTTTCGGGTTTTATCACATCGGGGAAGCCACAGGGACGGGGGTGAAATCCCCTTGAGCGTATAGCTGGTAATTGAGCATTTCTCCAGAGTCAAAAAAAACATCTCTCCAGCCCGGTTTTTTGGAAATGAAAATGGTCCGGAACGTGGTGGAAGTCCCCTCATCCTGAAGAATGCCAGTTTTTACGCTGACGAAACCAGGGAATTGTCTCTTTCAGTCCATCCTCAAGTGAATAGCGGATTTGATAGCCAAAAGCCTTCTTTGCCGCAGTAATCGCCGAAACGGAATCGCGGATGTCTCCGGGTCTCGCCTTTTCATAGATCGGCTGAAGATTAACCTGCATGAGCCTTGCAAGAGTACTGGCAAGAGTATTGAGATCGATTTTCTGTCCGCTCCCGATATTGAAGGTGCCGGATGCTGAACTCTGCATCGCCAGCAGGTTTGCCTGTACAACATCTTTGATATAAACAAAGTCCCGTGTCTGCATCCCGTCTCCAAAAATCAGGGGGGACTGGTTGTCGATAAGCCGGGTAATAAATTTTGGAATCACCGCAGCATATTCTGAATGGGGATCCTGGCGTGGACCGTAAACATTGAAGTACCGCAATGAGACTGTCTTCACACCGAACAATTCTGAAAATACCGAGCAGTAGTACTCGCCTGCCAGTTTCGAGACAGCATACGGCGAAAGTGGGGCAGGAGGCATATGCTCACGCTTCGGGAGAGTCTTCTCATCACCGTAGACTGCAGAAGATGATGAGAAGACTACTTTTCTCACCCCGCAATCACGTGCAGCAAGAAGAACGTTCAATGTGCCGGAGAGGTTCGTATCATGGGTGGCACGAGGGTCATCTACGGACTTTGCAACAGAAGCTATAGCTGCCAGATGAAAAACACCCTCAGCCCCTTTGAACGCTTCCTTCAGCAAAGGGAGGTCGGTGATACTTCCCCGGACAACACGGACATCATCAGGAAATCGTGTCGTATTTTCAGATTTCCCGCTCGAAAAGTTATCAATCACCACCACCTCGTGCGATCCTGCAATCGCTTCCACAATAGAGGACCCGATGAACCCTGCTCCACCCGTTACTACGTACTTCATACAATTACCCGGAACCAGATTACCTGACCATAGAATACAATCAACATAGACAAAACAGATAAAAATTGGCGGTATAAAAACTTAAATTATCGGTCAGTTTTGTGACCGGACATCTGACACTGACAAATCCAGGGAAACCAGGGTACATGACCTGACCCCCCGTGCACTCATGAGTGATCAGTACGGAGCACCTGTTTTGGAGTTACCAGATTTTTTCGAGCCTGGCCGCAGGGGTAAAACCCGTTTTTCAGGGTTCACGTTTACGAAAAAACGACTCCGGAAAAATGCTCAATTACCCGCTCTGCGCTTTAAGGGGGCTTCACCTCCGCCGCTGTGGCTCTCCCGATGCGATAAACCCCGGCCTGGTGCACTGTCATCCTCGCTCAGCGCAAGGGAGATATGGAGGGGCCGGCTCATGTCCCCTCCTTGATCGCACCAGCCTCTTGAATTTCATAGTACATAAATGCAATTTCCCCCAGAAATTGAACTATCCGGGTATGGTACGAGATTTTTTTTCACCCTACTCCCTGTACGGTGATTGCCGCCGCCCGGCAAACGGTCGCCCCCGCGGTGGATCCGGAACAAACAATTCAAAAAAACCCTGCCCGCTGTGCCTCGAACAGGACCTGAGGCGGGTTTCCCTCGTAAACATTTCGATTTTCATGGTTCTGAGATGAACCACCTGGATTCATGTCTGTTTTTCCGGAGCCTGAAAAACAATTCTTTTGGTGCCGTTCATAGCTTCCCTTAAATAATCCCCGATTTTAATACTTTAGCGGTGTGTTGTGTGATCAAACCATCTCCGGGCTATAAACCGGATCCCGTCTGGTGGAAGGACCAGATTCGCCAGATTATCGGCGCACCGATGCTGTTGAAACGTCTCCAGATGCCTGCTATTTTCCAGACCCTTGCAATTAAGCCGGGTATGAAAGCCCTGGATATCGGATGCGGAAGCGGATATATGACCTACCAGATGGCATACGATGGAGCAACTGCATACGGAATCGATATCATAAAAATGGACGATTATTATGTTCCGGAGAACCTCAGAGAAAAACTGACTTTTATCCAGATACAGGGAGAAACAATTCCCTTTGAGGAAAACTTTTTTGATATAATTCTTCTCTCAGAAGTGATTACCCAGGTACCGGAACCGCAAAAAATGCTTACAGAAATTAAAAGGGTACTCAAACAGGATGGTCGCCTGGTGATTATCCAGCCACTCGATCGGCGGGGGATTCGCGAGGATTATGAGAATAATTCAGTGTTTATCCGTGTCATGCGTAGGATCTTCACGATTCCTGAGAATTATAATGATTATCTTTCCCGGATCCAGATGCTATTTGGAAATATATTTCCCTATCTGCCCCCCGAAGAGTATTATCACCGAATGCTCAATGAGCAGGGATTTCAGGTAGTAAAAACAACGTTCAGTCCATCCGGCCCGGCAATAAGGTTATATGAACGGATACAGTTTTTTTGCCTGTGTTTTGGGTGGCCTACCTATGGTAAACGATATTTTATCCTGTACCCTTTTTTCAAAATCGTTGATTCGTGGCATCATAACAAGCCCGGGCCATGGTGCATTTTTAATTCCCGTCTGAAAAGCGAACGTGCAGTTCAGGAAGATTTGGGACAGGATGTTTGAGAAATGCCTGGTTCTTGCCGCATTCCTTTTCATTCTCAACGGAAATAAAAAACTGCATGATCCAAGGAAGGCACATTACCTTCCCTTATTTTCACTGGTGCTAAAAGGAGCAGTGCCAGTAACTTCTTATCGCATCCAGATGAGTCAAAAAATGCTGGAAGGAACCCCTTGCAGGGGTTTAAGGTTAAAAAATCTTTCCTGGCTTTATTTTAAAAATCCGGCAATAATTTTTTCTTCCGGATCGGATCAACGCCATGACCCTGGTTAAACCTCAACATTTTCCTTCCACCAGGCTGCTATGTTCTCACCACTTGTCATCCAGGCATCCTTCTCCGCACAATACTTCAGGATTTTTTCATAGAATTTTTTTTGGTTGCCGGTAAAAGATTTGTTGTGCCATAACAACGTCACAACGCCGTTATAGAGCATGACAGTATCAATTAATTTCTTTGAGATTTCCCATGCTCTCCTCAGGTCAAACCGCATGTAATTCTCAAAAGAATCCTCCATTATGGTCAGGGGAATTTCCAGAATATCAACCGGTTTTCCGGTTATCCGGTTGAGTGGTCTGAAGGGGTGACACATCCCATTCCTGAACCCGATACAGTCTGCGTATCCTAGTGTCGTGTCATAGCAAAAACCAGCTTTACTCAATAATTCCCAGGTATCAGGTACAACGAATTTCAGATAGTGATTCCGGCATCCTTTAATTGCAGTACCGGTCACCTTTTCGAGGGTTTGTTTTTCACTACGGAGTTTATCAAGATCGACAGATCCTTCATGACCTCCATGAAGCCCGATTTCCCAGCCCCGATCCTGAATGGTGCGGATCTCATCTTTCAAATCTTCAATACGATATTCATAATCCTGGTCTTCAGGATTAAGTGCAAGAAAAAAAAACGAGGATCGGGCGTTATATTTTTCCTCTAATTTCATTATCTCGTCAAAATTGCAATATGGTTTTTTCTTAGAAGCCATCTGCTTCATGGTAGCAACGGATTCATTCAGTTTACCCTGGGTAACATATTTTACCGCATGCAGGCTTTTTGAAGTAATCGATTTATACACTGAATCGATATCATGCGTCAGACATACGGCAAATGGTTTATTATCCGGATACTCAACATGAAATCCGTTTTTCATCAGGAATTCTGATGCCTGCGGTTCGAAAATATTCCGGTTCTGGCTCGCAAAATAGGGAAATCGATTGTAAATATCCCGTACAGATGAATGGTATTCTTCCTTACGGGTAAAAAGATCCCAGATTTGTGGATCTTTTTGTAATATTTCATGCATGTCCATGCCGGTACCCTGTTTTTTTAAAAAATTGAATATTTTTCAACGTGCATTTTTTACGGAATTTTGAATTATTTCATCAATATTTTAATTTTCTCATTCCTTTTTGGATTCAAACCAAATTAATTGTTTGCTCACTGCCGGTTCGTGTCTGCTGGTAAGAAATGTATCTTTCTTTTGTTCTCTCAGGAGATCATAGTTCAGAAAAATGATTTTAAAAAAAATTCAGGACAGGTTATACCTCAACGATGTATCCCTTCTTTTCGGGATTCTCCGAACCCATACGGACATCGGTACATAATCCTGTTCCGTTATGCTGTACCTCTCAAAATAACGATATGCTTCCTCAAACGGGTAAAATGCAACGATCCCGTAGTACACTTCAAGGTAAAATATACCCTGTTCGGTGCATTTCGGGGCTCATTTTAGAAAGGTATGAATCGATTCGGGTTATCCCGGAACCAGAACAGTATGATATACATGAGGAGCCCCCGTCTCAAGGCTTCTTTCAGGCTCGGCGGAGTTCCATCGTATACATTACGATTTTCATGGTTCGGGACTGAACTACATAAATTCATGTCTGGTTCAATACTCCCGGTTTCCTCTCCCGCTGGTTTATGCCCTCCCAAATGCGATACCAGAAAAGGTCATGCGTTCATCATCATCGCTCTACCGCAGAGCCGGTAAGGAGAAACCAGGTACTGCCCCTTTCTTCATCGGAGCAGAACCGGGTATTTCCTAGTGTATCAAAAGAAATTCTCAAGAGTCATTTTTTTACTATTGTTTTTTGGCTCTGGCAGAATTCCTTTACCCTTGATATGAAATTCAGGACGCTGGTACGAATGAAGGAGGGGACAGTGCCTTTCCCTCCCTGCCCCCCTGCGCTTCGCGATGATGACGTAGCACCTGTTCGGGAGTTATCGCAGAGGGGGAGCCACAGCGGGTGGGTGAAAGCCCCTTGAGCGTTTAGCTGTAGTTGAGCATTTCTCCAGAGTAGTTTTTTTAATTGATAATCAGAAGTGAAGAGAGGTACACCTTAGAGCATCTTTCCATCTCTGAATATTTTATATTCGTGATCTGACTGAACAAACAATGAGATCGAATTATCCGGGTTTCCTGTCCACCCGATTTCCTTTCCTGTTGTCATGTCGATAATTTTACAATCCCGTTCCGCTGGTATATTTACGTTTATCAGTCCCCTTTCACCATTGGTTTTTACCCTGAATTTCAGAGTAGTGTTTGTCACCGATATGCTGGTTATATCGATGTCATGGGTATTGGCATTCATCATCCACCACTCCCGGAAGGGGATTATGGATATCCCATTTGCCAGATAATTATCAATCCATGTTTTAAACCGGGAAAAGCTGATCGAATACTCTATTGCCGGTTCTCTATCGGTCTGATGGGTGAATACCGGGTGTATCATACCTGCTTTTGATGCCAGATCCCACCATTCCCAGGTGCTATCATCAAGATTTCCCACATCGGGCTCAGAATGAACACCTGTCTCTCCATTTCTCCAGATCATTGCGTATTTTTCGAACAGGTAATTTGCAAAAAATACCGTATCCCTGCTTCGTAACGAACACCATGATTTAGGGGATGTACCCAGTGTTGAGGAGACCGCATTATATTCATCAGAAACCAGCGCCAATGCGTCAGGAGGAGATAATGTGGTGAGTGATTTACTGTAATGAATACCGGCTTCCCATGACTTTTCGTTCATCAATGCTTTAAGATAGGTAATATACTTCTTGTCTTTCAGGTAGTCAATATCAAACCATAGTGTACCCCGGCAACCATATTTTTCCATGTAGAGAATCCCATTTTTCAGGGCCGAGTAATCATGGGGACCGTCAAATCCCAGGGGCTGTTGGTTTTTTACCCCTATCGGGGTAATTAATTTCCTCGGTGCTGCCTGAGTTACTGCAAAGAGCTGGGTGGTAGAAGCACCCTGATTTGGCAATGCAATCGTCGAAATTTTAATATATCCCGGTGAAAATGATGGGTACTTTAACTGTGAACTACTGATACTATAAAATGGCGTAATTATCGAATCCTTTCCATTCCCGGAAATGGTGTTGGTTTTTGCTACGCCGTCAAAAAAGACCTTCAGCGAGATTTTTCCGTCTTTTGTGGGAACAATCATTCGTGCAGAGGAAAATTTTTTTGGTGAGGGAGAAAAAAAACTTTCAACAGAATATTCAGTCGTATTTTTTCTGTCAATAATAATTTTTCCACAGGGAGTCTGAATAATGACAAATCCTTTTTCGTCAGGTTGTTCAAGTACAAGGGTATATTCACATTTTGTCATAGGGACAAAACCGCATATGAATAAAGACTCTTTTTTTTGAAAGTCCCGTAAATAAAAGATCTTGAAGAGTTTTTTAATGGCGTCATATTGAATGAAATTAAAGAGAAAAAAAAATTTTTCGGTGTGATACCAGGGAAAACCCCGTGTGCGCCGGGTAGATAATCTGAGACTTTTTTTTACGTCATGCCTGACTTCAGATTCCTGTTCCCCCCCAAAAAAACAATACAGTTTAGCAGGCAGATTATTGCCATCCGAAGATGACGAACCCAAAAAAAAAGTATGCGGTACCTGGTCGAGCTCGGATAAGTTATGATGTACTAAGAGGATTCTCCCGTGATCAGGATTTTCCTGACCCCCGAAATTTCCCTCCTCTGATGAGAATGGTTCCATCTAATGTTCAATGTTATTAAACTTATTTAAAATATAACAATTGGGTCTGAATACATGAAGGCGTTTTTTCCACACCAGAATTTTAAAAAAACGCGTGGTAAAAAAATGAGGATTCTCCTACTCTATTTCTGATATGGTGTAAAACTTCAGATTATTTTCAGAAGCATTTATCAATGTTTTTTCGATTCTGTCAATTGATATCTCAGAACTTCCAGGATTACTGGTCACCGGAACATGGGCATAAAAGATGAGAATTTTATCTTCATTCTTTGCTTTTTCTATTCCGTCATAAATTTCATCCATTGAATGACCATATGATTCATCGAGGCCGATACCATAGATATGCGATGTATGTGAGCCATATTGATAAAATACCGAATTAATATTTTTCACGGGACTCCCGTACGCAGTACTTCGTACATGAACAAAATAGTCTCCAAGTACTTCGGTCAGGGTTTCTGTTCCAGCGCCACCGGGATAGGCAAAATCGACAGGATAAAATCCCTTATTATTCATCAGTTCAATACCGGGAATTATTTCCGTATCAAGATACTGCTGGATTGTATGGGACTGCAGATAATGATCAGCTTCAACATGTGCATATCCGTGAAAAGCAATTTCATGGCCGTCCTGCTGCAATACCCTGAGTTTATCGATCTCCGAATCAGTGAGATCGTAAAAATCGGATACAAAAAACGTGACATGAGCATCATATTGGTTCAGGAGATCCCGGATTCCATACCATTTGTCTACAGCATAATCATCAAAAGTGATAGCAATACCGGCATCCGACGGACCCGGTGGTTTTTCGGTTACCGTGATGAACGCGTCCTCGGTCTTTGTATCGCTTCCGCCCACGTTTGTCGCGGTAAGCCGGATACTGTAGATACCTGTTGTGAAGATATTCGACGGGTCCTGGACTCCGGATCCAAACGTGGTCCAGCTTCCGGTATCTTTTTTATATTCCCATTTCCACGAAGTAGGGGAATTGGCAGACTCATCGGTAAACCTGACCGGAAGGGGAGACGTGCCACTCTGGATAGAAGAGGTGAAGGCTGCAACAGGTGCTACCGGAGTCGTAATGGTGATATAGTCCGTTTTGATCATGCTGTCAGTTCCGGCAATGTTGCTGACGGTGAGGTTCACACTGTTTGTGCCTGCAGTGGAGTAGGTAAATGACGGATTCTTGCTCGAACTGTCTGTGTTTCCGTCATTATTAAAGTCCCATGCATAGGTCAATGGACCCGTTCCCGTTGATGTGTCGGTAAACCTGACAAGGAGAGGGAACGCACCTGTCTGGACATCGGAGGTGAATGCTGCACCAGGGGGAACCGGAGCAGCGACGACAATGTAGTCGGTCCTGGTCGTGCTGTTTGTTCCGGCCATGTTGGTGACGGTTAGTTTTACACTATATGTTCCGGGAGATGTGTAGGTAAATGACGGACTTTTCACCGGGCTGTCCGTGGTTGCGTCATCGTTGAAATCCCAGGCATAGGTCAACGGGGCAGTACCGGTTGATTTGTCAGTGAATCGAACAACCAGTGGGGCAGTACCGGTCTGGATATTGGAGGTGAATGCTGCACCAGGGGGGACCGGTGCTGCGACGATAATGTACCCCGTCCTGGTAATGGTATTACTTCCTACGGCATTTGTTGCGGTGAGGCGGATATCGTAAGTACCTGCAGCGAAGATATTTGTCGGATTCTGGACACCTGAACCGAACCCGGTCCAGCTCCCGTCACTCTTCTTATATTCCCATTTCCATGACGTGGGGGTGTTGGTGGACTGGTCGGTAAACCTGACCGTCAATGGGGCAGTGCCAGTCCTGACCGGAGAGGTGAAGGCTGCACCAGGAGCAACCGGGGCAGGGCTGACGGTTACATACCCGGTCCTGGTACTGGTATTACTTCCCACGGCATTTGTTGCGGTGAGGCGGATATCGTAAGTACCTGCAGCGAAGATATTTGTCGGATTCTGGACACCTGAACCGAACCCGGTCCAGCTCCCGTCACTCTTCTTATACTCCCATTTCCAGGCAGTGGGGGAGTTGGCTGACTGGTCCGTGAACCTGACCGTCAGGGGAGCGATACCGGTCCGGGCAGTGGAGGTGAAGGTTGCTGAAGGTGATGCCAGAGTCCAGGTCCCTGTCACCGGTGTCCACGCATATCCCCCAAAATAATTCGTTTTGTCGGTTTCATCATCCCAGGCGCCGTTGCCGTTCCAGTCGAGGTACCAGGTTCCATCCTTGTAGACCCCGATTTTGACCCCGTTTCCGTCCCCGTTCCAGTCACCCGTTACCTGAGTCCAGCCAGCGGCTCCGAAAGAATATACCTTGTCGGTTTCATCATCCCAGGCGCCGTTGCCGTTCCAGTCGAGGTACCAGGTTCCATCCTTGTAGACCCCGATTTTGACCCCGTTTCCGTCCCCGTTCCAGTCACCCGTTACCTGAGTCCAGCCAGCGGCTCCGAAAGAATATACCTTGTCGGTTTCATCATCCCAGGCGCCGTTGCCGTTCCAGTCGAGGTACCAGGTTCCATCCTTGTAGACCCCGATTTTGACCCCGTTTCCGTCCCCGTTCCAGTCACCCGTTACCTGAGTCCAGCCAGCGGCTCCGAAAGAATATACCTTGTCGGTTTCATCATCCCAGGCGCCGTTGCCGTTCCAGTCGAGGTACCAGGTTCCATCCTTGTAGACCCCGATTTTGACCCCGTTTCCGTCCCCGTTCCAGTCACCCGTTACCTGAGTCCAGCCAGCGGCTCCGAAAGAATATACCTTGTCGGTTTCATCATCCCAGGCGCCGTTGCCGTTCCAGTCGAGATACCAGACTCCGTTCCGGTAAACACCGACTTCCGTCCTGTCATCTCCATTCCAATCTCCCACTACTGACATCCAACCGGGTGCTCCAAAATTATATACCTCCTCCCCACTTGTCCATACTCCGTGCCCGTTGTGATCCAGGTACCAGATACCATTTTGGAAAACACCAATCTGATCCGTTGCATGAACGGTGCAGACGAGACAGAGAAAAATAAAAAAAACTCCCGTTAATAAGATAGCGGATTTTTTCATGCAGGTCACCTTACTCAAATGATCGGAATCCGGAGAAACCTTATATATGTCAAAACGTGGGGAACAAATATCAAAAAATGCAAGGCACCACTGCATTGCATCAATTCCGGTTGACAGAAAATCGAATATTTTATACCGAGACTCTATCAATTGAGCGGGAACATTTTCATAAAAAATCAGGAATGCAGAATCGCAGGCAGGAGACTGATCCGAGGTGAACACCGGTTTTACAACGATCACTGTATCATAACACCAGCAAAATCCATTATGGTGATGAACGACTTTGCCTGATTCGTTTCATTTTTTTGAAATCTGAATTTTGTCAGGCATCAGTATTTTGCTCTTTAAAGAAATATTTTGAAATTCTTTAACACCCTTGAAGGGGATTTTTGGCCCGCTTTGTCCTCTCCTCTCGTGAGATGACGCCAAAACAGTTTTTGGGCTGCATGAATGCAGGATTAATTACCCACAATTCAGATAATGAATGGCGGACAAGACCGCGTTCTTGTTCCAAAGGATGCCCGGCAGGTCAAAGCCCCAGGGAACGTCTTTATTGAATCAGAAAAAAATGCGATGCCACCTGACCCGTTACCAGGTCATCATCTATTGAGATGCAGGGATGGTGAGGGGGCCAGGCACAGACGACTCCCTCATCAAACCAATGCTTAATATTTTATATAATAATACCTGGAATTCACCATAATCTTTTTTTTGGAAAAATCGACAAAAGATAAAAATTATCCCCGGTCTTTTTCCTTGCCACGCGTTTATTATTTTAAATAAATGAAAAGAGGAGAATTTTTAAAATCAGAGTTTAAAAATGACTGAATTATTCCGTATCCGTCGGCAAATTATTAAATATACCCGTCTGGATTTCATAGTAGGGCACGAGAGTTGGATTCATATGTGTCACAAACTGAGATAATTTGAAGACATTTGCCGTGGTCATATTAACCCTGAGATTTCCCCGTTCCTTCATTCTCTTTAATGAATTGAATCTCAGGAAGTTCACAGCGCCATTATCCAGGAATCTTGGGTCAGAAACTGCTGACCAGAAATGAGCCTGTTTATTATCCCAGACAACTATCTCGGCACAGGCAATTTCATTTTCCGGTGTTTTTGCCACTACCATTTCACCACAGGTCTGATTGCTGATAAAAGAATAGATATCATTGAAAAGTTCCCTGCGGGCAGGAATTTTCAAATTCTTCCGGACATTCATTTCAGAGAAAAGTGAGTAATACTGGGATATATCAGAAAAGGATTCGATCAATATTCCATTCTTTTCCGCCTTCCGGATATCTTTTCTCACACGAGGATCGGCATGAGATTCGAGATCATCCTGAAGATTGATGTAATATGCATACAGGACACGTGATTTCCAGCCATGTGAAGTAAAGGGTCTGATATCTGAGAATTCCGGAGAATTTTTAATTCTGATCGAGAAAAAATGTTCTTTTTTAATCTCTTTTAACAATGGTTCAATGACTTCACGGGAGAACGTTTCCTGTTTATGGACGCTGGAGCTTGAAACGGGAGAAAGGAGAAACCCCCCAAAGGGGGTCATATTACAGGTTGATGATGCAACAGGAACGAGCCCCAGCATCTTTCTGTCAAGAAACAGGGAGATGCCCCCGACAAGGTTCTGGTCCTGGAAACACCCGAAAATTTTTACCTTCTTTCCAAAGGCATGTGCACATGCATCCAGCCAGCCGGTTTTATGGAAAATTGTTCCCTGCGGAGAACGATCTACAAATTCATTCCATTGTGAAAATTCAGTCTGGTTGAGTTCCGCAACATCAAATGTATTCATTTTCCCTCAAGGATTCTGCAGTTCCAATTAGGTAATTATCCTTTCAATAAATAATCCAGAATATGGATCCCCCTGTTTATTAAAGTCCTGATAATATGTATTTTCTTATTCTATTCATTCGACGTGTTAAAATTTTGTATTCCCGGTTATCTCAATATCGAACCGTTGATGATAATTAAAACATATCCCCTCCGGCATGAGATGAGCAGGTTAATAATCTCAGCTCAGCGGTGTTGTTGGTGATTGAACGTGATGAAAACAAATCTTTTTTTTAAAATACTACACCACGGCTGTGTGTTTTTTTGCCCCACGAAGGAGCTCGATCCAGGAAGCCCGCCCAGGTGATATGTATACGTTCAGGACGATATTTCAGGACATGGATGTCAGGTAAAATTGGCGGGCTTCGCCCGTCGGTGTGCAGCAGCAATTGTTTGCCTGGAGAACGCCTGGGTCGAGCTCCAGAAAGCTTTGATAAGCCCGCCAGAGGCATTGTGGAGGGAGAACGACTCACCCGTTTCGCTCACCATCCCTACGGGGGGAGGGAGCGAGGCATGATAGCCTTCCTGATGGGAGGACGGGCTCCAGACCGGGACCCACGCACATCACCCTGGGGCTCCACTTGTACCGAAGCGTCACTCCTATCATTTTTACGAGAAAAAAAGTAAAAAGTGCCAGGAAATTTATCATCTGTTTTGAAATATGACATTCTTATTTTAGTGTATACATATCCTCCAACCCGAATTTCTGATGAGCAGATAAGAAACCGTTCTACGAAATCTGGCTCTGGAGAAATGTTTTAAAAAACCTGGACCTTTGCGTACTTAATAAAATACAAACCTCCGAAAAGGACATACATCATCATCATTCCTGAAATCAGGGGGAGGTATCAGGAGGCTCGTACGATATCTCATGGCACCAATGCCTGGTAGAGAAAACTTTAACCAAAGGAATTGCATGTACCAAAAAGCCGTCAACCGCCCTACGGTTATATACTACCAGCAATCAACGCGTACACACATGTTCATCTTCGCCCACGTATTCGCCGGTGCTCTTCTTGGTCTTGTTTTCTGGCACCTGACGAAAGATCGTCGGGCTATCCCTGTCTGTATCGCAGGATCGATCATCCCTGATCTGATTGACAAATCACTTGGTTTATTATTCCCCTCAGTGCTCAGCAGCGGCAGAACCGTTTTCCACTCAATCGCTCTTGTCGTTGTCATTCTCCTCATTACCCTCTTGTTTGTTCGAACCGATCTCAGATTGTTGGGCGTCTGCTTTGCAGGTGCACTATTCCTTCATCAGGTTTTTGATGAGATGTGGACTCTGCCTGCTAACTGGTACTATCCCCTGCTGGGATCATTCCAGGGATCTATGGTTCCCGACTATTTACTTACCTACTTCTGGCTGGAAATTACCAACCCCGCAGAATGGATATTTATGGCTGCTACTATGGTGATCCTGGTAAAATCGTATCGATGGAGCACGGAACTTCCTCTGCTTTCCCTGTCGGATCGCATGAAAAGCGGTGCATATACTTTTTTTGTTGTGGTGCTGGCAGCTACAGGATTCTATCTGGTTGCTGCGGGACTTACGGATCCGACAGGCACGTTCACTCTATTGGTCAATATTCAGGTAAATGATCTGATGACAGGTCTCCTCGCTCTGACCGGGGCAGTTATTATGAGCCAAGAAAAATATGATACCGTAATCAGGACAACCCCCTCGTTTCCTCAAATCCAGACACAATAACCGAAGTTGTAGTATCTTTTTCCCCTCTGGATGTATTCTTGCATAACGACAGTATGACCGCGGAGTACATCCTGCAATAAAATATCCTGGGGAATTTGTGTTTTCCCCGCAGGAAAAAAATAATAACTCCTGGAGCAGGGAAGTCGAAGTCCTAAAGAACCATCAGCACCCATAGGTATGCCAATGATTCTCGTTGACTGGCAGCTCCTGGATCGCATTGCACGGGGCTACATAAAGATTGAACCCTACGACCCGAAGCTGGTGCAACCCAACTCTCTTGACATACGGCTCGGCAACCATTTCGTGTGGTACGAACAGAGCAGTGAGGTTATTGATCCCTATAACCCGGTCAGTGTTTCTTCCGGGGTGGGCGAAGTGCACGCAGACACGTTCATCCTCAACCCGGGGCAGTTTATCCTTGCAGAGACCCTGGAGTGCATCGAGCTTCCTGATAATATCGTTGCCACTATTGAGGGCAAATCGAGCATTGCACGGCTTGGGGTCACGCTCCACCAGACCGGTGGCTGGATTGATGCAGGTTTCAGGGGTACGATTACGCTCGAGATGGCAAATGTCAACTCACGCCCGGTAAAAGTCTATGCCGGCATGCCGATCGGGCAGCTGGTCTTTTACACAACCGAACGGGCTGAGAACCCCTATTATAAAAAAGGCGATGCCAAGTATCTCGATCAGCGTCAGGCAACATTGTCGCGCTATCACGCGAATAAAAAGAGATGATGTGGCTCTGGAGAATTCTTTTTATCGGATATAAAAACACAGATGGTATATAAAAAGGGACATAATTCTGTCCCCTTTTCCCGCTCCTGCGCTGGGTGATAGTACTGAATTACCCTATCAGGAGTTATCTCCTGTGGGGGAACCGAATCAGCGGGAATAAAAATCCCTGTTAGGTTGAAGGTTCTTTTAAATACTTCTCCAGAGTGGACAATTCTGTTTTTTTGTTGATGGAGCAGTATGAAGTACCTGAGATCGTGTGGCAAAAGACAAACATACAATACTATTCCTGACCCATTCCTGCTATCGTGATATCAGAGCATATCATTTACTCAACTGCAATTGCAATTATCGTCGGTATGCTCTATTACAGATATACCGGTAGGGATCATTCATGGATTATCATCCTGTGTTCGTGGATTCCGGATTTTGATATAATCGCAAAAAGCGCCCTTAACAAAATGGGCTTTACTGTGCTCTTTGACGGACAACCGATTCACCATGGAACCTTCCATACTATTGCCATGATGGTTATTTTTGCGATACTCGTGGCATTTTTACTCCACCCGTTTGGTATCCGGTTTATTGACTCGCTCTTTTTTGCCACTATCGGGTTCGGTGCACACCTGTTTGAGGATGCCCTGGTGTACAAAGTCGGGTACATGTATCTCTGGCCATTTATCCTGGAAGACCTGGGTATCGGAATTCTCCCAAATATTATATCCGAGGAAAATTATATCCGGGATTTTTTTCGGGTTGCAAATACCGAGGTACTCATCATTGGAATTTTAGTGTTAATTGCTGCAATGCTCATCCGGACATCTGTCGAAGGAACCTCCTGGGTCAGGTTTTACCTGCCAGAGAGCATTTATAAAAAAATTTCTGGACAAAAAAGAACCTAGGGGTGTCTCTTAATCCTTCCGGGAGAGTATTCTCTTCATCATTGTTCCTGAACACTGGGATGGTAAGGGGGACAGGATCGGTTCCCGGCATCATCGCACCTGTGTGGTGTATTTCATCACCAGATGAAAAGGAATCCTTCAAAAGTCGTATTTTAAAAAAACTATTAACACTAAATACAATCAACGCTCATTTTATACGGATGATCTCACCTTATCGGAGATGAATTAATGCGACTTCTTCTCATTCATTCAGATTACATCGAATACGAAGCAAAAAAGCAGACAAAGATGGCAGAGGAGTGTTCAGTTCTCTCCGATAAAGAGACTGAAGCACTTACGGTTTTCTGCGCCGTGGAATCGATTGACGAGGAAGACCTCGAAGGGGTTGTCCTTCAGGCAATCGAGGAGGTAAAAAAGACTGCAGCCCAGGTGCGTGTCGACAAGATCGTGGTCTACCCGTATGCCCACCTTTCCAGTGATCTCGCTTCACCGGAAACTGCAATCGCCACCCTGATCGCACTCAAGGAAGGCCTTGAGAAAGAAGGATTTACCGTCAAACGGGCGCCGTTTGGCTGGTACAAATCCTTTAAGCTATCCTGCAAGGGTCACCCCCTCTCTGAACTTTCAAAGACCATTGTGCCCGGTGAAGAGGGGACGGCAAAAAAGGAGAAATCTGAGGTCACCCACGACTGGTTCGTGATGACCCCGGACGGCACATCCCATGATTACCGGGATTACCTTGACGATACACCGTTTGGCTGTCTTGTAAAAAAGGAACTTGGTGTCGCGGTCCCGACCGGCGGGGAACCTGCTCATGTCGGCCTGATGCGTTCAAAGGAGCTGGTGGACTATGAGCCGGCGAGTGATGTCGGCTGCCTTCGCTGGATGCCGAAAGGCAAAATTATCCGTGACCTCCTTGCGGACTATGTGCTGCGCCTGGTTCTTGACTATGGTGGCACACCTGTTGAGACCCCCGTCATGTACGACCTTGGCGACCGGGCGATTTATGAACACGCAGAAAAGTTTGGTGAGCGGCAGTATCGCTTCAAGTCAAACAACCGGAACATGATGCTGCGGTTTGCCGCCTGTTTCGGGATGTTTTCCATCATGCGGGACATGCACATCTCGCCCCACAACCTCCCGATGAAGATGTACGAGCTCTCCACCTACTCGTTCCGGCACGAACAGAAGGGTGAAGTGATCGGGCTCAAGCGCCTCCGGGCATTCACCATGCCCGATATGCACTCGCTCTGCACGGATATGCCCGAAGCGTTACGGTGCTTTGAAGAGCAGCTTGCGATGGGCTGGCAGACAGGCAAAGATTTTGAGACGGAACTCGTCGCAGCATTCCGCTGTACAAAGGACTTCTATGCCAACAACGAAGCATGGGTCAGGAAGATCGTTAAGGAATCAGACTGCCCGATGCTCATCGAGATCCTGTCAGACCGTGTTCATTACTGGGTTGCCAAGATCGACCTTGCAGCGATTGACGGGCAGATGCGCCCGATCGAGAACCCCACAGTCCAGATAGACGTCGAGAGTTCGACCCGGTTCAATATCAAATACCATAAGGAAGATGGCACGGTCGTGCACCCCCCTATCCTCCACTGCTCCCCAACCGGGAGTGTTGAGCGGGTGATCTGTGCCATTCTCGAAAACATCTCCACGCAACCGGTTCCTGCACTCCCTACATGGCTTTCACCGGTGCAGGTCCGTGTTGTACCGGTTGCTGAGCGTCATGGTGGATATGCTGATGAAATCTGCAATGCGATCAATGCGGCACAGATCCGCTGTGATGTTGACGACCGTGAAGAGAGTGTGGGCAAAAAAGTCCGCGAAGCCGGGATGGACTGGATACCATTTGTTATCGTGATTGGTGATGAAGAGGTCGCAAGTGGGAATTTAACGGTAACCATCCGCAGGAAGTCGCAGCCCAATAAACCCTTCAAGGAGCAGCTCACTCTTGATGCCCTGACAGAAGCGGTGCACAAGGATACTGCAGGTAAGCCGTTCAGGCCCCTGTATACCCCGCGAAAACTTTCAAAGAAGGCCCGGTACATCTGATTTCAAATTTTTAATACGTTCCCTCTTACTAAGATGGAGGGGACCGTGCCTGTCCCCCCGCACCGCCCCTGCGCTGAGCGCGATAGTGACATATTACCTGTTCGGGAAGTATTGCATAGTGTTGGGAAATAAGGAGTGAAGAAGTCCTGAACATCGGGAGGAATTAATTCGGGGAAAGAGAAGAGCGACCCTTCTCTGAAATTGTAAGTTTATTGTCCTCGAAGTTGAGGAAAATACCGATTGTATAAGAAAATTCAGACCATCCTGGTTTTGGGTACTACAGCGTTATCGCATCGGGGAGATGCCCCAGTTGCGGGGGCACAACCCCCGAGAACGTCTGAAATTTGGAAATAAAAAGAAATTCTTTTGAGGTGTTTTGTCAGACAGACCGAGCCAATCGCTCTTTGTTTTACCCAAGATAGCGTGCGATTCCGGCTTTCAGTTCATTAAACGAGACAGGCTTGACAAGCACACTGAGATAGGGATCTTTGAGCTGCCCCATCTTTTCATCAACTAAAGGTGAAGCGGTAAAAAGGATAACCGGCATCTCACGAACTCCATAATCCCCGCGGAGTTTTTCTAAAAATTCCCACCCGTTGATAGGCACCATCATGATATCCAGCAGGATAAGGGCAGGTGGCTCCTTTTTTATGAGTTCAAGGGCTTCGAGCCCGTTTGCAATCAGGACCGGCTCGTACCCGAGTTTCCGGATCATCAGATCCATCAGATCGAGGATGGGTTGATCATCCTCCACTACCATGATTCTACGTGACATTGTGCTCTGGCTCCTCAGGTCTTTTTTTCGGTATGTGAATGATGAATGTTGTCTCAAGATTCTTAATGCTGTCCACGCTGATGTAGCCTTCATGCATTTTGATATATTTTTTTGCAATTGCAAGCGAAAGCCCGATTCGCTCATATTTCTGTTTCTTCTCCCCGGAATCGGAAACCGGGAATGGATCAAAGATCTCATCAAGCCGGGAATCCGTGATGCCGATACCATTGTCCTTGATGGAAAGGCGATCCATGGAGTCATTGGGCGATGAGATATATGCAATGTGAATCTTTCGGGGAGGTGTTGAGTAATTCACTGCATTTGAAATCATTGTATCAATAACCGTTGAAATCTTGTTCTTGTCGGCATCAAACGTGAGATAGTGCGGGATATCAAGGGTTATATCCGCAGTTTTCCGATATCCCCCTGCATCGATGATTGATGCAATCAGGTCAAGGACCGGGAAAATCGAGTATTCCAGGGGTATCTTTCCTGCATCGATAACGGAAAGTTCGAGCATCTGGTTGATGATCTGGCGCTCACGGTCAACGCTTTTTGCGCACCGGTCGAGAATGATCTTGGTCTCTTCGGTAACCCCGTATTTATCAGGATCCTGGGTAAGCAGGTTGATATATCCCATGATCGGCTGCAAAGGTGTGCGCAGTTCATAGGCGAAGGTGCTGATGATGCCACGCTGCCGTTTGGAATCGTGCAGAATCCGATCTTTTAATCCCTCTTGTCCGGGAATATCAACGAGGTTGATGAGTACTGCAGGAATCTCACCCTGGAGTATCCGGGTAAAAAACAGGGTTGCGGGCCGTATCTTGCCGGATTTTATCCGTAAACCGACCTCTAACCTGCCAGGAGGCGGCGACCGGGTCTCTGCAAGATGACAGGAATTCCGGAACTCCTCATGATCGTCTGTCTGAATAAGCGAGATAGGATCTTTCCCCATCAGGTCTTTTCGCGTGTAGTTGGAGAATGTCTCAAATGACGGATTTGTGTAGACAATCATCTGGTTCCGGATTATGATAATACAGGTCGGGAAATTATCAGCAACCTGTTTGTACTGGGCATCAATTTCATCAGCTGCCTGCTTGGCAAGTTTGTATTTATTGATATCAATGACCGTGCAGCTCACCAGATTTTCGGTGATCCGGCTGCCGGAAAGGTTGACCCAGATGGGCCCTTTATCCCTGGTCATAAAAATGGTCTCGGTATTCTGGGTCTCCTCTCCGGATTTTAAGGATTCAAAGAATTTCTGCTGGTCTTCAGTCGAGGAGAAAAGCTGGGGAAATGTCATGCCGGCAAGTTCTTCTCCGGTGAATCCCAGCATGTGTTCCAGATGGGCGTTGGTGAGGTGAATGGCCAGGGTATTCTGGTCAAAAAGAATGATACCTGATTGAGCTTTTTCAACAATGCTGCGACTGCGTGCTTCACTGGTATTCAGTTTTTCACTTACAAAGGCAACCAGGGCAGCAACACAGATGAACAGGATCGCTTGTCCGGTAACGTAGATCAACGCGCCGGTATCGGGAAAGAGATAAAGGTACGCAAAGCCTTCATAGAGAACGGCACAGGCGCCCGCCAGCCAGAGTCCCTTCCTTGGATAAAAATACGTTGCATAAACAATAGGGAAATAGAAGAGCTGGGCATATAATGTTTCAAGAGATTGGGAGAGAGATACCGTGGTTATAAGGATGCACACTAGAGTGAGGGATGCGATAATAATGCAACGGGTAAGATCCGTATGTGAAACCGAATATCCAAAAATCCTGATGTACGGTTTCATGCCTACTCTGTATAGTCATTTTCAGAATTTATAAATATAGTATTTTTTATCGCAGGAATTAAAGAGTCTACCGCCGGAACAAGGGAATACCTCATCGTCGCGCTTGAGCACCGGGACGGTCCGGGGGGACAGGCACGGTCACTCCTTCATCGTACAGGTGTTTTTTTACTACTCAGAAATTTCGCAGACTAAAAAAGTATTGGTTCTAAAAACACATCGGTGTGAGTTTTTCTATGACCCGCTCCACCTGACGGACAGAGGTACCGATATAGGAATCCGGGTTGAGGAGTGCAGCAATATCGGTCCGGGAACAATAACGCAGTACTTCAGGATCGGTTCCCAGCACATCAGCGAGCGCCCGCTCTTCAACAAGTGCCAGCATACTTGCTGTCCGGATCCGCTCGTGGGCATCCTGGCGGTTCATTCCCCGTCGGGTGAGGTCGATCATGACGGACTCAGCCATATTGATGCCATGGAGAAAGGCGAGATTACGGCGGATTGCCGCACGGTTGATGACGAGTCCATCGAGTACAGTTGTCATCAGCCGGATGCAGTGATCCGTGAGGATCGATGCTTCGGGAAACAGCACCCGTTCGCAGGAGGAGTTGGTCAGGTCGCGCTCGTCCCAGAGTGTGTTGTTCTGGAGTGCCGGCTCTACCGCAGACCGTACGATGCGGGCAAGGCCACAGACCTGTTCGGACCTGATAGGATTGCGTTTGTGCGGCATGGTGGAGGAACCAACCTGATTTGCACCGAATGCTTCTTCCACCTCGCCAATCTCGGTTCGCTGGAGTGAGCGGACCTCAATGGCGATCTTGTCAAGGGTGGTTGCCACGTTTGCACAGAACATGAAGTATTCCGCATACCGGTCGCGGGAGATTACCTGGTTGGATACGTCCACCGAGCCAATGCCAAGCACTTCCATCATCGTTGCCTGTACCTCCATTGCCTTCGGACCGAGTGCCGCCTGGGTACCCACGGCACCGGTCATCTGCCCGACAACGACACGCGGACGGAGCTGTTCAAGGCGTTCGATGTGTCGCCCGACTTCACTTGCCCAGATGGCAAACCGCAGGCCGTACGTGGTCGGAACCCCGTGCTGCCCGTGGGTCCGGCCGATACAGACCAGCGATTTGGTTTCTTCGGATCTTTTTATGAGTACCTCGAGCAGGAGACGCAGTTTCTTATCGATGAGCGTGAGGGCCTGCCGGAGCTGCAGCCCGGTTGCGGTATCAAGGATATCGTTGCTCGTTGCGCCATAATGGACCCATCGCCCGGAATCACCGCAGACCTCAGAGATAGCTTTTACCATAGCCATCATGTCATGGCTGATCTCGTGTTCGATTATTTTTGCCCGCTCCAGGGATGCCTTCGATGCAAACTGGCCTATTTCAGCTGCTGCAGCTGCCGGGATCATGCCGTGCGCTGCTTCGGCCTTTGCCAGCGCAACTTCAACGGCAACAACACAGGAGAACCGGGTCTTCTCACTCCATACGGCACGCATCTCGGGTGTGCCGTACCGCTCCTCGATGGGGTGGACTGCCATGAGAACTAATCTGTTGTTTATGGATATAGTGTTTCATGATCCGGTTTGAGAATCCTGCCGGCACCGGTTCGCACGGATTTTCCCCGACCGGCAAGGCATCGGTGCAATGCATGTATTTATTATTTACCATTTTTAATACCCCAAGGGTTAAAAAAAAATACCCCCGTTGGATCAGGATATCACTCGAGGCAGTACCATGACAAAGCAATTATTTTCGATTTTTGATAACAAAAAAAAGTTCTTTCTGATATCAGAAGATGAATTGAAAAAATTCCACCACTATGTTTTTGACGGGCTTAGTGTATTTGATCATCTCGATGCAAAGAATTTATTTCATGATGTTGGTTCCCGGCAGGCACAAAATGATGTGAGGTCATGGCAGCTTGTCTGTAAGTACTGTCCAATAAATCTACGATGTGAGGTTCTTATTGAAGATACTTCGAAGTGTGCCATTTTCAATAAATTAACTGTACGCAACTACACCTTACATGCAATGGAGGAAATACAATTTCAAAGGCAGAGACTGCTTGAAATATTTGATGGAATGAAAAATGGAGGTACCTGCGATAATCACTGTGAACTCTGTATTCTCTGTGACAATGCCGGGGAATGCGTTGCTGAAAAAGCAATGCGACTGCTTCGTGAATCAAGGACAGAAGATCCAGGTAGCACGGTCTGTGTAGCATAAGCAGGGAAATAATTCCCCCGTGTTATTTTTTTGGTGAAGATCTGGTATATCTGATAATTATAGTTCGATAGAATTGAAAAGGGGGTTCTGGTGAGATGCGTTAAAACCCGGACGCTCTGTCAGGTGTTATTCCCCTGCAATTTTTGCTCCTCCTTAATGTGATAACTCCATAAAAATGTGCTACGTCATTATTGCTTTTCTATGTGGTAGTAAGAGGATGCAGGAACGGTCCTCCTCCCCAGTCTGTGTTTTGTCGGCTCTGGAGCAATGCTCAATACCACGCTGAACACTCATGGGGGTTTCACCCCCGCCGCTGTGGCTCCCCCGATGCGATAACCCCCAACAGGTGCTCCGTCATCATCGCTCAGCGCAGGGGCGGTATGGGGGGACAGGCACGGTCCCTCCTTCATCATACCAGCATCCTGGATTTCATATTAAAGGAAAAGGAATTTTCCAGAGCCGTTTTTTTATCCTTTTTCTAAAGAAAAGAAATACCGGCAATAATGGTTGATGGTGCAGATCCCGCACTTCGGTTTTCTGGCATCGCAGATCATCCGGCCATGAGCTATCAGGACATCTGTGAGATCTCCCCATTGCTCCTGCGGGAATGCTGCCATCAGGTCCCGTTCGATTACGCTGACATTATCTGTATCAGAAAAACCGATCCTCCGGGCAAGCCTCCGGACATGCGTATCCACCGCTATCCCCTCATTTCTGCCGTGTGCATGGTAGAGGACAATGTTTGCGGTTTTCCTTCCCACCCCGGGGATCTTCAGGAGATCATGCATGGACTCTGGCACCCTCCCGCCAAATTCTGACAACAGTGCCTGTGAAGCGGCAATGATGTGCTTTGCCTTGGCATGAAAATAGCCAAGGCTGTGAATAATTGTTTCCACCTCTTCAGGTTTTGCCTGTGCGAGAACTGATGGTGTCGGGTATTTTGAAAAGAGCGGTTTTTTTACCTGGAGTACCGCACGATCGGTTGTTTGTGCTGAAAGAATGGTGAGGATAAGCACCTCAAAAGCAGAACCCTTCGAGAGCATGGCGGGGGAATCGCGGGCATCTGGATACTGTTTACACAGAAGCGAATAGATTTTGGCAGCGTCCTGTCTTTTCATACAAAAAACATCCGGAAGATTACCGTAACAGTCCTGTCCTTATGGGGTAGGGCGGATTCGAACCGCCGTCAAAGCGTCCCAAACGCTCTAGGATGGACCAGGCTACCCTACTACCCCGTGCCATCATACCTGTGTCGGGAACATAAAAATACGTAATGGTTCCCGGGTTCCCCAAGGAAATGTCAGAGGGGAAGAATTTTTCTTTTTCTCTCGCTTACGACCGTGCCGGTGTATTCTCCGGTCAGAATCGCGCGGGAAAGGTTATCAGGGTCACGACCATCGAGCACCAGAAGGGGTATATGGCTACGTTCAACTACCCGTGCGGCGACGATGTCAAGGACAATATTTGAACCAGCCCCGAGTCCTGCTTTTCCGACGATTTCCAGCAGCTGTTTTGGCGTGAGAGCATCAAACCGTCGTGCTTTTTTGTCCTTTTTCGGATCTGCAGAATATATACCATCGACAGAAGTTACGTTGATGAATACCGATGCCCCCACGCGTTCAGCAAGAACTGCTGCAACCGCATCGGTTGTCTGGCCGGGGGTAATCCCGCCCATAACAACGATCTTTTTGGATTCGGCAAACTTCTTTGCCTCCGCATGGCTTTCTGCCACTTTCGGGTACGCCTGGTCACCCAGCGCAGCAATGAGCAGATTTGCGTTCAGCCTTGTGATTAATATGCCAATCTCATCCGATGTCCCCTCATCAATACCGAGATTCCGGGCAACCGTGATGTAGCGACGCGCTTCGCCGCCACCGCCAACGACAACAAACAGACGGTGGTGCGCTGCAATCTCTTCAAGCACCGGAACATATTCTTTTATTTTGTTCTTCTCGAGTGCGGGGATAAGGATTGAACCCCCAAGAGAGATAACAACGGTCTTCATTGCACTAGTTTTTGTGCCATATGCTCATATAGAGTTGTTGAATATGCTGTACTGTCCTGTCTGTAAAAGCCATGATATCTTTCCGGTTGCCGGTGGGTATATGGGCCAGGTGTATCTCTGCAAGAGCTGTAAATACCGGGGATCATTTGTCCTTGAAACTGACGAAGCGGATGAAACCTCACCTGGGGAAAAAGAACAATAACACCTGCCCTGCAATACTTCGCCTGAGAGGATGACGCATGCACGAAGCCCGACTATACGAGAAGACTGAAAATAATGCAGTGAAATGCTCTCTCTGCAACCACCGCTGCGCTATTCATGAAGATGGTCACGGGATTTGCGGTGTCCGACTGAACGAACACGGCACCCTGTTTGCTGCAACCTATGGCAGGATAAGTTCCGAAGCCGTGGACCCTGTCGAGAAAAAACCCCTGTTCCACTATCTGCCCGGAACGTTATCGTACTCGCTGGGTAGTATCGGATGTAATTTCCATTGCCAGCACTGCCAGAACTGGCATATCTCGCGTGCAGCACTGGAAGGCGCACGTTTGCAGAACCTCTCTCCGGAAGAAGGGGTTGAACGGGCAATCGCACGTAAATGCGCGAGCATTTCATGGACGTATAATGAACCAACTATCTGGCACGAGTATGCGCTTGACATGGGAACAATCGCCCGCAGAAAAGGACTTGGTACCATTTATGTCACCAACGGGTACATCACCGAAGAAGGACTCCGCGAACTTGCACCCATGCTCAGTGCTTATCGTGTGGATATCAAGGCATTCACGGATGATTTTTACAAAAAAGTATGCGGTGCCCGTCTTCAGCCGGTTCTTGACTCAGCCGCACTTGCACGGGAGCTCGGGATGCATGTCGAGACTGTTACCCTCGTTATTCCCGGACTCAATGACAGCAGGGAAGAGATGGAGAAACTGATCCTCTGGGTTATCGAACACATCGGCCCGTCAACCCCCATGCATTTCTCCGCGTTCCATCCGGATTACAAGATGACTGACCGTGGTGCAACCCCGCTTGCAACACTCGAAAAGATCTACACCATGGCAAAGGAGCTCGGGCTCCGGTTCCCCTATCTTGGCAATGTCTACAATCACCCGTATGAGAACACCTATTGCCCGGTATGTGGCGTAATGCTTATCGGGCGGCAGGGGTTTTCGAGCACAGTTCTGGAACTTGACGGGCAGCAGTGCAGGAACTGTGGTGAAAAGATCGAGATTGTGCGCTATGTATCCTGAACCCCGTGCTGAGACACGGTTCATTACCGACCGTATGCTGGGGACACTGAGCCGGTATCTCCGGTTTATGGGCTACAATACCGTCAGTGCCAATGGATTTGCCGAGGGAAATGCAAAAGAGGATACCCTTCTTCTCCACCTCGCAGCACAGGAAAACCGCATCCTGCTCACGCGTGACACTGAGCTTGCACTGCGGGGAAAGGAACGGGCCGTTTTAGTGAAA
Source organism: uncultured Methanoregula sp. (assembly GCA_964590415.1). Classification (GTDB taxonomy): domain Archaea; phylum Halobacteriota; class Methanomicrobia; order Methanomicrobiales; family Methanospirillaceae; genus Methanoregula. The sequence goes on along the minus strand of CAZPVQ010000005.1, from coordinate 139,261 downwards.
TCCGATGAGGTGATGGACCAGGTGCAGCAGCTTATCGATTGTGGATTGGTAGTACGGCGGTTGATGATGACCCGCTGTTCTCTGTGTAACACTGAGCTGAGGGAAGCAACCACCCGCGAAATTACCCGGACCAGTTACGCTCCAGGGGATAAGGACGGGTATAATTTTTTCTGGTGCGATCAGTGCAGCAAACTCTACTGGAATGGTTCGCACGGGAAGCATATTTCAGAAAGAATTAAGCATAACCTGAAAGGATAATAGTCGAAAAAATCAGCCGGATTCCGTTTTATATCTCTGTAGAATTCCTTTTACATTGATATGAAATTCAGGATACAGGTACGAATGAAGGAGGGGACAGTGCCTGTCCCCCCATGCCGCCCCTGCGCTTGGCGATGATGACGTAGAACCTGTTTGGGAGGTATCGCATCGGGGGAGCCACAGCAGCGAGGATGAAACCCCCTTGAGCGTTTGGCTTGGAATTGAGCATTTCCTATGAAAATTGTATTATTCAGATATGATGCGGAAATTATTATCACTCTATCCATCTGGCAGGATGAATGCCGCCACACCTGACGGAGCGCCCCAGTGGCGGATCGATGGCCAAAAAATTTAAAAAAAACTCCGTGCCTCGCCGTGCCTCTGAGAGTCCCTGAAGCGGGAGACCTTCGTATAAAATAAGATTTTCATGCTTCAGGTGCGAACCGAATCGATTCGTGTCTGTTTCTACAGAGCACTTTTATCGATAATTTCAAAGGGAATAGTCACATTTCAGCGACTAATTTCTTGTTTTGTTGAACGTCCCCCTTGCGCCAGCCCTGCCCCCTTTGGGGGCGTGGGCGCATGCGATTCATCTGTATTACCGGTACCTGATCCCAGGTTATACAACGCCATCGCAACCGGGACGCCATAGTTGCGGGGCGAAGCCCCTGGAGCGTCTGCGTTTTTGGTCCCTGAACAGGAACACTTTTCGATTTGGATTTTGGAACACTCTGATTATAATTTCTCTCGTTATCTCATGTACGAGTTGGTAATTAAAAGGCACTGTACCCAAAACATTTCTCCACCGCCCATTGTCATTGCGATAGAACACCGAACCTGAGGGATACTGCTCAAACGCCGGAAGACGTCATTAGTATCCTATAACAACCCGGATAATCGCAAAAGCAATAAACCCGATGAGGGCAGCGAGAGGGATGGTGAGAATCCATGCCAGCGCGATCGTCCTTGCAATACCCCATTTTACCGCGCTCGTACCCATGGTAGTACCTACACCCATAATCGATGTACAGATAATATGCGTGGTGCTCACCGGGATACCTACCGCAGATGCTCCGAGGATCGTTGCCGCTCCCGCCGTCTCTGCGGCAAATCCGTGTACCGGGCGGAGTTTTGTAATCTTAGACCCCATTGTCTTGACAATACGCCACCCCCCGGACAGGGTCCCGAGAGCAATCGCTGCATGGGCGATCAGGATCACCCACAGGGGAACGGGGAGGTTATTGGGGTCAACACTGGCGCCGTAATAGCCGATTGAATAGAGCAGCGGGGTAATAATCCCCATCGTCTTCTGGGCATCATTCGTCCCGTGACTGAAACTGTAGGTCCCTGCCGAGACGAGCTGGAGCTTTCTGAAATAACTGTCGGCAGTTGATTTATGGGCTTTTTTGGTGAGATTGAGCACAACTATCATAAACAAAAATCCACAGGCAAGTCCGATAAGGGGGGAGATGACCATGAAGGTTACAATCAGTTCAACTGCGGACCATTTTATGGCGGCAATTCCTGCTGCTGAGATTCCCGCTCCCACGAGTCCTCCGATGAGGGCGTGAGACGACGAGGTGGGAAGACCGGAAAGCCAGGTGATGATATTCCAGGTGATTGCACCGATAAGGGCAGATAAAATGATATAAGGAACGATCTCGGTCGGTACATCTGCCAGCTGGATAATCTTGCTGATAGTACTGGCTACTGCAACAGTAAAAGCAAATGCAGCGATAAAATTAAAAAACGCAGCAAAGGCCACGGCATTGCGGGGGGATAGAACCTTTGTGGAGACCACCGTTGATATCGAGTTGGCCGAATCATGGAACCCGTTCGTGTAATCAAAGAACAGAGCGACCCCGATAATGAATACGATAAGTCCCCACGTTGCCTCGATCATTCAGTCATCTCACCTGTACTCATGAATGCCGGATTGCGATGTCCGAGAGCACATTTGCCACGTCCTCGCAATAATCCGTCGCTGTCTCAAGATGCTCGTAGATATCCTTGAGTTTGATGATCGTTATTGCATCATTCGTTTTGAAGAGATCGGTTACCGCATGGGCAAGCACATCGTCAGCGAGATTTTCAAGACGGTTTACCTCGATACACCGTTCCTCGATGTAGCGGGGATCCTTGATGGAGCGGATGCCCTTGACGGCGCTCTCAATCTCAGAGGTGGACATGTGGATAAGTTTTGCGAGTTCGATCATATGCGCATCGGTGGCGCCGATATTGTAATAGTACATCTTTTCGGTTGCGCCATCGATATAGTCCAGCACTTCGTCAAGTGAGGACGCGAGAGCGGAGATCTCTTCAGGATCGATAGGGGTGATGAACGAACTGTTCAGCTGCTTATAGATATCATGGGTAATCTGGTCACCCTTATGCTCAAGTTTCTCGATCTCGTGGCGTTTCTCTTTTACATTCGTAAAATCCTCGGTCAGTGCAACCAGCTGCCAGGCAGCCTCCTTCATCACTCCCGCCTGTTTTTCAAAAAGATCGAAATAAATCTTATCGTGCGGTATCAATAACTCGCGAAGACCCATATCAAACCCAGTGGTAATCGGTCAAGAACCTTAAAAAATCTAGCGAAATGGGATTGACCCTAGATGATCGTCAAAAGGAAGCTGATGATCTGGTAACCGGCATACGAGATTCCCAGTGCGAGCGGAATGGTGATCACCCATGCTGTCATCATTTCACGGACAACGCTCCACTGTACAGCGGTCCTTCCCCGGGTTGCACCCACGCCTACTATAGAACCGTTGATCGCCTGGGTGGAAGAAACAGGAATACCCTGCCGGGTGACCATCACGAGAATGGCACTGCTTGCGGTCGCAGCGCAGAATCCCTGGTACGGGCGTATCTTCGTGATCTCTTTTGCCATCTTGTCGACGACTTTCCAGCCACCAAAACAGGTCCCGAGGCCAATTGCAATGGCTGAGGTGAGGATGACCCATGTCGGCACTTCGAATGTTACCAGGATTCCTGAAGAGACGAGCAGGGCAGTAATCAGGCCCACCGCATGCTGGCCGTCATTCGCACCGTGGGCGGTTGCCTGCCCGAGGCATGCGAGTACGTGCAGCGGCTGGAATGTCCGTTTCGCCCGGTTCTGGCGTGCGTGTTTGATCAGCTGGGTGACGAGGACATTTAAGAGAAACGCACCTGCCATTCCCATGAGCGGCCCGATGAAGATGAAGAGTACGATTCCAAGAAGACCCTGCAGGTGCAGCACGCCGGCAATCATCAGGAGTGGGATGATGATCCCTGCGCCGAATACAGCCCCCAGCAGGATACCCAGCCGGATATCCCCTTCGCCCGCGGCACAGATGGCCGCGAGCACAAGTGCACCAAGAACCGCACCTGTACACGCAAAGAAAAACACCTGGAGCAGAGAATCTGAGCTCGGGAGAATAATCGCAGAAAGACCAACTGCCCCTATCGCCGCTCCCAGAAGTCCACCTACCATTGCGTGACTGCTGGAGACCGGGATCCCCATCCGGGTGGCGACAAACACAAGGGCAATCGATGTCAGCATTGCCACGTTAATCGATAGCGGGGTGAGGCCTTCCGTCGTGACTATTTCAGTACCTATCGTGACTGCAACTGCCGTGGAAAAGAGAAACGGCCCGATCAGGTTACAGACCGCTGTGGAGAACACTGCCCGTATGGGGGAGAGCGCTCTTGTCGCAACCACGGTTGCGATGGAATGAGAAGCATCATTAAGCCCGTTGACAAAGTTCAGGGCGAGAGCAAGGATAATGCCAAACAGGATGAGGGGCTCCATGCCGGTCATGCGTGGCTCATCGCGATGTCATGCAGGGTATGCCCTACATCATTGCAATCTACCATGACTTTTGCAAACCCCTCATAGATATCCTTGAGTTTGATGATCATCAGGAGATCCTTGGTCTTAAAGAGTTCCAGTATGGCCCGCGAGAGAAGCTCTGTAGAGAGATTGTAGAGCCGGTTAATCTCGTTTGTATGAGTTTTTACCTCTTCGGGGTTCTTCAGTGTCGCGAGCGTGGTGATTGCCTGCTGGATCTCAATGCCGGAGAGCTTGATAATATAGGAAAATTCCTTGAGAACATCATTGGACTCCGGTATCCCGTAGTTGCAGAGCTGGTGGGTGACCCAGTCAATCCTGTCCAGTACATCGTCAAGTACCGGGGCGAGCCGTGCGATCTCTTCCGGCTCAAGGGGTGTGATGAGTGATTCGTTGAGCTGTTCGAATAACTTCCGGGTAGTATCGTCGCCAAGATGCTCAATCTGGCGAACCCTGTGCGCTTTTTCCGTACCGCCGGGAAGTTCATGGGTGATCTCGTTTAAGATGGTGGAAGCCTCGGCAATTTTTTCTGCCATGTCTTTAAAAAGGGTAAAAAAAACCTTGTCTTCGGGAAGTATCAGAGTGCGTATTCGCATAGTCGTTCTGAATAGTCCCTCTGGTATGCAAGTATAAAAATTCACGGGAAAAAAAAGAAATGAGTGGACTGGGCGGGAATTGAACCCGCGGCCTCTCCCATGCCAAGGGAGCGATCTACCACTGATCTACCAGCCCGCTCTACCATTGTTGAACGGCATTGGTTAAAAGAATTGTTTTTGTCTGTTGTGGAGAATTATTTCTTTTTGGCAGTAAGAAATCATACCCGCGAATTATTCAGATATATTTTGAGGGTTGTACCTCTGTTTCAGGTACGATGAACTGCCGCCGCCCCCGAAGGGACGCCCCCGCGGCGGTTCTTTACCTGAATCAAAAAAATTCCCTGCCCGATGTGTCCCGGAGCGGCCTGAGACGGAAGTCCATCGTGTAAAGGACTTTTTTTATGGGGGGTTGTGAACTGAATCGACTTATTTTGGGGTCTGCAGAACGGATTTTATGGCTCTGCAGTATTCTTTTTGCTATCATCAAAGCATTGAAATGAACCTGGAGGGGATAGTGCCCTGCCCCGCCATGCCGCCTCTCTCCGCTTAACGCGATTATGATGCAGTACCTGTTCGGGTATTATCACATTTTTTGGGAGCCGCAGCGACGGGGATTGAACCCTCAAAAGCGTTCAGATTTTTAAATTTTTTTTGGGTATTGTGCCATTTTACCTACCAACCCGTAAAGGAAATAACGAGAGAGAATTAAATCAGAATAGTATTCCAAAATTCAGATCGAAAAAAGTGTTCCTGTTCAGGAACCAAAAACGCAGACGCTCGGAGGGGCTTCGCCCCGCCACTATGACGCCCCGGTTGCGATGGTGTTGTATAACAGGGATCAGGAATATTGGTAATTCAAATGAATCGCATACGCCCCCGCCCCCCAAAGGGGGCAGGGCTGGCGCAAGGGGAGCGTTCAAATAAACAAGAAATTAGTCGATGAGATGTGACAATTCCCTATTTTTTTATAAGTATATTATTCAAATCTGATGCAAGCAACTATTCCATGCATCCGGCAGATGAATATCTCCGCCATAGAAAGGGACTCTCCTGTGCAATTCGTTACCTGAATCAGAAAAATCTTGCCCACAGCGCCTGTGAGAAATCCTGAATCGGGAGTTCGTGTGTTGAGCGGACGATTTTTCATCTTTCGGATCTGAACTGAAATTGATTCATGCCTGTTTCCTTAAAACCGGTTATCTACCGTTTTATTCGCTGGAAAGAGCGGGTAATTTCGCCAACACCCGTTTACGTGCTTCCTGCATATCGCAGTTCATCACTTTTTTTCCGTTTTGAATAAAAGGTTCAATCAGGATTTTTCCGCCCATTGGTGCTTTCTGCTTTGCCGGTACCATCCGGTGTGCCCCATCGGGCATCGAGTACACCTGTTTTACTCCGCTCCGCTTCCCCCGCTTGGCTTTGGGTATACCTTCAATCTCCACAATATCCATGCCAAAGTCGATTACGGGCGCATTCGCAATAGCCCCCCCAACACCAAAAGCATCCACAATATCTTTGTATAAGATAATATCCTCCCATGTAACACCCCCGGATAAAAAGATTTTCACCTCAGGATATCCATGGGCGTCCAGTTCCCAGCGAACCTCTTCAATGATCGAACGCATATTACCGCGCCGGGAGCGGGGTGTATCGAGCCGGACGGCCGTTGCTCCGCATTCAGCCGCCCGTAAAGACTCGGTCTTTTCATCACAGTAGGTGTCACAGAGCATGATCCGGGGCACCTCTTTTGGGGTGTGTTTGTCAAACGACCGCCACGCATCTTCCGGTTTTTTATAACACATCACAAATGCATGCGGCATCGTCCCGACGACCGGCATCCCCTCCGGAGCACAGATATTCGAGACACCATCAACACCCCCAATCCATGCTGCGCGCTCGATCATCCGGGAGATTAACGGGTGCTGCCGGCGCGAACCAAAGGAATAAACGGGACGACCGTCAGCGGCGAGTATGATATGGGCAGCAGCAGAGGCAATACCTGAAGCATGGCAGAGGAATCCGAGGATCGCTGTTTCGTACCGGCAAAAATCCCGGTACTTCCCCGAAATCCTCACTACCGGTTCATTTTTCAAAAAAATGCTGCCCTCCGGCATGGCATCAACCATGACCGGGATACCCTCCAGAAGTGCAATGACATCAGAGAGTCCACAGAAAACTGCCCATTCATCCGGAAGTGCAGATGCGGTCACTTCCATGGAGACTACCGGATTGATCTTTGCCAGTCGCAGTGTTTCTTCTGTACGGACAAAATAGATATCCGTACAATTGCCCTTTTTTATGGTATCATTGCTCACGGTTTCGAATCCGGCCATAGAAAAGTATGGTTCGTTCACGAATTTACGCTTACTCAATAAAAACCATCCTGAGCGGATTTACGCTAAATATTAGTGGTGACGGAAACAATCATTCTTTAGAGCGCAGGTAGTTCATGCAGGGTACACGGATAACCGGATTTGACAAAGGATCAGCACTGCATACGAGGTGGTGCTGATGCTGGGTATTATAGGTGGCACGAGTCTTTTATTTTCCACGCTCCCCTCACTTGAGAAGCGGACGGTGAGCACACCTTTTGGTTCTGCGGAGATACTCAAAGGGGACATCGTGATGCTGATGCGACATCAGCACGGACTTCCCCCCCACCGGATCAATCACCGGGCACATCTGGCAGCACTTGCAATCGCGGGCGTTGACCGGATTGTAGCATTCGGGTCTTCCGGATCACTCAAACCGAAGATAGCCCCCGGATCCCTGTTGATCCCGACCGATTATATCTGCCTGTCTGATACCCCCTCGATACACGATCACGATATTGAACATGTCCGCCCGGAACTCTCCAGGGATCTTGCACAAAAACTTTCAAAACTGGTCCCTTCCGCACGCTTTGGCGGGATATATGTCCAGACCCCGGGACCACGGATCGAAACGGTTGCTGAAGTCAATGCACTCGGATGGGTAGCTGATGTCGTGGGCATGACCGTTGCCTCAGAGGCAACCCTCGCATGTGAACTCGGAATGGAATTTGCAGCGCTCTGTACCGTAGACAACTACGCGAACGGGCTCGGTCGCGAAGTACTAACCTATGAGCACATCCTGTCCACGTCACGGGAGAACCGGGCCCGGACTGAAGAGATTGTAAACACTATCATCAGGAATATGGGCTGATAATGATGGCGGACCATGATATTTTTAAAAAGAAGTATTCGCTCCTGATTACCAACGTGACTGCTGATGGCAACCCGGTCGATATTTTTGTTGATGATACGGGAATTATTGCCGGTATTGGTGAAAAGGATCGGAAAAAACATAAAGGCGAGGCCGAGTTTATCCTCGATGGCGATGGGGCGATCGCACTCCCGGGTCTCGTGAACACGCATACTCATGCTGCAATGACGCTTTTACGGGGATATGCAGATGACATGATCCTGCAGGACTGGCTCACCCAGAAAATATGGCCGCTCGAAGCACACCTCACCAATAAAGACGTATACCATGGTACCCGTCTTGCCTGCATTGAGATGATACGGAGTGGGACAACTGCATTCAATGATATGTACTTCTTTATGGATGATGCAGCTCAGGCGGTTGACAAATCCGGTATTCGTGCAGTGCTTTCGTACGGGTTTATCGACATCTTCTCTGAGGAGAAACGCGAGAAGGAGTGCAAAGCGACAGAGAGCCTTGTTGCATATATCAAAGGCCTGAACAACCCCCGGATCAAAGCCGCTGCAGGGCCGCATGCGATCTACACGGTATCCACGGAAGGGCTGCAGTGGTGTGCTGAATTCGCCCGGGAACAGAAGATCGGTATCCACATCCATCTTTCTGAGACGGAAGGAGAAGTGAATGAGTGTATAGCCAGGTACGGTAAACGTCCCGGTTTCCTTCTCGAGGAATGCGGGATTCTCACCCCCCATACTGTCGCTGCGCATGGCTGCTGGCTGGATGAGGCGGAGTGTTCGCTGCTCGGGAGCCGCGGGGTTCATGTATCCCACAATCCGGCAAGCAACATGAAACTTGCAACGAACCGCGCGATGCCCTTCCACCTGCTTTCCGGTTCAGGCGTAAATGTCTGCCTTGGTACTGATGGCTGTGCCTCGAATAACAATCTCGATATGTTCGAAGAAAGTAAGATAGCAGCCCTCCTGCAGAAATTTTACTGGAACAACCCGACACTTCTTCCGGCACAGGAAGCACTCAGCATGGCAACAGTGAACGGTGCAAAGGCGCTGGGTTTCGGAACCGGAAAACTCGTTATCGGTGCACCGGCTGATATCGTACTGGTTACTACGCACTCAGTGTGTAATACACCACTCCATCATGCCAGCTCCAATATCGTGTATTCCTGTAATGGCGGGGCAGTCGAAACAACCATCTGCGATGGAAAAGTGCTGATGCTCGAGCGCGAAATCCCCGGTGAGGCTGAGATCCGAAAGAGTGCAGCCCGGGCAGCCCATGAGCTTGTCTGCCGTGCCCAGAGCAGCTGATATGGAAAAACAAAAGAGAACGTCCTGGATGTTCCGGGCATCAGTAGTTGTCGCGATATTTCTCGTCCTGGTATCATGTGTTGTTTCAACCGGGTGCCTTGAAAATGTCATCATTCCCGTTTTTACCAGTACCGGTCACACCCACCTCGCCGATAATGAGGGAAATTTATCGGTGTATTTCCTTGATGTCGGGCAGGGGGATTCCACCCTCTTTATCGTTGATGGAAAAACGATACTGATCGATGCCGGGGAGGTCGACATGGGTGATCGGGTAGTCCGTGATTTGAGAAAACTCGGTGTGACAAGGATAGATCTTCTGGTTGCCACGCACCCGCATTCCGATCATATTGGTGGTTTGCAGACAGTACTTGCATCTTTCCCGGTTGGCCAGGTGCTCGACGCCGGCATACCTTCTACGTCACCGGTCTATGAGCATTTTCTCGAAACGATCGACCGGAAAAACATTCCTTATCGGGTGGCAGAGCAGGGGCAGATAATTGATTTTAACCCGGCTTTACGGATCTTCGTCCTCTCACCACCTGCGCTGCGGATTGGTGACGACCCGAACATAAACTCTGTCGTACTTCGCATATCCTATGGCACCATAGACTTCCTGATGACCGGGGACATAGATGGAGAGGGAGAGGAGGCATTGATCAGGAGTGGTTACCCGCTCGATGCCGAGATCCTGAAAGTTGCGCATCACGGGAGTTCTTCTTCAACCTCAACCGCTTTCCTCGTACGAATCCGTCCGGAAATGGGTGTTCTCTTCGTGGGGGAGGACAATCCCTACGGCCACCCGCACAAGGAGATACTCGATCTCCTGAAAAAAAGCGGGGTTACGGTCTACCGCACTGACCGTGACAGGACTATCGTAGTCCGGACTGACGGGATGTCGTACTCCGTGAAAACGGAAACGAACGATTATGGTATCTGGAAGGTTTCAACACCACGGGAAACAACCATAATAAAACCGGTTTTCACCCCCCCGACCTTACCGCTCCTTGAACCTGTTCCTCTCCCGGATATTACCATGCCCCCGGTCCCGGCAAACCTCACCCTCCCGATTCCCGTGCTTCCCGCTCTTCAGATCGGCAACGCCTCTTCGATATATATCAGCGCAACACAGTTCGATGCACCGGGTGATGACCGCCAGAACCTGAACGGCGAATGGGTGCAGCTGGCCAACCGGGGAGGTGATACCGTACTCATTGCGGGCTGGACCCTCTCTGATAATGGGCAACATACCCTCTACACATTTCCGGCGGTTTTCCTCGTTCCTGGTGAATCGGTTACGATCTTTTCAGGAACCGGTATGCTGAACCACACAGCCCTCTTTATGGGTAAAACCGATCCAGTCTGGAGCAACAGCGGGGATATGGCAATCGTAAAAGACGGTCAGGGAGCGATTATCGACCAGAGATCTGAAGGTGGGCATTCATGAAGGTAACCATCGACCGGATAGAAGGACCCGTTGCCGTATTGATCTCACGCGAAGATGAATCAGTACGGGTAGATCTTCCTGTTTCACTGCTCCCCCCAGGTTGCCGGGAAGGGGATATACTCATGATCCGGATTGAACGGGACAGAGCGGCAACTGAGGCAGCTCAGAAACGGGTAGCGGGTCTTATTGAAAAACTAAAAAATCGGAAATAAGGTACGATGAAGGAGGGAGAAGTGCCTGACCCTCCCCAACGCGTCTGCACATAGAACGATGAATCTGTATTCCTTTTTTTTAGTGGATTCCGCATTTTTTGGGGAGCACAAAGCAGTAAAGGGTCAAACTTACAGTGAGCATTTAGATTGTTATTGAACAGTTCCTATGAACCACGTAATCTTCAGATATTTTGGGAGATAGTCCATCTTTTACCTTGCAATGAACGCCGCCGCCCCTGATGGGACCCCCCGCTGCGGTTTACGTGACTATACCCTGCTGAAACCTTCTTACCTCGCCGTGTCTCAAAGAGGCCCCGAGCCGTGAGTCCTTCGTAGAACGGACGATTTTCATGTTTGGATGTGAACCGGATCGATTCATTTCTGGTTCTCCAGATGCAAATCTTCTGTACACAATAGTTCATTCAATGGTTATCACCCACGCGGGCTTTCAGCAAGTCCCCCCCGCCATTGTTGCAACTCCCCCAATGCGAGAGTCCTGAATTAAGGGTCCAGCACACCAAAAGAATATGTACAAAAATCAGAATTTTTTTTATTTTGTTTTCGTTCCGATTTTCTCTTTAAAAAAATGTCATCGTGAGAATAAAAAAATTCAGGGCGAGATTGGTACTACAAAAAAAATTAGGTGATTATCAATAATCCGCCCCCAAATGTGGTGACAACTACCCCCTTTGGCATGATCGCGCCCCCCTTGCGCCACCAGTCCCTCGAGGGGGACGGGGCGCATTGCGATATCCTCAGAACAGGTAACACAGCACTATCGTAAAGGGGGGAGCCCGAGCGGCGGGGGCGGAGCCTCCAAGAGCGAAATTCTCGTGCGATTAATCTTTTGACTTCAATTCACTGAGTTTTTACATTTCGCGTTTTCGATTCAGGGGCTGATATTTTACCATCACCAAAAATTATTCCAGCCAGCGCGTGACGTCCTCAACGGGGGGGCGGATTGAAGGAGAGAGCATTTCCTGGGGGTAACCGATTGCACACCCCATCAGTTCCCATTTGCCCGGGGTAATCCCAAGAATAGTACAGAAATCAGGGTTTTGTGCCATCTCTGATGTAATCGATACCATCTGGAACCCGAGTTCCAAAGCCGTTGCCTTCAGCCACATGTTTTCCATGCAGTGTGCAAGGGACTGCAGCTCTACAGGGGGATATCCTTTGCGTTCCGCGACCACAATATAGTACGGTGCTGTGCCAATGCCGGGCACAACTCCCCGTTTTTTTATCAGTGCGAGTCTTTGGGCAAACCCGATTGCCTGTTCCCGCAGTCGCAGGTTGTTTTTCATATCCTCATGAAGGTTTTCTGAAATCCGGTGGACTTCTGCCATGACGAGCGGAGCGGCCGCATTCATGCTCTGTGATCCTGTCTTCATCACGAAGAACCGGCGGAAATAATCCGCAGAATTCCCTACCGCAGCTGCTGCAAATGGAGCAAGAAGCCCGGCATGAATAACACGCCTTATAGCGTCTTCAGGCGGAAATTCCGACCTGAATATCCGGTACGAACGGCGCTCTGCCAGAATCTGGTCGAGAGTTACATTTTTCTGTTCCCTACTATCAGTGCACATACCTGTTCCCGGAACTGTTTTTACCCGTGCCGGTTCTTGAAGCTTGCTACAACGGCAATTTTATTGCTTATGCTGGGAAGGAAATGCACCATACGATTCATGAGAAATGTATGTGCCCTGCTGCTGGGCCCCCGCGGCCGATCGGTAGGGATAAAAACCTGCTTCCTGGTGTGACCCGGAAGAAGCCCTGAAGCGGGGCTCTACGGTACATAGTTCGATTTTTTATGGTCCGGCAAAAGAATGAATCGGGTCCTGTCTGTTTCACCGGAACCATAAATTCAAAAAAAAGGAAACCAGAATCATCATTTCACTTCTTTTCTGCATGGAGTACACCCATCACCCCGAGTGCTGTATGAACGGGTCTTCGTTCAATCACGAAATGATAGTGATGGCTTATGTAATCGAGAAGTGCCGGGTTCGGTGGCCCGCTGATGGGAGGAATATGCAGTTCCATTTCAATACGGCGGACACCCGCGAGATCTTCGGGGACTATCTGCCATTCAGCCCCTTCACAATCGCATTTCAGGAAATCACATCCTCCGGCAATCCTGATGATTGTGTGGAGCGGATACGTTGGTGAAATAACCTCACAATCATCCCATATGATTTTTTTTGGATTCCCGTCACCAAGCGCTCCCTCAATGACCCTCACAGGAACCTCATTCAGCTGGATGTTCTGACGGAGAAGGGATGCAGTCACCGGTTCAACCGCGACTATGTACTGAGAACTGCGGGATGCACGGATGCAGAACGCTCCCACGTTAGCACCGATGTCGATGACCCGGTCATCCGGACGCATATCCTCGAACCGGTATTCCGGCACTTCAACAATCTGCCGGAATGCTGTATCCTGAATGAGAAAGATCACCTGATCTGATGAGGTATATAAAGAGGATTTCTTCACAGAGTCACTTCCCACGATTAAAAAAAACCATCAGGCATTCTTTTTGATGAACGTTCCTTCTTCATATTCCCGGAATGCCTGACGCAGTTCATCAGTCGTGTTCATGACAATAGGACCCCGCCACGCGACCGGTTCATGAATCGGTTTTCCGGAAAAGAAGAGGAAGCGAAAACCCCTTCCGGATGATCGGGCCCATATTGACGTGCCACTGCCAAACAGGACCAGATCCCGGTTATTCACCGGGTGTCCGTCCTTTTGATCAAATGTCCCTTCCCCCCCAATAACATAGGCAAAAGCGGTATATCCTTCCTTCACCGGATGAGAGAAAACAGTGTTCGGATCCATGGATATGTCAAAATATTCAGGATCGGCTACAATATCCCGCACCGGACCCTTTTCACCCTGAACATTCCCGCATATCAACGCGATAGTGACACCTTTAAGCGGAGAGACCGTCGGAATCTGATTATGCGTTATTTCCTGATATCGCGGATCCATCATCTTCACTGACCGGGGCAGGTTTACCCAGAGCTGGAATCCTCCCATCTGTCCCTTCACCGGTTTTGGCATTTCCGAATGAACAATACCGGATCCTGCAGTCATCCATTGAACATCGCCGGCATTAACGCTGCCGGCATTTCCCATGCTGTCTTTGTGCTTCACTAATCCTTTGAGCATATAGGTGACGGTCTCTATGCCACGGTGAGGGTGCGTGGGAAAACCGGCAAGGTAATCTTCCGGACGCGGTGCCCTGAAATCATCAAGCATTAAAAAAGGGTCGAACTGCGGGACCTCATAGCTGCCAAATGCCCGGTGCAGACGGACCCCGGCCCCTTCGACCGTCGGGTATGCCCTGAGAACGCGTTCAACAGCGCGGACCTGTGTCATAATGAAGAGAACAAAGGAGTTATGGTTCATTAATATATGGGTTCATGGAGGAACAGCTCCAAAATCCCAACATAGTTATCAGGACACAACTCATTACATTTCCGGTAATCATGGGTTTGAAGGATCAGGTGAGGGGTATCATCCCTGACCGTGCTCTCTGCCACCTTTCTGACCATTTCGATGTGATAGGGGATATTGCCGTTCTCTCGTTATCCCATTCCCTTGCAGGGCATGAGGGGACCATTGGCCGGGCAATCATCTCGAAGCGCCGCACCATCAAAACGGTACTCAATAAAATTTCCCGGCTCAATGGGTGCAACCGAACAGCCTGCTATGAGATTCTTGCGGGAAAAGAAACCGTTACTGTCCATCATGAATATGGATCTGCGTATGAGCTCGATGTGGGTGCCGTTTTTTTCAATCCCCGGCTCGCAAGCGAACGCAAAAGGGTTACTGACCAGGTACAGTCCGGTGAATGTGTTCTTATACCCTTTTGTGGTGTGGGACCCTTCGTGATTCCGGCAGCAGCGAGAGGTGCTCATATAATTGCCGTTGAGAAGAATCCGGAAGCATACCTCTGGCTTACCAGGAATATTCAGGTGAACGGTGTTGAGGACCGGGTCACTGCCCTTCCCGGTGATGCCTTTGATATGTTATCTGTTCCGGTTTCCCTGTTCGATCGCGTCATCATCCCGACTCCGTATGGGATGGATAGGATCTTTGATGTTCTTGCATCGCGGGTAAAACCCGGGGGGATGATCCATTTCTATACGTTCAAAAACCGCAACCAGGCGGATGCGCTTGTCAGGGAATTTACCAACACGGGGTTTGAAGTGGTTGTACGGCGACGGTGTGGTAATGTTGCGCCGAGCGTAAGCCGCTGGGTATTTGATCTGGTTAAAAAAAACGCAGGACAGGTACAGGATGTTTTCCGGAAATGTAGTGCGAAAGAATATTATTGAGAAGTAACGGTTACCCGGTTCAAAGAGAGAATGAAGTCCAGACAAACATCTATCTGATTCAGCTCACTGCGCCAATTGAGGAATTGCTGACAGTTGCCATAAATGATACCACCAACGCACTCTTTATCACAGGTATCACAGGGTTTCTCTTTCATCAATCTACATTTAGCTAATTATTGATTTAATATTCATGGGATTTTTCAGGTTATATCATGTAACCACATGGTTAGCAAAAAAAGTCCTGGTAAAGGCACGGTATTGACCGTTAACGCTCCCACCGGCTTCGTAGGAGAAGAACTCCAATCCCAATCCCTAATACTCCCATGGTGATGATGACAAGAGGCAGGAAAGAAAATCCAGTATTCGATTCGTCCGGTGCGATTTTCACCGGAATATCTGGAATGACTGAAATGTTCGATTCCCGGGATTTATATCCGGAACTCATTTCCGATACCGTTGATGGAGCAGGCATATTACCGGGTAAAGCGATGGAGGTCTCATTTCGGATAGTGATGGCAAAAAGGGAGAATTCCGGACTCTCTGCACGATACAGCGCATTACCGTTTTTCCTTCCTGTCATGGTGGTAGGAAGGTATATCCAGGTTCTGTTATTGAGCATGCACAGGCTGACATTTTTCAACGACTCAGGAGGGTCAGGTATTGAAAAAAGAGGCACATCAAATTCTATCAGTACCGATGAAATGGCCGAGTAGCGTGCAGGGATGACATCAATGTATTGGTAAACCGGCTTATCTGGCGGTGCAACTCCTGATGGTAAAGAGGGAAGTTTTGTTGCGGTAACAATAATATCAGCTATATCCTGCCCGTATACAGTGACGTGACTGATTGCGGAATTCCCTCCAACATTCACCGTCTGGAAAGCTGGCGATCCCGTGAGCCGAAGCACCGGTGTTAATGATGGCACAGGAAGTTGGTCATCATTACTTCCTGAACCTTCAAATGCGGCTGGTGTCTGACGCATTGATGATGTGAGGGTAGGTGCCGGGGATAAAGTGACGGTATGTGTAGGTGAGGAAGTAAGAGTAGGTGTAGGTAAGAAAGTAAGAGTAGGTGTAGGTAAGAAAGTAAGAGTAGGTGTAGGTAAGAAAGTAAGAGTAGGTGTAGGTGAGGAAGTAAGAGTTGGTGTGGGTAAGGAGGTAAGGGTAGGGGTTGGCGATGAAGAAATTGTCGGTGTTGGTGAAGGGGTCGGCACCGTAGTTTCCGGGGGTGCGACAACCGTAATGTAACCTGAACGACCCAGATTACTTGCGACACCGAAATTCAGAACAGTCAGGTTCACGTTGTATGTCCCGGATGTTTCGTATACATGAGACGGATTCCGCAAAGCGATCACGCTGGTATTAAACCCTGTGCCATCGCCAAATGACCAGTTCCAAGCAGCGGGAGATCCCCCCTTGGAAGTGTCTGAAAACTGCACGGTAAGCGGTGCAGTACCATTCTGTGGTGAAGCGGTAAAATTCAGCAGCAACGGGGGAATGCCAATGGCATATTTGAGGTTACCATTCCCTCCGTCACGGTAACTTATCCGTGGGATCCCTTCACTATTTAGCGCAAGTGATGAATACTCTCCAACATTCACCGCCGTGTCAACGGTTTCGTTTGTCCAGATCGTACCTGTTTTTGTTGCATATTTCAGACGACCATTGGTCTCATCGAAATAACTGATATGTGGATTTCCCGAACTGTCGAGTGCAAGTGAGGTGAACTTCCCCGACCTTCCGACAGCGTCTGCAATCTCTTTTGTCCATGAGCTTCCCGTTTTTGTCGCATACTTCAGATCCCAGTTCGTGAAATCGTAATAGCTTATGTGTGGATTTCCTCTCTCATCAAGTGCGATCGATGTATAATAACCGACATTTCCGGTACTGTCTACGGTCTGATTAGTCCAGTACCCTCCGTTCTTTACTGCATATTTCAGATCCCCTTTTTTGCCATCATAATAACTGATGTGCGGATTACCGCTGCTATCCAGTGCAAGAGATGAGTAGGCACCAACATTCCCCGCATTGTCCACAGTTTCATGGTTCCAGATACCCCCGCTTTTTGTTGTATATTTCAGTTTCGCATTGAGAAGATCCTGGTAACAGATCCGCGGATTTCCTGATCCATCGAGCGCAAGTGAGGTATATCTCCCGACACCTCCGCTATCGACCACAACGGTGCTCCAGCTGGTTCCGGTTTTCATTGCAAAGGACAGGTTTCCACGGTCCCCGTCGTAGTAACTTATCAGGGGATGGAAAGACGCATCAAGTTTCAATGAGGAAAACTCCCCGACAGCGTTGGTTGAATCCGCGGTTTCATTGATCCACTGCCCATTATCTCTGGTTGCATATTTCAAATGACCGTTCGTCCAGTCCAGATAGCTTATACGGGGATTTCCCGAATTATCAAGCGCAAGTGATGTATACCAGCCTACGTTACCCGGGCTGTCAACCGTTTCAGTTGTCCAGTCCAACGCGGTCACCGGGGATACCAGTACCAGGAAAAATATTGTTTTAACTGCAACGATAATAATTATCGGTACAATCTTTGAAACCCTCGTACAGATCTCATTACCCGACACCGGATATCGGGCACGGTACTTACCCTTGTATATAAAAAATCTATTCTTCAAAATACTCAATAAGCCACCACCCGGATTTGCATTGTCTGGGTGATGCAGGAATCAATCAGGATGTTCTCGCTGATAAATAAGGCCGATTTGGCAGCAGAGCACCTTTATAGCGATTACCTTGATGTTTTATAAATATTGTTAAAAACATCCGGTGGTATTTTTGTTTTAAAAAGTAACAGCAGGCGATTAACCAGACCTCTTTTGGGAGGATACGATCTCCTCGTGTTCCACAATAATGAATACGCCCTGAAAAGTCTGATTTTTGGAAGGTCAGGGAATGAAAGGTTACAGGGAGAAGGAACCTCGGATTCCTTTTTCGCAACGGATAAAAAATTGGTTTATACCGGAAAAATCCGGTCGCCATACACTTCGTTGATGACCTGTCCCATACCCATGTAGAGTGCAAGACCGCCCGCTACGAGACCAACGAGACCCCCGAGGTTCAGGATCAGGGTGTTCCCGGTAAGTTGTGCAGTCACCAGGAGCAATACTAGGAGTACTACTGCCAGTAACGTAATCTGCAGTACCCGGTGCATTTTTAATGTACAGATAAAAAGCCCGGCTGCAAAAATTCCCCATACACTCAGGAAAGCAGCCAGTTCAACCGGCTGGGGTGCTTTTGCCAGATCGAGAGCCGGGAGCAGCAGTAATGCAGCAAAGGAGATCCAGAAGAAACCAAAGCTGCCAAAGGTGACCATGCCAAACGTATTGTTCTTCTTCCATTCCATGATGCCGACGATAACCTGGGCTATCCCCCCATAAAAGATTGCCATCGCAAGGATGGGGCTTCCAAGAGCAGTAAGTCCCGCATTGTGGAGGCTCAGCAATATCGTTGTCATGCCGAATGCGCACAATCCAAGAGGTGCAGGGTTTGCTGTGTTGTCGTTCAGGAAAAGGTTATTCCTGTTTTTTTCTTCAATGATTTCCATGATAGCCTCATTTGAGTTTTAAAAACTGGTGCAGAAAAACACCCGCACATCCATGAAACGCTGTTCATTCGCACCAACCCGTTAAAGTTGTGGTGCACAATATTAAACAATTTGCATCAGAAGTGCACGGACTCTAATAAAAAATGCACCACAATTGAAGGGTAGCCTCACCACTCATGCACCCCAGGAGAAGGTAACTTTGTATACAGAATGATTTTAGAGATTCTGCGGTCAATTACACCGGGTCATGTCTGGTTCATGAGAACTGTTTTTTAAAAAAAAATCTACAGAGTATTATCAAAAAAAAAGAAAAGAGCTCGAACTCACCCAAATTTCCGTCTCTCTAATCCTCAAAGAGTGGCTGGTCTTCACTGTCTTTTTCATAAAAGAACATTTTATCTATCGGGACTTTGAACAACCCGGAAATCCGGAATGCAAGTTCAAGCGATGGATCATATTTTTCTTTCTCAATAGCAAGGATCGTCTGCCGTGTTACCCCAAGCTGGTCAGCAAGTGCTTCCTGGGTCAGGTTGCGCAATGCCCGGTAAACTTTTATCCTGTTTTTCATTTTTTGGTGTAATCCGGCTTTATTCGAAGGGAATGCCAAGCCACATTGCCAGCGGGATCATTAGTCTGCAGGAGATACCAGATTGAGAACAGGATCAGACAAACGAGGGTAAAGGCAAGGGAGAGGATTTTTATCACAAGGGTCTCTCCATCTGCACAGTTCATTATCCCTTCCTGCAGTACCGGGAACAGGATGAATACTGACACAATCGTGCTATTTGTCTGCATGGCAAATGTCCCTGGGATCAAAGGGCATACATAACGATGATGGCCATGGTTACCGAAACGATCATCGCTATCCAGAGGCCCGGATGACCGATTGCCATATCCGCCCGTCGTCTAGTAACAAGAGGATAGGATGTTGCGAGACCTCCTAATATACAGACATAGAGGATGAGATCCCTGGTGAGCTGCTCTGTTGGAATGTTGAGAATATTTTTGAGAGCAATTACGAGGGCAAGAAGGCACGCGCCTGCAGTAAGCACAACCAGTGTCTGATTATCCCGCCATTCAGTGGAATGATCTGAATGGGTGAGTTTTCCATATTCAATTCGATCCATAACTG
Organism: uncultured Methanoregula sp.; assembly: GCA_964590415.1. Lineage (GTDB taxonomy): Archaea > Halobacteriota > Methanomicrobia > Methanomicrobiales > Methanospirillaceae > Methanoregula. The sequence continues at coordinate 119,378 of CAZPVQ010000005.1, read as the reverse complement.
TCCAACTTCTAATACTTAATGTAAGTTATATTTTACATTTTAGAATATAAAGTTTACTTTTTGTTGGATTTATTTTCCTATTGGGATGTGTAAGGCAATAAAAAAAATGGAACGATTCCGGCATTATTCCTCTACCGATTGCCCTGTCAGGAGGAATAGCACAGGTCTGTGATCATATCCATAAATATATCGGACACCTGGATTTTTTTGCGTCACTGATCTTACCCGTCAGCATTTTTCTCATCGATAATGCGGGAAGTCCCCTGCAGACATTGTACCAGAGCACCGCACTCAATTCGTTTGGATAGCATGATATCCCAGTAAGAAAAAACTCGTATATCAAGAGGCGTATGGAGCAAAAAAACGTAAGAGTCGGTCTCATCCAGATGGCAGTTGGTCCGGATCCTAACGAGAATCTCAAAAAAGCATTATCGAAAGTTGAGCTTGCGGCAGAAAAGGGATCACAGATAATCTGTCTGCCAGAACTTTTCCGGACGCGTTATTTCCCCCAGGGAATTGGCGTGAATGCTTCACCCCTTGCAGAAACGATTCCCGGAGATTCAACCCGGGTATTTTCTGAGATTGCCCGCCGGAACAATGTTGTCATTATCGTCCCCATCTTTGAACAGTCATCTGACGGGAGATACTACAATACAGCAGTCGTCATCGATGCTGATGGGACACTCCATACCTCATATCACAAAGTCCATATTCCGCAGGACCCTGGTTTCTTTGAAAAAGGGTACTTCTATCCCGGGGACAGGTATCACGTTCATACTACCCGGTACGGGTGCATAGCGGTGCTTATCTGCTATGACCAGTGGTTTCCTGAAGCAGCTCGCTGTGTTGCTCTGGAAGGAGCCCAGATCATTTTTTATCCGACGGCAATCGGGCATCCCACCAGTGAAGAACCTGCAGAAGGTAACTGGCACGAAGCATGGGCACTTATCCAGCGGGGCCATGCTGTTGCAAACAGTGTCCATGTGGCGGCGATAAACCGGGTTGGCAAGGAAGCGGATATAAAATTTTTCGGGGGTTCGTTTATCTGCGATGCATTTGGCAAGATCATCGTGCAGGGTGGAGATACGGAAGAAACGCTAATTGCCACGCTCGACCTGTCAATGAACCATGCAGTCAGGGAATCCTGGGGTTTCTTCCGGAACCGTCGCCCGGACACGTATGGTCTGACCTGCACCCTGTTCCCGGGAAATGATGGGGCATTTCCGGAAATCCGTTCTGGCGATACACCAAGAAACCGTGGGTTCCATATGCCGGCTGAATGGGAACCCCATGATGCGGTATGGCTCTCGTGGCCGCATAACAAGACTACCTTCCCAAAACTCTCTGCAGTCGAAGAGGCTTTTTTTGAGTTTGTAACTGCAGTTCACCCCTCTGAACGGATTGAGCTGTTTATTCCCACTGCAGCTGTGCACCGAAGAGTCAAAACCCGGCTCAGGGAAAGCCAGATCGATCTTTCATGTGTTAAACTTCATACAACCGAGTTCTCGGATGTCTGGATTCGGGATTATGGCCCTACGTTTGTTATCAACCGTGCATTGAAGCGGTCTGCGATAGTGCGATGGAATTTCAATGCCTGGGGTGGGAAATATGAAGATCAGGTCAGCGATGGCAGGATTCCCACCGTCATGAACCGCTGGCTGGAGCTTCCCCAGTTCGCTCCTGGCATCGTTCTCGAAGGAGGATCGATTGATGTCAATGGAAGAGGAACGGTGCTTACCACCCGCTCCTGCCTGTTAAATCCGAACCGGAACCCTTCGTTATCTTCTGATACAATTGAGGAGTTCCTGAAAGAATATCTCGGGATTGTGAAGGTGATCTGGCTGAATGACGGGATCGTGGGTGACGATACGGATGGTCATATTGATGATATTGCACGTTTTGTCGCCCCGGCAACAGTTGTATGTGCGTACGAAAACGATACTGCGGATGCAAATTACCGGGCGCTGCACGAAAATTATGAAATCCTCAAACAATCAAGCAACCAGGACGGAACACCTCTCAAGGTCGTGAAACTCCCAATGCCGTCAAAGATCGCCGATGGGGATGAGCGGTACCCGGCAAGCTACACAAATTTCTATATAGGAAATACTGTTGTAATTGTACCGGTTTTTAAAGACCCGAATGATACGGAGGCGTTGCGGATTTTGCAGGGTCTTTTCCCCGGCCGCAGGGTAATCGGGATTGATGCCCGTGCAATGGTTGAAGGATTCGGTACGTTCCATTGTGCCACACAGCAGCAACCACGGGTCTAAGTTTCAGGTATACCATTCATCTTACCCAATCTGAAGGGTTCCCGGTGGTCCCTGATGAGGTCGATCGGCCGCCTTCTTTTGGACACCGCTTATCAGGGTTACACGATACTTTTCCTGATTGCAGACCTTTTTTAAGGATCTCACAACCAGGGTGGGAAAACTCTTTTATCCTGACCGGACAATGGTCGGGTGATCAAAGAGGAGATGAATCATGCCGGAATGTACCTGTATGATTATAACCCCTATACAGGAAAAGAAACTGAAAAATGCGGTCGAGAACACCTGCGAGCTCTGCCATGGTTATTTTCCTTCACTGTTTCTTGAAATCCATAGCATCTCCCGGCACCCGACAAAGGAGATGAAACACGACCCGTCAACGCGTATCCTGATAGTCTGCCAGATGTGTCACGCCCATATCCACCAGCTCCCGGTATCGATCGGAAAGCAGCGGGCAATGGTGAAACACCGTTCATTTTATATCCGACGGGATATACGAAGAATCCTGGGATACGTGCCAAAACCCTACCGGGCTCCGGATGACATTGATCTGTATGTGGTCTATGAAGAAAACTTTGGCCGGGGTTCACCAGGATCGTATCGCATGAGCGGGTAACAAGGCATCTGGTACTCCGTCGGCAGAAAAAAATACCTTTGAGCCAGCCCGGGATTTCAGCCAATGAGCCGAAGTACCTGTTTTTCCCCTGAGGGATAATCCATGACATAGTCAACCCCGCAGACCATTTTTACCGGGCTTTCTGGGATCATCGCGATCAAACGGGCAAGTCCTTTTCTTGTTGCATCCCGAGGACCGGAGGGGTTTATGACCATTATTCCGTGTTCTTTCATCACGTAATCACCGATAAACAACACATCTCTTAAAAAAAAGCTGGTAAAGCCCGGTGTGTGGCCACCGAGATGTAATGCTTGGAGCCCGCTGTCACAAAAACTGCCCATGAAGAGATCATCAAACGTGAAACCCCGGCAGAGGTTGTGCCTGGAATCTGCTTCATGGATGGCGGCCCGGGCCGGATACCGCTCGCGGTACTTGTTACCTGCTCCAAGAAAATGGTGGTGGGTAAAAACGATCGAGTCTCTTTGCGGGGCTGAGCGGTCAAATGCGGATGGGCAGTCAATCAAAAATATGGTTCCGTCTGCCACAACACGGTAGGCCGCATGCTCATAACCCCTCTTTGGCACAGAGTTGAGCCGGTTATGGATTCATTTATCCGTATACATTCAACGTGATGGTTCGAAGAATTCTCTTCGGCAGCACGGGAAAAATAAGGAAACTGTTTTTGGTTCTGAAAATTTTCTCTTTAAATGGCAGATCAGTTTTCCCAAAGCATATCCCGTATAAAAATAGTTAACGGCACTTTTCGTGGGGGATACCCCTAAACATCTCGAAGAATATATTCCCCGAGGTGTACCGACTGGCACCCCCCTTGCCAGACAGGCGCCAGGAACTCCTGCCCTTCCCTGTCGCAACCTGTGCCACCATGCGATGGTTAATAAGATCCGAAGCACAGTTCTCTGTTCATGAACCCAAAGACTCCTGCAATCATCATAATTGCAGTTATTATCCTCATTTCAGCGGTATTTTTCCTCAGTGGTGGACCTGCCAGCCGTTCCACCTCAATGCCCGGAGGTACGACTTCCCTCCCTGCTGTTGAAGTGAGGGCGTACCAGGGCAAAGATCTCTCTTCAATGAATGATTTCCGTGAAAATTCTATACGGGGTCCCCAGTATGTCAACACATCCGAGTACCGGCTCACGGTGACCGGTCTGACGAACAAAACCGATGTATACACCTATCAGGAAATTCTTACCGGATACCCCCATTATACCAGGATAGTCACACTCTTCTGCGTGGAAGGCTGGGATGTAACGATCCTCTGGGAGGGTGTGCTGGTCCGCGACCTGATCCGGGAAGCGGGCGCCGATCCCCGTGCAAATACCGTGATATTCACGGCACACGATGGTTATACAACATCCTTCCCGCTGGATTACCTGATGAACCATGATATAATCATGGCTTATAAAATGAACAATGTCACACTCCCTGCCGAACGAGGCTATCCTTTCCAGCTGGTAGCACAAGACAAATGGGGATACAAATGGATCAAGTGGATCGAAAAGATTCAGTTAACTGATGACCCGGATTACCGGGGCTACTGGGAGCAGCGGGGATATTCCAATATAGGAGACCTGGAAAAGAATTTTTTCTCGAATTAAAAAAATTCTGCTCTGGAGAAATGCTCAATTACAAGGTAAACGCTCAAGGGGGTTTTGCCCCCGCCGCTGTGGCTCCCCCGATGCGATAACTCCCGAACAGGTGCTACGTCATCATCGCTCAGCGCAGGGGCGGCATGGGGAGACAGGCACGGTCCCCTCCTTCATTCGTACCAGCATCTTGAATTTCATATAAATGGAAAAGGAATTCTGCAGAGCAAAAAAAATCTTTTTATCAGGAGTTATCATCTTTTTTTTGATTGAGAATCAGTTCGTCTCTGGTGCCCTGGAAATGATTTTTCTTGTCATCGTTATGATCCATGCACGGTTTAAAAACAGGTGCGCAGCAACAAAAAAACCCAGTGCGAGACCGGCCCAGTCGTGGATATCACTCATCAATGCGAGTGGAAGTACGAGATCGACGAGACCGAACATTCGCATGAGATAGGTGAACTTGAAGAACCCGGTGATAAAACTAACCAGAAAAGCTATTCCCATCCCGAGATCTAAGCACCATTTGGCAATTTGTCCGTTCATGACTACCACATCCGTTTGTGATGTCCCTCCCGTTATAAAAGGTGATGGAACACAGGTAACCTGACCCGGAGTCAGTAATTTCCTCATCCCTTGTCTTTTTCTGACTTCTGTTGCATCGCTTTTTCAAGAAGTACTTTCACGTTCTCTGGATCGCGTATTCCATACAAGCTGACAAGTGGGTTGTGCAATCCTTGTTCCCAACGCAGGGTAGATGACGAATCGGTATCGGGATAGACCTTATCACCGGTTACATGTCGACCTCTCATATCTATCTGAGAAATCCCGAATACTAATCCCGCCGGGACGATGGTCCCGAAATGGAAAAAGTGTCCCAGACGACCCTGTACAAGAACTAATCGCTCGATCTGGTGGAGGGGGATTACATTCTCTGCCAGGTTCCAGAGACCTCCGGTAATTATCACGACGTCCCGGGTGATTGTGTAGGTTATGGACCGCCGGAATAATTCGATTCCTGTAATAACCATCAGCGAAGCAATAACACTAAAAGGCTGGATCAGGTATGCTATCCAACGGAAAAGGTCAAACAGGTAACTGGTTGAAAGTGTCGGAACTCCCATGTAGACCAATCCGCCGATTACACTCATTATTAATGCAAGGCCTGCCCCTGTCCATATTTCCGGACGGTTCAATACATCGCCAAGAAAGATAAAAAAAAGGAAGATACAGATGGGCGCTATCAGATACGCGAAGAGCTGGACAAATATATCCAGATCAGGAACAATCGTCACCAGGGGACCTACAAGCGAATGAGGAAATGACTTACCTGCACCGATCATGATATTCAGGATAATCCCCGAGAGGGCTGCCAGAAAGATGGGTGTGAAGGCCAGGATATATTTGTACATGAATCCTCGGGGAGCTGGATGGGTAGTGAAAAGGACCGGTCCATACACTCCAACCATCTCCTTTGCTGGTCTGACCATATACCGGCTCTTTATTTTATTACATATTTAAATATATCTATTTACGAATACGCTCATTTAAACATTAAATTGAGAAAAAAATATCATTATTGTTACATTTTCAGGAAATATTTCATAACCTTCCAGATGCACAGATCTGTGAATATTTATGCATTGTCTCCTTATTATCCCCTGTCAGTGCGGGGAATCGTTTCGGGGAGTTTTTTGTTTTTTGAATCCTGATGAGTGCACAAGCCAAAAATTTTTATTGGAAAACACTATTCAATTCTCTGCATGGGAACAGACATTGATTGCTTCGAGTGTCTTGTTTGCGGTTATATCTATGACCCTGAAGCAGGAGATCCGGTGGGAAGTATCCTGTCTGGTGTGAATTTTTTAAGCCTGCCCGATGACTGGCTCTGCCCGGAGTGCAGCGCCGGGAAAGATGAGTTTGCACTTGTGAAGCTCTAATCCAGTTTACCCGCTATACAAAATTACCCCAATGCGATGGTAAACGTGTCCTGAGTTCATTCCCGGGAGGGGTCAGTGCCTGTCCCCCCATAGAGCCCCTGCGCTGGCAGCGATGAGGATTTAGTACCTGTTCACGAGATTCCGCTTCAGCACAAGGTGGCGCAGTTGAAACCCCTTTTGGGCTTATAGCTGGTATTGAGCATTTCTCCAGAGGCAAAAAATAATTGATTTTCCAGATTCCTCAGATGTCAATGTTCAGCACCGTTCTAATGAGTACACCGATAATAAAGGATATCGCGGCAATCCCAAGACTGATGACGAGCATCTCAGCAAAGCGTCTCCAGAAAGGAAGATCCTTGGCCACGGACAGGTAGAACGTAAACAGGAATATTACCATTACAGCACCGAGCAGGGTAAGCATCAGAGCATAAAACGGGCTGGTAAAAATAAGAAATGGCAGGATAAGCAGGGCAACAGTTACGATATAAGCAACACCGGTATACACTGATGCCTTGACCGGGTCCGTTGGGCCCCCGTCTGATCGCTGTGACAGGTACTCAGAAGCCCCCATCGAGAGTGAGGCTGCAACTCCCATGATGAGGCCAACAACCGCAATGATCTGCGTGTTCTGGATGGCAAACGTGAGCCCGGCAAGTGTTCCGGTAAATTCGACAAGAGCATCGTTGAGACCGAGCACAACCGAACCAACGTATTTTAATCGCTCCTCATCGATGAGAGCAATGAGTTCGCGCTCGTGGGTTTCTTCATTTGTAAGAATCGTCTGTATTTCGGGAATTTTACCTACAAGGGCTTTGTCATACGACTGGGCACGCTTTTCCACCCCTTCCATGAGTTTAATTGCAAAGGTAATGCCAAAAACCCGTGCAACCAGGTAATAAAACCATATACGGGCGGAGTCAGGTTTCAGATCCTGGTGGGTATACTGTTTCCATATACCATAATGCCCGAGCTCATCCTGGGCAATCCGGGCCAGTACCTCCCGATTGTGGGGATCTTTTTGCGCGGCCGCGATTTTTTTATAGATATTATGTTCAGTGAGCTCTCCCCGCTGCATGATAAGGAGTGTTTTCATGAGCGCCGGTTCGGGTAGGGATTCTGTCATGGACATGTATCCGATATGCAGGACAGGTCTTTAAACTCTGCGACATTGTGTTCTGTCCGTTATTATCGAAAAGCGTGACAGAAGCGGGGTCTTACTCTGAACAATGCAATAAATGAAATACCGGAAACGGACTAATACACCCTTATTACCAAAGGAGGTTAGGAAGCATGGAAGCAGGCAAGGGATATTCTCTACCAAAACTTCCCTATGGGTATAAGGCTCTGGCTCCTTATATCTCGGAAGAACAACTCACATTGCACCACCAGAAACATCACCAGGCATACGTAACGGGTGCCAATGCCCTCTTGGAAAAACTCGACAAGGCACGAAAGGACAATACCGATCTGGACATGAAAGCAACTTTGAAAGAACTTTCCTTTCATATCGGGGGTTACCGGCTGCATACACTGTTCTGGGAAAATCTCGCACCGGCCGGTGTTGGTGGCGGAGGAGTACCGAAAGCCGAACTTGCACAAGCCATAGACGCAGAGTTCGGGAAATTCGACCGGTTCAAAAAGGAGTTTTCCCAGGCTGCGTCAAGTGCCGAAGGATCGGGTTGGGCAGTATTAACCTATTGCATGAATACCGGGCGGCTCTTCATCCTGCAGCTTGAGAAGCACAATGTCAACGTGATACCTGGATACCGGATGCTTATGGCACTCGATGTCTGGGAGCACGCTTATTATCTTGATTACAAGAATGACCGGGCGAAATTTATCGATGCATTCTGGAATCTTGTGAACTGGGAAGAAGTGAATGCCCGGTTTGTGACGCATTTGAAAAAGTAATTTTTTTTAGTTTGTGGTATTTCTTTTTCAAACGATATATGAATGAGGGCGCAGTTCCAGTCCACCTTTACTGTCCCAGCGCCCAAGAAACGATGATGAAGTATTGTCTGTTCAAAGAGTCAGAGCATTCGGGGAAGCCAAAGTGGCGGGGCATGAAACCTCTGTTAAGCGTTTTGCTTTGTCATTGAACATTTCCCTATGAAAATCGTAGTATTCGGATATGATGCGGGGATTGTTGCCCCTCTGTCCATTAGTTACGATGTATGCCACCGCCCTTGACGGGGCACCCCGGCGGAGGATCATTGACTGAAATGAAAAAAAACTTCCTGCCCGCCGTGCCTCAGAGAGATCAGAAGTCGGGGGTCCTTCGTATTGGGAATGATTTTCATGGATCAGGGGTGTACCAAAGCGATTCATACCAGTTTCTGCAGAGCCGACATATGTCCTAAAGGTAAGTGTACTGAACGCTACCTATGGCGTTACTGGATACTACTCTCAGAGAATGGATTTAAAAAGGAAGGAGAAATCCGGCATTTTACCGGATTTTCGATCCGGGTTCTACAGGTTTTAAGGGGGTGAGCAGTGATGCCGAATCTCCGGCGGCAAGGATCATGCCATTGCTCTCTACACCGAAAATTTTTATTGGTGCAAGGTTGGTGACAACAACCACATGCCTGCCTGTCAGTTCATCAGGTTTATAGAACTGCTGCATACCTGCCACGATCTGCCGGGTTTCACCCCCGATATCGACCTGTAATTTCAGGAGCTTGTTCGATTTCGGAACAGGTTCTGCGGACAGCACTTTTCCCGTCCTGATATCAAGTTTCTGGAATTCCTCTATAGTAACCATGGGTGTCTTCTCCCTCTTTTTATTGGCTTCTGCCACACGCTTCTGGAGCAGGGCATCGAGCTCCTTTACCTGATCCTCTTCCATCTTTGCAAAGAGCGGTGCCGGAGCCTTGATGCATGTTTCAGGAACCTCCTGACCTGCCTCGCTTATGAGGTGGTTTGAGACCTTGTCATTATAACCCAGCATTGACCAGCACTCCTGCGCTTTTGCCGGCATGACCGGTTCGATAAGAAGGGTGATGGCTTTCACTATCTGAATACAGTTCTTGATCACGTGTGCCGCCGCTTCACGGTCTGTCTTGATAAGCTTCCAGGGTGCGTTTGTCTGGATGTACGTATTGCCAAACGCAGCAAGCGCCATCATCGCGTCCACCGCTCCCTTAAACTCATACTCCCGCATAAGCCGGTCAACATTCAATAAGCTCTTTTCGATCTCTGCAATAATGGCAGGATCGGCCGGGCAGGAAGGAACACCGTCGAACTCTTTGTGAGCGAAGAACAATGTACGGTACACAAAGTTTCCAAAGATGTTGACAACCTCGTTATTAATCCGCTCTGAGAAGACTTTCCAGGAAAAGTTGAGTTCCTTTGTGTGACTTGTGTACGCAAGCAGGTAATAGCGGAGGTAGTCTGCAGGTAATCCTTTGTCGAGGTAATCATCGTTCGTCCAGACAACATATCCCCTGGATTTCGAGAACTTGTGATCATCAACCTTGACCATCCCGCTGGCAACGATCGCATGCGGTACGCCATACCCTGCCGCTTTTAAGAGGGCCGGCCAGAAAATGCTGTGGTGATAGATAATGTCACCACCAATGAAATGGGTGACCCGGTTTTCACCGCACCAGTACCGCTTCCAATCTTTGCCCGCTTTCTTTGCCCACTCCTCGGTGAATGCAATATATCCAATCGGAGCGTCGACCCAGACATAGACCACGAGATCATTGCGGCCAGGGAACTTCACTCCCCATTCAAGCGTGCGGGTGATGCACCAGTCGTGGAGTTCATCTTTTATCCAGCCGATGGCATAGTTCTTCGCGTTGCTCGTTCCCCGCAGGGTGTCAAGATAGGGAAGAAGGAAGTCCTTGAACTCAGAGAGTTTAAAAAAATAATGCTCCTGATCCCGGAACTCTGCTTTCGTCCCGCAAACCTTGCAGATCGGATCTTTGATTTCTCCGGGTTCAAGGTGCTTGCCGCATCCCTGGTCACATTCGTCACCCCGTGCCTGTGTCCCGCAGTGAGGACAGATGCCTTCCACGTACCGGTCGGGAAGAAATCTTCTGCATTTCGTGCAATATGCCTGGTGAACAACCTGTTTATAGATATAGCCTTTTTTGATGAGTTCGGATACCATTGATGTTGTCCGGTAGTGGGTCGCAGGGTCATCGGTCATTCCAAACCGGTCGAATAGTACCTCCATCCGTTTGAAGGTTTCGTCGAAATGCTGGTGATACCGTTCAGAAAGTGCACGGGGGGAAACCCCTGCTTCCTCAGCCGAGACGACAATAGGAGTCCCATGATTATCCGAACCGCAGACAAAGACAACCTCCTCTCCTGCCCGCCGCATGTAGCGGACGTAAGCGTCAGCAGGCACGTACGTTCGCAGATGTCCGAGATGGCAGGGGCCGTTGGTGTAAGGCAACCCGCAGGTGACCAGCAGCGGTGGTGGGTTCATCAGTACTTTTTAGATGCTTATGAGTAATAATATCTGTATATGGTAAAACGGCTGAAACTGGCAACCCGGGCTTTTGGAGCGGAGCCCGGTATGCCGGAGGTAATCGCACTCGCAGCATGGATTGCAGCGAACAGAGGAACAGCCGCAGATATCATTACCTACCTTCTTGACCAGTCGCTTGAACCGCAGGTATCTGCAGGAATTATGGCACCCTGTGCCGGGGGCCGGTTTTATAAAAACCGGATTCTGCACTGCCTGCTCGGTGTAAAAGGTGGGAAGGCAACCGGCGAAATTAGCCTGGATTCTCACACAATCAGTGAGGATGCTGCGGGTATTCTTGTACAGAAAAAAGGTGTCTGGTGCGCCCTGCCTGCCCCTCATGTCCTTGGGATCACTGATGCGTACTATGATGATGAATGTGAGTGGAATGATGCAATCACCAGCATGTACCGGACTCTGATGCGCTCGATGAGGGATGTGGGCATCAGTGGGCATGTGCTTATCTGTGATTGTATATCAGAACCTGAGATAACCTCGCTCGTCCGGCAGAATGTCTTCTTTTTCCAGCCAAAGCCAGACAGAGAAAGTCTTGTATGCCTGCTAGAACACCAGCGGCAGATTGCAGTTCACAGGGATCAGCTCGACACCCTGATAGACCTTTCCAGCGAGTACGATCTCCGGAAGATTATTCTCATCGATCCTGATCAGGAATCCATAACATATGCACTTGCGAGTCTTGATCCGGATCAGGTCAGTGTTGGTGGATACTGTACTGACCTGTGCGAAAAGTACTGGAAAAATCTGGTGGATGTGGCAGTCTACTCAAAGTGACACAGCTTCCCGATGATTTTTTAGGGAAATCGTATTTTTCAGATTTTATGCGGGGATTGTTACCCGTCTCATAATTCGTCATGATGATTGCCGTCGCCCCCGAAGGGGCACACCAGCGGCAGATCGGTGAGTGAAAATTTGAAAACCCCTGCCCGCTATGGCCAGGAGAGGTTATGAACCGGTAGTCATTCGTATAAATGACAATTTTCATGGTTCAGGGGGTGAATCAATTCGGTTCATGTATGTTTTCTGGTGATTCTATCGGAGATCAATGCGCATCAGCAATTGTCACGAACTCTTTAAAGTGCCTGCTCTTCTTGAACAGCCACCAGGTGAAACGCTCAATCACGGTAAATTTGAAGGAGCCTCCCGCAGCGTTCGGGTGACCTCCCCCTCCGAATTCCCGAGCAATCAGGTGGCTTACCGGGGGGACTGAACGAAGCGAGAACTTACCGTCTTTGCTGATGATCACCTCGATATCGGTCTTCCTTTCTTCACGGATGAAATGTGCCGTTTCGCTCGGGTAACCGTAGAGCGGGGCAAAGGCAATTCTGTACTTGCTTCCGGTAATGGTCGCGTATCTCAGGCTCTGGTGCATCATCGTGTCCATCTCAGCTTTGATTTCCGCATATTCCTGTTCGATGAATGCGTCACTGAATATGCCGGCAACGAGGCAGTCCCGCACATGGTCCCGGTTTTTCTTGCGCTGGAGCACCTGGCCAAGAACTGCTGACCGGGGATCGGCATGCTTCCAGAGATCATAATCGCAGACAACGCGTGCAACCTCAGCGGCACCTAAGTTTTCCGGTGTAAGGTCACGGGCAACAATTCCACATGCGCAAACTGCGGTATCAATGCGGAGCAAAGACACCTCCCGGGTGACTTTTTTTATTTCATCATCACGCCAGCGGTGATGGTCCCGCCATTCTACGTCCCATCCATTTGCCCGCGCCTTTCCTGCAATTGTTTCAGTATCCTTCTGATAGCCGAGATCCGAAATAGAGAGCAGATCGCCTTTCCCTTTACAGGATGCAACCAGGGAAAACAACCTGGCAAATTTTCCCACCGAACTCCAGATGGTGAACACATCATCACTGCCGTATTTTATGCGGTGGATCGCATCTGCTCCAACGGCATCCAAATCATTGTGCGTAAGGTGAACAATATGGGCTGAACGGTTTTTAACCGCGTTTACAAGACCGGAGTCTTCACCATTGGCACTCTTATCCGGGAGCGGCATCTGTTAATACTGTCATCGCAGCATATAAAAAAGAACGGTCACGTATTTTTCTGTGAGCGATACGTGCATATCATTTATTAGTCACCAGCGACAACAATTGTACTCCTGCCCTAGTAGCTCAGCTTGGGAGAGCGCCAGACTGAAGATCTGGTTGTCGCCTGTTCAAATCAGGCCTGGGGCACTTTTGTTTTATTAAATTTTTCTCTCACGAAATGCTTTTATGCTGCACCATAAATCGATCACTTATGCAGAATTTTTGCACCATATGCCATAACTTCTGGTGCTTTTTTGGAAAGGAATAAGTCCTTTCCTCTCAATTTTCTAGTATATACGTCTGGGAGAGAGTGGTGCATGAGCGGTGAGTACGAACGGGCATTCCGGGAATCTGTTTCTGATCCGGAACGTTTCTGGGGAGCGGCTGCAGAAAAAGTCCACTGGTACCGCACCTGTGACCGGGTGCTTACGAGCGAAAAACCGCCATTTTACCGCTGGTTTGAAGGAGGGATTGTCAATTCATGTTACAATGCCCTGGATTATCATGTGGAAAACGGACTAAAAAACAATATTGCCCTGATCTATGACAGCCCGGTTACAAAAACCGTAAAACGATATACTTATGGTGAACTTCGGGACCTCGTGGCACGATGCGCAGGGGGGCTACGGCAGCTGGGAGTCGGGAAAGGTGACCGTGTTGTTATCTACATGCCCATGATCCCTGAAGCGGTAATCGCAATGCTTGCATGTGCACGCATCGGGGCTATTCACTCGGTGGTTTTCGGGGGTTTTGCGGCACGGGAACTTGCCACCCGCATCGAGGATGCAAAACCTCATGTTGTCATATCCGCGTCATGTGGGATCGAAGTCAACCGTATCATTCAGTACCAGCCGCTCCTGGAGTCTGCTATCGATATGTGCAACTTCAAACCCACATTCTGCGTAATTGTGCAACGAGCTGAAGCACCCGCGATTCTCCGTGATGGCAGGGATATTCTGTGGGATATACTTCTGGATGCCGATCCGGTTGCGTGCGTTCCCGTGCATGCGACCGATCCGCTCTATCTCCTGTATACTTCCGGCACGACCGGAAAACCTAAAGGCGTGGTACGGGACAATGGGGGGCATCTCGTTGCGCTGACGTGGACAATGAAAAATATTTATGATATACGTCCCGGTGAAGTTTATTGGGCAGCATCCGATATCGGCTGGGTAGTCGGACATTCTTATATCGTGTACGGACCGCTGTTTTACGGATGTACCACCATCCTCTATGAAGGAAAATCTGTTGGTACTCCGGATGCCGGTGCATTCTGGCGGGTCATTGCGGAGCATGGTGTTTCTGTGCTTTTTTGTGCCCCTACGGCATTTCGTGCTATCCGGAAGGAGGATCCCGAGGGTGAGAAGATCCGGGCTTATGATCTCAAAACATTCCGGATGCTTTTTCTGGCAGGTGAACGGTGTGATCCAGACACCCTGATCTGGGCACAACAGCAACTGAAGATTCCGGTTATCGATCACTGGTGGCAGACAGAGACCGGGTGGGCTATTGGTGCGAACTGTGTCGGCCTTGAACTGCTTCCCGTCAGGCCCGGTTCATGTACAAAGCCGGTCCCGGGATTCGATATCCAAGTTCTTGATGCCCAGGGAAAAGACGTTCCCGCAGGAGAAACCGGAAATATTGTGGTCAGGCTACCCCTTCCCCCGGGATGTTTCACCACACTCTGGCAGAATGAGCTGGATTTTGTCAAGACCTATTTTTCAGCATATCCCGGGTATTACCTGACCTCTGATGCCGGGTATATCGATACCGAGGGCTACCTCTGGATAATGGGCAGGACTGATGACATCATTAATATTGCGGGGCACCGGCTCTCCACCGGTGCAATGGAGGAGGTGCTGGCATCACACCCGGATGTTGCGGAGTGTGCAGTTGCCGGGGTGTATGATCCGGTAAAAGGAGAAGTACCGCTGGGCTTTGTCGTCCTGAAGGCCGGGGTAACCAAAAACCCGGATATCATCAGGGCTGAACTTATTGCTCTTGTACGGCAAAAAATCGGCCCGATTGCGTCATTCAAAGCAGCAGCAGTAGTAAACCGGTTACCCAAAACACGATCCGGCAAGATCCTGCGGGGTACCATAAAAAAAATCGCAGATGGTGTTTCCTACACGATTCCTGCCACCATAGATGATCCGGCAATCCTTGATGAGATCACAGAGACCTTAAGAGAGATGGGATATCCAAAAACCTGAAAAGGCACCTGGTTGAAATTCCTGCAACCGGATCTGGATATACGGCATAACGAACCAGGAATACGGGTTGCCGGAAAAATATTCCCGAGATACCTGATACCATGCCCTTTACTTACCTGTATCCCAGACCTCCCTATGACTTTTCCCTGAGTACTGCGATATTCGCCGGGGGTGATCCGCAGATCAGGACCTGTGAGTGTGACCTCTTCCGGCAGGCACTGGACGTAGGGGGTGACCCGGTTCTTGTGGAAGTTTTTTCTGAGGGATCGGTAGGCAGGCCCAAATTATGTCTCTCTGTTCGTCCGGACACAGCATTTTCAAAGCGCGGGCTGAAAGATATCCAGAATCTCGTCTCCTCTATTTTCAATATTTCTGAGGATATCACAGCATTTTACAAGGCTATGGAGAAAGATGGGATCATGACGGTTCTCACCCACCGGATGCGTGGGCTGAAAGCCCCGACGACTCCTACGGTATTCGAGGCACTTGTGGACTCAGTCATTGAACAGCAGATCTCCCTCAAAGCAGCGCATAGCATTGAAAACAGGCTCATCCGTGCTGTTGGTAACTCCCTGACTCTTGACGGAGACACCTTTTACTGTTACCCGACTCCCGAAATTCTTGCAAAAACAGCAGATTCAACGTTCCGGTCGTGTGGTCTGACCCGGCGTAAAGGTGAATATATCCGGGACATATCATACCAGATCCTTTCAGGGACCCTTGACCTGGATCTCTTCAGAGGGTATCCCGATACGGAATCAATCATCAGCGATATGGTAAAAATTCGGGGAGTCGGGCGATGGACAGCGGAGCTGACGATTCTCCGGGGCCTGCATCGTGTGGATGTATTCCCCGCTGATGATGTTGGTGTGCGCCGGTTCATTGCGCAGGTTTATTGCAAGGGCGAGAAGATCTCACCGGACGAGGCACGGGTATTTGCAGAGCAGTGGGGGGCCTGGAAAGGCTATGCTGCATATTATCTTGAAGTGGCAGACCTTCTGGGGATTTCCAAATTATGACCCCAAGAATAGGGATTCTAAATCCAATATCCTTCGGTGAACGGAGATTTTACCCGCTTGTACGGGAATCCATGGTATCATTCGAACATGGTGCAGCGGTTACAATAAATCCTCTTGCCCTTCTCTTTTCGAAGCTGGTACCAGGATGTTTGTGCTGCATGATGAGAGGACAGGTCCCGACATTCTTTCAAACCTTTCCTGAATGGAAAACAAAAAATTATATTTTATATATAAAATATATTTTATATAAATTAATCCGGCACTGATACAAAACAATATTTTTTTATAATGTTAATTGCTGTAACTTAATATGATATGCTATAACATAGCATAGCAGGTATACCATGAAGTACACAGTCCTTTTCATCGCGTTAATGCTTATTACAGCATTCTTTGCCGGATGCACACAGCAGGCACAGGCTCCGGCACAGCCAAAGGAGATTAAGATCGGTGTGATAGTATCCATGACCGGTCCGAACAGTAATATCGGGAAGAACATGTGGCAGTCAGCAGTCATTCAAGCTGACGAGATCAATGCAAACGGGGGAGTTTTCGTCAAGCAATACAATGCAAAGATACCCATTAAACTCGTTCAGGGAGATGACGAGTCTACCCGGGAAGGTGGCCAGAAAGCGGTCACCAAGCTTATCACTGATGACAAGGTCGTTATTCTCGTGGGCGGGTATTCCAGCGCTGTAACCTCTGCGTACGAACAGACTATTGCAGAGTTCAAAGTCCCCTATGTCGTGACCGGTGCATCAAGCCCGATCATCACCCATCGCACGGATATTGATACGAGTTATGTCTTCCATCACTGCCCGACCACTGACGCATATGGGATGTACACCACGATGTTCATAGACCAAGTGATCCGCCCGGCAGTCAACAAGAAATTTAATTTCGGTGCTGAACGCCCGTTCCGCCTTGCCCTGCTGTACCAGGATACCGGATTTGGTATCGGTGTGAAGACCGCGGTAAATGACACGATTGTCAAGAACAACCTGAACATCCAGCTGGTCTCCCAGCAGAGCTACAAGATGGGAGAGAGCGATTTCAGGACTGTGTTGACCACCATCAAAGCGACAAATCCTGATGCAGTCTACCTGGCAGCAGCCCCCAACGAGGGTGCCCAGATCATACCCCAGGCTAGAAGGGATGTTGGGCTTAACACGATCTTCCTAAATGTTGAAAACAACGACGCCCCGGAATTTTATAAGGGAATAGGGCAGTACGGTGAATATGCCATTATTGAGAGCCGGTTCTCTCCCTATGTCACGCCTCCGGGAGAGCTGGCCGATGAACAGACCACATTCAAGAACAACTATTACACCAAGTGGGGCACGTATCCTGATATGATGGGTGCCTCAACCTATGATGGTACCCATATTGCTGCAAATGCGATTGAAACTGCCGGGACCCTCAACAAGGCTGATATTCAGAAGGCACTTGCCGACACCAGTCATCCGCAGGTTTGCGAATACATGAAAAACGAAACTATATCCTTTTCCAAAGATTTCCGGGAGTCCCAGTTCGATCTCTGGATGGAGCAGTTGTATTATAACGCTACTATCGGTGAAACCCGACCCGTTGTTGTCTGGCCGAATAATATAAAAACAACCGAATTCGTACTCCCTGACTGGTACAAGCCCGGAAGCGCGTAACGAATAATCATTCTTTTTATAACAGCCCGGCGAATAAGAAACTGATTACTTCATGTACGATCCTGGAACCCTGTTACAGATCATTTTCTGGGGGTTGTATGCCGGCTGTATCTACATCCTGCTTGCCACCGGGTTGAACCTGATCTTCGGGGTCATGAAAATTGTCAACTTCGCGCATGGCGAATTTCTCATGATCGGCGCCTACATCACGGCAACCGTCTTTCTTGTAACCGGTTTCAATCCCTACGTACTTCTTGTAGTGTCAATGCTCGCCCTGGTTGCCATCGGTGCAGTGGTGGAACGTTTGTGTTTCCGGCCTATTCTTGGCACGAGCAAACTCAATGAAATATTCCTCTCCATTGGCCTTATCTATATTTTTACTAATGGTGCCGCGATGATCTGGGGTGACGAGTGGCAGAGCATCAAAAGCCCCTATTCAGGTATTACGGTTCCGATCGGATCACTCAATGTGCCCCTGGATTATATCATCATCATAATAACGACTGCGGCCATTCTCTGCGGGTTGTACGTTTTTTTGAAAAAGACAAAAACCGGGCGCGAGATGCGGGCGACGAGCCAGAACCGGAAAGGAGCAATGCTGGTCGGTATCAACGTCGAGCGGATGGATATTATGAGTTTTGGTATCGGGTGTGCCCTTGCCGCTGCAGCAGGGACCCTCTGGGTGGTAAGCGGACAGGTCTTCAATCCGTACATGGGATCAATTCCTGCAGTGAAGGCATTTGCAATCATTATTCTCGGCGGACTGGGGAGCATTCCGGGTGCCATCATCGGGGGGCTTATCTATGGAATCGCAGAGAATGGGGCTGCGTATTTCCTGGGAGGTGTCTGGAAGGACGCGATCTCGTTTATTATCCTGATTGTAGTCCTTGTTATCAGGCCTACCGGTCTCTTTGGTGAGGAGAGTGAGTGATCATCTATGAAATTTGAACGGGCAGATATTACCCGGTACGGGACTATTGCCGTACTTGCCATTGCTGTCGTTGCTCCATTCCTGTTAGACAGCCTGTACATCCTTAACCTCCTCTGCCTGATGCTGATCTTTATCATCTTTGCTTCAGCATGGAACCTGCTTGCCTATTCCGGCCAGGGATCCCTTGGCCATGCTGCGTTCCTTGGCATCGGGGCGTATGCTTCAACCCTTATAGCGACAAAAAGCGGCATCACTCCCTATATTACGATATTCCTTGGCGCTGCTGTTGCAGCATTTGTCGGGATCCTGATAGGGCTCACCTGTGTCCGGCTCAAGGAATGGTTCCTTGCCATGGTCACGTTCGGGTTTGCAATCATTGTCCAGACAATTGCGGTGAGTATTCTTACCCCTCTCACCGGTGGCTGGGACGGCATTGCATCTCCCCGCCTCGTGAGCCCGGACATACCCGGTTACCAGCTGATAGAATATTACTCGATATTGCTCATAACCATTGCATCGGTCGTGTTCATCTGGTATATTCTGAGATCCCGGATAGGTCTTGCATTTTCGGCAATCCGTGAAAACGAGATCGAGGCTCGTGCAGCGGGTATTGATCCCGTACGCTACCGTCTCCTTGCATTTGGCTTAAGTGCCTACCTTGCCGGTGTAGCCGGGGCACTTGAGATTGCACATATCGGGTATATCACGCCGGAAATATTCGGGGTCGATCTCTCGTTCTGGCCGGTGACGTATGTCATATTGGGTGGTCTGTGCACCCTTGCCGGACCGATTATCGGTACCGTCGTTCTCACCATTATCTGGGAAGGTCTGAAAATGGCCGGGCTTACATTCGGCCGTTATGTCATTGTCGGGGTGCTCCTGATTCTGGTGATAATATTCCTGCCAAAAGGGCTTGTGGACCTTCCCAACCAGGTGCATAAATGGTGGAAGCAGAATAAAAAACCAAAACCTGACCCGGCTGTTCTGCAGGAATAATGAATAAAACCTTTTTAAGAGCGCTTCTTTTTTAAAATACACTGTCAACTCTGATTATTTGTGAAACTTATCCAATCCAGTCATCCCAAGTTCACCCAATTTCTTCGATGGGTAATGGTTCCATTTGTGACATAGTAGTCAAGTCCAAGGAGGGCGCTTCGCGCCCTCGCCCCCACTTTCCAATTTTTGACAACTTCATTTTTTGCATCAGAACGCTTCTATGAGCCTTTTAGGGAAATTTTAAAGCCCCCGTTGCGCTCACCATGCCCTCACCTGAGAGCGGGGGGACGGGCACACCAGATCCAGGACAGGATAGATAACCGTGGATAAGCTTCATATCTGTTGATTTACGTTTCCCTGTCTGAACCCTCCCGATGCGGGGTAGAGAGGAGGGGAGTTATCATATTTTCTTTTTCCCAGTCAATTGTGTATATAAAAAAAAACAACAATAAATTGGGTATTTTTAAAATCCAAGATAAGCTTTCTGGATATGCGGGTCGTGCATGAGCTCTTTTGCCTTCCCCTCTTTTATTATTCTCCCGTTTTCAAGAACATAACCCCGGTGGCACATGTTAAGCGCATGACGGACATTCTGCTCAAGAAGTAATACCGTTATCCCTTCACGCCCCAGCTGTTCGAGTGACCTGAATACCTGTCCGACAAGGAGCGGGGAAAGCCCGGTTGAGGGTTCATCGAGGATGAGCAGTTGGGGGTTGGACATGAGTGCACGGCCAATCGTCAGCATCTGCTGTTCCCCGCCGCTTAATGTACCTGCCATCTGTCGCTCCCGTTCCTGCAGGATGGGAAAGAGTGAATAGACATGCTTGAGAGCGGCAGAATAGTCGGTATCATCCCGTGCACCGAGTAAGAGGTTTTCAACCACGGGCATTTTTGGGAAGATCTCGCGTTTTTCAGGAACGAGCGCAAGTCCTTTATCGAAGAGATTATACGGGTGCATACCCAGAATATTTTCTCCAAGAAAGGTTATGGATCCGGTGGCCTTTTTGTTCAAACCAACAATCGTTTCAACGGTTGTGGTTTTCCCGGCACCGTTTGGCCCGATAAGGGTGACCAGTTCCCCCTTGTTGACATGAAGCGAGAGATCCCAGACGACCTGGAGGTTTGCGTGAAATACATTCAGCCCCGTAACTGACAGCATAGGGGTGGAATTTTCAGAATGCATGCATGTCACCGAGATAGGTATCGATCACTTTCTGGTTGTTTACCACTTCATACGGGTGCCCTTCTGCTATCTTCTCGCCGTGATCCAGCACAACAATGCGGTTCGATACACCCATGATGACACTCATTACATGCTCGATGATCAGAATAGAAACACCATTATCGCGGATTTTTTTGATAAGGTCAACTGCTTCGTTACTCTCTTTCGGGTTAAGACCGGTAGTGAGCTCATCAAGCAGGAGCAGTTTCGGTTTTGAGGCAAGTGCACGTGCGAGTTGCACCTTTTTTAATTCAACCACATTCAAATTTTTAATAATTGTTTCCCGTTTTTCCTGAGGGAAACTTACAAAATCAAGTATCCTTACCGCATCAGATTTTGCCTCCCCCATGCTGATCTTCCGGGGGTTACCAAACAATGCACCAATCATCGTGCATTCGAGGGCGGTAAGTCCGGGAAAGGATTCTGCGATCTGAAATGTTTTTGCAATTCCTTTTCTGCATATTTGGTGAGCCTTTAGCCCGGTGATATCTTCGCCGAAAAAGGTTATTGTTCCCCTTGTTGGGACACTGATGCCGGAAATCATATTGAGGAGCGTGGTTTTTCCTGCGCCGTTCGGGCCGACGAGTCCGACGATTTCATTGTCCCCTAAAAAGAGATCTACGCCGTTAACGGCACAGAGGCCACCGATTTGCTTGGTCAGATCCTTGGTAGTAAGCATAGGAACACGTTGCTGGCAATTATCATGCTAAAATTAGCACGGAGCAGTCTTAAAGATAATGATAATTTCTCACAAGAATTATTATAAGATTGGTGAGTGGAGACCAATTTAAGAAAAGCCGAGAAGTAACTTAAAAAAAATCAGGAGAATATTTGCACCATATTCTTATTATGAGAGGACTTACGGGCAATGAATATTGAAAATCTGCCGGGATTTTCACACTCTTTTGCTTATTTATTAGGTATTTCGGGCATCTTTTGGCAGGTGAAGAGTAAATGTGCTTCCGATATTCACGGTACTCTCCACGGTGATATCCCCCCCATGCATCTGCATGATCTTTTTTGTTATCGAAAGCGAGAGCCCGATACGATCATACCTGCGGGACAGTTTTGTTGCATCTGCAAGTTGGAACGGCTCAAAAATTGATGAAAATGCACTTTCAGAAATCCCTGCCCCATTATCCCTGACGGAAATATGATGGTATCCGTCATCGATTTCTGAACGGTAAAAAATGGTGATTTTACGGGGTGGTTTGGAGAAATTGATCGCATTTGAGAGAAGGGAATCAAAAACGCCGAAAAGCCGGTCCATATCTGCAGTGATGCTCAGGGTATCAGGAATGTCCAGGGTTATCTCAGCTTTTAAGAAATATCCGTTGGTATCCAGCACACTATGAACCAGCCTTAAGAGGGGGAATTTCGAGTAGTTCAGGCGAAGCCTGCCGCTTTCGAGTACCGAGAGCTCAAGCATCTGGTTGATAATCTGGCGCTCCCGCTCTACGCTCACCAGGCAACGCTCGAGAATCTTTTTTGTATCATCAGAGATGCCGAATCCCTTTGGTTCCTGAACAAGCAGGTTAAGGTAACCAAGGATTGGCTGGAGTGGTGTGCGCAGCTCATGAGCGACAGTTATGATAATCCCCCGGCGCCTTTCATTGTCAAGCTGGATCTTATCTTCGAACCGCTGTTTTTCAGAAATGTCTAACAGATTTATCAGGATCGCCGGCTCTTTACGAAGTATAATCGGTATTGTTAAGAGTAAAGCCACCCGTGCATTTCCGGATTTTGTGACAAACCGGAACTCGCCCCGTTCTGCTATCGGAGTCACATTTACCCAGTTTTTCGTAAACTTTGTGAATTTTTCATGATCTGATTGATTAACAAAGGAAATGAGATCTTTTCCGGTAATTTCCGTTTCATCATACCCGGAAAAAAAGGAAAATGCCGGGTTTGTATAGAGGATGATACCATTCCTGACAACCAGTATACTGGTTGGCGAATGTTCGGCGAGTTTGCGATAGTCCATCAGTATAGCGCTCCGGAACAGGTCAACTCATCAGCTGTCCTCATTGTCTGGCGTATAGTATTCTGGAACATCTGGCCTATCATCCTATCCATATCATCTAGGCCATTTGAATTTCTTGTTATTTTAAGATATTTACCTCTGAAAAATCATGGGAGACCTGAAGGATTTTTATAAACTGGTGCTTTTAAGAGACTCTGGATACGATTGTATAAGTCCAGGTCTTTTAAGTACTGCATGACGTTCTTTGAATTTCCCTGTAGATTTCCCCCGCTCGTTTTTTAGAGATTTTCCTGTTTTTCCCGATGAGGGATCAGTGGGTTGAAATAACAGGGCGGGCAAAAACGGTACGCAATGCACCCGTATGTTATAGTCAACGTCGCCATGAGCGCTGATGGTAAGATCTCCACCCGGGAACGCCGACAGGTCAGGATATCGGGTTCGCAGGATTTTACCCGGGTTGATCACCTCAAAGCCGGGTGTGATGCGATCATGGTAGGTATCGGTACCATCCTAGCTGATGACCCTTCACTTACGGTAAAATCAGAAGAGTGCCGAACATATCGCAGAAACCAGGGCTGGAACGATAACCCCGTTCGCATTGCTGTGGACAGTTCAGGCCGTATTCCTTTTGAGGCATCGATCCTGAATAAGGGTGAGGGAAAGCGTGTGATTGCGGTCTCTAAAAGAGCGGATGCCTCAAAGATATCCCTGCTGGAAAAAAAAGCTACGATAATTATTTCCGGGGAGGATGAAGTAGATCTCCCTTTTCTCATGAACGAACTTGGAGCAATGGGGATCCATCGTATTATGGTAGAAGGTGGCGGAACTCTCATCGCAGGATTGATTGAGGCTGGCCTTGTTAACGAAATCTATACATTCATTGGAAATATCATCATCGGAGGAAAGGATTCACCTACATTTGCTGATGGGGAAGGGTTCATTCTGGAATCAGCGTTTCCCCGTCTCACACTTCAGGAAGTCCGCAGGATCGAACAGGGTATCCTCCTGCACTGGATCTTTGAGAATCCGGATCAGAAAGAGACCAAGGGGATTTTTTAGAGAAACGCACATGAATCGGTTCACACCGGTACAATGAAAATCGTCCTCTTTGCAGGGAATCCATACCTCATGACCTCACGTGAGAAACGGAAAGCAGAGTGTTGTTTTGATTTTTAGGATCTGCAGAAATGCTCAATCACGAGCTAAACGCTCAAGGGTTTTTCACCCCAGCCGCTGTGGCTCTCCCCCGATGTGATAACTCCCGAACAGGTGCTACGTCATTATCGCTAAGTGCAGGGGCAGTGTGGGGGGACACAGGCACTGTCCCTTCCTTCATTCGTACCAGCATCTTGAATTTCATATCCCTGGAAAAGGAATTCTACAGAGCCGAATTTTTAGGATCTGCAGAATTACTTTTTCTATGATACACGTTACAAAGCACTGGGCACAAAGGAGAGTGCAGTGCCAGTCCCCCCAGTCCGCTGCGATCAAGACCGATGATGGCGCATTACCTGTTCTGGTAATATCGCATTTTGAGGAGATGAAAATGAGAGAGAGTAATTCCTATCGGAGGCTTACCTGATTACTGGACATTTCTCCGAATCAAAAATACCCTGAATGAAAAGTCTGCATGAATGCCAAGGCTCATCAACCATCACAAAAAACACTTTCTCACGTATATTCCGATAATCGTTCTTGCTGCGGTGTTTGCTCTTATAGCTATCCGGCAGGTAGGGAGATATAATCTTAAAATCTGGCAGATCATGCTTGGCGGAGCCATAGCAGTCTTTATTTCCGGGCAGATTTCCCTTCCTGACGCACTGCGTGCTATCAATATCGATGTCATGCTCTTTTTGTTTGGCATGTTCATTGTCGGTTCGGCACTGGTGGAAAGCGGTTACCTGTCCATGCTTTCCCACCGGTTTTTCTCGTATGCCCGTACTCCGGCCGAGATGATTTTTTGCATACTCTTTGGGATAGGCTTCCTTTCCGCCATCCTGATGAATGATACGCTGGCGATCATCGGGACACCTCTGGTCCTGGGACTCGCCACGAAATTCAGGCTCTCGCCAAAACTGATGCTTCTTTCTCTTGGGATAGCGATCACGACGGGGAGCGTGATGAGCCCTGTCGGCAACCCCCAGAACCTGCTTATTTCACTCAACAGCGGGATGGAAACGCCGTTTGTCACGTTTGCCCTGTACCTTCTCATCCCTTCAGTCATCAGTCTCGGTGTTGCATTTATCCTTCTCCGGTTTTATTTCCGCACAGATTTTTCAACCCGGGTTCTTGACCATGATCCAATCCTGCCCGGCGATAATAAAATGTATTTTCCGGTGAAATGTTCGCTTGCAATTATCCTGATCCTTGCTACCGCAAATATCATCGGATCCCTGTATGGCGGAAAAATTCTCGTACCCCTCCCTCTGATCGCCTTGTGCGCTGCATTCCCGGTAATCCTGTTCGGTCCAGACAGGATACGACTGCTGAAAAACATTGACTGGTTTACCCTTGTCTTCTTTGCCGCGATGTTTGTACTGATGGAGAGTGTCTGGCAGACCGGGTTTTTCCAGTCAATTGTTGACCCGGGCAGGATTAATTCTGTCGCGATGATTCTTGTGACGAGTGTTGTTACCAGCCAGTTCATCTCCAATGTTCCTTTTGTTGCCCTGTTCCAGCCGATAATTCTGCAGACCGGTGGAACAACCGTTCAGCTTATGGCGCTTGCGGCGGGGAGTACAATTGCCGGCAACCTGACCATCCTTGGAGCCGCAAGCAATGTAATCATCATCCAGAACGCAGAAAAGCAGGGTGAAACCCTCACGTTCTTTGAGTTTGCCGGACTAGGCATCCCGCTCACCCTTGTGCAGCTTGGTGTGTACTGGGTATGGCTGGAATTTATGCCGTATTAAACGTCGGAATTCGTTATTTAATGACATGTCCGAACGATGAGTTGAACCCTGACATCAATGGAGGCAGAAGTTATCTTTGCGGTAGGTACATCGAAATGTGCATGAATGCCACGGTGGCTGATCCCTGAATCATTTCCGCGGAACAAGCCAGGGATATAAATATAGTGTACAAACTTTACAGAAATGAATGAATGCATGGCAGAATACAAGCTTGAACACCCGGATTCACCTGACAAGAAGAGGGAAGAACTGAAGGGAAAAGTCCTGCAGTTAAAGCACCTCGTCAACTACAATGAGGGTACTGTCGCAAGCAGGATGATCATCTCGCGCAAGGCGGGAAATATCACCATTTTCTCATTTGACGAGAATGAAGGGCTCTCCGAGCATACAGCACCATTCGATGCAGTGGTCACTATTCTCGACGGAGAGTGTGAGGTGTGGGTATCGGGGCAGACATACCCAATGAAGGAAGGAGACACGATAATCTTCCCGGCCAATGTCCCCCACGCCCTTTCCGCAATCACGAAGTTCAAAATGTCACTGACGATGATCAAGGAGTGAGAAGAAGTGGGTGGGGATGACAAGGATGGATACTATTGCTCGATCTGCGGGGGAATTCCCCCCGACAAGATCACGACAAAGCGGATTCTTATCGATGGAAAGGAGACCGGGATTGACCACCTGGACTGGATCTTTGACGAAGTAAAAAAGCTCACACTGGCCGATGATGCTGTTATCACTGCAGAGCTGCTTAAAAGAGTAAAAGAGTTCAATTACATACCGACGAAAAAAACTGATGTATATGCTGCAGCGCTGCTCGTGGAATACAAGAAACGGCAATTCTAAAGGATATTTTTGAATTTCGTAGGTTATCGCGCAATAAGAAGTCACTGGAAGCAGCAGGTATCCTGCATTGATATCCTTTTATCTCTTCTGCACCCACGTTCAGCATATATCACGAACGTGGAGTATTCTATGAAAATCACGGATGTAGCGAAAGTTGTGTCGGGACCAAACCCTCACCATGTAGACGCGCGTAAGATATATGAGTCCCCGCATGCGATGGCAGTCGTGATCACCCTCAAACCCGGTGAAGCATTAAAAAAGCACATCACACCGGTTGATGTCTTCTTTTATGTCCTGGAAGGATCCGGTGTTGTTGAAATTGGCGATGAGAAACAGACTGTGGGAAAAGACATCCTGATCGAAAGTCCGGCAAGGATCCCCCACCGCTGGAGCAACGAGGGCACATCGGTGTTTCGTGTTCTTGTAGTAAAGGTGCCAAAACCCACAGAAGAGACAAAATTGCTCTAAACCAACAGGAAAAGATCGGGGGAACCTCATGCCAGAACCAGAAAAAAAGAAAGCTGAATTGAAAATTTCGGGGATGCACTGCGCAACCTGTGCGATCACTGTCGAAGAGTCACTTTCAAACATCAGGGATGTCTCGACCGTCAAGGTAAATTTTGGCACCGATACTGCGCATGTTGAGTTTGATCCCGCAAAAGTCTCCCTGAGTGAAATTGAAAAAGCAGTGAAGGATGCGGGGTATGACATCATTAACCGTGAAGTTACCCTTAAAATCGGGGGTATGGTTTGTGCCACCTGCGTTCAGACTATCGAGACTGCGCTTCGGGCACTTCCCGGTGTCATATCCGCAAACGTGAACCTCGGCACCGAAAAGGCATATGTCACGTTTAATCCCTCAGTTTCTTCTATCACGGATATGAAAAAAGCCATCGAAGATGCGGGTTACCAGTATCTCGGTATTGCAGGTGAGGTGAGTGAGGAAGCCGAGAAAATTGCACGGGAAAAGGATCTGCATGATAAATTCCTCCGGTTCACTATAGGATTTGCGGTAAGCATACCGCTTATGCTTGCCATGTGGGTACCCCTCCCCCTGCCCATGCATACACTCCCGTATGTAATGTTTGTCATTTCGACTCCGGTTTTTTTCTATGTTGCTTATCCCATATTCCGTGCGGCATCCATGGCTTTGCGCAACCGTTCACTCAACATGGACGTCATGTATGCGATGGGCACCGGTGTTGCGTATGCCGCCAGTGTCATGGGTACCTTTGGCATCATCCTTACCCACGAGTTCATGTTTTATGATACTGCGATCATGCTTGCCTCATTCCTCATGCTCGGGCGCTATCTTGAGGCACGCGCAAAAGGGAGAACCTCAGAAGCGATCAGGAAACTTGCCGGGCTCCGGGCAAAAACTGCCACCATTATCCGTGATGGTAAGGAAGAGGAAATTCCTGTCGACGATGTAATTGTCGGGGATATTATCGTCATAAAACCCGGCAGCAAGGTCCCGGTTGACGGTGAGGTTGTGGCGGGTGAGAGTTATGTAGATGAATCCATGATCACCGGTGAGCCGATTCCCCCTCTCAAAAATAAAGGAAGCCTGGTGGTTGGCGGGACGATCAATACCAATAGCGTCCTTTCAGTAAAGGCTACAAAAGTAGGCAGGGAAACAGTACTTGCCCAGATCATCCAGCTTGTCGAGGATGCCCAGGGTTCAAAGCCCCCGGTACAGCGGATTGCTGATACCGCGGTAACGTATTTTATTCCTGCGGTACTTGGTATTGCTTTAACTGCGTTTATTGTGTGGTTCTTCATATTCCCGGTCCCTCCTGATCCGCTTCTCTTTGCCATGACAGCTCTTATATCCGTGCTGGTAGTTGCATGCCCCTGTGCACTGGGTCTTGCAACACCCACGGCCGTTACGGTTGGTCTTGGCCGTGGTGCTGAGCTGAGTATCCTGATTAAAAATGGCGACGCCCTTGAAGTTGCCGAAAAAATTACGACCGTTGTTTTTGATAAGACCGGTACCCTGACAAAAGGAAAGCCGGAAGTCACAGATATCATTCCAACCGGTATTTCCGAAGAGACTCTCCTGGGGCTTGCTGCAAGCGTCGAGAAGAACTCACAACACCCGCTTGCTCAGGCTGTTGTCCGAAAGGCCGGCAATAAAGGAATTGCCCTTGAACCGGCCGATCACTTTGACACGTTGGGAGGTAAAGGGGTGATTGCTACCGTGCTGGGGGAAACCGTCCTTGTCGGAAACCGCATCCTATTGCAGGAAAACGGAGTTGTGATCCCCAGGGAAACGGAGGAACAGATCACAGCCCTTGAGCAGGATGGTAAAACGGCAATTCTTATTGCTGCCGGCACAGCTATGGCGGGGGTGATCGCGATAGCGGATACCCTTAAGGAAACAAGCCGGGAATCTGTACTGCAGCTCCAGGTGATGGGAGTTCATGTTGTTATGATTACCGGCGACAACAAACGTACCGCGGATGCCATAGCCCGCCAGATCGGGATTGAGCGGGTGGTTGCACAAGTGCTCCCGCAGGACAAGGCTGCAGAAGTAAAAACACTTCAGGAAAAAGGCGAGATCGTGGCATTTGTTGGTGACGGCATCAATGATGCTCCTGCACTCGCGCAGGCAGATGTGGGTATTGCCATCGGCAGCGGCACTGACGTGGCAATCGAAAGCGCAGATGTGGTCCTGATCAAGGATGACCTGCTTGATTCGGTTGCGGCAATCCAGCTCTCCAGAAAAGTGATGGGACGGATCAAAGGGAATATTTTCTGGGCTTTTGCCTATAATGTCGCACTTATCCCGGTCGCGGCAGGGGTGCTCTATCCGTCCTTTGGTTTTATGTTCAGACCGGAACATGCCGCACTCGCGATGGCACTCAGTTCAGTGACAGTCGTAAGCCTCTCCCTGTTACTCAAAAAGTATATACCCGAGGCAAAGAAAGGGAGATAATTGAGGTGAAAGCATGGCGATTGATCCTATCTGCAAAATGACGGTTGATGAAAAAACGGCAAAGTTCACCAGCGAATATAAGGGTAAAATGTATTACTTCTGCGCTCCCGGCTGCAAAAAGAAATTTGATGCCGAACCGCAAAAGTATGCATGAGTAAACCGGGCTGGATTATCCGCGTAATAAGGGATTCAGCCCCATTACACCTTTTTTTAGCATTTCCAGAGAATCTTGATAGAGGTACAGGAATCACCTTGATCAACCGATAAAAAACTTCCGATGCACCAAAGGGGGACAAGGCGAAAAATTGTCGTTTTTTTTATCAATCCTGAAATCCACACCAGGGTGATTCTGCCGATCCTGATATTTCTCGCCCGGATATGCGATGTAAGCATGGATACGAACCGGGTAATTTTTTATTGCCAAGGGTGTCAGGAGTCTCGCTCCAATCATCGCACTTATTGAGATTGTGATATGGCTCCTTGCCATAAATGTCGTAATGAAGAATCTTCCCAATATCGCTAACTTTCTGGCATTTGCCTTCAGGTTTGCAATGGGCACCTATATCGGCCTCGTGATTGAGGAGAAAGTCTCAATTGGAATGTGATTCTGCGTTTTGTAACGACAGAAGACTCCATTGAAGAAATTGTCTCTTTTATGCAGGCAGAAAATTATGGTGTTGCCACCTTTGATGCCACGGGTTCGCGGGGAAATGTAAAATTGATTCTATCTCTCGTGAACCGTGTTGATGTTCCCCGTATATCAACGTACCTTCAATCAACAAATCCCCATGCCTTCTTTTTTTTTGAGGATGTGCGGTATGCGCTTATGAAGGAGTTTTCCTCCTGAAAAAACCCAATGCCCTCACCGGTCTGTTTCATTCGTTCATACGACCCCGGAAGAAAAAATAATCTCTTAATCTCCGGCAAATCATGCCTTTTACGAAAGGATTAATAAACGACAAACTAATTATCGAATAAATGGAGGTAAAAAATGATTTCCAAGACCATGGAACAAGCCCTGAACAAACAGGTGAACCGTGAGTTTTACTCGGCATACCTGTATCTTGCAATGTCTTCCTATTTCGAATCCGTTAATATGAAAGGATTCGCCCACTGGATGAGAATACAGGCAAAAGAAGAACAGTCTCATGCCTTAAAGATTTACGACTATATTCTTGCACGAGGGGGAAAAGTAAGTCTCCTTGATATCGAAGCACCGAAAGCAAAGTGGGCCTCTTCCGGCAAAGTGTTCGAAGAAGTGTATGCCCATGAGCAGAAGGTCACCGCCATGATCAACGGGCTTGTTGATCTTGCCATTAAGGAAAAAGACCACGCGAGCTTTGAGATGCTCCAATGGTTTGTCAAAGAACAGGTTGAGGAAGAGGAGCATGCAAGTGCAATTCTCGGACAGGTAATGTGCATGGGTGATATACCCGGCCATCTCTTCTGGCTTGATCACCACTTGGGAAAGCGGGAATAGATACCAATCTTTTTATTTTTTTGCATCCTTGATCCCGTAAGGTTACCGCATGCTTTCAGTCCTTGTTATTGATGACCAGAAATCACTGCTTGAGGTTATACGCCCCTTACTTGAACGTTTTGGCAACATGAATGTAAAGACAGCAGTTTCCGCACAGGAAGCACTGGATCTCCTGACAAGCAATACATACGATGCGATGGTCGTTGATTACGATCTGCCGGATATCAACGGAATCGAATTTTTAAAGATTATCCGGGCAAAGGGAAATACGACACCCTTGATCATTTACACTGGTGTTGGCCGGGAATATGCCGCAATCGAAGCGCTCAATTACGGTGCAGATTTTTTCTTAAAAAAAGGTGATGATGTTCAGGATCAGCTGCTCGATATGGTGCATATGATCCGTCAGGCAGTTGACCGAAGAAACATGGGAAGAGGACCAGGAACTACCCAGAAAATCCTTTCGGACGCATTCAACTTTTTTAACCAGCCTGCATTTGTGATTGATCGTGAAGGTACTGTGATTGTATGGAACAAGGGAATGGCAGCCATGACAGGAATCAGAGAGGCGGACATGCTTGGCAAGGGAGATTGGGAATATTCGATTCCTTTTTTTGGGCACAGATCACCGATGCTCAGTGATCTCATTTTTCAGGATGATGCTATTCTCCTTGAAAATCACTACACCATTATCGAAAAAGAGAAGGGGACAATCACTGCGTGGACCAATGCGACGCCGGAGGAAGGACGCCAGACCGTTTTATGGATGAAGTCCACTGCACTCTACGACAGCAAGGGTATTTTCATTGGTGTAATGGGAAGAGTGAGAGATGTTACTGAGGAGATGGGAGCGGAACATGTAACCTTGTCTGAACAATCCGCAGAGTCTCCAGGCACTCCTCTTTCTTCCAAGGCCGGTATGTTTGATAAGATACTGGGGAAGGCAAAAACCAACTACAGGAAAGGTATGCGGCTCTCCTTCTGGGAAGGAAAGTATGCTGAAGCGATTCCGTATTTTGACAAATCGATAGAAATCGACCCCTTGCATGCCAATGTCTGGCACGACAGAGGTGTATGTTACCGGGTGCTGGGAAAAGACGCTGAGGCACTTCGGAATTTTGACAGGGCGGTTGAACTCGCACCGGATGATGAGGAGTTCATGTTTTCCCGTGCAGAGATGCTTAAAACGATCGGCATACTGCGACAACGACAGGATCTCCTTGAATCAGCAGTTCAGACCCTCAATCGCATAGTCGAGAAGAACCCGAACCATGCAGAGGCATGGAACTGCCTTGGGATCTGTTCCAAGGAACTGGGAAAAGAACTCTTGTCACGCCAGTATTTCGACAAGTCTAGGGATATAATCAAACAGGGAAAGAACCGGAGAAAAACCCGGTCGTTTGATTTCCTTTCCTAAAACTCTCAACGATAGTTTTTACCTGTATACTTGCAAATATCCTCTTTTGACTGAGGTTGTTGCTATGAAAAGTGCGGTTTATTTTGCAAGCCTTCGGGCGTATTCCGATCAGGAGAGCACAACGGCAAAAATTCAGCGGCTTTTTGACCGCGCCGGTTTTTCAGAAATTATTACAAAAAATGATAGAACCGCTATCAAACTTCATTTTGGTGAGCGGGGAAATGATGGTTATATCAGTCCGGTGTATGTTCGTCAGGTCGTGGACAAAGTAAAAGCATGCGGCAGCGGACCATTTCTGACCGATACCAACACCCTGTATCTCGGGAGTCGTTCGAATGCAGTGGATCATATCACGACTGCAATTCTGCACGGATTTGACTATGCTGTAACCGGGGCACCGATAATTATTGCAGACGGGCTCTTTGGAAAGAATGTAGCTCGCGTAAAAATTGAAAAAAAACATTTTAACTCAGTTTCCATCGCTGGAGACATCGCTCTCTCAGATAGTATGATTGTGATGAGTCATTTCAAGGGTCATATCGTATCAGGCTTCGGCGGGGCCATAAAAAATCTTGCCATGGGGTGCGCTCCTCCCGAAGGGAAACGGGCACAGCACAATGCACGCCCGTTTACCATCACTGATAGGTGTTCAGGATGTGGAACCTGTGCTGAAGTCTGCCCGAAGACAGCGATTACGATAATAAACACGAAATCCGTCATTGACAGAATTGCGTGTATCGGGTGTTTTGAATGTATGCATGTGTGCCCGGAACATGCGATAGATATTGACTGGGAGACTGAGATTCCGATATTTATGGAACGGATGGTTGAGTATGCCTATGGTGTGGTTCAGGCGAAAAAAGGAAGGATTGGGTATATGAACTTCCTCATCCGCATAACACCGGATTGTGACTGTTTCCCGTTCAGCGATACCTCAATCGTGCCGGATATCGGGATACTCGCTTCAAAGGATCCTGTGGCTATCGATGCAGCAAGTTATGACCTCGTAAACCGGCAAACAGGGTTTACCGATTCGCTTCTTACCACCCATCATCTTCAAGGAGAGGACAAATTCACGGGTGTACATGCACAGACGGATGGATACCGTCAGGTACGGTATGCTGAAGAGATAGGCATGGGAAGTAGCGCATACGATTTAATTGTCATTTGACCCTCTGGTCTTTTTTTATAAAATGGTAATTTTTTTAGTATTTTCCTGACTTTCGATCCAATTTTCCCAGAAAAAGTGTGATAATCATGCGGTCATTACAGTTTAAAACAGTAAAGTTTAAATGAGGGTGGAAAGCAAGCGCTTATTACTGAACGAGTTTTAAATCATTTAGTTTGAGATCGATTTTTCGCTCAAACCATATCTTCGTTTAGATCGAAGGTCATCCAGTTATTCCAATGGAGTGTATTCATGAATCTTAGACGACCAAATGCAAATGAAGCAACAGGGACGGTGAACCGTTCACGGGATGTCGCCCCATGTTCTGGTATCTGTACCCGTTGCCTAGATGGATGCAAAGGCAGCTGCGAGATCTGGTTATCAACGTTCCGGGGAAGGGAGGTTTTATATCCCGGTCCATTCGGTGAGATAACAGCAGGTGCTGACAAGAACTACCCTATTGATTATTCCCATCTGAATATTCAGGGATATGCTGTCGGTGCATGGGGACTTCCTGATGGTGTCGAAGCCGGTCCGGACACAGCGGTCTTCTCAACCGTTGATACCGAAACCGAGTACGGATGGGACAAAAAAGTCCGGATGAAACTGCCAATTTTCACCGGTGCTTTAGGATCAACCGAAATAGCACGGGTTAACTGGGAACATTTTGCCATCGGTGCAGCAATCTCCGGTATCACGTGTGTCTGTGGTGAAAATGTCTGTGGCATTGATCCCGGTCTGAAGCGCGATGCCAAAGGTAAAGTTGTTGAGTCTCCCGAGATGGATCGTCGCATTAATGTGTACAAAAAATTTTACGATGGATTTGGAGAAATGCTCGTCCAGATGAATGTGGAAGACACCCGGCTTGGAACCGCGGAGTATGTCGCGAGCAAACACAACCTGGATACGATTGAACTTAAGTGGGGCCAGGGTGCCAAGTGCATTGGAGGCGAGATCAAAGTCAAGTCGCTTGAACGCGCAATCGAGCTCAAAAAACGAGGTTATATTGTACTACCCGATCCGACACTGAAAGAGAACCAGATGGCTTTCAAAGCAGGTGCGATTAAGGAATTCGAACGCCACTCACGGCTCGGTTTTGTCACCAAAGAGGGTTTCCTTGAAGAGGTAGACCGGCTGCGTGATATCGGTTTCAAACGGGTCACCTTAAAAACTGGCGCGTACTCCATGGTTGAACTGGCAATGGCCCTCCGGTACAGTTCAGAGGCAAAGATTGACCTCCTCACCATTGATGGTGCACCGGGCGGGACTGGTATGAGCCCGTGGCCGATGATGAACGAATGGGGTATTCCTACGTTCTACCTGCAATCACTTGCTAATGAATTCGCCGGCAAGCTGGACAAGAAAGGCTACCGGATTCCGGACCTTGCGATGGCAGGTGGTTTCTCCGATGAACCTGGTGTATTCAAGGCACTCGCCATGGGTAGCCCCTATTTCAAGGCAGTCTGTATGGGCAGAGGACTCATGATCCCCGGCATGGTAGGCAAGAATATTGAGAAGTGGATCAAAGAAGGCGATCTTCCCAAGACCGTTTCGAAGTATGGTAACAATATCGAAGAGATTTTTGTCTGTTATGAAGAGCTCAAGGAGAAGTACGGTGCACGAATGAAGGATATTCCAATGGGTGCGGTCGGTATCTACACATACTCCCAGAAGTTCAGGACCGGTCTCCAGCAGATCATGGCGGGCAGCAGAAACTTCCGGCTCTCGACAATGAGCCGTGAAGACCTAATGGCACTTACCCCGGAAGCAGCAGAAGTATCCGGCATCGACTATGTCATGGGTGCACGGTACGATGAGGCAATGGGTGCCCTTCTCGATTGAATAAAGTAAACGAAATATTATATTTTTTTAGGAACTTGTCAGAAAATCTCTAAAAAAAATCACTGGTTTATTTCTTGAGTTGTCGTGTTATAGTGAATGATTCCAGCAGCTGGTAAGTAATACGCGTTCCAAGACTCGGCTGGATGGCTTCAAGCCAGAGGAAAAAACCAACTTTCGAAGGGGTTGGTCGCTCAAATTTGAAATGCCCATCCTTTGCCTGGATCATTTTATGGTACTCTTTTTTCTGTCGGGAACGCAGGTAGATGATCAGTTCATAATTGGGAAGATCAGTCGCAATGATTGCCTTGGAATAAAACCTGAAAAAATCATCATATTCAATTTTTCTCCCTTTCACAGTCAGACCGTAGGAATCACACAGTAATTTTACCGACTGAGGGAACAATCCGCCATAGAGAACTTTTTTAACAAGCTGCCCGGTCTGGCTGGTGATCTTTGGTAGTTCCCGTTCGACTCCTTTTCCAATCTCACCGAAGATATGAGTCCGCACTTCGTCGTGGTAACGCTTGTAGTCAAACGGGTGTTTCATCGGGAAATCTGTTGCTGGAATCAGGTTTGGGTGATTTTCCGGGTTGTTATACAGAATACGAGGGCGATAATGTTTGAGAATTGATTTTATTTCCTCACATGAAGTTGTATGAATAATTGCATTCGTCTTATCCTTTCCAAGCCTTTTAACAACAGAATAGTTGGAAAGATCTATAGATGAAACAAGGAGAAATGGCGTGATCTTCTGGTCGTAAAGATATCCGATGAGCCGTTTCTTGAATGCGATTTCCTGTTCAAACTCTTTTAAATCCGAAGGTGATGTCACAACCTCGGCAAACGCAACATGGTTATCCGAATCGACAAGCAGCATATCAAATTCGGCAAGGTCCTGGCCATTTCCCCTGACCGTGATATCGCCATATTTCGAATAAAATAGACCGTTCTGTCCAAGTTTAACATCTTCCCGTTTCCGGGGTGCATCTGCCCCTTTACGTGCAAGGTATTTTATCTGACTTGATTTTTTTGAGATATCCAGAAACATCTCATAGACAATTGCTTCGAACCACCTGCCTTCCGCAGTCCGCATTGGTTCAATATCAGGTGAGAAAAGTTTTTTTCTCTCGATCTTGTTCATATGCCTCGTGGCGTTAAGGGCAATGGCTGCGTTGGGTTTAAAATGTTTGAAATTTGCTGAGAGCCACGGGATCATAATTGCAGTATAGGTTTTCAGTCACTATTGTAAATAACAATCTGCTTTTCTCTCTCTCACTCTCTCTCTCCCTGTTATGGATAATTATAAATACATAGGAAAGATATTGCCTTCGTACCTTAGCTGTGTGAAAACAAGTACATAGCGAGGGAGGAAAAAAACGAGGGGGTCTTTGAGAAATGTCAAAAGCAAAGAACACAACCGGCATGGCTCCGCTGCCACACTATATTATGCCGGATGCATCGGAACCCGAATACGAGATAATCCTGGAACAATTGCAGGACTATCGCAAATCTTTAATCGGCTCTTCATACTTTTATATCAGAGCTGGTGATAAACGCAGCCACCTGTGCAGGATAGTTCATGGGGGCGGTAAAGTATTTTTCCATGAACTGGTGGATCACCATAAACATGGTATCAGTGATGAGGATATTGACGAGTCAGTGAAAGATGATATCGGGACGTTCACCCTGCCAGGACTTCACCCTGTTTCACCACATATTGAGCAAAAGCTGCGCATTTTATACGATATTTAATTTTTTTTATCTGAAAAAATAAATTATTTGGTGCGTCATAGAGGTTATTTTGAGTGTTTGAACTGTCATTCTCTGAATTATCTACCCGGATAATCTCCAGCAAAACAGTTAAAAAATAATAAAAAAACAGATTAAAATTGTCGGGTGTCCGGCAATTTTTATGTTTCCATATCTCCGGTGCGGATTCTGATTGACTTTTCAATGGGCATAATGAATATTTTACCATCGCCGATCTTTCCGGTCCGGGCAGCCTCAGTGATGGTTACAACCAGGTTATCGACATCAGAGTCCCTGACAACAATTTCCAACTGAATTTTTGGCAGGAAATCAACGGTCATCAGACCGCCACGGTACTCCAGAGTGATACCTTTCTGTTCACCTCTTCCTTTAACGTCGGTTATGGTCATTCCGATGAATCCTTTGTCCTCAAGCGCTTTTTTTACGAACTCGAATCGTTCAGGTTTGATAATTGCTTTTACCATTTTCATAGTAATCTCTCCGGATTAGCACCGTTCTCCATGCTGGGAGATATCAAGACCGACATACTCTTCTTCTTCCGTGACCCGCAGGCCGATTGTTTTGTCAATGATCACTGCAAGGACATATGTTACTACAAACGCATAGATAAGAGCGGCGAATGCACCAACTGCATTTGCAACAAACTGGTTGACATTCCCCTCAATCAGTCCTGATGCGCCATTTACCGCTGCAACAGCAAAGATCCCTGTCGCAAGGGCTCCCCAGAGCCCTCCCATACCATGAATTGCCCATGCATCCAGGCTCTCATCCAGACCTTTCCTGATACGGAAGAGAAGCATGCCATAACAGATGGCTCCGCCAATTGCGCCAATCAGCAGGGCTCCCATAGGCGTCACATACCCGCATCCGGGCGTGATTGCAACAAGGCCGGCGATTGCACCGCTGACAAACCCGAGAGAACTTGGTTTTCCGTGAAGCCAGCTAATGAGAAGCCAGGATAGTGCTCCAGCAGCCGCGGCAATATTGGTGGTGACAAAAGCCTGAGCTGCAAGACCGTTTGCCCCGAGTGCGCTGCCGGCGTTAAACCCAAACCAGCCGAACCAGAGAAGTGCGGCACCAAGGATGGTGAGGGGGATGTTGTTTGGTTCCATCGCATACTTGCCAAAACCGACACGTTTTCCGATGACGAGTGCAAGGGCTAGAGCTGCAAACCCTGAACTGATATGTACAACGGTTCCCCCGGCAAAGTCCAGTGCACCAAACTGCGCAGCCCAACCGCCACCCCAGACCCAGTGGGCAAGCGGATCATAGACAATGGTCGTCCAGAGAAGTCCGAATATCAGAAAAGCACTGAATTTAATGCGCTCTGCAAAGCCTGATGTTATAATTGCCACGGTTACCGCAGCAAAAACGAGCTGGAATACCATAAACAATAGTCCGGGAATTGCCGCGCTGTATGGGCCAGGCTCCATTCCGACGTTGTTCAGTCCCATATACTCAAGGCTTCCGATAAACCCGCCGATATCGCTACCGAATGCAAGTGAGTACCCGACCAGTACCCACTGGATACTCACCAATGCAAAAGCAACGAATGACAGGGCGAGCATTGAGATTAAATTTTTCCTCCGTACCAAACCGCCATAGAAAAAACCAACGCCGGGAGTCATAATCATGACAAGCGCGGTTGCGGCGAGAATCCATGCTGTTGTTCCTGTGTCTATTGCCATTTTTTTGTTCACCTTTGACTCAATGTGATCTGCTTGCAGGGAATCACATGAACGTTCCTGTTCTTTTCAGATACCTGCCGGATGAAAAGTCCGGTAGTTATCTTCAATAATATGTCTGCTGCAGCCAAACAACATGCGAAACTCTCGCAGGAAGGAAGTTTCATTCCTATGTTAATAAATATATCTATTATCAAAAATAATCTGCCGTCAGAATACAAAACAAATCCGAAGCAAAGGGAAAAGAGAAAAAGTCGGCGCGCATTGATGGACGGTTTGAAAAAAAAACGGGCAGCCTGTCAGCGTTCCATTTCACCGGTCCTGACCCTGATAGCGGCATCGACCGGCAGGACAAAGATCTTACCATCGCCGATCCTGCCGGTCCTTGCAGCACCGATAATGGTTGCGATAAGTTCGTCCACCTCCTTGTCCCGAACGATGATCTCGATCTGAATCTTAGGAAGCATATCCACGATCATCTGCTTTCCCCGATATTCGAGTGTAATTCCTTTCTGCTCTCCCCGTCCCTGGACTTCTGTGGCAGTCATGGCAGTCACCCCTTTTTCTTCTAGTGCTTTTTTTACGAGTTCAAACCGTTCCGGTTTGATAATAGCTTTTACCATTTTCATGATGATGACCTCAGACCCGCTCGCCATGCTGCGATATGTCCATCCCCACGTACTCTTCATCCGATGATACCCGCAGTCCCATTGTACGGTCAATCATACTAGCGATAATATAGGTGATAACAAAGGAAAAGACAAGCGCTGCCAGTGCGGAAATTCCATTTATCATAAACTGCTGCGTGTTACCTTCAACCAGACCGGAGATTCCGCAGACAGCCATTGCCGCGAATATGCCGGTGGCTATTGTCCCCCAGAGGCCACCTATACCATGGATTGCCCATGCGTCAAGGCTCTCATCCAGTTCTTTCCTTATCCGGAATAACATTGCACCATAGCAGATCAGGCCGGCAACAATACCAATCAGTACCGAAACCATTGGCGTAACATATCCGGCTGCGGGTGTAATTGCAACCATGCCGGCTATCGCCCCGCTCACCATGCCCAGCGAGCTTGGTTTTCCGTGATACCAGCTGGCTCCCATCCATGCAAGCGTGCCTGCAGCGGCAGCAGCATTGGTATTTACGAATGCAATAACTGCCATTCCATTCACCGCAAGCGCACTGCCCGCATTAAAACCGAACCAGCCGAACCAGAGCAGTGCAGCCCCGATCAGAGCCAGGGGAATATTGTAGGGCTCCATCGAATATTTTCCAAAGCCGGCCCGGCTTTTAATTACAAGGGCAATAGCAAGTGCGGAAAACCCAGAACAGATCTCAACCACAGTACCTCCGGCAAAATCCAGAAGTCCCATCGATTGCGCCCACCCACCTCCCCATGCCCAATGGGCAATCGGGCAATAGACAAATGTTGTCCAAAGGAGCATGAACACAATAAATGAAGAGAGCCTGACGCGTTCTGCCACACCAGATGTTATGATGGTTAAGGTCACTGCTGCAAAGAAGAGCTGGAAGACCATGAATCCCAGCGGAGGATATCCCTTCGCTCCTGTATCTGTTCCGACTCCGTTGAGGAAGGCATAATCGAGGTTTCCGATAACTCCGCCAATATCCGGGCCAAAAGCGAGCGAATACCCTATCACCATCCAGAAAATACTGACGACAGCGAGAACGACAAAAGAAAGCGCGATCATCGAGATGATATTCTTCCTGCGAACAAGTCCTGCATAGAAAAGACCTACTCCCGGTATCATCAGCATCACAAGCGCTGCAGAAACCATAAGCCATACTGTTGTTGCTGAATCGAATGTCATTTTCCACCTTAGTAAGAGTGTTTGAGGAAAATGCAGATTACAGAAAAGGGGCTTCAGAGAATCTGGCTGACCCTGCCATGTCACGCCGAAAGCAAACGCGTCGGGCTTTCATGATGTCTTTGAAAGCACCTGCTTGGTGTCACGATAATAAAGCCAATTTTTTCTGATCCAATTCCCGTTACCATGCATAATCCCGGATAAAAAGTCCGGTGATAACAGGCTGGATTGGGAAATTTCCGAAGTTTCCTTGCGAGAGGCGGTCGAAAAAATTAATATGTTGCCAGGTAGCGATCCAGCTCCCACGGGTGTACTGCAAGACGGAATGAATCGGATTCCATCTGTGCAATGCTCGAAAGGTTTGTGACCACATGATCACCTAGAGTCTTGCACAGTACCTCATCTTTCAGGAGTGCCGCATTGGACTCCATAAGGCTGCCGGGGAGCATATCAATATGGAGTTTTTTGCGTGCTCTCTCATCGAGATGATAGATGTTCGTGTTTGTACTTTCAGGAGGCATAACCTTGTTTTTAATACCGTCAAGTCCTGCTGCTAGCATGCAGGCAAAGGTGAGATACGGGTTGCACATCGGGTCCGGGCTGCGGAACTCAGCACGGGTGCTGTTGCCACGGGCTGCCGGTACGCGGACCAGGGCTGAGCGGTTCGCTGCACTCCAGGAAATATAACAGGGGGCTTCGTAACCGGGAACAAGCCGCTTATAGGAGTTGATTGTCGGGTTCGCTACTCGGGTGATTGCTTTAGCGTGCTTCAGGATACCCCCAATGTAATACATTGCGGTGTCGGAGAGCTGATTCTCACCATTGGGATCGAAGAAAGCATTCTTACCATTCTTGGCCAGTGACCCATGCGTATGCATACCGCTGCCGTTGATGCCGGCAATAGGCTTTGCCATAAAGCTCGCATGCAGTCCGTACTGGAGAGCTATCGATTTGGTTGCAAACTTGAAGGTAATTACACGGTCTGCAGTGGTAAG
Organism: uncultured Methanoregula sp.; assembly: GCA_964590415.1. Lineage (GTDB taxonomy): Archaea > Halobacteriota > Methanomicrobia > Methanomicrobiales > Methanospirillaceae > Methanoregula. The sequence continues at coordinate 77,493 of CAZPVQ010000005.1, read as the reverse complement.
GGCATCGCCATATTTGAAGTCAATCTCGTGCTGGCTGTCAGCGACTTCGTGGTGAGAGGCTTCAATTTCAAATCCCATATCGCTCAGTGCCAACACAACATCACGCCGAACATCTTCGGCAGAGTCTGTGGGAGCAAGATCGAAGTAGGCACCGTGGTCCTCAAACTCAGTAGTTGGTATGCCATCGTACATTTTAAACAGGAAAAATTCGAGTTCAGGTCCTGTATTAAAGGTAAACCCCATCTTTGCTGCATCAGTGATGGTTTTGCGCAGGATAAACCGGGGATCCCCGTCGAATGGTTTATTGCCGTAGGTCTGAACATCACAAATAAATCGTGCAACCTTTCCTTCCTGAGGTCTCCAGGGAAGAACCGCGTATGTTGCCGGGTCCGGTTTCAGCATCATGTCGGACTCTTCAATCCGGGCAAATCCCTCGATGGAGGATCCATCGAACCAGATACCCTCGGTCAATGCTTTCTCTGCCTGAATAACCGGGATCGAGACGTTTTTCGGCTGACCCTGGATGTCAGTAAACTGAAGGCGGATAAATTTAATTTTGTCCGCCTCGATTTTCTTTAAAAGTTTTGTTACGTCTGCTGGCATATTGGAAGACATGTTCCACCCATTTGTATTTATACTTATTCAACCAATCTGATTGAACGAATGTTCATTATGGAATGAACATATGTTCATCATTACAACATCATTCTATATTGTGATAATATGTGTGGTATTATAGGAGTTCTGGACAAACACCGTGAAAGTCTGGATGGTGCCAAAATAAAAGAAGCACTCTCCATGATGAATGAACGGGGGAGTGGTGAAGGCGCAGGCTACGTGGCGTACGGTATCTATCCTGAATATAAGGATTATTTCGCGCTGCATGTTTTTTTTGATAATATCCGTGAAAACAAAGCATCACTTGACACCTTCCTTGAGAAATGGGGAACTATCGTCCATGATGAACAGATCAAAACGTATGAGCAGCCCAATATACGGAAGGTTCATACACCATGGCGTTATTTTTTCCGCCCGGACCGGAGCCTGATGCCGAAAAGTACCACACCTGATGAAGACATCGTTACCCACCTGGTCATGAAAGTCAACGCGGAAAAAAATGGTGCTCTCATCTTCTCTTCTGGTAAAAATCTTGGCGTATTCAAAGCTGCAGGCTGGCCTGAGGACGTTGCAGACTTCTACCGGATTCAGGATTATAAAGGATATCTCTGGCTTGCCCACAACCGGTACCCGACAAACACCCCTGGCTGGTGGGGGGGCGCACATCCTTTCAACCTCCTGAACTGGAGTGTAGTCCATAACGGTGAGATAACCTCCTATGGTACCAACCGGCGTTACATTGAAAGCTACGGGTATAAATGTACGATGTATACCGACACTGAAGTGGTTGCTTATCTTGTCGACTTGTTGATACGAAAACACGGGCTCTCTGAAAAGATGGCGGTGCGGGCGCTTGCACCACCTTTCTGGGAGGAAATTGACCGGATGCCGGCAAAGGAGCAGGAACTCAACAGGGCAATTCGTCTTGCATACGGATCAGCCCTCATGAATGGTCCTTTTGCAATCTGTGTAGCAAACGAAAACACGCTGGTTGGCTTTACCGACCGGATCAAGCTGCGCCCGCTTGTTTCCGGAGAATATGGAGACCGACTATATATCTCAAGCGAGGAAGCAGCAATCCGGAGGATGGAACCGGATGTTGATAGTATCTCAATGCCAAAAGCCGGTGAACCTGTCATCGGGAGGATTATTGCATGACAATAGGCAGCATCCCTCTTCGCTATAAAGTTGATATCGACCCGGATCAGTGCATGCTCTGCGGGCGCTGTGTTGATAATTGCTCCTATGACGTGTTCCGAAATGATGGTGATGCAATCCGGGTGAACTCCCGAAATTGTGTTGCCTGCCACCGCTGCACTGCATTCTGTCCGAGGGATGCTATCAGTATCTATGAGAAACCCACGGATTATCGGAGTCACCCTGTATGGACGCGTGAGGTTCGTGAGAATATATTTAACCAGGCGAAGACCGGAAAGATTATCCTTGCGGGTATGGGTAATGCACTTCCCTACCCGATTATTTTTGACCGCCTCGTACTGGATGCCTGCCAGGTAACAAATCCAAGTATCGACCCGCTTCGTGAACCCATGGAGCTTCGCACGTATCTTGGGAAAAAGCCCTCATCGTTATCCATTAAAGAAGTCGCAAATGGTGAGGTAGAGCTTTTGACAAAACTCTCCCCAAATCTTCAGATCGAGACACCGATCATGATCGGGCACATGAGCTACGGTGCAATCAGCTTAAATGCCCAGACCGCGCTTGCAAAAGCGGTAAGCCGTATTGGGACTTTCATGGGGACGGGTGAAGGCGGACTCCACGAATCACTATATCCGTACCAGAAAAATATGATTGTCCAGGTTGCAAGCGGGCGATTCGGTGTGGATATCAATTATCTCGAACGTGGTGCTGCGATTGAGATCAAGATCGGGCAGGGTGCAAAGCCGGGTATCGGCGGGCACCTGCCCGGTGAAAAAGTCTGTGCCGATGTGTCGTGCACACGTATGATCCCGGAAGGAAGCGATGCTATTAGCCCTGCACCCCATCACGACATTTATAGTATCGAAGATCTCAAGCAGCTCGTACGAGGGTTAAAAGAAGCGACCGAATGGGAGAAACCTGTCTTTGTGAAGATCGCCGCAGTACACAACTCAGCTGCTATTGCAGCTGGAATCGCGCGTTCTTCTGCAGATGCTGTAGTAATTGATGGATTTCGCGGTGGTACCGGTGCTGCTCCACGGGTGTTTCGAGATCATGTCGGGATTCCCATTGAAGCAGCAGTTGCGAGCGTGGACGCTAAACTTCGCCAGCAGGGAATCAGAAACAAAGTTTCCATTATTGCTAGTGGCGGGATTCGCGAAAGTGCCGATGTGGCAAAGATCATCTGTCTCGGTGCAGATGCTGTATATATTGGTACTTCTGCTCTAGTTGCGATGGGTTGCCGCGTATGCGGCACCTGCTACCGGGGGCAGTGCGCATGGGGTATCGCCACCCAGAAACCAGAACTCACCAAAAGGCTTGATCCCGATATTGAATCCGTGCAGGTCGAGAACCTGATTCATGGCTGGACTCTCGAACTCGCTGAGCTGATGGGTGCTGCGGGTATCAACAGTATTGAGAGCCTGAGGGGCAATCGTGACAGGCTCCGGGGTTATATGCTGGATGAAGGACTCTTGAACGTTCTTGATGTGAAAACGGTGGGGGCGTAATGACGACATCAGTCAGGATTGATGCAAAATATCTCCACTACACACACCTCAACCAGCAAATCCGGGCGGCGATTACTTCAGGGGCAAAAGAGATCGTGATAGATAATGTTCTCGGGCAGCGATTCATTGGTGATGGTATCCGGGGTGAAGGAGTTACGCTCACGGTCAATGGAGTTCCTGGCGGGGATCTCGCCATGTTCATGAGCGGCCCGACAATCATCGTTCATGGGAATGCTGACCATGCACCGGGAAATACCATGGATATGGGAAAGATCATTATTCATGGTAGTGCCGGTGATGCAGTAGCTCACAGCATGCGTGGCGGCAGGGTGTACGTGAGGGATAACATCGGGTACCGAGGGGGTATCCACATGAAGCAGTACACAGATAAACGCCCGATCCTTGTTGTCGGAGGAGCAGCACGGGCATTTCTCGGTGAGTATATGGCAGGAGGTCTGCTGATTGTTCTCGGATTAACCGGCACTCCTGCAATTGCAGAACGTGGCATTGGAAGCGGGATCCACGGTGGTGAAATATATGTTCGGGGTATTGTCGACAAGAATAACCTCGGGGTCGGTGCCCAACAAATGTCAGCGACAGAAGCGCAGAAGACAATGATCCAACCAATTATTGAGGATTTTGCACGAACGTTCGGTATTGATCCGACCCCACTACTGACCTCTGATTATTCGAGGATTTCTCCTGCAAGCGCACGACCATTTGCGAATAAATACACATGGGAGTGATGGTAATGGCTGCAAAAAGTTATCTTGATTTGAAAAACGAGGTCTGGGACACAGGTAAATGCTCGGGATGCGGTGCATGTGTGGCGGTCTGTCCAGCGGATGCCATCTCATTTGATGAAGGAGGAATGGCAATAAGCCCAAGAAGTAACGGGTACTGCAAACAGGCAAGCGATAATGTCAATTGCGGGGCATGTTATGCAGTATGTCCCCGGATCTGTAGCCAGCCAGCAGAAACACTCGGGTATTATCTCGAACTTATGAGTGCAAAAGCGACATTTGAAGTCCCCCACAAGCAAAGTGGGGGAGCCGTCACGTCAATTCTTGCCAATGCTCTTGATGAGGGACTAATAGATGCAGTTGTGACGGTTACCGAAGATCGCTGGACCCTGAAACCCTCCTCTGTTGTGATCACGAAATCGGAGGTGCTTGTTCAGCAGGCAGGTAGCCGGTATAGCTGGTGGGTGCCACTCCTTGCTGCGCTTAAGTATGCTGCAATTGAGCACAAGTACAAACGGATTGCAGTTATCGGTGTTCCCTGTGCGGTCCAGGCAGTAGCACGAATGCGTGAAAGTGATAATGATCTTTTAAAACCGTACGGGAAAGCAATTCGCCTTGTAATCGGACTCTTCTGTACAGAAACATTCGATTACACCGCTCTTGTTGAGGGAAAACTCAAAAACCACTACAATCTCGAACCCCATGAAATTATAAAACTCGATGTAAAAGGAAAATTAGAGATCCTTAAGCATGATGGCAGTACCACGATTGTACCCCTCGCAGAACTGGATACCTGCATCCGTAAAGGCTGCCATTTCTGTACGGATCTGACTGCACTATTTTCTGACATCTCTGCAGGTGCGATAGGAAGCACCCCTGGATCGACAACACTTATTGTCCGCACGCTGACCGGTAAAGGGTTTGTTGACAATGCGGTAAAGAACCGGAAACTAGCTGTCATGCAGGGTATTGATATTGCAGCCATTGAGAAACTGGCTTTAGCAAAAATAAAGAAAAATTCAAAAAAGTAATCTTCAAATCCCCCCATTCCTGCCCATGTGCAGAATGGTATTACTACAAAGAGTAAATGGAGGATATCTGTTTTATTTTTCCCGCCGGATCCGTGAAAGTGGTGAGCACTGGTCAAAGAATTCCGCGATGAATGGTGCAAACTCCTCCTTCCAGCATTCGGGTCCCTCATAAAGGGTCCATCCCAGTTCCAGCGACTGTCGCACATGTTTTCCCAGGCTCACACTCATGAGAGCTTCCGAAGACAACAGGCTTTTTGCAGTCTGATATTCCCTCTGCACCTCAATCACGTACCGCCCGTCTTCAATGAATGGCCGTGACTGATGTTCCGCTAGGTGCTTTTCACGGAATTTATCTGCATTTACGTGGTTCCAGAGTGGCGGCCCTATATGCCGGCGTATTGCCGGAAGGTTCCCCACAAGGAGCTCAAGAAGGATCATGCATTCCTCTGACTGCATATCATACGAAGCGTGATGGACGGCAAACCCGTTCCGCTCCAATAGTTCTCTGATTGCCGAAACACTGCGCTTGAGCTGTGGCACAATAATCTCCGGAATGTATTGTGGTGTCGCAAAGATGACAGCAAAAACATGTGTCCTGCGTTGAGCGATTGTCGCGGCCAGTTCTTTTTTCAGGATACAGCGTTCCATCGGATGCAAAAAAAATTCGGTTACAGGGTTTTCACCATACCCCCTCGCCAGTTCGACAAACCCTGCCATGCGATCCAAGGATACTGCTGCTGCCACGTTGCGTTTCGGATCGACCGGATCGATGACGACCAATGGTTCCTCGAATTTTTTTGCAGCATGGTTCTCAATATCGATAACAATCCCGGGCCGCCAGGATGCTGCTTCCCGGATAAGTGGCGTAAATCCCCCGTAATGGAGCACAAGGAGCTCGCAGAGATACCCTGAAAATCCTTCCGTCATCTGGTCTGAACCATAAATACCGCCAGCTTTGGTGAATTGTTTGAGCAGGAGCACATCATCGATTAACCCATTGATCTTGTCGGTAATGTACCGTGTGTGAAACGGGGTGCGGTCAACGGCACTCTGGATCCGTGCGGCACTATCCACCCTATAGCAGGGAACAAGATCTACATCCACATCATCGATAAAAGCATTGATATACGGATGTTCGGCATACTTTTCATGGAAACGGTCAGAGAATACGGATGCAATGCTCCGCGCGAGTGCAAGTCCTTCTGTTTCAAGTTCCTCGCGGGACAACCCCGGGTCAAAGAGCATGAATATATCGAGATCCCGATCTCCGCGAACCCATGTATGCCGGGCAATCGAGCCTACGACCATTCCCTCGGCTTTCCCGCTTTGTTCAATTGCGGTGAGCAGGCGTTTCGCCAGACCACACACATGATCGCGTTCCTGTTCAGTTGGACGGAGATTTATCAATACATGCTCTTCAATCGGCAACCGTTTCACCATTTCACCTCCAGCAGGTCTTCGTAGACCGGACCCTGAGGTAGGAGTGTACTTTTTTTTAATTTTATACTGCTGATCATGCAACTGCCATAGGATTGATCATTCAGCGTATTCAGCACAGATAACAAAGATGGATGTGGTGATTTAATCCGCGCCAGAGTTGCGTGGGGGGTGAAGCGGCGCGTCTCACGTTCGAAACCGAGAGGTTCAAGTACATCCTCTATAAGGTGGAATAAACGCCCGCTCTCTCCGCTATCCCCGATTGTACACCAGACTGTGTGCGGGTGTTTTGGATTGTTTACCGTGACGATGCCAACGGTTACGGGAAATGAAGGAAAGGTGACAGACCTGAGTGCATCCATAACTTTCCGGAGTGTTTCATCATCAACGTCACCAAGAAATTTTGTGGTAATGTGAATATTTTTTGGATCCACATACGTAAGTCGGGCTTTGCACCCCCGTATAGTCTCCTGAGCTAAAGCGAGCTGATCCTGGATTTCTTTAGAAAGTTCGAGTGCTATAAACGATCTTACCATTTACCGTACTATTATTTCATACCCCTACTAATCTTAATCGCTTAGAGGATATATCAGGTAAAATGAACAAACCATGATTTTTTTATCTCCGGAAAGCCTATTGGATAGGTAACTGTGTGAGGGTGTTTTTTGTGCCGAAAAAATCGCAATTGATCGTATATACGCTTGAATATTGCCCGAATTGTGACAATTTAAAAGGATTTCTGACGAAGGGTGGCTATACGTATTTCGAGCGTGACCTTTCGACTGCGGAATCCCTTACGGAGCTGCGTATGAATGGGGTTTTTGTACACGAAGCCCCAGTTTTGCAAAAAGACTCTGATTTCTACACTTCTGCGGATCTTTTTCCTGCGGGTAAACTGGATGGGGAGCACCTATCAAAGCTGATATCAGGTGAATAATGGCACACCGGGAGACCAGGCAGCTTACGTTTGAGGGAATCACTGTTCCCGTACTCCCCTCAGTCCGAACATCTGACGGGCACATCATCGAATGGGATCGTAATCGCATTGTCCGACAGATTGTAGAAGAAACCAAACTCGTCGAAACATTCTATGGCTATGAGGGTGCCGACGAAGCGACCGCACAGGAAATCGCGCATGATGTAGAAAACCGGATCAAGAATATGGGCTTAAAGTCCCTCTCCGGGCCACTTATACGCGAGATCGTTAATATCACCCTCCTTGAAAAAGGTATGATACAGTACCGGAATGTTTCCACCCGTGTCGGTACTCCGGTTTTCGATGCACATCAGATCGATGTCGGCAGGGGATTTGAAGCGCACGATAATGCCAACCTTCAGGAAAATGCCGAGACTTCTCACAAGAAGAAGGCAGACAAGATCTCGAAGGAACAATACCTGCTTCAGCTCCCTCCCGATCTTGCCGATCATCACCTGTCAGGAGAGATGCACATCCACGATCTTGAGTATTTTGGTACCCGCCCGTTCTGCCAGGACTGGGATCTGCGTTATTTCTTTTACTATGGACTTATGCCTGACGGCAATGGTACGAAAGCTTCTGTAGCAGGCCCTGCCAAACGTGCCGAGGTTGCAATCCTCCATGCCGTGAAAGCACTCGGTTCCGCACAAACAAATTTTGCCGGGGGACAGGGTTATTACAATTTCCTCACATTCCTTGCACCTTATATGGAAGGAATGGCGTATAACGAGATCAAACAGAACATGCAGATGTTTGTGTATGAAATGACACAGATGATGGTTGCCCGCGGTGGTCAGCTCGTTTTTTCATCTATTCAACTATCACCTGGCGTTCCTACTCTCTGGCAGGACAAGCCCTGTATATACAAAGGGAAGATATGGGATGGCAGATCTGCACCCCGCAGGACCTACGGGGAATTCGAGCGTGAGGTGCGTCTGCTTTTCAAGGCACTCATGGAAGTAATGCTTGAGGGAGATTACTGGGGAAAACCCTTCAACTTTCCAAAGCCCGAGATCTCAATTGAGCCCGATTTCATGAATGAACGCGAAGATTACAACTGCAAAAATCCCGACTTGCCCACCTTCCAGGAATTATACCTGATGACCTTCGAGCTCGCTTCAAAGTTCGGAACACCTTATTATGATAACCAGCTTCCTGCTTACCGCGGGGCTGGTAAAGGAATTTCCTGTTACCAGTGCTGTGCCTACCAGTTTTCTACAGTGGCAGACAAAGATTCGGATTTTGAAAAGAAACTTTTCTTTGAGGATGGCAGGCACTTCTCTATGGGGTCATGGCAGGTTGTATCGGTGAATTGCCCCCGGGCTGCTTACAATGCTGAGGGGGATGATAAACGACTTTTTGCCGAACTCAAGGCACTCATGGAGGTCTCAGTGGAAATTTTTAAGATCAAGCGTCGCTGGATGGACCTGATTCGGGCGAACAGCCGGATGCCTTTTGCGATGCAGCGCCCAAAAGACCCGAATACTGGCGAACGTGGTGCGCTTGCTGTCGACCTTGAAGGACTTGTGTACACGATTGGCGTAGTTGGCGTCAATGAAATGGTACAACATCACACGGGTAAACAGCTCCACGAATCAAAAGAGGCGTTCAGGCTCGCTATACGTGCGATGACGGAAATGGAACTCTATGGTCGGGAACTTTCAAAGAAGAACAACATGACCATAGCGCTGGCACGTACCCCGGCAGAAACGACAGGGCAAAGGTTCGCGGTTGCAGACCTCCTCGATCGTCGTTATCATAGTTCTGCTGTAAAAGTTATCAAGGGTGACATTGAAGAAGGTCTGGAAATGCTGGGCAAGAGCCGAGATCTTCCTGTTTACTATACGAACGGAACCCATGTCGCACCTGGTGCGAATGTTCCGCTCACCAAACGGATGGAGATCGAGCATGTGTTTTTCCCGATTGTGGATGGTGGAAACATCTTCCATATCTGGCTGGGTGAAGCACGTCCTGACCCGCGTGGACTCATGGATATGGCGATGAAACTCTGCCGGAATACTCAGATCGGGTATTTTGCCTTCACCCGGGACATAACCGTCTCGCTACGACAGTTCCACGAGATGCGCACGGGAAAGCAATCTATTACCCCGTGGGCCTCATCTGATTTGCCGGTAAAAGTATAATCTTTCTGTCTCACCTAAATTTTGGCTCTGTTGAATTCCTTTTGAAATTATATAACTTACAAAGCACGGGTACACTGATGGAGAGGGAGAACCAGTCCCTCCATACTCTCCCTGTGTTCAGCGATTTTTTCACTCTTCGGGAGTTTATCATTTAAGGGAACTGGTGTAGCAGGAGTGAAATTTATGAGAGTGGTCAGGTTTTTTGAACATTTTTAGAGTCCAAAACCTGTTTTAAAAAATCAAGGATAATCAGTATTGGTTTATCTTTTTCAGCGTGATATCCATCAAACCACGGTGGATCCGATAGTAACTGTGAATTCTGTCAATAGGTTTATCGAGCACAATAGTAATGTCCCGGTTATCAATAGAGACATGAACGTTGTTTTTCTGGATGTCAATAGAGGGAGCGTTTTTTGGATTGGCTGGCATCGTGGCGGTGATATAAATCATATCATCAGATTCCACAACTTCGTACGGAATTTCATCATCATCATCACCGGGATCCCCGGCCTGGAAGACTTCGGGGTCTCCGTTTGAAGGATGCCGGGTAATTATCGTGTATCCTACTATGCGTGCGTGATGGTTATCGGGCATGTTTTTTACAATGTCTTCAACTATCTTTGCAAGGTTATTAAAAACATCGTCGTAAGGACTGTTCGGATTATTCTTCATATACGCCTCGGAGTATATACCGATCTTTTATCCGCCCGATGAGTCCTTTACGTTCGAACCGTTTCAGGATCTCACCAAGATCTTTTTGTGATATTTCGGTGACCTGTTCCAGTTCCTGAAACGTAAGAGAGTCATGCGAAAGCGCTATGATTACAGTAATCTCTCGTTCGCTCCTGAATAAATCCTTATGGTTTCGGGCAAGGTCATTCATTTTTGTTTCGATATCATGATTTACCTGTTCGAGATTAGAAAGGATCATGTCGTGAGCTTTAATCATTCTCCCCAGCATGGTGACCGAATTTTTAAGAAGATCATTTCGGGGACTATCGTCATCGATTCCATCGGCAAGTACCCGCACCTGTTTAAGATTGATGTCGATGAGGATGTCATTTTCGAGGTAATAATATTTCCTGCGACGATCATCCATCTGGCAGGATAAAATGGCTTCCCGCTCCATCATCTGAAGATGATCGATGACTGCTTTTGGTGAGAGCATCAGCGTCTCGGAGATCTCAGTGACAAAACAGGGTTTCTGTCGCAACAGTTCAATGATTCGTCTGCGATTACGGTTCCCGAGGATGTCGAGCAGGCGGGAAACCTCAACAGCATCATACATCTTTACTTAATGTTAGTATTGGAAATATTTAAAAATTTATTCAACCTGATATTGTAATTTTACGAATCGATGTGTGAGAAAGTCATGATATACACCCTATCCATGCTGAGATCATGAAAATGTGTTATCCTTGTAATTTTTATAAATTACCAAGCATTATCTGTTGACAGCACCTCTTAGTTATGGTGATATTCAGTGGAGAGACAACCCGTTGATTCCTGTAACCTTAAAACGGTAGGTTACGATACTCATTTAAAGAATTTAGAGATTGAATTCCATTCCGGGATGGTTTTTCAATATCAAAATGTTCCTTCCCACATCTATGCAAATCTGTTAAGTGCTCAATCAACAGGGACATTTTTTACCGACAATATCAAAAACCGGTATCGATCAAAACGGCTCGATAAGGTTACCGTTCGGTGATTATAGAACCTTATCCTCAGAAAAAATATATTTCTCGCTCGTACTCTTTTTACAAGCAGAGGGTTTTTTAAAATTCATTTTTTTATCAGATATGGTGTGCAAAACCCTGGTGAGGTAACGGCGGGGAAGACCGTGTTCCCCACGGCTCCCCTGCGCCGGGAATAGTAATATCGTAGTACCTGTTCGGGAAAGCTCCATGTCAGTCCATGTGAAACCTCCCGAATGCTTTTACTTGGTGAATGAGCATTCTCTCGAGCTATTTTTTTACTAGCTGCCAAGTATTGCGTACTCCCGGGCTTATATTTCCTGACGTTCTGAAAGTTGCATCGAAGTTCCTGTTTTTTCAAGATCAGACGGAATAAGTCATACATCAGACAGTTTCGTGTTATGTATAAACTGCAGAATGCTGACGATTGACGGGATAAATACAAACCGGGCAGGCAGTACTAACGTAAAGTATAAAAAAAAGGGTTGGGTTATGCTGCACCAGCGCTGTCATACAGCAGGCAAATGTACCGCATAAACAGGAGTGTTACCGGAGCGATGAGGCAAAGATAAATAATGATACCAAGGTACGGAATTATCGTAAGGATACCAATAATAATTCCAACAACGATTCCCACAATCATCAGAACAATCAGTGCGATTATGTAGGGAACCCAGCCTATTTTGTTGATGGTTGCAAGAATAGCAGAAATATTAAAAGCCTCACCAATGCTTCCGGTTCGGGCAAAGCGTACTATTCCGATTACCTCAAAGACAGCAATGATAACTCCAAGGACGAACATGACCAATACGCCGAGAGCCATAGCACCGAATGCTGCCATCATTGCCGAGTAGTTGCCGGACATTATGGCAGCAGCTGAGGCTCCCAGAACCAGAATCCAGACAATTATGATTGGTAGCGCGTAAATCAGGGAAACGATAAGATATTTTATTCCATCAATAAAAAGAGTGCTCCAATCGTCAACTTCCGGGGCTGGTTTTTCACCCCGCAGAACCTTCATCGCATATCCCATCAGGGGAAGCGCGAGAAGGATAGTTGCGATGATCAGCATCAGCCACTTGTTCCACTTACCAACTACAGCCTCCTTTGCATATTCAAAGGATTCACCAATCATACTACCATAATCCATATCTGTAAACCTCTTGAAAGGCAAGTCCTGCCAATCATCCATGACCATGCAGCCACAAACGATTTAAATATCTATGATTATTTCGCAGAATATAAATTTATCGCAGAAATTGACTTAAAATTGAAAAAAAGCACAGATTAGTGCCTGAAGTATCGAGTACCTGTAAACACCATAGCCATGTGCAACCGGTTTGCGGCATCGATCACCTCTTTATCGCGAATAGATCCTCCCGGTTGTACAAGGACTGTCGCCCCTGCCTGAGCGGCAACTTCAAGCGTGTCCGGGAACGGCAGGAAAGCATCCGAAGCAACAGCTGAACCTTTGAGTGGGGCACAGGCTTTCATAATGGCAATCTTTGCTGAATCAACCCTGCTCATCTGCCCGGCGCCGATTCCCAAGGTGCGTTTCTGATCGGCAAATATGATGGTATTGCTTTTCGTATGTTTACACACCTTCCAGGCAAGCTGGACAGCACGCATCTCATACGGTGTTGGATCACGGTCGGTGATGACTTCCCAATGTTCCTGATAGGGTGGAGTTCGCTGGACCAGAACACCCCCATCGATTGATCGTATCTCATCAGATTCGGATCTCGGAGGAATTGCAAGTACACGCATATTCTCTTTTTTTACCATAAACCTGAGAGCCTCTTTTGAAAATGATGGAGCGACAAGAACTTCAACAAATGTTCCGGAAATTTCTTCAGCCACTTTTTTATCAACTTCCCGGTTAAGGCAGACAACAGATCCATAAGCAGAAACTGGATCAACTTCTCGGGCTGTGACATAGGCATCAGGCAAATCAGTGCCGATAGCAACTCCGCAGGGATTATTGTGCTTGATGATTACTGCAGCAGGTTCCTCAAATTCGCCAAGAAGAGCCACACCAGCGTTAACATCAAGATAATTATTATATGACATCTGCTTTCCCTGTGTGGGCTGAGCACCGGCTATACCCGTATTGCCATAGACTGCAGCCCGCTGGTGCGGATTTTCACCATACCTCAGTTCCCTGCCATGATTGAATTGCAATGTTAACGTTGAGGGAAACGGAGCATCGAGCAGGTAGAGGTAATTGCTGATCGCCGCATCGTAAGCTGCAGTTCTGGCAAATGCCTTTTTTGCAAGCGTGAGACGCTGTTCCAGGAAAATTCCGCCGTTTTGAACTGCTTTGACCACTTCCTGATAATCTGACGGGTCAACAACAACTGCGACATTTTTATAATTTTTAGCCCCGGCCCGGATCATAGCCGGCCCCCCAATATCTATAAATTCGATTAATTCTTCAAGACTCAACCGTTGCCCGGACATCTTTTCAAACGGGTACAGGTTTACAACCAGGAGGTCGATCCGGTTGATACCGTGCTTTGCCATCACCGCATCATCAATCTGCTGTCTCCCCAGCAGTCCCCCGTGGACTTTTGGGTGCAGTGTCTTCACGCGTCCATCCATCATCTCGGGGAATCCGGTATAACTGGAAACCTCAGTAAACCTTACACCTTTATCAGCAAGTGCCTTTCCGGTTCCGCCAGAACTCATTATGTTGTATTTATGTCTCAGAAGTTCCTGTGCGAGCTCAATAATACCTGTCTTGTCCCAGACCGAGAGAAGTGCCCACTTCATGGTCTAGTGTATGCAGGACAGGAAAGAAAAATGTATGCAGATTATTTCCCGATATGAATCGGAATATTTAACAAGGGTCCCCCGCTCTGTTTTCTCCGAGGTACCGCAGGAAAAGGGATTATTTTGCATAATCACTAATCAGATCTACAGGCAGCCCTTCGGGGCGGTGATGTTCATCGGACTTGGGAGCAACGTGCGATCAAACCTTTCAATACCCTATATGGGAATTGATCTTCCAATTATGGGTATCCTGGTATCTCCTAAATCGCTTTAATAAATCTCAAAAAAGCCTGAATATCGAATTAGACGAATAATCAACCCCAATTATGAAAAATAAGTAATATTTAACGGTTCTTTTTGGATAATGATATAAAAATATATATAGAACCACAATACAATAGATATTGGAACATCAAATGGGATGCACAATGCACGACGCAGAACACAGTACAGAACAAAACGAAGCACAGGATTCCGGTTTGGTAGAAAATCCCCAGCCGGAATCTCAACTGCATGCAGCTGAGATCGAAGCGCAAAAGAAAGCCTTTGCCGAATTACACGATCAACACATCAGGCTTGCTGCAGATTTTGAAAATTTCAAAAAACGTACAGCTCGTGAAAGGGAGATACTCATCTCCCTTGCAAATGAACGGTTCGCCATTGACATTCTCGAAGTGGTGGACAACTTTGAACGGGCATTAAAAACGGATGATACTCACCTGCGTGAAGGTATCCTTCAGATCAGGCAGCTCCTTAATGCCCAATTGCTGCGCAATGGCATAACTCCCCTGGATGCACAACAAAAACAATTCAACCCTGCAGAACATGAAGCCATCGCTCATATCTATTCAAAAGAACTGGCGGGCACGGTGATTGATGAAGTTTCACGCGGGTATCGTATGCATGACAAAGTAATAAGATACGCAAAAGTTGTCGTATCCAAAGGAAACCAGAAAGATCAGGAGGTCTAAAAAATGGCAAAAGACAAGGTTTTGGGAATAGATCTGGGAACAACCTTTTCCTGTATGTCTATCATGGAAGCAGGAAAACCAATCGTGATCCCAAACGCAGAAGGAGGGCGGACAACCGCATCGATAGTCGCATTCACCAAGGAAGGAGAACGACTTGTCGGAAGCCTGGCAAAACGCCAGGCGGTTACCAACCCCCAGCGGACAATCCAGTCAATCAAACGTAAGATGGGATCAGCTGAAAAAATCAAGATCGACGATAAGAACTATTCACCCCAGGAAATCTCGGCTATGATCCTGCAGAAGATGAAAGTCGATGCTGAAGCATATCTGGGTGAGAAGATTTCAAAAGCGGTTATCACTGTTCCGGCATACTTCAACGATGCACAACGGCAGGCAACAAAGGATGCCGGAAAGATTGCCGGTCTTGATGTCATGCGGATCATAAACGAGCCTACCGCAAGTGCTTTGGCATATGGTATAGATAAAGAGCAGGATGCCACCGTCCTGGTATATGATCTTGGTGGCGGTACATTTGATGTTTCGATTCTGACCCTGGGCGATGGAGTCTTTGAGGTAAAATCAACTGCCGGCAACAACCTCCTTGGTGGAGATGATTTCGATAAACGCGTAACAGATTACCTTATTGAGGAGTTCAAGAAAAAAGAGGGAGTTGACCTCCGCAATGATCCGTATGCCATGCAGAGACTGCGTGATGCATCAGAGAATGCAAAAATCGAGCTCTCACAGCGCCAGTCCACCAATATCAACCTGCCCTATATTACAACGGACACGAGTGGCCCAAAGTTCCTCAACATAGATCTTACCCGTTCAAAGCTTGAACAACTGATTGGTGATCTCGTTGAATCCACGGTCGGACCCGTGAAGCAGGCACTGAGCGATGCAAAGCTTGAGCCGAAGGACATCGATCATGTTCTTCTCGTTGGAGGTTCCACCCGGGTTCCCCTTGTTCAGGATACCGTGAAAAAGATTCTCGGGAAAGAGCCCGACAAAGGCATCAATCCCGATGAGTGCGTTGCTCTCGGTGCGGGTATTCAGGGTGCTGTGCTGACCGGTGAGACAAAAGATATTGTCCTGCTTGATGTCACACCTCTTACCCTGGGTATAGAAACCCTTGGGGGTATCGCAACCAAACTCATTGAACGCAATACCACCATCCCTACGCGGAAGAGCCAGATATTCTCTACAGCAGCTGATGGGCAGACCAGTGTCGAGATCCATGTGGTACAGGGTGAGCGGGCTCTTGCAAAGGATAACTTCACTCTCGGCAAATTCCAGCTGACTGGTATCCCCCCGGCACCCCGTGGAATACCCCAGATTGAAGTCACTTTTGATATTGACTCAAACGGTATTATTCATGTATCGGCAAAGGATCTTGGGTCAGGCAACCAGCAGGCGATCTCGATCAAGGGAGATAAGAAACTCTCTGACGAAGACATCAGGAAGATGATGGACGCAGCCAAACAGTTCGAAGCTGATGATAAGAAAAAGCGCGAGGAGATTGAGCTGCACAACCAGGCAGATACTGCGGTTTTTACTGCAGAAAAGATGCTTAAAGAGAGCGGGGACAAGCTTGAAACAGCTGACAAACTAAAAGTTGAGGAAGGTATTGCTGCAGTCAAAAAAGCGCTGGCTGATGACAACCTTGATGAAATTAAGAAATCAATGGAAATGCTGACTGAAAGTGTCTATGCAGTCACAACCAAAATTTACCAGAAGATTCAGGCAGAGCAGGCATCACAACAGCAGGCAGGGTCCACTGCCGCACCACAGCCTGATAAAAATACTGATGATAATGTTGTTAATGCAGATTATAACGTGAAAGAAGAGTGAGCTGAAAAATGAGTGCGGATGACTATTATGATATCCTCGGTATACCGCGTAGTGCTGATGATAAGGAGATCAAGAAGGCATACCGCAACCTCGCCCGCAAATACCATCCCGATGTCTGCAAGGAAAAGGGTGCAGAAGAGAAGTTCAAAGGGATCAACGAAGCATATAGCGTTCTTTCTGATGAACAGAAGAAAGCACAGTACGATAACATGGGCCATGAAACGTTCACCAATGCATCCAAAGGATCATACACCGGTGGGGGTGCATATGGGGGAGGAGGATTCTCCACCGACTTCTCGGGTTTCGGTGATATCTTTGATTTCTTTGGCGGAGGTCAGAGACGATCGGGCCCTCAGCCAGGTGCCGATCTGCTCATGCGCATCCAGATCAGTCTTGAAGAGGCAGTATCCGGTTTGGACCGGGACATAGAAGTTATGCACACTGAACCCTGTCCTGCATGCAACGGAACGGGGAGCGAAACAAAACGACTGAATACCTGTTCCCGCTGTGGCGGCAGCGGACAGATGCGACAAGCAGCTAATTCAGCTTTCGGCCAGTTCATCCGGATGATGACCTGTAGTCAATGCGGTGGAAAAGGAAAAATTCCTGAAAAAGTCTGCAAAGAGTGCCATGGGTCCGGTCATTCACGGGTGAAACGGAAAGTATCTGTGCATATCCCCGCAGGAATCGATAATGGTATGCGACTTCGTATGGAGGGATATGGTGAAGCCGGTGATTTTGGCGCACCAAATGGTGACCTGTTTATTGAAGTGTACGTTAAACCTCATGATCATTTTATCAGGAATGGAGATAACCTCGAGATCACCATCGAAATCAGTCCCGTTCAGGCAGTGCTTGGAACATCGATAGAAATTGAAACGATAGATAAACGACATATTGACCTGAAAGTACCCTCCGGCATACAACACAATACAGCGCTGAAAATTGCCGGCGAAGGGATCAAGCGTCGTGGAAAACCCGGTGATCTGCTGGTCAGGGTAAAACTTGTCACCCCCAGGTCCATCAGCAGTGATCAGAAGGAACTCTACATAAAACTTGCCGAGCTTGAAGGAAAGAGTCGTGATTCTGGAGGTTTTTTCTCCGGAATCATGGGGAAAAAAAAAAGTAAAAAGTAACTATAACATTTTTCTGATTATTCTTTTCCAAGCAAAGAAATTTTACAATTTTTTTACGCACTTATTTGAGAGCCGGTGATCAATGAGATAAGAATGAGACTGCTCTTCGAGTTGTCCGGTGAAAACCCGACACTTCCCTTTGCTGAACTCGAATGCATAGGAAAATTACTTGATAGCCGTCTTCAGGTTGCAGTTGTTGAGGCACCTGATCCAGAAGAAGCACACCGCCTTGCCATGACGCAGGTCGTTTTGGAATATCTCGGAGAATGCGATCCTGATCTTTCAGCTTTCCAGAAACTCCTTAGAGAACTGGCCATTGAAACCCCTCAGTCCTTCGCAGGACGAGCCAAAAAAATTCATGGCGGCTGCAATACAAGAAATCCCTGTTCACAGAGGGAGTTTGAACAGATGATCGGAACCATGATAGAGGGAACGGTGTCACTGGACAAACCAGAGAGAGAATACCGGGCTATTCTTTCGGAAGACCGGTGCTATTTTGGCAAAGTTCTTTTCAGTATAAACCGTGGATCTTATGATGTGCGTAATCCGGGAAAACGGGACTTTTTCCATCCGGGAGTGATGATGCCAAGGATGGCACGTACACTCGTCAATTTAACCTGTTCGCATGCAGGTGAGGTAATGCTTGATCCGTTCTGCGGTACCGGCGGTATCCTGATAGAAGCTGAGATACTCGGGATGCATGCGATTGGAAGTGATTTTGATCCGATGATGGTTGATGGCAGTCGTCAAAATATTACGCAATCGGATCTTATGCTTGCTGATGCAACGCTTCTGCCGTTGGGGAATCATTCCATCGATGCGGTGGTGACGGATTTTCCCTACGGGCAATCAGTCTGCATAAAAAAAACAGATTCAATGGCAAATCTATATTCTGATGCTCTGGATGAGATTAGTCGCGTGCTTAAAGCCGGGCACAGGGCTGTGGTAGTAACGCATCAGGATATTTCAGAAATCGTCGCAGAACACATGACCATTCTGCAGCGCCATGAACAGCGGGTACATAAAAGCCTCACCCGGCGGGTTCTCGTGCTGACACGATAAGGACCAATCTCCGGAACCTGAAGTATTCTTTATGTTTTACCAATACTACATATATTCCGGAAAGTATGGACACAAAAAAAGTAATCAGGGAAGCACTTTTTCTGGTGATGTTGGTATCCTGCATCGGAATTCCTGTATCCGCATACTCTGCTGAAGCTATCGGTCTGTTCGAGCAGGGAAATGCTTTCATGAAAAATAAAACCTACACCGAGTCTATTCAGGCTTACGATAAGGCAATTATACTCGAACCGGATTATTTTGAAGCCTGGAACGGAAAAGCGGATGCCCTTAACCGAGCACAACAATTCAGCGAAGCGCTTGTTGCATCTGATCAAGCACTTAAAATCAAACCAGATTATGTTCAAGGGTGGATTAACCGGGGGGTCATTCTGTATAATCTCGGCCGCTTCGATGAGGAACTAAAAGCATACGAGACTGCGGTAGCCATTGATCCCGCCAGTCCCAAAGCATGGTTCTTTAAAGGTTACTCACTTGCCGGATTGAAGAGATATGATGAAGCTATTGCTGCTTTTGAGAAAGTCGAGGCGCTCGATCCCACATACCCGAACCTCGCAGGGAATAAACGCATTGCAGAACAAAATCGGAATGCAACTTCATCAGGTAATGCGAGCGAAAAAACCTCTTTGACACCCCCGGGACAATTGCAGAGAACGACTTCCCCGACTGTTCAGGCCGGCATAGTGACACCTGCAATGCCTTCAACAAAATCTGAACCCACACAGTCTCCTGTTTCTGTGGGAGTAGTAATCGGGTTTCTTTCAATGCTGGTTATCGCACGACAGATTGGTAAAAGAGAAAAATAGTAAATCCTTTCTTGAGAGACGAATATGAAACGAATTATTTCACATCTGTATAATGAAATTTGTGGTGTATTCGAAAGACCCCAACCTCAAGAACTCTCCGAGGTTTGGCGGGTAGAATTTTTTTGAATTTTTAGCTGCCAATCCACCGTTTGAGCGCCCCTTTTGTGGTGGTGGCGTTTATGCCAATAGCAATTGAGGTGCTTCTCAAAGATTATTAAAAAATCCGTATTTTAAGGAAGTTAAAAAATGGCCGCCCTGGCAGGGTTTTTCCTCCGCTGCATTACACTCGTAAAATGTGAAAATCCCCGTGCTGGAAATAATCGTAATCGCACAAAGTCATATGGGGGGATAAGCATTGTCCCCCCGGGTTTTATTTTTTAACTATTTCCTGAGAAAAGGAATTCTCAGTTATTTTTTGAAAAATGGATTTACGTTATTTTGCCTTCTTGTAACAAATTTGGGCCTCTTCATGTTTTCCAATCGTTTCCAGTATTTCCCCAATGTCATTCCAGACTTCTTTACGCCCGGGATCGATTTCCAAAGCGTGCTTGAAGGTAGTCAGAGCTTCCTGATACTTCCCGAGCTCATGTAATGCCCGGCCCTTATAGATCCAGGCGTCCACAAAATCCGGTTGGATCGATATCATAGCAGTAAATGCTTCGCTGGCATCCTGGTGCTGTCCAAGGGCAATAAGTGCACTACCTTTGGTGAAATAAGCTATTGAGAACGTAGGGTCAACCGATACCGCCCTTTCATATGATTCAATTGCCTCTCTGCTTTGACCCTGGGCTGCAAGTGCCATTCCATGACGTGTCCAGCCAATCGCATTTTCCGGGTCCAGATCAAGGCTTTTTTCATATGCAGCCTGAGCCTCCGGATGCTTTCCGAGGTCATACAGAACATTACCTTTTGCCATCCAGGCTTCAGCGAGGTTACTATTCTTTTCCAGGGCTTTTTCGAATGTTTCCAGAGCATCCCGGGACATACCAAGTTCCGCGAGTGAAACACCTTTATGCGAAAGTACCTCTGCGCTAGGATTGATCTCAAGAGATCGATCGTACGATTGTACTGCCAGCCTGTGCTGATCCAGTGCGGCGTAAGCTTTTCCCATGAAGTAATATACATCAGCATTTCCATGGCTGTTTTCCCGAGCATGCTCGAAAGCAGTAATTGCCGCATCATAATTGCCCATCTCAAAATATGCCCTTCCCTCCCAGAAGAATGCCTGATAGCAGGTTGGATTAATTTCCCAAGCCCGTTCAAAAGCTGAGATTGCTGCATCCGGGTTTCCAAGTGCAAGAAGGGATCTGCCTCTTTGATAGATTGCAATAGAAAATCCGGGATTGTGAGAAAGGATTCGATCGAATGATGCGATCGCTTCTTTATTCTTGCCGATCTGCATAAATGCTCTTCCCCTTTCGTAAAGGGCGTCCTGGTATTCAGGATTTATTCTCAGCGCAGCGTCGAACGCAATTATTGATTCATGATAGTTCTTAATGTGGACCAGTGCTATTCCTTTATGATAGTATACCTCTGAGTACTGGTCATTTAACGCCAAAGCCTGATTAAACGCTGTTATTGCTTCATCAAAGTGCCCAAGCTTCAGATACGTTATTCCCTTGTAATAGAAGACTTCCGGATACTCCGGCTGGAGAGTCAGCACCAAATCAAATGCTTTCAGCGCCTCGTTGTTTCTGTTCAATTGTATTAATACTGCTCCTCGATGCAAATGCGGCA
This sequence comes from uncultured Methanoregula sp., assembly GCA_964590415.1. Taxonomy (GTDB): domain Archaea; phylum Halobacteriota; class Methanomicrobia; order Methanomicrobiales; family Methanospirillaceae; genus Methanoregula. The sequence continues at coordinate 55,828 of CAZPVQ010000005.1, read as the reverse complement.
AAGGGTTTGTTTCATCAAGGGAAATAGAACGATCAAGGCAATCAAGCGCCCGATCATATCTCCCAAGATTTTCCTCTGAAATACCCTTATAGAGCCAGACATCAGAAGATATACCATTCTCACCAAGAGCCCGGTCGAATGCACCAATCGCTTCCTGATACATTAAAAGACTTGCAAGCGCCCGCCCCTTCTCATAGAAAGCCTTAGCGCATTTCGGACTGTTTATGAGGGCAGAGTCGAAGTTTTTAATTGCATCATTATATCTTCCGATACGGGAGAAAGATACTCCCAGATAATAATATGCCCGTGCATCCTTTGGATCAATACCTAGAGCCTTTTTATAACAATTGATAGCCTCCTTGTCCTGGCCAAGGGCAGAAAGGGCTACCCCCTTTCCCGTCCAGATAAAAGCGGCTGTAGGCCGGAGGCGTAGTGCCTGGTCAAATGAAACGATTGCCGCCTCGTATCGGGAGATGTGTGTGAGTGCTATACCCTTGTGGTAAAGTGTCTCGATATGTTTCGGCTGGACTGCAAGTGCATTGTCATATGATAGTACTGCTTCGTTGTCCATTCCCTGTTCATGGAGTGTACGCCCTTTATAATAGAACGCTGACACAAAATCCGGGTGTATTTCCAGTGCGTTACAAAACGCTTCATATGCATTCTTATAATCGGAAATTGCGAAGAGTGAAATTCCTTTAAGGTACCAGGCATCGGCATTAACCGGGTCAATCCCTAGCGTCTTGTCATAATCGTTGATTGCATTACTATATTTTCCAAGATCTGCCAGAGCCATACCATGGTGTAACCACGTTTCAACAGACATGGGATTAATCTGTAATACGAGGTCAAACGCATCGAGTGCATCTTTTTGCCTTCCTGTTGCTATAAGGGATAAACCTTTGTGATAGAATGCTTCAGCATTTCCTGCATTAAGGTCGATATTTTTATTGAAAGCAATAATGGCTTCATCGTGCCGCCCCAGATTTGCCAGTGCAAGTCCTTTGTGGAAATAAACCTCAGCATAATTCTTGTCGATAATTAGGGCTTTATCAAAAGCCCTTATACCTTCGCGGAACATTCCCAGTGATGCAAGTGCCTTTCCTTTGTCAAACCAAGCTTCTGCAAAGGAGCTGTCGATTTCAAGTGTCCGGTCAAACGCTTTGATGGCCTCTTCGAACCTGCCAATCCGTGTATGAGCTACACCTTTATAGTGAAGTGACGGCGAATGTGCCGGATCAAGATCAAGTGCCTGATTATAGACAACAATTGCATCGCTGGATTGCTCCAGAATATCCAGTGAACGCGCTTTGTGATAATATGCAGCAAAATAATCCGGTTTTACGGAGAGTGCATTATCAAATGCGGATATTGCATCTATGTGACGGGTGAGTTTTGCAAAGATGATACCCTGTTCAAACCATACCTGTGCATTATCAGGAGTAATGTCAAGCAAACGCCCGAAAGCTTCTGCAGCTTCATCATATCTTCCAAGTTCGGCAAACGAAGCTGCATAATGATACAGTGCGTCTGCGTTATCCTTATTGAGGGAAAGTGTCTTTTCCAAAACTTTGATAGCATCTTCAAATTTACGGATATGGAACAAAGCGATACCTTTCGCGTACTGGGCACTGGAATTTTCTGGCAAATGGTCAATTACGCAATCGAATGAACTGATTGCATCCTCAAATTTACCAAGAACGGTAAAAGCTTTCCCCCGCTCAAAAAACGCCCGGGGATTATCAGGCTGGTATATAATGCTGTCGTCAAATGCAGCTATTGCTTCTGCAGGATGACCGAGGTTTGAAAGCACTAATCCCTTCTCATACCATATATCGGGATCTGTTTTATTTATCTCGAGCGCTGCATCGAATGCATGCCCGGCTTCTTCAAATCTGCCGAGCGAGACGAGAGACAATCCCTGTAAATAGGGGGGTTCGTATCGGTTGGGAAGCCGGGCAGCTGCAAAGCCGAAAATCTCCTGTGCCTCCTCGTCCCGTCCCAGTTTTGCAAGTGCCTTACCCTTTTCAAACAGGATCTCGCCATTATCAGGATCCTTTTCGAGTGCAATATCAAAAATACGAATTGCATCGTCATATTTTGCAAGCCGGAAAAGTGCATTCCCTTCGGAAAAAAGCAATGAAATATTGTGCGGCTCTTTTTGCCGGGCTTTCTCAAATGCCTCAACAGCCTCCTCATCTTTGCCCAGGTGTTCAGATGCAATGCCTTTGTGATACCATGCTGCTGAAAATTCAGGAGAACGAGAAAGTATCTGATCGAATGCACCAATCGCCTGATCGTACCGACCAAGATTTTCCAGTGCCAGTCCTTTGTTATAGTATCCTTCGGCAAAGTCATTGTCAATGGCAAGAGCTTTTGAAAACGACGATTCGGCTTCTTCATATCTTCCGAGCATCGCAAACGCGAGTCCTTGTTCAAAATGTCCATCTCTGTTCTGGTCATCCAAAGCAAGTGCTTGCGAAAATGCGGTTATTGCTTCTTCATATTGTTTCAGATTTATGAGCGCGTACCCTCTTTCATAATGTGCAGCGAATGAGTTGTTATTGAGGGTGATTGCACGGTCGAATGTGGTTTTTGCTTCATCAAATCTTTTCAGATAGGCTAGTACAAGGCCTTTGTTAAACCAGATATCATAATTCCCTGTGTCAAGGGTGAGAGCTGCACTGAGCGCCGAAAGAGCCTCATCATACCGTTTCAGGTTTTTGAGTATCAGTCCCTTTTGGAAATATGCAGGAGAATAGGATGTGTCAACAGCTAGTGCCCGGTCAAATGCAGCAATGGCTTCCTTATTTTTTGCGAGGCGGCTAAGTGCCAGTCCTTTCTCGTAAAAAGCACTGATAAATTTAGGATCAAGTACCGTAGCATGATCAAATACTTCAACTGCTTCACGATCTTTGCCTAATTTCGCAAGAGCCACACCTTTGTCATAGTAGGCGTTTGCATATTTCGGGTTGATAGAAAGGACCCTGTCGTACGACGAGACAGCTTCTTCATATCTGCCGAGTTCTAAAAGTGCAATTGCCCGATCATACCAACCGTATGCAGACCCAGGTTTAATTTCCAGAGCCCGGGTGAGGGCTTCCAGTGCAGGTTCAAACTGACTGATAGAGAGCAGGGTACTTCCTTTCCGTAACCATGCCGAAGCACAAGCCTGATCATGAGACAGGACCTGATCAAAGCAGGTAATTGCCTCATGTGGGTTCCCAAGCTCAATATATATTTTCCCCTTTCGGTACCAGGCAGTATTATTGTCGGGCTCCAGGGAAATTGCCCTCTCAAATGACTCGAGAGCATCTGGCATACGTTCGAGCTCAAAAAGCACGCTTCCTTTGAGAACCCAGACATCAGCAATGGTATTTTCCCGATTCAAAGAAGATTCAAGCGCCTGGAGCGCCTCATCAAACCTAAGGAGTTTTACAAGAGAACGTGCCCGCATAAACAGGACCGTGGCATTATCGGGAGTAAGGTCCAGTATCTTATCGAAAGCACCAAGTGCTTTCTCATGTTTCCCGAGGTTTGCAAAGGAAATCCCTGTCTGATATGTCGCATCTGTGATGGAAGAATCGCAGGTGAGTGCCTGGTTGAATGAGCGGATTGCCTTTTCATATTTTCCCGTTGCGTTCAATACAAGTCCTTTATGGTAATGAGCCAAAGCGTTCCCCGGAACGTATTCAATGGTATAATCAAATGCTTTTATGGCATCCGGGTATCTACCCAGACGGTAGAGTGCAAGTCCTTTATTATACGCAGCATCAGAAAGAGTTGAATCCAGGCTTAGTGCCTGTTCGTATGCAATTAATGCTTCTTCATCATGGCCGACTGCGGACAGTGCCTTTCCTCTGCCAAATGCGGCATGAGCATTATGGGGATCCAATTCGAGTGTCTTATCGAATGCGACCACAGCATCGTTGTAACTGTTCAACCTGAAAAGTGTCTCCGCTTTTGCCAGGTTTGCCGCAACATCGTCAGGTGTAAGTTCAAGTGAACGGTTCAGGGATATAATTGCGTCCCTGTCGCGCCCGGCTCCGATGAGAGAGTATCCGTGATAATAGTAAAGTGCTCCCGTGGCTGGACCGAGAACGAGTGCCAACTCAAATGCCTGCACAGCTTCATCATGTCGTCCGATAGTTGCGAGTGCAAGTCCTTTGTGATATGCTGCATCCTGCATTTGGGGATTAATTTCAAGAGCACGTTCAAAGGATGGCACTGATTCATCGAACCGATTCAGTTTACCAAGAACGTACCCTTTATGGTACCATGCGATTGCACATGAACTATCAAGAGACAAACCCTTATCAAACGCACTAAGAGCATCATCATAAAGTGAGATGTGTTCGTAGCCAATTCCCCGGTAATACCATGCCTCGGCGTTCTGTTCATCAAGGGTAAGTACCTTTTCAAAAGTAGTGGTCGCTTCATCCCAGCGCTTGAGATGCAGAAGAGCTTTTCCGCGATAGAACAGAGCAAAGACATACTGAGGTTTGCGTTTTAGAGATTTCCCGAAAGCTTCAACTGATTCTTTGTATCGGTTTAATTTGTAAAGGGAATATCCCTTGCATGCAAGGAGATCGGGATTCGCCGAATCATTTTCCATTGCCCGGTCCAGCGCAACTACAGCATCTTCATACCGATCAAGTTTTGCAAGTGCGACACCCCTCATCCGGTGAGCCTGGGAATTTTCCGGATCAATAATAAGGGTGGCATCGAACTCAGTGATCGCATCTTCATGCCGGTTAATCTTTGCCAGAATCTCTCCTTTGACCCGATGAGAGACTGCATCATTTGGATCAATTTCAAGGGCACGATCGAAGGATGCTAAGGCATCCTCATGTTTTTCCAGTTCAAAAAGAACCCGTCCCTTTTCTGCATACACGCGGGAATTATTCAATCCGAGCTCGATGCAACGGTTAAATGCGCCCAGAGCAGATTCAGGCTTTTTTATGTAGGAGAGAGCGAGTCCCTTTTCAAAGAGGATATCAACCGAATCAGGTTTAAGCGCGAGAAATTCATCAAAAGCCTCCACCGCTTTTTCATATTTTTTGAGAATAGCTAAAGCTTTCCCCATCTCGCTCCAAGACGTATCCCGGGAGGGGTTAAGGGCAAGAGCCCTGCCAAATGCGTCGATAGCTTCAGGATAGGTTTGTGTTAAAACAAGCACGATGCCCTTGTAATAAAAAACCCGTTCGCATCCTGGCTCAATCTGGTTAATATGGGTGTAAGCTGCAATAGCCTCCTTATACAACCCCTGGTGGTCTAATGCCCGGGCCTGACCATACAGCGCGGTCAGATCATCGGGATTTGATACAAGCACCTGCCTGAAAGCTTCTACTGCCTCATGGTAGCTACCAAGTAATGCAAGTGCTCTCCCTTTCTGCAGATATGCATCAGTAAAATCGGGCATCAGCCGATTAGCCTGTTCGAAAGCTGCTGCCGCTTCCGCAATTTTCTTATCTTTGGCAAGTGCGATTCCCTTGTAGTAAAATGCTTCGGCGAACTCCGGATCGAGAGCGAGCACCTGATCGAATGCATTCACTGCATCTGCATGGTATTCGAGACTGATCTGGGCTCTTCCTTTATAGAACCAGGTGTGGGGATTTGTTGCATCAATCTGAAGTGAAGCGTTATAGGCAATGAGGGCTTCCTGATGGCGCCCGACGGCGAACAAGCAGAATCCTTTTATCAGCCATGCATTTGCAATTGTTGGAGAAACTTCAAGTGCGCTGGAAAGCGCTGCAATAGCCTCGTTGAACTCACCAAGTTCAGCGAGGGAGAGACCTTTATGGTAAATAGCATCCGTATACCCGGGATTGATCTTAAGTGCATGGGTAAATGCATTCACCGCTTCGCTATGATAACCGGATGCTGCCAGAGATAATCCTCTCTGAAAGTGAATTTCAGCTTTCAATGGATCAATACCCGAAGCAGCTTCAAAGGCGGTGATAGCTTCTTCATGGTTTTCCATGTGTGCAAGTGCGATTCCTTTCTGGAAGAGAGCTTCAGCATCGTCAGGTGTAATCTCCAGCTTGATATTGAATGCAAATACTGCTTCATTATACATGCCGGCATTTGCCAGCGCAATACCTTTTTGGAAGAATGCAGGAGCGAAACTGGGTATGAGTTCTAAAAGACGATCGAATGATGCAACCGCTTCCAGATTCTTACCAAGGTGTATCAATGCAAGACCTTTGTCATAATACGCCTGTGCATTTGTTGGATCCAGTTCAATTGTCCGATCAAAGGCAGCAACTGCCACATCATACCGTTCAAGACCAACCAGAGCTTTTCCTTTCTGGTATTCTGCTTCGATAAACTCCGGATTGAGTTTTAGTGCGATCTCACAGGCAGCAAGTGACTCTTCATTTCGCCCCAGATCAAACAGTGCGATGGATTTATTATATGCAGCTTCACCTGAATTCGGATTTAGTTCCAGTGTGCGGTCAAATATATCTATTGACTCCTGGTAGTGGCCGATTGCATAGAGGGCAAGTCCTTTCTGGAAAAACCCGGGAGCATAACCCGGTAGGAGGTTCAGTGTTTTATCAAATGAAATAATTGCATCGTTGAACCTGAAAAGCTTTGCAAGGGCAATACCACGGTTGTAATGCGCATCAGCAAAATTGGGGTCAATTCCCAGAGTGCGATCGAACTCCAGAATAGCGTTTTCACACTGTGATGCTTGTAAGAGAGCATAACCCTTATGAAAATGAGCATGAGTAAAATTTGCCTCCAGCTCGATTGTACGGTCATAAGCTTCGATGGCTTCGGACACATCCCCCAAATCAAAAAGAGCTCTTCCTTTCTGATAATGAGCATGGTAATTTTTTGGATTTTCATTAATTATCTTGTTAAAGTCCTTTACTGCTTCTTTGAATTTCCCAAGATTATAAAGCGCAATGCCCTTACACATCAGTGCTTCGAGATATTTGGGTTTTAACTGAAGTGTCTTTTCAAAAGCAAAAGTTGCTTCGCTGTGCCGGTTCAACCCTGCATATGATCTGCCCTTGTGATAAAAAATAAGGGCATTTTCAGGATCATAGATAAGTGCCTTGTCAAACGCTTCCAGAGCTTCTTCATATCTCTCGAGTTTAGAAAGTGCAAGGCCCCTGTGGTAGTGTCCCTGAGCATTACTTATATCCTTTTCCAGATTTTTATCGAGTGATTCGATTGCTTCAGTGTATTTTTCCAGTTTAAATAGTGCGAAGCCTTTATAATAATATACATCAGTGTATGCAGAATCAATCTCCACCGCCCGGTTAAATGCGTCAATCGCTGCCTGATATTTTTCGTTGTGGATTAAGGATCTCCCTTTGTTGTACCATGCAGGTGCAAATGAAGGCAGTATATCAATTGTCTTGTCGAATGCATCAATAGCATCGCGGTGCTCGCCAAGTTTGGCTAGTGCAAGTCCTTTATGGTATTGCGCATCGCTATTGTGAGGGTCGATTTCAAGGAGCACCTCAAATGCATGGATCGACTCGTTGGTTCTGTTCACTTTTTCCAGTGCAAGTCCTTTGTAGTGGAATGCTTCAATGCATCTCTGGTTCAGGCTGATTGCATTGTCCAAAGCATCTATTGCATCCTGGTATCTCCCAAGTTCATAGAGTGCTTTCCCATTTTTAACCCAGCCGTCAACCTGATCCGGGTCAATTTTTAAGGATTTGGTGTATGCCGCGATTGCGTCTTCTGTTCGCCCGAGCTCGTTGAGGGCATCGCCTTTTCGCATCCAGATATCCATGAGGGCAGGGTTGATGTCAAGCGCCTTTGTATAAGAGACCACAGCATCGTGGATCTTGCCGAGATCATGCAGGGCATTGCCCTTTTTTACCCAACCTTCGGTAAAATTTGAATTGATCTCAAGTGCTTTCGAATAAGCAAGAATAGAATCCTGTTTTCTGCCAAGTGAAAAAAGTGCATTTCCTTTCTGCATCCAGATCTCGATAATCGTAGGATTCAGAGAAAGTATCCGGTCATGTGTTTCGATAGCTTCAGAGAACTGACTAAGCTTGACAAGAGATTTCGCACGACAGATCAATGCTTCGATACTCGACGGATTCGCTGATAAAGCTCTGTCCAGGAGTGGTAAAGCCTCTTCATACCGTGACAGTTCAGCGTTGGCGATACCCTGATAAAGGTAACTGTCTGTTAGCGATGGATCAATTTCTGTCGCGTTAATAAATGCAGAAATAGCCTCTTCATATCTTTTTGACTGCAGATAGGAAACCCCAAGATAATAATAATTTAATGCATCTGAAGGATCGAGTGTAATGGCAGTCTCAAAAGACTTCAGGGCATCGCTGTAGCGTTCACGCTGGACGAGAGCAACACCTTTGAAATGATAGGCGGAAGCATTTGATGGATCAAGCGCTATTGCCTTATCGAATGCCTTTATCGCGTCAGTAAATCGCTCCTGTCCGGCAAATGAGACCCCCAGGAAGTAAAAACCAAGTGCGTTTTCAGGTTCGATGGCTAAAGACTTCTCAAATGCCGTGATGGCATCATCATACCTTTCACGCTGAGCGAGAGCAATACCTTTTTGATAGAGAATTTTGGGATCTTTGGGGGTAATTTCGAGTGCCTGGTCGTAAGATACGACAGCTTCAAGTGTTTTTCCCAGATGGAGCAGGGCGTTCCCTCTCTCAAAAAATGCACGGGCACAGCGCCGGTTGATTTCGAGAGTTTTATCAAATGCATGAACAGCTTCTTCAAATCGTTCGAGGGCGATAAAACCAATGCCCAGGTAACACCATGCCCATAGATCACGGGGTTGTTCTTCAATTGAACTGCTGAGAATCGTAACTGCGTTTTCATACTTATGAAGCCGGAGAAGCTCGATACTTTTTCTTACTGCCGCTTCAGTATGTTTTGGGTTTAATGCGAGTGCATGATCAAACGCCGTAATAGCCTCTTCAGGGAGGTCCAGATTTGTCAGAGCAATACCTTTGTAAAGCCATGAATCAATGTGTGCCGGGTTCTGTTCGAGTGCTTTCTCAAATGTATTGAGTGCTTCCTGATAGTGGAAAAGGTGTAAAAAAGCGATTCCTTTTCCATATAATGCCTCTGAATTTTGCGGGGAAATCTCAAGTACACGATCGAAGGTTTCAAGCGCGAATGAATATTGTTTGAGCTGCAATTGGGCAGAACCGAGGTTATATAGTGCAGGGGAACAGACTGGATCAATAACAAGGGCAGAATCAAATATATCGATCGCTTCACTATATTCTTTTAATTGAATGAGGCAAAGTCCCTTGTTGAAAAGTGCATCAATAAAAGTAGGATTAATTGCAAGAGCTTTCTCAAACGCCTTGATTGCATCAGCATACTGCTGATTATTTTGGAGAGTTCTTCCCTTTTGATAATTTGTTTTCAAATTGTCAGGTTCAAATTCAAGAGCACAATCATAAGATAAAATTGCCTCCTTGTACATTCCCATACTGGCCAGAGCATTTCCCTTACCATAGAATGCCGGGGCACATGACCGGTTAAACTCAATCGTTTTATCGAATGCCTGAACTGCTTTTTCAAATTGTCCCAGGGAAGAAAGTGCAATACCCTGGTAACACCATGCCAGGGCATCACGGGGACTTTCCTTAAGATATCTGTTGAAAACTGCAACTGCCTCCTCATTTTTTTCGAGCTTGACAAGAGCAATTCCCTTTCTGACAATAGCATCTTTTCCTTTTGGCTCCAATGCATTTGTTCTTTCAAATGCTGCGATCGCATCTTCATATTGTTTTAACTGGAGGTGAACAATCCCTAAATAATAATATGACGGAGCATGAGCAGGATCGAGTGTAATGGCATGATTGAATTCGGCTAAAGCTTCATCATAGTGCTCTATCGCGATGAGTGCAATGCCCTTGAAATGGTGGATGAGGGCATTTGAGGGTTCAATCGCAAGGGAATGGTCGAACGCTGTTATTGCTTCATAATATCGCTCAGTTCCGGCATATGCAACACCAAGGTAATAATATCCGGAAGCATTTTCCGGTTCATGAGAAAGAGCCTGTTTAAATGTGTCGATTGCATCGTTATACTGTTCCTGACGGGATAAGGCCACCCCTTTAAAATAGAGAATTCTTGGATTATCGGGTTCAATCTCTAATGCATGATCATAGAGTGCTACTGCCTCGGACTGGTTTCCTATAGCTGAAAGGGCATTCGCTTTCTCATAGATAGCACGCGTGCATCGGTTGTTGATTTCCAAAGCTTTGTCAAATGACTGGATTGATTCTTCAAATCTTTCGATAGCGGAGAGGGCAATGCCCCTGTTACACCATGCCCAGTCGTTATCAGGTTTCTCTTCAAGAGCACGATCGAGGATCACTATTGCTTCATCAAATCGACAAAGGGCGACAAGGACGATTCCTTTACGAACTGCTGCTTCAGAGTGTCTTGGATTTAACATGAGTACTTTGTCAAATGCAACAATTGCGTCTTCCAGCAAGCCGAGGTTGTTGAGAGTTATTCCCTTATAGAGCCAACCCTCAACCAGTCCCGGGTTTTGGTCGATTGCATCATCAAAAGCTACCAGCGATTCCTGATATCTTGAAAGGTTAAAGAGTGCGATCCCCCGGTTATACAACGCTCCGGTATTTTGGGGTAAGAGTGCAAGTACAGTATCCAGATCTGCAACAGCCTCAGCATAGTGCTTGATCTGCATGAGAGAAATTCCCCTTTGATAGAGCACAAGGGTATTTGCTGGATCAATTTCCAGCGCCTGATTAAATGCATAAATTGCATCGTCAAATCTGTCGAGTCGAAGGAGCGCAAGTCCCAGATTATAATAAGCGTTTACGTAGTTTGGATTGATTTCAATTGCCTGCTCGAACGCATCGATTGCCAGCTCGAACTTTTCGAGTTTTGCTAAAGAGAGACCTTTGTCAAAGTATGTCTGGGCGTATGAGGGTTTGATCGTAATACTTTCGTTGTAAGAATCTATGGCATCACCATATTTTCCAAGCCTTGCAAGCAGGAGGCCTTTCTGGTGATATGCCTGTGCGTTTTCCCGGTCCTGCAGGATGGTCTTATCAAATTCCTGAATTGCTTCGTTAATATTACCCAGTTTCGCGAGTGCAAATCCCTTATTGTAGAATGCATCGGTAAATAGTGGATTGATTTTTAATGCCAGGTCATAGGCGCTGATAGCTTCGGCAAATCTGCCGAGATTCGCATAGGCTATTCCTTCCTGATATGCAGCGGAAGCGCATTGGGGATCCTGATCGAGTGCTCGTTCGAATGATTCGATTGCTTCTTTATGCCTGCCGAGCTTGGTAAGGGCGATTCCACGGTAATAAAATGATGCCGGATGTTCCGTTTTTAAAAGCGTTTGCGTAAATGAAGCGAGTGCATCCTCATACCGGCTGAGTTTTATACAGGCAACTCCTTTCAGATACAGCGCATCGGAATTTTCTGGATCAAGTGAGAGAACATGATCGAAGTCGATTGCAGCATCGCGGTATTTACTCTGATAGGCTAAGGCAATACCCCGGTTGTAATATGCACTGGCATTTTCCGGGCTAAGTTCAATAGCTTTATTGAACGCAAAAACTGCATCGCTGAACTTCTGAATCTTATTTAAAGACAGTCCCCGGTGAAGCCATGCATCAGCAATCAGGGGATCAATTTCAAGGGATCTATCAAGTGCAGTAATTGCGTCTTCATATCTTCCGATTTTGAACAATGAAATTCCTTTAATCGCCCAGATATCAGAATGTCCCGGTTCATATTCAAGGAATTTATCAGCCGATTCATTGGCTTCGCTGTATTGTTCCTGTTTTGCAAGAATGAAACTGCGGTAATACCATACCCAGATATCAGTGGGATCCAATTCGTACGCCTTATTGAAAGCGTTCAGGGAATCAGCGTATTTTCCGAGGTCATATAAGGATATTCCTTTGTTATAGAATGCCCTGGCATACGTAGGTACAATTTCAATTGCCTTATCGTAGGCTAAAATTGCCTCATTGTGCCGACTGAGATCAGCAAGGGCAATTCCTTTATTATAATAGACCTTTGCATGGCGGGGATCGACCGTTAGCGCATGATCATATGCGCTAATGGCTTCCTTAAAGCGTCCCAATTCATAAAAGGCAATTCCTTTAAGGATCCATGCTTCTGCATTGTCCCAGGAGGTCGCGAGTAACCGATCGCATGCTTCGAGCGCTTTTTCATTCTTCCCAATCTGGGCAAGTGTTGCTGCTTTATTGTACCATGCATTTGTGTCAGCCGGATCGATTGTAACTGCATGATCGTAGGAATCAATCGCATCTTCGTATTTGCCAAGGTCATACAGGGCTATCCCTTTGAAATAATAGGCTTTTGAAAGGTCGGGAAAGAGGGCGAGTGCCCGGTCAAACATGATGATGGCTTCCTGATATCTGCCAAGATCATAGAGTTCGATGCCCTGTCGCAACAATGCCTCAGCATCACTCTTATTCATAAATTTCTTACCTCACTGTAAATAGCATTTGATATTCAGGTATTTTCTGCACTTAATGCTCACCTATAATGGTTTAAATAATCGGCATATACCCTTTCTGGTACTTATGTATGTGTATCAATATTTATCAATACTATTTATATACCATAATCTTGATCGTTTGATTTTTGATATTCCCGTAAAAACTAAACACGAGTGGGGAAAGCCAGGGAATGTAATATCCCTTCGACTGTTATCAAAATAAAAAATTATGCTGCATCTGCACTTTCATAGAGCAGTGTGATATACCGTGGAGAGAATAAACTCAGAAATGGAAGCAGAATGAGGAAAAGAATAATACCGGTGTAGGGGATTACCATGTTTATTATAAGACAGATTATTATTATGTTGATTAGAGTAATGAGTATCATCAGCAGTGCGATAGTGTAGGTCATCCAGCCAATCCTGCCAATATGAGCAAGGATAGCTCCGAAATTGAACGCTTCACCAATAGAATCAGTACGTGCAAAACGAACTCCTGCAGTCATGACAATCAACAAGACTGAAATGGCAACCATAACAAGAATAATCGCCCCCATAAGAATGGCAATTATCAACCCCCCGATGGTAACGGGATTCACTGAAGTTCTTATCATATCTGCACTTTCAAAAAGCACAAAAGATAAGATAAGTACTGGTAATGAGCAGATTAAACCAACAATGAAAAGTCTGATTCCGTCAATGAACATGCTGCCCCAGTTATCAAATTTCGGAGATGGATTTGCACCACGAAAAATTCGTATGATATATCCCAGATAGAGCGGGAACACGATGCAGCTGAAAACAAGAAGTATCCATTTCTTCCATTTTCCAATCAGACCCTCTTTCGCATATTCCAACGAATCTTCGATAATCTTTCCACTATCCACACTGTTCACCTTTGAAAAAGGAAATAATTATTTACCGTTGGATACTCCTATATAAATACCTATATAAAAAATTACAGGTCATTATAATTTTTTTAAAAAGTTTTAACTGGTATGCACATTACATATTGGCGTTTTTTTTAAAAAGGAAATACCAAATACATGGTTAAAATTTTTTATCATAACTGTTAAAAATTCAAGGGGGTTATCTGTGTAACTGACTTGTCAGTACCCGGGAACCTTTCACTGAACTATCCTTCACGCCCTCTCCGACTTGGCATACCAGACTATTTCGGTTTTTAGGAAAAGGGATCGAAATTGTGGTTATGACCTGTATCTTACCAATTGGCAACGAAACAACATATTGGGACAATCCCAAGGTAATTACTTAGTTGATAGAACACCGTAGATAATCCGTGAGGGATTTTCAACGGGGAATTCAATCAGCAGAAGAAAATACCTACTCTGTAATACCGGTCATTCTGACATTACAACAAATGGCAACATGAGATGAACTGGCCATTCTGTCAGGATGTTTGTAATTTCTGAACTTGTTTCCAGCAGGTTATCACTTATTCTGATGTTCTAGTGGAGTAATGCGGATAAAAAAAACTAGGACAATTAAAAATTTGTCAGAATGCGAAATCACATATGGAAGAACAACAGCATAATCCAATATTAATGAAACTTGCAGGGATTTCATCAGGGTATTCATAATATGAAAGATATTGACCTGTCAAAAAAACAGCATTCAATGGAATCGGAAATGCATGATATGACAATAAAACGAAGAGTAATTCACTGGATTCGCCATAATCTCTTCTTCTTTGTCATGGGGGTGGCCTGCATTGTCTGGTTTCTTTTCAGGACAGGCACAAAACCCTCACGTATAGAATATCCCTGTCAGAAAGCATCAGTAGCCGGAGCAAATCTCTGGTTCGCAGTATATCTCCTCCCGCTGGTATCTATTATCAGATCAAATGGAAATGGACGCGGACAGACCGCAAGATTTTTGGGTATTGGTATAATTGCGTTTACTCTCATAATCGGTGCATGGTATTTTTTTGGAGGTCTGCCTTCAGATCCCGTCACCAGCGGTCCATCCCAATCCCTTGACGGGTATGCCATCGCAGAAAAAATAAACGGGACCTCTGTTACTTCAGATATCTTTGTAGTGAACGGTACTTCGGGGAATGACGGGGGTGTCTACCAGCTCTTCAAACTGATGGAGCGTAAAGGAACCCCCTTTTATGCTGTAGGAAATGGGACGGATAAATCTGGATTGATTGCAAAGGATGATGTCGTGATTATTAAAGTAAACGGTCAGTGGAATGAACGCGGGGGTACAAATACCGATCTCATCAGGTCGCTGATTCAGGCAATTGTAGACCATCCTGACGGATTCACGGGGGAGATAATCGTGGCTGATAACGGTCAGGCGCAATATGGAGCAACAGGTACCGGAGGAAACCTGAACTATGCAAAGAATAATGCAGAAGACAAGTCCCAGTCAATGGAGCGTGTAGCCAGATCATTTTCCGGAACAAATCGGGTATCAACATATCTTTGGGATACCATAACAACACAGCGAGTGAATGAGTACGACGAAGGTGATATGAATGATGGGTATATTGTTAATGAGACCCCCAATCCAAGAACTCGCCTTATTGTCTCGTATCCGAAATTCAGGACTCAGCATGGAACTTATGTGAGTTTCAAAAAAGGTATATGGAATCCCGAAACACGTTCATATGAGGAGGACCGGCTGAAAATCATCAATGTACCCGTCCTGAAAACGCATGGCACTTTCGGAGTTACAGGAGCTGTGAAAAATTATATGGGGGTTCCATCGGATAAGCTCACCACCCAGATGGGGAGCAGGGCACATTTAACTGTTGACGAAGGGGGAATGGGGACCCAGATGGCAGAGACCCGGTTCCCCGCTATTACCATTCTTGATGCGATTTGGATTAATGCAAACATGAAACCCTCGGGTCCCGTAACAACCTATGCACAGGCAACAAGAATGAATATCATCGTAGCGAGCACTGATCCGGTTGCGCTTGATTACTGGGCAGCACAAAATATCCTCATGCCCGCTGCAAAATCCAAGGGCTACTCAGATTTGTCATCCATGGATCCTGAAAATAATTCCCCTGGGAAATTTGGGAGCTGGCTCCGTCTCTCTATGATGGAACTTCGCGTTGCAGGATATAGAACAACCATAGACAGGAATGCAATGAATGTATATTTCGTTCAGAACACCCCTTGATATGATGCTAAATGAACCGAATACGTTTCTTTTTACAAAAACACGGTATATTCATCATCAAATCCGTGCTTTTATGAATTAAAATCCGGGTTTGGGCATGAGGTTAATGACCAGGCTGCAAAGATTACTTAGTGCGTATCAAATGAGTAACTCAGGATTTAAAACACAAGCCCCCAGGTTTTATAATATTCTTTTCAATTTCCCCCCCATAGGAATCTGCACCAACCGTTGAAAAATGCCAACATAACGCGAATGTCAATCTCATTATCAATATTCAATAATCTGCGGTATCATTTCACATCAATAGATAGATGAAAAGTCGTGACGGAAGATCCTTCGAAATGTGCTCTCTGGGGTTATATCTGTTCGGATCTTCCCGATTCTTTACGTTATCTGTTAAAATACTTAAATCTGGCAAGGCATTGGTGCATAGCAACATAATATTATTAAATTAAAATCAAACTTCGTGTAACAAACCACCTATGAAATTACTTGTGCCATTTGTCGTGCTTCTATCTGTCGGATTTATACTTGCTGCGGGTTGTCTAACTGTGACGAATAAAAATTCAGCAAATTTGACGGCTGCGCCAAGTTTTGCCCCCTTTTCCAATCTATCGGATCCCGTTTCAAACACATCTATGAATGAAACTGGCAATAGTTCCAATATATCCAGAGGATCACTGAGAGTGTCCATCAGTGGGATATCATATCCGGCAAACTTGTCAGTCATTCTTGACAACGAGACTGTAGGAATGGTGAAACCAACCAACCCCCTTTACCTTATGGTTTCTGAAGGGAACCATACCGTAAGGGTCTGCGTGGGTTCTGTATGTGAGCAGGAGAATGTTATTACCAAATTCGGAAGGTATGTGAATGTCGATTTCAGCGAACGGTTACAAAGGGATGTGGAATTTCCAAATCCGACTGCTCGACCGACTGCACAAATCCTAGACTATTACAAGAACGATAACGTTGTTTCTGTTTATGTTGAGTTTATAAATCCTGAAACGGTAGACCACACAATCTCAGTTGACCTAAGTGTCGGGTATACGTATATTGATGGCCGGTCTCATGTTAAACTAGGGGATTCAGCACATGCGATGACAGCACTATCCGTGAAAGCCGGACAGAGAGAAATTGAAAGAGTTGATATATATTTATCAAATAGTGATTCTCTCATTAGTTTTGATAGTCCTGTAATTGAAGAACTGAAGATAAAATAAAAAATCAAAAAATACCCCGAATTTTTCCTGGATGTCTCTATTCCCCTTGTCAATGAGATAGTGTTTTTTCTTTGTTCATGGAACCGGCAAAAAAATACTGTGACCATGTTACGAGGCATTGCCCAGAACCGGACTTTATGAAATGGGATAGAATTGTACAATAGAAAGAAGGTAATCCGACGATAACATTTAATTCAAAAAATGGATCTAAAATTTTAACTTTAAAATATAAGCCTATGCCGAGATTTGAACTCGGGACTTCCTCCTTACCAAGGAGGCACACTGCCAGGCTGTGTCACATAGGCTCTCTATTTGTAATAATTGCCCATCTACCATTCGTCATTACCAATGACGCTCTGTGACACTATGCCACTGAGGCAGATTGCCTAATTACGTTGTTAGTAATCCCTATAAAACATTGCGGAACTTTAGAAAACCGCACAGGTCATTTTCAAGAAACAATGATAATCTCCGCAATTAGGAATTTATTGAGGGCTGAGCATATTGAGTGTCTGGATACTTTTAAGCACCCCCTCAAATGTTGCTACTTCAATCACCGGCATTACTTTGTTTTTCTGAATTGCCTTCATCACCGGATCAAAATCTATAGTACCATCGCCGACAGCTACATGGGAATCTTCTTTTCCATTGTTGTCATGAAGATGATAATGTCCGGCCGGTAATTGGAGAAACTCCGAAAGACAAAAATTCAAGTGTGCATGACCTACATCCAGCGCGAATGGAGTGTCCCCAATCAGGGGCAGTTCATCTGGAGTTTTTAGGAAGAAATAATCCCAGTTGCCCATATTTTCGATATAATACGGTACTGAATATTCATTTGCAAGAGCGGTAAGATCTGCCATCGAAGTCACCAACTGTCGTTCTGCCTTTTTCCGCTCCTCTGTCCATGCAAAATATCCCGGATGCACGACAACACCTGCATTTATCTCTGCGGCAATTAAAAAACACTGTTCTATCACGTCAACACTTGCCCGTCGTATCGGTTCAAGAAGACTTGCGATATTGGTTCCCCTGCAGGGCGCGTGGATGGAAAATTGAGTGGAATAACTCATGAGCGGTTCGCTATTCTCCAGATAATGTAAACCTTCATCCATCACTTCGATATAGTCAGAAATAGAGGAGATTCTTTCAAGTGCGGTTGCAAGAGTTTCCTCATGAAGACAAAATGTGGAAATACCGAACATGAAAGAGTGATCTGCCTGAAAGCATTTTAAATGTTTACGCAAGATGAATTTCACAGAGAAACTGGTAAACTGATAATTATTTTTTTCAACCTGCATTCCAACTCTTGATTAGATACCTTCATAAACAAATGGTTCGGCAATTTCCCGTAAATACCGGTTTCTTTGGCTATTGAATCGACTCAAATAATGGCGGGTTGCGCAAAACAGACCCAAAAATCGTTTTTCCTATAAAACTGTTACCCATTTCATTCACGCCAGCATTCCTATACGTAATCTTATTTCGTCTCCCGCTCCATCCTTTTAAGATTGCATGGTGACGGGAAAAGAAATTGCAGAGACACTTAATGAACTGGTAGATCGGGATATTACTTTTATGCATATTTGTGGCACCCATGAGGCAGCAATAGCACGTACCGGACTACGCAGTCTACTTCCGGAACGGCTTAAAATCGTCATGGGTCCCGGGTGTCCGGTCTGTATTACTCCTCAGGGAGAAATCGACGCAGCCTTAGATCTCGCAGACAAGGATTGTATTGTTACCACGTATGGTGATCTTCTCCGGGTTCCGGGATCAAAAGGGTCACTGGAATCAAGTAGTGGTGACATAAGGGTGGTGCAGGGTGTTCATAAGGCAGTTGAATTTGCTCGGAAGACTTCAAAAGAAGTTGTTTTTATTTCTGTCGGATTTGAAACAACTGCGCCTACTGTAGCCGCAACAATACTCACAAAACCTCCTGAAAACTTCTCCATCCTTTCTTGTCATCGCATTGTTCCCCCGGCGATGAAATGGCTGCTTGAGCAGGGTGAAGCAAAGCTGGGTGGGTTCATGCTTCCCGGACATGTCTGTACGGTGACGGGATACGAAGATTACGAACAGTTCCCTGTCCCTCAGGTTGTTGCTGGCTTTGAACCTGATGACATCCTGCTCGGGCTCCTTATGCTGGTGCGCCAGGTTCGGGAAGGTACGCACCGGGTAGATAATGCCTACCCGCGTGCAGTCACCCGTGAAGGAAACTTTAAAGCCAAAAAGGTGATGTATGAGGTCTTTGAGCCATATGATGTCGAATGGCGTGGCTTCCCGGTGATTCCGGGTTCGGGATTACGGCTGAAGAAGGAGTTTGAACAGTACGATGCTCAGAAAAAGTTCAGTATTGTGTTCAGACATATCAGTAAACATAACTCCTGTATCTGCGATAAGGTTATCAGGGGAATCGCCCAGCCTTCGGATTGCAGGCTCTTTTCAAAAGTGTGTAATCCGAGAACACCGGTCGGACCCTGTATGGTCAGCCATGAAGGTGCCTGTAAAATCTGGCACATGTATGAAAAGAAAAAAATCTGAACTACCCTTCTCAATTCTTTTCTGTGAATGTTGTAGAACCCTTGGGAATTTGAAATAAAAACATAAACAAATATTTTAATAAATATTTGATTTTACTCATCCTTCCTGATCATCCTTACCAAACGAGAATTCCGTTTAAACCTCTATGTAAACTGTTATCCAGAGAACATCGGAATGCAGACGTGTATTCATAGGTTGTATTCCTCGGCCGAGTGACTTTTACTGCCCGCTTGCCATGACGGATGATACTGGTTCATGATATCCCCTCATTATTTTAAAAAAATTCAGGAACGTTATGATTTGAAAAGAGATAGAATAGAAAATGGGTGGTCCGGTTGTTTTTATAAGTTATTGCAAAAAAATATTTTTTTAATGAATGTTCTGTAAATACGAAATGATGCAAGGCAGCGCTTCTTGGCATCTATTTAACTATTTCATTTAATGAATAATTTAGATCAGCCAAAGTGCTTAATTGATCCGTCCGGATTTGGAGAGGATTGTTCATGGAAGTAGAACAAGCTACACACAAGATAAGATCCATTAATTGTACACGGATTCTCAACTCCCATATGGGTTTCACCAATGAATTTGTTATCGAACTGGAGAACGGAAATATCGGTATAGGTGCATCTCCTCAAGGTGAGACAATTGGTATTTATGAGGATAGAACAACACGTTCGGATATCCAAAAAATCATAGGAGAAATCCAGGAGTATGGGTTGCTGGTAAATTCCCTGACTCAATCCGACTTTGATGACTTTCTGCAGTTGAAAACAAAGCAATTCGGTCGCAATAATTGTTGGGCGCTTTCTTTGGCATTCTTCAACGCGATGCATTTCCCTCTGCATAAGTTCTGGGTAGACCGTGAAGTAAGAATGGGAGCCGAATTCCCTCGATTGTGCTTAAATATCCTCAACGGTGGACAGCATGCTTATACAAACCCTGTCCTCAGTGATTTCTCGGAATATTTGCTTGTGCCGAAGCGTAATAATGTCCACAAGGTAATTCGAGATCACGCTGAAATTCAGCGAGAAGTTAAAGAAGGGCTTGCACGATGCGAACGGATTATTATGAATCAGAATCCTGTGCATCGGTTCAAGACTATCGACAATAGGGAGTGTATTGGCTTTCTCCAAGATATTCTTGAGCGACTCGGACTGATAGAAGAATATGACATAATGATTGACGCTTCTGCAGGTGACTTGTGGAACGGTGACGGCTATAAGTTCTCTGTTACAGATGGATCCTTCAGAAGTACTCCTGAGCTGGAGAAATATTGGGTGGACCTGATCAATGAATATGGGGTCGGGTTACTGGAAGATCCCTTTCAAGAACATGATTACAATGGGTGGAAATTGCTGGTTGATAGCCAATCCAAATGCAAAATCATAGGAGACAATCTCTATTCATCGGACGCTGACAGAATTGAGCAAGGATCACGCAATGGTTACACTCATGGGACAATTATCAAACCAAACCAGGCAGGGACCGTCTCGGCAGTTCAAAGAGCGGTTGACATGGCGCAGAGGTTCGGGCAGCTCGTCATTACTTCACATCGATCAATAAGCACTGAGTCTGTTTTCCTTGCACATCTTACGGTACTCGGCGGAGTAGAATACATGAAAATCGGACCCTTGTACACAGACTACTCTTCCATTATTCGGTTTAATGAACTTATCAGACTGACCGGTGTTACCCTTGACTAACCCGTGGTCATTGACTACGGTAAGGCACGGAGAGACGGACTATAACAAGGAAAACCGGTATGCCGGAACTATCGATATTCCTCTTAATGAGGCGGGAAGAAATGATGTGAGCCATGCTGCCGCACGGGTCAGATCTATGGAATTCGATGTAGCCCTCGTCTCTCCACTACGGCGTGCAACTGAAACAGCTCAGATTCTTACGGAGGGGCGTATTAAAATTGTCCCTTCATATTATGCCCAGGAGCGCAACTATGGAATATTGCAGGGATGTGCGTATGCTGATGTGGAGCACCTCAGGCCACCCATTCATTTCATAAAAGTTGGAGGTGATTACCACTCACTCAATCCCCCACAGGCAGAAACATTTGATGAATTGAGAGCCCGCGCTGAGGCATTCTTTGAGTATGTTATTACCCATTTTATGGGCCAAAGAATTCTTGTCGTATCTCATGGAGTATTCCTTCAGCAATTCCACGGTATACTCCGAGGAGAAGATTGGATTGAATCCCTTGGGAAATCTGTCGGTAATCTCGAGCTGACCACATTTCATTTCGAAGGACAAACCGTTATATCAGAAGAGCGCATGCAACTTGCAAAGAGAAAGCAAAGCAACTTTTAATGAAGTATACCTGTTTCCGGATCTTGATATTAACATTGATAGGATCATAGGTACTTATTGGTTAACCAAACTTCATGACAGGAATATCTGGCAATCTTTGTCCAAAAAAATTTATAAACGTTTTTTAATCCCGATTAAATCCAAAGGGGAGGGTATGAATTTCTCTAAATAGCTCATTGTTAAAAATGAAGCCGGAAATTCTTTTCCGGTGAAAAATGTCGAAAGTTTTTCTTTTTCAATCATTCCGAAATGTGCATTTGACTCTTTATTGAGGGCAAATTTTCTTCTTTTAAAAAAATAATACCGATGCCAACAATTCTTTAACAGTTTATTATTGTCGATTATATTTTCACATTTTTTCTTAAATGTTTTATTCGGATTATAATGGAGTTTTGTTGTACAGTCAATATCCCATAATTTTTTTCTATCGTCAATAAACAAATTTTTTTTTGCATAATTCATATACAAGTAATTGTCACCGTATCGCATCCTGTATTTTAACGGCACTCTTAAAAAGAAATCTTCTGCATCCCAGAGAGGTATTTTCCACTTATACCCAAAAAATTCGTATGCTCGAACGGAGTTTACAATAAATTTTGCTTGTCTTTCACTACCGTTGAAATATTCAATTACATTTGCCAGGGATTCTGCATCATATATTGCAATATTTCCAACCGATTGTTGAATTTTGTGTCGGAAATGTGTCTCAAGTTCTTCCCCCTCTCTCTCATTCCAGGGCCAGAGTAAATAATGTTCGTGCAATGCGAATGTGATAAACTGATCATTATTTGGAGGTATTTCCAGAATTTTTTTTGGTAAACAATCCCCAGCAATCAAATTTCCACAATGGCCGGGTATAAAAACTGATTTTTTAGGAATCTTACCCTCTTTTTGTAATTCCTGTAATGCTAGGAAATCCTGAATATGTGGCAGAGAGGCGAGATTACCCGCATATCGTTCATATGCGGTCATTTCTTCTGAATGGCGGCATTGATACCATTTGTCATTGGTATATTCAACAAAATACCATCGATATCCCAATACTTCTGCTACTTTTTTACTGATTTCAGCTTCATGATTTCCTTTTTTTCCATAAGAAAAGCAGATTACATCATCAACACCGAGACGTTTCAGCATCGCGACAATTATCCTTGAATCAAGTCCCCCACTCAGTGGTACGATAATCTGCAATCCTTTCCCTTTTGTGGATGCAATAAGTTTTTGAAAAACCTGAACAAAAACCTCATCGAGAAGTTTTAGTAACTCTTCTTCGGAATCACAAAAAAAACCTTCATGCCAGAATCGATGATAAAAGGAAGTAGTTACACGACAATCGATTTTTGAATAAACCAGAAATTCTCCCCCTCGGATTTGATATAATCCATCAAATAACGTTTCGTGCCCGGTAACATATGCTGTTACTAAAAATTCAGCACCATTTTTTTTATTAAATGGGGGTTTTATCCTGTTCTTAATAAAATATGCATCGTCAGATAAGATGAATTGCGAGTCTGTTTTCGCATAAAATAGGGGAATACTCCGGATGCGATCAACCACGCACAGGAGACTATCTGGGGTTTCAATGACCAGCGCAAAAGAACCACTAAAGCCAAAGAGAAGATCTTTGAGTGCGTCATCATACATTCCAGAAGAAGAGGGTAGAGAAGAAAACAGAGATATTATCGCTGGACCTTCCAATATTGTATCCTTATACAACAAATCCCCCTTCAGCCAGCATTTTATTGTATCTCCCTCAGTTTTTGTCCAAGGAAAATACGGATTCTCCAGATGTATGTCTGCTTCCATAATTTTAATCCTCTAAGGATTCCATAAGAGTAAGGAATAAATTTACTCGATTATTATTTATTAAATTCGCTATGCAACTTTGCATTGCACTTCGATTTTGGATATGACCCCGTTTTTGCAATTTATATCCAAAATACAGTGCTGACATTGAACACTTTGGCTGCATAATAAGCAGGGACTATCCGGGTCTCTTGTTGCAAAGATGGACCGATCTGTTCAATCCGGGTTTGAGGAGGCCCCCGTTTTTTTATGGCGGTATTACACTCCGGACAGTTTCTCGACAATATCGCTGAACCGGAGCATAATCAAAACAGCCATTTTCCCTTTTTCACGACTGACAGCGCATTTTGGAAAAAGATCCGCCAACCATAAGGATCTGTTAGGGACATTTTTCCGGACTCAAATCAAAGTTATTTTCACCGGAAAACCCTGTTGATTCGAGATAGCGAAAAAAGTGACTTGTAATTCGTGGTTTTCTGCGATCTGAGCGATCCTGACACTTTCCTATCGCCAAAACAACCTCTAGATAGGGAGATTTGGATTATAAGCGAACTTACCCTTCATGCACTCAAAAAAGAGTCAGGTTAACCATATCCCGCAGGGTTAACCAATCTGGATGGCTTTACACTCCTATGGCATGTCTGCCTTGTCATGGATTACGAGAAGGCTGATAAGTTTCCGGTCTCCCGAAAGAACACTCCAAAAAAATGCACCCCCTCCATCCCTTGCATTTATATGGGTGGGAAAGAGAATAAGTAGGTAAAAATGTGCCTCGGTAGGGTAGTGGACATCCTAGAAGCCTCCGGAGCTTTTGACCCGGGTTCAAATCCCGGCCGAGGCGTAAAATTTTTTAAGTCTTAAGCGCTGGCATATATTATCTCTTTTTTAAAATTTTCCTCCTCCAAATAACCAAAACTGGAAGGCAACCCCACATTGGGTTTTTTTTCATAAACACCAACACTCGAAGTTAATCTCAATGAGTATTTTGGATTATTGTTATCGGAATGATCTTAATCACAATAAAAGGTATTATCGGTCTTATTGGATCTTTTCTTCTCCACTTTGTTTGAATCTATTTATTTTTATTAAAAACAATCACACTTTACATCACGTAATTACCTTTTAAAGTTCTTTCAAAACATCCATAATTACCATTTGTTCAGCTGAATTTTCACGAAGAAACTGTCGGATTGTACCTCCAATAAATTCAGGGTCAAGTTTTGCATCATCAGTAACAGGATATCAGCCTTTCAAACAAAAGGATAATGTTGGTGCGTTAATCAGATGACAATTAGGCGAGGCTTTTAATTGCATTTTTTTAATAACACTGCTAAGCGCGAAAAAATATAATTGGAGAGTAGTATAAAGAAGCCTTTTACCATGTCCGGTTACTTTTTAGCCCTGCATGGAGACCCAACCCCGGAGACGCAGCAATTGGATCTCTTCTCCAGCAGAAAGTAGAATCTCGTCTTTAAGCACTTTCGCACCGCTCATACCTGAGCCTTATCCATGTCAGAGTGGGAGATATCCGGTGCTATGTTGATCGAACTCCGTAAGGGGATGACGCTCCATCCAGGCACCTTTAATGCGGTGATCGCACCCGGGAAGGTGATGGTCTCCGCACTCAACAGCAACACGGATCTCCAGCGTTTTCTCTTCCTGTACGTGAGCGGTAATTACTCACAACTCCTCTCTTCGATCAGCCGGTCATCCAAAAACTTTGAGGTTCGCAGGGCATTCACTGCTCACCAGCTCTTCACCATACTGAAAGAGGTGAGCCACACGGTCGTGCTCCTTGAGCACGATCCGACACTTTTTGATGGAGCAGAGAATATGCTGCCGCAGATCGCGGGAATGCTCAAAGAAGTTGGTCGTGAATCGCTTGTGATCCTGTATACCCCCTCCCTCGACCGCTCGTTCTCTCTACTGATGCGGCAGGCCGACCACATCATCGAGATCACGCCGGCTGACAATGGCAGCGGTACTACCCTGTATCGCAGCTCCCGTTCATCTCGTCATAGCGGGGTCATTCCGTATGCGCAGCAGACTCTGGAGGTATCGTAATGGGAAGAAGTTTTGGGAGTGTCCGTCAAGGGGTGAAAAACATTGCAGACCGCTGGGCCCGGTCATCACGGGCACTTAAAAAGGAGGATCAGCAGTACGGTGAGAAACTGGTGGAACTGGCAAAGAAACATTCGAGTGAAGCGTTCATTGCCTGCGATGATCCGCTCGAAGCTGCGGTCTTCTCGGTACTCGTTGAGACCATCAAGCGCCAGGACCAGATCGAATTGCTCCTGAGGGAAGATGTGGATCATTGACTCGGCGTACCGGAATGGAGGAATTGATCTCTGGACAAAGGAGGGGTCAGTAACAAAAATCCATCACGATTACCATCCCCCCTTCCTCATCCACTTCCACGACCCGCCTGCTCATCATGAGATGATCGATACCCTTGAAGAGCGGTACGGTGCAGATGAGTGCACTATCCATACCCTCTTTGGGGATCTCACGGGCTACTCAGTCTATGCAGGCCGTAATGTTGCCGAAACAATCGAACAGCAGGCAGCATTTGATGTGCAGCTCTTCAATGTTGATGTGCGCCGGGACCAGCGTTTCATGGCGGAGAAGGGGATCTTTCCCTGCAGTGCAGACAATGATTCAAGATTCTCTCCGGAATTCTTGCACAATCTGAAAAGTGTGAAGATCACCATTCACGACAATCCTGCACTCCCCAGACTCTGCTCTGATGTTGAGGTGATTCACGAATGCACCGAGCGGCTGACCGGCCGGACAAAGAACGTGCTTGCAGATCTCTTTGTCCTCGTAAGGTCGATTGACCCGGATGTAATTCTCATGCCGGATGCCGATACCTGGATGCCCAGGATTCAGAAGGAGGCGCAAAAACACGGACTTTCTCTGCCATTCTCACGGAGCGGGAAGTACCGGCAGATGGACGCCCGTTCGTACTGGAGTTACGGAAGAATGGAGCACAAAGAATCCGCCCTCATTCCTGATGGGCGTATCCTGATCGACACTGAACAGTCGTTCGTATACCAGGAAGGCGGGCTTGAGGGGTTGCTCATGGCCGCACGACTCTCAGGACTCCCGCCGAACCTTGCATCCCGTTTCACCCCGGGCACCCTCATCAGCAGTTATGAAGTCTATGAAGCAGTGAAGCAGGGTATTGCAGTACCGTTCCGGAAGAGCGACCCGGAGATGATCCGGCATATCTCACGGCTTCAGGCTGCGGACCGGGGCGGGATGATGCTCCAGCCGACACCAGGCATCTACGAAAACGTGGAGGAACTTGATTTCACCTCCCTATATCCCTCGATTATCGTGCAGTCCAACCTGTCACCCGAGACGATCGGGCACCCGGAACGGGCTGGGTTCCTACCCGCAGCGCTGAAACCTCTTCTTGATCTGCGTATCACTACCAAACGATTGAAGAAAACGGATTCCCGTCTCACTGGTATTGATTCAATCCTGAAGTGGATGCTTGTCACCTGCTTTGGGTATACGGGCTACAAGAACGCGAAGTTCGGGAGGATCGAAGTGCATGAAGGAATCACGGGACGGTCCCGGGATATCCTGATCCGCACGAAGGATATTGCAGAAGAAATGGGTTTTACGGTGCTGCACGGCATTGTGGACTGTCTCTGGGTTCAGGGATCTCCGGTCGCTCTGCTGAAGCAATCGGTCGAGAATGAGATTGGAATTCACACCGAGATCGATCACTTCAACTGGATTGTTTTCCAGCCGATGAATGACGGTTTTGGCGCATACAACCGGTATTTTGGCAGGCTGTCTGATGGAAGCGTGAAGGTCCGGGGGATCGCGGCACGGCGACACGATACCCCGGAGTTCATCCGCTCGATGCAAAGCCGGATGCTTGAGGTCATGGCGGGTGCCACCAGCATCGCAGAGCTCGAAGATAAGAAAGAAGAGATCAGGAATATTTTCCGCAGGACCGTAACGTGTCTTCCATCAGCAGATCCGAAGGCGATGGTTATCAACCGCCGGATAAGCCGGCTCAGCTATGCTCAACGGTGCATTGAAGGTACGGCAGTTCATGCATACCGGAAGCATGGCGTAGAGATTTCACCGGGTATGAAGATCCGGTACATAGTGACAGATGCCCGGAGATACCAGGCTGAGCCTGAATGGAACGCCGCTGCTTTTGATCTGCCCTATTACCGCAACCTGCTGGAAAAAGCGTGGGAAGAAATAGCGTTTGCATTTCGCCATCCTCCTGGGAGAAAAATGCACAAAAGCAGGAATTGTGTGAAGTCTGGTAAAGTGACAGTCTGCCAGCAACATTCATTGCCTTGACGAACGCTCTCACGTATAAGGAATGTGGTTGATGCTGTTTACACCGGGAAGTAGTGAGATCGATAAAGAAGCGCTTGCCCTGCATGCCAAGCACCAGGGAAAACTGGAGATCCGCTCAAAGGTTCCGCTGAAAAATAAACATGATCTCTCCCTTGCTTACACGCCAGGTGTGGCCGAAGTTTGCAGGGAAATTTCAAAGGATAAGTATCTAGCATACAAGTATACGATGAAGGCGAACTCAATTGCAATCGTTACTGACGGTTCTGCGGTTCTCGGGCTTGGTAACATAGGGGGATATGCAGCGATACCTGTCATGGAGGGAAAAGCGATCCTGTTCAAGGAGTTTGCAGACATCGATGCTTTTCCTATCTGTTTTGAAAATTATGAAACGGATTTTACCGACCAGGTAAAAAATATCGCGCCGGTTTTTGGAGGCATCAATCTTGAGGATATCGCTGCACCCAAATGTTTTGAAGTTGAAGATGCCCTGCAGGACATCGGTATTCCCGTGATGCATGATGATCAGCACGGAACAGCGGTTGTTGTTCTTGCAGCACTTCTCAATGCCTGTAAAGTTACCGGGAAAAGGTATGAGGACCTGAATATTGTGATATGTGGAGCCGGAGCTGCCGGTTATGCAATCACACGGTTACTCAAATGCATCGGATATGATCCCAATGTCTGCACTGCCGTGCACGAGATCATTGTCTGTGATACGCAGGGGATTATTTTCCGGGGAAGGGAAGGATTGTACAAAAACAAGTATAAGTTCATCATTGCAGAGGAAACTAATCACCTGCCGCGTGAGGGAACACTTGCGGATGCGATGCTGGGTGCCGATGTCTTTATCGGCGTATCAGGGCCGGAAATAGTCACAGAAGAGATGATCCGGTCAATGAACAAGGATCCGATTGTGTTTGCAATGGCAAACCCGGTACCGGAAATCTGGCCTGATGCAGCGATGCAAGCCGGAGCGGCTATCGTTGGAACCGGGCGAAGTGATTTCCCCAACCAGATCAATAACGTTCTCGCATTTCCGGGCATATTCAGGGGGGCGCTCGATGCCCGTGCCACACGGATTACCGATGAGATGAAGATTGCGGCAGCGCATGCGATTGCAGATTTTCTCAAAAAACCCCAGAGGGATCGCATCCTGCCAAATATTCTTGACAGGGAAGTGACACTGGCAGTAGCAAAAGCTGTCGCGAAGGCTGCGGAGAAGTGTGGTTGCAGCAGAAGAATATGAAAAAGGTGGCTCTGTAAAATTCCTTTATCAGGGTATTAAGTTCAAAGCCTGCAGGATGATGGAGGGGACCGTGCCTGTCTCCTCTTGCAATCCCGGTGCTCAAGAGTGATGATGACGTAGTACCCGTTCAGGTCGTATCGCATCTGGGCGGAGCCAAAGCGGCTGGGGTGAAACCGCGTGAACGTTCAGGTTTTTAAAAAAAACATTTCTCCAGAACCAAAAAAACCCCTTTAATGGACTTCGTGTTCGTAACGTTGTGCGGCTTCTGCACCTTTCAGACAGAAATCATGATAGGTGAGACCGAGTTCCAGGGTGACCGGACATTTCCTGCAGGTGCAACCCGCATCTTCTGAAATACAAAGCATGCTTTTTCCAGCGATACAGTAGAGCAATTCGTGATTTTCCTGTGCGCAGCGGTTGTAAGAAAGACATGCCGGGCAGATGCACATCGCCCGCTTTTCATTGGTTATCTGCTTGCGCTCTTTTGCATTTTTTTCCCAGGACATGTTCAGCCATTGTTCAAATACATCCATACAGATCCTTTTTTACTGAGAGTTGCTCATCCATAACCCGTGATATCATAATTGATTGTTGTAGAGTTTTTTGCACATTCTTTTCCGTGAATAAGCACGTCATCGACCATTTTTTTTAACAGTGCGGGATAGATTGCTCCTACCATTTCCTGAATTGGCTTTCCCTCACAGAAAAATTTGAACGTGGGCGTGCTCCGGACACCGTAGCGTTCGGCCGTCCACTGGTTTGTCATGATGTTTATCCTAACAAAGACAACGGAATCCTTGTACTCAACTGCGTAATTCTTAAAATAGGGTTCCATCTGGTGACAGAATGCACACGTGGGACTGTAGAACATGACCGCCACGGGTTTTGTTCCTTTCTCTACGGTTCTTTCCCAGCTGAGGTCATCGGCTTCCACCAGCGGTTCTTCTGCCATCAGTCCCCTCTCAGCCAGACATTAGAGGATGCTGCTCATATAGTTTGTCCTGCTTGCAGCTTACGGTATGGTGATGACCAATAACCGTTGGATCGATAACGTTACCGGAATTCCCGGTTTTTATAGCCTAGTGCTCCGTTGATCGGACAGACTTTCGTGCACCTCCCGCAGAGATAGCATTCCCGCTTGGATGCTCCCTTTTCTGCGCAATGAACAGGACACGCTTTTTCACATTTTTTGCAGCTGATACAAGCCCCGGTACGTACAAGGAGATTTCTGCTGAAATGTCCGGCAAGAGAGAAAAGAACGCCAAACGGGCATAATATTCTGCAGACAGGACGGTATATTAGGACCGATATTGCAAGCAGCGCGGCAAAGAGGAGGAAACCCACCGAAAGGGTAAGACTGAAAAAATCATAAATGCCGGTATATTCCATCAGGTTTATGAAATAGAGACCAGCGGCAATAATGGCAATAAAAATCCCAAAACGAATCATCTCCAGCATTCTGGTACGGGAAACATCAATTTTTTTGAGAGGTATATCCGATGCCAGCTCCTGGACAGATCCCACCGGGCATATGTGGGCACAGAACGACCTGCCGGCAATAAACGCCAGGACCAGGACAAACAGGATACCCAGAATTCCCGGTGTCAGAGCCTGCGTCCCAAGAGCAAGGTGGATCATGCCAGTGAATTCCATGGGCATAAGCGGGGCAAGAAAAACAAATCCTGTCAGTACGCTTAAAATGATGATGATGCGCGAGATATTCCTTGAAATATTCCCGCTCTTCCAGAGATATGCAGTCAGCGTGGTTCCAGTAATCATATAAAGGACAGCAAACAAGGTGCCTGATCCGGCTTCACCCATGATAAGATAGACAATGATTTCTGAAATTCCAAGACTGATAAGCGCAGAAAATGCCAGTAGCCCGTAAAAAGAGCGGAATTTAATTCCAGCGATATCATGCCGGTAGATCCAGATGAGGAACCCGGTGATAAAGACGAAGAGGATAATTCCGACAAGGAGTGGATGAGCCGTAAGCAGTTCAAAAAAACCTGTGCCGGATGGTGCAGAAGCAAGGGAGGAGGAAGGGGCAAATTCAATAACCGGGGGTATGGTCGATGTGGGTAGTGCTGAAGTGACCGTAGGATGAACCGGTGTGGCAGTTACTGATGGTATGGCAGATGTGTGCACAGCTGAGGTGACCGTTGGCTGAACAGGTGTGACGGTCACTGAAGGAATGTTGGATGTGTGTACTGCCGATGTGATCGTTGGCTGGGGAGTTGTGATTGCTGTCCGGGTATAATCGCAGAGGGAATTGCTATCCCCATCCACATACAGGAAACATTTGCCCGGGTATGGGCATGAACCCCTGCCCCGCGGGCATATTGCAGCACAGACAGGTTGTGCAAGTGCAGTGATGCCAAAAATTCCCCAAAGAATCCGTCCAGGCAGGGTTCGTGATGTCATGAGGTACGTTTCCTGAGAAAAGGATTTTCCACGGTTTTCTAAAGTACTGCATGAACATAGTTCAATAACTTTCTAATCGTGACAAAAGGCACAGGCTCCAATGACGAATTGCCTGTATTAAGATTACATGACAATGTGTGACTCGGAAAAACCAAAGACTGGTCCATCCTCTTATCTGGTGATGAACAACATGTTCGAGCCATCCTGCCAATTTATTGCATAGGGAAAGCAAATCAAGATCGATAACAGGGATGTGAAAAGGCAATGCTGATGCGGATTGGCGGGAAGGATGTGGAGGGAATCGATGAGCGCTGGATTGAGGTGAAGAACCCGGCAACCAGTGAGCTGATCGATCGGGTACCTGCAGGGACAAAGGAGGATGTGTCCCATGCAGCTGATGCTGCTGATGTGGCTTTTAATACTTGGGCAAAAAAGTCCATGCGTGACCGCGGGATGATCCTGTACCTTGCGGCTCAAAAGGTGAGGGACCAGCATAAGGATCTCGCACGGCTGCTAACCCTGGAGCAGGGTAAACCGATGAGAGAATCACTCGACGAAGTGCGGGGTTATGCAAACATCCTTGAATTTTATGCCGGTATTTCTGCCCGGCAGAATGGCGAAGCAATCAGACTTGGGGCTAGCGGTGATTGCATCGTGGTGCGCCAGCCCCTCGGTGTCTGTGGAGCGATCATCCCCTGGAATATGCCGGTAATTATTATGGGCTGGAAAATTGGCCCTGCCCTTCTTGCGGGAAATACGATGGTGCTGAAACCTGCATCATCAACACCCCTGACAAACCTGCGGCTTGCACAGATTCTTGATGACGCCGGCCTACCCCCTGGAGTGCTCAACATTGTTACCGGCAGCGGTGAGTCAGTAGGAACAGCAATAGTAAAGCACCCCACAATACGCAAACTGTCATTCACCGGTGACTGCACAACCGGCGGTAAGATACGGGAGATGGCTGGTGTCCACCTCAAGGATCTCACGCTCGAACTTGGGGGCTCGGATCCGATGATTGTGATGCCTGATGCGGCAATTGACAAGGCAGTCGAAGGAGCACTCCGGGGCAGGTTTTACAACGCAGGACAGACCTGCACTGCAGTAAAGCGCCTCTATGTCCATGAAAAAATTTCACTGCTGTTTATCCAGAAATTGAAAGAACGTGTTGATGCCCTTTCAGTCGGAAACGGACTGGGATCCAGGATCGATATGGGTCCGATGAATAGTGCAGTGCAGCGGGAGAAAATCTCGCAGATAGTTGAAGAAACCCGTGAAAACAAGGAGGGGACAATCCTCTCCGGAGGAAGTGCCCTCAAAGGAACAGCATATGAGCAGGGATATTTCTATCGTCCAACACTGGTCAGTAATGTCGTTCCTGGTTCACAGCTCGTAACCAGTGAAATTTTTGGCCCGGTACTGCCTGTAATGACTGTGCCAGATCTTGATACTGCCATCCATGAGGCAAATAATACCCGTTACGGTCTGGGAGCTTCGATCTGGACAAAAGATCTCACCACAACAAAACGGGTATTTGATGAGGTGAGAGCCGGTATCATCTGGGTGAATCGTCATCTTACCGTACCTCCTGAAATACCGTTCGGGGGAATGAACGAGAGCGGGATCGGACGTGAGAACGGTCAGCACGCTCTTGACAGTTATTCGCAGACCAAAACCCTGTTTCTTGGCTGGTAAAATTAATTATTTTCTTTTTAGCAGCATTGCACAGCCAACCAGGATACATGCAACAACAATCATGGTGGGCGAGAGTGGAGATTTCTGCGTAGTGGTGAGGGGAGTGGATGGGGTTGTAGTGATTGGAATTGTTGTTTGGACAGTCGTTTCTGGTGACAGTGTTTTTAGGATTGTCGGTAATTTCTCAACAATATTAAACGTAGTAGTGCTGGTTACGTCAATAGTTTCACCGGATACTGTCACAACATATTCATCCGGTTTGAAGGTAGATGCATCGACATCGAACGACCAGTGGTTAAATCCTTTTGTTCCTGGCTCTACTTTGACAGTACCTGCTGATCCGGAGAATTCACCACTCTGCACTTTCTGTGTTGGTTTGAATGATGATGAGATGATTTCGATCATCAGGTTATTTCCCACAGCAAGGTTGGTTGAACCCTGAATGGTGAACTTGTCACCAACAGCATGATCTTCGACAGGGATGATGAATGCGGTGGGTTGACTGATAATAAAGGATGTAGTGGCAAACGTATCATCGAGATTCTGACTGTTGATTGCCCGCATCAAAGCGTTAGCACCATCCGTATTCTGCAGGCTGCCTGAGCCAGTGAGCTGAAAGATAGAAGTCCCGGTTCCGAGCTGCCGGTTGATCACCCTGCCATTTGATGAATCGTAGTAAATATCGAACTCTGCATTCATCATCGGGTGCTGGACCAATACAAAATACTGGCCGGGTGCAAGCGATTGGGTGTCAGCCGATTTGAGTTCATAATCATAGGTGTTATCAGCATTTGTTGACACGGTTGCGATCTTAACATAATTGTACCCGATCAGCCAAACCTGCAAACCATCACGCGGGTGACCGGTGGCGATACCATGAATAGAGACCGGATCCCCGTTTGCAATTGTCGGTGCTCCGTCAAACGAACTGCCAGGAGATAAGGAGATGGCTGTTATGGGGGGAATTATGAGAAGTGCACACAGGAGCAGGAGGAATACGGGTTTTCGAAGAGAAGGTATGATCATACTACTCAGCTGGTATGGGGCTTGAAGATTTATGAAGATGTGTGGCAGGATGATCCATCCTCAGTCTCTTCGTGTATTGAGCAGTGCTCAATTCTTCCTCTAATCCAATGATTATCAGAAAGCCTTGAATTAGTAGATTGAACGGTTTAGAAGTAGTGAGTGGGAGGAGTAAGCCTCCTTCTGTTTTTAGCGGCATTCAGCTATGCGTCATACCCGGACAGATACCGAGCGATCCAATTGTCCTGTTCTGACTTGCACCCGCAGGGATTCGCCGTTTCACCGATTCCTGTTTGTTAACGCTCAGCGAGTTATCACACATATCGTGTGCACTTGACGGTACGTCTCGATCGCTTCATGACTGAAAACAGGCCGTGTCGTTTCTGTGCCATTGCCGTGACTCTCGCCACCCGTACTTGTGTACGGCT
The DNA here is from genome assembly GCA_964590415.1 of uncultured Methanoregula sp. Taxonomy (GTDB): domain Archaea; phylum Halobacteriota; class Methanomicrobia; order Methanomicrobiales; family Methanospirillaceae; genus Methanoregula. The sequence continues at coordinate 21,145 of CAZPVQ010000005.1, read as the reverse complement.
GCGTGCCCGGTGGGTGGGAGGACTTTCCTCAGCAACCAGAATGGCCACCGTCGGCCGCTCTCTCCCTCTCCTGTAATACTATGTTTTTTCAGGTGATAAGCACAGCGCTTACGGCAGGTTTATCCTCAAATAAAGGCGGGTGTTTGTGTTTCTTTATCAAATTCAAAACCGGTCTTTCAGAAGTACTCAATAACAATCTGAACGCACGCAGTGGTTTCACCCCTCCAGTTTCTGTCTCCCCGAAATGCGATAACCCTAGTACAGGCAATTTATTATTATCGCTATAAACTCCGGAGGGATATTATGGCACCTGCACTGTCTGCTCTGGAATGTACCGGTAATTTGTATCTCGTTTCAACGGACAAGGAATTTTTATAGAGCCATTAACCTGAACACTCAAGCACGATCTACCTCTCCGCCGCCACGCACCTTCCCGTTATCAACAAAATCTGAACAGATTTTCAATCATCATTGATAGAAGCACAATAGTGGTACGGGCAGACAGGTTCTTTCCTGTCTTTCAACTGCTCTGCGTGTATGATTTCATTGTTTAACGTAAGGAATTCTCAGATTCCATGTTCGAAAGATTGTTAAATAAGGTGCACTAAAGACAGTCTCAAAGATATGGGGGAGATGAGTTTGAACCTTCTCAATACAGATGATGGTGAGATGGCTCTGCGCCTTGCACGTGGTGCGATTGAGTATGCTGTTGTAAAAAAGCCAAAACCCGCTCTCGCTTTGACACCGGTTTTTGGGGATAAACGCGGGATTTTTGTCACACTCACCAAAACAGGGGAACTTCGTGGGTGTATCGGCTTTCCATATCCGGTTATGCCTCTCGGAGATGCAATCGAGGATGCTGCCGTCGCAGCGGCAACCGGAGACCCCCGGTTTCCCCCGGTTCGAAAGGAAGAACTTTCCTCTATCGGACTTGAAGTTACAATCCTGACCGACCCTGTTCCGGTTATCGGTGAACCTGGCAAACGACCGGAAAAAATTGAGGTTGGCAGGCACGGTCTTATCGTGCGGGGCAGGGGGACGAGTGGCCTCCTGCTTCCTCAGGTAGCTACTGAGTATGGCTGGGATAGCACGACATTTCTCGATCACACCTGTATCAAAGCAGGGCTTCCCGAACGATGCTGGACCAATGCAAATGTTGAAGTGCTCACGTTTGAAGGACAGATCTTCACTGAACCATTTATGAGGGCAACCGTTTAACCTGAATACCGCACATATAAGCGGACAGCACGGGTGAAAAAATGGCAATTGCGTTTGAGAGTTTATACAGCGATATCCACGGACGATCCGGAAAACTTACGGTCGGCAAAAAGACGATAAAAACTCCTGCACTTCTTCCGGTTATAAATCCCCACCTCCAACTCGTTACGCCAAACGAGATGCAGTCGATGGGAGTTGAAGCCCTGATTACGAATGCCTACATCATTTCTCAGAGTAAACAGTACCGAAAACGCGCCCTTACTGATGGACTGCACAAAGTTTTGGATTATGATGGTGTCATAATGACAGATTCGGGTTCATTTCAGCTATCAGTCTATGGGCAGGTCTCTACTACCAATATCGAAACACTCTCCTTCCAGCGTGATATTGGAAGTGATATCTGGGTGCCGCTGGACATCCCGACATCCCCTGCATCTGACCGTACCACAACAGAGCGGGATCTCTCGGTAACCATGCAGCGTCTCAGGGAGGCAAAAGTGGTCTTTGGCAAGGATGCCCCACTTGCGGGACCGGTACAGGGGGGCAGCTTTACTGACCTTCGGGAACGCGCTGGGAGTGAAGTGACGGATCTTGGTTTTTCCTTTTGTCCGATAGGTGCGGTTGTCCCGCTCATGGAATCATACCGGTACCGGGATCTCGTGAGCGTGGTCATGGCAGCTAAACGGACACTCTCACCATCGGTATGTGTTCACCTTTTTGGTGCTGGCCACCCGTCAATGTTTGCCCTTGCCACCGCAATGGGCTGCGACCTTTTTGATTCCGCAGCATATGCTCTCTATGCAAAAGAGGGGCGATATCTCACCACTCATGGCAGTTTCAAAATTGATGAGCTCGTGGATCTCCCCTGTGCATGCACTGTGTGCCGTTCGCACACCATTGAAGAATTATCCACTGCCCCGGATCGTGAGCGCCTGCTCGCGCTCCACAACCTGTATGTGACACTCGCAGAGATATCCCGGATTCGTCAGGCAATTTTCGATGGAACGCTCTGGGAACTTGTTGATGAACGATCACGGGGGCATCCGCAACTCCTCTCTGGCTACCGGGCGCTTCTGACCAGAACCGTATCACTGGAAAAATATGACCGTGTCTCCAAACGACGGTTCTTCTACCGTGGAGACGAGTCCTGCAGCCGTACAGAAGTGTTCCATTACCAGCATATGCTTTCCAGGCTTCAGCTCGGAGAGCACGTTCTTGTTGCGTTTGATGGGGGAATGCGGGATGAATTTAACGATACCCTGTTTTTCAAACCACCATTTGGTCCATATCCAAAAGAACTCAAAGAGACATTTCCCATAGGACCAAGCGAAATTCCCGAATGGGACGATGCCATGGTAAGGCAAGGATGCCGGGGGATCAAATTACTTATAGAAAGTCACCCTTATAGTCGGTTTGTTGTTTCCTGCAATTCCTGCTGGGAAGCGATTGTCCGTCAGGAACTTGGTGATATTGAGGTACGTAATGAACAGGTTTGATATCCGGAAAAGGGACGGACTTGCACGAAGCGCCATCTTCCAGAAAGATACTATTTCCCTGAAGGTGCCGGCTGCCCTTGCGGTTGAACCCCTCTTTCCTGATCTCGATACACGTGAAGGAACCAACCTCCCTCTCTGTGCTCCTCTCTCCCTGGTAAAACACTACCCCCCCCATAACAACGGACAACCGGTCACCATCCACCCACATCTTGACAATGCTGCACTCAGTGGTGATTGCGTTATGGTGGCAGGCTGGCATACGGCTTTATCAAATCCAAGAAATTATGTCGACTGGCTCATCGGGCTCAAAGAAAAAACACCGATCGATACTGCATGGTATGCACCTGCATCCGGATTGCCTTCGAATGTACACATCTTGTGTTACTCAGGATTTGACCTGTTTGATTTCAGGGCCGTGGATCTCAAAACAGCCCAGATGAGGTTTTGTACACCGGAGGGGGAGTTTCCTGCTGATGCACTTGATAGTGGAATCTGCACCTGTAGCGGCTGCCAGGAGAAAAATCTGAAGATGCATAACCGGCAGGCACTCCTTCACGAGATTGCTCTTGTTACCCGATTCATTGAAGAATCACAGCTCCGCGATCTGGTTGAATCACGGTGCCGTCTGAATGCGGCACATGTTGCCATCATGCGACATCTCGACAACCAGTACCAGTTTATGGAACGGTCGATGCCTGTTGCCCGGAGTTGCGTGATGCGGGCAAATTCGGGAGAATCCCTTCAGAGGGCCGAAGTCCGGCGTTTTGCCGAACGGGTAATCAACCGGTATCTCCCGCCAAAAACTGATGTTGCAGTTCTGCTTCCATGTTCAGCAAAAAAGCCCTATTCACTCTCCCAGAGCCACCGCAAATTCGGGCGGGCAATTGCAGGTCGCGCCCATGAATTGATTGTAACCTCCCCGCTCGGGCTCGTTCCCCGGGAGCTTGAGTGTATCTATCCTGCAGGGCATTATGATGTACCGGTTACCGGTTACTGGGACGCAGAAGAATGTGCGGTTATTGCCGGGATCCTCATTCGCTATTTTACACGGCACCGATACCGCCGTATTATTGCTCACCTGGAAGGAGGTGCACTCAGGGTAGCCCGCATGGCAGCCGAGGAATGCGGGATTACTCTGGAATATTCATGTCATGAGCAACCGACCAGCGATTCCGCACTCAAGACGCTTGACTCTTCACTTTCCGGAGAACGGCGGATAAAAGATGACCGTCTTCGTGGCATGATCTCCTACCAGTTTAATAGTGATCTTGACACGAAAGGCATCACGGTGCGGGGGCATTATCCGGAACTTTTTTACAGCAAAAATAATGTCCAGGTTTTCTCGATTGACACCGGCACCGGCTTACTCCGGCCCACCTTTGACGGTTGGAATCTGGTCCCCAACGGATACCGCGTGTATATTGATGATTTTATTCCTGAAGGTGATGTGCTCATTCCCGGAGTTGTAAGAGCAGATACCGGGATTCGTGACGGTGATGAAGTGCTTGTTGTTGGAGCGCGGGCTCACGCTACCGGGCGTGCAGCACTACCGGCAGAGGAGATGCTGCGTTCCCGCCGAGGTGTTGCAGTCCGGGTGCGTAAGATAAAGAGATTGTAAGGTACATTTATTCGATACATTGTTTTTAAAAATAAAAGTAAGGAGTGACAGGGTTGTTTTTCGTAGAGAAGACCGAGCAGCTTGCAGATAAGATTTACCAGATGTGGGTCAGGGCTCCCCATGTTGCCCACCATGCACAGGCAGGACAGTTTGTCATTTTCAGAATAGATGAAAAAGGCGAGCGAATCCCGCTTACCATTTCAGCAGTCGACGGAGATTCGATCCGGGTGATTTTCATGACGGTGGGAAAAACCACCACGCAACTGGCATCACTATCCGGGGGTCATTATATACGCGATGTTGCAGGTCCCTTAGGAAAACCCAGCGAAATAAAACAATACGGGACCTGTGTTTTAGTCGGAGGGGGTGTTGGTACTGCCAGTCTCCCTATCATTGCACGTATATTAAAAGCTGCAGGCAACCGGGTCATTGGGATAATTGGTGCCCGTAATGCAGGTCTTCTCATTCTTGAAGATGAGATGCAGCTGGCGTGCGACGAGTTTCACATAACCACTGATGACGGTAGTAAAGGATTTCATGGGTTTGCTGCTGATTTCCTAAAACAGGTGATGGCAAAGGAACGGATTGATTGCGTCTGGATTATCGGCCCTGCTATCATGATGAAGGTCACCTCCGAATGTACAAAACCTGCCGGTATAAAAACATTTGTCAGCCTCAACCCGGTTATGGTCGATGGAACCGGCATGTGTGGATCGTGCAGAGTACAAATTGACGGAATTACAAAATTTGCCTGTGTTGACGGTCCGGAATTTAATGCACACCAGGTAGACTTCAATAGCCTGATGCAACGGTTGCGGATGTACCAGCCGGAAGAAAAAGAATCCCTGGAACGCTATCAGGCACATATCTGTACCTGCAAAGGAGGTGAGCGCCATGCATGACCGGCCGGTTGACCAGCGTATCCATGATTTTGGGGAAGTCGATGCAGGTCTGACACCGGAAGAAGCGATGGCAGAAGCTGAACGGTGCCTCCAATGCAAAAAACCACTCTGTGTGAAGGGATGCCCGGTCAACATTGATATCCCGTCGTTTATCCATGAAGTTGCTGCCGGGGACTTCAAAAAAGCGGCAGTGATCATCAGGGAACAAAACATGCTCCCTGCCATCTGCGGACGGGTCTGCCCCCAGGAGGTCCAGTGTGAGGGTGCATGTCTCCTGGGAAACAAGGATATCCCGATTGCCATTGGCACACTCGAAAGATTCATATCAGACTGGGAACGGGAGAACGGTATGGTAATTCCCCATAAAAAAGCTTCAAACGGCAGGCGGGTTGCCATAGTCGGTGCCGGTCCGGCCGGACTTACCGCATCGGCCGAGCTGGCCAGAATGGGCTATCACGTGACCCTCTTTGAATCCCTCCACGAGGCTGGAGGAGTACTTATGTACGGTATACCCTCTTTTCGCCTTCCTAAGGAAATCGTAAGGGCAGAAATTGACACAGTACTTTCTCTTGGTGTCGACCTGCGTCTTAACCATCTCGTGGGAAGAAGCGTCACGATACAGGAACTGCTCAGTAATGACGCGGTTTTTCTTGGCACCGGTGCCGGACTTCCGTATTTTATGGGACTGCCTGGTGAGAATCTGCCGGGTGTGTATTCGGCAAATGAGTTTCTTACCCGAGTGAACCTGATGCATGCTGATCGTTTTCCGGTATACGACACACCGGTAAAGAAAGGAAGCAGGGTTGTGGTTGCGGGTGGTGGAAATGTTGCCATGGATGCAGCCCGTGTTGCCCTTCGTCTTGGCGGAAAGGTTACTCTTGTATATCGAAGACGTGAGGAAGATCTGCCGGCCAGAGATGCTGAAACGATTCGGGCAAAGGAAGAAGGGATTGAATTTGTGATGTGTGCAAACCCCGTGCGGATCCTTGGCGATCAGGTAATGACCGGCGTTGAGTGCATAAAAATGGAGATGTGTGATCTGGACACAACCGGCCGCCCGGAACCAGCCCCTATTCAAGGCAGCCATTTTACTCTTGATGCAGATGTCTTCATAGCAGCAATCGGGCAGGGACCAAATCCCCTCCTTATCAGTGAACTTCCTGAATTAAAACGCGGGAAAAGAGGCAATGTGATTGTCGATGAGGAATTCCGGACATCTCTCAGAAAAGTATATGCCGGGGGTGATGTTGCCACGGGCGCTGCAACGGTAATCTGGGCGATGGGTGCGGCAAAGCAGGCAGCGCACGCTATTGACAGGATGCTGCGAGAAGAGTAGGAACGCGATGGGCAAAGCACGTTTTTTTAATTGAAAATTTTCTTTTTAAAATTTTTGGTGCAGATAGCGTATCTTTCCGGTATTTGAAATAGCGAGTTGTGGTATTTCCCAACCAGTTACCCTGTCTGAATTCTCTCCATCACGAGTTCTTTCCCAAATATTTTTTCAAACGCCTTTCTCTCCGCTTCAACACCCCATATTTCAAGCTGGCAGTCCCCGCGGGCAGCAACTTCAAGATATACAAATTCTTTATCAGCATGGGAGAAACGCACATGCTGGATCAGAGCAGTATGACTGCGGTCAAGACTTTCTCCAAGCCGGATGAATGTCGAGAGAATCCGCAGGGCTTCCCGTTCCTGGGAATCCAGCTCAATAATTTCCGGATCTCTTTTTCTTGGGGTTTTTTTCCGGTGGAACCGTGCGATATTTGCCATGAAGGTGATCTCTTTTTGATCAAACCCCAGCAGTTCTGAATTTTTTATGATATAATAGGAATGAGCATGATGATTGGTGTAGGAAATGAACGATCCGATATCATGGAGAAATGTTGCATATTCGAGCAGTTCACGCTCTCTGTCACCAAAGGTATGGAGTTTTTGCTCTTTTGCTGAGTCAAATAATTCAAGAACCAGGCTTGTCACTGTACGAGCATGTACCTCATTGATCCCGCAGGACCTTCCCAATTGAAGGACACTGCGCTGCCTCGCGGAGAGCTCCCCAAGGAGAGGGAATGTATCCATCCTTGAAAGGTAATCAACCAGCAGACCGTCCTGCAAGCCCCTTCCGGTAATGGTAATTGAATCAAGCGACAGCTCCTTCATGAACAGATCAAGAATGGCTGCACCCGGTATGATAATGTCTGCACGTTCGGGATTTATACCCGTTATTTTCCTGCGCTCGTCAAGAGGAAGCGAACAAAGGAGAGTTACGACCTTTCGTAAATCTTTATAAATCAGCACATCTTTTCCGGAACTCCCCTCCTGATGAAGGTTTTTGTGAGCAATTTCGGCAAGATTCATGATAGTTCCGGAACTACCGATAGCAAGATCAGGTTTTTGTTTGCGAATTTTCTGGACGGAATGAATACTAGTATCTTTTACATGCTGCTGGATTATCTTATACTGGTCCTGAGACACGGGGCTGGATATACTACCGGACAGATAAAGGTTAGAGAGGCGGATAGCTCCCAGTTTGAAGCTTTCAAGATAATGATAATTACGTTCACCGCCAATCGCAATTTCTGTACTTCCGCCACCGATATCAATAAAAAATGCCTGCCGATCCCCCAGATGAAACCCACTTGAAACCCCAAGATAAATAAGCCGGGCTTCTTCCTGTCCCGAAATTACACGGACATCCAGCAGGGCTTCCTGCCGTAAAAGATGTAAGATTTCACGCTGGTTGGTAGCTTCCCTCATGGCAGATGTGGCAACAGCGACAAATTCGTCAGTGTTAAAAGTCCTGGCAAGTTCTGATAATTTTTTACAGACAATCACCAAACGTTCTATTGCCTCAGGAAGGATCTCTTCTTCCTCAAACTCACCCTCCCCTAGTCGGACCTGTTGTTTTTGCTGCGACAGAATGCTGTAAGAATGATTAGGATTGAGCCTTACTACAAGGAGACGGACAGAATTGGTTCCGATGTCAATAAATGATACCACACGGCCGTTTGGACCGGGAATCTTGTTTTTCAACGGATCACCAGCTTCCGTTCAAAAACCCGGTTAAAGAGTTCACTTTTCAGAAGAGCGTGTTCTTTTTCTGCGGTAATGTCGCGGTGTGCAGAAATTTCAAGAATTATTTCATTTGGGTTTATAGTACAGTGAATGGATTCTGCTGAACCAAGATGGAGATAATCCAGACCATCGGCAACCCGAAGGAAAGCAGCAAGCATTAAAACATTATTGCGATCATCAGATGAAAGGAGGGAAAAAAATCCCTCTGATTCAAAACGGATTTTTCCCCGGTGAGCTTTTGCAACAAGGCCGATAAATCCCCGATCAATAATGTCCAGGGGAAGATTCTCATGAGACAGTATCATCTCTGCACTGCGTCCGGAATGCCCTTTTTGTCCGAATTTCCACCCAATATCATGCAACTGACCTGCACATTCGAGTAAGAACCGCTCACGTGCCCCCATCCGGTGCAGTGGTTTAAGATCATCAAACAGCCTAAGGGCAAGATCAGTTACTTTACGACTATGTACTAAACCTTCAGCATAGAGGGCGGCGAGATTGGATACTGCAAGTCTGATATCGTTATCATGATAAACACCCGAAAACCGGTAGGTGAGTTTCCTTTCGGTGTCCAGATTTTTTCGGAGTTCATCCCAGAGCCGGAAACGCCGGAGTGAGTCCCATAACCGTACAAATCGCTGGTAAAGTATTTTTCGTTCTTTCTCCCGTTCAGCCAGGAAATGTTTGTACTTGGTTACTTTACTCACCCGTATATTTTTTCGCCCGGGAGTTGCCTGAGAGGTTAACCGTTCCTTTACAAGCATGACCATCACCTGATCGATCCAGACATCACAATCATGCAAATCTCCCAGTATTTCCTGTATCTTTTTTACACGGGACAGAGGTTTTTTGAGACCCCTCCTGTAGAGCGGACCGTAAACCTCTATGGTATACCGGAGTTTTTTTGCTGCAATTCGTATTGCATGGTGTTCTGCAATGGCATCCGGATTATGAACCCATCCTTCATACGAGAGCAGTTTGGAAAGACGTATTGCGATGCGGGAAGCAGCTACCGGTGCGATTCCATACGGGGATGGTTTCTTCCTGGTTCTTGTTGCCCGTATTTCCATATCATGGAAAAAAACCCGCATCTCATCAATTACACCACTGTTTTCCAGTTTTTCAAGTGATGAGACTACAATAGTCTGGAGTTTCAAGCGTTTTTTCTGCAATCCTGAGAGAAGAATAGTCTCCACATCGGCGTTCAAATGGATCGACAGAGATATATCTGATGTATTTGCGTGCATTCTGGTCTGTCTCTTTTTGACGAGTTTTGTTAAAAACGCAATTTGGACATCAGTATCCCGGGCTTCCCCCAGTGCCCTGGCAACCTTTCGTATCTCCTCCATCCATTGGCGGTATTTTTTTTCAGGAAAGCATGAAGCAAAGAGTGGAAGTGCAGCGCGTAACCGGCGGGATGCAACCCTCATACGGTGGATATGTTCGATATCCTGAGCTGTTCTGACTCCGTCAATCTCTTTTGAAAATGCATCGAGGAGAGGGAGAAGCCGTTGAACACCGAAAATACATTCCGCTTTTACGGGGTCCGGTTCCTTAATTACGGTCATTATACCAGCTTCCCCTATGATCGACCAGCCATGATTGCGCATTCAGAGCTGGCATAGTCTCGGAAGGTTTGCGACGTTCGTAAGAACCATCACTTTTTAAAAAGCGACTCTTGATGGTGTCCTGAAGTTGTACAGGAAGAATCGTTGAAATGATTGCATTTCGGTTTTGAATATTCTCAATAGGGAAAAGGATTTCCACTCTGCGGTCAAGGTTCCGTGGCATGAGATCGGCACTTCCTAAAAATACCTCTTCATTCCCACGATTATGGAAATAATAAATACGGGCATGTTCAAGGAACCGCCCGACAATGGAAGTTACGGTAATATTTTCACTTACTCCGGTAATTCCAGGACGCAGACAACAGATTCCTCGGATCTGCAAATCCACTTTTACCCCGGCCTGCGATGCTCGGTATAGTGCAGCAATGCAGAGCGGATCGATCAATGCATTCATCTTGAAAATAATGTGCCCTTCTCCCCGCTCCTGGTGATGGGCAATTTCCCTATCTATCCTGTCAATAATCTCCTTGCGTAAGGTAACCGGAGCAACCAGCAGTTTCTGGTAATTCGTAATCCTTGCATACCCGGTGAGCAGATTGAATACGTTTGCAACATCCTCTCCCTTTTCTTTATCACAGGTGAAAAGGCCAAAATCCGTATAAATTCTGCTCGTGGCAGCGTTATAATTACCGGTACCCAGATGCAGGTAACGTCGTATTCCATCTTTCTCACGACGAACAACCATGCAGAGTTTTGCATGGACTTTGAGTCCTACCACGCCGTAGACAACATGCACACCTTCGTTTTCAAGTGCACGTGCCCATCCGATGTTATTTTCTTCGTCAAACCTTGCTTTCAGTTCGATTAATGCAGCTACATCTTTTCCGTTCTCGCGTGCTTCCAGAAGAGCATTTACGATGGGGGACTTTGAACCGACACGGTACAGGGTCATCTTGATAGCAAGAACGTCCGGATCATATGCGGCCTGGCGCAGAAAATTTACTACAGGCGAGAAACTATCGTAAGGGTGATATAAAAGAATGTCATGATGTCGGATTGCAGAAAAGATGTCAGTTCCCTCAGCCAGATCTGATGGGAGGGTAGGCTGGAAAGGTATGTCTTTCAGATCCGGCCGGTCAAGAGCGAGCAGCTGCATAAGATCAGCCATCCCAATGGGATGACCGACCCGGTAGAGCATATTGGGAGTCACCCCCAGTTTCTTTTCAAGCATATGGCAGATTCCGTCATGCATGGAACATTCAAGCTCGATACGTACCGGTTTCCCCCGTGCACGCTGCTCCATGACCTCTTCAACGGTCGTAAGAAGGTCAGAGGCATCATCAACCTCAATATCGATATCAGCATCGCGGGTAATCCTGAATGGAGAGGATGCAATAACTTCCATTCCCGGGAAAAGTTTGTCAAGATTTGCTGAGATGAGATCTTCAAGGTAAACATAATGCACAGATCCGTCACCCCCAAATTCCCCGCTGTTTTCAGGGGGAATTTTTATGAGCCGTGAAAACAGGTTTGTCGGCACTTTAACCCTTGCAAAAAAATCCTTGTTGTTCTGGTTCCGTACAACAATTGCAAGGTTAAGTGAACGGTTTGAAATAAAGGGAAACGGATGGGCGCTGTCAAAGACAAGAGGTGTAAGGACGGGAAAAATCTCATCAATAAAGTATTTACGCATCTGTTCTTTTTGCGGTTCTGGAAGATCTGTATACAGATGAATATATATCCCTGCGGTTGCAAGTTTCGGTAAAATATCCTTATGCCAGGTATCATACAGTGTTGAAAGATCAGGAAGAAGCATCTGCCGGATTGCCTCCAGCTGCTGTTGAGGTGTCATCCCATCCGGAGGTGATTTAAGGACACCTTTTTCCAGCTGGCGCTGGAGACCCGAAACCCGGACCATGAAGTATTCATCCAGGTTGTTGGCAAATATCGCCAGGAACTTCACCCGTTCAAGCAACGGATGGCTTTCATCCCTCGCCTCATCGAGAACGTGCCGGTTGAACCGGGTCCAGCTTACCTCACGGTTAATATACAGTGTTGAATTTTCCAGATCAATTCGTTCAATATCCATGAATGGTCCTCAATGCGATATCGGCAAATATTCCGATTGTAGGGAATAAACTGATATCTTCTGGTAAATATTATACTTCCTTTGTTGGGTATATATTTAGATATATTGTCCTCGTTCACAGACGAAAAAAGAAAAATTTCGGTGAAGTATGGAGTTATCCATTGAAATTATGGAATTTGTGGCAGTGTTCAATAAACTCCTGTTTTCGGTGCTCACTTGAATTTACCGGGGGCCGGAGATACCCGATTTCGGGAGTCTGGAGTGCCGGACAAAAAGGGCAGAGCGCTACATCCACATCATTGGTTTTTTCCCGTACCGGGCAATAGTAGACCCCACTGATAAACTGGACAGAGTCACCGCCAGGAAATGGCGTCCCTGCCGGATGTCCTGGTTCATTCATTACAAGCATACAGAACCCGGCAAGGAGGTATTTTAAGAACCGGATTTCAGGCGCATCTCCTACGGCATCCCTCTGGCATTGCTCTGCTGTCATATCCCAGTACTTTTTCTGATGCTCAGTGACGGGTTCGCGCATTGTTTTGAAAACAGCCTGTTGTTGTAAAAGGCGTATCCGCTGGTAGGTTCCCAGCAGGTGTTCGGTGATCTTTTTTCCGAGCTGGTCCCGGTATTCCGGCGTTATGTCCTTTATCTTGTTGTTAAAATTCTGTTTCATCCGCTGGATTTCAACCGTGGAATGCTGCAATACAAGGAGCGAAATGCGTTCCCCCAGATCACCTCGGTTTTTTGCCTGATGTAATTCACGGCATTTCTGATCAATAGTTTGTTGGTGGGGAGAGGAACCAGATGGATTATTGAGCGTGCTGGACATATTATCAGGACATGTTTATTCTGGTACTATGAGGACTAGCATCATATAATTTTGTGGAATAAGATTCTCTGGTTTGTCCGAATGTTTTTATATTCTCCTTCCCTACTCCATACTATGGTGATTTGCCATGAGTGAATGTTTTATTTGTTGAAAACCTGCGCTTTTTAGACACTACACTACGGGACGGGGAACAGACCCCGGGTGTTTCGTTAAACCCGAACCAGAAATGCGAGATTGCAACAAGACTCGCCGATATTGGCATCGATGTTATCGAAGTTGGTTCTGCTGCTGCTTCAGAAGGCGAGCGGGATGCAATAAAGGTCATATCAGAGGCCGGACTTTCTTCTGAGATTTGTACCTATGTCCGGGCTCTTCGGCAGGATATCGATTTTGCCGCAGACTTTGGTGCAGATTCGGTTCATCTTGTCATACCGGTAAGTGACCTCCATATAGCAAAAAAAATGAGAAAGACCCGTGCTCAGGTCGCAGAGATGGCATATGATTCTATAGAGTATGCGAAGAGTCGGGGGCTCATCGTGGAACTTTCCGGTGAAGATGCCTCAAGAGCTGATCAAGTGTTCCTGCAGGGGATTTTCTCCGAAGGTGTTCTCCGCGGCGCAGACCGTCTCTGTTTCTGTGATACGGTCGGACTCCTGACTCCTGAAAAGGTAGCAGACTTTATCCCCCCGCTTGCAGCCATCGCACCGCTTTCCATCCACTGTCATGACGATCTTGGTTTTGCGCTTACCAACACGATGGCAGCACTGAAGTCAGGTGCTTCCTGTGCCCATGTGACCGTTAATGGTCTTGGCGAGCGGGCAGGCAATACCCCGCTTGAAGAGGTTATCATGGCGCTTGAGATCCTCTACAACTATCGCACAGGTATCAAAAAAGAAGAGATCTACCATCTTTCTACGCTGGTCTCGCGTCTGACCGGTGTCCCGCTGCCAGTCAACAAGGCAATTGTAGGTGAGATGGCCTTTACCCATGAAAGTGGTATCCATGCCCATGGGGTGATGCGTGAACCATCAACCTACGAGTCGATCAAGCCAGAAATGATTGGGAGGAAGCGCCGTATTGTGCTTGGAAAGCATTCGGGCACAGCATCCGTAGAATCTGCACTCAATGAGATGAGTTATAAGGCAGATGACATTCAGATAAAAGAGATCGTTACCAGGATCAAGCAGCTGGGGGATGCAGGCAAACGGGTATCTGATACTGATCTGATGGCGATTGCCGATGCAGTGCTGGCTATCGAAAGTAAACCGATCATCACTATGCGACAATTTACCGCTGTGTCTGGCAGCAATATGATCCCGACCGCTTCTGTTACGCTTGTTGTAAATGGGCAGGAAATGACCGGCGCAGCTACCGGTGATGGACCTGTTGATGCGGCAATGGAAGTACTGCGCAAATGTGTTGCAGATGTAGCTGATATCCGGCTTGAAGAGTACCATGTGGATGCCATCCAGGGTGGAACAGATGCACTGGTCGAGGTAACAGTAAGATTAAGTAAAGACGGGAAGATAATTACTTCACGCGGCGCTCGCACGGACATCATTATGGCAAGTGTTGAAGCTATGATCGCCGGAATGAACAGACTACTGAGGGAAGAAAATGAAAACCGGGGCAAAAATCCTCGTTGAATCATTGCAACGCGAAGGGGTCGAGATCATCTTCGGCTACCCGGGCGGTGTGGTTCTGCCGATATATGATGAACTCTACAATTCATCTCTTCGGCACATTCTTGTACGGCACGAACAGGCAGCAGCGCATGCCGCGGACGGGTATGCACGGGCGAGCGGTCGTGTTGGGGTATGCCTTGCAACTTCAGGTCCCGGAGCATGCAACCTCGTCACAGGAATAGCAACAGCATATATGGACTCAGTTCCGATCGTTGCACTTACTGGGCAGGTTCCTACAAACCTGCTGGGGAATGATGCCTTTCAGGAATCTGACATAACCGGCATTACCATGCCGATTACCAAGCATAATTATCTTGTCAAGGATACTGCCGATCTCGGGCGGGTGGTGCAGGAAGCATTCTATATTGCCGGGACCGGTCGCCCGGGTCCCGTCCTGATCGATATCCCAAAAGATGTGAGTACAAAGGTCATCAAAGAACCTCCTGTCCCCGGAAAGGTGACATTGCGCGGTTATAATCCAACCTATCGTGGTCACAAACGCCAGATCGAAAAAGCACTCCAGCTGATTACCGCTGCTGAACGACCGGTGATCTATGCCGGTGGCGGTGTCATCTTATCCAATGCATCTGCTGAGCTGAAGGATTTCGCAACACAGCTGGGCATCCCAATTACTACCACCCTCATGGGTATTGGATGCATCCCCGGCGATCACCCGCTCAACCTCGGTATGCTTGGGATGCATGGTACGGAATATGCCAATTTTGCCATCACGGAAAGTGATCTCCTGTTCGCCATTGGTGTGCGGTTCGATGATCGCGTGACCGGCAAGACAGATACGTTTGCACCTCATGCAAAAATCATTCATATCGATATAGATCCTGCAGAAATCGGGAAGAACAAGCGCGTTGATGTTCCCGTGGTCGGCGATGTAAAAGCTGTATTACAGGAAATGCTCCTGATGCTGAAAAAGAACGGGCAAAAGGATGCCTGGCTCAAAAAGATCAGACACTGGAAACAACATCACCCGCTCAAATGTCCGCAGGATGGCAGGCTTCACCCGCAGTTTATAATAAGACAGATGAGCGAGCTTTTAGGGGGAGATGCGATTATTGTGTCAGAAGTCGGGCAAAACCAGATGTGGACTGCCCAGCACTATTGCTTTAAAACACCACGTACCTGGATTACGAGCGGAGGATTAGGTACAATGGGATATGGGCTTCCTGCTGCAATGGGGGCGCACTTTGCCCGGCCTGACCTTCCGGTTTTTGATGTTGCCGGCGATGGAAGCATCCAGATGAATATTCAGGAATTCGGGACAATCTCCCACAACAGGATCCCGGTCAAGATTGCAATTCTGAACAACAGGTTCCTCGGCATGGTGCGCCAGTGGCAGGAGCTGTTCTATGACCGACGCTATTCCTTTACCGAACTTCCTCCGGTTGAGTTTGTCAAGATCGCCAACGCCTATGGGATTGAGGGTGTAAAAGTGGAGTCTCCTGACGAGGTGATGCCCGCACTCCGGGCGGCACTTGGCTGTGAAGGTCCGTTTGTGATGGATTTCCGGATCGAACGTGA
Organism: uncultured Methanoregula sp.; assembly: GCA_964590415.1. GTDB lineage: Archaea > Halobacteriota > Methanomicrobia > Methanomicrobiales > Methanospirillaceae > Methanoregula. The sequence goes on along the minus strand of CAZPVQ010000005.1, from coordinate 5,132 downwards.
AGAAAATGTATTCCCCATGGTGCCTGCAGGTGCTGCAATCAATGAGATGATTGGGGGGCACCCGAGATGAAGCCGCACACGCTCTCTATTCTTGTCGAGAACAAGGCAGGGGTACTTTCAAGGGTCACCGGTCTCTTCTCCCGTCGAGGGTTCAATATCGAGAGCCTGGCTGTTGGTCCCTGCGAGGAGCCCGGCATGAGCCGGATTACTATTGTCGTGATCGGTGATGATGAAAAAATTGAACAGGTAATGAAGCAACTCAATAAACTCATTGATATTATCAAGGTCTCTGACCTTACGGAAAATGAGCGGGTTGAACGAGAACTCGCTCTTATCAAGGTGACCGCGGAACAAGGTACTTCCCGTGCTGAGATCATGCAGATTGCCTCAATTTTCCGGGCCCAGATAGTTGATGTGGGAACTAAGTCCCTAATTCTTCAGGTAATTGGCGATACAGAAAAGATCGATGCTCTGGAAAAATTGCTCCGTCAGCATGGTGTAAAGGAATTTGTCCGGACGGGGACGATTGGTATTCTTCGCGGATCAAAGACCGTGACAAGTGGGAAATAATTTTTTTTTTGGAACCTGAAAACAGACAGTTCATGTAAATGAAGTAATGGGCTACGAGCACACAAAAAGAGTTGGAGAGGAGAAAAATTACTTTTTTTTCGCCAGGGTATCAAGAGAGATCTCGATAACGGTATGTAGTTCGTTTTCGGTGAATGGTTTCAGGATATATCCATAAGGAACGCTTGCACCGACCCGTTCAAGCGTTTTAGCGTCACATATTGCAGTAATATAAATTACAGGTATGTGATATTTTTTCCTGATGGTATCAGCTGCCTGTACACCGTCCATCTTTCCGGAAAGTTCGATGTCCATCAGGACGATATCCGGGTGTAGGTCACCGGCCTTTTGTATGGCGCCCTCTGCTCCATTCTCGCATGCGACCACGTTGTAGCCAAATTTTTTCAACATCATTTTCAGAGTTTCGGCTACTTCCGATTCATCCTCGACTACCAATATTTTTGCCCGTTTCATGATTTGATGTTAATGATTTTGTTGAAGGGTTATTTGAATTGATTGATTTATGCTTAGTTTAATGTACGGTTTGGATCGTTTTTATAAGTTTTTTGAATTTGCATATCATTCCGCAAAAGTGTCACAATAATATCTTTCAAAAATATTCGAGAATTTCTTTCGTCACCAGCCCCCAACCTCGTATCCTGAGAATTTTCGCGGTATTGTATTAATGAGCATCATTTCAACTACTGGCCAGCTTATGCTCACAATTAGCGCGATGGTTTCCTAAGATCTTTACAAAAAAGTTCTTAGGAACCAAGACCAGATGGCATATCGCAAAACATACTTTCTCTTAAAAAAAATTCCCACCACGCGAACAATTTAAATCCTGCAGGCTAACGTATCTGTAGTGAAAACTGCAATTCTGGGGGGGGGTCTTTCCGGGCTTACGCTCGCCCGGCTCCTGCAGGAACAAGGTGAAGAGGTAACGGTTCTTGAAGCGGAGCCGGAATATGGGGGGTTGTGTCGGTCAAAAACCGATCAGGGATTTACTTTTGATACCGGCGGTTCACACATCATCTTCTCCCGTGATGATGAAGTACTCGCGTTCATGCGCAGGATGATTGCAGGTAATGAAGAACGCAACAACCGCACCACGAAAATTTTGTATAAGCAGCAATTTGTGAAATATCCCTTTGAAAACGGACTATCTGATTTGCCCCAGGAAGACCGATTTTTATGTATCAACGAATTTATTAAGACTCTGATTGCAGTTGGAAAAGGTGAGATTTCGCCACCCGCAAACTTTCGGGAATGGATATACTATACATTCGGTAGCGGTATTGCCGAATGTTACATGATTCCTTACAATGAGAAAATCTGGAAGTACCCGACCGACAAAATGTCCCTTCACTGGGTTGACGGGCGCATTCCCCGTCCTCCTGTTGAAGATATAATCAAATCCGCGATTGGAATCAACACCGAAGGATACACCCATCAGGCAGTGTTTTCCTACCCGCTTGACGGCGGGATTAAAGCACTCGTGCGTGCAATCGCACAACCCATTGAACCGTGTATTAAAACCGGATTCAGGGTTACATCGATCATAAAATCTGGTGAGAAATGGCAGATCAGCAATGGTGATGAACGTATGCAGGCAGACCGGTGCATCTGCACGATGCCGGTACAGCACCTGTTATCCTGCCTTAATGATGTCCCTTCCGGTGTGAAAAATGCGGCAGATGGATTAACGTATAATTCGCTGGTGTGTGTCAATATCGGGATTCGTGGATCTGTGCCGCAAATTTCATGGATTTATATCCCGGATCCTGCTGTGGGAAGGACAAACCGGATCTCTTTCCCTTCAGGATACAGCCGCCATGTTGCCCCGGCTGGCTGCAGTGCGATCCTTGCTGAAATAACTCACCAGCAAGGAGATGACATTGCCAATCTGACTGATGATGAACTCAAAAGCGAAGTTGTAGACATGCTCCAGAGCATGCAAATCCTGCATAAGGATCAGATTATCTATATTTCTGTGGAGCGGCAGCCTTTTGCCTATGTGGTCTATGATCTTGATTACCAGAAAAATATCGCAATTATAAAAGCGTATTGCATGGAAATTGGTATTCCGCTTGTTGGCAGATTCGCGCAATTCGAGTATCTGAATATGGATGGTTGCATCAGAAGTGTATTGGATTATATCGCAAAGAAGAACCAGCAGTAATCGCTGTCGTTAATATTTCCTTTAATGGGGTTATGATGGCCTGATAAACTAAGTACGATGTAATCTCATCGAACATCACCCTTATTATCAGTAAACATAAACAGTGTACAGGAGTTTTTTTCCCAATGATATCGGTCATAATCCCGACCTTTAATGAAGAAGAGAATATCGCTCAGTGTCTCGTGTCTCTTACCCATCAGACGGTTGCACGGACTGATTATGAGATTATCGTTGTGGATGGCGGTTCTAAGGATGCGAGCTGCACGATCGCAGAAAAATATGCGGACAAAATTTTCACGCAGACAAGTAAAAAAGTTGGTGGTGCCCGAAATGACGGATTCATGGCAGCGAAAGGAGATATTATTGCAACGACTGATGCCGATTGTATCCTGCCTCCGACCTGGATCGAAATAATAAAAAAGGATTTTAAAGACGAACGTGTTGTTCAGTTGTATGGCCCCGTATATCCGATTGAAGTGGGGATTGGTAATAAATTATCATTATTGCTTGCCAACACATTTTCCCGCATCGGCTATTACAGCCAAACGTTCTATTATACCCTTGGCTGTAACACAGCCTTCCGGAAAGATGCTTTTATTAAAGCGGGAATGTACCGATGTTTCGATGCCGGAGATGACCTCGAGATCGCTTTACGGATGAAGGATCAGGGAAAGGTCGTTTTTGATGGAAGGCTTAAAGTTGGGTTCTCAATGCGCCGGTATGCGCAGTTCGGAACATTAAAATCACTGTATGAATGGTTCTATATCGTATCTCGTGGCGGTGAGACTCATAAGTACTCGTATACTCAGAAAAAATACAAATAATGGCATCACTATTTTCCGGTTGATTTTTAACGATTGGGTGAGTTCATGTCAGAAGATGATCAAAAAGATTGCAATTAATCCCTGATGTCGAAAGGATATCTTCTTTTAACCTCAGCGAATTTTCCCAATTGCTGGGTATTGAGATAACTGATGCATATGATGGCTATGCATGCTGTTTAATGGACTGTTCCGGAAAAAACAATTCGCATGGTGTCGCGCATGGAGGTGCTATCTTTGCTCTTGCCGACATGACTGCGGTACAGCTATACTGGGTGCGGTCTCAATTCAAATCCAGTTTATCCCGCCCGTGGAACGGTTCCCTTGTGGCACTTGTCAACCGTGTTGTTGACCTTGGCAGGTATTCCACATTCCGGGTAATGGTTTGCGACGAAAAACGGATCATCGCAGAATTTAGGGACTTGGCGATACAGGTAAACACCCCCTTCCTGAAAAGGTGACTCTTGAAAAATCCTCGTTTTAAACAACTACTTAAATCATATATCTGTTTTGAAGGGGCGGTGTTTCCCACCCTCATTATCTAATCCTGCTCATAAGACCGATGTTGTTGGATTTACCCGTTGCAGGGTTATCACAATTGAGAAGAGCCACATATCGGGGGGAAATCCAGTGGTTCTTCAGATTTTCAACAGATTTTTTCCAGAGGCGAAAACATATCCGGAAATATATGGAGTTTGTATCAGTCGTGTTTCAACGAATAATTAAAATCGCAAAATCCTAAACACAATCAGATTGATCAACAAAATTAACCAGATTAAATATTTTATGCAAAATAGGAAGGGTATTTTAAAAAATTGGATAAATTATTCTGGATCAAATCCATTTTCCGACAACCGGTGTCCAGCCAAGTGTTCCGAAATAATCCACTTTGTCAATGCCGGCGTCCCAGACTCCGTTTCCGTTGTAGTCCAGGTACCAGGTGCCATCCTTGTAGACACCAATCTTGGTCCCGGTCGCATCGCCATTCCAGTTGCCAATAACCGTTGTCCAGCCAAGTGATCCGAACATATTAGCCCTGTCTCCTGCGTTCCATGTCCCGGAACCATCGCTGTCAAGATACCAGGTGCCATCCTTGTAGACACCAATCTTGGTCCCGGTCGCGTCTCCATTCCAGTTGCCTACAACCGGTGTCCAGCCAAGCGTTCCGAAATAATCCACTTTGTCAATGCCAGCGTCCCAGACTCCGTTGCCGTTATAATCCAGGTACCAGGTGCCATCCTTGTAGATTCCTATTTCGGTTTTATTGTCTCCATTCCAGTCACCTAACACTGACGTCCAGCCAAGCGTTCCGAACGTATTAGCCCGGTCTCCTGCGTTCCATGTCCCTGAACCGTCGTTGTCAAGATACCAGGCACCACCCTTATAGATTCCGATCTTGGTCCCGGTCGCGTCTCCATTCCAGTTGCCTACAACCGGTGTCCAGCCAAGCGTTCCGAAATAATCCACTTTGTCAATGCCAGCGTCCCAGACTCCGTTTCCGTTATAGTCCAGGTACCAGGTGCCATCCTTGTAGATCCCTTCTTCGCTCTTACCGTCTCCAT
>CAZPVQ010000004.1:275460-323707 GCA_964590415.1 uncultured Methanoregula sp. | reverse complement strand
CCACGCGGTTGACTGCAGATCAACTACACTCCGGTTCAAATCCGGACCTTGGCTTTGGGGTTTTACCCCGTATTTGTGGTGATAGCGGCCATAGCAGCTGGGACACACCTGGTCTCATTCCGAACCCAGAAGTTAAGCCAGCTCACGTAGTATGTTGTACTGAGGTACGCGAGTCCTCGGGAATCATACCAAGCTGCTATCACCTTCCTTACTTTACCGGGAAAATCTGTTTTATGAAATTTTATGAACGAGCGTATGCTCTTAAAAAATTCTGTCATACTATCTGATATTGATAGCGCGAGGTTCATGACCTGTTTGACAGTTTAGGGATTTGTAATATCTTATCTCTCCTTTCAGGATACCCCATGAAAAATGAACTATTCAGTTATGATACGAGATTTTTTTTATTACTCATCAATTTACGATGATTGCCGCCGCGCCCGCGGCGGATCAGGAACAAACAATTCAAAAAAAACCCCGCCCCGCCGTACTTTGGAGAGGCCCTGAGGCGGGGTTCCATCGTATACATTACGATTTTCCTGGTTCAGGAGTGAACCACATAGAATCATGTCTGTTTCAAAAAAAATATGTTCTTTACCAGTTTCACACCCCATGACCGTTATTTAAATAAAAGGACCCGTGAAATTTTCTTGAGGAGTCACCCCATGCTTCCCCGCGTTATCCTCCACACCGCTATGAGTCTCGATGGCCGGATCACGAATTTTCCCGCTGACCTTGATCTGTATTATGTACTTGCTGCACGGTGGAATCCTGATGCCATACTCTTTGGGAGTGAAACAGTCCTTGCCGCTGTCAGCGCTAACCCTTCGCTGGAAGTCCCCCCGGAACATGATGAAATATTTCGGCCACCTGAAAATTCAGAATCTGATCCCCGCCCTTTGCTGGTAATTGCCGACAGCCGGGGGAGGGTACGGTGCTGGGATGCTATCCGCAAGTGGCCTTATATGCGGGGGCTTCTCGCCCTATGCTCTTCTTCAACGCATCAGGAATACCTCAGTTACCTGGCCGAAAAGCAGATTGGCACCATTATTAGTGGTAAAAACAGGATCGATATGCGCTCTGCACTTGAAGCACTGAATGCACGGTATGGCGTGAAGGTCGTTCGGGTAGACAGCGGGGGGACGCTGAACAGTGTGCTCCTGAATTCCGGGCTTGTTGATGAAGTCAGTGTACTGATACACCCGTTTCTGGCCGGAGGGAAGCCGGATCCAACCCTTTTTGATCCGCTAAAAGCAGGAATCCCAGATGTACCGATTCCCCTGAAATTTTTTCATTCAGAGGTTTTGGAACATGGAATTATCTGGGCCAGGTATACACCCCTCTGAACATACGATAAGCCTGTTATCTGGAACAAAAAAATTGCCTTTCTTCTTTCCCTTTTAACTTGACTAAAAATCCTTTACACTTTAAAAAATATGAAAATAATCATATAATTATACATATTAAAAATATATGCCAATTATTAAATATGCCGGCAGACTCATTCTTTCGCTAAGGTGGATGTTGACGTGATCCCTGCACTTCTGGCATCGGGTATTCTCCTGTATGGAATTATTCAGCTCATTGTTGCACTCATTGCAGTTGTCCTTGCAGTGAAATGGAATAAGTTGGAATTTCTGCCAGGTCTCTGCTTCCTGTTCCTGTATGCCATAATAGAATTAATCGATCTGTTCTTTTTTACGATTGTGAACAGTATTTTCATGGATGTCGCTCAGTTCGGTTTTATTCTGATTGCCATTGTGTTCTTTATCATCGGTATGCACCCTTCATGGTCGCAGAAGCTGGTATCAGGAAAAAAGGAGAAGAATGCCCGAGCTGCATCCTCCCGTAATGAATCTGTTATTTCCCTAGTAAAAAAAATCTGATTCTCCCTCTAAAACAGATGAAATTTTCCCATAACGACTCCCTAGAATTCCCTATTACTTTTGACATGAAATAAAAGTACTGGCACGATGAAGGAGAGGACAGTGTCTGTATCTCCTTACCCTCCTGCGCGTATCATGATGATGACGTAGTACCTGTTCCGCGCTTATCGCATCAGGGAGCTACAGCGGCGAGGGTGAAATCCCCTTAAGCATATAGCTTGTTATTGAGCATTTCTCGAGAGTCGATCCTTTGTTACAAACCATATTAAAAACGCGGAGGGCGAGCCTGGCATCAAATACAGGATTGCGGTTCAGGATTTCTTCTTACCTGTTGCCTTAAAAAATGTATAACAGAATGTCCCGTCCTTCTCGGTAGTCCGGTACAGGTCCCTGACTCCCTTATCCCACGTCTCATTATCCACCAGGCCCCGGGCAACAGCCTGCTCGCGTATCCCCTCAATCATGGCAATGAATATATTTTTCACCCCTTCAGTATACTCCGGGCGGCTCTCGTCAGCATAGACTATCCGGGGCGAGACTGCGACTTTTATAAACCCGGCATCTGTTATCAGGTGCCAGAGTTCTCTGCCGATGAGAGCATTTCCCCCCATCTCCCGCTGGAGCTGAACAAGGCAGTCGATAACGGTGTGAGCATCCCTGCTGTCCGGGAAAAACAATGCGGAGCCATGGTCTCCTTCAATGAATGTTATGGACCCTCCCGGGCGGAGGATCTCCTTCATGCGTGTGATCGACAGGAGCGGATCCGGCAGGTGCTCAAGCAGGAAACACACGAATATATGGTCGAAGGTTTCAGGCCTGAAGGGTAAATGGTAGATATCGGCCTGACGAAAAGTGACGTTGGTGATTCCCTCCTCAGAAACACGATGTTTTGCCCTGAGGAGGGATTCCCTGGAGATATCAACAGAGACAAACTCCGCACCGGGACTGTTCCTGGCAAGCAGTATGGTCTGGGCGCCAACACCGCACGCAGCCTCGAGCACCCTGCACCCTGGCGGGTAACAGGTGTCGTGGTGGAGCAGCTCTGCTAATTTCGATGCCTGGTAGTGAAGGCGTTCTGCTTCGCGGTCCGAGCGACCATGGACGTAGGATTTGTGAGGAGAGTTCATGTAATTTTTTTCATAATTTGTATTACGATGTAAGAAACAATCAGGGTTTCGTGGGCATTGTTCAATTAAAAATGAGATATGTTTTCTATTGTTATCCCCAGCCGTTCAGTTCCATGGTGGCATCGCCAGATACCACCTTGACAAAGCCCGGAACTCCTGGAGCCGTCCAGAACGTGCCAGTCATTCCTTTATAGGTTGTTGTATATTTTGAGGCAGCCGGGTAGGTGCCTGCTGGTACGGTAACAGGTTCGATTGCGACAAATGTATAGGTCGCTTCAGAGCTGATCTGGCTGGGATCATTCTGTGCCTGAGCCCCAGCCGCAGAACAATCTTGAATCATGCCACCAGAGGGTAAACCTGCCCCCTCCATCCGCATGGTGCATTTTCCTGACTTTTCATGTTTTATATAAATTGTCATCCCGCCACTGCTCGTCTTATACTCGATCCAGTTATAGGCTGCAGGGCTGGACCCGAAGATATTTGCCCCGCTGACAGATCCCCCCGACGGTGCCGAAGTCGTTCCTGACGGGGCAACTGTTGTTATTGTTTCTCCCGGTGTGGATACCGTAGTCGTCGCTGTGGTTGCAGGGGTGGTCGGACTTGTGCTCGAACACCCTGCAATTGCAACAGCAATTACAACAAGCACGATTGCGATGATACTTACACGTGAAATCTTCAAAACTACTCCCTCCATACACGATAGAAATGCCTGACAACCCAATCCCCGACAGGGGGAATGCAGATGTCGGGATTAAGATGGTAGTTTAATTACGATTATATTAAAGAATTTCGAAAAAACCTCAAACAAGGATTTTTTTCGTTCTACCCCTGGTTTCCCGGGGGTGATGCGGCATTTACTGGATATTTGAAGAAACTAAGATGAAAACCCCCTGATATCCCATGAAGGGCATGAACCCTCTTCCTTTATCTTCCTCCTTCACCATAACCAGATTAATGATAAGCGATTCAACGGTAGACCTGCTTACCCTCATCAAATCCCATAATCCCGACCTGAAGAGGCCAATCTCCCTGATTCGGAAGGATCACTCTGCATTCTACGAGACAATGCAGGACAATCGGGGAGAGTACATGATTAACGAACGTGTGGAGATCTCCAAGGGTGTCTATGGCTACTGGATCGATGTTCCGGAAGCGGTGACGGGTCACACGATTCTTTTTTTCCATGGAGGTGGTTTCACGCTTGGCTCGACAAAGGACTATCTGGGATTGTGTATCCGGCTTGCCCGTGAAGCCCGGGCGCAGGTTTTTTCGGTCGATTACCGGCTGGCCCCGGAAAATGTTTTTCCAGCAGCCGTTGATGATGCCCTCGATGCGTACCGCTACCTCATCACCCATGGTACTATGCCGCACCGCATTATTCCGGTCGGAATTTCGGCAGGAGGAATGCTTGTTCTCGATCTTCTGATCTCCGCACGCGATCGGAAATTGCCTCTTCCCCTTGCCGGGATCTGCATGTCACCTCTCGTGGACATGCTTTTTACCGGGGATTCGGTGAAAAAGAACCTTGAAAATGACTGGCTCACCCTGGAAAGACTCGAAGCTACCAGAACGGTGTACCTTGCCGGCCATGATCCCAGGGATCCCCTTGCATCCCCCGTCTTCGCACATCTCAACGGTCTCCCCAGGCTCTATATTCAGGCAGGCACCCATGAATTGTTGTTATCCGATATTGCTGCGTTCGTTGAGAAGGCACGCTGGGCAGGAGTTCCTGTCCAGTTCGAACTCTGGGAGGGAATGTTCCACTGCTGGCAGGTATTTGCCCAAGAAATACCCGAAGGTCAGCGGGCAATCGGCAATATCGGGGCTTATGCCCAGGACACGCTGAACCGGTAACCGTAACACAAACTGATACTTTTTTAAGCAGACCTCCCTTTGTTGAACAGTATGATCCGTGGAATCACCATCTTCTCCCTTGCGATTGTTGTGATCCTGCTTCAGGTTATACCCGCTACCGCGATTATGACACTCACCAAGGTGTGCTGCACACCCAACCCTCCGCTCCTGATCGGGAGGCAACAGCACGTGACTGCCAGGTACTACGTCGGTCCTTCCGGTGCAACCACGTTCATTCCGGGGCATCAGCTTCAGATACAGACTGAGCTGGTGAATGCACAATGGAATATCCAGGTCCTCGTCGATGGCCGAAATGCCGCCCGGCAGAGCGGCTTGGGTGCTGCAGTGTTTGTGAACGGGGCCCTCCTCTCCTATTCCACAAACCAGGATGTCTCACTTGATGTTACCCTAGATGGCGTCGTTCCGCAGACCCAGGCTAATCAGGTGATGGTATTGCTGGTAAAAGAGATAGATAATTCCGGCGGTGTGGTTCCGGACAGTACGATCTTGATCAGCCAGCTGGTGGAAGGGGAACCGGCAACCCCCACGAAGGCTGTGCTCCCCGCGCCCTCTCCTGCCATTATTCTGCCATCCCCGTCAAAGTCCAACGGATTTCCGGTGACTACCGGTATTTTCGCAATCGGTCTTGTATTGATAACCATGTTCAGGCGCGGCAGGAAACTGCACCCGGCGCAGCTATCCATACCTTTACACCCCCCGACTTCCTACGCCTTATATGGATACTGAGGCAGCCTGGGAAGCGCTCCCCGGGAAAACTTCTGCAGAGAAACTTGGCTCTCTTGGTGTAACGAGAAATGGAATACTCGACATCCGCATGCTGGATGAGATCAGCCGCTCGTATGGCATAGAGGTCTTCTTATTTTTTGAAGAAGATCTCGCACGCACCCGTACACTCGAATCTGTTCTGGAGGAATTTGACATATTCCCGGAGTACGGGCGCCCCTACATAACTATTGAAAGTTTCCTCCGGTTCACCCGGGAGAACGATCCATCGTTTGAGCGGACAATGCAGGAGCTTCCGCTTATGATTGAGGTCGTTACTATTGGTGAAAGGCAATCAACCGAACGTGGAACAACGAACCGTTACATTTCCGGGCTGATGCCGTTTCTGGATGAACTGGATGTCGATGCGGATCCAGTAGTGTGATCAGGGTATCTTTTAACAACTCCGGTATACCTCTCATTTTTTATCAGAACAAAAAAAAGAACGGTTAAACATTATGGACCAGCAATCCCCCAATCCCCCTCTCAAGCGGGAACTTGGACTTCCTGAAGTTACGCTGTCAGGTGTTGGGATCATCCTCGGGGCCGGCATCTATGTTCTTATCGGGCAGGCAGCCGGACTGGCTGGCAATGCAATCTGGCTCGCGTTTTGTCTTTCAGCGATAATAGCATTGCTTACCGGATTGAGCTATGCAGAGCTTTCTTCCATGTTCCCAAAAGCAGGGGCAGAGTATGATTATGTTACGAACGCTTTTAATTCGCGGCTTGCATTTGTCATCGGCTGGCTGGTTTTCCTTTCCGGAGTCCTTGCGGCAGCCACGGTGGCACTCGGTTTTGCAGGATATTTCACAGCGCTGACCAGCATCCCGATGCTTATTTCCGCAATTGTGCTTCTTATCGTGCTTACCGTCCTTCTTGCATATGGTGTAATGGCCACTGCCCGGGTGGCAGGTATCGCAACACTTATCGAGGTGTCGGGACTGGTAATTATCATCGCAATAGGTCTGCCCCATCTTGGGAGTGTGAATTACTGGGAGATGCCGCAGGGTTATTCCGGGCTCTTTGCTGCATCGGCCCTGATCTTTTTTGCCTACCAGGGATTCGAATCCATGGTCAAATTCTCTGAAGAAACCAAAAAACCTGAAACCACGGTGCCAAAAGCACTGATACTCGCTCTTGCCATAAGCGTAATCCTCTATGTCCTCGTCGCACTTTCGGTAGTATCTGTACTGGGGTGGCAGCAGCTGGCGGTTTCAAATGCCCCGTTTGCCGATGTCGTGGCCGGCACCCTTGGCCCGGATGCTGCGGTAATCATAGCAATTGTCGCCCTTTTTGCCACTGCGAATACCGCGCTGATGTCCATGTATGCCTCGTCCCGGATTCTCTACGGTATGGCCGGATCGTCTTCCTTAATGGCCGGACTTGCGTGGGTTCACCCGGCCCGGCGAACCCCGTGGATAGCCATTATTATCTGCGGAGTCCTGTCTGGTATGCTCATATTTGCCGGTGACATTGCCTTTATTGCAAACGTGACCAACTTCACGCTTTTTATAACGTTCATCGTGATCAATGCAGCGGTTATTGTCCTGCGATACCATTCCCCCCGTACCCCCCGACCGTTTCGTATTCCCTGCTCCATCGGCAGATTACCGCTGGTTCCCGTTGCAGGGATTGTTTTCTGTATTTTCCTGCTAGCAGTGCAGGATCCGGCCGTACTTGCCCTCGGCGTTGTGCTCACGGGGGTCGGCGTTGTGCTCATGGTGATCTCAGGTCACTATGCTTCGAAGAGTACCTGATACTGCGAAATTACGGAAATCCAGAGAGGAAAACTTCCAAATAGGTATACCAGAAGACTAAGATGATACCCTTTGTTGGAAATGAGCGGACATCTTCCATGAAAAAATCGCGAACCTATATCTGGCAGTTTGTCATCGGACTTGGTTTCCTGTCCGGGCTCTGGACTGCGATCGGTATCGATCCACAGGCAGTTATTCTCGATGTGCTCGGGAACGTTGTTGACACAGTTTACTCAGATCCTGCAATACGGTCTCTTTTTCTCATCCTGCCAATGATCCTCCTGCTCCTGTCTGTCCTTGGGGCATATACACGGGGGAGATTTCTCGGGCTTATTTCAGTGATCGTAGCATATCTCGCAGGGCTGTTCATTCTGGTCTCAACTGCGACCGCACTGATCTTTCTTGGGATTGCCATCATTATCGGATATCTCGCACCCAATCGCCTCCTGATAAAAAAAATAACTGGTACCTGACCTTCGCCGTATAATTTCAGGTATCCTCATATATCAGGACATAAAACCGCACATGGTGTGGAGAAACCTTTGATGGCGTTTTCGGGAGCACAGCAGAGCCAGTACTTAGAAACAGCCAGCTCACCATGCTTCGTAGCTAAAGTATAAAAAAAAGTCTCCGGGTCAGTTTTTCCCCGTGAACATTTTCTTAATCGTTCACGATCAGGATGCCGAAGATGACCATCATCAGGCCGATGAGTACCGCAACAATCCCGACAAGGCCTTTTACTGCTACGATTACTTCCGGAAGGAATACCCAGATTGCATAGCCCCCTATCGCGAGTAAAACCAGACCGACTATCAGTGCAATAATTCCCATTTTATCCATACAATTTCCTCAATCTCTCTTGTTTTGTGAATCAGTCCTTATAAGTGTATTGAATGATCAGCGGGATGGTCTGCCAGCGAGATAACCCGTTAACGATTTCCAGGGATACGGAAGGACTATCATAAGCAACATCGCTGCGATAATCGGAATGGGGATCGTTCCCAGGGCAGCGGCGAGAGAGTAACGGTCTGCGATCATACCATTGACCGCCACACCCAGACCTCCAAACCCAATTGCTAAGCCCAGCATCATGCCGGATGCAAGACCGATATTCTGGGGCAGGAGTTCATGTGACATGGCAACTGCAACAGCAAATGTTGACCAGAGAAAGAACCCGAACAGGAGAATTGCTATGATCGCAGTGATACCCGTGCTTGCAAAGAACAGGTAAAAGAACGGTACTGCTCCGGCAAGGCCAAAGATCATGAATTCTTTTCTTCCTATCCGATCAGAGATATGGCCTCCCATAACCTGCCCGGCAACACCGGCAAGAAGCATCAGGGTCATGATGATGCTTGCGGTCATGAGATCATATCCAAGGGTTACCAGGTACATCGGCAGGAATGTAATTGCGGCAAAGACCGCCCATGCCCGGAGAACGGATGCTGCCATGAGGATGATGAACGGTTTTTTCGATTGTTCCTTCCGCTGAGGGGATTCCGGTCTGGTATGGGACTGACACGCCCCGGCAATCCCGCCCGGGAGCAGGTATCTGAGGGCGACGAGCATGAAGAGTGCCGGGAAAATAAGGAGCAGGAGCCCCGGGAGTCCCAGCCAGAAGACAAGGGCACCGGCCAGCACCGGGCCAATCGCATACCCCAAATTCCCCCCCACAACGAAGTACGAGGTGATCCGACCCCGGTTCTCCGGTACACAGAGCCGGTTCACGAGGCTCAAAGCCGTCGGGTGAAAGCAGGCATGTCCCAGTGCGGCGATGATGGCAAAGAGCATGATCAGGTAATAGTACGGGGCAATCCCCATGAGAGCGACAAATAGTGCACTGACGAAAAGACTGATACTGATACTGATGGAAAAACCTTTAGAGTCCGAGAGCCACCCGACTACCGGCTGGGTGAATGATGAGGTGATGTTGTAGGCGGTAACCAGCAGCCCGGCCGCGAGGTAAGAATAACCATTGGTGGCAATAAGAAGGGGAAGAATGGCAGGGAGTACCGGCATGTAAATATCCGTGACAAGATGTGCTGCCGCAAGCCCGGTAATAGTATTTTTCACGCTGCGGTTTTGTGTGATTATTTCCGTATCAGGCGTAGGATCTCGACCTCGATCTCCTGGACATCGTGCGTGTGGAAGGAAAAGGTGCGTTTTATGGGGAATATCCCGCCAACTCTTTCATCGATCTCCGCCCGTTCCGCTGTGTAGGTTTCTATAAATTGGGTAGAACCCGCATTAAAGATGCTGTACGTAACAGGAGCGATAGAAAGGGCGAGATCGATAAACGGACGATCTGCATGTGCTTTCTGAGCCCCGAAGGGGGGGTTCATGATTACGGTATCACAGCGCCCGAGTTGCCCGGGAAGTGCTGCATCCTGAACATCGGAGACGATGAACTCAATATCCGTATCGAGCAGCGCCGCATTTGCATTCGCGTCCCTGATGGCCTGTGGATCACTATCTACCCCAATTACATGATCCGCTCCAAGCAGGGCAGCGCCGATTGCAAGAACCCCCGTACCGCACCCGAGATCGCACACAGTTTTCCCCTCAATATCACCTTTCATCAATGCATGGTACAACAACCGGGCAGCAAGAGATGCAGGTGTCTGGTATTGTTCGAGCGCAGCACGCGGGTGGTGATAACCGGTGATACGCTGGAGGATCATTTCAAGGTGTCTGAGTTTCATACGATCTCGTCAATCGTATAGGCATCCCACGTACTGACACCACAGAGAATCTCAAATTCCTGGGGTGAAAGAACCGGCACCGGAAAGCGTACCTGATCATCATACGCGAGCCGGGGGCAGGCGGTATTCACGTAGCAGGCGAATCCAAGGTTGAGCAATTCGTCCGGAATTACCTCCCCCATAGTAACAATAACGGCAGCAGGTGAGAGCGATGCCAGCCTGCGGGCGAGATCCATTCTCTGCTGGCCACTCTTGGTGCTGACAATAATACCCACGCTTTTTGCACCCCTTGCTTTCTCCATGACCGCAAAACGACGCCGCAGGAGTGTGTCACCGCTCACTTCCTGTGCAGATCCGGTCAGGGGATCCAGTGCGATCACCCGTGCATGGGCAGCAAGCGCAATACCGATAGGGTGAAAGAGTCCTGTACCAACAAAAAGAATCTCCTCTGCACCCGTCGCTTTTGCTGCGGTAAAACTGCACCCGAGCACCTGTCCACGGTTTGGTGATCGCCTGCCCCCATCCGCAACACGAACAGAGATCCCCTTTGCCTGCAGGAATAGTTCCATCGCAGGAATCAGGTGGACATGCTGGATAGTCGTGACAAGGCCAGCCGTGTCTCCCTTCAGGAAATGGAGTGCATTCTCCAGCACCGCTACATCAAAATCCATGGGATACGGTTCGAAGATCACCCTTGGCTGGTCATCAACAGGTGAATGCCCGAAATGGACGAGCACATCTGCGTGCTTGAGCGTATCAAGCGCAAGATCGCAGGCACCATAACAGGGATCTCCGCTCACGATCACCTCAAAACCGGCTGCTTTCAGATCGGCAGCTACGGCCGCTGACTGCCGTTTCAGCCCCTCGGGAAACTGGAGGGCAACACGTTGTGCCCCTTTCTTTTTCAGGTTTTTAATAATCTCAGAGGTGCCGTTCAACGACATACACCTTGTCGGTCACTTCGATCTTCACCAGTGACTTATACGGGCGGCCGATATCGGGATCTCCACGCTGAACTGCAATGCAGACGTCTGCAACATCAGCCCCGGCAATGTGGAGGGCTTGTAAAAGCGCTCTCATCGTCCCGCCCGTACTCACCACATCGTCAATGATCACAACCCGGTCTCCTTTATACACCCCGTTGAGGTAAAGTTCACCTTTTGAATAACCGGTCGTCTGGTGAACAGCTATCTCCCCCGGTAACCTGTACGCTCTCTTACGCATGATGGTCATGGGGATATCGGTCATGGTCGACAGGATCGAACCGATATGAATGCCCATCGCTTCAACAACAACGATCGTGTCTACACCCGTTAAATCGAGCATTTTTACCATTGCGGTGCTTACCTCGCGGAGGAGAGCGGGATCAATGATAGGTACGCCATCGGTGATGGGGTGAATGAAATAATTATACTCTCCCCTCTTTATCATGGGGCAGGTTTCAAGGGATGTAACAAGTCTGTCAAGCATAGAGTTCACCAATATTTTGTAAGAATGCCTCAATACGGTCACCATGGACGTGGGGCATGCAGACGATTCTCAGGTGCCCCTGTCGCGTCCAGGAAATCTTCCAGGGTTCGGGTACATTCCTGCAGGCAAATGTCGCCACGTTCACGTCCGGTGTAACGACACGCGGGATGCCGAACGTTTCCATGCCGGCAATCAGCCGACGGGTATTTTTCATGCATCCGGATACAATTGCCTTCATCCCTTCAGATCCAAGATAGTCAAGTACTGCGAGTGCCCCTACAACAGGAGCTCCCGGACGGGTGCCACCCAGGGTGTATTCCTGTTTTACGGACAAGTACGGCGTATCGATGTTGAGGGTATGGAGAATGTCCGGGTCTCTTGTGAGCAGGCAGCCGGCAGGGATAGTACTCATACCCATCTTGTGCGGGTCAACTGCGATGGTCGTAACACCGGGAAGTGCAAAGTCAAAGGGAACAGGATTTTTCAGGAAAGGTATCACCATGCCGCCAAAAGCGGCGTCCACATGAAAGAAAATGTCATGTGCGTCTGCGATCTTTGCCAGATCCGCAATAGGATCAACCATACCATACTCGGTTGTGCCGGCGATCCCTACGAGACATACTGTGTTCCTGTCGATCTGTTCTGCCGCTTTCCCGGCATCCATCCTGAAATCCTCATCGAGGGGTACGGTCCGCATCTCAAGACAGAGAAGATCGCTGGCCTTCCTGAACGAAAAGTGCGCTGATTCCGGTACGATTATGTTGGGATAAACAACCTCTTTTTTTAAGGCCTTTGCGAGACGGAGTGCCTGGATATTGGACTCGGTCCCTCCTGATGTTGCATACCCCCCTGCTTCCTTCCGGTGAAAAAGAGTGCCCAGTCGCAGGATAAGGAGTTTTTCGAGTGATGCCGTTCCCGGGAAAAGCCCGGGGTCACCGAGATTCGTCTCCATGAACATGGTGTGTGCCTGCACCGCGACCGGGTGAGGGATAGTACACATGGAGCTCAGAATAAAGGAGTGGTCAATATCCTCGCTTTTTTTTTGGGAGAAAAAAGAGAAGAGTTCTTCTTTTGAGCAACCCTTATTCAGCATCGCGGTTTCTCGCTGCCTCGAGAATGATACGCTTTTCCGTGCGGGCAACCGCCTCACGGATCTTGGCGATTGCATCGATATTTGCTGATATGCTTGCTATGCCATGCTCAACGAGCCAGCTTGCCATCTTCGGGTCAGAACCAGCCTGCCCGCAGATTGAGCACTCCACATCATACGACCTGCACATCTGGATTGCCGTGTGGATCAGGTGAAGCACAGCAGGATGCTGGGGCTGGTACATTTCAGCAACATTTTCATTGTTCCGGTCAATGGCGAGTGTGTACTGGACAAGATCGTTTGTCCCGAATGAAGCGAATTTTATGCCACACTTGAGGAAGTCCTCGATCATGATCGCGCTTGCCGGTATTTCGATCATAATTCCAAGGGTTACATTATCAACATCCACCCCGCAGGCCATCATCATCGCCTTTGCTGCCAGGAACTCATCGGGATGGGAAACCATCGGGAACATGATGCCGAGATTATCATATCCCTCCTTCCAGAGACGCTTAAACGACTCAACCTGAAGACGGAATTGATCCGGGCTCTGGATGTCGCGCCGGATACCGCGCCAGCCAAGCATGGGGTTGTGTTCAAGGGGTTCGTTCTCTCCCCCCATCATGTTGCGGAATTCATCGGTCGGGGCATCGAGTGTCCGCACCCATACCGGTTTACCGGGGAATGCATCGAGTACGATCTTGATGCCATCATGAAGTTCCCTGACAAAATCCTCTTCCTTGTTGTTGGCGATAAACCAGCCCGGTGTCTTGTTAAGCCCAAGGATCAGGTGTTCTATCCGCAATAATCCAACCCCGTCTGCTCCGGTCGCTGCAGCCCGCGCTGCTGCTTCGGGAATGGAAACATTCACCTTTACACTTGTAGCAGTGATGATATGAGGGGCGGCAGCTGCCATCTGCACTACCTGAGCCGGTTTTGCCGGAGCGGTTATCTCACCTTCATAAATGAGACCTTTCTCGCCATCAACGGTAATAAGCTGCCCGTTCGTCAGAACATGGGTTGCAGTTTTCGTTCCTACAACAGCCGGGGTCCCCAGTTCACGGCTGACAATAGCAGCATGGCAGGTCAACCCTCCCTCATCGGTGATAATTGCGGCTACCTTGCGCATTGCCGGAACCATGTCAGGGCTTGTCATCTTCGTGACGAGAATGTCGCCCTCTTTTACACTTCCGGTGTCTTTTACGTCACGGATGACGACGACCCTGCCCGAAGCGATACCGGGAGCCGCTCCCTGTCCCTGCAGAATAATCTTTGCGTTCTGTTTTTGTCCTGACATGCCCTTTGCCTCTTTCTTGTTTCCAATCGTAGTGATCGGACGGGACTGGAGAATATAAATAATCCCGTTCACAATGCCCCATTCAACATCCTGGGGGATACCATAATGGTTTTCAGCAATCTTGCCATACATGGCAAGCTTGGTAATTTCAGCGGTAGACAGCACCTGTATATCCTGTCGGGAAGGTGGTACATCCACCAGTTTTGTACCATGATCCCCGTCAGCGATGATCTCTACTTTCTTGTTCGAGATAAGGACGTCGTCTACTTTCTCCGACCGCTGGTCGAAGATATATTTATCCGGTGAAACCGAACCGGAAACAACTGCTTCACCAAGTCCCCACGATCCTTCGATAATCGTGAGAGGTTCACCGGTTATGGGGTGGGAGGTGAACATGACCCCGGCCTTTTCAGAGTGAACGAGCTGCTGCACGACAACAGCGATATTTACCGTGTGATCATCAAATCCCTGCTTGGCACGGTAATAGATCGCCCGGGCCCCGTAAAGGGATGCCCAGCATTTTTGCACAGCCTCGAGGAGGGCTGCTTCCCCTTTGATATTAAGATACGTCTCCTGTTGTCCGGCAAAACTGGCATCCGGGAGGTCTTCGGCAGTAGCGCTTGATCTGACTGCAACGATCAGGTCTTCTGCTGAAATTTTTTTGTACGCGTGACGGATCTCGTCTTTTATGAATGCCGGCATCTTTGCCTTGAGCACCATGGTCTTTGCACCCTCGGCAGCTTTCTCCAGTGCCTCGTTATCTTCGACGTCAAGTCGTTCATAGGATGCAAATATCTTCTTTTCAATACCGGTCTCAACCAAAAACCTTCGGAATGCCTGAGCAGTTACCACGAAGGCTTTCGGAACCGGGAGCCCGATGGATGCCATCTCGCCAAGAGAAGCTCCCTTACCCCCGACCGATACAATATCTTCCTTCCTGATCTCCTCGAGCCACAGAATATTCGGAACGTCCTTCATGCTCGCACCACTTATGATCTTACCTCCCTCTTGTTTAATAATTATCACTCCTTTTTTTAACCGTAAAAGTGTCCACCCGGTCGGCGATCGGATTTTTTGCTGTGCCTGGAAGGCACCTGTCCTCGGTTAAAGAATAATCCTCTTTAAGTACGGTGCAGATAGTATATGGGTTTTTTATGGCAAACGTAAGGGTGCTCGTCAGCGACCCGCTGGCTGAAGAGGGGCTTGAGATCCTGAAAAAGGCGTTCGAAGTTGACGTTAAAACTGACCTTAAAGAAGAAGAGCTTTGCACTATCATCGGTGATTATGATGCCCTGCTCGTGCGGAGCAGCACGGAAGTCACGGCAAAGGTGATTGAGGCAGGGAAACGGCTCAAGTTTATCGGTCGTGCAGGAGTTGGCGTGGACAATATCGATATGGATGCGGCGACGCGCAAAGGTATTATTGTTGCCAATGCGCCGGAAGGCAACACCCTTGCTGCAACCGAGCACACCATGGCAATGATGCTCTCCTTAGCAAGAAACATCCCGCAGGCAACCGCGAGCCTGAAAAAGAAGGAATGGAAACGCAGCAGGTTCATGGGCGTGGAACTCAACGAGAAGGTGCTGGGCATTGTCGGGTTCGGGCGTATCGGGCGCGAGCTGGCAAAACGGGCAATCGCGATGGACATGAAATGTGTTGCCTATGATCCATTCATCTCCAAAGAACGGGCAGCCCAGCTTGGCGTTGAGATGATGTCGGTTGAAGACCTCTTCAGGATCGCCGATGTGATCACCGTGCACACGCCGCTGATCGCCGAGACAAAACACCTCGTCAACGCAAAGAGTATTGCGACCATGAAGGACGGGGTGCGGATTATCAACTGCGCCCGGGGTGGAATCATTGATGAAAAGGCTCTCTATGATGCGGTCAAAAGCGGCAAAGTGGCTGGTGCTGCGCTCGATGTCTTTGAAACCGAACCCCCGACCGATTCCCCTCTGCTCACCCTTGACCAGATCATTGTTACCCCCCATCTCGGGGCAAGTACTGCTGAGGCACAGGTGAATGTCGCTGTTTCCGTAGCAAAGCAGTGCATTGAAGTCCTGAACGGTGGCTCTGCGAAGTACGTGGTCAACGCCCCGATGGTCCCGCCGGAACTGGCAGAAGTACTCGAACCTTACGCCCAGCTTGCCGAGAAGATGGGCAGGTTCGTTATCCAGATCGCCGGAGGCCGGCTATCCTCCGTTGAGTGCATCTATGGCGGTGAACTGTCCGCCTATGCGGGGAGCATGAAATTTGTGACCCGGCTTGCCCTCAAAGGGCTTCTCGACCCGATCCTCCAGCAGCCGGTCAATATCGTGAATGCGGATTTCATTGCCAAGGAACGAGGGATCACGGTCAGCGAGACAGTCACACAGGAATCCAGTGGATTCAAGAACCTCATCACCATCAGGATCAAGACTGACAAGGGAGAGGAGACGGTCAGTGGCACGGTCTTTTTCAAGGGCCGCAGCCGCATTGTCGCCGTCGGTGGTTACACGATGGACATGATTCCCGAAGGTTACGTGATCGTTTCACGGCACCTGGACAAGCCTGGTGTTATCGGGCGTGCATCCACCATCCTCGGGAAATGCAATATCAATATTGCCGGCATGCAGGTGGGAAGGATCAACCCCGGTGATAAAGCGATTATGATCCTGAACGTGGACAGCGAAGTACCCGCAGAAGTGATGGAAGAGATCCGTGGCATGCCCGGGATCTTCACCGCGACGTTTGCCAAGATTACATCAGAAAAAATCTGAACGTTTTTTTAACGGTACACGTTGACATCCTAATATCTTTTTGGCTTTGTAAAATTCTTTATTTCATGATATGAAAAAAAAGTTCTGGTACGATGAAGGATTGGACAGTGCCTGCTCCCCATGCCGCACCTGTGCTAATTCCCATGATGAAGGGGAAGCCGAAGCAGCGGGGGTGAAAGCTCAATGGATCGTTTAGCTTGGGATTGTGTATTTCTCAAAGTGCTAAAAATGACCCCCCTTTACGGCCAATTTTTTATCCTTACTCCTCAAAAATCTTCACCGGTACCGGCAGGATACCCGGGCGCTTATCAGTCATGATATATGTGTAACTCATGACATGAACCATATACTCCAGGTATCCTTTTGCGATGTTTGATAATCCTTCATTCCGACGCCCGAGAATAAGAATATGGAACCACTGGACAAACAGGCAGATGAACGCAATGATCCCATATACCCAGAGAACAATTCCGATGAGAATCCAGTACACAATACGGACAAGCAATTCCAGGCGACGTGCGTCATGCTCGAAGGAAAAGAGCTGGTTTGGTGAACTCGGTGTTTTTTCGGTCATTTTTGAATCTGGTTAATGATAGATCCTGTCTGGCAAAAAATACTTTCGCCGGTTCGGACAAGTACGATCGGCTGGGGATGGGCATGCTTTGAAAACCGGTACACTATTTTTTAATAATAAGATGACAGATGCTATAGAGCATCAGACATTTGAGGGCTCGTGGTCTAGTTGGTTATGACGTCGCCTTGACATGGCGGAGGTCCTGAGTTCAAATCTCAGCGGGCCCATTGAACATTTTTCTTTTAAAGATTTTTTATTTACGTGAAAAATGATTTATATCCTGCATGAACCGCCATGCTTTTCGTGATAGTGCTGGTGGTATTCCTCAGCCCGGTAAAATTCCGGTGCCGGCATAATCACGGTCATAATTTTACCGAACCTGAATACTCCGGATGCCTCCATAGCCTCTTTTGATTTTCTTGCGAGTTTTCCCTGGTCTGCGTCATGGTAAAAGATCACGGAGCGGTAATTTGTACCAATATCCGGGCCCTGGCGGTTCAGCTGTGTCGGGTCATGGATCGACCAGAACACAGCAAGAAGCTGCTCGTAACTGACCCTTGATGGATCATACGTTACCTGCACTACCTCGGCATGACCGGTCTGCCCGGTGCACACGTCTTTATAGGTCGGGTTTTTCAGTGTGCCTCCCATATATCCGACCGCAGTTGAAACAACGCCATTCTGGTTTCTGAACGCGGCTTCAACACCCCAGAAACAACCGGCACCAAATGTTGCTGTTTTATACAGGTCTGTATCTCCTGTCATGGTAATTTCTTCCCACTATGCCTTGTACCGCGGGTATTATTAGACTCTTCTGAATTAGCCGGAAAATACGTTTCTCAATTACTTTTATGGGTGAAAAAACAACATTTTAGTATGAAGCAATTGTACCGCTCGAAGAATAATCGGATGCTGGGTGGTGTCTGTGCCGGTCTTGGGGAACACCTTGATGTTGACCCCACAGTGATCCGGCTGATCTGGGCGGTAGTATCAGTCCTCTCCATTGGGACAGGTATTTTCATCTATATCCTGGCATGGATCATCATTCCTGAAGAAGACACTGGTGGGGCAGGATGATCCTCTGGAAGATTACGGGAAGTTACCTGACATTTCATCATTTACCGGGGTTTATGCTATAAGGCAGGAAGTACCATGAAGATCCTTTTTGTTGTCTGCGGTGAGGGGCTTGGGCACACATCCCGGTGTCTCCATCTCAGTCATTACCTGCAGCAGCAGGGACATGTCATCCATTTTGCCGGGTATGGCAAATCCTATGATTTCCTGCATCAGCAAGGCGGTACTACTCTGCACCGGGTCCACCGCGAAGTCTGTCTTGAAGGGGAAAACGGCTTCTTCAGCCTGAAAAAGACCCTCTGGTCCTCAAAGTGGCTGATTCCTGATACGATACGATCGGGATTGATTGTCCGACGTTTGATTCGCGATCATCATTTCGATTGTGTGGTGTGCGACACCATGTACGGGGGTGTTCTTGCAGCCCGGCTCGAGAAGACGCCGGTTGTCTTCATCACGAACCAGAACCATTTCAATGGTCTCAATGGCACGACCAACCCGGTCTGGATGTCTCTCAACTTTATTATCAGAAGGTACATCCGCTTTTCTGACCATGTTATCGTACCTGATTATCCGGCACCGGATACGGTCAGCGAATATAATATTATCATTCCGAAAGGCGAAGAAAAACAGTACACCTTTACCGGGCCTTTTTTTGAATTGGATCCTGCCCGGTACCCCTCCGCCCGGGAAACCATCTTCACCAGTTTTGGGGGAGAACCCTACAAACTCCCGATGTACCAGATGCTGAAGGAGATCGCAGACCGGCGAAAAGACCTCTCCTTTGATGTCTTTTATACCGGGGCAGCCCTGCCGGATTCTACGGATAATTTTGTCTCCCATGGGTATGTCCCGGACCTCTACGAGCACCTTGCCAGAGCAAAAATTGCGATTGCACATGGGGGACTTACCACACTGCACGAGGCAATGCTCTTTGAAAAACCCGTGATGATCATCATGGACCCGGATCACCCGGAACAGCAGAACAATGCAAAAAAGATTGTGGATATGGGAGCCGGCACATTCGTCAATGGAAAGCTGGTGACCCCGGACCTGCTGGAGAAAAAAATTGCCGAAACGATGACCTGCTGTCCCCGGCCCATCCGGGTTGTTCACGAAGCGATCAATGGCAGGGAGAATGCCGCCAGGATCATCATCGATATTGCACATCGCAGGCAAAATTAATATCGTACCACGATCGTAGTGCATTAACAAAGAGTAACCATGCCGGTTCTGAGGGAAATAAAAAACATCAAAATCGAAGACGAACTCCACGTATGCCCAGCATGCGGCTATGAACTGGGATTCCACACATCATTTCTCAAACTGCATGCCGGTAAAGACTCCCCGGTTAAATCCACGCGGGAAGTCTACCAGGTGATTCTCATCTGCCCGGAATGTGGCGCACGGTATGATGTGGGATGGCGGGTTTCGTTTACAGAATCGGAGAACCGTATCGTGAGGACTACGGGCACTCAGATAACCACCTTGTAGGCCGGTGGACCCGTTTTTGAGATGCTGTGGCGATCCAGACCTGTTGTTAAAAAAATGTGTCAAAAGTGCGATCCATGAGAACACTCCCTGAGTCTGCAGTGATGGTCGTTCACGGCCCGGAACTCTTTGACCTGGGAGATGTTGCGTGGCTCATGGAGGTGCTATCCCCCAGACGCGTCATTGTCGCAGGGGTTATGGCGAGGACTGCTGCAGAGGAATCGGGGCTGCGGGTGGAATTCAATGCACAGCCCCCGAGCAGAGTAATTCGTGCACTGGATGATCCAGTGTTTCTGGCAAACAGGGGAAAGACTCCGGTAACCGGGGAATTATTCGGGAATATGGTTGCCTCCCGGCTTGGTGACACCGGGCTTGTGCACATCGAGTGCTCCAGCAGGGCTGTCTATTGCTGGAACGGAGGGAACGATGAACTGGCCGGGTTACTTTCGCATCTTACAGGATTTGGGAAAAGGTCATTGAAAAGCACCGTTCACCCGCAGCGAAATGTTCGGGAGATCCGGGGATGTATTCCCGGTGAAGCGGTCTATGTAAATGGCATTGTGATCGGACGGGCCACAGAAGATGTCGTCGTCCTCCGGAGCAGAAGTGGTCTGGTTGAACCATGTTCCGGCCTGGAACCTAAACCCCATGGTCTTGAGAAGCTCTCATTGAACCAGAGCATCGATATCAGTACCGCGTGGTGCAAGAGTGGTCCAATCCGGTCAGCATCACCGCACACGAACGGGAAGGCACCGGGCAGCGGGCGTGTTCTCGTGATCGATCACTGTGGACATGAGATCTACTCGAGGATGCCGGAAGACTGCTGCGGTCTGCTTGCGATTGGGGATGATACGACTGCAGTATGCGGGCATATCTGCGCCCATCGCGGTATTCCGGTGCTGGGAATTGTCGATGGTGACCAGGACGCGATAGTCCCTTCGGCTTTTGCACCCGGCTCGGTAGTTGTCGAGGTGCTTCGTGAACGTGATGATGATGTCGGCAGGGAGATTGCAAAAAAAGTGCCGGATATGCAGGTTGTCTGGGATGAGTGGGTTCAGGAGATGCTGATTCATCTCAATAAACGGGTGCGTGTGGTCATTGACCAGAGGTAAGAGGTTTGATGCGATGCGCCGGGTGCAAGGGAAAAGGTATGTGCGGGCTGCCCCGCTGTCCCATAGTGAGCCGGTTCCATGCACAGGTGGACATGAAACCTGCAAGCAGCTACCAGGGAAGCTCCCCCTCTGTCTTCATCGGGAGTTATGGCTGGCCGGATATGCATGGCGGGCCCCTCCTCATCAATGACAGCGACAACCCCCCGGACTGGCTTGCCCAGAAGTTCGGGATAGAGGAGATAGTTAGTCTCCGTGCCCGTACGATCCGCGGGAGATCCGCACTTCATCCGGTGGCCGGCAACCTGCAGGAGATCGCCCTTTCCACCATTCCGCTGGATGTGGATGTTGTGTTTGAAAAACCGGTCACATTCAGTCTGAATTTCGACGGGACGATTGCACCGGTAGGGTTCACCGGTCCGGTAAAAAAAATGGAGGTTCTTGGCAATGCCCGGGTGGAGCGGGTTGTTGAGCGGATCACATCGGACACCGATATGGGTGCGACTGATGCCTGTGGTGCACTGAGGGAATCGGCAATCGATGTGTACCAGATTGCAAATCTTATGACCGCAGGACTGCTCGGCAAACGGCGAACCTTCGTTCCGACCCGGTGGGCTATTACTGCCATCGATGATACGCTTTCCATCCAGCTCAAAAAAGAGATCGCACGCTATCCCCCGATTGAAGAGATACGTCTTTTTACCGGAGAAATTTTTGGCAACAGGATTGTCTGTATTCTTGTCCCGGGCGACTGGAAGTACGAAATGATCGAGATTTGGGGGCGCCGGACACTCTGGGCAGGGGAAGAAGAGGTTATTGTGCAGGATCAGGAGGGCATGACAAAAAAGGGATATTCCCCGATTTCAGGTGCCTACTACTCCGCACGGCTCGCAGCGTGTGAATATCTTAAGAATGTCCGGCGGTCTGCCCGGGTCATTGTCTTCAGGAGTATCTCCCGTGATTACTGGGCTCCGCTTGGGACGTGGGTTATTCGTGAAGCTACCCGAAAGGCAATGACCCATCCCCCCGTCATCTGCGAGTCGCTTGATGGTGCTGTCCGCCAGGCATCTGTCATTCTTGGATCGGATACCTGGGTACATCACAGTCTCCTGATCCCTGAGCTCCGCACGCAACGGACGCTTTCTCACTTCTGATATGCCTGTGCAGATTTCGCCTGCCGCTGGTACCGCTCCCTGATACTTTCGAGCGTTTCAACGTCAGTTATATTCTTATCATCCCTGATCCGGATAAATCTCGGGAAACGGAGGGCAAAACCTCCTTCATAGGTCGGGCTGACCTGGAGTTCTGCATATCCCACTTCAAACACCAGATCGGGTTCAAACGATACTTCTTTTCCGGATTTTTTAATAACACGGTCTTTTAACAGGTCATAAACCTCAGCAAGCTGCTCATCGGAAAAGCCGGTTGCAACCCGGCTCAGGGCAATAAGTTTTCCCTGGTCCTGGCAGGCAACGAGAAATGAACCGAAGATATGTGCCCGTTTTCCTTCGCCCCACTCCCCGCCGATCACTGCAAGATCGAGCGTATCAACATCGGGTTTGATTTTAATCCAGTTTTTCCCCCGCTGGCCCGGGGAATAGGGAGAAGCCGGCACTTTGATCATAATTCCCTCATGCCCTGCTTCGAGAGCGTCTTTGTAAGTCTGTTCGATTTCCCGTGGATCGCTGCTGACTACCTGGGGGGCAATATACCTGTTCACTACACTTTCAAGGTGTTGCCTGCGCTTTTCCAGCGGGAGATCTATGAGGGTTTCGCCATCAAGATAGAGGATGTCAAAAACATTGGGCACCATCTCGATTGCATCCTGTGCTTCCGAGATATCATGACGGCGCCGGAACCTCCTGAGCACCGACTGGAAAGGCATTGGTTTGCCCTCTTTGACAGCGATTACTTCACCATCGAGGATCACATCGTGTGCAGTTGAGGTTATCAGTATCTCAATCACGTCCGGAAGGGCTGCAGTTACATCTTCGAGCCTGCGGGAATACAGCCGGGCCCAGTTGCCTTTTTTGTGAAACTGGAACCGGGAACCGTCATATTTGAACTCGGCTGCAATCTGACCGTGCTCCTGGATCATATCAGGAATTGTTCCCTGCTGGGCAAGCATCATCCGTACCGGGTGGAACAGCGTTATGCGAACCTCCCGTAAAGCGTCAGGTCCCAGTTTGGCGAGCCGTGCGACCTCTCCCGCATCGTTTAACGCCTGCATCGCATGCTCTACGAGTGCAGAATCCACGGAAAATGCCCTCGCAATCGCGTCCCGCACGCTGCCTTCCCCGACACCGATCCGGAGTTCTTCGAGCATGATCCTGGTAAGATATCTTCCTTCAAGCGGGTGGGCATTACCCAGTAACCGGCGGACAGCCAGCAGTTTTTCCCGCTGGGATTTTTTCCCCTCCATTTCAGCGATAGTGATGAGTTCGGTATACACGCGAACGAGATCCAGGTCTTCATGGAAAAAGGTAGTCTGCGATTTTATCGAAAGTAGTTCC
Source organism: uncultured Methanoregula sp. (assembly GCA_964590415.1). GTDB lineage: Archaea > Halobacteriota > Methanomicrobia > Methanomicrobiales > Methanospirillaceae > Methanoregula. The sequence goes on along the minus strand of CAZPVQ010000004.1, from coordinate 300,224 downwards.
TCTACGGCACGTCCGGCATCTCCCGTGATGGTAATTTTCTCGATTACCTGTTCTTTTTTCATGCCAGCTACGTAACCGATGGCTTCATACAGGAGATTTGGTCCGATACCAAGTTTTTTTGAGCTCCAGTCCGGGAAAATCCTGCCCATGACAAACCGGACAAAGACCGGGAGCTCTTCCGGTGTCAGGGTGGGGAGAACACGGCTGATGATATCAATCATATCGAGACGCCCGGACGTCACTTCCAGGTGTTCACAGGCCCGGGAAAAGTCCATAAAAAGCATGAAAATTCTCGTTTGTGATGTTGTCCAAGCAGAGGCATTAACGTTTTGATACTTTTTTTGAAATGAAATGGCCAGATATCGTCAGATTTTAAAAAAAAACAATTTTGTACCAGGATTACCTGATCTATAAGGTCAACAAATTTATTACCCGCAAGCGTGATTTTGTAGTATGGACGAGGAGTGTCAGCCCAATGCGATTGTCAGGGTAAAACTCAACAGGCTGAAAAAGGATTTTTTCGATTACATAGAAAAAAACAGTGATAAAATCGATGCAAATGTTCCTGTTTTTTACGGTCAGGTCGTTGACACCCTCGAAAAAACCCTCCCGAATGTCAACGATGATATGTACGACCATTTCATCGACAGTATAACCCTGCGGGTGCTTGAAAAGAGCGCTATGTCCAAAGATATCGCATATGTTGAGAAGCTGTTCGATTATGCTGAACGGAACAAGCGGAGGAAAACCGGAAAAGCGCTCTTCGATATTGTGCTCGGGATAAAAATGATCAATCTCGGTAAATATGCCGAAGCGATTGAACAGTTAAAAAAATACCGGAATGTAGATGTTCTTATCTGCCCGGCACTGGCGTACTGTTATTATGCCCGCTCTCCCCAAAAGGGAGGAGATATGGACCAGGAAGAAGCAGCCCGGGGACCCACACCGTCGGCACTTGCTGCCCGCGAGCAGATGATCGAGCTGGTCCGCTTAAATCCTCCCATGAACCGGCTCAAAGAGCTGGGTATTGGCGATGACCCCGGGCTCAACAAGATCTTCTGGTTCATGTTAAAACAGGCGATTGCGTGGTTCCCCGAAGAACGGGAATTTTTAAGGATAGGAATCGAGAAAGCGTCAAGTGATGGGAAGCGTGATATCCGGGAGGAACTCCTGGGGATGGCAATTGAGCGGTTCTTCGATGATATGTACTTCCTCCGTGAGCTCTACAAGCTCAAGCTCGAGAAACGTGACGCCGGAGGTGTTGCGGGTGTAGTCAAGCAGATGACCCAGCAGTATCCCGATGAGCTTGAACCAATCTATTACGGGCTTAAACTGGCAATCATCACTACCCGGGAAGATGTGTTTGACAGGTTCAGGAAACTGGCGGTGAGTAAAAACTTCCCGCAACACGCTCTCACACTCCTCGATTTTGGGTTTGAGCTGATGAGCGGCAAACACTATGAGGCACATGCCTGCCTGGATGAAATCAAGGAAACCTTTGGCCCGCACCATTATTATGTCACGCTGCTCGAATACGTGGCACATGATTTCCTCTCGGAAGACGAAAAGAAAGTCAAGCAGGCAAAAAAGGCGATAATTAACTCTATTGACCATTATTGCCTAAAATTGTTGAAGATTAAAGACTCCTGAAAACATCGGATTCCGACCGTTGCATAAGAATACTCTCCTTTACAAAAAGGAAATTTCCCCGCACTGGAGAACTGTTTTTAAAAACCTGAACGCTTACGGGGGTTTCACCTCCGCCGCTTCGGCTCCCCCCCAAATGCAATAACTCCCGAACAGGTAATACAGTACCATCGCAAGCGGAGGGGCGGGCAGGGTGGACGGGTACTGTCCCCTCCTTTATCGTACCAGTGCCTCGTATATCATATCTGTCTCCTGAGCCATTCCCCCGATCCATTTCTAAAGTTTTATCCATTGCGGGCAGGAACCGGATGTCCCGCACTGGGTGGCGATAACGAGAGTCTTCTCCTCATAGAAGAGCCCGAGCCCCTCACGAGCGCTTGCCATCACCCGTTCCGGCGTGTTGTTCAGCTCGCTCAGGTGGGCAAGGATTACCTGCGGTACGTCTTTTCCCAGTGTCTGCAGGCAGCGGCCGGCAGCGGTATTGGAGAGGTGCCCTCGTTTTGAACGGATTCTCCTTTTCAATGATTCCGGGTAAGGCCCGTTCTGGAGCATATCGGGACAGTGGTTACTTTCGAGTACGATGGCATCACATCGCCTCAGCAGGTCAAGCATCTGAAAATTTATGATACCGGTATCGGTGCAGTACCCAAACCTGACACCGTTTTCCCTGATGATAAATCCGCAAGGCTCGACAGCGTCATGGGAGGTGGCAAACGGTTCGACTTCAAAATCCCCGATTTTAAACCGCTCATGATACCGGCATACATGACTATCTATCCGTTTGTCAGAAGTGCGCCGGTGATGGAGAAATTCATCGAGCGTTCCTCCGGTCGCATAGACCGGGACAGCAAGACGACGGGCAAGCACGTCAAGGCCTTTGATATGGTCACCGTGCTCATGCGTCACCAGCACCGCATTAATCTGCCCGGGATCAAGGCATGATCTGTCCATTCGGAGAAGCGTTTCTTTTGTGCTCAGTCCTGCATCCAGCAGGAGTGCCCCGCTCTCCCCTTCAAGAAAAACGCAATTACCTTTGCTTCCGCTGGCAAGAACCGTGCAGCGCATCGTCCTATTATTGGGCGTTCTCGTATTATAGTGTTTAACTCATCACAGTTTTTTTCAGGGTCTGGTGGAGAAAGGATTCTTCAGCTGGTATCCGGACGGACATGAATGGCAGTGGCTTTAACACCAGCGATCACTGCCATCCCGACCGCAAGTCCGAGCTCATCAGCAGACCTGCGGGTCACCAGTGCTGTCAGCGGAGAACCGAAGTCGATCGTGGTACGGACAAATGGTCCGAAGGGCACCATCTTTATGATTGTCCCGCTTAGCTGGTTGCGTACACTGGTTTTGGGCTGATCCCCGTCTCTGACCGCGATGGTCACTTCTTCCGGGCGGATGTACAGTGATACCTTTGTTCCGGGTTCACCGGGAGTGATCACTTCAAAGACAGCATTCCCGACACTAACGCGGGCATGCCCCTCCTCATTGGATTCGATGACCCCTTCCAATATCGTTTCAATACCCACAAACCGGGCGATGTCTTTGCCATTCGGACGGTAAAAAATGTCATGGAGCGAACCGACCTGGGCAATTTTCCCTTTCATAATCACCCCGATCCTGTCTGCGAGGCGCTGGCCCTGGATCATATCGTGGGTTGAGAGGATGATAGTAGTATGAAAGCGCTTGTGGATGCGCCTGATCAGATTTTCGATCAACTCAGTGTTGACAGGATCAAGATTTGCCGTCGGCTCATCGAGAAGAAGGACTTCAGGCCGGGTCACCAGTGCCCGTGCGATTGCAACGCGCTGCATTTCTCCTCCGGAGAGTGTGACCGCTTTCCGGTCTGCAAGATGTAGCAGCCCGACGATATCGAGAGCCTCATGAACACGTGTATCAGTCTCTGATTTTTCCACACCACGGAACTTCAGTCCGAATGCAACATTGCCGGCAACGGTTAAGTTCAGGACTGCGGGTTTCTGGAAGACCATCGACATGCGCCTGCGGATCGAAAGCCGATCCGTATTTGACGCAGTGGTATCAATTCCGTCAAAAATGATAGTACCGTTTGTTGGTGTATCGAGGAGATCGATGAGACGCAGGAGCGTAGTCTTTCCGCTCCCGCTCGGCCCGATAAAGGTGAAGATCTCCCCGCGATGAATTTCGAGATCGATCGATTCGAGAATCGTTTTGCCACCTGCCACGCGGGAGAGACCTTCTATCCGGATCATAATCGTGGCCCTCCAAGTGCCTGCTGGGACTCAACCGACAGGCCGGATATGATGATATTCATGATGATTACTATGACGAGCGCTATCAGGAGCAGGATGATGCCAAGAGCGATTGAGAACGGGAAATCACCGATGCCCGTCTGCAGCGCTATTGCAGTTGTCAGTACGCGTGTCTCTCCCCGGATATTGCCACCGATCATCATTGCCACACCGACTTCAGAGATAGCACGACCAAAGCCAAGGACCACTGCACTGAGGATCGCCAGACGCGCTTCCCTCACAACCTGCATGATGGTCTGGATTCCGGTTGCACCTAGAGAGATGAGGGTGTCGCTGATATTCCGGTCGACACCGCCAAGAGCGGCGATGACCAGTCCGGTGATAATGGGAATAATCAGCACTGCCTGTCCGATGATCATCCCTTCCGGGGTGAACAGGAGCCCGAATATCCCGAGCGGGCCACTTCGGGAGAACATGAGGTAGAGCAGGAGACCCACGACAACGGTCGGGATGGAATAGAGGGTCTGGATCAGGATGATAATCGCCCGTTTGCCCCGGAATTCGTAAAAATGGATAAGTCCCCCTAAAGGAATGGATATTGAGGCTGCAATGACCGTTGCAGCAAGTGAGATCAATATAGAGAGTGCTGCTATCTGCATCACTTCGGGATCGAAAGTGACAATCAGGTTTAATGCCTGTATGAATCCCGATACAATCTCGCTCATTGATGTTACCCCCGGATTTTTGATAGGTGCACATTGGTTTTATCGGATATCCAGAGGAGTCCGGTAAAAAGGTTAATTCTTATCATCAACGTTACTTTATTTTAATGATTGGTAAACGATTTTTGTATATGTTGCGGAACGAAGGATAGTATAGATCGGAATATATGCCGAAAACCAAAAACCTGTGATCTCACTAACCCGAAGATTGTGTCCCCGATGTCAGCAACCCCCATGAAATTCTCCCTGTCAGAGCTGGCGGGTTCCCTGGGTGATTTCGGGACGATCATCCCGCTGATCATTGCCGTGGGGCTGGTATCTGATGTCAATATCCGGTACGTGCTCCTCTTCTTTGGTATCTGGTTCATTCTGACCGGGCTTTATTACCGGCTGCCGATCCCTCTTGAACCCATGAAGGCGATCGCCGTGATTGTCATCGCCGGGGGTATCAGCAGCGGCGAGATAGCTGCAGCCGGACTTATCCTCGGAGTTATCTTCCTTGTGCTTGGTTATGGCCGTTTATTTGAGGTTATTGATCGATGGGTGCCGGAGAGTGTCGTAAGGGGGATCCAGCTCGGTCTTGCCCTGCTCCTTTTTAAGGCTTCAGCAGATTTTGTGATTAAAGACCCGTTCTTTTTCATTGCCGGGATAGTGATTATCATAGTGTTCCTTGTCCTCTTTCGTTACCGTCGTGTTCCCGATCTTTCGTCGTTGTGTGTCATCGGCGTCGGGTTACTGGGGGGGCTGTACCTGTACGGCATACCCGCGATGAGTTTTATTCCTGCGCCCCAGCTGGTAATCCCCCTCCCCTCCGATTTCTCTTCTGCCCTGAAAACTCTCGTTCTGCCCCAGGTTGTCCTTACGATAGCCAACGCAATTCTTGCGACATCCCTCCTTACAAAAGATCTTTTTTCGGTGGATATACCTCCAAAGAAACTCTCGACCTCTATCGGGCTGATGAACCTTACCTCGGTCCCCTTTGGGGGATTTCCGATGTGCCACGGGGCCGGGGGACTCGCCGGGCAGTACCGTTACGGTGCGAGGACTGGTGGGGCAAATGTCTATGCAGGGCTGATTTTTCTCTTCCTCGCCCTTTTCTTCTCCGCGCCGCAGGTTCTTTACATCATTGCGATCGGAGTTCTTGGAGCACTGCTGGTGTTTGTCGGGATTGAGATGGCACGGTACAGCTTAAGGACAGATTCCCTCGCTATTACCGGTATCATTGGTATCCTCGCCCTTCTCAGCTCAATGACCATTGCATTTATTGTCGGGCTGGTAATTGCATATCTTCTGACATGGATCAGAAAGAGAAGGGAGCAGAATCAACGGGGTACAGATCCTGAACCCTAAAAAAGGAAGTTATTTTGTCACGGTAGCGTTTACCGCTGCCACCAGTGGTTTGAGATCCGTCGCAGGCGTGCTGTAGTCTCCTACATTGCCCGCTGGTGCTGTCGGAACGCTGATACTCATAGGGGTAAACAATGCCTTTCCGTACTTGTCCACACCAAAGTTACCGATATCTGCCTGAGTCTGCGGTGTGATCAGGAAATTCACAAAATTGTTCGCCATCTGTATCTTTTCGACCGGCTGCTTGGCATTGTACACGGTCATGACGCTGTAGATGTTGAGCAGACTGGCTCCCTTCGAGATGATCGGGACGAGTTTCAGGTTGTTTTTATACGAAAGGTAGGTTCCTTCGTCGGTGAAGGTGTATGCCCCCTTTTCGCTTGCCATCTGGAGGGTTTCTCCCATGCCTTTACCGGCTTCAACGTACCAGTTGCCGGATTTTGAGACGTTTGTGGTATAATTGTACTTCGCATTGGACCAGATCTTCTGCTCCGCAGTGTGTGTCCCGGAAGCGTCACCACGGGATACAAAGACTACACCTGCCGTGTTGTTCGTACCCTTCACGATAAGGGTTGTGAAGGCATTCTCTGGAGTCATATTGGCAATTCCTGCCGGGTCATTTGCCGGCCCGACAATCATGAAATTGTTTGAAGCAAATGATCGGCGGTTAATACCGAATCCGTCTTTCACAAATGCCAGTTCCTGGGAGGGGGAGTGCACGAGCAGCACATCAGCATCGCCTTTCTTGGCTATTTCGATCGCTTTGCCGGTGCCCTGGGACGTGATCTGCAAATCGACATTATACATCGATTCGAATTTCGGCTCGAGGTAGTTCAGGAGCCCGGTGTCGTAGAGACTTGTTGTCGTTGCAACGAGAAGTTTTGTCTTTTCACCAGCTACAATTGTTGGCGGTGTAGTTACAGCGGTAGTCGTGGCCGGGCCCGGTTGCGTTGTTGTACATCCTGCTATAAACACAACTCCGATAAGGAGAAATACTAACAGAATTCCCAGTGATAATTCAGAAAAACGTTTCATACAAGATCAATCCTTTATGGCATAAGATCTGTGATTATCTATAAAAACTGTTTCTTTTTTAAATTGTAAATTTTTTATGATTAATCAACTGATAAACAATTGATATACCAGAAAACGATAGGATCAAAAATATTGGGAACCGAGGAAAAAATCTATTCCTTAAGCAGGTAATAGACATTTTGTAATAATTTCTTGAAAAATGGTTGAACCGATAATCTCATTCATTTCTTTGAGATATTTGTCTTTCATCATGGCAATCATTTTCCGGCTCCCCTTTACGGTAGTCAGGATCCCCACGCGTTCAGCACGGGTGACAAGCTCTTCCTGCTCCATCATGGCAAAATAGGGCAGGACATAATAATGGGGAACCTCAAGAAATTCTGCCAGCCGTCGAGTGGTCGGGAATTTTATCCTCACCTCATCCTGCACAAACGTGATGGAGATTGATCGCTCTGCGAGCTGGATACGAATCGCTGCATCAAAAAGGATATCAACCGAGAGTACAGCCATGGGTAATCGTACATTACTATGGAATGGGATAGCATAAAGATTCACGGAGCACTATCCAATGAGCTCCATAAGGAAAGAAAAAAAATTACCTGAAAAAAGTAATCCTTTCAGTGCTTCTTTTTCTTCTGGTCGTCTGCGACCGGTTTCATGTAAACGAGTTCGGCTTTTATATCCTTGGCAATCTGTTCGATCTCGAACTTCCGGAAGTGGGTTGCTTCAATCTGTATCTGACCTCCGGTCACAGCAACGATACGATATTTCGGTGACTCAACACCCTCACCGACTTTCTGGCGTTCACGCACATAAATCTTCATCAGGGTTCCTCCCACCATACTCATTGCCCAATCATATTATCTTTTTGTATGGGGAATGACTGGTGTCTGATATACCAACTGGTTTACAATAACTTATAACTTATCTTTGCGATACCATGGTGTTGTGATATACCATGCATAAGCGTTTTGAGATATCAAGTGGATTGCAAGGAGAGACACTCGTCAGAAAAGGATTGCACCGGAAGCGGGCGACCGGAGAGCAGATACGCATAACGCCGGAACTGAATGTTATTAAAATCGGTGGACATGCAGCAATCGATTACGGACGCGATGTGATGTATCCGCTGCTCGAAGAGATTGGACAATTATCAAAATTACACCAGATGCTCATTGTGACCGGTGGCGGGGGCCGGGTACGGCATATTATGGATGTCGGGATGGATCTTGGCATGCCGACCGGGGTACTTGCCGAACTCTCGGCAAAGATTTCTGAACAGAATGCGATTATGGTCTCAATTCTCCTCTCAAAATATAATGGCGTCAGAATCCATACCGGGGATCTTCTTGAACTTCCCAGCCTGCTGAAGCTCGGGATGCTGCCGGTTATGCATGGTACGCCCCCGTACGGGCTCTATGAACATCCTGCCAAATCCGGGTCAATCCCTCCCCACCGCACGGACACCGGTGCATTCCTGATCGCTGAGGTGATGGGAGCAAAGAACTGCATTATCGGTAAGAATGTCAACGGGCTGTACATGCAGGATCCTACAACGCACCCTGATGCGGAATTTATCAAGGAGATTACTGCTTCCGAACTGGAAACGATGAACCTTGAGAACCTGGTGATTGAACCGATGGTTGTCGAGTTGTTAAAAGATGCAGCTCATGTAAAAGAGATTAGGATCATAAACTGCCACATCAAGGGAAATATCGAAAAAGCCATTAAAGGAAAGAATGTTGGTAGTGTTATCCGTGCTGCTTAAAACCATAATTTTTTTAAAGAAAAGCACACGAAGTTTCGAGAAATTAAAAATAAAATCCCCTGAACCCACACATTCCCCCGTGAGGGCGCTTTTTTTAGATAAAAAATTCTCGAATTGCATTAACAACATGTTTTTTAAATGCAATACTGTGGCATCACTGCCAAGGTTTGGTTTGATGCTGCCATATTGATTTGCAGGTTCGAATTCAATACCCCTCGCACTCATAAATGGGTTATAGTTATCTGGCAAATTGCATCCCATCACTTATGATATCACAATTCTGAAAACATCGTATGTCTCAATCTGTCTTTATCTCGTATTGAGGGAATTTGAAAATATTGACAGTATCAGAGATACCCTCTATGAAGCGTCACGATTCCTGATATCGGACGAAGTGGATATTGCAGGAGTATGTGCCTTTGTTCTTCTGTAAGACCAGCACTGACTAGATTACAGTTAAAGAGATCAATTTCCTCAAATGTTTCAATTAACAAACAAGTAAAATAAAGTAAGAGTGATTATAATTATAACGTATGCGGAGAGTGAACGTACATTTCAATAAAGAAGAATACCAGATCTTCCGTCACTACTGCGTTAATTACTGTCGTCTCTTTGATGAAACCCGGAAAAATTCAATAAAAATCCTTCTCTCTCTTTATAAACACCAGGTAATTGATATTCAGGAGCACAGCCTCGATAATATTTTTACCTTTTTTTACCAGAAGAAACTGGAGTTTGAGACAGAATGTACCCCCCCTATGGGTAACGCTGACGAGCTTATGCGGGTTCGGATATGTGCTGATATTATCTCTTTTTTAGAAGATCTTGAAAAAATATACCGCATTATAAGGAAAAAAAATGTAGAGGCAAATTATATCCTCATTATTGGTACATTTTCAAAGTTTTTTGAAGAGGAACGCCAGAACCAGCTGGAAGTTCTTGCAGAAACCGAATCAGGAGCAATAAATGACATTATTTTACTCCTGGGAGATGCTCTAGAAAAAAAACTCGGACCGGACGTTGACATACGCTCAATCGTGTATGAGTTGGTAAGTTTTACAGAAATTTTTAACAGGTTTTCACCGGATCTTACCTTCACTGATGAAATAATCGAGCTTCTCACCCCACTTCTCATAAAAAAGTTTGGAAAAGAGGCAACCTCCGAGGAAATCCGTGCACTTTTACATGACAATAGGGATCAGTTCGAGATTGATGAGCTCGAGTCCGCACTGGAGGGAGGAATCCATACCAGGAACATGTGGGATCTTGAATTTTCCTGGGAGAGCTTCCTCAGACCCCTGCGTACACTCAATGAAATGATTTTGCAGAACCAGAGTAGTATGCTGGTGCCTCTTAGTGTTATCTCTGCTCTTGAGGCACCGAAGAAGGAAAAACCTCCAAAGGTGGAGTATTCACAGCTTACTCTTTATCAGAAAACCTATGGTATGATGCGGAAAAGGAATGATGAAACCCGAATCCTCGTTACGGTTGATGATCACTCGCGCAGCGAAGTTCAGCTCGCACCTGTCCCGGATTTCATCCATCAGTATCACCCCAAGGAACAGAAATTCACGCAATACTTTTCCCTAACAGCCGGGGCAATGGCATTGTTGATAATCATCATGGCTAGTGTTATCTTCTCTGGTTTCAATGCTCAGGCGATTACTGTGGGGAACACCACAGGAAGCGTACTCGGAGCTAAAAATGGAACAATTACGGCATCTGCCACGAACAAGATAATCACGCCCACACTGCCCTCCACACCTGTTCCCCCGCCAACCCCTGCCCCAACACCCCAGTACGTAACTATTGAACCCGTTATCCGGGAGCCGGACACCAGCCCTAAAACCAATAAAATGTTATTCGAAAAACCAGCCCCTCCCCCGGGTATTTCTTTTGATTCTAATGATTACATGACCATTTTCAAGAATAATATATCGTATAATCTGGTAAATTCCTATAAAATTTCCTTTGATCTTAAAAATCCACCATTGGTCATCCGCTATAAAGTCTTACCTCATAATATCACTGATACAAAATGGTTTGAACCAACAGATTTCCAAAAGAAAATTGATACCGCAATTGTCAATCGTCCGGATGAATTCGCATGGTTTGAAATAACAATCTCAAATGAAAGTGGCTTGTATGAAAAGGAGGGATGGGGCAGGTTGTATGGGATTCCTTTTACCTCGCAGGAGATTGTTGTCAGGAATCCGGGTATGTATAAAATAGAATTTTCAGGGTATGAGGTAATGGTTGATTCAGAAGTGCTCGTGAAAAAAGAAGGAAATATTCTGTCTTAAATTATCATAGTCGTGTATTTAGTTGAAAAAAACTCTGCAGAATTCCTTTTTGTTACATATTAAATACAAAGCACTGTTTCGAACTAAATATAAGGTAAAATTTTCGTTTAGGTTAAAATGGGATTCAAAATCGCGCTATCGTACCAATGGTTGAGGTTTTAAGTCTCTCAAAATTTAAACTATCTTTTACTTCTTTTCAATACTTCAAAAAAATGCAACCCTTGTTATTTGACCTGGTATATCAGTTGGTTAATTTTAAAAAATTAACAATTTCAAAAAAGAAACATTGAAGAATTGCTATAAGTAAGTATAAACCGGTCATACTATGACAAAAAAAGTGCATTTTGGATTGATTGCAATAGTTATCGCATTACTGATATTCTCTGCCTGTTTTGCAGGATGTACAAGCTCAGCTCCGGCACCCCAGCAGGTGGTAACAACCCAGGTAACCCCTGGTACGGCAACGACGACAGCAGCGCCGACAGCAACCCCCGTGGTATTTTCAGGCCCAAGGGAGAAACTTCTTATCGCTACAACAACGAGCCTCTACGATACCGGTCTCCTGAATTATCTTGAGACAAAGTACGAAGCACAGAACAATGTTGATCTCCTTATCACATCGCAGGGCACCGGGAAAGCGATCGAACTTGCAAAGAAAGGCGATGCCGATGTGCTGCTTGTACATTCCCCCTCACAGGAGCTGGCGTTTCTGGAAGGTGGGAATGGGCTGAACCGCCGTTCTTTTGCATCAAACTACTTCCTGATTATCGGGCCGGCAAGCGATCCTGCAGGAATCAAAGGAATGACTCCCGAGAACGCTTTCAAAACTATCCTGACAAAAGGTAAGAGTGGAGATACGAAGGTAATATTCGTGTCACGCGGCGATGGTTCTGGTACCCACAGTGCCGAGCAGAATCTCTGGAAGGGCGCCGGGTACACTTATGCCACAGATGTTCAGAAATCCGGTGCCTGGTATGTTGAAGCCGGGAAGGGCATGGGAGATACCCTCCAGATGGCAAGCGAAAAAGGAGCATACACCCTCACCGATGAAGGTACCTACCTGGCATACAAGAATAATCTTAACCTTGATCCGATTGTAACCCAGGGTGCAAGTCTGCTCAATATTTACAGCGCAATGGCGGTCCTGACCAGCAAACAGCCGGTTGAAAAGATCACGATGGCAAATGATTTCATCAACTTCCTTATCTCTCCACAGACCCAGCAGGATATCGCTGATTATGGTAAAGACAAGTATGGCAAGTCTCTGTTCACTCCTATGAGTGTCAATGTACCGACAGCCCCGGCAGGATATGTCGGTGATTATAGTACCCCGGCTACGGCAGTAAAACTACTCAAAGCATATCATGCAGGAAGCCTTGCATCTTCATTTTCCAAACTTGAGAAGAGCTTTGAGAAAGCACACCCAGAGACCGATGTACAGCTCTATAGTGGAGGAAGCGCTGCCATCATCGATAAAGTGAACAAGCAGAATATGTTTTCCGATGTGCTGGCAAGTGCCGATACGATCCTGATCCCAAAGAACCTGTACCCGAAGAATGCAACCTTCGACGTGAACTTTGCGAAGAACAGCATGGTACTTGTTTACACCAACACCAGTAAGAGTGCCGCTACAATCAATGCTGATAACTGGTATACCGTTCTTGCAACAAAAGATATATCCTATGCAATAAGTGATCCCACATCAGATCCCGCAGGCTACCGAAGTCTTATGACCATTGCTCTCGCAGAACGGAAATACGGTGACAGTTCTATCTTCAACACACTTGTTGCTCCCTACAGCAAGATGACAAAAATGACTGATGGAGCTAAACAGACGATTAATGCAACAAATCCGTCCCCGGATGGCAAGAAACTCGTCATTACCAAGACCGGACCTGACATAATTCCACTCCTCAAGGCTGGAACAGTAGATTATGCATTTGAGTACAGCAGTATCGCTATCCAGTCTGGACTACCCTATGTGACACTCCCTCCCGAGATAGATCTCTCTGATCCAACTATGGCAGCACGATACGCGAACGTTCAGGTAATACGCCCATCTGGTTCAACCACCGTTACAGAAGTAGCAACCCCCATAATTTATGGAGTAACCATTCCTACAAGCACTCGCAATGCGGATGGTGGCGCGGACTTTATCAACCTGCTCATCGGTAAAGAGGGGCAGGCAGTCCTGACTGCTGATGGTCAGACCCCCATCGTGCCGGCAATTGCATCGGGTACCAATATACCCGCTGCTCTCCAGCCGAATGTTAAAATAATCTAATTTTTTTATAGGTCTTTAAAGGTGAGAGTTTTTTGTAAAGTAAATGGTTTACTCTTATTCTCCACCTACCGGATAAAATTTTCATGTGGGCATTACTTCCCGCAGGAATGGGTTTGGATCCGGAGTATGCCGGAGATGATCCAGTGCTGTGACTGCATCAGGATTTCCTGAAGCTGCCAACCGCTTAATTAGTCTGATCGCTTCCATCTGTTCATACCATGCTTCTGCATCTTCAATTTGGCGTTATATACTATAGTGATCGTAATACCCTCGTCTCTATCCGCTGTCAATGGGTGGTATACATACAGAAAGGTTTTTTTTTAAATATATCTCTCTATTTAATCAATCCTCTTTATTCATAAATAACAGTTAACTTTTTTTCCAATCCCCTTCGTCAATAAATCCATAGTTTTTTATTGATTATTGAGTAACTATCACTGATTGAATATGGGAAGCAACCAGGATATTATGCACCAGTTTGCACGGCAGGAGATCAACCGGTTCTTTTCTACGTACGACGGCTGGAAAATTACCCCGTTACCTGAAACAGCAGGTTATGACCGGGAATATATTGCTGAACGTACAATTTCCGGAAACAAAGAACTGAATAAAGTCCTCGTCTCATTTGAGAAGAAGGTGCCCAAGGAAAAACTGGAACGTATGCGCTCAAGTGTGACGGGACCTTACGGGCAGGTTCATAAAAGTACTCTTCTCCTTATTGTTCCCCAGAATGCAGACACGTCATCTGTACCCAATGATGTCAGAATACACTTCATGAATTCGTTTGCATTCCAGGGTAATGACCTTACCTGGACGAAAAAACCTGTCCAGAAGACTGAAGAGGAAAAAGCCAAAGCAAAGGTAACGGCATAAAATACTGAGGATACTGTAAGTGCAGGGGACCAGTTCCCCCTTTTTATTTTAAACTCAGTTGATGTTCACGGGCTTAGTCTGCCGCAGCATTTTGTGAATGGATGTTCCGCTGGTCTTGGCAAGAGGGCGCATGAACATGTATTGTTTTTGAGAGGTTCTGACGGCAAATTCCATATCATTATCATTTATCATGTCTTCAGAAAACCGGGATGAATCAGCAATCCGGAATGAGGTGATAAAATCAATACCCCGGTCGAAAAAAACATCCGGGATGAGTGAACCTCCGGGTCCGTATATGCCGATCAGATGAGCTTTTGTGGAAAATTTCACGATTTCATCGAATGTGTTGTCCACCAGTGTCGATGCACTGATAATAACAACATCGGCGATACCCAGAACCATTTCACGTTCTTTTTCGGAATGAACAACGATATCTTTGGGGCCATAAACAATCCCCTTGTCAATAATCATTGTCCCGAATGTGTCTTTTAAACGCATATCGGTCACATGCAGCTCACGGCACCTGCCGCGGAGATTTCTCACTTCATTACCATATCCAACAACTACAACGATGTCATTTTTGGTGACAAGCCGGGAAATTGTCGGGTACTGCTGGACAAGTTTATCTGTTGGTATCCAGCACTGAGCAAGAAATCCACGGTTCCTGATGGATAAAGATTCAAGGAAACGCTGGGAAAGTGCACTCAGTGCAGCAATACCAATTGAGCGTTCTTGGAGATCCTTTGCATGGATGCCCCAGTCAGCAATCTCCATAAGCGGCTTTCCAATCAGGTTCAGGAATCTGGTGTTTTCTGCCCGGTCCGCATAGGTAGCCTGAATGCCCAGGAAATTGTTCGCCAGTCCGCACTCGTTGTTCGAACCGAGCACGATATTCCAGTGGGGTTTTATTGCCAGACGGCTGAGTCTGCCAGGGCGGACCGGACTGTCTTCATACAGCTTCTGTAACCGTTCGAGGGTGAGTTCGAGAATATTTTTTTGAACGCGCCGGTTTTTTTCCCGTGGCGGGCTTTCGGGTTTTGATATGCCTGGGTTGGGCATTGATCAATTGTAGAATCCCCTTTGATAAATATTTTTGTTTGATATTTTTTAAAGTTAAAAGAAAAATATTATAGTGATTGGAGGAACACAATTTATTGTCCCTTTGGATCAGCACCAACCGGACATAGCACACTACAGATGCCACATTTAAAAATTCACCAACTGATGATAAATCGGTCAACGACAACAAAAATGGGACAGGAAGCGGTATCATATACTGACATTCCTGCACCCCGATTATTTTTTATTCTGAAAAAGTTTTTTGTTCAGAACCTTTTATTACAGAAATGGTGATTCCGGTATATGCAGGATGAAGAGAAAATCCGGGATCCGCTCTCCATTGTTCCGATTGGGATCATCCACTCACCCTATACTGATATCATGGGTATGCCTATCCAGCCGACCGGGGCACGGGGTACCCGTGGTACCGTCGAGATCTTCAGTGAATATGCTGAAGGGCTTCGGGATATCGAAGGTTTTTCCCATCTTTTCCTGATTTATGTATTCCACCGGTGCCCATCCTACAACCTTGTGGTCAGACCATTTCTTGACACCACTCCCCGCGGGGTGTTTGCAACACGGGCACCCCGGCGTCCGAATGCTATCGGGCTCTCAATTGTGCGGCTCATCGAAGTGAATGGTTCGACATTATTCATTGAAGATTTGGACATTCTCGATGGGACTCCCCTCCTTGACCTGAAACCCTATGTGCCCTTATTCGATGCGTATCCGGATGCTTCATCAGGATGGCTTGAACATACTGCGCAAGGTGCAGAAGTGTTCCGTTCAGATGAGCGGTTCCGGTGAAGTGCTTTGCAGAGCGCAAACCGGCTAAATGGAACTCTTAAGATCTTTTTATGTAATCGTACTCAATTGCTGTCAGGAGTGGACGGTTAGCAAATACCAGGGAATTAATTACAAATAGTTAACTAAATTACAAAATATAATATTTATAAGACTTTCTCGCCTATTCACAACTACTGGATGCAATCTCAGCAATCACCAGGAGGATTGGAAGGTGCTACGTTTATCCCGAATGATATTTTTTTTGCTGGTCTTCTGCTGTGTTATAGTTTCACTCACAGCGGCAGTATCTGCTGGAACGACACAGGTCCACATAGCCAGATACGCAGCTGATAACGTGACCGTGATCAATGAAACGACCGTAACGTACCAGTGGATGGAAACAAACCTCCCGGTTATGGGAGACGGGAAGACCCATTTCTATCACCAGGGACCGGTTTTTGCTGACGATGCTGATCCGGCTCGTGAAGAACAGCTTCGCTGGAATGCAGCAGAAGATAAAAATGTGCAGGAAAAGGACATGGGGGCTGTCAAAGGCACAAATCTCAAAGACCTCTGCGATCTGGTTGGGGGGATGGCTCCAGGAGATGAGATGAAGATCAAAGCCGATGACAGGTTAACCAAAATCTTTGCCTACGAAAACGTATACACCCCAACACCCCGTCAGGGTCCCATGGTGATCGCGTGGTATCATGACAAAGAGGGGTATGTTCCTGAGTACCGAACGGGGATGCGCCTGATCTTTTTTGCTGACAATTCCACCAATCCCTGGGGGATCCATGCTTTCGGGAATTACGACTGGCACGAATCCGCTGCACCCGAGTACTGGTATTATTACCGGCAGGGTGATGAGAAGTACCCGACAACTACCGGGCTTTCGGTCCAGTACATCTCTGACATACTGATCTATTCCCATAGTCCAATCCAGGGAGAACCGGCTCGCACGCGAACAACCGCAGCGGTTGCAGTCCCGACTCAGGCAGGAATCTCACCTTTTACGATTCTATTTTCTCTGGCAGCCTGGGGCGTGCTTGGATACATTATGCACAAGAGAGAACGACTATGAACTCCAGAACTTTTTACGTATACGATAGAGTAAAACAACCAATGTATGGGATCAGACTATTACCGTTATTGATTGGTGTGATCCTGCTCTGCGGACTTGTAAACGTCACGGTAGCAGCACCCACCACAACAGTCCACGTGGTGAAATATGGCGCAGATGGCACTACAGTCCTCAATGAAACGACCGTTGATTATCACTGGATGGAAGCAAACCTGCCGGTGCAGGGTGATGGGAAAACCCATTACTATCACCAGGGCCCGGTCTTTACTGATCTGAAAGAAGACCAGTGGGACAGGAAAGAAACAACCAACTTCAAAGATATGGGAGCAGTGAAAGGGACAGCAGTCAGGGACCTCGCTGATTTGCTGGGTGGTATGGCACCGGGTGATGAAATCATGATAAAATCCGGTGACGGGTATCACGTGGAGTTTCCCTATGGCAATATTTACAAACCTGATCCCCGCCAGGGTGCAATCACGGTCGCTTGGTTCAATGGTGAAGAATCTTCTGTCGGTGAACGGCAGGGAACAGGGTACCCGCCTGGTTACCACGTCGGTATGCGGCTTGTCTTTTTTGCTGATAATTCAATAAACCAAGAGGGAAAACACGTTTTCGGGAATACAGATATGCGGGAAGTTATGCCGGCAGAAACAATCCACCTCTTTGACAATCTTTATCCATCCACCGGCGGCTACACGGTAAAATGGGTGGACGAGATCCGGATTTACCCGGGAGGATACAACGGTTCGGCAGATTTGCTTCCAAAGTCGTATCAGTCCAAGATGGACGAAACCTACCCTGCACCTCCTACAACACAACCAACCCCGACTGCCAACCCCTTTGTATTTCTGCCATTTTCGGCGATCCTGATAGCTTCCGGAATCGTGTGTTTTATGAGGTGTAAGAAATGATCACAAGGAAAATGCTGCTGTTTTGTGCTATCACTCTTTTACTCCTGATGTCAACAACCTTTTCCGGATGCACATCGAATGCAAAAGACTCCCCAGTGCCGGGAACAGACCCGGCAATCAAAGACTGGCACCTGACGCTGAATGGTACCCAAGAAAAAATGTTAACAATCGATGATCTCCGCAGGTTCCCGGTTGTAACGGGACACTGCTATGCTGTGTCAACAACGGGAATAAGATTCGGGCCATATCTCTGTACCGGAGTCGATCTCAGGGATCTGATCACCGATGTGGGAGGAATGGGTCCTGATGACCAGGTCTGGATCTCGGCGCCGGATGGTTACCTGTGGGTATTTGATTCTGAACAGCTGGAAGGAAAGGGATTCGTGACATTTAATTCGGATCTCAAAGAAATTCCCTCTCCTCCGCTTCGGATTATTCTCATGTATGAACAGGATAAAAAACCGGTCTCGTATGATGACGGGGGACCGGCCCGCATCGCCATTGTATCAGACAATGCAGGAGTTATCACCGAGGGCAGCGCATGGGTCAAATGGGTAGATACTATTGAGATAAAAAAGAAATGAGTGCTTTACGCGTAATCTGGATGCTGGTATCATTCTGCCTGATTGTCCTGCTGTGTAGCATAGCCGGGTGCAGCTCAAATGAGCAACAGCCAAAAACAGTACTCAAAGTGGTCCCGGCAGGAAGCCTGCTGCAACCGTTTGACGAAGTGGAAAAAACCTTTGAAGCACAGCACCCCGATGTTGATGTCCAGGTGGAAGGGCATGGGAGTATCCAGGCAATCCGGCAGGTTACCGATCTCCACCGGCGAGTCGATGTTGTAGCTGTAGCGGATGCTTCCCTGATCCCGGACCTTATGTTCCGGACAGATTCAATGACCGGTGCAAATTTCACTGATACCTATACACCTTTTGCGACGAATGCAATGGTCATAGCATTCACGAACAAAAGCAGGTATGCAGATGAGATAACATCGGAGAACTGGTACCAGGTGCTTTCACGCCCTGACGTGCGTGTTGGGATCTCAAACCCGATGCTCGACGCGGCCGGGTACCGATCAATCATGGTCTCCCTGCTCGCTGACCGTTACTATCAGAATACCACACTATTTCCAATTCTCATCGGCAGTCACTTTACCCCCTCATTGGTGGTTCACGATGAAGATGGAATCGCAACAATCAGGCTTCCGGAAGTACTCCGTCCCTCGGATGGGAAACTCGTGATCCGGGACGGGAGCATCTTTGTCCTGTCACATCTTGAAGCTGGGGGTATCGATTACGCATTTGAATACCGGAGCGTAGCCGAAGGGCATGATCTCCGTTGGATCAATCTGCCGCCTGAAATTGATTTAAGCTCGCCAGACTTTGCGGATGAGTACGGAAAGGTCAGAGTAATCCTCGGATTTCAGCGGTTCAGTGCTATTGGTCAGGAAAGGACCGGGCAGCCAATCGTCTATGCAGTCACCATACCGAACAATGCACCACACAGGGGGCTCGCACAGGAGTTTGCAGATGTTGTTATCCAAAAGTCAAAGATTGGGGGGAAGGGTTGGCCGGCGCCACTGGACTGATCGGTTGTGCCCCTGAACGTTATAATCAGATGAGAAGAGAGGGAATCCTGAATCATGGTAAAAAACATCCGGTATGATTCGTGCCTGACATTATTCTGGCTCATGGGGAGTGTCATAATTGTCATTACGATCCTGGCTCTCCTGAGCATTGCGGTGCCGGAACTGACCGACCTGTCCCACCTCGTCTCAGTGGCAACAGAGTCTGATGTGATCGAAGCGATCCTCATTACCATGGTTGCGGCACTGGTGGCGGTAGTCTTCCTCGTCATTTTTGGTACACCTCTTGCCTATGTTCTGGCACGGAGCACTTTCCGCGGGAAAGGGATTGTTGAGAACATAGTCGATATTCCGCTTGCATTACCGCACACCGTAGCCGGGCTGATGGTATATCTCCTGTTTATGTCCCGTGGTCCTATCGGTGCTCCGTTTAACAGTATTGGGATCGTGTTTGAGGATGCATTCGCCGGAATTGTGGTGGCGATGATTTTTGTTTCATCACCTTATTATATCAACGCTGTCAGGGAAGGCTTTGAAAAAGTCCCGGTACATTTCGAAAATGTTGCCCGGACTCTGGGAGCGACCCGGTTCCATGCATTCAGGAGTATCACGCTGCCCCTGTCCACCCGCCACCTGCTCTCCGGCTCATTACTTGCATGGGGACGTGCAGTCGGGGAGTTTGCGGCCGTGATTATGATCGCATACTTCCCGATGGTTGTGTCTACGCTTATCTACCAGCGGTTCACGACCGGTGGGCTTGCAGAGAGCCGGAGTGTTGCCTTCATCATGATCATTATCTGTATCGCTGTGTTCGTTGTCTTCCGGTGGTTAACCCGGACGGTGGGGAGGTATGACCATGATCGTGCTTGAGCAGGTATCCCTTTCGTTGGGGGAATTCAGTCTGCAGGATGTAAATCTCCGAATCAGCAAAGGTGAATATCTGGTCATTATGGGTCCTTCCGGGGCTGGTAAGACGGTCCTTTTAGAAACTATTGCCGGCCTCCGGTTCCCGGACAGCGGAAGAATCATCCTTGATGGCATCGATGCCAGCGGTATCCCTCCTGAAAAAAGACGCATCGCCATTGTCTATCAGGACTATTCACTGTTCCCTCACATGACAGCGTTTGAAAACATTGCTTTTGGCCTGAGACTGCAAAGGGTTGCCGAACCTGAAACTGAACAACGGGTGCGATCTCTGCTCAAAGAATTCAACATTACTCACCTTGTCGATCACTATCCATCATCCATGAGCGGGGGAGAGCAGCAGCGGGTTGCTCTGGCGCGGGCGCTTGCAGTAAAACCCGAAATTCTTCTTCTCGATGAGCCTTTTGCAGCGCTTGACCCCCGGACACGCGAAGATTGTATGCGGATGATGCTGGCGGTAAAAAAAAGCCAGAACCTGACCATTCTGCAGGTGAGTCACTCACGCGAAGAGGCCTATGGTGTCAGCGATCGTGTTGCGCTTATTATTGGCGGATCCCTCGTCCAGACCGGTTCTGCGGATGATATTTTCCGTACTCCACGATCCCCTGCAGCAGCGCACTATGCAGGAATTGACAATATATTCAGGGGCACAGTACTCAGTTGCGATGGCACTTCCTCCACTGTTGATATCGGTGGTCATCAGATTACCCTTAAAGGCACCACTCCTGTGGGGGCATCCGTGACTATCGGGATTGCCGGCGAACAGGTGTCACTTGCAGAGGAACCGCGAGTCACTGTTGACACGGCTTTGAACGCTGTTTCCGGTATCGTGACGGATCTACTCCCGACGGAACATTCGGTGAAAGTTCATATCGGAGGTGTTCTCCCCTTGATGGCAGTGATAAAACGGAATAATGGAATCACCACTCTTCCGTCACCGGGCGAACATCGTTTTGCCCTTTTTCGTTCCGAGGATATGCATCTTTTGGAAGGAGGGGAATGATCTGAAAATGCGATCTCTTGTTTACCTTGCGGGTGCCCTTATACTACTGGCTGGCTGGCTCCTGATACTACCAGGAAGTGCAGTCGTTATGAGCGGAGCATCAGATCACTATGCAGGAGCAGATGCCACTGTCGTTTCCTATGTCACATCTACTACCCACAATTCGACAGTTCTCAAGTGGTACCCGCACAATGTTGTCCCTGATAACCTGCTCTATGCCAATGAATCGTACTACCTCCAAACCGGGTCCTACGATCATGCAGTTATTGTGAACAAAACATCTCCATCTCCAATGTTTTTGCTTACGGATCTTGAAGCAGGGATGCGGTATCACTATGCCCTGCAATCAGGTCCTGATACGATCGGTAACATGAGCTTTTGGACATTTCCTGAAAACGGGTCGTGTTCATTCATCATTTATGGAGATACCCGGGAACAGGCGCCGTATTTCACCCAGACAGAACGGCACAAAATCGTAGCGAACCGCATCAGCCAAGAATCCAACATATCCTTTGTAATCAATACCGGTGACCTCGTCAGTAATCCTGATGACCAGGGGGAATGGGACAGGTTTTTTACTGCCGGAAAAATGCTGTTTGCAACGACAACATATGCCGTCGTAAGGGGAAACCACGATGCAAACCTTTCGCTTCTGAAGGACCACTTTGGCACGGATGGCATATACTCATTTGACTGCGGTGATGCACATATTGCGGTTATCGATTCAACCGATTATGCCAGGTTCACTCTCCCGGAACAGGCCCGTTGGCTAAAATCAGACCTTGAGTCGAGCAACAAAAGGAACATTGTGATCGTTCATCATCCCCTGTATACTTCTGAGGCAAATCACTTCGGGGGATTTGAGAACCTCCAGAAGGTGTTTGAACCGATATTCCTTTCGGAAAATGTGAGCGCAGTCTTCAACGGGCATGTCCATGCATACGAGAGAATTGAACAATCCGGAATACAGTATGTCACTGAAGGACGAGGGGGTGCTCCGGCATACCGGTTAAGCGAGAAAAAGATGGAAGGTTCTGTCAGGAGCCTGGAAAATTCTCTTGGTTACAGCCGGGTTACTATAAATCCGGCAACTGAATCCCTGAATATTGATGTAATCCAGGTTGCAGAGGTTTCACCAGACTTACGGACTGTGACGCGGATCTTCCCCATGAATACAGTTATCGATCGGATTGAGTTCAAAAAACCCGTTCAACTCACGAATCACCAAATAATTTCATCAAAAACCTTACCGATTCTATCCCGTGTATTGAGCTGTAAGAACAGCATTGTTTCCTCTAATTATGATTTTTCAACGGGACAGATTCCTTCCTGCATTCTGCATGGACTTCAGGTTTAGAACATGGTTAAACATTTTATTTTAACTTCAGAACGAATATATCAAAAAATATATGAAAGGACAATCAATTAACCACTCTGCCTATGATTGAAAAAAAGGATCAGCATAGATGGGGATGCAAGGAACGGTTCATACAACGCGGGTGTATTTTGCTAATCCTGCTAGGATTTATGATGATCATTTCTCTACCAGTCACTGCGGCGACCACTTCTATCCATATTGTCAAGTACGCAAATGATGGCACAACCATCCTGAACGAAACAACGAAAAGTTACCAGTGGTTGCAAGCTAACCTTCCAGTTCTTGGAGATGGAACGATTCATTATTATGCGCAGGGCCCGGTCTTTCTGGATAATCCTGACCCGTTAGTTGAAGAGCAGGTTCGTTGGAACCCGGGAGAAAATACCAATGTCCAGGAAAAGGATCAGGGTGCCGTAAAGGGTACCAATCTTAAAAACCTCTGTGATCTTGTAGGTGGTATGAATGAGGGAGAGTATCTGACCATTCGGGCGAGCGACGGACTTACAAAATCTTTTGCTTATACCAATGTGTACGAGTACGCCTCCCGACAGGGTCCTATGGTGATTACGTGGTACAGAGATGGTCAGTATGTTGACAACGGGTACGCTGACGGGATGAAACTGGTCTTTTTCGCCGACACTTCCGTCAACCCCTGGGGAATTCATGCAATGGGCAATTATGACTGGCATGAGTCAGCGGATCCTCAATACTGGTACTACTATTTTGACGGGAATGAACGATATCCAACAACTACCGGACTGTCTATTAAATATATTTCAGATGTGTTCATCTACAGCGATGATTCCCCGCCTTCACCTCCTGTGGCAGCATTTTCCGCAACTCCACGGTCAGGCACAGCACCACTTACGGTCACGTTTACTGATGCTTCAACCGGAACGGCACCTCTCATGTATGCATGGGATTTCCAGAACGACGGGAGTGTTGACAGCACCCTCAAAAACCCAAGTTATCAGTATACTGCAGCCGGAACTTACACTGCGAAACTCACGGTGACAAATACGGCTGGGAGTGATCCTGAGGTGAAAGCCGGGTATATCACGGTATCAGCAGCGCCCGTCGCCCCGGTGGCAGCATTTTCCGCAACTCCACGGTCAGGCACAGCACCACTTACGGTCACGTTTACTGATGCTTCAACCGGAACGGCACCTCTCATGTATGCATGGGATTTCCAGAACGACGGGAGTGTTGACAGCACCCTCAAAAACCCAAGTTATCAGTATACTGCAGCCGGAACTTACACTGCGAAACTCACGGTGACAAATACGGCTGGGAGTGATCCTGAGGTGAAAGCCGGGTATATCACGGTATCAGCAGCGCCCGTCGCCCCGGTGGCAGCGTTTACCGGTATTCCGGTCTCAGGCACTGCTCCTCTGGATGTGACGTTCACTGATTCATCCACGGGAACTTCGATCACCAACCGGCGGTGGGATTTTGGCGACGGTAATATTTCCAATTACGTGGCAGCTACCAATCCGTCCCACAGATATGTCTCTGCAGGAACTTACAGTGTAAATCTAACCGTCACGAATACCGTTGGGTCAAATTCGCGACTCCGTACAAATTACATAACCGTCAGTCAGGGAACCCTACCCGCGACATCCAGAATTGGCATTACCAATGGTCAGGTATGGTATCTGGATACAACTGGAAACGGAGGCTGGGATGCCGGTGCAGATAGGGTATACAACTTCGGAGCGTACGGTTGGACACCAGTTATAGGTTACTGGAATGGAGATGCAACAGGAACCAAGATTGGTGTTTACAAGGATGGTATGTGGTATCTTGACAACGATGGTTCCG
>CAZPVQ010000004.1:267988-275360 GCA_964590415.1 uncultured Methanoregula sp. | reverse complement strand
TGACAACGATGGTTCCGGTACATGGAATGGCGGAGACCGGGCAAATATGTTCGGAGCGTCCGGCTGGACTCCTGTTGTCGGTGACTGGAACCCGGATGTCAAAGGAACTAAGATAGGAATCTACAAGGATGGTATGTGGTATCTTGACAACGATGGTTCCGGTACATGGAATGGCGGAGACCGGGCAAATATGTTCGGAACGTCCGGCTGGACACCGGTTTTAGGCAACTGGAACGGAGATGCGACAGGGACCAAGATTGGTGTTTACAAGGATGGTATGTGGTATCTTGACAACGATGGTTCCGGTACATGGAATGGCGGAGACCGGGCAAATATGTTCGGAACGTCCGGCTGGACACCGGTTTTAGGCAACTGGAACGGAGATGCGACAGGGACCAAGATTGGTGTTTACAAGGATGGTATGTGGTATCTTGACAACGATGGTTCCGGTACATGGAATGGCGGAGACCGGGCAAATATGTTCGGAGCGTCCGGCTGGACTCCTGTTGTCGGTGACTGGAACCCGGATGTCAAAGGGACCAAGATTGGAATCTATAAGGATGGTGCCTGGTATCTTGACTGGAACGGGAACGGCGCGTGGGATGCCGGTACGGATAAAGCATACATGTTCGGAGCGTCCGGCTGGATTCCAATACTAGGAAAATGGAATTGAGTACCCAAGATAATTTGTTCCAAAAACCCTATTTTTTTATATGTTTTGAATAGTGAGATAACAAGATCTTATTTTTTTGAAATGCACGATTTCCTGAAAAACTCCTTGATGTAAAAAGAAAGGATGATGATATTTTTATAGCGTGTGACTATTCAGATTGAAAAAATCGACTAAAAAAAATTCTCACATTTTGGTACTCTCTTCTAGGCATTCAGGTTATTTCTCCTTATTGAGGATAGAGCCAAAATACACCAACTTTTGTTAACCAAGTTAATTTAACAAATTCTTAAAATAAATCATAATTTTTATATTGACTGAAGCCGAACAAAGGGTGTTCGAGTTTGACTGGAATACGACAAGGGTGCATTTCGAACTTTTGGTGATGATAATGTCGAAAACAAGGAAATCGATTTTACTACTTGTAGTTTTGTTGTTCTGTATAGCTTTTTTCGCAGCACCAGCAATGGCGGCAACAACACAATTGCGTATTGTAAAGTATGCGAATGATAAGGTTACCATCCTGAATGAAACAACGAAGACTTACCAGTGGCTGGAAGCAAACCTGCCGGTGTTGGGTGACGAAACAACACACTATTACAGCCAGGGGCCTACGAATAACGACTCCGACTTGTGGGATGACGCAGAGTGGCAGAATATTGACACAAGGGACTGGGGTGCAGTAAAAGGCACAGACCTCAAGAATGTCTGTAATCTTGTTGGTGGAATGTCTGCCGGAGAAACGGTAAAAATTAAGGCAAGCGACGGATTCAGTAAAACATTCCCCTATGAGTATGTCTACACTCCGAACTCGCGCCAGGGACCAATGGGTATCACATGGTACCGTGCAGACCAGGGATACGTCAGCAACTATATTGATGGAATGCGCCTTGTCATGTTTGCTGATGCAAAAACCAATACCTTTGGCTGGAATACCTCAGGCTGGCATGTCTTTGGAAATGCCGATATGCGTGATTGCTGGGCGCCGAACTATTGGTATAATTATAGCGGCACATGGCCTTCGTCTGGTGGCGTTTCCGTAAAATGGGTTTCCGAAATCATCATTTATAGTAACGAGGCCCCCCCCGTTAAACCTTCAGCGGCTTTCTCTTCTGATATACAATCCGGGATAGCTCCCCTTACCGTAACGTTCACTGATCAGTCAACAGGTACGGAACCTCTTGCATATGCATGGGACTTTGACAACAATGGAACAATTGATTCCATGGTCCAGAATCCTTCATACACTTACCTTAATGCAGGTACTTACACTGTCAACCTGACTGTCAAGAACATTGCAGGCAATGATACGGAGCTGAAGACCAATTATATCACCGTCAACCCGGCACCGATCGATGAATGGAGCATTACGCTTACTGGTGTGGGAACCGAGCAGCTGACAAGGGTAAACTTTGAGGCTCTTGCTAATGGGAACCGGCTTACCTACACTGATGGAAGCAGTACCTGGTCGGGAGTTGCTCTCTGGCGTTTGCTTGCCCGTGTGGATGATACCGATCCTGCTTCTTTCAGTGATACAGTGGCAGATCTAGGATACAATGTAACGGTCAGTGCAACTGGGTTATCGACGACAATTCCCAGTGCAACCCTGAAAAGAAACGATAATTGGATCGTAGCGGATACATTAAACGGGACCCCTCTCCCGAAGCTGGATGGCAACAAGAATGTATGGCCACTTAAGATCGTGGGAACCGGACCAACCTCAGGAAAACAGAAAGTATCCAACATCTCCCAGATTATCCTGAGCGACTTTGTAGCGCCCCCTGAATCCCCGGTTGCCGGCTTCAAAGCGGATCCACTATCAGGGACGTCTCCGCTTGAGGTTCAGTTCACCGATCAATCAACTGGTGCAAGTCCCCTCAGCTATGCATGGGATTTCAACAACGATGGTTCAGTTGATTCCACTCTCCGCAGCCCAAAAATCACCTTGACCGATGTCGGCACTTATAACGTGAACCTGACAGTTACGAATGCGGTAGGCAGTGACTCAGAGCTGAAGACCAATTACATTACCGTGACCGCAGCGCCGGTTGCACCAACAGCGGCGTTCATTTCTGACATTCAGTCCGGCGACGCACCGCTTACCGTCAAATTCACTGATCAGTCAACAGGGACCGGGCCACTCACTTGTGCATGGGACTTCGACAACAATGGAATAACGGACAACACTACCCAGAGCCCGTCATACACCTATGCAACTTCAGGTTCCTACACCGTCAATCTGACAGTGACCAACAGTGTTGGGAGCGACTCCGAAGTAAAGGCCGGCTATATCTCGGCTACCTCGGCACCTGTTATGGACACCATCTACGATGGGACAATAACGCTCACACCCGGTGAAACCTTCGCAAAGAATGCGTATAACAATGTTACCAATGTGTATACCATTAATCGGACAACGCCACTTGGGGCACTCGATAAGGTTGCATCACAACAGGGTTTTACCTACAACGTGACCGATAAACGGTGGCAGTATGATCAGGTCTTGCTGCTCGATGATGTCAGTCATTACCTCCGCAAGTCTCCAGGATACTGGTATGCATACGTCAACGGGGCTTACAAGGATGGGTACGGCAACCACGCAAACGGCCTGAACGTCATTGAGCTGGCAAATAATGATCAGGTGAACTTCTACTATTCAACCGGTACCAATCTTACCGCTCCCACCGATGCACTTGCAGCAGTCAAGATAAAGGTGAATATTCAGCCGCCCGGCCCGGTGGTGGACACCATCTACGATGGGACAATAACGCTCACACCCGGTGAAACCTTCGCAAAGAATGCGTATAACAATGTTACCAATGTGTATACCATTAATCGGACAACGCCACTTGGGGCACTCGATAAGGTTGCATCACAACAGGGTTTTACCTACAACGTGACCGATAAACGGTGGCAGTATGATCAGGTCTTGCTGCTCGATGATGTCAGTCATTACCTCCGCAAGTCTCCAGGATACTGGTATGCATACGTCAACGGGGCTTACAAGGATGGGTACGGCAACCACGCAAACGGCCTGAACGTCATTGAGCTGGCAAATAATGATCAGGTGAACTTCTACTATTCAACCGGTACCAATCTTACCGCTCCCACCGATGCACTTGCAGCAGTCAAGATAAAGGTGAATATTCAGCCGCCCGGCCCGGTGGTGGACACCATCTACGATGGGACAATAACGCTCACTCCCGGTGAAACCTTCACCAAACAGGCTTACAACAACGCAACAGGACTTTACACGGTGAACCGGACAACACCGCTCGGTGCTCTGGATAAAGTTGCAACACTACAGGGCTTGACATACAACGTGACCGATAAACGGTGGCAGTATGATCAGGTTCTCCTGCTTGATGACCTCGGTCAGTACCTGTATAATAAACCCGGGTCCTGGTATGCATATGTCAATGGTGCTTACAAGGATGGCTACGGGAACCATGCAAATGGGCTGAATTTCATCGAACTTGCAAACAACGATCAGGTAAATTTCTATTACGCTCCGAATAAAGATCCCAATCCGGTTGTTAATGCAACCGCAATCGTTAAGATCAAGGTAAATATTGGTGGATCTCAACCAGTTGATGACTGGACCCTTTCCCTGAATGGTGCCAAGACCACGAGTGTCACCAAGACCTACTTTGAACAGGGTCTTGCCTGCCCGGCGTCAGGTCACCAGAAATTCTGGACAGATACAGATGGAAATGTCTGGGGTGGAGTACCCCTCTGGGTATTAGTTTCAATGGTTGATGACAACCCGGATGTGGGTCCGGATCATTTCAACTTCAATGACAGCATAGCAGCACAGGGATATTCAGTCAAAGTAACGAGCGGTGACGGTTGGGATACTACCCTTTCGAGTCAGAACATCGCACGGAATAACAGTATTCTTGTGGTGAATACGCTGAACGGGACACCCCTCCCCTTCCTGACGCCAGCTGGGAAACTTAGCTGGCCACTTCACCTGAAAGGTGATGCAGTCTTTGGTGGCCAGCAGGTTGGTAACATTACAAAGATAGAACTTACCGGACTCCCCCAGCCCCCGACGGAATGGAAGCTCACCCTTGAAGGGGATGTAACGGATACCATTGCACAGAGTTTCTTTATTGATGCTATTGCCTGTAAACATAATGTGACCTGGACTGATACCAGTGGCACGGTCTGGCAGGGAGTACCTCTCTGGGATCTCGCAGGTGCCGTTGATGATGTGGAATCATCGAATCATTATACTTACAATGATACTCGTGCAACGATGGGTTACACCATCAGGGTTTCTGCAGCTGACGGATTTAACGCAACGTTTGCCAGTGGAGCTACTTCTCATAATGACGGATATTTTGTCGCATACAAGAAAAACGGAACTGCGCTTACCGGTTCAGATGCCCCTCTCAAACTTGTCGGGCCCGCGACCACCAGCGGCATACAGCGGGTGGGTCATATTGTCAAAATTTCTCTCGAAGGTCTGCCTGACCAGTATACGGCAGGAAACTGGCAGCTGAAGATGGTTGGAAAAATCAGCGATGTAATCCCGCAGGGCGAATTCGAATATTCAGCGGACTGCCACAATGCAACATATACCGATATAAATGGTAATGTCTATACCGGAATTCCACTATGGCGGCTGATGGGATGGGTCGATGACCGGATCCCGCATGGCCCCGACGGCTTTAATGATCCCGCAGCAATTGCAGGTTACAAAGTCATTGTCAAGGCAGGAGACGGGTACGCCAAGGAATTCACAAGCCAGCAGATAGGCAAGACGAATGCATTCATCATTGCGAACACCTATAATGGAGGGCCTATCCCGAATGATGGAGATCACCCACCTTATCCGCTCAGGCTCGTAGGAACCGGTGCAACCGGAGGTAACAGTGTTGGTAACGTTGTGGAGATTCAGCTCACCGATTTCCAGACCCCGACCGAAGCACCGAAACTGCATATCATCAAGTACGCTGGTGATGGCGTAACAGTGATCAACGAGACGTATGTTGATTACACCTATATGGAAAACAATCTGCCTGTCATCGGGGATGGAACAACCGCCTACAAGTTCGAAGGGCTTACACTAGATCCGACGAATTTGTGGGACCCGCAGGAAACATATCCGGGTGGATTCAAGATATCGAATGTAGTGAAAGGGTCACGTGTCCATGACCTTGCTGACCTTGTCGGTGGAATGGGTTCCGGAACAACGATTACCTTTGTTGCATCAGATGGTTTTGAAACCACACTCCCCTACTCATCAATTTATACAAATCCGGCAGTCCAGGCCCGACAGGGAGATGCTATCATCGCCTGGTGGGGCGACGGACAATATGTGCCAAAGTATGCGGATGGGATGCGCCTCTTCTTCACCCCGGATGGGGATCACGTTTACGGACACTGGGATATGCATGAAACGTTGCCATCCCAGTACTGGCGTTATAATTTCCAGGATGGTGTACAGTATCCCTCAAGCGCAGGACTTTCCGCAAAATACATCACCACGATCAAGGTTTATTCCTCTCCGGAATCCGACTGGACCCTGGAACTGGATGGCCGGGATATCGGCGGTGTCAATTATACTGTGAGCAAACCGTTCCTTGAGGAGGCAATTGCCTGCCAGTTCGGTGCTGACCATAAAGCGATATATACTGATAGTAAAGGCAGAGTCTGGGAAGGTATGCCATTATGGTTCTTTGCCGGGTTTGTAGATGACGCTGATCAGCACTCCAAAGATGCCTATAACGAGACAAAGGCACAAGCCGGTTACAATATCCTGATTACCGGAAAAGATGGTTACAATACAACTATCTTCAGCAAGGATATTATCCGTAGCAGTAACTACCTGGTTGCCAATTCCCTGAACGGGACTCATATTGATGAAATTGATGAGAACTGGCCTCTCAGGTTTACCGGTTTTAGCGTTAACGGAAGTATGACGGTGAAAGGTGTCAGGTCGATCAAACTGATCAGAATCGTATTACCCCCGGCTGACGGCCAGCTGAACGTGACTTCGACCCCGGCCGGAGCGAAGATCTTCATTAACGGTATAGACACCAACAATGTCACTCCGTATACATTCACCAAAGCCCCGGGCGATTATCCGGTGTATGTGACCCTTAGCGGTTTTGTCACACCGGCTCCTGTCACTGCAACAGTTGTATCAAACCAGTTGACGACCAAGGACTTTGTCCTGGAGGCAGTACCCCCGTCTGACGGCCAGCTGAACGTGACTTCGACCCCGGCCGGAGCGAAGATCTTCATTAACGGTATAGACACCAACAATGTCACTCCGTATACATTCACCAAAGCCCCGGGCGATTATCCGGTGTATGTGACCCTTAGCGGTTTTGTCACACCGGCTCCTGTCACTGCAACAGTTGTATCAAACCAGTTGACGACCAAGGACTTTGTCCTGGAGGCAGTACCCCCGTCTGACGGCCAGCTGAACGTGACCTCAACCCCGGCCGGAGCGAAGATCTTCATTAACGGTATAGACACCAACAATGTCACCCCGTATACATTCACCAAAGCCCCGGGCGATTATCCGGTATATGTGACCCTTAGCGGTTTTGTCACACCGGCTCCTGTCACTGCAACAGTTGTATCAAACCAGTTGACGACCAAGGACTTTGTCCTGGAGGCAGTACCCCCGTCTGACGGCCAGCTGAACGTGACCTCAACCCCGGCCGGAGCGAAGATCTTCATTAA
>CAZPVQ010000004.1:0-267888 GCA_964590415.1 uncultured Methanoregula sp. | reverse complement strand
CTGACGGCCAGCTGAACGTGACCTCAACCCCGGCCGGAGCGAAGATCTTCATTAACGGTATAGACACCAACAATGTCACCCCGTATACATTCACCAAAGCCCCGGGCGATTATCCGGTATATGTGACCCTTAGCGGTTTTGTCACACCGGCTCCTGTCACTGCAACAGTTGTATCAAACCAGTTGACGACCAAGGACTTTGTCCTGGAGGCAGTACCCCCGGCTGACGGCCAGCTGAAAGTGACTTCGACCACGGCCGGAGCGAAGATCTTCATTAACGGTATAGACACCAACAATGTCACTCCGTATACATTCACCAAAGCCCCGGGCGATTATTCGGTGTATGTGACCCTTAGCGGTTTTGTCACGCCGGCAACCCAGACCAAAGTTGTCACTAAAAATGCAGTCACTTCCTTCGATTTCCAGCTCAACCCGATAACGACGACCTCCATCACCGTCAAATCCCCGAATGGCGGGGAGAGCTGGAAAAGAGGTACAACACATACGGTCACTTGGGATTACACGGGTAGTCCCGGCTCGAATGTGAAGATTATGCTCTACAAGGCAGGTACTTATGTTGGTACTATTGCTGATAGTGCTCCTACAGGCAGCGGAGGCAAAGGGTCCTATACGTGGCCGATTTCATCGACTGGATCAACGGGTAGTGACTTCAAGGTCGGCATTCAGAGCATCAGCCAGCCAGCTATCAAAGACGTGAGTGATGCTTATTTCACCGTCACCTCTGGGACGACATCCCCTGCTTCCATCACAGTCACATCCCCGAATGGTGGGGAAACCTGGCAACGAGCCACTTCTCATGCGATCACCTGGAGTTATATGGGCAGTCCCGGCTCAACAGTGAAGATTGTGCTTCTGAAGGGAGGCGTTGAGGTTGGCACCATTGCCAGCAGCGTTCCGATAGGCAGTGGAGGAAAAGGCTCCTACACATGGCCGATTTCATCATCCGGTTATACGGGAAGTGATTTCAAGGTCAGTATTCAGAGCATAAGCCAACCCACTATCAAAGATGTGAGTAATAATTACTTTACCATCTCCTCTGGAACGATCACCAAAAAACCGGTTGCTTCATTCAATCAGGATAAGTATTCCGGTAATGTACCCCTTACGGTTCGGTTCACGGATACATCAAAGAACAATCCAACTTCTTATCTCTGGAGTTTCGGTGATGGGAGAACATCGACTGATAAAAACCCCTCTCACACGTACACAAAAGTTGGAGTTTATATCATACACCTCACTGCAACCAACAGTGCGGGCAGTGATACTTCAAGGAGTGTTGTAGCTGTTCTTCCAAAATGGTGGCACAGATAAGTCAATCACCCCTTACAAAATTTTTTAATGACGTTAGATTTTAGTCGATGAACAATTAATGGGAAAAAAAGGTATTTTTTGAGGAAGGAATTTTCGGAAGTGGTGGTGGTAGGGCAGGATGAGGCTTTTTTTATGCAATAAAAAATACCTGATTCTCATTACCCTAGTCATATGTATCCTTTTATTCGCGGTACCAGCTCCGGCTGCAACAACCCAGCTCCATATCATAAAGTATGCCAATGACGGGACAACAATACTTTCAGAAAAAACCCTGAGTTACCAGGAACTGGAATCTTCATTACCTGTTCAGGGAGACGGGGTAACTCATTATTATAATCAGGGGCCGGTTTTTATTGATGATCCTGATCCGGCAACGCAGGAACAATTACGGTGGAATCCCTCTGAAGACACGAATGCATTCCCCGAAAAAGACATGGGTGCAGTCAAGGGAACGGATCTCAGGGATCTTTGCAATCTTGTCGGAGGTATGTCTTCGGCAGATAGCTTGAAAATCAAGGCTTCTGATGGCTTTACCAAGGAGTTTGCTTATAAAAATGTCTACACTCCGCCATCACGGCAGGGACCTATGGTAATTACTTGGTATAAAGATGGCCAGTATCCGGATTCAGGTTATACTGATGGCATGAAACTGGTCTTCTTTGCCGATACTTCAGTTAACCCGTGGGGGGAACACGTTTTCGGGAATTTTGACTGGCATGAGTCAGCTGACCAGCAATATTGGTATTATTACCAGAGTGGTGAAGAGAAGTATCCCACGACTACAGGCCTTTCCGCTAAATATATTTCAGAAATCCTTATTTATAGTTCCCTTCCCCCATCCTCAGTCTCATCAGGTTCCTGGGGGTGGAGTACTGCTTTAGAGCGTCCTGCCGGAGCATCCCTGCCCGATGATACTTCACGGTATGGATACAGGGGTTCAAAATTGACAACCTATACCTCAGGTACCCTGAATGGAACTCTGCAGATGTTTTTTGACCCTGATAGAACTTCTGTTGTAGTGAACAATCGGATCCAGAATTATACAATTCCGCTTGATCTGCCACACGGCAGCAACCTGACCCTGGGACGGCTCTACCTGTATGTTTCCCGGAGTCGTGGAATTCAGACGAACCAGGGTGTTATACCCTCCTTGTCTGCATGGTTCAACCAGCAGCAGCTTGATACGGAAAATGTCTATATCGACACCGATGAGGATGGTAACAGAAACGTATCCGCGACGTATGCGTACGATGTTCTCCGGCACCTGAAGGGAAATGGTTCCTATACGGTCTCACTCCGGAATCCGGATTTTGATCAGGCTGTGTTCTCTGTTGATAATGTGATGCTCCTTGTTGCGTATGAGCTGGAACAGGGATCGTCATCCCAGTACTGGATTGGTGAAGGATGTGATGTACTATTAAGCGATCCGAAGAGAGGTATCCTGCCAAAAGATGCTGCTACATCTGTTGAGTTCGCCGGTGCTGTAAATACAACCGGGAACTATGATGCAGATCTTATTTTAATCACGACCGGCATTGACAGGTCGAACACTACAGAACACGTCGTTAAATTCAACAAAGGGACCTGGTATAATTCGTTTGACAATCTGTCAGAGTCAGCTGTTGTTCGGGTTCCGGTAATCTCCTTTTTAAATTTGTCAGGAAACTCAGCCTCTGTCGAAAGCACTATCCGGAAAATGAATGCAGATTATCTCGTGAACCGGAATGCCATTCTACTCATCGAACACAACGTGAGTGCCGATGCTGATACCAAACCGAACTCCCCAAATCTCACTTTCAATCAACCGGTTTTTGGAAATGCCTATAACCCGCTCGATCCATCCCTGACTTTGAACAATACTCCACCCTGCAGGCTCTCACTCCATTCAGATCCTGAAGGGGCTCTCATCTTTATTGATGGAACCTATCTGGGAAAAACAACTCCCCATGCGGTTGAGATAAACTCATCAGAACAGCACAGGATCAGGCTTGAGCTCGAAGGTTTTCTTCCCGCAGAACGGAATCTCACGCTTACAAATGACACAACTGTCTGCGAACATCTGTATTCCGACGTCCATTCCGCAAAAGGTCGGTCGGATGAAATGGTTCCAGGGCGCGACACAACCCGCCATGGAGGGTTGTACATCAATTCCCGTCCCGGGCTGGCAATTATTTCCCTTGATGGTATTCAGACATCCCACAGAACACCGGCTGTTATCCAGGGATTAAAAGAAGGTACCTACACGGTACGGCTTTCTCTTGGACAGACGGATCCATTTTCCAGGGAAAAAGCAGATATAAAATTCCAGGACAGGGAGATCTCTGTTCACCCGTTCTGTATCGTACCTGTTGATGTCGCAGCCAATAGTTCCCCTTTGCGTGAGATACTTATTGACTCCAGTAATCTTAGGGGAGAACAATTTACCGTAAACGGCAATGCGGTCCAAAAAACCATCCCAGATAAGATTGCGGCTCCTGTCTTTGAAGCTTTTATCACCATTTTTCATAACCAATCCTATGTCTCTTACATTCTTCCTTTCGCGATGAATGAGGATCAGTATCTCGTGATTGAACCCCGTGAGCATTATGACCTCGATATTTTTGTTGATTCAAATCCCCGAGGAGCTGAAGTGTTTATTGACGGATTCAGAACCGGGTTTTCGACACCCTATACTTTTTCGAATATTTCTGATGGCCCGCACAGAATTATGGTATCTAAACCCGGTTTCATTCCGCAGGAACGTATAATCGATCTGTTATATACACCGGTTCCGCCACCGACAACCAAGGTAAGTTTCATGCTTGATGAATACCCAAGCGGGTTTTTACGAGTTGCCAGCGATCCACCGGGTGCAACTATTACCCTGGATGGGAGGGACACCGGGGAGGTAACACCATTCCTGTTCTCTTCGGTTCCCATTGGATTGCATTCAGTCACGGTCTCTCAAAAAAATATTACAATGAAGTATCCGGATATTACGGTGAATGCACTGGATGCCGTCAATATCAGTGCGGATTTCCATGAAATGCCGAATTAAGGATCTTCTTCAGGATCTCGCATTACTTCCCGGAGTCCAGACGTTTCATCTTTTCGCTTGATCTCTCTCCTTTTCCTTGGTTACCATCAGGTGCAGAGGCTTTGTACACTATTTTGATTACTTTTATCTTACTGTCGAGAAATCTCAAAAACGACCACAAGACATTCAACGCTCAATGATCCACCGATGGAGACATACATCCAACGATAAAAAATATACGGAACGGTGAAGCAACGTACCCATGACCCGGGGAAAGAAACCGGAAGCAGCGATTGCAGAGGCGAAGGAATTTGCACAGCGGATGGGGTACTTTCCAATAGACAACCCGCATGAGGACCTGCCGTTCGATATCCTGATCTTCAAACATGAATCAGTCCGGGTGGTAAAAGTGCGGCAGACCCGGTACCATATCGATCCGAACGGATTTTACGAACAGCAGTTCCCGGAGGTTATCCAGGGGCTTCGTCATCTCCCGTTCCCCCCGTGTATCCTGCGCGAACTCTGGCTGCGCACTCAGCATGAACGAGCGTGGAGGCGGCTGGTCGTTCATGATCTCTCTGTTGAAGAGATAGAATGGTGGGGACCGGACAAGTACACAAATCCTCATGCACGATGAACACCCCTGTTTTCGGCGAGCTACCTCGCAGGTACTTGGACCTGAGCGATCAAGTCCCCGTAAAATGCCCGGTTTGCCAAACGGACAACGATCTAACCTACTGAAAAATTATGGAAAAATCTCCAGTGGAAACGATGCCAACTCCTGACAATATTTCTTGCATACTCCGTTATTTTCAAAAAATAATCGTTTTAATCAGGAAAAAACCGTGCACTTTAGCAGGCGTTTACTCATCTGGGAAAAACTGGTTCGGTACAGTCCTTTTTCCAGATTAACCGGCAACCTGCGACTGATATGAACCGAAAAAAGATGAGTGAAATACGGAGGTAAAAAAAAGGGTTTTCATTGAAAAAAACGAAAAAATGCTCCCTGTATGCATCCGGGTGGCCCTGGAAAGGATCTTGGTGCAGGACTTATATCTGGTTCTCGCAAAGAAACACAGATCCCAACTGCTTTTCAGGAGCTCACTTGATCTCTATCCTTTCCCCGGTCTCCATGTAATGGACGTTCTCGGCAATCTTGCAGGCATGGTCGGCACACCGTTCAAGGTACCGGGCGACCATGATGTAGTGCGTGCAGCGCGAGATATTTTTCGGATCTTCCATCATGTAGGTAATCCCTTCCCGGAAGATCGAGTGCCGAAGGGCATCGACCGTGTCATCCCTGGTTGAAAAATCCTTTATCCGGGTGAGGTCATCGGACTCGTAGGCTGTTATTGCATCATCCACCATGTCGATTGCGAGATCTGCCATGTGGGGGATGCTCATCAGGCTGGCGATATGCGGTCTGTCTGCGAGCTCTTTGGCAACTTTTGCAATCACCTTGCCATACCTCCCAATCCGCAATGACGCCGAGATCACTTTTAAGGTGCACGCGATGGTTCGCATATCCTTTGCCATCGGCTGGTAGAGTGCAATCAGATGGTAACAATGCTCCTCAAGCCGGACTTCGAGATCATGGATCTCACCTTTTCTGACAATAACGGATTCTGCGAGTTCCGGATCCTGGCGGATGAGTGCATCAACTGCCGTTCGAAGCATGAACCGCCCGAGATGGGCCATCTCAAGCGTTTCAGTTTTGAGATCTTTGAGTTCCGTGTGAAATTTTTCTGCCATGGTACTGACCTATCCAAATCGCCCGGTAATATAATTCTCCGTTAATTCTTCTTGTGGATGCTCGAAGATCTGCACTGTTTTTCCGCATTCGATGAGTTTTCCCAGATACATGAAACCGGTATATTCGCTCACCCGCGCTGCCTGCTGCATGTTATGCGTGACAATGATCACCGTGTAATCCTTTTTGAGCATCTCTATGAGGTTCTCTATCTTTGCTGTTGCTATCGGATCGAGCGCTGAGCATGGCTCATCCATCAGGATAACTTCCGGCTCCACGGCGAGGGTACGGGCGATACAGAGCCGCTGCTGCTGACCTCCGGAGAGCCCCAGTGCTGATTCATTCAGGCGGTCTTTCACTTCATCCCAGAGTGCTGCGTGGTGCAGGCTCTGTTCAACGATCCTGTCGAGCTCCGCTTTGTCCTTCACCCCATGCACCCGGGGGCCGTATGCCACATTCTCGTAAATGGATTTGGGAAATGGATTCGGCTTCTGAAAAACCATCCCCACCTTTTTCCTGAGCATAACCACATCGGTTCCTGATGCGTGGATGTTCTTTTCGTCGAGTGTGATCTCACCGGTAATTTTTACATGATCAATAAGATCGTTCAGCCGATTGAAACACCGGAGCAGGGTTGACTTCCCGCAGCCGGAGGGACCGATCAGGGCGGTCACTGTGTTCCTTGGGAACTTCATTGAAACGGATTCAAGTGCACGTTTCCCGTTATACCAGAGATTTACGTTATTTGTAGTAATAATTGCAGATTCAGACATAGTTCATCCCCGTGATTTATTCTGGAAATGAGTTCGAATGATAATTGCGATCGCATACATTCCTACGACAAGGGCTAAAAGCACGAGTGCGGTCCCATACTGGTTGGTCGATGCGCCGGGCACATTGGTTGCCAGGATGAAGAGATGGTAGGGCAGCGCCATGACCGGTTCGAATACTGAATCCGGAAGGAACCGTGACGAAAAGACGACTGCCGTGAACATGATTGGAGCGGTCTCTCCGGCAGCTCTTCCGATACAGAGGATCGCTCCTGTAACAATACCCGGGACTGCCGGTGGAATGACTACCTTACTGATTGTCTGCCAGCGGGTGGCGCCCAGTGCAAGACTCCCTTCCCGGAGTGACTGCGGGATATTTTTTAAGGATTCTTCGGTCGTACGGATAACCGTTGGTAAAATCATCAGTGCGAGGGTGATCTGCCCGGCAAGTAATGACACGCCGACCGTAAGGTAAAGAACAATAAAGGCAAACCCGAACAGTCCAAAGACGATAGAAGGGGTGCCGTTGAGCAGGTCAACACCGGTCCTGATGAGCCGGGTGATGCGTCCTTCCCGTGTGTATTCCACAATGTAAATTGCAGCTCCGACCCCGAGGGGAAGGGCAATGAGAATAGCACCGGCAACCAGGTACAGAGTACCGACAATTGCTGGGTAGATACCCCCATCACGCCCCAGATCTTTTGGTGGCTGGGTCAGGAATTCCCAGGAGATTGCAGGAAACCCGTTAATGATGATATACCCGAGAATAATGACGAGGATTGCGAGAACGATGAATGCCGCTGCACCAATAAAACCAAACGAGATCTTCTCGATGTGCATCCTTGAGAGCCGGTCCTTCCCGAAATACCATGCACCCAGTACGAGGAGTATCGCTGCAGCGATATACCAGGGTGCGGCGATGAACAGGAACACGACCAGGGCAGCAACTAGGATCGCCTTTGCGATCCGTTTGAACGGCTCCTGCACGGAAGCCGGGATCAAGGGTTTGCGGTCTGAATGTGCAAACTGACCCTCCTTCAGATGACGCAAAATCGCAACTGCTGATAAATTGATGATGAGGGTAATGATGAGCAGGACGACTGCAATACCGAACAAGGCACTGTAGTGCTCACTGCCAACAGATACCTCGCCCATTTCAATACCCAGAGTTGCGGTAAGGGTCCGTATGGGAGAGAGCACATTCCAGATGGGATCCGGGATGACCGCCGCGTTACCGGCAACCATCATGACAGCCATGGTCTCACCGATTGCCCTGCCGATACCAAGGATAATTGCTGCGGCGATTCCGGAAAGGGCTGCCGGCACAATAACCTTGCTAATCGTCTGCCACCTCGTTGCCCCAATAGCGAGTGACCCCTCCTTAAACTCGCGGGGAACGGCACTGATGGCATCCTCAGAAACACTGATAATGGTGGGCAGGGCCATGATGCCAAGAAGGATCGAGGCAGCAAGCCAGGTCTCACCGGTTGGCACATCAAAAGCAACGCGGATGAAGTCGGTCAGCACAATCAGGCCAAAGAACCCGTAGACTACGGAGGGAATACCTGCGAGGAGTTCGATGGCCGGTTTGAGCACGGACTTTACCCGCGGAGATGCGAGTTCCGAGACGTAAATTGCACAGCCTATGGAAAGCGGGACAGCAAATACTATCGCCCCGATGGTGACGAGAAGGGTACCAACAATGAGAGGGAAGATACCAAATAAGGGTGGATCCGCGGTCGGAGCCCAGGTATCCCCGAACAGGAAGGGGATGATCCCAACCTCCACAAAAATCGGATATCCGTCCCGTAACAGGAAAAGGAGGATAAATGTTACAACAACGACTGCAAAAGATGCTGTGCAGAAGAACAGGGTTTTGATTGCCCGTTCTTTGAGGAATGACAATCGGGCAGATCTTTCGGTGGTGATCAGGTTCCCATCCATTTTTTTCATGAATTTTGCCATCTCCGCCACCAGATAAAGAAAAAAATGAGTTGTTCCTTTTGTCGGATTACAATCAACTGATAGTCACATAACCTTCATCAGCTACGATCTTCTGGCCTTCAGGACTGAGGATGTACTTGATGAAATCACCGGCAAGGCCGGTGGGCTGACCATTGGTGATCACATACAGGTCACGGGAGACCGGGTAGGTCTTGGATTTTACATTTTCGAGCGTGGGTGAAATGATTTTATCATAATTGTACCAGATTGGCAGGGCTTTGACATCCTTGCTGACAAAACCGATGGAGACGTAACCGATAGAACCGGGTGTCTGGGCTATGGTCTGGAGTACAGCTCCATTGGAATTCTTTTCCAGCATGGTCTTTGCGGGTGTTGCTTTAAGCAGGACCGATTCATCGAAATACGCCCGGGTACCGGATGCACTGTCGCGACCGATGATCACGATCTGGTTGTTGGTGTTGGGAACATTAGCTCCGGTTATCTGGGTCCATTTCGTGATTTTACCAAGGTAGATGTCCTTTATCTGATCGAGCGTGATAAATTGGATCTCGTTTGCCGGATTCACGACGACAGCAATGCCATCCTGTGCAACGGAAGTAACGACAAAAGCGGGATATTTTGCCATCTCCGTCTTCGTTACTTCACGGGATGACATACCGATATCGACGGTCTTGGCACCAATCGCCTGGATACCGACACCGGATCCACCGCCGGATACCTGGATGTCTGCATCCGGGTGGCTGGCCATATACTCGTCAGCTGCCTTCTGGATAATCGGCAGGACGGTTGTTGAACCACTGATCTTGATGGTCTGCCTCTGGCCGGTTGAGACCGGGGCTGTCGTCATTACCGGTGCAGCTGTGGTCGATACCTGAGCAGGTGTTTGAGAAGTTACGGCACCTGTGGGAGCCGGTGTTGCTGCGGGTGTTTTCGATCCGCTGTCAGTACAGCCTGCAACTGCCATCGAGACGATGAGCAATGCTGCGAGGCTCAGTCCTACGAATATGTGCGAACTCTTTTTTCTGTTCATGGTGTTCACCCTGATCATCAACCCCAAGGAATATACCCTTTTTCGACATAAACTATAGTTATATATATTGTTATCAGAGAACAATAGGGGTATAGAGATACCAAGTGCATACCTGGGAGATTGTTATGGAAATCCGGAAAGTCCAGTTTACAGGAGGATCATCGTATGTTCTTACGTTGCCAAAGGATTGGATCGAAGCAGAAAAAATTAAAAAAAATGATTCACTGGGTGTGGAGGTTCAGCCGGACGGAGCGCTTCTTATTACCCGATCTATCGATAAGGAACCAGCACAGAAAACAAAAGAATTTGATCTGGCAGGCATTACTGAACCGGCGTACCTGTTTCGTCTGCTGATTGGCGCATATATCTCCGGTTATACCTTTATTGTCATCCACTCACGACAACGGATACCCCCCTTTGTTCGTGTGGTTGTCCGGGACTTCACCCAGATGACCATCGGACAGGAGATGATCGATGAAACTGATACCACGATCATGTTGAAGGATCTTCTGAATCCTGCTGAAATGCCGTTTGACAATACCCTGAAGAGGATGTACATGATTGTCAAGGAAATGCATGAGGATGCAATCAAAGCTATCCGTTCACAGAAACCGACTCTTGCTGATGATGTCACCGCACGGGACAATGATGTTGATCGGCTTCACTGGTTGATAGCACGGCAGACAAATATGATCCTGTCGAATGCTACTCTCTCCCGTAAGATGGGCATAACACCCATAATGGCAGTTCATTATTTTACCATCAGCCGGATCATCGAGCGGATTGGGGACCATGCAGAAAGGATTGTTGTTAACGCACAGACAATTATTTCCCGGGAAATTGATCCCGTAATAATCGGAAAAATTGCTAAAGCAAGTGCACTATCCGTGGAAATATTCAACCGGAGTATCGTTTCATTCTTCAGCAAAGATATGAAACAGGCGAACCAGAATATTGAATCCCTGCGTGTGCTCGAAACCCTGTGCGAGGAGATCAATACTATCGTGCGCCAGAAGGAAAATCCCGATGCGATTGCACTTGGGTATATCACTGAGAGTGTAAGAAGAGCCGGGGAATACGCATCTGATATTTCTGAGAATGTAATCAATTACCTGGTGGAAGAAGACCGGCTACCTGAGAAAAGAAAAAAAGGAACGTGAGTTTCAGAGTCTGAAAAACCAGGTCTGATATTCGTGGCCTGTTAGCGTTTCCGATACTGGGATGATATAACTGAGTTTTTCCGAGTTTTTGCAGGCTGAGAGATTTCTGCCGTTGCATTAATACACGGGTGCTTGGATTATTACGACGCAGAGTAAAAAGAATTATTGAGCATTTCTGAAAAGATATTAGAGCAAATAATGCGTAACAATCAGACCATACAGGTATACGGCACATTCAGGAAAATTCCAGGGAGGATAAACCATGAAAACCAGTATAATTTACTATTCCTATTCCGGGATTACCCGGGGGATTGCTGAGAAGATCCAGAAGTCCTGCGGAGGAGATCTCGTT
Organism: uncultured Methanoregula sp.; assembly: GCA_964590415.1. Classification (GTDB taxonomy): domain Archaea; phylum Halobacteriota; class Methanomicrobia; order Methanomicrobiales; family Methanospirillaceae; genus Methanoregula. Next base: position 256,514 of record CAZPVQ010000004.1, on the reverse strand, counting down.
GAAGTGAAGTTAAAAGAGAAATATTCCGCAATCACTGCCTACACTTTGGGATGTTACCGTGCAATGAAAGAGGAATGTGACCCGATCGAACCCGGAACCATCGATGTATCAGCATCTGATCTCATCGTCATCGGCACACCGGTCTGGGCATTCAAAGCAACCCCGGCGATCAACGCGGCGATTGCGGCCCTTAAAGGGTGTGACGGGAAAAAGGCCGTGATCTTTGCAACCTGCGGGAGTTCTGCAAAAGACACACTGCCGATCCTGAAAAAAGCACTCGAGGCAAAAGGTGTGAACGTTGTCGGGCAGCATATACTGACCAGAAAAGAGATTGGGGAAAATCAGACGATACGTATCCTTATCGACAGCGTAAATGCCGCACAGAAACGCTGAAACAAGTGCATCCAGACAACCTCCAACCGGACTGGACGAAGCAGAACGATAAATATACCGGTTCTGTGGGTGACTGAATTCTATTGTGCTTTTATCGGATGCATCAGAAAAGGAATCGGTCGAGAAAGAGTATCTGACAATGGGTGAAATATGTACTGCCGGTTATTGTGATCTGTAGCTGTCTCTTAACCGAAAAGGTTCATTTTCTGCCGGATGAACTTGCGAACGCTGATATCCTTCTCGCCTTTGAGCCGCTGTTTGAGTATATCAAGGACTGTTTCTTCAGTGATAACGAACCGCTTCCGGGTGATTCTTCCCACCTGTTGTAAATGCATTATAAGTGATACACATCCCTCTCATCGTTAATATATATTTGCTTGTTACAACTATAGAGACGGGGAATCTTCAAACCAGGGACCAGAATCCATTTGGGATCAAAGGTATTGTACGAGGGAAATGCTATTGACCGTAACAGTAACTATTAGTCAGGAAAATTACAAAAATGACCGGCAATCCTAAAATCTTCTCCGTTTTAAAAAGCCAGTCATCTTGACGGATGGCTGCGGCGGCTCCTTTTTCAACCGGATCGGTTTGTTACTACCTATGTCAGAACCGGGGACAAAGTCCTTGATATCGGCTGCGGACCGTTTAAAAATATGGAGAAATAATGGGTGAATAAAGAAATCCCTTTATTTCCCTGGAGAAAAGATTCAGATGAATCCTGTTTACAACGCCACTCATCGACAAAGGAGTAGGGAAGAATTACCCTCTCTTTATCGTTTCGCGAACCTCGACAGCTCCAAAGGGGGTTGCTTTTGTGCTGCGGGCTACCATCTTTCCGTTTTGATACACTTCAACCACGAGCACATTTCCTGAACCGTCCTCCTTCTGGAGTAATATCTCTACGATACCATCATTTATCGGTATCTGGTAATACTGGTCCCCGGATGCATTCACCTGCTTCATATTACCTGCAGTACCAACCCGTCCGCTAAAATTCCCTGCATATTGTACCTTAACCCAGACACCTTTATCCGGTATACTCACGGTGGGCTGGGGGGTGGGTAGTATCGTGATCTGAGGGTTTGGCGATGGTGACGCGGTGGGTGTCGGAATCATTGTTGCTTCGGGTGTTACGACCGGTGTAACTGGTAGTACAGGACGTTCGCCTTCGTTTCCCTGAAGAATAATGGAATAGATCAACGCCCCTGCAACAAGTGCAATGATGACGACGATTGCCGTGACCGCGATAAGTTTTGCCTTGCCCGGTTGGGCAGAGGGCGGGAGGGAAGGGGGAGGCGACGGACTTTCGGGTGTAGTTTCCGCTGAATCCTTCACCAGAGATCCCTCTGATCCCGGTGTTTCAGGGATTGCAGTCTCTGGTTCTCCAGCTTCCTGTCCTGCCTCATCCTCTACACTTTTTACCGGGTGAGTGATGATGGGTTCGGGTAATTCAGCCTGAGATTCAGCCAGTGGTGAGCCTGGCAGGACATGCTCGGTTTCGTCTGGTCTTATATCGTCGAAAATAATATCGGTTTCATGGTATGGTGCAGACTGAGGAGAAGCAGGTTCCTGCAGGCGAACCGCTGTGATCTGTTCTTTGAGTTGTTTTACCCAATCAACACATTCCTGTTTCCGGTCCCCTCCCGCCTGCTTTGAAAAGGTGAGCTCCTTTGATTGTGGCGGACTGTCGGGAGTTACCGGCGCGATTGAGAGAAAAATTACCGGATTACTTTCTGCGTCCTCCCTGATCATAACGGTCTCTATCGTTGCAAGAGGAATTGTCTGATACCTGAACTGGGCATGCCTGCTGTCAAAAAGGATGAGGCGCTGGTTGGTAAATATGACTTCAGTTACGATGGAGTTGAAGATCACGTTGTGTGTTGTCAGAATAATGGATTCATCGCGGTTCAGATACGGGTTTCCCATAGTACCACAGTTCCTGCCTTAATTTTCATTCTCTTTCGCTTTAGAAATATCCTTTCATGTGGACTCGAATGTTTTCTTTGACTGGTGATGCCAGGCACGGGGAATTATACAGTATCCTCATATGTCATGATCAACCAGCGATCCTCAAAAATGAGCCATTGTCAGAAATACATAATCCGACCGACATTTGATCCCGTCTGATTACCGGTTGGTGTAACTACCGGAGTCATGGCAGGGGGATTTCCGGTTTTTGCATCAATCAGAAGTTCAATTGAACCCATGGGGGTCGACACATTTCGAAGGCTGATTACCTCTCCGTCCCGATAGACCACTACGCTCAATGTATCCCCTGAGTTGTCCGGCTTATACATCTGAACCTGGACAATCCCCTCTATTTCCGGTATCTTGAATATCTGGTCACCCGAACCAGTTACACCTCTTATCGATCCTGTATTCCCGACCCATCCATAGTAGGAATGCGGATAACCAACCCATACCCAGACACCCTTTTGGGGAATTATGATCGGTGCTGGTGGAGGAGTATGTTGTATCGTTGGCGTTGGGAGTGGGGTTGGTTCAATACCGGAGTCGGCCGGGTTCTGGGGGTAAAAAACCAGCACTCCTGCAATCCCGAGGATAATGAGCATCATCGCAGCGACTGCGATGAAGGTCAGCCGTCTGGAACCTTGGTCACCGGAAGGTGGGGGCGATCCCTTGGAGGGAGGAGTCACTTCAGGAGCAGTTTGCTGAACCGGCTCACCCTCTGTTCCTGATTCAGGTGGCAATGGTTCTGAGCAGGGGGGATTTTCTCCGGGAACCGACGGGGACGCAACGGCTACCGGTTCGGGTGAAGGTGGCAGGTAAGGAGATTCGAATTCTTCCAATGAAGCAACGGGTTTTTCCCGGGTTTTTGAGGTTTGTTGAGGTAGTATTTGTTCTTTTTGAGGCAGTGTTTCAGATAACACCATAACCTCCGGAGACGCAAAGGGGGTTTCCTCACCACCAGGATGTGGAGTCAATCGGGTATTCGCTCCTCCAGATACTCCGGAAGGAGAACTTAGAGATTTCACCGCAGCCAAGAGAGAAACGGTAACTGGTGTCGGTGATCCGGAATCTGCTTCCTCCTCACAGGGAATCTCTTCGGGAGCTAGTCCCGTATCTGGTGTTTCCTGCGATTCTGATTCTTGATCGGGAAATTGGACAAATTCAACAATTATTGGTATTTCAGAATCCGTACGTGTATCCGGTGATTTCGGCACTTCTTGTGAAGCAATCGTTTCCTCAGCAACAGGAATTGGCGAAAGTAATGTATCCGGCGATCCAAGCACTTCTTGTGGAGCAACCGGTGTTTCCTCAACAACAGGAACCGGCAACAATAGAGGATCCATTGATTCAGTCCGTGCCCCTGAAGCACCTTGTGTCTCCTCCATTGTACCTGCTGGCGGTGTGACTTCAGGACCTGTTCCCTCTCCCGGAAAAGACGTTTCAGGTATTTCTTGTACCTCTTCGGGAATAACCAGAGATTCAGGTTCGTCAGGAATTATGGTTAATTCGTACTGTGCAGGTCGTGATTCAACGACTTTTGTAAAGGGATGAGGAATCTCGGGCGCGATCTGATGTCTTTTGGAGGGTCGGATTCCAATCTCCGGATCAACCGCCGTTACCCCTTCGTAGCTTGTCTCCTGGCGTACCGATACGATCAGTCCCATTAGTGTTTTTAACCATTCATCCCGTTCCCTCTTTCTTTGTTCACCGGGTTGCTGGGAGAAGAGAAGTACCCTGGACTCTGATCCCCCGCTGATGGCGGTTTCTGTGAAAAAGAGGGTGATGACCAGTTCACCATTGGCAGTCTTTCCTCCCTTCACCGATTGTATTGTCAAAAGAGGGATCATCTGTGGCTGGAATTGGGCATACCTGACATCAACAAGGATGAGGTTACGCGTAGTGAGCAGCAGATCGTACTGCACGGTGTTAACTCTGACCCTGTCCGTTGTCAGGATAAGGGATTCACCACTTTCCAGATAAGGAATGCCCGTTTTTGCCATATTGCCTACTGTATTTTGTGTTGTCTGTAGCAATATGCTTTATAGCTGGATCATATCTCTGTTGTGTAAGGTATCCGGTTCTTTTTTTTACTCCGATGTGATGTTAGCATAACAAAAAAAATGTTGTGTACGCAGCAGGACCAGAAATTATCCTTTCGGATTTTATACCAGCAGAATGAATTCAAATGGTCCCGATCTCTGATCATTTATAAACCCCTTCGCTTCCACTGGAACGGACCGCATATAGAGCGCCAATCAGCCGGACGAGATATATAAACGATTTCTGCATCGTGGTCATAAAGCCCCTCATTCCATCATTGTGGATGATCCACACGATGTTAACATTGTTAACATGTCCTTAAAGGTATTATGAGAAAGAATATCCATTTTGATGCAGGTTTCATTTTTTATGAAAAATCTGAAATAGGGCCGGATCTCTTCGCTGCGACTGCAGCTTTTTAAAAACCAGTGATACTGTCAAAACTGATGAAGAGATCTCAGAGGAAAACAATGTTCCACCAGAATTAAGTTTTTGGATTTGTCATGATTAATTATTTATAATTCTATTACCATTAATCATATAATGGAACAAAAATCCCACGGCCACGCAATCGTCTGGTCCGGTCAGGTATATGCCCACCATGGTAAGTGGCAGCCATTTTTCGTAGCTTAAAAAATTTGGAGTTTTCTGTCGGTAATCCGGTGGAAAAAGCATTGATTTCAGAACTATCGTTTCATGGTGTAAAATGGATATGATTTCGGAAAGATCGGCCAATGAATGGTTCAGCTCCCTGCCAAAAGCAGGGGGAGTGTATCGGCTTATCAATGGAACAATGGGTGAGAGAAGCCGGCAAGAAAGGATCAATGCAGTAATTGCCCTGGGTGAGAGTGATGATCCCAGGGCTGTGCGTCCCCTCATGGACTGTTGCAATGATTCTGATGCGCTGATTCGGAGACATGCAACCGAGGCCCTCCTGAAGCTGAGAAGCGGGCGGGCGGTTGAGGTACTGATAGAGCGCCTGAAGGATAAGAAAGAAGAGCTGGCAACACGGGAACGTGCTGCTTCAGCGCTGGCTGCGGTTCGGAGTTACAGCGCAATCGAGGGACTCAGGGACCTGTATGCTGATACCGATGAGGATTCTTCACTTCGATCATTTGTCGCTGAAGAGATACACCGGATTCGTATACGGTGAGAGCAGGGGAGATCAGAACGCAAATCCTTTTTGCCCTGTCTGAAACGCCCTAAAAAATTATTCCCTATGGCATATGAATAATTCAATACCTGAGGCTATATTGGGAGGGATTTTTTTTTGCCCGGGATACCGACAGAACTCTTTGCACGATCGATATTTTCCGGCAACGAAACTTTAACAATCTTTCCTGCCGTAGCTATTGGCACTATGTGGAAGGCAGTCGGGATCGATGCGTGGCTCGCTGGGAGGAAGTCAAGCCTTGAAGATGCACGAGGTACAGTCACCGAAATAATTGACCGCGTACAGAAGAAAGGCGATACTGCATTACGGGAACTCTCACGCCACGTTGAGCTTGTAGAGATAGCAGTATCAGATGAAGAGCGTGAATCGGCCTATGACGATGTTGAAACAAAAATTGTTGAGAGTCTTATTGAGGCACATGCACGCATAGAACGCTTCCACGAACTCCAGAAACCAAAGGATCTCTGGCTTCAGGAGATGGAGCCGGGGATCGTTCTGGGTGTTAAGACAACGGCACTGAACCGGATCGGAATTTATGTGCCCGGTGGCCGTGCACCTTACCCCTCATCCGCACTCATGTGTGCCGTTCCGGCAAAAGTCGCGGGAGTCCGTGAAATATGCGCCTGTTCCCCCCCACCGATTAATCCTTTGACGCTTGTTGCGCTGGATATCGCCGGTATCACCGAAATCTACCGTTCCGGCGGTGCACAGGCCATTGCAGCCATGGCTCTTGGCACGGAAACTATAAAGCCCGTGCAGAAAATTGTCGGACCCGGCAATGTGTATGTCACCCTGGCAAAGATGATGTTGCGGGAACACGTGGAGATTGACTTTCCGGCAGGTCCCAGCGAGATTGGCATTATTGCCGACCATACTGCCGATCCCCGCATTGTAGCCGCTGACGTGCTTGCACAGGCAGAACATGACCCCAATGCTGCCTGCATCCTGATCACGACCGATAAAAACCTTCCCGGAAAAGTCGGGAAGGAAATTACAGCACTCCTCGCCACGGCACCAAGGAAGGAAATTATCGAGAAGGCTCTCAATAATTCCGGGTATACCCTTGTTGCAGATATGGAAGAAGCGATTGCTGCATCTGACAGGGTTGCACCGGAGCACCTCTCCATTCAGGTTGCAGATCCCCTGTCGGTTGTCACCCGGGTGAAAAACGCCGGTGCGATTTTTGTTGGCAAATACTCTGCCGTTGCCTGCGGAGATTATGCTGTTGGTACCAACCACGTCCTGCCAACGGCGGGGTATTCAAAGATGTATTCCGGACTTGATGTTGCGCATTTCTGCAAGACTGCTTCGGTTGAGATGATTGATAAGAATGGCCTTGAAGCAATCGGGGATATTGTAGAGACGATTGCAGAGGCAGAAGGTCTGCATGCCCATGCCCAGTCTGTGAAGATCCGGCGACAATGTCAAGATTAGAAAACAGACCAAGATTTGATTATGAAATTATCTTTTTTAACGTAAACACAGTTCCTGTCCCCCCATACCGCCCCTGCGCTTTGAGATGATGACGTAGCACCTGTTCGGGAGGATTATCGTATCGGGGGAGCCACAGCAGCGGGGGTGAAACCCCCTTGAACGTATGCTTTTAATTGAGCATTTCTCCAGAGTCACTATTTCCTTTTTCCCTGCATCCGGAACGTACAAAGTCCCAGCACGGCTCCCAATCCCACCGCGATAACCGGAATAGCAGGTTCGAGTGGTGTTTCAGCCGCGGGTTTGTCCGAAGGGAGAAACTCTATTTCTGCTGTTGCAAAATCTTCCCTGACATATCGAGAGCGATCGAGAGGGGAACTTACCACGTATACGGTATATTTTCCTGGTTTCATGTCTCCAAGAATCACTGAGGTATCCCAGGGATATGTCCAGCTGCCATCGCTCAGCTGTACCGGAGCAGTGGTAAATAATCCCCGTCCCGCAGGGATATTGAGATTATCAAGGGTCACTCCCCGGGTATCAAGATCGGGGCCTATCACAAAGAGATATACGGCAATCGTGGTAATCCCTGACACTGTACCGTTCATGGTGATGGTATCGCCGATTCGCGCCTGGTGCGGTGATGCGGAGATGGTGAGTTTTGTTGCTGCTGCAACGGGCGTTACAAAAGCCCCGAGGAACGCAAGCGTGATTATCAGGATGCACAACCATCTCATACCGGTACCTTGTAATTTAATACATAAAATCTTGTCAGGCCGGGTTTTTTAGAACCTGACCACCATAACCGCCTCTTCTTCTTTTTTCAGCTCGCCTTTGAGATGCTCGGTGTCGAAATCATAGGTATCTGCGGGATTATAATCCTCATAGAGTTCACACTTGTCAAGCACATCGACAAACTCTTTTAAGAATATCCGGGGGATCACATCCACCCGCCCGCCAAACCGCGTGGTGATTTTTTTAATCATTGCACGGATGAAGCGGTGCGACACCCTCTCCCGGTCGGGTTCTGCGTATGCCTGTGCGTAGACATCCACCACCTTGAGTGCAACCAGTTCGAGCTTTGATGTGTCGAACTTCGAGAGCATGATCTGGGGCTGCCGTGGGTTCCGGTATGCATCAGTCTGCACTACGCTGATCCGATCATAAAGCGGGGGAACGGAACGTATGCCCCGTGACCCGTCATACAGGGCAGGAGTCCCGGTAAAAAGAAAGTAGCAGCGTGGCATATCCCCCCGGTCAAGTGCATCGATGATCCGGACTAGTGTCTGGTACCCTTTTTCACGCTGGTTGCGCTGGAGTCCCTGGGTTGTTTCCATTTCATCAACCGCAATAGCGATACCCCGGTATCCTGCCCCATGGATGATAGCAACAAGCCCGCGGAGGAAAATAAAGGCAATGGTATCATCAATATCTCCCCGGATCCCTGCCTTCTGTTTGAAGTCCCTTCCAATATTGGGTTCGGCAGCGATCCATCCTAGTGCAGACTGGGCGAGCTGGAATTCACCGGCATTGTTTGCCCGGTAATACGTGCGCAATGCTGCAGCAAGTGCGGTGTTCATCTCGCTGATCCCCGAAAGTGCCGCTTCGATCTCCCGTTCGGTTCCGGCTTCAAGGGCAGCGTCATCATCTTCGCCCCCACCTACGGAAATCAGGCGCTCTTCAATAGAATAGAGCCAGTTGTCAATGATGGTTTTGAGGGCATGCTCTTCATCTGTCATCCTGATGTTAGCACAGATTTGCTGGTAGATTCCTTTGAGTTTATAGAGTGGTGTTGAGGAAGATATGACAACATGGGTGGTGACAAAACCCTTGGAGCGTGCGATCTCAAGAGCACGGGCAACGAGAAAGGTCTTGCCGCTCCCGTATTCGCCCCGGATGAATTTTGTGTCGCCTCCCCCCTGTGATACATAATCCAGCTGTTTCCCGATCACACCTTCCTCAACATCGAGCCCGACAGCGATCCGCTCAAGGCCACCTGCGGGAACCGTTCCCCGTCTCAGCGCGTTGATGATGTTGATACTTTCAAGCCGGCGCCGACCCATCTGTTCAGGTTCCGGTATATTCATAGACCTCTCCATCCTCTCCAACACCTTTCTTTTCGATGATCGATATCCCCTGTAATGTTGCCTTCTGGATGAGCTGGTTCACTATACCAACCACCCTGCGGGTGCCCAGCAGTTTACGCAGGTCCATCTCGCTTGCTTTCCGGTGAGACCGGAGGAATTCAACAATCTTTTTCTCCTGTTCTGAAAGCCCGAGTTGATCGGTGATGACCTTGACCGGGGGAACCGGAACTGTACGTTTTTTTGTCTCCGGTGCATTCATGATAGGCCGATCAGCAATCGATCGTTCTTTACATGCCCGAATCAGCTGGAGGTAATCTTCAAGCCGGATCGCACGGGAATGCGCAGGCATCACATCCACCCCGCAGAGGCAGTAATACTTGCACTCCGCATAATCCATCTCTTCCTGTGCATTGGCAGCGGTGATGAAATAAGCGATGGCAAGCAGTTCCAGACCCTCCGAGTTTAATGTCTGGCGTCGCTCTTCGAGTTTTTTTATCAGCTGCTCCATGAGGCGCTTTAAGCGGTACATTCCCCCCTGTTTATCAAGGATCACTGCTGCCACACGCCCGATATCAGCATTTTTTTTGACGTTTGACAGGATATAGAGCATTACTTTTTCACATTCCCGTTCTTCTCCATGAACTGAGAGAAATTGTGCATAGTCAAGACCCCCGCTTAAAAAATCAGCCCGGTACGCCCGGTAATACCATGACCGGGCTTCTGTTACATTTCCTGTCTCCTCATAGAACCGGGCTGTTTCAAGGAGACTTGCGACATTCACATCTTTTGATACGATAGTTAAAAATCGCCTGCCTGCTTCATCATCGGGTACATGTGCCTTAAGGAAATTGCGGTACTTGCTGATGATAAGGATGAGCACATCCAGATCATTTTTGGTAACCAGTTCATCACGGATAAGGTTTTCAAACGATGCAAGCGCTTTTTTTTCCTCGCCCAGGCTGGTGAGAAGCTCGCACTCGGCAAGCCGGTATACCGGATCATCTGCATGTTCAAGGAGTTTTTTTGTAGCAGCTAGTGCTGGTGCATAATCCCCGTTGGCCTGTAAGAGCAGGATGTAATCAAACAGGATTTCCGCATCCGGATTTTCCTTTATGTGGGAAGCATAGGCGTCAATTGATGCCTGCACATCGTAACGGGAAAGGGTGTCAAGGTATTTTCTCTGTATGGCGGGATCTTTTGTATCACGGTATATCCTTGACGCAGATTCAGCAGCAGCCTGGAACTTCCGTGTTTTTATCAGTGCATCAATGTATTCATGGGTCTTTGCTGCATCTGCCCCAAGCACGCTATATGTCACGAGCGCTTCTTCCGGCTCGCCAATCTCAATCAGTGCCCGCATCAGGTTTTGTACATCCCCGGGTTTTTTCCCGAGCTGCACAAGCCGCCGGAGTACCGGGAGAGCCCCCCGGTAATCCTTATGCGAGATGAGATACCCTGCATAGCTTCGTAAGGCATCCTGATTGGTGGGATCGAGATGAACAGCAGTTGCAAATTCTGCAATTGCACCCTCATCTTTTCGTGCTTCAAGCACTTTTCCCAGGTAACTATGAACATAGGATGAATCCGGCATTTTTTGGGTAAGATCCCGGAAAAATACTTCGGCATCTTCAAGTTTACCCGTATAGAAGAGGTTTGTGGCAGCCAGTACTTCAACAGCCGAATCCTTGCCCTCCTCAAGTACGATGGTACAGATCTGCAGGGACTGTAAGTAACGCCCGTCTTCAAAGAGCCTGAACGCCTCTTTCTTTTGTTCTTCACGCGATGCCGGAATCATGGTAGTCCAATCCCGAACCTCACCCGGAAAAGACCGGCGAGCATCTCTATCATATCTCTTTTCCGGACTCGTGAGTCCCCTTTATTCTGCCATTCGATCGGAACTTCAATGACCCTGAATCCTGCCTCCTGTAGTCTCCAGAGCAGCTCGACATCGAATTCAAAACCCCGTGAAATCATCAGGGGTACAACGGTATCAATTGCTGATTTTTTAAAGACTTTCGCTCCGCACTGTGTGTCGTTATAGTTCAACCCGAACAGGACCCGGATGAGCAGGTTGAATGCCCGGCTCTCCATCTGCCGCATCATACCCTGGCGCACTTTGAGCGTTGAGCCTGCTATCCAGCGTGAACCAATCGCACCATCCACGGAGGAAAGTGAGAGAAAAAGTCGTTTCATCTCATCAATACCGGTAGAGCCATCGGCATCGAAGTACCCGACGAGGGGTGAACGGGCTGCCCGGATTCCTGCAATCACTCCTCCCCCCTTTCCCAGCCGCTGGTCAAACCGAAGGCACCGGATAGTCAGATCCTGTCTCCGTGCTGCGATGCGATCGACGATGTCTGCTGTGCTGTCCCCTCCATCACATACAACGATGAGTTCCCCGTCAAACCTTCCTATGGCATCAAAGAGCGCTGTTATCCTGTATTCCTCATTATATGCGGGAATAATCAGGCTGTATTGTGCCTCGGGTGCAATGGTCATGATGAATACTATCTGGTATGGATCGCCGTATGACGCTTAAAATTCCCTGTCCTGGAAGCTGGTGGCAGCCTTACTGGTGTACACACACTCGTGTACACAATCCGGCAGGTTCATTGCAGTACGTTTCGCAGAGTCTCCCAATAACATTACTGGTGTTGTGTGAGGTGCCGGGAGAGCATGGTGCCGGACCGGTATTTCTCCGCCATAAAAAGCGCTGTTTCACGGAGTGCCTGGTGCTCCTGCAGGCAGCTTTCCGGCGGCGGGGATTTCCTGAGGATTGCTGAACTATTCTCGGTCACTTGGATAAGTTCTGTTGCAATGAGGGCATTCAGCCAGATCAAATCGGCGAGCATTTCCTTATTTTCCTGGTCGTGCATAGAGAATACGTCATTGTGCGGATACTATAAACAGATTGCACAGGAAGGTAAAAGACAATCTTAATCCCTTTTTTATGCCAAAATCAGGTATGAGGATAATGTCATATCTGGAAAACATCAAGAAAGACGGGAAATACGCCAACCCTTTTTTTTGCCTGATGGGGATTGAGGTGGTCAGCGTTGAGCCGGGGAAAGCGGTGCTGAACATGCAGGTCCGGCCGGATATGCACAACGGTGTCGGGTGGTTACAGGGGGGAATTCTGGCGGCTGTTGCCGATGAAGCGATGGCGCTTGCTCTTTACCCGTTACTTTCCAATACCGAAGGAATTGCAACCATCTCTGAATCCACCAGTTTCATACGGGGAATACAGGAAGGTTTCATTATTGCAGAGGGCTGCGTAATCAGGAAGGGGCGGCGGGTTGCATTCGCTGAAGGCGAGGTATTTGTTGATAACGATGAGAAGACGCTGCTTTCCCGGACTTCAGCAGCATTTGCAGTGACAACAAGTAAAAATTAACACAAAAGTACCGTGGAAACAGGCTGGAATCGATTCAGTTCCTCGCCGTGACTTTGTTCTTTATACGATTGACCTCCGCCTCCAGGCCTTTTCGAGGCACGGCTGGAAGAGTGTTTTATTAATTTTTGATTTTTTTGGTTACTGATCCGCTGCGGAAGACGCCCCATCGGGAAGGGCGTCAATCAGCATCTCTGATGGATAGCGAGGTAAGCTAAAAAAGATTGATAGTGTTTATCGCTTTTTCGTAAGAATGGACAGTAAACCCAATGCAGAGAGAGCTGCCACAACTGGTAGGAGAGAGAGTGGCGTCTGGGTCATTGTCGGCAGTGCGGAAGGAATGTCTGTCGGAGAGATCGGGGTCGTTTGAGTCATTGTCGGCAACGCAGTGGGAACCGTTGTCCGGGTGCCGGTGATAGTGGGCAGCGTCGCCGTTGCCAGTGCACGCTGAGCCTTTTCGAGTCCCGCAGCTGCATAACTGTTGCCGGGATCTATCTCCTTTGCCCGAATGTAGGAATCGACTGCATCCTGGTATCTTCCCATCAGGAAATACGTATCACCCTTGTTGTTCAGGGCGGGAACCGATTGATTGTTTATCTGCAGTACCTTTTCATAGGCATTGATCGCATCCTGGTACTTACCGAGTTTGAAGAGGGCAAAACCTTTGTTGTACCAGAGTTTTTCATCATTTTCATAGAGTGCCAGGCCCTGATCAATCGTCTGGACTGCTGCTGTGTAATTATTCAGCTGAATCAATGCATACGCTTTATTCTGGTACGTATACAACAGAGCATCTGACCACCGGATCATGGTGGTATTTGATGCAAGTGCCTGATCGAAAGCTGCTATTGCTCTCGCATATTCTTTTTCTTCAAGAAGAAGAACGCCGCTATTGTAAAAAGCCGTGGCTGCATCCGTTGTTTCATTTTCTGCAGCCATAACTGGAAGGACGAAACCGAGTATCAATAAAAGAACCACCAGAATATGGGTACTTTGCCTGATTTTCATACCTACTATGTACGGTTTTGTGACAAATTAAAGTTCCTTGAACGGGCAGAGAACGCTGCCCGTATTGTGCAGTGAACCGAACCTCCCGGGAAAAAATCAGACTGAATCCGGGTGAAAATCCTCCTTCTCTCACGATAAGATAACACTAATAGGTATTGTGAGCAAAATGTAAAGCAATCGGGGAGATCTGTGTGAAGTACATTATTGTTACCGGTGGTGTGATGAGCGGACTGGGGAAAGGGATCACCGCAGCTTCTGTCGGGCGCATCCTGAAAAACCGTGGCTACCGGGTCACAGCAGTCAAGATCGACCCCTACCTGAATATCGATGCAGGAACGATGAACCCGGCACAGCACGGTGAAGTGTTTGTGCTCCGTGACGGGAGCGAGGTTGACCTCGACCTTGGTAACTACGAGCGGTTCCTTGATATCGAGCTTACCGCTGCTCATAATATCACCACTGGTAAGGTGTATCGCACGGTTATCGAAAAGGAGCGCCGGGGCGATTTCCTCGGGGAGACCGTCCAGATCATCCCCCATATTACCGATCAGATCAAGACCTGTATACGTCAGGCGGCAGAAGAAGAATTTCCTGATGGAACGAAGGCTGACATCTGCCTTGTTGAAGTTGGCGGTACTGTTGGCGACATTGAGAGCATGCCGTTCCTGGAAGCTATCCGTCAGATGAGAGGGGATCTGCCGCCGCAGGACTACATCCTCCTGCATGTTACGCTCATCCCTGAAGATACCATGGGGGACCTGAAAACAAAACCCACGCAGCATTCGGTAAAAGCACTGCGGGAGCTGGGCCTCCATGCTGAGATCATTGTCGGCAGGAGTGAGCATCCGATCAGTGCCCATACAAAACGCAAGATCTCCGCATTCTGTGATCTCCCCCAGCATGCAGTCATTTCTGCAGCTACCGTACCGGACATCTATGAGGTCCCCATGGAGATGGAGAAAGAAGGAATTGCTGAAGTTCTTTCAGCTCATCTCGGGCTGGAGAAACGGGATGTCGATACCAGCTGGTACCGGCTCGTGACAAAAGAGTACACCAGCCGGGTGTCTGTTGCTATAGTGAGTAAATACGGTATTGAAGATGTGTATATCAGCATCAAGGAAGCGCTCAAGCATGCAGGAAGGGCGCTTTCGACGGAAGTGAAGATCGGGTGGCTGGACGCTGAACGCTATGAGCGCTGCCAGCTCAAGGATTACGACGGGATATTAATACCCGGTGGATTTGGCAAGCGTGGTATCGAGGGAAAAGTGGAAGCAATCAGGTTTGCCCGCGAAAACAGCATACCCTTCCTCGGGCTCTGCCTGGGATTCCAGTTGGCAGTGGTCGAATATGCCCGCAATAAACTCGATATTACTGATGCCACGAGCGAAGAGTTTGGTGAGGGATCCCATGTAATTGCCCTCCTTCCTGAACAGGAAGGGCTCAATGAACTGGGTGGTACGATGAGGCTGGGTGATTATATCGCCACTCTCAAGGAAGGAACCCGGGCAATGGACCTGTATGGCCAGACAGAGATCACCGAACGGCACCGGCACCGCTATGAAGTAAACCCACGGTATATAGGGAAGCTGGAAAAGGCGGGATTAATCTTCTCGGCTGTCAATAAAAACCGCATGGAGTGCCTGGAACTGGCCGATCACCCCTTCTTTTTTGCCTCCCAGTTCCACCCGGAGTTCAAGTCCCGTCCGACCCGCCCATCTCCCCCGTATCTGGGCTTTGTGGAAGCATGCCGGGCGAACAAACGGACAAAATAAAGGAACGAGATCATGGTCAATACAGAGAAATTTATCAGCCAGTCCATTACAGAAATCCGGACTGCCGCCGGCACAGAAAAAGTGGTTATGGCTCTCTCCGGTGGGGTGGACAGCTCGGTCTGTGCAGCACTTGCTGCCCGTGCGATCGGTGACAATCTCATTCCGATCTATATCGATACCGGCCTCATGCGCAAAGGTGAGACTGAACGGATCAGGACAACGTTTGCTTCCATCCACCTCCAGATTGTTGATGCCGGTGATGAGTTCCTCGATGCACTTAAAGGTATCAACGATCCTGAAGCCAAACGAAAGGCAATCGGTGAACGGTTCATCCGGGTCTTTGAGCGGGAAGCCCGGAAACAGGGAGCGAAATGCCTGCTTCAGGGCACCATTTACCCGGACCGGATCGAGAGTGAAGGGGGTATCAAGAGCCACCATAATGTCGGGGGCATGCCGCTGCATATGGAATTTACCAAAGTGATTGAACCGATTCGCGATCTTTACAAGGATGAGGTGAGGGATGTGGCAGGGGCGTTAGGCCTGCCAAAAGAGATCCAGCACCGGATGCCGTTTCCCGGACCAGGACTGGCCGTGCGGGTGCTTGGAGAAGTTACCCGGGAGAAGGTTGCAATCATACGGGAGGCAAACTGGATCGTTGAAGACGAACTGGTTGAACAGTACCGCCCCTGGCAGTGTTTTGCGGCCCTGCTTGGTCTGGGGACCGGTGTCAAGGGGGACAACCGGATACATGGCTGGATTGTTGCGATCCGTGCCGTGAACTCACGGGACGGGATGACTGCCGATCCGCTCGATATCCCCTTTGAGCACTTGATGAGAATCGGGTCCCGCATCACCGCTGATATTCCCCGTGTTGCCCGGGTCGTGTATGACATTACGGCAAAACCTCCGGCAACGATAGAGTATGAATAAAGACTCAACACAACAAATAAACAGGATACTGTGATGGAAATGGAACAAACAAGCCAGTTCAAAGCTCTCGACGAACGCTACTTTATGCCTGCGTTCTCGCGCGACATGGCGATTGTAAAGGGGGAGGGATCAACGGTCTGGGATGCGGAAGGAAAACAGTATCTCGATTGTGTCGCAGGGATAGCTGTCTGCAGCACCGGGCACTGTCACCCCTCTGTGGTAAAAGCGATCTGCGATCAAGCACACCAGCTGATCCACTGCTCAAACCTCTATTACGTGCCGCATCAGGGAGATCTGGCAAAGAAACTCGTAGAGATTACCGGCATGCACAAAGCCTTCTTCTCCAATTCGGGAGCAGAAGCAACTGACGGGGCACTTAAACTTGCCCGGGTCCGGACCGGTAAGAAAAAATTTGTCGCATTCACCCACGGGTTCCATGGCCGTACTGTAGGATCACTTGCCGTCACGCACAAACCCGCAATACGGGAACCGTTCGAGCCACTCGGGATGGTAAAGACCTTTGTTGAATATGGTGATCTGGAAGCGCTGATGAAAGTCGTGGATGAGGATACCGCCGGGGTCATTTTCGAACCTATCCAGGGAGAAGCAGGTGTCATCATCCCTCCCGACAGTTTCATAGAAGGTGTCCGTGAAGTATGCGACGATGCCGGGGCTCTCATGATCGCTGATGAAGTACAGACTGGGATAGGGCGTACCGGGAAATGGCTGGCCCTGCAGCACACGAAGGTGAAGCCAGACATTGTCACCCTTGCAAAAGGGATTGCAAGCGGGTTTCCCATGGGCGCACTGGTTGCCCGTGAAGATCTGGAATTCAAAAAGAGTGAACACGGGAGCACGTTTGCCGGTGGCCCGCTTGCCTGTGCAGCAGCGCTCGCTACGATTGACGTTATCGAAAAGATACTCCCGGATGTAACCCGGAAAGGCGAGCGGTTCAGGAAGGGTCTTGCCAGGCATAACCCCCGGGTCCGTGGGCTGATGATTGGAATGACCATCGGGGACATATGCCCGGATGTCCAGAAGAAATGTGCAGATCAGGGTGTACTGGTCAATTGTGCAGCCGACGGGAACCTTCGGCTGGTCCCGCCGCTTGTCATCACCGATGCTGAGATCGACCGCGTGGTCGGAGTGATCAATGGAGCGCTTGGTTAGATCCTGCTTTAAAAAAAAGGGCGGCTACATTTTTGCAAAGAAAGCCGGGGATATTGCCCATGAGTACGGTATCGACCGGATCGCACGACTTGCAAGTAATGAGAATCCCTACCCTCTGTCAGAAGCTGCACGGGAGGCTGCAGAGAATGCTCTTCGGAACGTGAACCGGTATCCCGATGAGCGTACCAGCATTCTGACAGATGCGCTCAGGGTACATTACGGGGATTACTCCTTTGTCTGTGGTGTCGGTATGGATGGGGTCATCGAGACGGTGATACGGACGCTGGTGGATCCCGGGGAGCAGGTGGTAATCTCCACTCCCACCTTTTCATTCTATGCACTCGCTGCGACAGGACAGGGTGCAGAAATAATTACCGTGCCTCGTGAAAAGGACTTCTCGGTCGATCCAGGAAAGTTGATCAAAGCGGGCAGTCGGGCAAAGATCGTGATAGTCTGTTCGCCAAATAATCCTACGGGCAACGCTACCCCTGTGGATGTGGTCGCTGAATTGCTGGAAGGGATTGAAGGTGTCCTGTTCCTTGACAATGCCTATGTCGAGTTCTCCGGGTACGATTACCTTCCGCTGATGAAAAAATATGAAAACCTGATTCTCGGCAGGACATTTTCCAAGATCCACTCTCTCGCCGGGTTGCGTGTCGGGTATGCATTCGTGCCAGAATGGCTCGTCCCCTGGTATCAGCGTGCCAGTACACCTTTTACGGTTAATTCGGTATCAGCTGCGGCCGCTGCAGCTGCCCTCCCCGACAAAGATCATACCAGGCGGTACCTGTCACAGGTAAACCGGTGGAGAAAGCGATTCACCACCGAAGTGAAATATCCGAGTCTGCCATCAGATGCGAATTTTGTGATGATTGATATCGCTCCCCGCACCAGTGATGAGATGGTGGAAGAACTCGCCCGGCAAGGGGTTATTGTCCGCTCCTGCCGGAGCTTTGCGGGTCTGTCGGATCACTATATCAGGGTCAGCATTGGTGAGGACTGGGAGAACGAACGGTTCCTGCAGGTGATCAATTCATTATGATGTGCGGTATAACCGGTACGCCGGGAACCGGGAAATCACTGGTGGGCAGTGAGCTTGCCCTGCGGGGACATACGGTAGTTCACCTTACCGATACGGTCGCGCCCTATGCTATCGGTGATGATGAGGATCGGGATGCCCAAATCATAGATGTGGATCGCTGGGCGGCGGAATTCGTCCCCGTGGATGGATTTGTCGAAGGACATCTCGCCCACCTGCTTCCCTGTGACCGGATCGTCGTACTCCGGTGCCGTCCCGATGAGCTGAAAAAACGCCTTTCCTCCCGGAAATACGCGGCGAAAAAGATCCAGGAAAATGCCGATGCGGAATCCCTTGATGTCTGCCTGATCGAGACCGTTGAGAATTTCAGTCCTGAACAGATCCTTGAACTGGATACGACTGAAATGGATGTTGTTTCCTGTGCTGACCAGATAGAAGGGTTTGTGAAGAGCGAGATCCCGGCCAGGTTCGGCACAATAGACTGGTCCGGATTCCTTGAGGTATATGAATGACCCTTGACAATTATCGTTCCCATGCAAAAATCTTCACCGACCCTCTGGTGTCCATTTTCATAAAACTCAGGATTACTCCGAATATACTTACCATAGCAGCACTGCTGGCATCAGCAGCTGCAGGAATCCTGTTTTATCTCCGGCTGGAACTCTGGGGAATTGTGGCTGTTGCGGTGAACGCATTTTGTGATATGATGGATGGTGCGGTTGCCCGGGAGATGAAGATCCAGAGCCTCCGCGGGGATTTCCTTGACCATGCGGTAGACCGGTATGCTGATATTTTCATCATCTGCGGTCTCTTTGCCGGCGGACTTGTTCCCTGGCCTGTCGGTGTCTTTGCCCTGACCGGTGTCCTGATGTCATCCTACCTTGGCACGCAGGCTCAGGCAGTAGGTGTCGGAAGGTTTTATGGCGGGATGCTCGGCCGGGCTGATCGTCTTGTACTGATCATGGTTGTCGGTATCATTGGCCTGATATTTCCCTTAACCTTCTATGGGCTCACCTGGCTGGGCTGGCTTATGATGCTGTTTGGCGTCTTCGGGCACATCACCGCATTCCAGCGGTTTGCACACGTGTGGGCGAATGTGAAGTGATTTTGTCGGGGTTTCTTAATATTTCCCCTTTTTTTCAAATATTATTTTGCACACTGTGCATTCATCTAAACCAGGGTTTGAGCAAAAAAAGTCAATCACGGCTAATCTGTGGTATTGTACCTGATATACCAACTGAATTAAAATCGAAAGGTATTTTTCATACCACAAAGATTTTAATTATATAATCTGGTGATGATTCGATGAAAAAAACAACACTTGTATTTCTCTTCCTGGTAGTCATTTCAACTATGCTGATTGCCGGATGTACAACGACGACGGTAGCGATAAAACCTGCGACAACACCTGCGCCAGCGCCGGCGGCAACTGCAGTACCAACCTACGTACAAAACCAACAGGGTGTCGCTATCATCAAGACAGTTACAGCTACCCCGACTCCTGCAGTTCAGGCTACCCAGACTGGTGAGGTCAGGATTGCCCAAAATGTTATTGTCAAGCCTGAAACAGTTTCGAACCTGACTAACAAAACAGAACAAATCGTTTCGAACGTGACTAACAAAACTGGACAAATCATTGCAAACCTGACTAAGTAAATTAGGTTTTCACAAACCTTTTTTTTTAGTTTTACCGTTAAAAATGTGAGTCGCAGGGTTTTGAACATTAAAAGTCAGCCACGGCTGAGGCTTCTATCGGTTTATTTTTTCCCCGGCTATTTTTCTGATATACTCCAGTGCTGCGATCGCATCTTCCCTCTTCTGGTCGCACTGCCCGCTCTCTACCCATACCAGAAACCGTTCGCGTGTCCTGTCATCAACTGAATCACCGGCATGAGAAACAATTGTCCGGTAGGTACGCTTTGGATAGAACAGGGCACGGGCAGAGGTAAGAAATGCATCATGCTCATCATCATTGATGATGCCCTCCTTTCTTGCACGTTTCAGGGTAAAGCGGATATTGATGAGCGGTTCTGAAAGTGCCAGACCTGATGAGGGATCGAAGACGAGCGCAACTTCATCGTCCGATTCAAGTTCCCCGCTCTTATACATCTGATAGATCTTCCCGATACCTACCATACCAAGGGTGTCCATTTCCGCTGCCCGCAGAGCTCCCATACTCGATGTCCCCACGACCCTGACACCTTTTTTAATTGCGGTCAGGATCTCACGGTGGGCGACTGCGGATTCCTGGTGGAAGACCCCATCTATCAGGCAGATTATGGTTGCGCCATCATGTACTGCAGCGAGCAGGTCACCCCGCTTTGCAGGAGGATGGTATTCAGCTGGAAGGATCTTCTCTGCAGCTGCAAGGTCAAGACTTGGCCCGAGAAAGACGATGATCTTTTGCATTTTTCACCCGCTCGCCCCGGCGTTCCGGGTCCATCGCAAAGACTTCAAGCCCCGGAACAATCACTCTCACGACGGGAATCCCAATCTCTTCCCGGGTCAGGTCAACCACGATGACCCGGTCGAGCCCCTTCTTTGCCAGTGCATCAATAACAAACCGGATATCGGTGAGGAAATCATCGCTGTCACAGGAAGCGATCCGGTTATAGTCAATGTGGCCGTTGTCCTTGAACCAGTATGCGTTGATCCGCTTTGCACGGTCATAGCCCATCTTTTTCCGGAGATCGGCGATGGTCGTGTCCTCTCTAGCCCCGTGGATCTGGGTAAGCCGGCTCTGCGCAACCTCTGTAAGTGCCCGCATGACGGCGATCCGTGCACTGGTATGGGTCCCGATACCGATCGTAAGAAGCATGGGGTCCTTCAGCAGCACGTCATCAGCGACGGCAGCCATTGTGGGGATCCCGATATCACTGGTGATGTCTCTTACCTTGACTTCGACCTGCGCATCGGCAAATTTCTTTTCCATCTCGAGGCAGGTCGGGTCATCGATGTTTTCAACCATTGTCCCGGTATCCCGTGAAGCCTCAACCAGTGACCAGGCATCCCGTTCAATCACTTCGGACAAAGCATGGAAGATGGCCTCTTCCATGGTATTCCCGGACGCTAACCCATTCGTGTTCGTGCGGAAGAGCTGGCGGAATTTCTGGGGAAGCGGATGAAAGACTGCATGAGCCGGAATGATGATGGGCACATTATTGGCAATATCAAATCCTTCGACCCAGGGCATGAGGCGATCCACCTCTGCGTTCTCAGGAAGGATCAGGTCTGAGGGATCAAGCACCCGTCCATGCGCAAACATCTCCTGGTAAGGTGCGAGGTGAACCGGTCGGTCGTGCAGTTCTGAGGAATATCGCTCGATTCCTTCCATGATCGCCGAGATACGGGACTCCTCAACTGTCGCCCCTTTACCGTTATACACGGTAATCGATCCTGCTTCTGCAGTCGGGCGGATACAGGAAAAGACCGGAATACCGATCCGGTCCAGGTTGGTGATATCTGCGACGCGGGTTATCCCTGCGGCAGGTACTTTTGGCTCAATGCGGGCGAGTGTCTCTTCGAGGGGAGCAGCACGCTGTGTTTCTAGATTGTAGGTCTTTTTGCAGGATTTCAACTGCATGGGAGTCACCGATGTTGTATTGTGGGGAATGGTCAGGATGCCGGATTCTTTGCAGGAACCGGTTGCCAGGCTATTACTAAAAATATTCCGTGCCGGGGTTTATACACTTTGATTGGTGAGGTTCGAACACAACAGTGATTATCCGAACAGCACATCATAACTCATGGAAGATCAAGCACTGCAACTTTACAAAGAAGGTTCTGATTTTTTCAAAAAAGGTCACTATCCCGAAGCTCTTGCCTCCTGCAACCAGGCCCTTGCCATCAGGCCGGATTATGCTGATGCGTGGAATGGTCGCGGAGTTGCCCTCGCTGAACTCAGACAACCTGCCGAAGCGCTTGCATCGTATGACAAGGCCCTTGCTATCAGGCCGGATTACGCCAATGCATGGATAAACCGCGGATGGGCACTCGTTGAACTCGGGCGGCATGTGGAAGCGGTCGATTCGTATGACAAAGGGCTTGCCATCAACCAGGGTGACGCCAGTGCGTGGTTCATCCGCGGTGCAGAGCTGGGTATCCTCGAACGGCCTGCCGAAGCCCTCGCATCGTTTGATAAGGCAATCGCTATCAACCCAAATGATGCCTATGCATGGAACTTCCGCGGAGTGGCGCTCCACGAACTCGGTAGGTATGCAGAAGCGGTCGACTCGTACGACAAGGCTCTTGCCATCAACCCGGATTATGCTGAGGTGAAACTGAACCGGAAAATGGCTCTTAAAAAACAGACGTAAATCCCGCTTTTGTGTTCACCCCTTGGTGCAATTGCTCTGATCTCAGGAATTGCAGTATGGAGTAAGCGTAGTGATCTCTCTTTTTGTGGTGATTTTGTTTTTCATTATCTCACCTGCTACAGGGAACGGATTTGTACCTCCCTCTGTCCATTTTTACCAAAAACCCTTTTTTGGAACATCCCTCGGAAAAAACAGGCTTTATATTGATGTTCTGGCAGGGTTTGCAGGTACCTGATGGGGTAAACTATGAGGCAAAAAACTCCTCGATTTAAAGTGCTGTACAAGCCGATAGGTGAGGTGCAAACCTGCCTTATTTTGGCTAACCGGGCTATAATTGGTCGTATTCTCTCCACGAACCGAAACAGAGGGTTTTACGGGCTTTTCCCCAGGGCAGGTACGAATCCAGGAGAAAATCGGAGCCCTTCCAGGGCTTATTTCACTCGATCTCAGACATGTGATATTGGTGAGGTGACCCCCCATTTTTTCAGGTAATCCGGAGAAACTCCTAAAACCAGCTCTCGAGAGTCTTCTGCCCGGACTTGACGCAGAAATTTTCCATGGCTTTTTCCACCCGCTCTTCGGCAAAATCGTACTCCCCGCAGAGCATGTTCTTGATGCCGGTGATGTCAGGATGGCCCCATACGAGTGTATAGTCATCCGTCACATCCGGGTGCAGGAAAAGATCCATAACCGGTGCTGGATCAAAATCCGGTAGTTTCTCATGAACTTTTGTCATAAACTCCCCGCGTTGCACAATCTTAAGCCCGGTCTTTGCCCCGATTCCCTCGATCCCCGGGTTGAAATCCGTACCGATAAGGATACCGATCTCGATCAGCTGTTCGCGTGTCAGTTTCAGCCCTTCGAGTACATCCGTAAGAATGAGTCGTTCCGGGTTTACGTTGATCTGCCGTCCCCGGATCTTCCGTTTGCCACTGACCGTTAAGTTCCGGACAAGGTTGGGAGCACCAAAGAGGAGCGTGTCGTAGTCCTGCGACACTACGTACCGTGCCTCCCCTTTTGTTACCATGTGGGCTGCCTGGGCTTCACCTTCGCCAGGTGCCTGGATGGTCGGGAGACCCATAAAACGGAGGAGTTCCTTTGATGTCTCTATAATGGTGGTATCGACCCTTGATGACGAACGCGCCTGTTTGTAGGCCTCAGCCTCATCGCCCCGTTCAATCGCCTCTTTCCATTTCTCGCCAGCTTCGTCCCGGATCTTACGGCGCCCGTCAATTGTCGTCTGTTTGAGAGCGGCGGGTTTCCCGTCAAAGACAAAGACCGGCTTTATCCCTTTCTCCATAAAATTCGATACCCTGAACAGGATGCCGGAGAGGTGTGAGGTGACACGCCCCTTCCGGTCCATGAGAGGTGTCCCGTCAGGCTGCCGGATGATGGTCAGGAACTGGTAGAGTGCATTGTTTGCATCGATTGCTGCGACACCTGGCAGTGACTCCCAGGTTACCGGAGTCTTGTAATCAGCTACAATGTCCCGTATTGCGACGCCCATAACGAATCACGAACGTAGAAAAAATTTAACGGTAGGTACGTTTTGAATATTCCCCGACCAGTTCATCCAGGTGGGTCATTGACATATCGAATTTTTCCGCCATCCGCCGGGAGATCTCCTCGAGATTGTTGCGTAAAATTCGTTCACGCAGCACAATACTCCGCTCCAGGTGGCGCATCTTGATCTGGAGTGAGAGGAAGAGTCCTCCAAGTGCCAGCATCATGAGACCTGCGGCAATTGCAATAGTAAGATCCTGCCAGAACCTGTTGATGAGGACGAGTGTGGAGACGATCATAACGATAGTGAGCAGGATATCGACCCAGTATTCACGTATGTCCATACTTTTAGATGATGAGAGCACAGTAATTAATCTAACTACATGGAGATGCATCTTGGATATAAAACGCATAATTCCCTTCCTTGTGATGCCACTCCTGCTCCTTGCCGTGGAAATCGGGGCAATCCTGATCTCGCTTCCTGTGCAGGCTGCAGGAATCACCGCATTTGAAGATCCCGAGTCACTGGCTAATCCGTTCATTTTTATTGTGATCCTGCTGGTGTTCACCGGCTTTTTACTGCTGCTGATAAAATTTAATTTAAAAAAGATCATTGCAGTAATTATCGGGCTGTCAATCTTCCTCACTTTTGTGTATATCTTCTGGGCACTTGTATACGCTATAGCAGGTGATTCAGAATGGGGGCTCATCATCCTGTTCACCCTCTCAATACTTGCGACGGTCCTTCTCTATAAATACCCTGAATGGTACGTGATTGACGGTCTTGGAATTCTGATTGCTGCGGGAGTTGCAGCGATTTTTGGATCTTCTCTCGTATGGTATCTTGTGGTAATCCTGCTTGTGCTTCTTGCGGTGTATGATGCAATCTCCGTGTATAAAACAAAACATATGATCACGCTCGCCGAAGGGGTAATCGATCTCAAAACCCCGATCCTCTTTGTCATTCCAAAGCGGCGTGATTACTCGTTCATACGTGACGGGGTTGGAAAGCTGGATGATGGCGGCGAGCGTGCAGCATTCATTATCGGGATGGGAGACCTGATCATGCCCTCCATACTCGTTGTCTCTGCGAATGTATTTTTACAGGGATGGCGGCTTTTTGGAATTATCAACCTTCCGGCACTTGGTGCTATGATCGGTTCCCTTGCCGGGCTTGCTGTCCTTTTACATTTTGTGTCGTCGGGAAAACCCCAGGCAGGACTACCGCCATTAAATGGTGGGACGATCCTCGGGTTCCTCGCCGGGTGGGCAATAATGATGTCGATGGGATAGTATCGATCATATTTCCTCAATACTCTATTGCAGACCAGAACAGTAAATGAAAAACTATCCTGTTACCTTACGGTCCGGGGCTTCCTGACCCTCCTGGGTTTCGGTTTTGGCTCATATCTGCCTTCCTCTTCCGGGTAAGTAAATTCGTCCATGACCCTCTCATCAGGTTCATGGGGGAGGGGCGACCGAATGTCGGGAACCGTATCACTCACCGTTGCCAGCGGTTCCGGTTTATGCGAAAGGATCTCCGCAAGTACTGCCTCGACTCCATCTCCCGTCTGTGTGGACATGGTGAGATAACCATCGGCAGCCGTAATATCCGACTTATTCGAAACGACGACAAGAGGCACGTCGATAAGTCCTTTCACCTCTTCGAGCAGGTTGATCTGAACCTCCATCGGGTACCCGCAGTGCTCTGACGGGTCAAGAATGAAGAGGATGATATCAGCGACATTCATCATTGCAGAAAGAGCCTGTTTTTCGATGGCATTTCGTTCTTCTGCCGGACGATCAAGAATACCCGGTGTATCGACAAACTGGATCCGTTCCCGTCCTATAATCCGGTGTCCAACAATGATGCCTTTTGTCGTGAACGGATAGGAGGCAACCTCGGGCGCTGCGGAGGAGACATGCCGGATGAAGGAAGATTTACCTACATTGGGGTATCCGGCAATAACTATCGTGCATGCGTCCTCAACATGGGGGAGCTTCCGGAGGACATTCCGCACTTCGTTTAAGAATCGCAGGTCTTTATCTATCTGGTGCACCATGGAGGCCAGCCGGGCTACCGTCTTTTTACGCACCATGGTCGTGTCATCGGATTTCCGTGACTGTACCGCAAGCTGATTCCCCACCATCTTGGTGTGTTTTGCCGCCCAGCCAACAGCACCCAGCGATTGTCGTATCCGGTCCATGCCAAAGAGGATATCGGCCATCTCCCGGTAAAAACGGGGGATCTGGTCAAATTCGGGGAACCCGCGGATGATAGAGACCAGCCGGTCGTGAACTGCTGCGCCGACCGCCCTCACAAACTCTTCATTGGCGCGATCTTTATTGGTTTTTTCTTTCATTTTCTTTGCCGCACGGCGGAAGCTCCGGTCAAGGATCTCATCTGCTGTCGGCACGGTAGGTATTTTTTCGAATTCCACAAATCTCCAACCTATTTATAGTATGGGAAGTTATACGGTTTATCGTTATGGACCTGTCCCTGATCCAGAAAGATATCCTCATCACGCTTATCACACTTTACCAGGAGCACTCCCACTCTATCAAAGGCGAAGAGATTGCTGACGTGATCCAGCGGAATCCGGGGACCGTGCGAAACCAGATGCAGGCGCTTAAAACAATAGGTCTCGTTGATGGCGTACCCGGTCCTAAGGGGGGCTACATCCCCACCGCGCTTGCCTACAAGGAACTCAGCCTGAATGTCACTGAAGGTGACTATGATGTCTGCATCAGTAGGGACGGGAAAATTATTTCAGGAGCAACGGTCCAGGAAATTGATTTTACAACACTCTGCCACCCCGATATCTGTCACGCCGAGATCAAGCTTTTTGGCAGTGCCAAGCTCTTTGAAATCGGAGACCAGATCACCATCGGTCCCACTCCTGTCAATAAACTCCTGGTCCGCGGAGAAGTCTTTGGGAAAGATGAATCGAAACAGCTGCTCCTCCTTGCAACCACCGAAATGATCTCGCTTCCCAAACAGCCGATAAAAGCGTACATGAGCAGCCCGCTCAAGACATTGAATGGGTCAGATACACTCCATGATGCTCTGGTCCTTTTCAATAAGGATCATATCCATGGTGCCCCCATCATCGACAACGGAAAACTCGCCGGGATCATCACCATGAGTGATATTGCACGGGCGGTGGAAAATAATCTGTCCTTATCCACAAAAGTTTCTGCAATCATGACTACCGATGTTGTTGAAGCTCCCTCAGATACCAAACTCTTCGAGGTGATCAGAAGGTTCAAGGAGCTGGAGATCGGGCGACTGATTGTTGTCGAAAATGGCATTCCGGTGGGGATACTCACGCAGTCTGATATTATCAGGGTATTTCCCTCGTTATAATCCAATATCTTTAGATAGTATAAACCAAATTGAATGCAAGGATTGTGTATCATGACCGAATTATCCCAGGCAGCAGTTGAACGTATCATAAAAAAAACCGGTGCCGAACGTATAAGTGCCGACGCCACAGAAACCCTTGCGATTTTAATGGAAGATTATGGGGTATTTTTGGCAAAGGAAGCAAAAAAAATGTCAGATCATGCGGGAAGAAAGACGCTGCGGGGATCTGATATCCAGATGGCAGCTGAAATTTTCAAATAACGCAAATGGGTTATTTATAACAAAAACCCTCTTTTTCCGCGCCATTTTAGAACACTTTAAATATTTATACGCGTCATAATTTTTTTATGTCTCGCGTATTTGCCCGCAGCCTTTCAAGAAAAAAGATCATGAGCAATGATGGGAAGCTCATTGGCACGCTAAAAAATATCAGGGTTGATTTTGATTCCGGCCAGGTTCAGGCAATGATTGTCCACCCTGACCAGACATTTGTAACTGATGGATATACTATGGAAGACGATAAACTCCTGGTAATACCGTTTGAAGCGGTCAAGGACATCAAGGACTATATTGTTGTTGACCGCTTCCTTGCCAAAAAATAAGAAGAATATTGAGTAATTATTTCAACAAATCCATTTCCATATTCTTTTTCTGCAACAAATGCAGCAACTGCCTTGGTATCTGGATGGGCATTTGCCACAGTGACCCCAATACCTGCCGTCCTGAGCATCTGGATGTCATTCAGGGAGTCCCCGATTGCAAGAAAATCTGAAGGTGACAGGTCCATCTCCTGCGCGAGTGCTTCCAGTGCAGTTCCCTTGTCAATGCCGGGTGACTGCAGGTGAATCGCATAGCCGGTATCGATCACCTTTACCGGGGAGGTCATAAGGATTTTTTTCACCTCATCAGGTGGAACGGTCCGGGCAAATGCAAGATCAGAAAAGCGGTATGCAGGGCTGAAAAGTTCCAGTTCTTTCCCCCGATCCCGGTAATAAGCCTGAACGATTTTCAGTGCCTCCCTGCAGGGAGTCTGGTCTCCTTTGATGCGGAGCGTGCCGGTGAATCCCACCCGGAATACCCCGCCGTTCTCTGCAATGAAGGTCCCGTCCGTTCCAATCATCTTGCAGAGAGCATCCATAAAACAGGAAGTGTTCCCGCTTGCAAGGACTACTTCTACCCCCTCGTCAACAAGCGATCGTATGGCGTCGATTGCACCGGTGTTTATCCGGCGGGACGAATCAGTGATCGTCCCGTCAATATCAGTAAGGAGCGCCTTCAGCACGATTTGAGACCTGCCTCTTCTACCATAAACGGGGCTTCCCCCTCGGGGAGGTTTGGACTGTCGACAAGGCGTGCAATACGTTTACCGCCTTTGCTCTTGCGCAGGTAGAGCCGGAAGGTTGCCGTATGTCCGACGATGTTACCCCCTATCGGCTTTGTCGGGTCACCAAAGAAGACTGCCGGGTTGGACATTACCTGGTTTGTTACCAGTGCAACAGCATTGTGCTCATCAATGAGCTTGAAGAGTTCGTGCATGTGCCGGTTCAGCTTCTGCTGGCGTGTCGCAAGGGTCCCTCTCCCTGCGTATTCAGCCCTGAAGTGGGCGGTGAGGGAATCGATGATGAAGAGTTTGACCGGACGCCCGCTGTCTTTCAGTTCCGCTGCAAGATCACGAGAATTATCCACAAGCAGCATCTGGTGATCTGAGGTATGTGCCCGTGCAATGTGAATATTGTTTAAAAACTCCTGCGGATCCGCATTATCAATCCCCAGTCCGTGCACCATCTGCTCGATACGCTCAGGACGGAAGGTGTTTTCGGTATCGATGTATATGGCACTCCCGTTAAGCCCCCCCTGATCTTCAGGAAGCTGAACATTAACTGCCATCTGGTGGACTATCTGACTCTTACCGGAGCCGAACTCACCATACATCTCGGTGATGGCCTGGGTTTCCAGACCCCCTCCCATCAGGGCATCGAGTTCGGGAACGCGGAACGATAGTTTCCTGATGTCCTTTCGCTGTTCAAAGATGTCTTTTCCGGTCTTGAACCCGCCGATATCTGCGGCTTCGCGTGCAGCTTTGACAATCTTTTTTGCTACCGATTCGGAGATTTCCGAGATCTCGGAAAGCTCTGCCGGTGATGCAGTCGCAATACTCTCTACCGAGAGGTATCCCGCTTCACGGAGTTTATCTGCGGTGCTTGGGCCTACGCCCGGTAAATCTTCAATCTCTAAAGCTCGTTCAGCCATTTCTTGCACATCTCCTATGGCACATCAAGATGTTAAACATGGGCATATATGCTCTCGGACTGCGCGGGGCGAAAGTGAGGTTTATTTGTTCAGTTCTTCGATAAACCCGCGGAACTGCACCAGCAGGATTTCGGGTTTGAGATCAACCGGTTGGGTGTATTCAGCGGTGATCCGATTACCTGAA
Source organism: uncultured Methanoregula sp. (assembly GCA_964590415.1). Taxonomy (GTDB): domain Archaea; phylum Halobacteriota; class Methanomicrobia; order Methanomicrobiales; family Methanospirillaceae; genus Methanoregula. The sequence continues at coordinate 226,485 of CAZPVQ010000004.1, read as the reverse complement.
AGGATACCGGTTACCTGCATCTCAATCCCATGCGGGAGATTTCCTTCAATAATATAGCGTTCGGTACCATTATCGATAAAGGTGCATCCCTGCCCGGTAATGATGGTTCCTTCAAATATGATCGGGTGTGTCTCTTCCTCTGGCACCTGGAATGCACTCCCCCGTCCGACACCCAGTTCAATCCCCCCGTAACGACCGGGTTTGGCAGTGGCATGGTAGACGTTAACCTGATCCCCGGGAAGCACCGGAACTAACGCCTTCTCGCCCCAGAGAACCACTTTCAGGTCATCTTTGCCATCGCTCACAACAATATTTCTTACCCAGGACACTGAACAGTTGCGGGTTGTAAACGATCGTGGTTCTTTTACCTCTTTTACGCTACCCGTAATTGAATAGATCCCCTCTTCGCTCACGGAACAAAGGGGCGTGAACGGCACGATGATCACCTGATCAATGACCCCCACTGAGCTCTTCTCATCAAGGCTGTATGCTCTTCCTGTACTTCGCCCGTCAGGTTTTGCACCGGTGATATGAACGGAAGTGCCCGGGAGGATATTTGCAAACAGATCCGGAACCCATGCTATAAGCCGGGCAGTTCCCAGAGAATCCCCCATAACAGCTTCTGTCATCTCACCGCTCGTGCCGTCCCTGCGGTTGAAGGTACGAGGTTCTTCGTATGCAATAAGGATCGCATCAAGCTCCACCGGCTCGGATGAAAGGCTCCCGATGGCAGCCCTGTTCGCGGGCAGTGCACAGATGATCTCGCATCCTGCCTTGCGCAGGGCAAGTGCGTAAATCTCTGTCGTGCTCTTTCCCGGATGGCGCCCGATGATCTCCAGTACATCCCCGATTGCAATATCATTGGCAGCCCCTGCTTTCTCATCCCACAGGACTACTCGTGTTGTTCCGGTCTCGTCACCAGTAAGAAGGGTAGCTACCCAGCCTTTCTCTCCGTCCTTCCGGTCAAATTCCTTTGGTTCAGTCTTGTCGATAACCTTCCCGAAAAATGAAAAGAGGCTGGATTTTCCTCCTAAACCCCGGATCTTCACATGCTGGCGGCCCAGTTCACCTACTACGAGCATTGCCGCTGTCGGCTCATCAACAAGATCCCCGCACTCTTCGGTCTTGGTCTCTACACGCCGTTCGAACTCCTCTTTTGAAATAAGGTCATCGACCAGAGCGTAGTGGAACAGCACAGGTTTATTCCGCCCCCTTACCGTTGCCAGGGCGGGCACTGCATGGTGGCAGTGATATCCCCGATAGTTTCGCCCCTGCGCATCAGTGATACCTGTGTTCCCTGTATCAGCACCTCAGGGCAACGGGGACGACAATTATACTGCGAGGACATCGCAAACCCGTATGCACCGGTATCCAGTACTGCAATGATGTCCCCGGCAGCAATCTGCGGGAGTTTCCGGTCCGGTGCAAGAATGTCACCGGTCTCGCAGATGGGGCCGGTGACGGTGTATTCTGTGGTCAGCGGGGCATCCGCTTTATTTGCAACGATGACTTCGTGGTAGGCATCATACATTGCAGGACGAATGAGCAGGTTGAACCCGGCATCCACATTGGCAAATTTCTTGTGTGCGGATTTAGTCGAGTTGACCCTCGTTAAGAGAACCGTCGAGTCAGCCACGAGCGAGCGCCCGGGCTCAACCCAGAGTTCCGGGGTAATTCCGCATGCTTCGACACCGGCTTTGAATATCGGGACCACTTTTGCCGCATACTCCTCTGGAGCAGGAGCCGGGTCCGTGTCATGGTGGTAGGGAATACCCAGCCCCCCACCCAGATCGATGAATTCAAGCCTGACCCCCATATCGGTAAGTTCCCTGGCAATCCTGACCATAACTTCCGCAGCCCGGACAAATGGCTCCACATCAAGGATCTGTGAACCGATATGGCAGTGAATACCAACCGGCTGGATATTTTTACATGACAGGGCTTCCCGGTATGCTGCAGGGATCTCTTTATGGGGAATGCCAAACTTGCTGGTTGCCAGCCCGGTTGCGATCTTCGGGTGTGTCGGTACTTCGAGTGCCGGATTCACCCGGAACGCAATCTTAGTGGTTTTTCCTGCTGCTTTTGCCGTTGCATCGAGCTGGTGGAGTTCGTCAAGTGAATCCACCGATACTTTTACACCCTTTTCGACTGCAAGTTTCAAGTCGTTTTGTGTTTTTGAACTGCCGTTGAAAAGGAGGTTTTCTGCATGCATTCCGGCATCGAGAGCGAGATGAAGTTCTCCTGAGGAAAAAACATCAGCACCTGCGCCCAGCCGGGCAAGAGCCCGCATCACGGCAAGGTTACCATTTGCTTTTGCCGCAAAAAGTATCCTGACTTTCGGGTACCGGCGGGTCAGCGCTTTTTTGTAACTCCCGAACTGCTCGCAGACCCGGTCCTCGCTGGTAACGTACAGGGGTGTCCCATACTGCTGAGCGAGTGCAACGCAGTCAACGCCGTTGATATGAAGATGACCATTTTTTATGTGAAGGTGGGGAGGAAGTTTCACAGGTCAAGCCCCCGCATGCGTTCGATTGCCTCTTGTATCCGGGCAACGGGTCGGGTAAGGGCGAACCTCACATACCCTTCTCCGCTTGAGCCAAAGCCTATTCCCGGTGTTGCCACAATACCTGCTTTGTTCAACAGCTTTGCGGAAAATGCCATACAGTCCTGTACCGGCAGCCAGACATAGAAGGTTGCCCGGGGAGCAGGTACATCAAAACCAAGATCCCGCAGCCCGGCAATGAGCACGTCCCGCCGTTCCTGGTAGATAACGCAGGCTTCTTCCACACAATTCTGCGGTCCGCGCAAAGCAGTGATTGCAGCCTGCTGTACAGCGTTGAAAACTCCAGAATCCACATTGGTCTTGACCCGCCCGAGACCGGCAAGAATATCTGCATTGCCGACTGCCATACCAATCCGCCAGCCGGTCATATTGTAGGTCTTTGAAAGTGAGTGCATCTCAATACCTGTTTCCCTTGCCCCTTTTGTCTCCAGGAATGACGGGGCACGATACCCGTCATACGCGACCTCGGAGTACGCATTGTCCGAAACGACAACAATATTATGCTCATGGGCAAAGTCTACCACCTCGCGATAGAAGCCATCCGGAGCGACCGCCGCCGTGGGATTATTCGGATAGTTGATGAACATAAGCTTTGCTGATTTAATCACCTTTTTCGGGATATCTTCCAGCACCGGAATAAATGCATTCTCCCTCGTGAGTGGCATCTCATGCACAATCCCCTCGGCAAAGAGTGTTCCTGTCCGGTATACCGGATAGCCCGGACTCGGAACGAGAACATAGTCACCCGGATTTACAAAAGCTTCAGCAATATGGGCGATCCCATCCTTTGAACCCATAAGAGCGACCACCTCTTTTCCCGGATCAAGCGGGACCCCGAACCGGCTTTTGTACCAGTCTGCCACTGCCCCCCGGTATGCCGGCATACCGGCGTAAGATGGATAGTGGTGGTTTTCCGGGTTCTTTGCCGCTTCACAGAGAGATGCTACAATATGGTCCGGGGTAGGAAGGTCAGGGTCCCCGACCCCGAGATCGATGATGTCAACACCTTTTCTTTGTTGTTCCGCTTTCATCTCGTCAATCCGGGCAAAAAGATACGGAGGGAGATTGCTCATGCGTGCTGCGTACATAGGTAGTACCTGTAGGTGTCCGGATTTATTGTAATTACCGTTCCCGCATATTCCCGGCCTTCCCCTCATCAGGCAGAATGGTTATGCTTATGTATCCGGAATAAAAAAATGAGCCTTATGGGGAAAAAGAAGGAGACTATCAAAGTACACCGGTTCTTCAGTCGGTGTGATTATCCAGACCGGCTGTCGGGAGCACGTTCATGAGCATGCAGAAGGATATGATCGTGATTTTCTCTACTGCTCCATCTGACAAATCAGAATTACTCGCACGAATGCTTGTCGGGAAACGTCTTGTCGCATGTGTCAATATCGTTCCCGTCCGTTCATGCTATCGCTGGAAAGGCGAGTTCTGCGATGAACAGGAACACCTGCTTATTGCAAAGACAACCAGGGAAAACGCGGGAAAGGTTATTGAAGCAATAAAAGATCTCCACCCTTATCAAGTGCCGGAGATCATAGCACTTCCGGTTATTGCCGGTTACCTGCCCTACCTGGACTGGGTAACTGAGGAGACGCTGGATGAACCTTGACCACCATCCCGGCATCCAGGTCAGGAATGGTGAGATATCAGAAATTACTGATGCAATCGTAATTGAGGACCGGTTCCGGATACTCCTGAATGACTGTCTGGTTACGGAAATGATTGCCAGCCGCGACCAGCTCCTGGAGCTCGGTGCCGGCTTTGTCATAACGGAAGGACTCACCCGGTGCGTGGACAAGGTGAAAATAGATGGCGATCGCATCCTTGTCTATGCCGATCGCGGGTGTGATGTAGCGCGATCGAAAAAAGAGGTAGGATCTTCGGGAGGTACGAGCATATGCGAGCTACCGGGAAAAGTTTCATCAGATCTCCGTATAACGCCGGAAGATGTTTTATCCTGTACACGCGGGATTGAAACCGAGGTATGGCGAAAGACCGGTGCGGTTCATTGTTCGGTACTTTTCTCTGAGGGAAAATGTGTTGTAAAAAGCAGTGACGTGGGGAGGCACAACACGGTTGACAAGGTGGTCGGGTATGCCATTTTAAACGGAATTGATCTCTCCCGGTGTGTGATTGGCTGCACAGGAAGACAACCTGCCGGCATGGTAAAAAAAGATGCAAACGCAGGAATACCGGTAGTAATCTCCCGCGCTGCATCGACGGATAAAGGAATTGCAGCTGCTGATTCAGCGGGTATTACCCTTGTATGTTTCTCCCGCGGGGACCGGTTTACGATTTACACACATCCGGAGCGTATTCTTGGTGCAGGGATACCAGGATTCCGAACAATGTGATAAAGCAAAAGTTATTCCCTGTGGCTGAAAAAATGAAACTATACAAAACGGCAGGAACTGGTAAATTTGTCAGGTGAATCACCAATATCCCCGGGATCGGCACTCCTCGTGCTCGGGTGCCCGCAGGTACCTGTGCAGACGAGCATCGCCTTGTACCTGATCAACCGGCTTAAAAAATCCGGTTTTATTCCGGTCGTTGCCGGAAATAAAGCTGCAAATACGCTTCTTGTTATCGCGGACCCGGACAGGCACTACCTTGGAGAGGTCATGGATCTCGACCGTGCGGTTGCGATGATAACCGACAAGAAACGGGACTTTGACCGCTGTTTTGTTTTCATCCACAACGATGCCGGTATCAGCTATGCAGCGACGATGGGTGCGATCTCCCGGGCGAAGGTCTTCACGCTCGTCTATGGAGAGCATTATGACGAGCTGGTTAAACAGATTGACTTTCCCTGCACAATCATTGCAGCAAAAGCCGTGCATAATCCCCTGCCCCTGAAAAAAGCACTTGATGAGGTAACCCCATGGGCTGCGTAGAATCAATGAACTATGAAATCCTCCTGCGGGATCAATCGTTTAAGGAATGCAGGGAATATGTCCGGCAGCATTTTAAGGAGTATATCGATGTGCAACCGGGTTTCAAGGTCTTTGATATCCACCTCATCGGAATCCCCCCGATTGCAATAGGGCTCGAAGATGATTTCATCATTTTCCCGTACACAAAACCCTGTCATGGAACATTTCTTCTCCGCATGGAGGATACTGCTGAAGCAGCCCGTTTACGAACATTTAAGAAATAAATCCGATGTAAGCACAGTGTCAGTAGAATCGAGAAGGATTTTTGTATGTCCGGCAAAGGAAAAGTGCTCCTGATGGATGATGAGCAGATCATCCTTGATGTGACAGGTGAAATACTCACATTTCTCAAGTATGATGTCATGTCTGCAAAGGATGGGCAGGCTGCCATCGATCTCTATAAAAAAGAGAAAGCCGCCGGATCCCCTTTTGATCTTGTTATCCTGGATCTCTCCGTTCCCAACGGGCTGGGGGGAAAAGAGACGATTGAACTGCTCAGGGATGTTGATCCTGAGGTAAAAGCTGTGGTATCGAGTGGCTATACCAACGATCCTGTTGTCCATGATTTTTCACACTACGGTTTTAGCGAAAGACTTACCAAACCCTATAATATTCAGGAAATGAGAAACCTTCTCGAGAAAATTATAAAAAAATAACAAGCCGGATAGAGCGGATGACACTTTCCTCAGGCAGCGATATCTGAATTATTTGCTACGATCTTTTCAATTGCTTCATTAACCGCCCTGCGCACATCATCATCATCATCATTTTTTATCCGTTTCAGGGGTTCAAGAGCCCTTTTATCACCAATTTTACCAAGTGCGTCAGCAGCACCCCAGCGGATATACCAGTCAGGATTTTTCAGTGACCCGATAAGTGAATCCACTGAAATACTGCTCCCCAGTTTTCCCAGCGCCCACAAAGCAGGTACCTGGACATAGGAGTCCGACTCTTTCAATGCCGTTCCTAGGCACTTTGCCGCACGTTTGTCACCAATTTTACCGAGTGCATCGGCAGCACTCCAGCGGACATACCAGTCCTGATCGTTCACCGACTGGATAAGGGGTTCCACTGCACGCGTGTCTTTAATCTCACCCAGAGCCCATGCTGATCGCGTTCTCACCCACCAGTGTTTATGTTTAAGTGCAAGGATCAGTGAGTCAACAGCGGGCTTTCCAATCATCGAGAGGCTAAGTGCGCTGTGCCACTGAACATCGCTGTCTCCTTCGCTGAGCAGGGACACGAGCTGGGGGATGGCCGGCTCCCCGATTTCTGCCAGTATACGGGTGGCATGCCAGCGGACATCATAATCCTTTTCATGCATAGCCCTGATGAGCTGGGGAATGGCCTCCCTGCCGATCTTGCCCAACGCGAGTGCAGCCAGCCAGCGAACGTCCTGGTCATGTTCCTTGAGTGCACGGATGAGCGGTTTTACTGCAGGTTCACCAAGATCTCCCAGTGCCAGTGCGGCCCGCCAGCGGACACCAAGGTTGTTATGCCGGATTGCCCTGACAAGACCGTTCATGTCCATGACCGTTGTGGAATACAGGGTGAACGATTTGTTATCCAGAATTAGATTCTCATTCTTCACGATGCTACCTCGTTGCTATCCCATAAGAGTAAGATCAATTATTATGAACACCAGGCCGGAATAATGACATTGTTGCCAAGATCAAACCCTTGAACTGACCGTATTTTAAAAATTTTATGACCCCTGAATATATATTAATGTGGATAGGTGATGTCATCCAGGTATCCTCCGGATCAGTGAAAATACGGTAAATGTAATGAGTATCACCGAAACGATCTTTTACGCTAACGGGAAAAAACCTCCGCAATTACCGTATGCTAACCTATTTACGTTTTTAAAAAAAGTATCAGAACATACGGAAAATCCCTATGAAAGACATTTCAGTGCTGATCGGAGGGAAAGCGGGTGATGGTATCAACAGTGCAGGTGCATTGGTTGCCCAGTTGCTCAATCAGTGTGGTTATGGTATTTACCTGTACTTTGATTACCCTTCCCTGATACGTGGGGGGCATAATTTTGCGATTATCCGGGGTTCAGAACAGAATGTCGGGACCTGTTGGAACAATCTGGATTTTATCCTGGCACTCAACAATGAAACAATAGAGCAGCATCGTGACAGATGTACACCTGAAACTGCTATCATATACAACGCAGACCTGGTGAAATCTGCTGGTCAGGGTATTCCGGTACAGGAAATTCTGACCAGGGAAAAAGCCCCGGCAATCATGGGAAATTCGGCAATTATCGGTGGATTTGCAAAAGCGGCTGGTATTGATTGGGATGTTGTTGAAGCGGTATTTAAAGTCCATATCCCCAAAGAAGTTGACCTTAACCTGACAGTAGCAAAGAGGGCATATGATCAGGTTGAAAAAGGACACCTGGTGAGCAAAGGGATACGGCCGCCACGCCCCCTTCTCACCGGCAACGAAGCGATCGGCCTGGGTATGGTAAAAGGAGGACTTGATGCCTATGTCTCGTATCCTATGACACCCTCATCAAGCCTCCTCCATTTTCTCGCAGAGCACCAGGAAAGGTTTGGCATTACGGTCGTGCATCCCGAAAACGAAATTGCGGTAATCCTGATGGCACTCGGGTTTTCCTATGCCGGTAAACGATCCGCAGTGGGCACATCAGGGGGCGGGTTCTGCCTGATGACCGAAGGACTTTCCCTTGCCGGAATGGCAGAGATACCCCTTGTGCTCGTGGTGTCCCAGCGGACCGGGCCTTCAACCGGGCTCCCTACCTATACCGGCCAGTCCGAGCTCGCTTTTGTCCTCCACGCCGGACAGGGAGAATACCCCCGGTTGATTGTTGCTCCGGGGGATGCGCAGGAATCTCTCTTCTGGTCAGAAATCGCTATGAATATAGCATGGAAATTTCAGATTCCTGCATTCATCCTTACCGATAAAACCCTTTCTGAGGGAACCTACAGTGTCGATCCTGCTGGAATTTCAGATGTCCCAAGAGAGGACTCCCCCGTATGGTCAGGGAGTATGCCCTATCTCCGGTACGCAGATACCCCGTCCGGTGTGTCACCCCTTGCCGTTCCGGGAATGAAAGATGCAGTGATCAAGGTGAACAGCTATGCGCATGATACGGCAGGTATCACGAGCGAAGGAGCTGATGTAGTTGTTCAGATGACAAAAAAACGTCTGCGCAAGTGGGAAGGCCTGGCAGAGGAGATGCAACACTATCCGGGTGTCATGCTGACCGGAGTTTCTGACGCTTCCACTGCACTTCTCTGCTGGGGATCCACAAAAGGTGTGTGTAATGAAATAGGATCTCTCCTCGGACTGCGGGTGATCCAGCCGATAATCCTCTCTCCGTTCCCTGCGATTCAACTGAAAAATGCGATCCAGGGTGTCACGAAACTGATCGCAGTCGAGGAGAATGCAACAGCACAACTTGCCACGCTTGCAGGGCAGTACGGGATCGTTCCCGACGAAAGGATCCTGCAGTATGACGGGCGCCCCTTCTCTCCTGATGAACTTCTCGTAAAGATAAAGGAGGTAACGGTATGACGGGACGCCAGATTATAACCGATGCACAGAATACGTGGTGCCCGGGTTGCGGGAATTTCTCTATCCAGCACACCCTGAAAAATGTTCTCATTGAGATAGAGCAGGCAGGGAAGTCGCTTGACGATGTAGTGCTGGTATCCGGCATCGGGTGTCATGCAAAAATCGCTGATTATCTCAATATCAATAGTTTTTACGCACTGCACGGGCGGGCGATCCCGGTAGCGACCGGTATCAAACTTGGCAACCCCAGGCTGACCGTTATCTGCTGTACAGGTGATGGCGACTCCTATGCCGAAGGGCTTGATCATCTCATCTTTGCAGCCAAACGCAATATTGACATCACGGTCATCATCCATAACAACCGGGTGTACGGACTTACCACCGGGCAATATACTCCAACCTCACCCCTTGGTTTCAAAGGAAAATCCACCCCTTCAGGTACTGCAGAATATCCTATCAATCCCCTCGAGCTGATGCTTGCAAGCGGCGCAACATTGGTCGCACGGGGGTATACAAAAAAGATGGATCTTTTAAAGAAGCTCGTCCTTGAGGGCATTGCGCACAAGGGGTTCTCGTTTATCGACGTTCTCCAGATTTGTGCCACCTTCTTTCCCACTGCTGATTACTACTCCCCGCGGGTATACGAACTATCCGGACATGACCCGACAGACTTTGAATCCGCGTGCATGAAAGCCCGGGAATGGGACTATAACAGCGACGCACGGATCGCTCTTGGAACGTTTTTTACCCGATCCCTCCCCAGTTTTAATGACAAAATAGCCGTACATGAGAATACAGTAAAAGACCGAAAACGGGCTATCGGGGAGCTCCTTCTGATGAGAGCATGACGAGTCACCCCCTGACCGGGTGTCTTTAACATGACCGGACAACAATCTCCTGAAGTGCGTTCTGCAACACTACGGTTGCTCGTAATTCCCTTTACGATCTATGCAGCCTGGTTGCTTGAGACCTTCCTGCTTACAGGAAGTGTAAACACTTTTGAGCGTCCTGACCCCTCCGGAATCTTCCTGTACACAATCATTGCATGCATCATTACCGGTATTGGTGCACCACTGCTCTATATCCGGACCACTTTTATTTCTGGTGCTGTCAACATGTTCAATATCGGATTCCGGTCAGTACGATACACCTTCCTTGCCTGTGCCCTTACCTGCGGGATCAGCTTCATCACCGTCATCCTTTTCAATCCGTTCGGAACTGACCGGCTCGCGTTTTTAAACGCCTTTCTTCTCCTTTTACCCGGTGCCATCGCTTCAGTGATGGTGTGCTGGGTGCTTATGGGGACTCACGTGCAGGCGTTTGTCCGTAGTGGAGGGGCAATTATTTCTATTTCTGTCGGTATCATGGTAACTGCAGTGCTGTTTGGCATGACAACATTTGTCTACTTCCCCGCAGTCCTGCAGCAGGATGCGCTTATCTCATCTGTCAGTATTGGGATTATTGCGGCATTTTTTTTCTTTGCCGTTCGCGAAGTATACGCAACCACGGTTGTCGTAGCTGTATGCAGTGTTTTTGCTGTGGCAGATCGTATCAACCCGTTTTATGTGCGGAATACTGTCCCCTTAGTCTGGATGAGTGCGGTTCTCACCGTCTGTGCTTTGATAGGTATCCATCTGTATCTTTCACGAAATTATATGACCTTAAAGATTCCGGTAACGTGACGGGAACATCAGTGTCCGAGGTTCCCGGTCCAATACCCTGATCCCACTGGTAAAGGGGGGCTGGTCCCGGATTCGTGTCAGATCTGAATTTTCCCGGCCTATCCTGAAAAACAGCCGCGTTATGAATCTAAAAAAAATCCGATAAAAAATCTTATACTGTCCTGCGTTGAAGGATACCAGTATGACGAAAAAATTTTGCTATGGTATTCTTCTCAGTCTTTTCCTGATTTCCGGAGTGTTAATTGCGGGTTGTTCGGATCAATCTCCCGCTGATACAACAACCATCCCAACTACTGCTGTATCAAATGCAAAATACGTTTCAGGGGATATTGTTGGAAAAACCACCTCTGCAACGGAAAATACAGCATATGTTATAATCAAGTTCGACATTTCGACTGATCAGTACACACGACAATTACTCTATAAAAATGCGAATGGATCCTGGGGGTATTTTATCAATAACCGCACTGAAAAAGTTGAAAGAACCCTTGTTGAGAAAGTCTATCCGGTAAAAATATCCCATGTGACTGTTGCTGCTATCCCGATTATCACCCCAACCATTCCCCCGACTGTTACAACTGCACTTTCAGGAAATGCACCCGGCATATCCGGGATTTCCCCGGCGACAGGAGGCACGAATGCGACCGTGAGTGTAACGATTACCGGGGATAACTTCAGGAGTGGAGCAACCGCAAAGCTGATGCGAGCCGGATACACGCCGGTTTATGCAACCGGTGTATCAGTATCTTCTGCGACAACCATTGACTGTGCTTTCAGTCTCTTCAAAGCGGAAAAAGGGAGTTATAACCTGGTCGTAACAAATCCAGATGGCCAGTCTGATACCAAGATAGGTGCATTTACCATCACTGATCCAATCCCTGTCATTTCGGGTGTCAGTCCGGGTCAGGGTGCAATAAACAGTGTCCTGTCTTTAATAATTAATGGCCAGAACTTCAAAGAAGGGGTGAAAGTCACCATCATAAAAAGCTCGACTGAAATTGTCTGTACCAGTCCGGTATCTACGGATTCGACAAAAATTCTCTGCAATCTCGATCTCAAAGGTGCGGTTGCCGGTGACTGGGATGTAACGGTTCTTAACATAGACGGCCAGCAGAAGGCGACCTGGAACCAAAAATTCCATGTTACAAATTCAACCTGAACAGTGGTCTCTTTCCCCCCTGTTTCTTTTTTTTAAAAACACCAATCTCCTGGTAATTCATAAGTACCAATGATGTGATATTTTGACTCTGTAAACAAGCTCAATTACAAGAGGGGTTTCCACCGCCGTGGTGACTCCCCCGATGCGATAACCCCCGGACAGGTGCTACGCCATCCTCGCTCAGTGCGGGGCGGAATGAGGGAAGGCACTTGTCCCCTCCTTCATCGTACCAGCATCTTGAATTTCATAGTAAAGGAAAGGCTCTCTCCAGAGCCATTCATTTATTATTATATTCGAACTTTTTTCATCCAATAATCTTTTATGCCATCCTTTCAAATACTACCCCGGACAGGAATGACGGGAAAAAAGATCCTCACGCTCATATTTGCCATTGGTATCTGCCTGCTGGCAGGGTATGTCGGTTCTTATTACACAACGCCTGCGATTCCAACCTGGTATGCCAGCCTGCAAAAACCTGATATCACTCCCCCTTCATGGGTTTTTGCTCCCGTCTGGACTGCACTCTATATTCTGATGGGAATTTCTCTTTTCCTGATCCTGCAGTCGGATTTAAAGATACAGGAAGTTCAATTTGGTCTTATCCTTTTTATTTTCCAGCTTATGGTGAACATCGGATGGTCTTTTTTCTTTTTTGGACTCCATTCAACGTTTTTTGGTTTCCTGGCTATCGTGCTGCTCTGGGCAGTTCTGCTCTGTACTATCATCCAGGTATGGCGTTTTTCCATTCCTGCTGCAGTGTTGCTCATACCTTATTTTGTCTGGGTATCCTTTGCAGGGTATCTCAACTATGCAATTCTGGTACTGAATCCAGCTATCTTCGGGATATCATTTTAAAAAAATCTTTTCGCAATCCAAAGACCAATATCTTCTTTTTGTTCAAAGGTGACGATGACATGCGGAGTACCTATGCCAATTCAGCATATTCACGTGGAAAATTTCAAGAGTTTTTCTGAACTTGATATTGAGTTGTCACGGTTCAATGTAGTGATCGGTTCTAATGCTGCAGGAAAATCCAATTTCATCAGCATATTCAAATTCCTGCGGGATATCGCAAAACACGGGGTTGTCAATGCGATCGCAATGCAGGGTGGGTCAGAATATCTCCAGAATACAAAGATCGGCCCATTAAAAGACCTTCATATTAAGGTTGTTTATGTGCCCGATCAAAAGTCAGAGATCCTTGAGCCTCAGGATCAGGATCCACCCCTCCTCGTCATACAATCGTGCCTGTCTTCCTATGAGTTCGCTCTCAGGTTTGCTTCCCGGGGTGACGGATTTTCCATCATAAAGGACAGGATTATTCTTGGATGTGAGGTTTTTTCGTGCAGACATAAAAATGACCATAACAATGAAAAAAAGAAGATCGGACATGGTGAGATACGGGTGACCAGCGATGCCGGAAAAATCACCTATGAAGTGGATCTGCCGGAAGGCTGCCCGCTTTCCGAACAGGACCTCATCCCTCTCTGTTTCCGGGGGAAACACCTGCCTGAAAAAACACTCCTTCTGGAAACTCCGTACGCATATCCTTTATCCCATGGAGAAAAATTCTTTGATCGTATTGCTGTCTATGATATCGACCCAAAACTCATGAAAAAAGGAGTTGCAATAACAGGTAAAAGGGAACTTGAAGAGGATGCCGGGAACCTTGTACTTGTCCTGAAAAATATTATCGGGGATCCGGAAAAAAAGCGAAAATTCTCAAACCTTTTACGGGATGTACTTCCCTTTATAGAAGATTTTTCTGTCGAAAAATTCATGGACATTTCGCTGGTCCTCACGCTCCGCGAAAAATATTCAAAAGGGCACAACCTCCCCTCACCCTCGCTTTCAGACGGAACATTGACAATATTTGCCCTCATCATTGCGCTCTATTTCGAAAAAAAACCCTTAATCATCATCGAGGAACCAGTAAGCCACATCCATCCGTTTCTGGTTGCACGGGTTATTTCCATGATGAAAGAGTCCTCGAAAAAAAAGCAGGTAATGATTACAACCCATACCACCGAAGTAGTAAAACATGCCTCTTTAGAGCATCTTCTTCTTGTTTCACGGGACTTGGAAGGATTCTCTGTTCTTTCCCGGCCTGTTGACAAGGAAGAGGTGCGGTTATTTCTGGAAAATGAGATCGGCATTGAGGAACTTTACGTCCAGAACCTGCTGGGAATGTAAGTATGAAAACCCGCATTTTTATCCTGGTTGAAGGCGAAGATGATGTCCGTTTTTTCGGGCGCATTATCAAACCATTATTGATTAACCGTTATGACGCAGTGGAGATTATCCCCTATGCAAGTATCAAACGCACAAAAGTGGATAATTTTTTAAAGAGCATCAGGCTCATGAAAAGCGACTATATTTTTGTTGCAGATATTGACGCAGAAAATTCTGTGCGGGACAAAAAACAGGTCCTCTACTCCCACTTCAGTCACATTGACGGAGGAAGCATCATCGTGGTGATTAAGGAGATTGAAAGTTGGTACTATGCCGGTCTTACTCCGGAATCTGTGCAGGACCTTGAGGTTCCCGACATTCCCCTTACCGATGATCTCACCAAGGAGGATTTTAATCGTCTCATCCCCAGGAAATATGATTCACGTATTGATTTTATGTTTGAAATCCTCAAGTACTTCTCCATAGATTCAGCGAGAAAGAAAAACTATTCATTCAGGTTTTTTATTGAACGGTATCATCTGGAAGATCCTGTGGGAGAACCGGTGATTCAATAAATTCCTTTTTGTTTTTCGCAGGGGTTGTGCAGCATCGAAATGATTAATGCAAATCTCCACGCTATTTTATACCGGTTCAAAAAACATACGGAGGCTTTTCATTTGATGGAAAAATATGCCTGTGCTGTCTGTGGTCATATTTACGACCCCAACAAGGGTGAGCCGCTACAGCGCATTTCCCACGGCAGGGAATTTTCTGACCTGCCTGACGACTGGCAGTGTCCGATATGTGGCGCATCAAAGAAAAATTTCACGAAGGAGTAACCAGCTGATAGTATGGTATCACGAGAAATTATTCATGGGATCCACTGGGTTGGAGCAATTGATTTTGACCGGAGGATCTTTGACGAGCTGATTCCGCTCCCGGACGGTACGAGTTACAATTCGTATCTTGTTCAGGGGAGCGAGAAGACAGCACTGATCGACACGGTCGATCCCACCAAGGAGTACGAACTGATCTCAAACCTTGTCAAGCTGAATGTCGACCGGATTGATTATGTTGTTGTCAACCATGCCGAACAGGATCATTCGGGTTCCCTGCCGATGATTCTGGAATTTTTCCCCGACGCGCTTGTTGTGACTAACGAGAAGTGCAAAGACCTTCTTATCGCACATCTTCACCTGCCGGCAAACCGCTTCAGGGTAATCAGGGATAAAGAAACCCTGTCTCTTGGCGATCGCACCCTCGAATTTTTCCTTACCCCGTGGACACACTGGCCTGAGACCCAGATCACCTACCTGCGTGAGGACAGGATCCTCTTCCCCTGCGATCTCTTCGGGTCCCACACGGGAACAAGCGACCTCTATGTGATGGACGAAGCTGAGATTTACCAGTCCGCAAAGAGGTATTATGCAGAGATTATGATGCCGTTCCGCAACAGTATCAAAGGGTACGTTGAGATGCTAAAAGCACTCCCGCTTGCACTGATCGCTCCCAGCCATGGGCCCATCTACCGGAGACCGCAGTTCATTCTTGATGCATACGCTGACTGGGTATCAGACGCGGTTAAAAATGAAGTCGTAATAGCGTATGTCTCGATGCATGGAAGTACGCAGAAAATGGTGGAACATCTCACCGATGCACTGATCGCAAGAGGGGTCACCGTAAAACCCTTCAACCTGACCCGGACTGATATCGGGGAGCTTGCAAAGTCCCTTGTGGATTCAGCAACAGTGGTTATTGCAACACCCACGGTACTTTTCGGTCCCCACCCGCAGGTTGTATATGCCACCTATCTTGCAAACCTGCTCAAACCCAAAGTCCGGTTTGCATCGGTAATCGGGTCCTATGGCTGGGGCGGGAAGACGGTTGAAACGATCGTAAAAATGCTTGACCATGTTAAAGTTGAGCTCATTGAACCTGTCATGGTTAAGGGGCTCCCGGATGAAACAACCTTTCAGGCACTCAACCGGCTGGCGGACGATATCTTAAAGAAGCACCAGGAAAGTAATATCGTGTAGGAAAGGAGGTTTTGGAATGACGAAAATGTTTGAAGTATACAAATGTGAAGTGTGTGGAAACATAACCAAAGTGGTCCATAATTCTGCCGGGCTCCTCGTCTGTTGCGGGAAACCGATGATCCTGCAACAGGAAAAGACAGCTGATCAGGGTAAGGAGAAACATGTCCCTATGGTTGAGAAATCCGAAAAAGGAATCAGGGTCAAAATCGGCTCCGTTCCCCACCCCATGGAGGAGAAGCATTATATCGAGTGGGTTGAGGTTAGGACCGGCGAGAATGTCTACGTCAGGGGTTTCAAACCCGGGGAAACACCCGAAACGGAGTTCTGTATTGCTGATACAAATGTAAAAGCACGGGCATACTGTAATGTCCACGGGCTCTGGACAAACAAGGCATAGTAAAAAATGCAAAACAAATATGTTCTTTTCTTTTTCCACCCAGGGAAACACTAATAGAGAACCAGAAGGAACCCATTAGTGATGCAGCGGCTTGAGCATCTCTCCACGATTTTTGCTGATCTTGGGGATATTTTCACCTTTATCACACCGATAACCGCCGTTCCAATTATCGTTGCGATTCTCTTTTCTGAGTGGAATATGATCCTTCCCATGGCGGCAGTTCCTGCCATATTCTTTATCACGGGGATGCTCTTTAAAAAACTTCCCCGCACCAGCCGGGGTGTGCGGCTCTCTACGGCAATGTGTTCGGTTGCGCTTTTCTGGCTTACCTGTGCAATGGTCAGTGGTATTCCGTTCATGCTCGGGTTGCATATGGGATTCACTGACGCATTCTTCGAAGGGATGGCAGGATGGACGGGTACAGCGTTTTCGATGATCCGTTCGGTTGATACAGCCCCCCACGCCCTCCTGTTCTGGCGATCTTACATGCAGTGGATCGGGGGCATTGGTATCATTGCATTTATTATTGCATTAGCGAGCAGTACCGGTCTTTTAGGTTCAAAAATCTTCCGGTCCGAGGGGAGAGAAGAACCGCTGATGCCCAGTGTGATTGCCACGGGGCGTGCGCTCTGGAAAATTTATGGACTATTAACATTTATTGCCATTAGTCTTATCCTGTTCACCGGGCTCTCTTTATGGGAATCGGTCAATCTTGCTTTTGCGGCAGTATCAACCGGAGGGTTTACCCTGCATGAAGGGGGTATCCTTTACTACAATAATAGCGCACTTCAAATCCTCCTGATCCCGATAATGATCGCCGGTGCCCTGCCATTTAAGCTCTATTATCTCATCCTGGAAAACCGGCGCTGGAGCCTTTTTGGGGATGAACAGGTAAAACTGTTCTTTCTCTTTACGGGTATAGGGGTAGCGGTAATAACCTATGATCTGATTTTTTTCGGGAACCTTGAATTCATGGCGGCACTTGAACAGAGTCTTTTTATGACCGTATCGACTCTCACAACTACCGGTTTCCAGAACGCAGATATTCACTCCTGGGCAGGCATTACCCTGTTATTCCTTACCATGCTAACCCTTATCGGGGGAGCATCCGGCAGCACTGCCGGAGGTATCAAACTAAACCGGGTAGCTCTTGCTTTCCGTACGCTGTTCTGGTGGTTCCGCAGGCTCTTTGTAAGCGGTAAGGTGCTTCTGCCTTTCAAGATCGAAGGGCGGGTAATCCCGAGAGCAACCGCAGAACTGGAGGCTGCAAAGAACATGCTTATCATTATCCTCTCGGTAGTAACCATCTTTATTGCTACCCTTCTTGTGTTGCAGTTCCATATTACAACATACTCCATAACAGACATCGCCTTTGAAGTTGTATCGGCCTTTTCAACCTGTGGTTCCAATACCGGGTATGTATCTCCTGATATGCCCATTATTTCGAAGTGGATTTTTATTGGTGTGATGTGGGTGGGAAGACTGGAAGTGATTCCTGTTGTGATGCTCTTTATGGCTTTGTTCAGAGGATATGACTAAAATATTCTGTTTTTTAAAAAAATGCTTTGTAGAAATGCTCAATTACAAACTAAACGCTCAAGGGGGTTTCACCCCCCGCCGGTGTGGCTCCCCCGATGCGATAAATCCCGAACAGGTGCTTGGTATCATCGCTAAGAGTAGGGGCGTTATAAGGGGACAGGCACTCTCCCCCCCCTTCATTTGTACCAGCATCTTGAATTTCATATCAATGGAAAAGGAATTCTCCAGAGCAAAAAAAAATATGTTTTTTAAAAAAACTCATAGTCTGACTTTGGAGAATCCCGTTTATCCCGGGCAGGGAATAAAAGGCACAGGTAAGGCAGAGCAGGGATATGAGCCTGTCTCACCTTACATCCCTGCACTTGGAAATGATGAAATATTTCCTTTTTGTGGAGTGATCGCATTGTGGGGTGCATAAAGCGGTGGGATGAAACCAACCGGGATTCAATGTTTTTTTTACGGTTCTCCCGGGTTCAATATCTTAAAGAACAAAATACCGGATCCAAATGATATGAAATATAATTTCATCGGGAGAATGAACAGTGTCCCGTCCTGATAGAAAGATATGCTGATGACAAATAATTGTTGGAAAAACCGTCGGTCAACAGGCAGGTATCTGCGATGAAATCAATTCCGGTTCTTCATATGTCAGAATCCTGCAGTTTTTTTATTCAGTTTTTTTTCAATTTTATGACCGAATGACTTATTCCGGCCAGAGTATCAAAATTTTCGGGAGTTATCATTTCCACAGGAATTTGAATGTTATATTTACTCTCAAGGAAATCAATAAGCTGAAGTAAGGTGATTGAATCGATTACACCCGTTTCTGATAAGGAGTCGTTTTCCTGTAATGAAATTTTTTCATTCAGAAATCCCTGCGTTTTCAAAAATTCCAGTATATCTCCTTGTATTTCTTTCATGGTGGTTCACATCGTTCGCGATATAATTGAGGTTGAGGCAAATGTTTAAATAAAGTGTTTGGTATAGTATTTCTAGTAACAAGTATATTAAAATATGGTGAACTATGGTTAGAAGAACCTTTGAAAACGGGTTTGATATAAAAAAAGAGATGCTTAAAAATAGTGAAGATCTCAAAGAAAAATTATCCACATTTATTAAGCAAACAGTACGTGATCAGTTTAAGAAAGATGGCATTGTGATTGGTGTATCAGGAGGAATTGATTCTGCAGTAATTGCGGCTCTTTCCGTTGATGCTCTAGGCCCTGAGAGGGTATACGGCCTAATCCTTCCAGAGAAGGAATCGGCTCCTTCCAGCAGGGAACTGGGGATAGATCATTGTAAAGCGTTAAAAATCAGGTATGAGGAAGTTCCGATCAACCCCATGCTTGAAGCATTCAATATCTATACCAAAAAAGAATCACTGATCCGCGAGTTGTTCCCCGAGTATGATCCGGCATATCATACCACATCATTATTGCGCCCCTCAATGATGGCATCTGCGGAAATGCTCAATATACCCTCGCTTATTCTGTTGAAAAACGGAAAAACTATCGGCACAAAACGGCTGTCCGCACAACAGTTCTTTACCGTTCTCAGTCTCCAGAATGTGAAACAGAGAACACGGATGATTGTTGAGTACATGCATGCTGAGAAAATGAATTATGCCGTCTGTGGAACTACGAATAAAACTGAATCGCTCACAGGATTTTTCGTAAAGTATGGAGACGGGGGAGTTGATCTGGAACCTATTGCAAATTGCTATAAATCACAGGTCTATAAACTTGCAGAATTATTGCATGTTGACAAAAGGATCATAGCCCGGGCACCAAGCCCGGACACCTGGAGTCACTACACATCGGACGAAGAAATTTCTATGAGGTTACCCTATACTATCCTCGACCAGCTTTTATATGCTGATGAAAACCATCTGTCTGCAGATATAGTCCAAAAAAGCACGAAACTGAGTAAACGACAAATTGAATTGGCATATAAACATATTTTCAGCCTGAAGAATGCTGCCCGCTTTATACAACTACCTCCTCCCGTCTATCTATCATAACTCTAAGAAAAATTACCGATAAAGGAATCCTCCTTTTTTTGGTATTTTCCTTTTAAAATAAATGGGGAAGAACATACCCTAAAAAACAACGCAACTTTACTTTTCTTAACATCAGGAGATCTAATATAAATTGCCGTACCATAGTACGGTGATGAAGCAGATAGCCTTGTATGGAAAGGGAGGCATCGGGAAATCAACTACCTCGGCGAATCTGTCCGCTGCTCTTTCCCTTCAGGGCCTGGATATCATGCAGATCGGATGCGACCCCAAACGGGACAGCACACGGATGTTGATGCATGGAACATTCATTCCCACGGTCATGGATCTGGTCAGGGTCCGGGGTGAAGCCGCACTCTCTCTTTCAGATATCGTATATACTGGTTTTAACGGGGTACGGTGTGTTGAGGCGGGAGGACCGGAACCGGGTGTCGGATGCGCCGGAAGAGGGATTATAGCCACGTTCCAGCTTCTTGAGAAATTCGGAGCACTCAGGGGGGATGTCATCGTGTATGATGTCCTTGGGGATGTCGTCTGTGGTGGATTTGCCATGCCCATGCGGGAGGGTTATGCTCAGGATATCTATCTCGTTACCTCTGGGGAGTTAATGTCGCTGTACGCTGCGAATAATATCTGTAAGGCGATAAAACGTCTCTCCTCAAGGACAAAAAGTACGTGCCGGCTTGCCGGGGTTATCTGTAATGCAAAGAACCAGCCTCGCGAAGAAGAGCTCGTGAGTGAATTTGCACAGCGGGTGAACAGTTCGCTTATACAGTATATCCCCCGGGATCGTGTTGTGCAGCTTGCAGAACTCAACCGGAAGACGGTGCTTGAGTATGATCCGGACTCTGATCAGGCAGCACAGTACAGGTCCCTTGCAGCACGTATTATGAAAAACACCCGGTTCTCTATCCCGACCCCCCTTGAAATTGATGACCTCGAATCCCTTGCCATTGAATATATCTAGGTACGGGGGGTGCACGCTTACCGGAGCCCTCTCGGTGACGACCCATGTACGGGATAGCGTTACCATAATACACGGGCCGAAAGGGTGCACCCATCATAACTTTTCTCTTTTACATGCAACGGGGTTTAATAACGATCATTTCACCCTGCCGGATTTGATCTCAACAGGGTTATCCGAAAGTGATATTATTTTTGGTGGTGAAGCGGCGCTCGAAAGGACTCTTGATGCAGTTGCAAAGAGACATATCGGCGCTGTTTTCGTTCTTTCAACCTGCATTGTTGACACAATTGGTGATGATATTGCAGCTCTCTGCCGCAGGGACCGTGGAGTGCCTGTTCTCCCGGTTCCCAGCGGGGGATTCCTTGGGGGCACTTTCCAGAATGGCGTGAATAATGCCCTCAATGCCCTCGTTGATACCGCTGAACCCTGCACAAAGGGCTGGTGCGTGAATATTGTCGGTGAAAAAAATCTCGAATATGAAGTTGAAGAGAACTATGCAGAAGTTACCCGGTTACTTGCCGCACTCGGTATATCCGTAAATCTGCGGTTCGTGCGGGACTGTTCCATGACTGACATAACCCGTCTTGGTGCAGCGCGGCTCAACATTCTCCGTGACGATGATCTGCGTCCTGTCGCAGAACGGCTTCACCAACGATTCGCTACACCTTTTATTCCATCCTTTCCCGTTGGACTTACAGGCACAATCTGCTTTCTCGAATCGGTTGCAGATAGTTTTGGTGTGAAATACCTGCGAGCCGTACACGAGGAAAAAGTCCTGCAGGACGAGATCCTTACGGAATTTAACGATATAACCGGTACCTCCATAGCATTAGATCCTGCCCTTAAGGATTCTGATACCTTCAGGCTGGCCTGCGAAATTGCAGACGTGATCGATATTACGATAGATCGTGACGGATGCAGGGTTCCCCTGGAGATATCACCCCCCGTGGGGACAACCGGTGTCATGCGGATGCTCCACAGGTGGAGGCGTGCAATCCATGCCTGACTGCGAAAATCCACTCTGGCCATGTGCTATGACCGGAGCTGCGGCATGTCTGGCGGGTTTTGAGGGTATAACTGTGGTGATCCATGGGTCGAGCGGATGCTACTTCTATCCTGCAACGCTCCTCCATGTTCCCCTCCATGGCACCTTTATCATGGAGAACGAGGTAATTTTCGGTTCAGAGCAGCGACTTCATGAAGTACTTGACGGGCTTTCTGAGAAGAGCAAAAAGATTGCTGTGGTTATGACCTGCGTTCCCGCAATACTTGGTGAGGATGTACGGTCGATGCTCAAAGAGTACGATGTGATCCTTGTTGACAGCCCGGGTTTTTCGGGAGATGTAGAAACAGGATATAAAAAGGCACTCTCCGTTCTTGCACCGATGGTTGATCCAGGTGTAGAAGGGATAAATATTGATGGTGCGTGTCTTTTCGATCCATTTTCCTGCGGTAATGTACGGGAAATTGTGCGGTTGCTGGGCTGTGCATCAGTACCCGTAGGCACTGTTTTTTGCTCGGACCGGCTTGAGCGTGTGGGGCATGCCGCCGGGTATACAATGGGAACAAACATGGATTTTTCCAGTGGTGTCGGAACGTGGCTTGGAGGCACGCTCGGATTTGAAGAGATACGTGCCACATTTAAGAAAATTGCCCTGGTATATCCGGAAGCAGATATCAGTCCGGTTAACGAAGAAATTGAGCGGGAAGATGAAAGAATTGTCAGGGCATGTGATAAATATCTCCGCAGGTTCAATCCCCCTCAGGCAATAATTTTCGGTGGTTTTTCGTATGCAACATTTGCAGCGAGAACCCTGAAGCATTACCTTGATGCAGATATCCTGTATGTTGGTTCCCGCAACGAACCAGGCATCTCTTCCTTTCCGGGTGAGCACGTGCAGGGTTTTTCCCGTGTAACGTCACTTATCCGGCAGTTTAATCCTGATCTCGTCATAGGGTCATCATTTGAGCGGTCTGTGGAAAGCAGGGCTGCTTTTGTCGGCCTTACACCCCCACTCAGGGGGATGGTGAAGCTGGCCCCGCATTCTGTTGCAGGTATTACCGGCACTCTCTCCTTTGTCGAGAATGTCCTGAATGCATGCATGGACCGGGAAAAATAACAAAGAAAGCGTTTCATGACATTTCCGATTGTCATTGCCATCCCCCCGAGAACCCTGTGATCACTTTCACCCCGCGCAGGCTGATGGATTATATACCCGTAATCCCAACGCCGTAGTACGACAGAAGGTGGTCGTGTATGATGGAAAAGGCAGGATATCTCCAAAGGACCGGAATCAGGGCATTTGACAATGACGGTGTCATGCACGAAGTAATCGAGATACATATCCACGGTCTACGATATGCAATTCGCAGAGACGGTCTAGCCGGTGCTATTACCGGCCGGGTGTTTGTCCAGGTCGAAGAGCTGACCCATAACTGGAATTATTATCTGGGATCCACCTGCGGTCTTGCCCAGATCTCCGTGTCTGGAAAAGCCCTGAATATAGATCTTTTTAATGACGGATGTTTCACCGTTTCCCTCAGAGCACTCCGTAACGTGATGTACGGAAAAGATCGGCAGGCTTTGATCATGAAAATACCGGAACAGACCCTGCAGCTGCACAGGTCGCGAAAAGTATCTCAGGATCAGAAACGGATATCAGCAACAGCCTAATCCTGAGTGAACCTGTATTTGCACAAATCGTACAACATTAATAGTCCTGCAACAGATGATCCTGAGTAAAGAGAGAGTTACCTTTTTTTATGAAAGGGAACATCTTGTTCAACAACGCATGAAGGGGGCGGGAATCATCGCAGATACGGAGCATTTTTACCAGGACCTTGTCGAGTCGTTGCAGGATCTTATCGTCAAGTTCAGTCCGGAGGGTCGTCTTCTTTATGTAAATTCAGCGTACTGTGATATCCTCGGGAAAACCCGGGAGGACCTCATAGGCAGCGTTTTCATGCCGGTTACCGGGGAACGTTATTCTGATGTTATTGCCACGCAGATGACCAAACTTTTCCGCCCCCCATTTTCCTGTACTGTTGAACAGTGGATACATACACCAAAAGGTATGCGATGCATCAGCTGGTCGGCGCATTCGATTCTTGAAAATGGGACTACGGTTCTGGCAATCGTTGCATCCGGTCGTGATATCACCCGAATCAAACATGACCAGAAGGCAATTAAAAAGAAAGATGACGAGCTGATGTTCGTTCTTGAGAGTGGGAATCAGATGTACTATTCCCATAATCCTGATCATGTGGTAACATTCGTCAGTCCGAGAATACGCACACTCCTGGGTTGCCGTCGGTATGCTGGAAAACGCGTGTGGACTGATTACCTGACCGATAATCCGGTGAATGCGGTGGGTCTTGAACGAACGATCAGGGCAATTTCATCCGGGAGACGGGAACCCCCCTACCGGCTTGAGATTAACGGAAAGGATGGACGCATCATCTGGGTTGAAGTCAACGAGGTTCCGGTTGTAAAGAACGGCAAGACCATCTCAATTGTGGGCTCTATAGTGGATATAACCGAGAAAAAGCTGGTGGAGGAAGCAGTAGCAGAGGCTGAAGATCTTTTCAGGGATTTCGGTGTCAAAAAACGCAATGAGGCTCAAG
Source organism: uncultured Methanoregula sp. (assembly GCA_964590415.1). Lineage (GTDB taxonomy): Archaea > Halobacteriota > Methanomicrobia > Methanomicrobiales > Methanospirillaceae > Methanoregula. The sequence continues at coordinate 201,835 of CAZPVQ010000004.1, read as the reverse complement.
TCTCATCTTCTGGTACAAAGGGGCCGGTTAATTATTTCAGGTATATTATATCAGGCGGCTCAGAAGAGGATGAGGATGAAGAATTTCCTGAACTTCCCAAAGACTTAAAAAAACTCATCCGGGACTAAAACCCGTGGTTTTGGAAGGGCTGGCGGTTCAACGGTGAAAAAAGGATAAAGAATCAGTCCAGCCCCTGACTGTTTTTATTCTTGTGGCGATTTTTTTTAAATTTTGAAATTAAAACTAAAAATAAATTATGTGATTCTGGTTTTGACCGCTGTGGTCTCCCTAATGTCCCCCTCGAACAGGTAATAAATCCCCATCCCAATAAGCGCAGAGGCGGTATGGGGGGACAGGCACTGTCCCCTCCTTGATCGAACAAGTGCTTTATATTTCATATCATAGCAAAAAAATTCTACCGATCTGGATAAATTACATTATACGAAAAAAATTACTTTCCTTTCTTCACGCAGTCGGCGATATACGATCCTGCCTTTGTTGTCCGTGCCGTACCGCCCATATCCTTTGTTACCACTCCATCTTTTATGCTCTGCTCGATGGCTGTGACAACAGCAGCAGCAGCCTTGTGCTCCCCGATATGATCGAGCAGTAATGACCCGGCCCAGATCGTGGCGATGGGGTTTGCCACACCCATATTCCTGTATTTCGGGGCTGAACCGTGAATAGGCTCAAACATCGAGGTGCCCTTCGGATTGATATTTCCTCCCGGTGCAAGTCCGAGCCCGCCCTGGATCATTGCGCCGAGATCGGTAATGATGTCGCCAAACATGTTGGGGGTAACCACGACATCGAACCACTCAGGATTTTTAACAAACCACATGGTAATTGCGTCAACGAAGGTGAATTCGGTTGTTACATCGGGATACTTTATTTTCGTTTCTGTGAAAACATCCCGCCATAGTCCGTACACTTCCGAGAGCACGTTGGCCTTGTCAACTGAAGTGAGCTTCTTCTTCCGTGCCTGAGCAAGGTCAAAAGCATAGGTCTGGACCCGGCGTGACCCCTCGCGGGTTATAACCCCGATCTGGTAGGCAATTTCCTCGGCATCACTCTCCACGTCGAGGCCAAATTTAACACTATACATGTCGCGGGCAACGTTCAGTTCCTTCTTCTCGTGCTTCTTAAACCGCGACCCGATCCCCACATAGAAGTCCTCGGTGTTCTCCCGGACTACGACAAAATCGATATCCTCAGGAGTCTTGTTTGCTAACGGTGTTTCTACCCCACTCAGGAGCTTTATGGGCCGGAGGTTGACGTACATGTCGAAATGGAAGCGGAGCGCAAGGAGAATGCCTTTTTCAAGGATACCTGGTGTCACCCGCTCGTCACCTATAGCGCCAAAATAGATCGCCCTGAATTTCGAGAGATCTTCAAGTTCATCCTCGGTTACCAGTTTTCCTGAATGAATGTAACGGTCGGCACCGAGATCAAAATCAGTCCACTGGATATCGAAGTTGAATCGTTCTCCCGCTGCCTCCAGCACCTTCTTTCCCTCGGCCACGATCTCCGGGCCGATCCCATCTCCACCTATCGTCGCTATTTTGTACATACCGGTAATTCCTTCAGATTCTTTGCATACTCCACAAGCCCGCCGGCATCGATGATACCCTGCATAAATTTCGGCACCGGCTCGATCGTGAAGTGCTTCCCATCCGCTTCGAGGTAACCCTTTTTAAGGTTCAGGGTTACTTTTGCCCCATCAGCGATTTTGTCTGCATCCTTACAGATTAGGGGAAGCACTCCGACATTGATCGAATTCCGGAAGAAGATACGGGCAAACGACTGCGCGACAACGACCCTGACACCCCCGCCTATGAAGGCAAGCGGGGCGTGTTCACGGGAAGATCCACAGCCGAAGTTTTTTCCTCCGACGACGATATCACCCGCTTTTACTTGTTTTGCATACTCGTCCCTTGTCCCCTCAAAGGCGTGCTTTGCCAGCTCTCGGGGATCATAGATCGTCAGGAACCTGCCCGGTATTATTGCATCCGTATCGATATCGTCTCCAAACTTCCAGGTTCTCATGATCAGACCTCCCGAGGATCGGTGATCATACCGGTGATTGCACTTGCAGTAGCGGTTGCCGGGGAGCAGAGATACACCTTACCTTCGGTGCTACCCTGCCTCCCCTTAAAGTTCCGGTTCGATGTTGACAGGGATACTTCTCCTGGCGCCAGCAACCCAAATGCTCCGCCCATACAGGGACCGCAGCACGGTGCTTCCACGAGTGATCCGGCTTTCACGAACTTCTCGATGAGTCCGGCGCGGAGGCTTTTGATATATTCATCCCGGGATGCCGGAATGATGATGACCCTGACATTCGGGTTGAACTTCTTCCTGCCCAGTACCTCAGCGGCCTCTTCCAGATCCTCAAACCGCCCGTTCGTGCATGAACCGATGAACACCTGGTCTACCGGTGTTCCGGCAACTTCACTCACGGGAACCCCGGTATCCACATTATGTGGCACTGCCACCTGTGGCTCCATATCCGAGACGTTGTAGGACCGTTTTGCAAGATAGTCCGCATCTTCATCGCTCTCCAGCGGGAACGGTTTCATCTTTCGCCGCCCTTTCATATACTCCCAGGTAATTTTATCCGGAGCGACTATGCCTGCCTTTGCTCCCATTTCTATGGCCATATTGCAGCAAGTCATCCGCCCTGGCATAGCCAGTTTTGAGATAGTCTTCCCAGCAAATTCAATCGCTTTGTAGGTTGCCCCATCGGCACCTATGTCCGCGGCGATGGAGAGGATCAGGTCTTTTGCCCCGACACGCCGGGGGAATTTTCCGTGGACCTCCGCACGGATGGTCTCAGGCACTTTGAAGTACAGGGCACCAAATTTCAGGACAAATCCCATATCGGTTGAACCGATGCCGGTAGCAAACGCACCGACTGCACCGTACATACAGGTATGGGAATCTGCGCCAACCACGATCTCGCCCGGTGCTGCCCGCCCTTTCTCCACTACAACCTGATGACAGACACCTTCATTGATATCATAATTGTGGATCTTCTGTTCTGCTGCAAATCTCCGCATATAGACGTGGTTCTCCGCAGCGGGAATAGAGTCTGCCGGTATCTGGTGATCAAAGAGCATGATAACGCGTTCGGGGTTAAAAACCTTTGAGCCCCCCATCTCGTAGAACTTCTGGATCGCAAGCGGGCCGGTAATATCATGGATCATTGCACTGTCAAGTGGTGTCATGACTACTTCACCAGCGCGGATATCCCTGCTGCATTTCCGGGAAAATATTTTCTCTACGATTGTTGCTCCCATGCTTTATCGGGGTACTATTAAGTGCTCAATTATATTGTAGTTTGGGGGTGAGCAGGTTTACATCGATAACTGCCAGTTTTTTCGTAGTTAAGGTAATCTTTAAACTCCAATCCAGACAAGTTCAAGTGATAATAATGATAAAAAAGATCTTTTCCCTTACTCTATTCATGGTCATTCTGGGAATGGCATGCATCGGAAGCGTTGCAGCTGCAACGACCGCAACCTGTGACGAAAATGTGATTCACTCAACCGGGAGCGGAAATGTGATCGGCACTCCTGACAGGGCTCAGATTACGTTTGCCGTCGGGACTGAGAATCCGGATGTAAAAGTTGCACAGCAGGCAAATGCTGCGCAGATGAAAAAGGTGATCGATGCACTCGTTTCCGCAGGTCTGCCAAAAGATGCGCTCAAAACGACCGGGTATTCAATTTATCCGGTATATGATGACTACTCAAAACCTCTCCTGGACCAGAAAGTCCGAACGTACCATGTGACAAACTCCCTGACAGTCACGCTCCATGATGTGAACAGGACCGGTGAAGTGATTGATATCGCAGTGGCCAACGGGGTAAACCAGGCAAATTCAATTCAGTTTCTGCTTTCCGATGAACAGGCTCAGGTGCTCCGAACCGCAGCTCTCGAAGAAGCGGTCTCTCGTGCCCGCGCAGATGCTGACACCGTGGCAACTGCCCTCGGTACCTCAGTTACCGGAGTTAAAAATGCCGATATCAGCGGAGGGTATTCCCCGGTATTGTTTGAAAACTACCAGGCTGGCGACGCTATGGTAAAATCGGCAGCGCCAACACCGATACAGCCCGGGGATATTACGGTGACTGCACAGGTTTCTGTCACGTATACAATCCGTTCATGATGCAGGATCTCTTCAAAACTTTTTTACATAAGCAGCGTGTGATTATCTCATAAAGCACAATGCATAGTCCGGGTTTTCCGGAAAAAAATAGCCAGCAAAAATTTCGAATATCCCAAAAATTGCGGATACAATAGGAATGATTTTGATATGGAACGCAATATCGGCTTTAAAGAGCGAAGGTACATTGAGGAATTAAGAATTCTAACAAAATCCACTGCCTTCGACTGCGTGATCGATGATCGTTTTGACAGGGTGATCTACGTGATCCGCAAGGGTGATATGGGTCTTGCGATTGGGAAAAAAGGGGATAATATCAAACGTCTTCAGAGTGTGCTTGGCAAGCGGATCGAGATGGTGGAGTACGCAGAGACACCGGAGGAATTTATTATCAACATCTTCAAACCCGCTGAAGTGGTGAGTATTGAACGGAATGCAGAAAACGGTCCATTGAATGTGTTTGTGAAGCAGAGAAGTGACCTGGGAATCGCTATCGGAAAGTCCGGATGCAATATCGAAAAAGCGCGTATCCTTTCACGGAGATTCTTTGGTCTTGATGTCGGGGAAGTTCTCCTTGAACAGGAGGAATGATGAAAAGTACGGTTGATCCTGCGGTTATCGCAACAATCTGGTCTGTTATTGCAGAAAGGGCAAAAACCCCCTCGCCGGAATCCTATACAAGCCGTCTGCTCACGGATGATAAGGGAATAGATAAGGTGCTCGAAAAGGTCGGGGAGGAATCAACAGAATTTATTATTGCTGTAAAAAACGGTGTGCATGAGCGTACTATACAGGAAGCGTCTGATCTTATCTTTCACCTTCTTGTTGCGCTGCGTGCAGCTGACATAGACCTTGCCGATGTGATGCAGGAACTTGAACGGAGGCGGAAATAGGATCATTAGAAAGAGATATGAATCGGTGCATTTCGCACCCTGATCAAATACGATTTTGCGTCCGCCTCAAGGTTTCTCCGAGGCACGGCGGGCAAGGGGTTTTAAAAAAAAAATTTAGGAACCGAGCCACCGCACAGGAAGCCCCGTCAGGGGAGGCGGGATTCGTCGTACCTGGTGGATAACATGGCAATAATCCCACGCATCATGTCTGAATAATCAATTATCCTAGGAGATGCTTGAAAAAAAACTGAATGCTCACGGGGTTTCACCCCCGCCCTTCGGCGCCCCCCAACTGCGTGAACTCCCGAACAGGTACTACGTCATCATTGCTCTAAGCGAAGGGGCGGTAAAGAAGGACGTGACTGTCCCTCCTTCATCATACCCCTGCTTTTTTATTACCTGATACAAGGAAATCTCCAGAACCCAAAAATAACACCTGATCATTTTCGGAGAAATGTGGACAGGTCAACCAGAGGAGGGAGATCAGCCGTTTTCTGTCCAGCTGACACAAGCACGTTTTCATCGACAAATATCGGTACATCTGCGCGGAGTGCCAGGGCAATGCCGTCGCTGGGACGGCAGTCCAGATACTCCTTGTGGTGGTCTGTTGAGAGAACGAGCTGGGCGTAATAAACGCCGTCTTCAATGCTATCAATCTGCAGATAATGTATGGTGATGGAAAATTTTCCAACCAGATCCAAAAAGAGATCGTGTGTGAACGGTCTTGACAGGATTTCCTTGTTTTTTGCGCTATTGATGGATACTGCTTCCCACAGCCCGATAAATATCGGAAGACATTGTTCACCTCCATCGTTCAGTACTACAAGCGGGACTGTGGTAGCATCATTCATGGTGACAAAGACACCTTTCACTTCGCACCTTATTTGAGTCATACCTGTTCACAATGGTTGCTGTAATGAGAGATAAGAGTTAAGATCAGTGTAAAAAAATCCCTTATTCCTTATATTTTGCTTCACGACGGACAATAAGGATACTTGAGAGAATGCCGAGTGCAATATTGAAATAATAGAGCACAACCCTCCATACGACAACGAATATACCTACGATTGATGCGGGAATGAACAGGGAATACATCGAATATGCTCCTGCCTCTGCAATTCCCGAACTTCCGGGAGTGAGCGGAAGCATCATCAGGATTGCAAGAATGAGCTGAATTACAAAAGATTCAAGCACGAGCGCGGGCTGAGCAAGCCCGATAAGGATAAGCGAGGCTGTACAAATCTCGGAAAGCCAGTAAAGCAGCGTAAACAGCATTCCCCACAATAATCCCCCTTTTGCACTTTTTACAAATTTGATAACCGCTTCATTGAAATTATCGATCTCCTTGTCAGCCCGGTGGACGAGCTCATCGACCCTGGCGCTTTCCCAGCCACGGGTAAAAAAACCGGCAATATGGTTAACGACCTGTTTTACCGTGTCCGGTCGCTTTATCGCAAGGTAAAAGAGGAACAGGCATCCTGCAACAAAGATCCAGGTAATATACACCATAACTTCCGAGATTGCTCCAAGACTCTTCCACTGGTCAGTCAGGACAATCATCGCAAAAGCTGCAAGGGCGGCCAGAGCGATGCCATCAAGCGCCCTTTCCATGATCACTATCGCTGTCGCATCTCCGATCGGCACTTTAGCCCGGTAAAGCTCGTGAACCCGCACCGGCTCACCTCCAGCCTGAGCTGGAGTTATCGCAGCTGCAAGCAGGTTGGCAAAAACAAGGTTCAGACTGTAGAAAAAACCGATCCGGTACCCCAGCGATCCTGTCATCTTCTGGACGCGCAATGCCCAGAAGCACATGGTAAGAATGTGGGTTAAGAATGCGAGGAGCAGGAAGATAGGATTGATCTCCCTGAGATACTGAACAGTATTTTCGTTGATTGTGAGAAACAGGATAATGACTAAAACAAGAAGGGAAAACCCGATTGAAATGTAAAGCCATTTTACCTGTGACTTCTCCATGTTTTTCCCTCGTCAGATAGAGCACTTTTTAATTATGCGTGGTATCTTTACAGATTATTGAACATAGTATAAACGCTTTTATGACTTGAATCTGTGTCTGGACACCGAAACTGATACCAGGTGGGTGTCAGTCATCACGATTAAACAGTGAAGAGATCCCGCTCTGCTAGTATGCGGAAGAGTCCTGCGGTAACCCCGGCATCAAGCCAGCCATGTCCGTAGCTGAAACTTGCAAGGGCATTTTCATGTAAGCCGGATTTCATGAGATAATCCCCGCGTCTTGCATAGACTGCAGCGACAGAGAAAATACGCTCAGCGAAACCATGACTGATTGTGGCAGAATCCGGGGCACATTTCACTGAAGCGAGGGCAGTATCCAGCAGATCTGCATAGCGACATGCTTTCTCCTCAAGTTTCTTCCTGTACTCTGGCTGAAGTACTTCCTGATGTTCCAAAAAGGGGCACATGGGAGAGGCTGTAATCGTAAGCAGCCCGGATGACAAGCCAAAATGCAGCCAGCCAAACCCGTAATAAAACCCTGCAAGTGCATTGACGGGATCTCCGGACGCAAAAAATGAGATCCCGTCGCTTTCATACGCACGCGCCATTTCCAGAACCAATGCTGCAATTTTGTTGATATGGGTACTCTCCGGTGCTGAGCTTTTTGTCCTGGAGAGCGTTGTTGTCAGCAGGACCTGGCAATCGTTAATCTTCATAAACCAGCAAACATCTCCAGGTAAGCGCGTTCCATTTCATGGAGGTCTGCAGGGACAATCAGGATATGAAGTGGTGGACCGAAATTCACTGATTTCAGGGCAGCAGCAGATCCAGCTCTTACCAGGGAATCATCCGAGCCTGCCCGGGCAATGCCGACATAAAGAGGCAGGTGAATTTTTTTTTCTTCTGCCATTTTTTCAAGAAGGATAATTGCTTCCGGGACTGTCATGTACCTTGTATCCTGGATGTCCAGATACACCAGCGTGTGCAATTGCAGAGAAAGGTTCTGTGCGATGACATCGATGGATGATTTCGGAGACCAGTTTTTCTGCGGGAAGGGTACTGAACATGACTTCCCGAACCGGTAGTTCTGGAGCCCTGAAAGACCGCAGGCTGCGCTTGAGATGGATGCGGCATGAATAATCGTTGTCCTTATCCCCCTTGAAGCGGCACGCATCCGCAGGTCTGCGTGGGTAGTCGAGATCATTGGATCTCCTGCACAGAGAAATGCCACGTTTTCTCTCTCCGCTTTGCTCAGGAGTTCATCGGGATACTGTTCTACATCTTCGCGGCCAAGCAGACCTACGGTCTTTCCATAATACTTCGTAAGCTCTTCATGCGAAGTACCCATGAGCCGGGATGTGTAGTATTCAAGAAAAATGTGATCAGCGTTCCGGATACATCGGAGCCCTTTTTCCGAAACATCGGTTTTGTCATACAGTCCGAGACCAATAAATGTCAGCATTGTTCACACCCCGTAGCTTTGAATCAACAAATCCTCGTCATTCATAATAGAAAAATTGTAGTGGTTCCTGTTTTCTGAGACCGCTCAAAAAACGTTATCAGTTCTGTCCGCTCCTGTTTTTTACCACAACATAGTATCGGTTGATCATGTTATGAGCAGGTTTATAATTGCTCCTATCGTCAGGCCCAGAAAAACCGTATACACCGATATCAGGATGGCAATGCGAGCCCCCAGCTGGCGATACAGCACGGCAATCGTGGAAATGCAGGGAATAAAAAGGACACTGACGATAGCAAAGGTATAGAGCTGTCCAGCGGTCATAACCGAACCAAGGTCAGCAGTACCGGACAGGACCGCGAGCGTCTCAAAAGCGAGTTCTTTTCGGAAGATGCCGAATAACAGCGCTGTTGATGCATACTCAGGTAACCCGAGAAGGGTGACCGTTACTGGAGCAAGCAGCTCCTCGAAGGCGTCGGTCACACCATAATACTGGAGAAGCCCGAGTCCTATACTGGTGATTATCAGCAGTGGCATCGCTATGAAGAGGAACTCTTTGATCCGGAGCCAGGATTTTGCCAGCACAAGACGTGCCTGGGGTCTGCGGAGGGCAGACATCTCAACGATCATGCCAAACTGCTCACCGGGGGTGATACGGCTCAGTATGACTGCTGTGAGAATAATGAGAATAAACACAATAACATAAATGGAAAACGCCCAGAAAATCCCGACAAAAGCAGCAACAATACCTGCAATTACCACCGTCCTGGCAGAGCAGGGCACCATGCTGATAAGAAATGCCGCGATGGTCTGTTCACGGCGTGTTTTTAAGATGCGCAAACTCATAACTGCAGGCACCGTGCATCCAAACCCTATCACCATGGGGATGATCGCCTCCCCGTGAAGGCCGAGCCGGTGCATTGCACGATCCGCAAGGAATGCTGCACGGGTCATGTATCCTGTATCTTCAAGCAGCGAGAGTCCGATATAAAACGTCAGGATGAACGGGAATGCGATACCGAGACCGGCTTCCAGTGCAATCAGGACCGAAAATCCTAATCTCTCCGCTAAAGGCGGTAATTCCAAAGCGGTAAACGGCAGGATGATGTAGGTGGTAAATGTCTGGACGATCAGCTCCTGCATCCACGAGCCGATGACAAAGACTGACAGGAGCAGAAAAAAGAGGATGGTTATAAGGATAGGGACTCCGGGAATTACCCGGGTGAGGAGACTGTCCAGATCAAAGGTTTTTTTCCGATCTCCCTGTCTGACTGCTGCAGCTGCAATCTTCCGGGACAAATTATGGCGGTTCGTTGCAATGATCTGGCGGACCGACATCCTGTGGCGCAGTTCGATCTCGTGAGCGACAGCTCCTGCGGCATCGAGCAGTATCCGGTCATCTCCGGTACCCTGCAGGGCGAGCAAGCTCTTGTACCGGGGAGATCTAAGAGTTTTTTCGAGACTGTTCAGCGCTGCCTCAATATGGTGGTCGTAGGGCACCTGAAGGGTTGCAACCCTCGCAGAACCCAGTGCGAGAGGAAGAATACGGTCAATCTCTCTTCCTTCAGACGCAGCAGTAAGAAGAACCGGGACTCCAAGAAGAGATGAAAGCTCACCAACATCGATGATCAGTCCCTGCCGTTCTGCTTCGTCAATCATGTTGACTACGGCAATGAGTTTTGGTGAGAATTCAGTCACCTGGGTGAAGAGGTAGAGATTTCGCTCGAGTTTTGTGGCATCGAGAACTGCGACAATGACATCTGCTCCCCCTTGTTCGAGGAATTTCCGCACCAGTATTTCTTCTTCGGAGCTCCCGTCAAGGGAATAAATTCCGGGCAGGTCGACGATCTCGATCTTCTCTTTTTTATAACAGACATTCCCGCATTCCAGGCAAACGGAGGATCCGGGATAGCGGTTCACTTCAATACCAAGGCCAGTGAGCTGGTTGAAAATCAGGGATTTTCCTGCACCGGGATTACCCAGAAGTGCGATCTTCATGATGAGCGTTCCACACCGATCGCAGAAGCGATCTCGGGGCTCAGAGCGACATCACATCCTTTCACCTGAACAACAAGAGCCCCATTGGATAATTTTCGTTTAATTGAGGCACGCTCCCCGGGTACCATGCCGAGATCAAGGAGACGTTTTGCACATGCCCTGCCATGGATACAGTGGATGATGACGTTTTCCCCCTCTGCACAATCAGAAATGCTGGGACATTCACAGTCATAGTCCTCCACGGCACATGGTGCTGCACCCTTCTCTTTTCCTTTTCCATTCCAATGGTGTTGCCGCGGACCATCCCTTTTCACGATTAACTGTCCTAACCTGTCGATGGTTTCATCAGATACAGTATGTTCGAGAGTGCATGCTTCGTCGGAGGCAGCGATGGTATCCATTCCGAGGATTTCTGACAAAAAACACTGCAGCGTTTCATGTTTTTTTATGACACTCTCCCCGGTTTGTTTTCCTTTTCCGGTGAGCACAATCACTCCGTCGGGCAACAGGGAGACATCCCCGCTGGAAACAAGGTCATCCGTATCAGAACGCACCACAGATTCCGGTTTACCAAGGATTACCGCCAGCTCTGCGTAGTGAGGGGAATGAGCATTTATTTCTGAAAACTGCTGGATGGCTTCCAGGTAATCTTCCCGCAGGGAGGGCTGCATGGTAGTACTCTATACTATTTTTAGTCCCCTGACGACTTTATTGATTTGGGTCAGGGATGCCCTATAAGGGAAATCGTTGCAATACTATAAGGTATAAACAAATCAAAAGATAAAAAATAATAAAATAATTTTTACGGGTGTTTCTGGGGTACTGATGATTTACTGGCTCTATGAATATTTGCTCAAACGGCAGATTGCCGAGTTGCCTGGGCATGTCTGCTTCATGATCAGCGGGCAGGATATGGCTGATGCACCCGAGAACCTGGTTCATATCACGTCATGGTGCAGCGAGATATCAAACTACGTGGAAAAATCCCATCCTTCAGGAAAGACGATCATCCGCGGTTTAACCTTCCACATCAGCACTTCCGACCCCGGAGCGATGGAAGCATACCTCCCTGAGATCCGGAAGATCAGCACTATTGCCCGTCTTGTTCTCCACATCAGGGACAAGGAAGAGATTGCCGGCAGTGGTATGGATGTTGTTATCGCGATCGGGAAAAGCGGGAAGGAGGAGATCACCGATTGTATACGGAAGATGGCGGAGGACCACGTTCGCCCGTCAGATGTGGACGAGAAGATGCTTGAATCCTACCTGACCTTTAAGTACACTCCCGATGTTGTTGTCAAGAGCGGAGGGGACCACCTGACAGATTTCCTCATTTGGCAGTCGGTTTATTCCGAGCTGTTCTTTTCTGATGTGAACTGGAAATACCTGAGGAAGGTAGATTTCTTACGGGTTCTCCGGGACTACCAGTCACGGATACGCAGGTTTGGGAAGTGAGTGTTTAATTTTGAGGGAGAACCCTGTTTTTTTCTGGTCGCTCATTTCATTCCCCCCCACGAAAATAGAAATTTTACTTTAACCTGATCCCAATCCACGCTGGGGTCCCATTCACTATCTTTTCCTTTACAGCGAACTGGTTTTTTAAGGTGACAGAAAAAGATTTTTTATCAGGGACCGGATGTACGCGGTGATCCCGGCACCAGCGTTCGAACGAATAGTACATGTCGTCTTTTACCAGGAGTGCAGTTTCGGTGTCTTCTCGGAGGATCATCGAAGTGAAGAACTTTTTCACAGCATCTTCCTTCTTCTTCCTGTGTGAAGGTTTTTTTGCTTTTCCTGTCGTCACAGCGGGTACACGAAGGGGTACTATCTCTTTTTCCAGAGCAGGAGCCGGCAGAGCAGCAGGTGCCAGTACGTCCCGTGCAGGTTTTCCTTTTGGGGAATGCCGTGACTTCAACGCTTTTACCGCCTGGGGATCATCAGCGTTGATGATGGCCGGGACTGCCAAAACTCCAGGTTCAGGAGATAGAGGATCTGGCAATACAGGTTTTCCGTTTGCTGCGATGATTACCGGTTCCAAAACGATTCCGTCCGGAATCTTCTGCTGGCGGAAGTCGATTCCCAGTCTCTCCGCAAGAGCCCTGTTGCACGCTTCGCTGACATCGATTTTCTGCTGGCGGGCCCGCTCAAGGATATCAGCCCTGATCACAATCGATATCTGATGCCACGGAGCGTTGCTCTCTTTTTTTCCTGCCATCCTTACTGTTGATCTGTCCCGTGGAGAAATATAGTACGCGATCTTCTCCTGCCAGAGAAACTCTAACCCGCAGACATGCGCTGGTCGTAGATGCGGATTGCACGCATGAGGTCGATTTTCCTGAAAAGAGGCCAGTATGGGGCGCAAAAGTAAACTGTGGATTCATGGCCGTTGGCGAGCCAGGGGAGGAAGTTTGAAGTGCGGTACTCGTTTCCTGTCCTGATGATAAGGTCAACCGGGGGGATCCCTTTGCCCCCATGAATGTGTTCTTCCACCATGGCAGCATCGATCCTCCCGGGCGCGACCTTATTGTGCTCGATATCGGCAAGTATTTCTCTTGCCGCGAGCACGATCTCGTTTCTTCCCCCGTAGGCAAGGGCAATATTGAGATGGAATCCCGTGTTGTCCTTTGTCGCCTCTTCTGCTGCATCCACTGCTTCCTTTAATTCCGGGGGCAGGAGTGAACGGTCTCCCACCATCTGGACACGGATCCTGTATCTCTTAACACGTTCGTCGTTCAGGACTGAAATGAACTTTTCACGGAACAGGGCAAAGAGATGGTCGATTTCCTCTTTGTTCCGTGAGAAATTTTCCGTGGAGAATGTGTATAATGTGATATGTTTAATGCCCAGTTCATGTGCCCAGTCAAGCATTTCCTCAGTTTTATCGGCTCCCGCACGGTGCCCCTTCGGAGTGTCGATCCCCAGCTTTTTTGCATAGCGCCGGTTACCATCCTGGATAATCGCGATATGGTTGGGCACACGCTGGAACTGCATCTTCAGGTACCTCTCATAGAGTGGTTCAATGAGCGACCGCAGGATCATAGCGGGGTCACCTCAACAACCATGCCCCCGTTGGGATAGCGTTCCACAACATATTTTTTCCCCGGCAGATCATCGATATTTTTTTCAAGCAGCCACCATGCCATCTCTATCCTGTCATTATAATCCTCAAAACTTCCCGGATCAAATTTCTGCTCGCAGAATTGAGTGCATACCTTTTTTTGAAGGAGTGGAGGTTCAAGTACACCATACACAATAGTTCCGTCCGGTGTAATTTCATCAAACGGTCGGGCAGTATTTTCTGCGATTCGCTTCAACCGCTCCCGCAGCTGCACCGAATCCTTGAACGCAGATGAGCACCAGTGCACCTTATCATGCCGGCACAATTCCTCAGCCCAGCCTTTTGCTCCCTCAATTGCGTTGTGCAGTTCGTCGGCAAGCTCATACCCTCGCTCCCGCATCTCGTACGCATTTGTTTCTCCCCATTCGAGTTCATTGATATTGAGGAAGTCAAGGTAGGGAAGTGCAGGTATAAACATTTCCAGACCCGGTAGTGCAGGCACTTCGATACCGATATCAAATCCCATTTCGTGTGCTCGCTTTGCTGATCGGATGAAGTCAGTATTGAGTATGTCATTCCAGCATTCATGAGGGGGATGAAGCCGGATTTCGTCAACGAGCCCTTTCATGCGTTCCAGTTCGTCATCGACGGGGGCCTTTGCAGTATACAGGTGTATGTGGTGATCAGGTCCAAAATGATCTTTGAGCAGCCGGCAATGTCCGATAACCCTGTCAAGGCAGAGGAGTGGTTCTCCTCCCGTGATTCCCGTACCAAGGGCGCTCATATTCTCCGCCTCCTCAATCATCTGTGACGGAATATCAACCGGGTGCTCATTTGCATAAACGGTGTCGGAACCTTTTCGTTCACGGGAGAGGGGGCAGTACCAGCATGAGCGATGGCATCGTCCCGTAACAAAGAGTACCATCTTTGCGCCCTGATGGCAGAGAACACAGCCTTTTGAAAGTGACACACAACCCCTTGCCTGAGATACCAGGCAATTCCTGAAATTCTGTTCTTATTTATTTGTGAGCAAAGCACAAAACTCTTCTGTGCATCAAAGGGGACCAAGCTTTGTACCCCCGGAATACTGTCTTCCCTTGCTTTTTTTGATGGGTGAATTAAAAAAATGATTTTAATGGTCTTTAGCGGGAAATGCAAGGATTTCTGACGAAAAGGAGTCCAAATTCTACTTTGATCGTGCCCGGGACATTCATCTCTGTAACAAGAATACTCCCATCATTCCAAAGCGGGATGTTTATTCTTTGATAATTTTCAATTTCATTCTTGTTTAAAATTTTTCAGAATTTCTTGTCTCCTTTTTGATAAAAGTGACCCTTGTATTCCTGCTCACCAGCAGATTATACGCATCATGGGTCCTGTTATACCGCACCAGCACATTGCGCAGTTCGAGGATTGATCCATACGGGGCAGATGTGATCAGGTCATTTTCCGGTGTGATATGATAGGAAGGCAGCACCGCATACACCGGTGTTTTTGCCGTCCCGTCACAGAGCTTGTATACATGGGATCGTGCATCGCCAAGCTCCCCGGACATTTTACTCCCGGCAACGTTGATCCGTTTTCCGACATGCAGGTGCAGTTTGGATAACCGGAGGAATTTCGATCCGACGGGTAACCGTAAATTCTCCTTACGCCTGCCATCTTTTCGCAGGATTGCATAACTATACTTGATGTCAGTGTTCACGTACCGGTAGGAATCCTCGCAGTGGGCAAGCGTATCCATCAACCGGGAGAGTTTGATCGCAGGTGCGGTCTCAAAACTCCAGCAGCGGGGGGCAGTGCAGGTTGAACCCCAGATGAATGAGCACGGGCTGGAGACAGACAGCCCTTTTTTTTGCAGCGCAACGGTGAGTGATCGCATACGGGTCGCGTTCTCCTCATCCGCAGGTTCGACTATCAGTATTGAACCATCGGGAGCGAGTCGCTCTGAGATTAGTGCCACAATGTCGGCCCTGACTTCCATGGTGGCATCCGGAAGTTCATTCAGGACGTTGGAAAAGATAACCAGATCGATTTTTTCCGGAAGTCTGGTGAGGTCGAGTGATCTGATATCTGTATTAATCGGAGACTTAATGGATACTCTGCCCCCTCTGGGTACGAAAGCCTCGCGTAAATAGGTGAATGCCTCGATATGCTCTTCTGACCGTTCTACAGAATAGATCGATGCCTGTGCATCATCAAGTCGTGCATAAAAATCAGCGATTGCGAGCGGTACAACACCCGGTCCGGTTCCCACGTCAAGCATGGTCATGCTTTTTTTCAGCAGCCCGTCTCGTGCGAGCATAAGGAGCAGGTGCTCGGTCTGGAAAAAATATACCGGGAAATGGTAGGCGAGATAACTGAGAACACTATAACCCTTAATGTAGTGTAATGACCGTTTGTGTGATGGTTTCCAGTAATCATCTTTCTGGGAGACGATCGCCCTGCGGAGGCGTTCGACAATGATCGGATCATCCCAATCCTTTCCGACTTTTTTTGTAATATACCGTTCAATGCTTTGGGCAAGGGAATCAGGCAGTTGTCTGGTCGTAAAAAAATGCTGCTGTTGTTTGACTTCCTCCTGATTCATAAGATAGGGTTGTGCGGGCGGAATCCGGATAATCTCAAAATCCCCCTGAGTTTTTTTTGCTATAAGTCCCAGAGCAGAAAGTTCAGGAGATATAATGCGGAACAGCTGGTGCACGGGCAACGGCTCATCGAGGTAAGGAATAATCTCTGACAGGAAAAAAGCCGGCTTTGTTGCGGCGATATACTTTATTGTCGATATCAGTTGTTTTTCTGTCATTGGTTGCCAGTTAG
Source organism: uncultured Methanoregula sp. (assembly GCA_964590415.1). Lineage (GTDB taxonomy): Archaea > Halobacteriota > Methanomicrobia > Methanomicrobiales > Methanospirillaceae > Methanoregula. The sequence continues at coordinate 185,465 of CAZPVQ010000004.1, read as the reverse complement.
TTGGCTATGGGCGATATTACATGTTTGTATCATGGGTATAGAGCAGACAGGGTATTTTCAAAGTCCCTGCGGCAGGATGATATACCCGTTTAACGAACAACCGAAGCGATCAGGTATATGTGTGGCAGGTATTCGTTAGTCTTTATCGATGATCTTGGCAACCGGTTCAGGGTATTCAATCCGATGATCGGGTCACGTTCGCGGTTCAACATCGCTTCGGGAAATGAAATGCCGGTCATTATTCATGAAGAAAAAAATGAACTTGTCATGATGAAGTGGGGGCTGGTGCCTCACCGGACACAGGATATTACCACGGCACAACGACCGATCAACGCACGGGCAGAAACCTTATCAGAAAAACCTACCTTTAAAGAGCTGATGCAAAACCGCCGCTGTCTTGTTCCGGCATCCGGTTTTTTTGAATGGAAAAAGGAAGGTAAAAAGAAGATCCCGTTTTATATTCACCTGCCCAAAATCCCGCTCTTTGCTTTTGCCGGCCTCTATGACCAATGGGCAGGAACTCACGGAAATCTTATCAGAACGTATACTATCATTACTACCGCGCCCAACGAACTTGTCGCAAAGGTCCACAATCGTATGCCGTCAATTCTCCTGCCCGAACATGAAGATCGCTGGCTTTCAAAAACCCCTTTGAATGCTGAGGCACTCAAAGAAATTCTTGCACCGTTCCCGGCAGAGAACATGTCGATGTATCCCATATCCTCCCTGGTGAATACCCCGGATGCTGATGATGAACGGATCATCCGTCCATTGAATTCTTTAACAGATGATCTGACATACTACTAAGGATATCCCCTATGCCTGACCACTGCTCTGGTGCCGCGAACCTGCGGACTCCCCCCCCTCGCGATCAAAAAGTGTCCGCATTGCGGTGAGGAAGTGGAACTCTTCTCAAACGATATCTCCGTGAAATGCAGCGGGTGCGGTTTTAGGGTCTACAATGATATCGAATCCTGTGTCCAGTGGTGCCGGCATGCAAAGGAATGTATCGGTGAGGAAATGTACACGAAACTTATGGAACGAAAAAACACCCCCCCCCCTCAAAAGCAGGAGAATTAATCTCTTTTTTTCAGACTGCCAACATTCGCTCGATTGCACAGCGGGCACGATGAGCAATCTCTTCCGGTACGGTGATGCGGGGCTGCAGGGTGATAAGAGCATTCCGGATTTTATTCAGATCTGTCTTTTTCATATTTCTGCAAATTGCTGATGGTGATAAAGGATAACATTGTTTTGTCGGGCATTCCCTTATGAGCCTGTGGAGAATACCAACTTCAGTACCAATGATGAATTCTTTTTCAGAGGAATTGCACACCTGCCTGATGATACCTGAAGTACTCGCAACATGATCTGCAAGATCGATTACCTCAGGACGGCACTCCGGGTGCACCAGGATGATCGCACCAGGATGGAGATTGTGTGCCTTGCGCACGTCTTCCGGAGTAATCTGGTTATGTACACTACAGAATCCTTCCCAGGGCAGGATCTCCTTTTTGGTAAAACGCTGGGTATAGAGTCCGAGATTGCGGTCAGGAACAAAAAGTATCCGTTCTTCTTTTAAAGAGTTGACTACCTTTACCGCGTTTGAAGAGGTGCAGCAGATATCACTCTCGGCTTTTACCTCAGCGGTTGTGTTCACATAACAGACAACCGCTGCCTCCGGGTGCCGGGATTTCAGGAGTTTCAGCTCGTCTGCCGTGATCATATCCGCCATTGGGCAGCAGGCTTCCGGAGCCGGCAACAGGACTGTCTTTTCCGGGGAGATGATTGCGGCAGTCTCAGCCATGAAATCCACGCCGCAGAAAACAATAATGTCGCCGTCCATGGTGGCGGCTGCCCGTGACAGTTCGAGGGAATCCCCGGTGAGGTCGGCGATATCCTGTACTTCAGCCGGCTGGTAATTGTGCGCGAGAATAATCGCATGCCTATCCTCTTTCAGCCTGAAAATTTCATCATGAATGAACGATGCATCTGGCACCCTGCACACTTCCGTACTTGTATGTGTTAATCCTGTGTATCAAATACGTGGATTACGTATCAGTCTTTTAGTTTTTTATTGTTGAGGGCTTTTCAATGACAATTTTCCCCAGCGGGATGTTTAAGAAACCTGCTCGCAAAGCTACTTAGTGGCAAAATGAGACTTATCCTATCGGACAAGGACATACGGATTTTTGAGCATAGTCCGGCGCCTCTTGAACAGATCCTGCTCGAACAGGGTATAAATCCGCTTGAAGTGATCGTATCCCGGAACGGGAAGCTGCTTCCTGAGGATACGATTATTCAAGGGAGTGATGAGGTTCGTATTATCAGGATTGCACACGGAGGTTGATGTTTGGAAACAAAGGCAGTGCAACCGGATGTTCCGAAATGTTCTTTCTGCACGGAACCGGCTGTTGTATTCCAGCGATATCGCAACCGTCATCTCTGCGGGACTCATTTTACTGCTGATGTGGAACTGCGAGTGGCAGACACTATAAAAACCCGGCAGTTGATCGTCCCTCAGGATCATGTGGCAGTTGCCCTGAGCGGTGGAAAAGACAGCACCGCACTCCTTCTCCTCCTGCACCATCTCCTCCAGGCGTGGGAGGACGTCCGGCTCATTGCCATAACGATCGATGAGGGTATTGCCGGCTACCGTGAAGAAACGATCCAGTCAGCAGAACGGCTCACCGGCCGGCTGGGAATCGAACATCACTGCATTTCTTTTACCAGCCTTTTCGGAGAATCACTCGATGCTTTCCTCACCGGCAGGGAGACCCAGGCCTGCAGTATCTGTGGTATCATGAGGAAAAAAGCGTTGGTGGTGGGCGCACAAAAGGCGGGGGCAACAAAGCTTGCCACCGGTCATAACCTTGACGATGAGGCGCAATCGGTATTAATGAATATATTCAGGGGTGACCTGTCGCGTCTTGTCCGGAATTCCAGAGGTGAATCATCCGGGAAGTTTATCCCGAGGATCAAACCACTTTCACGGATTTCAGAAAAAGAGATTGCTACGTATCTTTTGATCAATCATGCGTGGAACGAACTTCCGGAGTGCCCGTACACCCGGTATGCAATGCGGCGGGAGGTCCGGTCAATGCTGTCAGTTTTTGAATATAAGCATCCCGGAACTATGCTCAACCTTGTGGAGAGCAAAGAAAAGATCGAGCGCTGCGATAAAGGTTCAGTGATGTCTGAACCCATCCGTTCCTGCCGGGAGTGTGGTGATCCCTGCAGCGGGGATCTCTGCCAGGTTTGCCTGCTCCGTCAGTCACTTGACCGATAAAAGAGCTGACGAAGATTCCAATCCAATAATTCGTTGTGGTCGCGAATAAATATTCATTTTTCCTGCCCGCACAAAACCAATGATTGTAAGTCCCGTCTTTTCTGCAATCTCTATTGATAATGTCGTCGTAGCACTGCGCGATATGATCAGGGGAATATTTGCAATAAGGCATTTTCGCACCATTTCAGAAGAGATCCTGCCTGAAGAAACGATAAATGTCTGCGAAAAATCGACACCACTACGGAGTCCATGTCCGATAACCCGGTCAACCGCGTTATGCCTTCCGATATCTTCAGAAACCGAGATAACTTTTTCGGTATACCGTAAGGCAACGACATGGATCCCGCCGGTTGTTTTGTGAAGATCTGAAGAGAGTGCATCCCTGACCGATTCGTTGATTTTCTCTCTGCTAATCACAAGATCAGACTTTATCTTCGGGAGTTTTTCTGCGTCGATATAAGATACACTCCCCCCGCATCCTGATAAAATGGTCTTTTTTGGGCCGAGCACTTTGAACAGGTTCTTTGTAATAACGCTGATCCGGTTTTTCTCAATCCTGATTGATTCGATCTCATCGACACCCTTTACAATCTGTTCGGTGAAGAGGTAGCCGGTAACAAAATCCTCGAGCTGCACCGGGCTCATCATCGCAGTCATCGCGTGCCTGCCATTCACAAAAAGGGCAACAGGTACTTCTTCAACGACTTCGTGAAGTACATTTCCGAACGTGTCCCCGTCGACCTTAATGCAGGGCAGTTTCCGGTACATCTTTTCGCTCATATCTCTCTCCTTCTCCTTCACCAGGACAATCCTGAGGCAGAGCTATAGATTACATCAAAATACTTCATCCAAACTCCCGCTCCGGTATCCTTCGAGATCAAGGGTGACATAAGAAAAACCGATTGATTTGAGTTTCTTCACGACTGCAGGTTGCATATCCAGTATTTTCTTCATCTCCTCTTTATGCACTTCTATCCTGGCAATAGTACCGTGTAAACGTACCCGGAGCTGTCCGAATCCCTGTTCTGCGAGGAATGCCTCGGCTGCTTCAATAAACCGGAGTTTTTCCCGGGTGATTTCTTCACCGTAGGGTATCCGGGATGAAAGACAGGCAGCAGAGGGTTTCTGCCAGACTGACAGACCATACTCACGGGCGATCTCCCGAATCTCCTGTTTGGTGATACCGGATTCAATAAACGGATGGATGATCCCCTCTTCTGTTGATGCGGCAAGTCCCGGGCGATACTCGCTCTTGTCCGAGACATTTATCCCGTCAGCAATACTGGCAAAACCCCGTTCTCTTGCCCGTTGTCTGAGAAAAGGAGCGGAGATCTTTTTGCAGTAATAACAACGGTTTGCCGGATTTTTCCGGAATTCTTCATGATCCATCAGGGGGACTGCAATGGTTTCCAGCTCGAGTCCGAGTTCGTTCGCGATTTGGTGTGCCTGTTGAACAGCAGCTCGGGGGACAACCGGGCTGTCAAGAAGGACACACATTGTCTTATGACCAAGCACTTCTTTTGCGAGGACAGCAAGAAGCGTGCTGTCCACCCCTCCGGAGAAAGCGACCAGCATCGATCCTCTCGCTGCTATTGTTTTTTTGAGTGTTCGTGTTTTCTCTACGGTATTCATCGGGAGACCAGAACCATGGGTATCAAATGAATGTCAGGCAGATAAAAAAATTACGAGCCGCAGCGCTCGGGCACAAGGCCGGTACATCCGCCTTCCCCTTCACGGAGCTGCCGGCAGATCCCGCAGATCCGCCCGACTACATCTATCTGTTTCTTGTTGATCAGATCCTGCGCTAGCCGGGCGATGGATTGTTTCACTTCATCGTCAAATTCGATCCGGTATCCTCGCTTACCTGAAAGGTACTGCGAGACCGCTGATGGTGCAATCTCCAGCATGCGTGCTGCCTGCACCTGGGAGACTCCGCACCTGACAAGCTCTACTGCGATTGCTGCCCGGATTGCCGGCAGAACGTCCCAGACTATTTTCTGACAGGGGGTCTCCATACTATCACATCGTTTAAATTATCACAATTGTCAAATAATATATTGCATTCACAATTGTTATTTGTATTGTAAATGCAACAATCATGGTGACCAGCCAGATAAACATTATATCCGGTCTTCTCGGGAACCGCCAGGATGTTTTCTGGTATGAATAGGGTGGAAAAGAATTATCCCCAGATCAACGCACATATTCAGGTACGAGGGAACAGATGGGAGCGCAGCGCACAATCTACCTGGATCACTCTGCAACCACGTTTGTAAAACCGGAGGTTTTAGAGGTCATGATACCCTACTTCACGGAACATTTTGGCAATCCCTCATCCATTTACGGCATTGCCCGGCATTCGAAAAAGGCAATTGAGACAGCCCGGGTACAGACCGCAAAGGCATTGGGTGCAGACCCGGACGAGATTTATTTTACTTCTGGCGGGAGTGAATCAGACAACTGGGCGATCAAGGGAGTGGCGCTTGCGAACCGGAAGCGTGGTAACCACATCATAACGACACAGATCGAGCATCACGCGGTACTCCACACCTGCAAGTTTCTCGAAAAGGAAGGCTTTGAAGTCACCTATCTTCCGGTTGACCAGTACGGTCTTGTTAATCCTGAAGATCTGGAAAATGCTATCACGGAAAAGACGATCCTGATCTCGGTTATGTATGCCAACAATGAGATCGGAACAATAGAACCCGTTGGAGATCTCGGTGCAATCGCCCGGAATCACAAGGTATACTTCCATACTGATGCGGTACAGGCTATAGGGAATATTCCGATTGATGTGAAATCACAAAACATCGATCTGCTCTCACTCTCTGCCCACAAATTCTATGGCCCGAAAGGAGCAGGGGCACTCTATATAAGAAAGGGTGTCCGGATCGAGAACCTTATTCATGGTGGAGGCCAGGAACGCAAACGTCGTGCGGGAACAGAGAACATCGCCGGTATTGTCGGTCTGGGGAAAGCTATCGAACTTGCCACTGCGGATATTTCGGGACACAACGCAGCGATCACAGCGATGCGGGACCGTCTCCTCAAAGGTGTGCTGGAAAAAATTCCCAACGCAAGGCTGAACGGGCACCCGGAGAAACGGCTGCCGGGTAACTTCAATGTGAGTTTTGAATTTATTGAAGGCGAATCGATGCTGCTATGGCTTGACGATGAAGGTGTCTGCGCATCAACCGGAAGTGCCTGCACATCCGGTTCCCTTGAACCCTCACACGTATTACTTGCGACCGGGCTTCCGGTCGAAATATCGCATGGCTCGCTCCGCCTCACGCTGGGCGATGCAAATAAGGAAGGGGATGTGGATATTGTGCTCGACATTCTTCCCAAAGTTGTACAAAAACTACGTGACATGTCCCCTCTCTACCGAAAGAGCGGAAAAGAAGGGGGATGCAATGTATAGTGACACGGTGATGGATCATTTCAGGAACCCCAGAAATGTTGGGGAGATTGAAAACCCTGACGGGGTTGGCGAGGTCGGGAACCCGGTTTGCGGGGATATCATGAAGATCTTTTTGAAGATCGAAAACAACATCGTAGTTGACGCGAAGTTCAAAACGTTCGGCTGCGGAGCAGCAATTGCATCCAGCAGCATGGCAACCGAACTTGTCAGGGGAAAGACGCTGGAGGAGGCATGGGAGCTCTCGAATAAAGCAGTCGCAGAGGCGCTTGATGGTCTGCCCCCTATCAAAATGCATTGCTCGGTTCTGGCTGAAGAAGGCATTCACAAGGCAATCAACGATTACCGTGTAAAGAAAGGGCTGGAACCCTGGGAGGAGAAACATCCCCATTCCCATGATCATACTGAAGATCTCACCTGCGATCATTAAGGCAGGACTGCAGGAACAAATCCGAAATTCCGGTGAACAATGTTTTCAGAACGTGAACGCGAACGATACAAGCGGCAGATGTTGCTCTTCGGAGATGAGGGACAGGAGCGACTTAAAAAAGCGCATATCTTCATAGCAGGTGCCGGGGGTCTCGGATCACCGGTTTCCCTCTATCTTGCTGTCGCGGGTGTAGGAACACTAACCATTGTCGATACGGACGTGGTTGACCGGACGAACCTGAACCGACAGATCCTCCATTTCGACCGGGATATCGGCAGGAAGAAAACCGAGTCCGCTATGGAAACATTACAGGAAATAAACCCGGACATCACGATCCACGCCATCGATATAAAGATTGATGAAACCAATGCTGCTGATCTGGTGGGGGAAGTTGATGGGATTGTGGATGCCCTGGACAACTATCCTGCCCGTTACCTGCTCAACGAGGTCACAATTGCTGAGGAGATCCCGCTCTTCCATGGAGGTATCCGCGGATTCTACGGGCAGGCAACCACCATCATTCCCGGAACAACCCCGTGCCTGAAATGCATCTTTCCCAAACCCCCGCCACAGGAAGTATTCCCGGTGGTGGGTGTGACAGCAGGAATCATCGGCACGGTTCAGGCCAATGAAGTACTGAAGTACCTGCTCGGTATCGGCGAAATGCTCACGGGGCGTCTCTTCATCTGGGATGGAGTGCAGGCACACGCAGAAGAGATATGCGTGGAACGCAACCCTGCCTGCAAAGCGTGTGGTGGTAGGGCAAAGAAGACCAGCGAGGAAAAAAAATGAGCGTTAAGATCCGTTTTTTTGCACGGTTCCGTGAACTGTTCGGGAGCGATATCATGACTGATGTGTCAGCAGGAACGATGTTCACCCCGCTGATTACCACGGTCGCAAAGAAAAATCCCGAGGGATACGCTGCCATCTTTGATGAGAACGGCGACTTCCGGGAGTTCGTGATCCTTATGAAAAACGGTAAACGGATTGATATCGCTGATGCGGCAAAAACCCCGGTTACCGACGGTGACGAGATTGCAGTTTTCCCACCGGTTGCGGGAGGATAAATCAGGTGAACCATGATTTCGATCCAGACAGATGATGTCGATATCGGGGGTCTCATTCAGGCAGCAAAGAAACAGGGGACGGGAGCAGTGGTGGTCTTCGATGGTATCGTCAGAGATGACGATATCACCGCGATGGAACTCGAAGCGTACGAGGATGTTGCAACACAGGAACTGGAAAAAATTGCCAAAGACGCGACTGAACAGTTCCGGCTCCTGCATGTCGATATCATCCACCGTATCGGGCAGCTTGCGGTGGGCGAGAATATACTGATCATCATTGTTGCCGCAGGACACCGGGAAGAGGCTTACGCCGGATCCCGGTTTATTATTGAGGCAATCAAAGCCGGTGTCCCCATCTGGAAAAAAGAGCTGACAAAGGATGGGGGGCGGTGGGTACCTGGTGATCATAGGCACGGGAAACCGAAAACCACATAAATTGCTTGATTGCAAAGGTAAAAAGGGACGACGGGCAGGAATGATCTGCTCGTCTTAAAAGGATAATGTTTTTTAGCAAGGCTTCATCCTCTTGACAGTTCCCGTCTACTATTTTTTTCAACACTGCTGAAGCCTGTTCTTTTCCTGTGCAGCAACTGTTGCTGCAAGTATACGCATTTCATCAATAAACACGGATTCACGTGAAAGGAGCCGGTTGACTGCAGGTTCGAGATGAATAATTTCAGGATCACAAGGTAAAAAAACCATCCGGGAAAATCCTGTAACTGCCTCCATCTTCTCTCGTATTTTATCAACCTCTGCCTGCTTGTGTACCCTGTTTACTACCAGGATCCTATCCTGGATTCCCAGCTGCTGTGCAAGCCCTGCAGATTCCTCCGCGACAGAGAGAGCATTATAGGAAGGATCAGCGACAACCAGTGCACAGGAAAAACCGTCTGCGACCGCTCTGCCGAAATGCTCCATACCCGCCGCGGTGTCAAGAAGGACTACCTCATCAGGAAGAAGACGCATATGACGGAAGATAGCTGCAAGGAGCGTATACTCGGGACACAGACAGCCGCCACCAGCCTGGCTGACGCCCCCCATCACAAGGAGCCGGAGGTTTTTGGCAACACTGACCGAGAACCGGTCAATGACATCGCTGACATCAGGATTGAGGGTGAGAAGTCCCCCCGGGGATATTCCCGGGCCGGCGCCGGTTTTTTCCCGAAGGTACTCAGTACTCTGCGAAACCGGTACTATCCGCTCCGCATCCTGCGGCAGAATACCCATGGTGACTGCAAGGTTCTGCTGAGGATCCCCGTCAACAGCGAGGACCCTGAACCCTTCCTGTGCAAACAGGTGGGCGAGAAGAGCGGTAATGGTGGTTTTACCGACCCCGCCCTTTCCGGTAATTACGATCCGGATTCCCGTTCCGCCGTGAGGGGAAAGATGGCTTTTTTCTGTTGATTGTGCACGGTTAATGGTTGGGGACACTTAAATCCCGAGCTCGGTCCGCTTGCGTTCGATGTGGTCCGATATAAGCACAGATGCCTTAACCGGATCCGGTTCAACGGAAAAGCTCGCATTAACGGCACCTTTCAGTCCTTCGGTGAGCAGCGATACTACTGGAGGACTTCCGGAGATATGAGGCATCACCCCGAGCACCGTGTAGACACCGGATGCAACAAAGTATGCTCCGATAGAAACAGCTTTCTGTGAATACCATTCCGGCGCCGCACCTGCGATAGGTAACTTATGGATCGGGACGTTGAGGGCATTGGCAAGTTCAGCAGCGAGCACGAGAATACGGGAGTTGTCAACGCAGGATCCCATGTGGAGCACCGGGGGGATTTTGAGAGATTCGCATACCGCCCGGAGGTCATCGCCTGCGAGCGATGCAGCTTCTGGTCTCAGCAGCCCGGCTTTTCCTGACGCGATTGCAGCACAACCCGTCTCGACACAGAGAATGTTCTTCTTAATGAGTTCTTTTGTGAGAGCGATGTGGCCATAATCATGCTTAATGTGCGGGTTGTTGCACCCGACAATGCCTACCGCTCCCCGGATTTTGCCGGCAGCGATCAGGTCGATCAGTGGTTTAAATGACCCCCCGAGTGCGTTCTTGATCGCCTCATTGGAGAATCCCGACATAACCGGTACGGGTTCTCCCGGAATAAGGACACGCTGCGGGTTCCGGTTCCTGAAATTCTCCACTGCCATCCGCACGATTGCTTTTGCGGTGAGATATGCATCCTCAGCGTGGAAGTCGAAGAAGTACGAACCAGGTATCGTGGCTTTCGAACTTGTTGATATGATCAGGGTATGGAAACAGCTTGCAGTCCGGGGAAGCGACGGGAAGATGCACTGGTAGTCCACCACCATCGCTTCAAGGGCGCCGGTTGCAATGATCAGTTCCTGGTTGAGATGGTTACCGGTCATCGGGACGCCTTTTCTCATCAGCAGTTCGCTGCCTGTACAGCACATCCCGACAAGGTTGATCCCTTTTGCACCGTATTTTTGCGCGAGTGCTTTCATCTCCGGATCAGCTACCGCCTTCACGATTACTTCAGAGAGCACCGGGTTATGACCGTGCACTGAGATGTTCACATGGTCTGATTTCATGACCGCAAGATTCATCGTTGAGCTTTTTATGGTCGGTGTGCCAAACAGGATATCCGATACCTCGGTACCGATCATCGAGCCGCCCCATCCATCCGAGAGACTGGTACGCAGCCCCTGGAGCAGGATATTGACATAGTCAGCACCGACACCCATCTGGACACGGTGCATTGAATCTACCACTTCACGGTCAATCCCCCGGGGAGTGATGCCCAGTTTTGTCCATATCTCACGGGTCGCTTTCGGGGCACGATTGAGAAACTGGAGGGTATTCTTTCGCATACCATACTCATCCAGCATGGCCCCGCCAAGCTCGGCGGCGAGTTGCTCTGGTTTTTTCCCGTCAGTTTTTATCCCAAACTCTTCTGAGATTCGTTTGAGTTTTACCGGATCAGAAATGGTATAATCCTTTGTTTTTCCCGTTCCTACCAGGTATAGCGTTTCAGCAATATCCCTGCCGTGGTCTGAGTGGGCTGCGGAACCGGTTGCTATCAGGTCCAGGAGGTTCCGGGAAACGATAAGGTCGGCATCTGCACCGCATACACCACGGATCCGGTTGGGCGGGATGATGCGGCATGGCCCCATGGTACAGCGTGAACAGGATGTTCCGGCAAGGCAGTATTTACACGAAGGCTGTTGCATCTCGAACCGGTCCCAGACCGTCTCGATACCTTCCCGCAACATCAGTTCAAGGACTGGTTTAGCATTCTCGTCGATTGTGCGTTCATTCTTCTTCTGCTCAATTAATGCAGGATTCAGGATTGCCATTCGGGCTTTATCGAGCTCGCAGACATCGAGCTTCTCCCGTATCAGCTGGGGTTTAGGTTCTTCGGTCATAACGCATCCTTCCATTGGCAGTTGATACTTGGTAATCCGTTCAAGGGGTATATATTCCATTGCCTGAATTTCAAAAATTGTTACTGTGATTCACCTCTAGCAGTAGGTATCGGTTCAGAACGGAATCGCGTGGGAAATAAAAAAAAATATTTTTTTGGAACCTTTCTGTTATTCACATTATTGCTTAATAGGACGACACTCATTACTGGTGTTATCAGTATACCATCTATCCTTGAGCCAGAACGAGACATTTACAAGCGAGATCAGGACCGGAACCTCGACCAATGGCCCAATAACCGTGGCGAATGCGACAGGTGATGCAATGCCAAAAACAGCAATGGCAACCGCAATTGCAAGTTCGAAGTTATTAGATGCTGCCGTGAATGAGAGAGAGGCAGATTTGGGGTAATCGACGTTGAGACGGTGTGAAATCCAGAAGCTCGCAAAGAACATGATGACGAAGTAGAAGAGCAGCGGGATTGCTACAGTCACAACAGCAAGAGGGACATTGATGATATACTCCCCCTTGAGCGAGAACATCACGATAATCGTAAAAAGCAGGGCAATAAGGGTTATGGGGGAAATCCTTGGGATAAACACCTGCTCGTACCATGCTTTCGATTTCATATGAATCAGTGTGTACCGGGTTACAATGCCGGCAATAAACGGAATGCCAAGATAAATGAAAACACTCTGGGCGATCTGGAGCATGGTGATGTCAACAACGGTTCCTGTGATTCCGAGCACCTGCGGGAGAAACGTGATGAAAAAATAGGCGTACATCGAGTAGAAGAAAACCTGGAAAACCGAATTCAGGCCAACGATAGCGGCACAGTATTCGCAATCACCTGCGGCAAGATCGTTCCAGACGATTACCATCGCGATGCAGCGGGCAATCCCAACGAGAATCAGGCCATACATGAACAGAGGCTGTTCGCGGAGGAACACTACTGCAAGAATAAACATCAGCACCGGCCCGATAATCCAGTTTAAAACGAGGGAGAGCCCGAGCACTTTTGTGTCACGGAAGACGATCCCCAGTTCCTCGTACTTTACCTTTGCGAGCGGGGGGTACATCATAAGGATGAGTCCGATGGCAATAGGGATCGAGGTTGTACCGACCGAAAGACCTGTGATTATTGATGGTACTGTCGGTGAAAAGTACCCGATTGCAATACCTGCCGCCATGGCAAGGAAAATCCAGAGCGTCAGGTAGCGGTCGAGAAATGAAAGACGTTTAACGGTTGCTACCACAGATGTTCACCTGTTCTTTGACTATCAGAGAATTTTCTCAAGGATCAGAACGGCATCGCACACAAGGTCAGGACATTTCGTCACAAACAATTTTGTATTGCGTGCCTGCTCAAATTCTTCCTGTTTGCTTAAGTTATATCCAAGCAGTTCTGTGCAGTTGATGGACCCATTACGTTGGGTGAATACCCGGATGAATTTTCTGACCAGTTCCCGCGTCTTTTCGGTCGCTGCATCGTCGCCTTCTTTTCCCTTCCCGAATTTGAGACCGATCACCATAATCGCACCGGACACTGCTCCGCAGATATTGCCGGTTTTTGAGATGCCTGCCCCGTAGCCACAGGCTATCTTCTTTGCAGTTTCACGATCCAAACCCATCTCATCGGAAAAAGCAGAAAACACTGCAGAAGAGCAGGTGAATCCATTCTTAAAATCCTCCAGAGCATCATCAGATTTTGTCATGATGTTTTTCCTGTTCTTTTGCTGTTCTTACTATCCTGTCAGCCTGTTATTATCTTGAAGGATATGTCTTTTGGCCAATGATGAAACCTGCCAGAATCTACTTCTCCCCGCAATTACATTCCGGTTCCTTCTGGGTAGCGCAGCAGGTGCTGTCTTCTCCGCCGCAGCTGCATTCTGTATCCATATCCTTGCCCCTCAGGGCGGCACTGATCATCGCCCAAGCACACCCGACACCACTCTGGACTTCAATTGCCTGTACCGGGCAATTAAGTGCACACGCCCCGCACTCCATGCAGGATGCAGGACGGACAAGCTCTGCGTGATCATCTCCCGTGGCAAAAACACCGTGAGGGCAGACCTGTGTACATCGTTTGCAGTTGATACATCGATCTGGATAATAATGAAGTGAGGTTTCCGTATACGAGTCGAACATCAGATTACCCCCAGCAGCCTGCTTACACCGAGTATGAGTCCTGCAATAATCCCCAACCCTGCCATGACAGCCATGACAGGAACATACCGGAAAATCTCCTTCTTGACACCGGTCCGTGAAGTGAATGTCGTGCACCCGGTAAAGTTAAGGGCTATGTATGCGGTTACTGCCGGAATAAGCAAGAGTGCCGTAATCGCTGCGAGTGTATTTGCCCAGAACGGAATTGCAGGAACTGTCGCAAAAGAAGCTGCGAACGGAACGGCAACCAGTCCCCCGAGCAGGAGCCCTTTTGTCGAGAAATCATGTGTCGGGATAAACGGCAGTAGCGCCGGGAAGAGTACTGTTCCGGCAATTACGGCTGATATCGCTGCAAGTGCAGCAAACGGGCCGGCCAGGAACCAGAGGAAAGCAGTCACTAAAAAGAGCGGAAGTGCGAGATGGACAAATTCCACTGGTGTCAGGACTATCCTGTCTTTGAAGGGGAACTCTACCCGTCGCATCTCCGGTGTTGCATTGTGGGTTGCTAAATATTGATGAAGATCGGAAGCCCGAACCGGGCCATATTCAACCAGGAACTGGGACCTTCGCATCACATCCGGCCATGAGATACCTGGAGCTCCGAGTTGTGGTACAATGATCTTCCTGTGCCTGACAAGTGTCGGAAGATCGGTTACATGAATCATTCTTACAAGCTCATCAGTACCAAATGTCCCTTTGCCGGCAGCACACCAGACATTGATCCCTTTTGTGTCTAAAACGAGGATCCATGCATCTGCACCATTCAGTGCAGAGCGGAGTGCATCGAAGCTGAGTGTATAGTTTGCCGATGCAAAAACCGGGGAATCTGGTGTCGGTTCCCCGAGCTGGTACAGACCAGGCTCGACCCGGTGACCACTACGGTCCCAGCCCCAGCGGGCAAGGAAATGATCAAGACTATTGGCAAAGGTTAGTGTGCTGGTAGTTTTGCGAATCGCAGGTAATGCTTTTTTATTGGATGTACATCCTTCAGTGGATTGTGTGGCAGGTGTACACGAACACGAGCAGGATTGTTTTGGTTCCATATTTTCCCCTTTTTATGTTTTATAAAAGTCAATTCGAATATGTCAGTTCACCGGAACAAAGACCCATTTTTCTCGGTAATGGCTTCCTGATCGCATCGATTACGATCCGGACATCGTTTTTATTGAAGGCTGGTCCGCTTGTCTTTATCAATCCAAGTTCGGTGATCATGACATAACGATCGATCCTGAGCCCCTTGTCCTCCATGATCTTTTTTGCACAGGCAACCGGACAACCGTCAATGACGATCCGTTCATCGGCAGATGTACCAACACTGATCAGTTTTTCAATCCCCCCTCCAACACCGGCAAGGCAGGAACCCCCGCCATATCCTTCGCTTGCCAGCTGGCATGCAGCTGCATTGGCGAGTTGGCCGACATTCGATCCGATTCCGGAGCAGGAATAGATGATCCGTGTTTTTCGTTCGGTTCCGCAACTGCATGTTGATTGCTGATGTTCCATGGTTTCACGTCATTTCAACTTTTATTGAATCAATGTGAGCAGGACAAGGCTATATATTTTACCATTTCATATTAATTTGAAATACTTATGAAACCGACCCGGAAATCTCCGCCTCAGGAAAAATGCTGCGAACCCGGAAAAGATCTTCCGGATCCCATCCAGATAGAGCTTGATAATCAGGGCGGGATGGAAGGACTTCTCTCACGGATACCGGATCCGACCATACTTTACGCAAGTAGTCGGTTCCACCAGGCACTTGCAGATCCTATCCGGCTGACGGTTATGTATGCTCTCCTTTCCCAACCGCTCTGTGTTTGTGTAATCAAGAGTGTCGTTCAGATTGCGGATTCAAAACTTTCGTACCATCTCAGTATCCTTAAGGAGCAGGATTTCATTTCCGGTGAACAGCAGGGCAACTGGATCATCTACTCCATTACTGATCGCGGGCGCTTAGCACTGAAGTGCACGGAACGGAGGGGGAAATAAGAAAGCGAATGGGAGGCCGGTGTGGATTCTTACCTAATACAATCAGGTCATTTCCCTTCATCAATACAGGTCCCGTTCTTATCGTAGCCGCGATACTCCCCGCGATAGAACCAGTTCCGGTACACGATCGGTGTAATCAGCGTGGTGAGAAGGCTCATCAGCACCAGCGTGACATAGACCTCCTGCCCGATGATGCCGGTTTCAAGCCCGATAAGAGCGACAATCATCGCCACCTCCCCACGGGGAGCCATGCCAAACCCGACAATGAGCGCATCTTTGGAGCAGAGGCCGGAAAGTCTGGCCGGTATACCGCAGCCGACAACTTTTGTTATGATTGCAACGATGGTGAGTGCGATCAGGAAGACCACTACCTCAGGAGTGAGGGCATGGAAGTCTGCGAGAATTCCTAACGAGACGAAGAATATCGACGCAAAGATGATCTGGAGGTACTCGGCTCCTTCCTTCAGGTTCTTGCTCTGGTAAAGCCGGACTCCTTCAAATGAGACTCCGGCAATGAATGCCCCGACAATGGCAGACACCCCGACGAGCTCGGCGAGCATGGCATAGAGAAAGGCCATCATCATCGCAAAAATGAAGATGAATTCAGGGTATTTTTCTGCAAAAGGAGTTTTGTCCAGACGCTCCATGAACCGGCTGACCACCAGAAGACCGAATGCACCGGCGATTACAATAAAGGCAACCGCTTTTACAGCAACAATGGCAATCCCCTCTGCTGATACGGTGCCGCTGACAACATCGGTGCTGATCGCCAGCGCAAGCAGGCTGAGCACATCATCGATGACCGCTGCACCAATGATTGCTTTTGCTGCTTCAGTCTGAAGCTTGCCAAGTTCTTTCAACACATTGGCCGTGATTGCAATACTGGTTGCCGTCAGTGCAGTCCCGATAAAGATCGCACTTGGCATATCATAACCGAAGAGCAGTGAGAGCCAGTACCCGCCAATCCACGGAATTATTACCCCTACCCCTGCGATTATCCCATTCCTCACCGAAAGG
The DNA here is from genome assembly GCA_964590415.1 of uncultured Methanoregula sp. GTDB lineage: Archaea > Halobacteriota > Methanomicrobia > Methanomicrobiales > Methanospirillaceae > Methanoregula. The sequence goes on along the minus strand of CAZPVQ010000004.1, from coordinate 168,701 downwards.
ATATCCTTCAGGTTGAATTCAAGACCGATAACAAAGAGCAGGATGACAGCACCCAGATGTGCCAGACCCGCAACAAAATCCGTATAGGTGATCCAGCCCAGCACGCTGGGGCCGACAACAATTCCAACGAGAATGAGGCCGATGACGGCTGACTGGTTGATACGCGAAGCAATCAGATACCCCCCGAGCGCCACGAACAGGAGCAGGCTCATCTGAAATTCGGGGGAGGTAAAGATGCTTTCCATCGCACTACATAGGAAATAACACTAAAAACTCTTTTTCATTTAAAGTAAGGGAATTCGTTAATATCAGAACCTTTATCAATTATCCCTCTGATCTACAGTGTTAATCAGGTTCAGTTTATTCGGTGCATCCCATGCTTGATGAACCCCTTCGGATTCTTATTGCTGCTCTCATCTGCTGGTTCAACTTCATGATAGTTGATCTCATTTTCAAACTGCCCCACAGCGGAGGCGTAAGTGGGGCAACTGCAATAGCACAGGAAGTTGAAAAAGGCGGCGGAAACCTGAACGGGGGTTTCATGATGGGCAATATCGTTTCCTCTCCCGATGCATCGGCAGGGACCCTTCTTGCAAGCTGCGGGGTATATTGCGCAGGTCTGCCCGGTGGCCTTTTTGCCGCACTGCTCGTGTATATCGGTAACCGGATTTGTTATGATCCTGGTTATGCGGGCACAACAGGCTGTATCACTGCCACCTTGATCGTATACGGGGCTGTCCAGTCGGGCTGGTTTGCAGCTTCGGATTTCATCGCAGGCATGGTGATTGCCATCCTTACCATCCAGGGATTATCTTCGGTACATGCGAGCCGGCTTATTGCCCGGCTCTGGAAGGTGCGGTGCCGGTTTATTCCGGAGGATAAACCATGATCGCGATTTATGTCTGTGCCGGAATCGCAGTGTATGCAGCAATACGGGTCATCGCTGAACGCAACACAATGCGAAAGCTGCCGCTTCTCAATGTTGTTTCGTTCGCTGTTACCGGTATTATTGCACTTCTGCTCCCGCATCCAATCACTATCGCAGCGGCAGCTGCATATTTTGTCGGGTCCACCCTTGAATCAAATGCAATCGCGAGCACATGGGCAGGGGGAATTAAGAAACCATGAATGATGTCGTGATGGTTGCGTCGGTCCTTCTCATCCTCATAGGTATGACTGCAGCAATTTTCAACCGCGACCCTTTCGACAAACTTATTTCCCTTTCGATTCTTATCGCAGGAGTTTTTCCCTTTATCGTTGAACGGGGTTTTCTTGACGTTGCCATAGCTACTGCACTGATTGCACCACTATCGACGATATTTACCCTGATGGTCTGCCGGAGGGTTCAGGTTTGACCGTAGATCTCTATACTCCTGAATTCGTTATCGGGCTTATCGTTCTGTTCGTAGGAACAATTGCAGCTGCCTTCCCCCGGCCAAAAAATTATCTGACCCAGCTGATTAATCTGGAGATCCCGGGATGGGGACTATTGCTCGTCATGCTTCATTATAATGAGGCGCTCGCGCTCTTTACCTTCGCTGCAGTATCAGTTCTCTCGACATATATCTTCGTACGTGTCATGCAGAAGAAGGAGGGCATTGGATGATACGGAGGATCTCACATTTCCTGTGCAACTATGAAAACATCGTGCCGCTGTTTGCCGGCGCCTGCGCCCTTATCTTTCTTGCCGGAATTCTGATGCTTCCTGTCAGTTACGAGCAGAATCAGCTGTATCCCAAAACCATTGACCGAAATAGTACCCTGGACCCCTACGATCGTGGCGGTCCGCCCTTTTACCAGGTCGCGATCCATTCTCAGTATCCTGAGAATTCCCCCACTGCCGGGCTGGTAACAACCTACCTCACACCCTTTTCCCTCTACCTGTCTGAAACAACACAGCACCTCGGGACAACGATTGTTGCACACCCGGGGGGAATTATTGATGAAATCCTGTATAACACCCGAGGACTGGATACGGTTGTTGAACCAACGATACTGTTGATCGCGTTTGCCATCGCGTCTTACCTTTACCGGAAGGTGGAATGATGTGGGACCAGTACAATATCGGATTGCTGGTTGTCCTGATCTCAGGAGTAATCGGTTTTCTGGCGCTTGCCATCGAGACCGATGACCTGCACCGGTTACTGCTCCTTGACCTCGCCGAGATAACGACACTGGGTGTAATTGCCCTGCTTGGTACTGACCTTGCTGAAGCACTCGTCCTTCCCGGGCTGACCGTAGGAATCGCAGAACTCCTTGCCCTGTCCCAGATCTACATCACCAAGGAAGGATTAAAGGAACGGCCGGTAAGGGGATTGAACATTGAGGTGATCCAGAAGGCGGACGCACCGATGATAATTTCGGTATTCCTTGTCGTGTACGGATTACTGTTGTCAGGCTTTACCGGGGGAGGTGTTGCCGGCCTAGGGCTGGTATTCTTCTTTATGTCACGGGGATACAAGGAGAACCTGAATATGCTCGAGATGGCAAGTGGAATTTCCTGGGCTATCTGGATCTTCGCGTTCTTTATATTCATGTTCCTTCCCCAGTACTGGTTTATCGCGCTTATGGCTGCTGCCGTGGGTATTGTGCTCAAAGTAACCGTCAAGATGTCCCTTGTGGGTACCATGTGGGGGGAGCAGCATGATTGAGGTCATCGGTGGCACTCCTTACTATATCCTCGAGTTCGGCGATGAACTCGTATACTTCACGCCCTTCACGATAACGCTCTTTTTACTGGCTTTGACATTTACCGTGCTGGTGATCATCAGCCGTCCGGAAAAACAAGTGGATATTGCATTCGGAGGTGATGCATACCGTACGAAAGATATCAGCCTCTCCGAAATGCGGTTCCGGCGATATATGGCGATTGCCTGCGGTTTTGCCTCCATGGGTGCGATGGTGACCGGGGATATCTTCAATTTTACGCTCTTCACCGCAATGGTCGGGATCACCAATGTGGGGATTGTCGCTGCGGTTAAAAGCCCTCATGTGCAGAATGCTGCATACCAATACGGCCTGGTAGCTCTCTCCGCAACTGTGCCACTCTTTGCGGGAGCGGCATTGTACGCAGCTGCAACCGGCACGCTTTCCATGATCGAACTCATGAAAGGTACACTGCCCCCAGTCCCTCTGATAGCGAAGGCCCTGCTCGTAATAGGGGTGATTGGTGAGGGAATGGCTCCGTTCTACGCGGCAAAAGCAGAGATGTTCCGAGCTCCGGGAGCCCCGTATGTTATCATGTGCTCACTCTCCTCACTTCTGATCTTTTTACGGGTTGTCGAAATTGTAATGCTGGGGTGATAACGATGAAGAAAACAACTGCTGCACGGATCTTCTGGGCGGGTGCGGGAATCTGCGCTATTGCATCCGCCCTCTATTTCACCGGCATGATACCGTTTCCTGTTTGTGCAGCGGTGATTGTACCGGTTTTCCCCGTTACTGTATTGGCGCTCTTTTTCTGGTGGATGGCAGGACAATCCGGAGGTGACATCCCGTTCATCGGGTACTGATATGATCGCAGAACTTGTCCTTGCCACGCTCTTTGGCCTGCTCCTCTTAGGCATTCACCGGAAACTGATTGCACGGATCCAACGCAGACCAGGCCCTCCAATCTGGCAGGAGATCCTGCATATGCTCAAATTCTCCTTTAAAACCACCTGGATCCCGGTGACCGCAAGTTCGACTCTCTTTGTTGCTGTCGTTCTTATTGCCATTGGTATCTGGACCGCAGCATTTTATGTGCTGGTCAGTGGCGGGAGCCTGCTGGTCATCCTGGGCATCTATATGCTCCACAAGATCGTAGAACACGGTTTTGGACTATCATCAGGATCACCCTATGGTAAGTATGGGGGTGTCAGGTCGGTCATCTCAGCAGCATCGGAGATTCCCCTCTTTGTCAGTGTTGCGGTAATCGCGGTGTTCACGCAATCGCTGGACATATCTTCCATCATGTACTACCAGCAGGTGAATGGCCCGCTGCTCCTTATCGCATTTCCCGCAGCCTGTGCAATGTTTCTGGTGATCCTGTCCAAGATGCCCTTTGGCCCCTTCTCGATAGTTGAGGCAAAAGAGCTGGTGAGCGGGTACAAAACCGAGCACTTCGGCATCTGGCGTGCCGGGCTTGAGGTCTGTAATGGCCTTAAAACCTTTGTACTGCTTGCCACCTTCCTTGCGGTATTTATCGGGCCGCTGTCGCTGCCCTGGCTTATTATCGGGATGATTCTTCTCGTTATGCTCCTCGCTTTTTCCTGTGCGATCACGCCGATGATGTCCCCCTTCGATTCAGTGACCATCCAGGTAATGGTTACCGGGATAATGCTTGTCTATGCTGCAGTCATTCTGGTGGTGCTCTCATGATCCGTGAAGCAATCCTTTTCGGGGGCGTGCTGTATGTTCTCATAACAATTGCCCAGATTATCGACCGCCCGTCTATCTGGTCTGAAGGAATTATTGTGGCAATTATCCTCGCCATCGCCACAGCGTATTACCTGATTCATGATGAACACCGGCTCCATACATCAGAAATGATTGCTCTCTGGGCGGCGGTGCTGCTGTTCATGGTGTACGGTTTGTTAAAGTATGGGGGATTTCTGTGACCACGTATCTGTATGAAAAAGATCTTGTGCCCCAGAAATACCGGATCCTGGTTGCAAACCGCCATGACACTCTCGTGCGAAAAATTGCTACAGAACTGGACATCCCGGTCCAGGAACTGCGAAAATACTTGATCGAGCACCTTGACATGATACTGCTCGAAAACCTCCCTGCCCGGGCAGAAATGGCGGAAGCTCTTGCTGATCCGGATGATCCGGTTGCACGGGTACTGGGACGGGAAAAATATACCCTGTATCTCCAGATAATATCCGGTGCCGCAATGGAATCTATTTTCCATGCAGTAAGCGACCGTGTACGAACAGGTATTCCTGTACAGGACGCCATTGCGTATGGCAGGACACAGATACGGGAGGAATTGCGAAGATGACCCTACTCCAGCGGATAAAGAACAAGGTCAGGGCACGCTCGATCCATGTGGCATATGTCGATGTCGGCTCGTGCAATGGTTGCGATATCGAGGTGCTTGCCTGTCTTGCTCCCCGGTACGACATTGAACAGTACGGCATCTTCGTCCACAATAACCCGCGGGAGGCAGATGTACTTCTTGTCATTGGTGCTTATACCCCTGGATGGGAAGAGAAACTTGCCATGGTCTGGGAGAAGATTCCGGATCCGAAGGCAGCAGTTGCTATCGGCAACTGCCCGATCTCCGGTTGCCTGTTCAATCGGAAGGGATCCATTGTTGACCCCCCGGTAAAAAAGCACATCCCGATCGCAGCAGAAGTACCTGGCTGTCCACCCCGTCCAACCGAGATCCTTCAGGCAATTCTCTCGGTTCGAGATTCAGTCTTTGCAAACTGGGAGGAAAGTCACCCATGAAACGGACGGTGGATGTCAATATTCCTCTGGGGCCTATTCATCCCTGTTTTAAAGAACCGGCCCGGCTCAAGTGCGAGGCGAAAGGTGAACGCATTGTCGCCGCTGAAGTAGAGCTTGGGTACATGAAGAAGGGGATCGAGCGGATCATGAAAGGACGCCCATGGCAGGAAGTCATGTTTCTCGCAGAACGGGTCTGCGGGATCTGTTCGGTCATCCATAACATGGTCTTTATCGAGGCTATGGAACAGATCAGCGGTATTACCGTACCGCCACGTGCTGCGTACCTCCGGGTGATCGCAAACGAACTTGACCGGATGCAGAGCCATCTTCTGGCAAACTTTTCGTATTGCTATACCATCGAGCATGAGACCCTGGGAATGTACCTGCTTGATCTGCGGGAGCAGGTCATGGATGAGCTTGAACGCTTAACCGGTGCCCGTGTCACCTGCGCATATATTATTCCCGGGGGTGTCCGGTGTGATATCCCCCGCCCGGATGGAGAATTGTTACAAGCATCGCTTGACCGGATCGAGCGGGATCTGTACAGGTATTCCGGGATGTTTGCCGAAGGTCCTATGATCGCACTGCGCAGCCGTGGTGTCGGGATCCTCACGCAGGAAGCAGCACAAAGGGCCCATGTAGTTGGCCCGACTGCACGGGCAAGCGGGATCGCGGTTGACTGCCGGGTCAGCCATCCTACCTACCGGCACCTCGGGTTTGTGTCGGTCAGCCGTCCGGATTGTGATAACTTTGCGCGGGTTATGCTCCGGTTCGACGAGGTCTTCCAGAGCATCGGCCTTATCAGGAAATGCTTAACAGATCTCCCAAAAGGGGTCATACGGGGTGGTGGTGTCTGCAAAGCGGGAGAGACGCGATATAGTGGCGAGGCGCCCCGCGGGGAGCTGACATACTTTATTAAAAGCGACGAGTTCGGACGGATCGTTGAGATCCAGATCCAGACTCCTTCCATTATGAATATCGAGGCATGCTGCCATGAGATGATTATCGGTGTTGATTCGATAGCTGATGTAACGTCGACGTTTGTTTCTGCAGATCCCTGCATTGCGTGTACGGAGCGGTAACATGGGGCTTTCATTGGTCTGGTACCTGAAAGAATTCGCCCGCACGGAGTGGATCAAAAAGTTCCTGTTTGCAAAAACCGCCCCGCTGGTAACCCCTTCACACTTCCGTGGATTTCCCGAACCTACGGGAAAGACCTGCCAGCATGCTCTCTTCTGTATGATGGCATGCCCGGCACCAGGAGCGATCGAGGTTGTGCATGCAGGGGACGGCTGGATGCCACGGATCCACAAAGGGCACTGCATCCGCTGCGGACTCTGCGTTGAAGCATGTCCGAACGGAGTGCTGAAAAGCGGAAAGATCCTTCAGACTATGGAGCTGGAAGGGACATCACTCCTGTTCTCATTCCGCATCGCCATCGATTTGGAACTGTGTACGGGTTGCGGGAACTGCTGTACTGCCTGCCCGGTCAACAAGGGGATCGACGCACAGATGGGTGCAGGCGGGCATTCCTCAAACGATGAGGTGATCATGCGGGTACAAAAAGGGGATATTGTGGTGATCCACGAGGATAAATGCACGGGATGCAAGACCTGCGAAGTCAGTTGCCCGACAGGGGCCATCCGTATTGCCCGGATCCTTGAAGGATACCAGCAGCCTGTTCAGGAGGGATGGCAGTGAAGTGCATCCTCAACACCGGACGCACCGTCCCGCAGGGTGCAGCGGTCGAACACAAGGGATCGGAGGTGTACCGTGCGGTGGCTTCTGCCGGTTTCCTCAATCCTGTGGATATGATGGTGCTGGGAATCGAAAACGGAGCCCGGATCAGGATCACTACCTCTACCGGTCATGTTGTACTGATCGCCCATTCATCTGAGGGAGTCACAAGGGGTGAGATTTTTGTGACGATTGGTCCGTATGCCAACCATATCATCTCATCAGAAACCCACGGTACCGGCATGCCCGACTTCAAAAGCCAGTTCGTAGATGTGGAGCCGACCGAAGAAAGGATTCTGAGTGTCGGAGAACTTATGGAAGAGATAGGGGGACTGCGCTATGATCGTGAGTGATGTAGTCTGCCCGTTCTGCGGTTGTCTCTGCGATGACCTCGAACTTGAGGTGGAGGGAGACCGGGTAGTGCGGGTGCAGAACGGCTGCTCCCTTGCCGAGGCAACGTTCATGCATGATACCCGGCTGCCAACTCCAATCCGCCGTACAAAAACCGGCTGGGAGGATATATCGTACGACGATGCGATTAAAGAGGCCGCGGATATCTTAAAAGAAGCAGACCGGCCGCTCCTGTACGGCTGGAGCAGCACGCACGGGGAGGCACAAAGCGTGGGTGTCCATATTGCCGAGCTGATCGGGGCAGTCATCGACAACACGAGTACCGTCTGCCATGGCCCGTCCATCCTTGCAATCCAGGAAGTTGGCCACCCCGGCTGCACTCTCGGGCAGGTAAAAAACAGGGCTGATGTGATCATCTACTGGGGATGCAACCCGATCGAGGCGCATCCCCGACATATGAGCAGGTATACCACCTACGCCACGGGCTTTTTTGTACCGGATGCACAACGGGAACGCACCGTGATTGTAGTTGATACCCGCAGGAATGACACCACGGGAATTGCCGATGAATTCCTGCAGGTTGAACCCGGAGGTGATTATGCCGTTCTTTCCGCCCTCCGGGCAATCGTGAGGGGGAAAGAGGCGGTCATCCCCAAAAAGGTTGCCGGTATTGCAAAAGAGCAACTGATCCGGGTCGCTGAAATGTGCAAAAACGCAAAGTTCGGCGCGATCTTCTTTGGTCTCGGGTTAACCATGAGCCGGGGAAAATACAAGAACATCAGAAATGCCATAGAGCTCACCGATGAACTCAACCGGCATACAAAATTTGTTATATCCCCCATGAGAGGGCATGGGAATGTCTATGGATCCAATGAAGTCTTCACCTGGATGACCGGGTATCCCTTCGCTGTCGATTTTGCCCGGGGTATTGCATTCTACAACCCTGGTGAGACAACTGCCGTAGATATCCTGCGGCGGGAAGAATGCGACGCTGCCCTTATCGTGGCAAGCGATCCGGGTGCCAACTTCCCCCGGAACGCTGCTGCCCACCTTGCAAAGATCCCAACGGTGGTTATTGATCCACACGTGAATGCCACAACTGCCCTCTCCCGTATCCATATTCCCTGCACTGCTGCAGGTATCGATGCCGCGGGAACCGCATACCGGATGGACGGGGTGCCCATACGGCTGAAAAAAGTGATCGAACGCGGGTATCCTGATGACGCAGAAATCTTAAAAAAGATCTATGATCGCTTAAACGGGGGATGGGACCATGACTGAGCTATTGGTGAAAAATGCCTGTGTCATTGATCCGATCCGTGGTATCAACGGCGAAATCATGGATATCGCGATCCGTGACGGACGGATTGTGGAATCAGTATCTGACCGGTCTGAAATGATCGATGCACAACGGTGTCTTACGCTACCCGGAGGCATTGACTCCCACACCCATGTCTGCGGTACAAAGGTGAACTTCGGGCGGTACATGAGTCCTGAGGATATGCGGGCTGGCAGGACGCGGCGGCATGGAAAGATGCATGTAACGAGCGGATACTACGTCCCCACCACGTTCGGGAACAGTTACCGGTATAGTGCCATGGGCTATACGACCCTGCTCGAAGGTGCGATGGCACCTCTTGAAGCCCGGCACACCCATGAAGAATTCACGGCAACTCCTCACCAGGACATGATGGCAAACACCCTCTTTGACGGCAACTGGGCAGTCATGGACGCGGTGCGGGAGAAGAACATCAAAAAGGCAGCTGCTGTCGTCGGCTGGACTTTGAACGCGGTAAAAGGTTACGGGATTAAACTGACAAACCCTGGTGGAACTGAAGCCTGGGGCTGGGGCGAGGACTTAACCAGCATCCATGAAAAGGTTCCGCACTTTGAGGTAACGCCTGCAGAGATCATTAGCACCATGATACGGGCAAACGAGCTCCTCCGGCTCCCTCATTCAGTACACCTGCACTGCAATAACCTGGGAAAGCCCGGAAATTACCAGACCACCCTTGATACGTTCGAGCTCGTGCCTGATTTAAACCCGGATCGCCAGACTCTGTATGCCACCCATGTGCAGTTCCACGCATACGGTGGCGGGACATGGCGCAACATCTGTTCAAAAGCAGAAGACATTACGCGATCGGTCAACAGCAAACCCCAGATTGTCATGGATATGGGCCAGATCATGTTCTGCCGGACTATGACCATGACCGCTGACGGACCCATGGAGTTCAATCTTCACTGCCTGCACCACAACAAATGGAGCAACCACGATGTGGAGCTGGAAACAGGATCCGGTATTATCCCCGTTACCTACTCCAAGAAAAGTGCGGTCAACTGTATAATGTGGGCAATCGGTCTTGAACTGGCTCTTCTCACAAAAAGCCCATGGCAGTGCCTGCTCGAAACAGATAACCCCAACGGTGCTCCGTTCGTGAAGTACCCTGAAGTGATCGGGCTCCTGATGAGCAAGCGGTACCGGGACGAGGAATGTGCCACCCTTCACCCTGATACTGAGAAGAGAACCTCGTTGTGTGCTCTTGAACGGGAAATGGACTGGCATGATATTACCGTTATGACCAGGGCAGGGCAGGCTAAGGCACTGGGTATCATCAACCAGGGCAAAGGACACCTGGGAATTGGTGCAGAAGCCGATATTGCGATCTACCCTATCCGGACTGATTCAGTAGACCCTGCCCGGGAATATCGCAAAGTAGTGGAAGGTTTCCAGAAGACCCGGTATACGATAAAGCGGGGACGCGTGGTATCGCGGGAGGGAGAGATCGTTGTTGATGGTGCAAATGCCACTTTCTGGGCAAATGCAAAAATTCCCGAAGATTTCCGTGTTGATAACGATCCTGAATTTATCCGGAGGTTCCAGGAGTTCTACACGGTCAGAATGAGCAATTACCCGGTACAGAACCTGTACCTCCCCCGCGGGCGAAGAGTAGATACGGAGGCATTCACATGAGGGTAATCCTTGAGAGCAAGGTGCGTAAAAAGCCCACCCTCCCCATAGAAGCAGAAGCGATCATTCCCCGCAATTTCCTGAAAGGTACGGATCTTCTGGTATATGAGGGTAATAAGGAACGCACGCTCTCCGAACTGTTCTGGATCTTTGTTGAAGGCACTGCAGTTTCCCCGGAAAATATCGAGGTTGTTCTCAAAGGTGACACGTCAAGAATCAAGCGGGTAGGGGAATACATGGATACCGGCAGTATCCTGATCAGCGGGGATATCGGTATGCATTGCGGGAATTTCATGAGCGGGGGGACTATCGAGATCCTTGGAAATGCGGATGCATGGCTCGGGCGCGAGATGCGGGGCGGGACGATTCTCTGCCGGGGCAATGCCGGCCATTATTGCGCTACCGGTTATCGTGGTGAGAAAAAAGGCATGCAGGGTGGGAGCGTGGAGGTATTTGGCAATGCGGGTGATTTCTGTGCTGAATACCTTGCAGGTGGCAGGGTGCATATTCATGGGAGTGCCGGCGATTTCCCTGGTGTGGAGATGCGTGGCGGAGAGCTGGTTATCGAAGGTGAAGCCACGCGTCCCTGTGCTAACATGAAGGATGGTTCATGCGTGATTCTTGGTACAGTCCATGATATGATTCCCACATTTGAAAAAACTGAAAGAAAAATGCTCCCTGAATGGAAGATTACCGCAGATGTGTTCAAAGGCGACATAGCCAACCGGGGGAAAGGTACGCTGATGATCAAAAATTCCGGCGCAAAATAAAAAAAAAGATATCCCTTTGTTCGTGTCGCGTGTTCCGGCAAGAGGATAAACCATTATTGTTTGATTATCAGCAGAACGATTTTTAAAAAAAAGATTGTTTTAAAAAATTATCCTTCGGGGGACGCACTGTCATAGACCCGTGTCATGTACCGTGCCTGGAAGACAGCAAAAAGAGGTGCAAGGGTCAGGATTATGATGACCAGAGCGAGGATAAATCCAAGGATTGCGATATTGCTTACCCTGAATAGCACCATGATAATTCCCCCAAGCAGGATAAAAGCGAGGACCAGGATAACGACAGGAATGGCAATAACCAACGTGATAAGGATGAGTGCAATAATGTAGTTAATCCATCCGATCTTTCCAATGTACTTCAGAATCGCACTGACGTTAAATGCCTCCGAAAAGCTGTTGGTCCGGGCAAGAATTATTGAGGCAACCGGTACAATCAGCGCGACAGCGATCTCAACCAGGAACATCAGCAGCATAAGTCCGACATTGGGTGTCCACCCTGCGATTTCAGAAGAGTCCATATTTGCAGAATTTCCTGACAACGCCGCCATGAATATGCTACCGTAGATCATCGCATATAAAACGAAAATGGGGATTGCGTAAACCAGTCCTAAAAGCATCAGTTTCAGACCGTCAACGAATAAGGATCCCCACTTATCAACTTCCGGAGCTGGTTGTATACCCCGGTAAATCCGCATAACATATCCGTTCAGGGGAATCCCGAGGCATAAGATCGCCAGGATTAGCTTCAGCCATTTGTCCGTATTTTCAAAAATACCCTGCTTTGTAAAAGCAAAAGCATCATCCAGCATCAGTCCAAAATCCATTTCCCGCTCCTGAAAACTCTTTCATGATAAAGATGTGAGGATTTGCACCGGTTCAGATGCAAAATTCTGCAGTATACTAGTGTTACCCGTATCACAAAAAAACAGCTTGGTGGTACAACCGGCACCTTTATTGTTCTGGCTTTACTATGAACCGGTAATCAAGGAGAATACACGTGAAAGTGATTATTGAACGTGCGACCTGCGTGAGCTGCGGTTCATGCTGGGAAACCTGCCCGGGATTGTTTGAGCAGGACCCGGATGATTCATTCAGCCGTATCGTTGAAAAATACCGGATTAATGGCAACATTGCTGAGGGAACACCTACAGAGGATCTTGCACTTTGTGCACAGGAAGCATCAGATCTCTGCCCGGTGCAAATCATCAGAATAAATGCATAACCCACGGTGATTATTTAGTAATTATTCGTGCAACCGGGTGCTCTTTATCAATTCTCCTTTCTGGTTCTCTGGAAAGGCTCAATGGATCCGCAAACTCACGGGGTTTTTCACCCCTCCACTGTGGCTCCACCAAAACAAATAAAATAATGCCCCAAACTTGTACTACGGCACCATCGAAAGCACAGGATCTGTCAGGAAACAGAGGAATTTTCCCCTCCGTTATCTTACCCGTGCTATGTGTATTATATCAAAGGAAAGGGAATTTTCCAGAACCAAAAAAATAAAAAAAATCAGAGAATTTTTACCCCGGCTGTCGGGCCAGGTTTACATTCGAAGATTTCTGTAATTTTTACGATAACGAGCGAGCGTGCCGGGAGGGCAGGGTTCTTATCGTTGATCTTTGCCTTCATTTCATCGTATTCCTTGCCGCTTGCTTTGATGTCCGCCACGCCTTTGACCTGGTAACAGCCCTTGATCTCCGGTCCCCAGAGATAGAACGCAATTCTGGGGTTGACCCTCAGGTTGGAGAGCGTCTTGTTCATGAAATTGTCCACAAACCAGACGGTATCATCACTCATGAGCCACGCTATCCCGAGAGGGATTACATTCGGAGTCCCATCTTTTGTTGCAGTGGCAACCGGGAAAACCTTCATTTTCCCAAATGCCTCCTTCATCTCTGCGGTTAACTTCACCATGGTACCTTCACCAATGTTGATTCAGGATTTCCTTTGTATATACTTTAGTGTTGAAAAACCCGTTCCCTGCATCATACTTCTTTTTTTCAGGTTGCCCTGGAAATTTACCTGGGGATAATTATTCCCCGATCGTTTCTCTTATCTCCTGAAGCGCGCAATCAATGTGTGTGTTACGCGAGCTGCCGGTAAAAAAAATCCTCTACTGGTGCGAGAACTGCAATGTCCCGTTGATTGCGAAGAGCTGTGCGTGTGGCAGGGAGGGAAAAAAGATAGATCTTCTCCAACCCTACGACGTACGTCCTGCACTATCAGCGGACGCGGCTCTTATTAAAAAACTCGTGCATGAGCGTTTTGGTTCAGTCCCGCTCGCAAAAATTCTTCTCCTGAACAAAACCGGCGGTGTTGATCGTGCAGATCTCGTTATCATGCACGGGGAACGGTTTGGCTGGCTCACGTTCGATCCGGTTTCGAGAACGTTCAGTCTCGATATCGCCCCGGAAGCTCTCCCGTATATCCTGTCCTATGTAAAGCAGGGAATTGTGGATCTCGATCTCCAGACCGATGCCAGAAAAGAGCAGGGACGGATTGGTGGTAAAAGGATCCCCCTCAAAATCCCTGCACCTGAAGGCACGGTGATTGTGAAATATAAAAACCGGTTCGGGACCGGGATGGTCAAAGATGGCTCGGTTAAAATCAAAGAGCTCATTACGGTCGTTTCCCGCACACCGCCAAATCCCGGCTGGGATATCGCAATCGAAAAGAACCGGTACCACTTAAAAAATCTGGAACGGAACGCGATCCGCAGCATAAGACACCATATCCATGACCGTCCGACTGCAAATGTTTCATTCTCAGGTGGCAAGGACAGTACAGCAATCCTCCATCTTGCGCGTAAAGCAGGTGTAACAAAAGCATTCTTTATTGACACCGGTATCGAATTTCCCGAAACGGTGGAGTTCGTGCGATCCCAGGGAGTCGAAGTCATCCAGAAAGCGGGAGACTTCTGGCAGGCAGTAGAGAAGGCAGGACCTCCGGGAAAGGATAACCGCTGGTGCTGCAAACTTCTGAAACTACACCCGCTCAAGCTCTACCTCGCCGGGGTTGGGCCGTGTGTTACGATACAGGGAAACCGTTGGTACGAATCCTGGAACCGGGCTGATCTTGATGAAACAAGCCAGAATCCGGCCAACCCCCTCCAGCTGAACATCTCGCCGATAAGGAACTGGCGGGCGCTTGAAGTATTCCTTTACTTATGGTGGCAGAAAGCAGAAATAAACCCGCTTTACGATAAAGGACTCGAACGCATCGGATGCTACCTTTGCCCTGCGATGCTTGAAAGTGAGTATGAGGAACTCCGGATCATCCATCCTGCATATGCGAAGCGCTGGGATGCATTCCTCGAAACATGGGCTGATAAAAAAGGTCTTCCGGAGTCTTTTTGGTCGTGGGGGCTCTGGCGCTGGCGGGCATTGCCCCCGAAAATGAGGGAATTGTGCAAATCGAAGGGGATTAATGTCAATGATGATTATACACTGCAGACTGTCCCTGTGAGAAAGAAGGAGTCCGTTGATATGAAGGAAGGAACAACCATGGAACCAACAATGGAAAAACAGGTTGGTGCGGGATTTGCGGTTAACGAGATCCGTAAGGATTTCCCGATTCTCGGTGACATCATTTATCTCGACAATGCAGCAACAAGCTTTTCTCCAGAGCCTGTTATTGAAGCGATGGTCGAGTTCGAACACCACTACCGGGCAAATGTGGGCCGGGGTGTTCACCGTTTCACCCGGATCTCCTCACAGCGTTACTGGCATGCCCACGACAAAGTCGCACAGTTTATTGGCGGTAACGATGGAGTCACGGTTTTTACCAAAAATACCACTGAAGCAATCAACATGGTTGCGCAGGGGCTTGTCTGGAATACCGGCGACCGTGTGATCACCACAATTCTTGAGCATCACTCAAACCTGCTGCCGTGGAGAAATCTCACCAGGTGGGGTGTAAGCCTCGATGTCATCGGTATAAACGCTGACTACTCGCTTGATCTTGATGCACTGAAACGGGCTATCACCCCAGCCACCCGGCTTATCACGATTAGTCATGCATCGAATGTTATCGGAGTCGTTACCCCAGTTCCAGAGATTGCAGAGATCTGCCACGAAAAAGGTATCCTCCTGCTGGTAGATGGCGCCCAGTCAGTTCCTCACATGCCGGTGAATGTTGCTCATCTTGGCTGTGACTTTTTTGCCTTTTCCGGTCATAAGATGCTCGGACCTACCGGAACGGGTGTTCTCTGGATGAAGGAACCTGTGCTTGAGCCTTCGATATTCGGCGGCGGCATGGTCGATACGGTAACCGCCACAAGTTTCAAAACCGCAGAAGGTTACCAGAAATTCGAAGCCGGAACCCCCAATATTGCGGGGGGAATCGGTCTGGGAGTTGCTGCTGAATATCTCCAGAAAATTGGCATGGAAAAGATCCAGCACTATGAAGAAGAGCTTACAAATCGGCTGATTCACGGCCTGGCACAGATCAAACATGTTCATGTATACACTCCCTCTCATCCAGTCCCAAGAATCGGTGTTGTCTCATTCACTGTTGATGGCATGCATCCGCATGAAGTTGCCCAGCAGCTTGATGAGACTGCTGATATCATGGTGCGATCCGGACACCACTGCTGCCAGCCGCTTACTGAATATCTCAAATTACCCGAAGGGACGGTGCGGGCGAGCCTTGCACTTTACAACACTGATCATGAAATTGATATGCTCCTGGCGACGCTGGAAGAACTCACACGATGACACTATCACCATGGCAAACCAGAATTACCTTTTTTTATCCCTGGCAGCCAATGCGGACATGATTTAATAAGCCCCCGTCTAAACTACTCTTTGACTTCCTATTCAATGATACCAGGATTTTAAAGACCGGAGCGTCCCCATGAAAAGCACAAAAATCTCAGAGGTATTCGCCTGTGTGCGGGAGAAGCGCCCGCTCGTCCATCATATCACCAATTATGTCACGGTCAATGACTGTGCCAATATCACGATCTCTGCCGGTGCTGCGCCAGTCATGGCGGATGCTCCGGAGGAGGTTTGTGAGATGGTCACCTTTGCCGGTGCCCTAGTCCTGAATATCGGTACGCTTAATAAAGGACAGATAGAATCCATGCTGCTTGCCGGAGGGATGGCAAACGATCGACAGATCCCGATTGTTCTTGACCCTGTAGGAGCTGGTGCGACCCGGTTCAGGACCGAAAGTGCACAGAGGCTACTCGATGAACTGAAGATAACGATACTCAAGGGCAACGCTGGCGAAATTGGGATTCTTGCCGGCGCAGAAGCATTCGTGAGAGGTGTGGACTCTCAGGGTGTGACTGGTGATCCGTCGAGAATTGCTCAACACTATGCAAAAGAATCTGGTGTGACGGTAGTCATCAGCGGCGCAACTGACATTGTGACCGATGGCAGACGCATTCTTCTTGTTGAAAATGGCCATCCGATGATGGGAAGCATTTCCGGTACCGGTTGCATGGCAGCATCCGTAACCGGAGCATTTGCTGCAGTCACGGATGATCCTGTTATTGCATCATCAGCAGCACTTGCAGCATTTGGGATCGCCGGTGAGAGAGCAGCTGCCGGTTCACGGGGTCCGTATTCATTTAAAACGGCACTATTCGATCAAATGGCTGCATTAAAACCAGAGGATCTTCTATCTGATGCAAAGATAAGTATACGATAATCGTTGTATCATGAAGTACGACCTGTATATCATTACCGATGAGGCAATAGCAGGCGGTTTAACCCATGCAGAGATTGCAGAGCGGGCAATTGCCGGTGGAGCAGATGTCATTCAGTTACGAGACAAGGTGTGTGGGAGCCGGAAGCTCTGTCAGATCGGCCGGGCTCTCCGTACGATTACGTTGAAAACCGGTACATTGTTCATTGTAAATGATCGTCTTGATGTGGCACTTGCCTGTGAAGCAGATGGTGTTCATCTCGGGCAGGATGACATCCGTGTTGACGTAGCCCGGCAGATTGCCCCACCTGGTTTTATTATCGGCGTCTCAGTGGGAACCAATGAGGAAGCCATAAGGGCCGAACAGGACGGTGCGGATTACCTCGCTTTAAGCCCGGTATTTTCTACTGCATCGAAAAATGATGCGGGACCTGGTCGCGGTCTTATCGTATTACGGGAAATACGGCGGAGTGTTTCTGTTCCTGTCATTGCCATAGGAGGGATAACTATGGACAATGTGCGTGAGGTTATCACAGCCGGAGCAGACGGCGTAGCGGTGATCTCTGTTGTGGTCGGGAGTAAGAATATTACCGCAGCCGCACAGGAACTCAGCACGCGGATCTCCGAGAGCAAAGCGGTACTGAGAACGTAATCGCTGAGGGTAGTCCCCGAATTATCTCCGTTTGCATATCGGGATCATATCATTACGCTTTCAGCAATATCTTTTCCTTTTTATCGGATAATCTGAAAAATCCCGATTGATGTCAACAGGACAATAAAAGCCGCAAGAATCCATCCTGCAAGAATGATTGCTCCTGCACGTACACTTCTCCATTTGAACAGCCATGCAATCATAATACATCCGTATAGTCCGACACCAGGAACCCAGATGAAAGGAATAAAAGCATAAATCCCATATTTCCTGAACATTTCGGATTTTTGGGTAATTTTCTCGATTTTTTTCAGGTTCTGCTGGAGCCATTCTGATTGCTCTGCAAATATATCACAGATCCTGGGCAATACCAAAATAACTGAAATCCCGAATGATATCATGATGAACATTACCTGAACGGGATGTATGCCAAGCCCGAGCCCGACAGCAACTGCCAGGGGCTGGAGAATAAAGATAGACGCAACCATTCCGAATATTTCGCCTGCTGAATTCTGATTATACAAACCAATAACGAGAGGGATCTCTATAATTCCTATAATGCCAATGAGTGCAATTTTTAAAATTTCAATCGATCTCGTAAACTGAGAAAAAGTATTCATTCTTCAAGGAAAGGAATGGTTGTCACTCATATAATAACCATGATGATAAGGTTCAGATCTCTGATTTGGATTCGGATGCAAAGAGGAGAATCCGGTATGATCCGGTTCCTCACCTCCCTAGAGCGAATTTTTTCCATGAATTCAACCAGACCTACTATTGCACTGATTGGTGCATTTTTTCATTGGGATCCAGGGAAGAAGACGGGTCCGCTTTCAGTGTTTTGAGCGTTTGTCGGCGCTGGGTCTCATATTTCCCCCATTCTCCCGCTAATTCCACCATCGACACTCTGCTGCCATAATCCCCGCAATAAAATCCGCGGTACCGCAATGGAGACTGCACTTCTGATATCTCCAAATACATGCACCCTGAATTAAGTCTTAAAACGATACAAAAAATGTGAAAACAAAAAAAAGGGAGATACTTTTTGTTGAGGGAAACAGGTAATCAGGATACATGCTGCTTCCCGAGTGTACGGAAAAAAATGTACCCTAGAGGTGCTAAAACCACCATTCCCATAAAAAAATAAAATATCTTATATCAGAGCTAGTTTATGGCTCCTTTTGGTATTTGGCGCCCGAGAGCTGAATAAATTTCGAATATGTTATATGTTAACATACCACAAAGTATTTTGATAGAATGTTTGGACTGCCTACTACTACTATCGTTTTGGTCGGGGGTGCGTTTCTCCTGATTATTCTTGCACTGCTCTACTGGGGACTTACGTTCAAGGAGACTCCCTCATGATTGATCCTGTCGCAGCCGCTCTTGTTGCCATTTATTTCATTGCAATGGTCGCGATAGGAATCTGGGCTTCAAAAAAGATCCAGAACATGTCGGACTATGTCGTTGCCGGACGCTCCCTGGATTTCTGGGTATTCACCATGCTCATGATCGGTTCGGTCTGTTCCGGGATGTCCCTTCTGGGGGTCTCGGGACTGGGATATAAGTATGCCTGGCCTACCATCTGGGAACAGCTGGCGGTTCCTCTTTCGATTGCATTTTGTATCATCTTTTTTGGTGTCAAGATGCATGCCGTTGCAAAAAAGTCCGGATACATGACCGTCCAGGATTACCTTGCCCACCGGTTTGGGAGCGATACCTCATTGCGGGGCATGAGTGCGACTGCAGGTATCATTGTATCCATGATATATCTCGCCGGACAGTATACGGCGATAAGTATTGTCCTTATGTGGTTGTTCGGGATTCCCCACTGGATGGCACTTCTCATCGGAGCAGCAATTGTGACCCTCTATACCGTTATCGGGGGGCTCTACGCAGTTGCCTGGACAACACTCATTCAGGGACTAATCCTGATACTGGGTGTCCTTATCATGGCACCTATCGTCATTATGGCAGCCGGTGGTTTCACCCATATCAATGAAGTGATGGCAGCGGTAAACCCGACAAACGTAGATCCGTGGGTGACTGGTGCGGGGGCGGTATTCACTCCGGAATATATCTTTTCCTTTGTACTCCTGCTCACCATCGGTCTTGCCTGCGCACCTCACGTGATCAATAATATCCTGTCGGTAAAAAGTGCGAATACATTCAAATGGGCACCCCTTGTGGCGTTCGGGATCTATGCGGTCGTGATGTTCCTGCTCAAGTTTTCCGGATTTGCCGGTATCGTTCTTGTCAATGAAGGCGTTATCCAGCTGCCAAAAGTCCCAAATGCCTCTGACTTTGTCTTTGTATACGGTGTACAGGCTGCAATGCCCAGTATGTTCCTGTGGGGTATTTTTGCAGTGATTGTACTGGCTGCGGTTATGTCCACAACAGACCGTCTCATGCTGACCATCGGGACCTACTTTTCCTGGGATATTTACAAGAAGATCCTCAAACCCGATGCACCGGATAAACAAGTGCTTCTGGTCAGCCAGATCTCGGTATTTGCTGCAGCTGCAATAACGCTGCTCCTTGCCATCAGTCCCCCGGATATGCTGGTCTGGCTAATCTGGGCAGGGATTGGGATCATGTTTGCAACGTTTGCAGTACCCATGCTCGCAGGCCTCTACTGGCGACGTGCAACCCGTGAAGGTGCGCTCGTCTCGATGGCGCTGGGATTGATTGTATCCCTCATATTTGGAGGAATATCCTACTTCAAGCTGGCAAAATTACCGATGCATTTTTCCTTCTATGCATTTGTCGTTGCAGTTGTTGCCATGATTGTGGTCAGCCTGCTGACCAAACCGACCAGTGAAAAGATTCTTGATGAGACCATGACCGGATGGTACATCCAAAAATAATTTTTTTAAGGGTATAGTGCCATTTTAACCAAAATTCAGATCGAAAAAGTGTTCCTGTTCAAAGGACCAAAAACGCGGGACGCTCCAGGGGCTTCGCCCCGCCACTATTGGCGCCCCAATTACGATGGCGTTGTATAACCAGGGATCAGGTATACCATTACAACAGATGAATCGCAGGTTCCCCCGCCCAAAAGGGGGCAGGGCTGGCGCAAGGGGGGCAGGGGACTTCAATACAACAAGAAATTAATCGCTAGAATACGACTATACCCTTTTTTTAGTGTATCATCCGGTACTCTTTGAAGAACATGCTCTGAGGCATGTAGTATTTCCGGCTGGGTGAACTGACCGGGAAGTAAGGATGATTCTCAACAGTGGTATAATTTTCAAAATATTCGTCAGAGGAATCCAACGTTTTATCTAAAAGCCGCCGGAGGGAATTGAACCCTCGACCTGCTGATTACGAATCAGCCGCTATGCCGCTAAGCCACGGCGGCGCAATACCTCACAATATCGACGCATGCTCTAATAAAATATGCGTTTCAGGAATACCCGCTCAGAGTAGTAACCTTCTCGGAACCCTGCGTCTCTTTTGGGGGGGATATGGTGCCGAATTTTAACTCATAGTCAGCAACAGTCTTTGTCAATACACCGAGCAGGTTTTTTGCATGGGCTGGTGTAATAGATACAATTGCCTTAGCCCGTGCCTGGTTCACCTGCGGGAGCTGATGGAGAAACATGAACGTGAACTCGTCATCCTTATAGGCGATCTGGATCATGTTGCTGTATACCGGGTCGAGTGTGGGTGGAATATTGACCGATATTTCCTGTCCTGTCATGATGATCAGGTTTGCTCTACCGGAATGAAATATGTTGGCAATAAAAAATTCCTCATACTGGTTACCTCATTTGCGGTTGATATCGATTCAATAAGTATAATCCACCCGGTTCCCTACGCTTGTATGAGGAAATATCCTGCCAGAAAACAGGGACCACGTCGCAGTATCGGATCTGATCCGGGTGCATGCATGCCCGGTACGATATTACTACGAACGAAACGATCCCCTCACTGAATCAGGTCGGTACGCGATCTGTAAGCAGCTTTCCTATCATCTTGGCAATCCTCTCGATTCAGACATTATCTGGAGTGAGGTAATCGCGGTTCGCCCGGACATAGATCCAAATCTGCGTTCGTTTCTGGATACCTGCATTACTTCCTGCAATAAAAAAGACTGGATGCCGGCAGCTCAATGTGATGTGCGGGTTATTTCAGAAAAACATGGCATTGTAGGCATGGCAGACCGTATAACTGATGATGGCACCTGTTCCATCATACGGGCTGCCGGTGCTATGCCGTTTGGTACGTATGCAGCAGACCGGTTGCGGATTGCATGCATTGCGCTCTGTATTGAGGAGATGACCGGCAATCAAGTGACTGGCGGGAATGTGGAATATATTCCTGATGGAATCTCACGATTTCATACTGTCCAGCCCCGGGACCGGCGTCAGATTATTGCCACCCTGCACAAAATCCGGGCAATCAGGAAAGGGGAACTACCACGGCACCCGCTGAACGCTCCCTGCAACCAGTGTAAATACAAAGAGCGGTGCGAGAGCAGTAGTGGACACCGGCTGTCGGATCTGTTGTGAACAGGGTAATCCTCCTTTTTTTTTAAAAAAAGAAAGGATTTTTGCAGCCCCCACAGTTAAAACAAACACCATGATGAACATACACTATTCCGCCGCATTTTGAGCAGGGCTATCACGGTCTCTCCATCCTGATAAATTTACGGATGCAAAGGCTCCTGGCAGATTCAGGATTCTCTGTCATGCTAATCCGATGGTTTTTCCTGTATCGTGAGTCTGCTGCCGGAGTCTTTTACAGGGAAATAGATCACAATCAAAATAGTATTTCCCTTTCCGCATGATACATGAACGAATTATGCAGTTCTTATTGCATTATCTTTCCGGTGACCAGCACCCTTCACACCTGTATCTCTCCCTGAGAAAAGCTATACAAATTGCACAGATCATGCCACACAGGGCAATGAGTTTTGTTTTCTATGAGGTCTCCTTCTGGATTGTGTACTGTGCAGGAAAAAACAGCCTGAATTTCTCATCTTTTTTCAAACCTGTTCCAGCAGCGTCTTTGACAAAATATATTCTCCTCTCGCTTCCCGTGTCGTCCCTACAACCAGCCAGAGTTCATCACCATGGTACTCGCAGATACCGCATGCCTCCATGGTCTCCCCCTCAAGTGCCTGGCCGCTGTAGGTGTGGGTGAATGAGAGGACCCGGCTCACTGATTCGTGCTCCACTTCATACACTGCCGGGCTGTCAAATGCCAGGGAAGCATCGGTTACTTGAGCTTCTATCTCCATTTTGCCAAGCACCTTTCCTCTTCCCGTCGGTGCACTTTTCAGCTCATCATAGGAACGGGTATAGAGAATATCGAAATAGGTGCCATCGATCTGTCCCCGGTTCCATTTCCGTAGCTCATGAAGCACAAACTGGTCATATGGGATTTCAGGTTTACGTTTCTCATACACTTTCCGCCACATTTCGGGTGAAAGCCCCTCTATACGACCGTCTAGAATTCCCTGCCGGACCAGTTTCTGTGCAGTAAACCAGTGCTTTCCATATACAACCATGTCGATATCAGATGCATCGTTCTCCAGTCCGCACAGGAGTGAGCCGGTACACCCTATGGTCCCTGCAGGAAGGTCGAAAAGATCAAGGAGTTTTTTAACCCGGAGGTGTTTCCGGGCAATATGGGGAATTTCAATGTCTGGTCTCAACACTTTTTTTATATCTTGGAAAGGGACGCGCTGGACCAGATTTGAATACTGTGGTTTGTGATGTTCGATAAATGCGTAGGCATCTTCAAAATCATATTTTTTATAGCGAATTCCCGAAGGGTTTACGCGTTCGCCAGTCTCATCGGGAACATATCTGAGTACACAACCAACCTTCTCATCATTATCGTAGGTAGAAACTGCATAGAGCCAGCCATCGGTGTCCTCGATGAAATCACGCAGGCGGACAGGCATCATAAAAAATTCAGAGTTTTTTAAGGAACGCTTCGACCGCTTCTGCCTGTGCGCCCCTGCGGAGGATTCGTTTATTCACAAGGTCAACAACGGTGCTCGGAGTGCCCGGCAGCCTTCCCCCGACTATAAAAATCTCACGTGGTACCGTGCATTCGTCCGGTGTCTGCGGGTCTTTTGCTCCGTGGAGGTTTGCGCTTGTTGCGGTGATCGGAGCATCGAAACGTTCGATGATTTGCAGTGCAAGGTCATGCGCCGGCATCCTGATACCGATCATTCCCGTGCCCCCGGTAAGGATATCCGGGACAAGTCTGCGGGCGCGAAGAATTACCGTTACCGGGCCGGGAAGAAAAGCCTCTATAACTACATGCATGTGGGGTTCAACATGGGCAACCGCGGCGAGCATCTCAAAATCAGAAACAGCAATAGAAATCGGCATTCCCAGAGGACGTTTTTTTGCTTCGTAAACTTTCAGAATTGCCTCATCAGAAAAAGCATCGGCACCGAGACCATAGATTGTTTCTGTAGGATAGACGATCGTCCCGTCATGCATAAGCACAGATACTGCTTTTTCGATGATATCCATCTAGAACTCACGCCCACGGACCCGGTTGATGTCGAATACTGCTTTGCTGCTGATATGCATTACTGCAAAAACTCCTGCCTGAATAGGATCGGTTACTACGAGGTCAGAATGTTCGGGAACCGTTCCCGCCATCTTCAGTGCAATGACCGGAATCCCGGCTTCACGGACCCGGTCTACTGCCCTTGAAATCTCACCACCCATAATAGAACCAGCGAGCACCAGAATTGATGCACGGGGAAGACGCGCAACTGCATCCACTGCGAGTGCGAGTGTCCGTTCACCGACAAGCGGAATAGTGTCTACCGAAATTCGTTCACCACGGATATTGTGCCGGTCTGCCTCATTTACGGCACCAAGAGCAACCTGTGCAACCTGCGCCCCCCCGCCAATAATGATAACCCTTGACCCGAAAATATGGCCAAACGGCTGGTAAGCCTTAACGTTCCGGATCGAGGGAATATTATTTAAATCCTCAATAAGCTTGTTGTGATCACTACCCTGCCCCGCATCATATTCGAAATAGAGTTCCGCCATTCCTGTATAGGGGCCGGAATCGAACACTTCCTGGTTGATCATCACGATATTTGCTTCGTGCTCAGCAACTATAGTTGCGATATCCCGAAGGACACCCTGGCGGTTCTCCGCGATAATCCGTATTGCACAGCGTTCAGGTTCCATCTCCGTAAAACCGATGCGATAACCGGGGATCGAACCCGGGTTAGAAGCTTGGGAAGCTCCTGTCCTACCGCTAGACTATTATCGCGCAATTACTTTTCTTCTGTCTAATATTGCGTGATTTTAAAGATAAATATAGTGTTTACGGGAACCTTTGCCGACCAGCCAAAAAAGAAATCAACAATATGACCGGCCCAAACCTTGGGGAAGCGTATTTTTCCGCATCGAAAAATCCGAAAACCTCCTGCCTGATACCTATTCTCACCATATGACTTTGGTTATGTCCCCTGAAAAACCTTTCAAACACCTGAGATCTTGCTTTTCCCATAAAAGGCTCGATATTTTTAAGAAAGGCTGGACAGCATATGTACAGTAGATTTACACTACGATTCCAACGTCCCTGAGTGAAGAATGCGAACATTCTATCGGACAGCGGTGTGAAAAAACCAGATCGGACATGTTTCCCCATTTCAGAGAAATAAACGGAGAAGAACCTATGAAGATACGAAAATATTCCCTGCACCTTATCATTGCAGTATTCCTGCTGGCGTCAATTCCTTCCCTGCAGGCGCTTTCCGATGACAATACCGTCAAAGTAATATACCAGACTTCATTCACCACGGATCCTCATTGGCTGACAAACAATCCCTCAACCAATTACTGGGATCCGAACCTCGGTATGTACCACTTTTCCAATGAACCCAGTACCGGCGGATATGCGTATATACCGGTCGATTATGAAAGAGGCTCCTTCACGTTTGAATATGATCTCATTCTGACCAGAATAGATGATGGAGCAACGTTCAGGTTCGGATTATCAGGAACTGAGATGGATCCTTCGAAAGGTCCAAACGTCCTCTCAATGTTTACCAACGCAAAATATGGGCAGATTATGTGGCTTCACCTGGTGACAACGGGCGGCAAGCTGTTAGAGGTGAACAGCCAGCATGCGGCAGCAGAGATGGGGCCAAATGCCTATAACGGACCCACGGTAAAGTATGAAGTGAACAAAACCTATCACGTGACCATACAGTACGATGATGATCATAAAACAACCAGCATGAAAGTCAAAGATTGGCTGACCGGACGGGAGATCTGGAGCTATTATCTGAACACCGCTGAGAACCTGAACGGTATGAACAGGGTATATACGGGTTCCAAGGGTGATTATGGTATGATGGGTATTTATGCAGAAGGCAATATCGATAATGTCCGGCTTACTGAACCTCTGGCGGTCACAATCACAACAACAGACGTTACCAAAGTACCGGCAACCACAACTCTGCCTCCAAAAACACTGACCCCAAAATTAACGACTGCTGTGCCGACATCCTATCCTGCCGATACACCCTCCTCACCTTCTACCGGTGTCCTTGCAATTGCTGCACTTGGTATTATTGGTCTGTGCGGTGTTCTGGCCGGGAAGAAACAGAACTAAATCTTTTTTCGACTTTTTAGAAATGCTCAATTACATACTTTACACTTAATGGGGTTTCACCCCAATCGCTGTAGTTCCCCGATGCGAGACCTCTAGAACAGGTATTACGTTATAGTCGTGATAAGAGCAGGCGCAGTATGGGGGAACAGGGACAGGCCTCTCCTTCATCGTACCAGCCTCTTGAATCTCATATCATGGAGAAGGAATTCTCCTGAAAATTGAACTATTCAATATGATACGAGATTTTTTTCACACGCCTTCATGTACGATGATCGCCGCCGCCCCGCAAACGGTCGCCCCCGCGGTGGATCAGGAACAAACAATCCAAAAAACCCATGCCCCCGTGCCTCGGAGAATCCCTGGGGATGGGTTCCATCGAATATATACGATTTTCATGGTTCGGGAGTGAACCATAGAGATTCATATCTGTTTCTCCAGACCCTTTAATCTGTTTTTTAAAAAAGAATATTCGTTATTTTTAATGTATGATTGCAGAGGGGTTTGGATCCCTCTTTCTCTGGAGTGAGATCTTGTTTTTGAACGTTCCTTTGTTGTCTTTAAGTATGGGGTTTTAATCTGGTTCAATGTGCATTGGATGGGTCGGTGACACCCCGAATGCTTTTCGTGTATCACCTGAGTATATTGTTTAATGGCAGGTACTGATAAATACCCAAAATCGTATTGGTTGGACTATTGAACCGATGAGTTACAGCCATGAACAAACAGGAATGACAGTACAGGGAGAGAATATAAACCGTTACACCCTTATAGTCTATTTACTATTGGGTTATGGAAAACAAATCCGATGTGACCCTGGAGGAGTGCAATGAATCAGGCGGACAAAAGTCCGACAATTATAATTCGTGAAGATTCAGACTCACTGGAAGAACTGTCAGAGTATCTCGATGTGCTCTCAAGTAGCGCGCGACTCAGAATACTGAAATTTCTCGAAAAAAAGCCCCGTGACGCCCGTGCCATTTCAAAGGAGATCGAAACCAGCTATGAAAATACTAAAAAACATCTTGACAAGCTCCTGAGTGTCGGTGTGATAAAAAAAGAGGCAGGACTGGGTGCCCCCACATCAAAGGGCATTCATCCGGTCTGGGAATATTCCATAGTACCCGGTGGGCTTGAAGCAATCATAAGGAATCTGGGTCTTTTTTCCAATACCCGGGTACAGATCATGGGAAGCGATATTTCCCGCCGTTTGGAAGAGGTAAAAAATACTCTCTCGAAAGAGGTTCTGGGAAATTTACCCACAGCAATAGTACTTGGCGGTCCTGACGATGGGAAAGTGTTCATGCTGAAACAGGATCAAATCCGTATCGGCAGGATCGACCCCGAGAATCAGGCTGCTTTTTCCCCTGAGACCGATATCGTTTTCTCTGATGGCTATACTGCGGTGACCCGGGTATCAAAACCTCATGGCAGATTTCTTCATAATAACGAAGGCTGGCACATCGAAGACTGTGGGAGCACGGGAGGAACCAAGCTCAACACCCGGCGCCTTGAAAAAAATACACGCGTTTCCATCCATGATGGAGATCTCATTGAGTTCTCCAAAGGAGTATCAGGGGTTAAACTTCTTATCATCATCCCGCAGAATGACTGATTCATGCATAAACTAATCTCTGCTCGTAAGGGGAGAGAGAAAAATATCAAAAACTCTAATTCAACAAGAAATAAATATTACAGTCGCTGCCTATGATTCCAGTTCAACGTCTTGTCTGCTTCCTGGTTATCATTATCCTTATTTCAATTATCAGCATACCTGCAGCGCATGCCTCAGAATTTACCGTTGCTCCAGACGGTGCTGAATTTACCAGCATCCAGGCAGCGATTAATCAGGCTTTTCCCGGGGATTCCATTATTGTGAATAGTGGAACATACCCGGAAAATCTCCTGCTTGATAAAAGGATAATTCTTTCCGGGTTAGACAGCGGAGGCGGGCCACCTATAATTGATCCGGCAGATAAAGGAAGCGCGATGGAAATTCTTGCCGATGGATGCAGAGTTGAAGGATTTACCCTTCAGAACATTGAGTTACTCAATGGAATGCACATCAAGTCCAGTGAGAACACCATCAGGCACAATACATTCCTGAACAATTCCAAAGGAATCCTGCTCGAGTCAGCTATGAAAAATACCATTTATGGTAACAATTTTTCCAACAGCAGCCAGGTCGGAATAGCGCTTGAATACTCAAATAATAACCTGATCGAAGAAAATATCGTATCAAAAAATACAATCGGGATCACGCTTGACGAGTATTCCCTCTCAAACCAGATCTACCGGAACAATTTTGACAATCCACAGAACGTAATTTCCAAGAGTGCGACTTCGGTCTGGTCGTCTCCGGATCCTTTTACGTATACCTATCTTGGCGTTAATGAACAGAGCAACATGGGTAATTATTGGAGTGATTACCATGGAAAGGATAAAAATGGTGACGGGATTGGAGATACACCGTATGGTATCATGATTGGGGCAAATCCGAAAGCGATCCTTGAATCCTACCAGAACATTAATGATGCATTTCCCCTGATGGATCCATTACCGTTTTACTACGAGGTTCTCCCTGTCACCCGAGGGGTGATTACACCTCAGCCATTCGCCCTGCCGACTTTTCCTGTGATTGAACAAACGGCGCGCCCTGAAACTACCCTTCCTGATGCAACGCAGACTCCCATTTCTCCCCTCCCAACCCCCGCAGATAAAACCGGCAATGGTCAACCTACCACCCTTCTCGTCGTAGAACTTATTGTGCTGCTGGTTGCAGGTGCAGTAGTGTTGATCATTTTCAGGCAGCTGAAGCATAAAGAAAGCAGGCAGGAGGCTATTTCTAACAGTAAGGATTCAACCTCCCCACAAAAGATATCAAGGACTGCCCCTAGGGATAGCCCGGCTGCAACCATCCCCGAAACGGGTACGACCGTTCCGGGGACATCCAGGACTTTCACATCGTTTGCAGAACAAATGAACTTCTTCCCGAATGAACTGGAGAGCAAATATACTGAGATAAAATATATCGGACGAGGAGGCATTGCGTGGGTTTTCTCAGCTCGCCGAAAATCGGATGCAATGATGGTCGCAGTGAAGATCCCGATAAGTTTCGATGAAATGACGGGGAAATCTTTTCTCAACGAGATTGCAGCATGGGAGACCCTGCGACATCCTAATATTGTAAAAGTTACGGCTGTTAATATTCTCCCTGTTCCCTTCGTTGAGATGGAATATGTACCCGATGCTCTCGAATCGATTGAGAAACCAATCCCCGTCTGGAAAGCGGTACACCTTATCCGAGGTATAGCGGACGGTTTGAAATATGCCCATCAGCAGGGTTTCATCCACCGTGATATCAAGCCACACAATATCCTTCTTGATACAGACTTCGTTCCTAAAATCACCGACTGGGGGATGAGCAAGGTGCTTGCCAATGAGGTAAAAAAGTCCAGCATAGCAGGCTTCTCACTTTCCTATGCGGCTCCCGAACAGGTCTCTCCTTCGGAGTTTGGAAGGACCGATGAACGGACCGATATCTACCAGCTGGGGGTGGTCTTTTACGAACTGGTAACCGGCTCAGTTCCGTTTGGGGGTGAGAGCATTGTTGAAGTCGGAAATGCAATCCTAAGAGAGCAGCCGATTCCTCCATCTGAATTCAATTCTGATGCAGCAGTAGTGGAGAAGATTATCCTCAAATGCCTTGAAAAAGATCCGGCGAAACGCTATCAGTCATCTGCAGAGCTTCTTGATGCACTTGACGGGTACCTTGATGAGGAAGATGTATGACCCTCTTTTCAGATTTTTATGGAGGATAAGACGATGTGGAAGGGAGGATTCTTACCATAACACAAAGACAAAAAATCTACGAATCCGCGACCTGTGCTCACTGTTGCGGGATAGGGTGTCTCTACTGCAACAAAACCGGAGTCGTACTGGTGACCGCACCTAAACGGCAGTGCCTTCATTGTGAGGGCATAGGGTGCATATACTGCGGATTTACCGGCTGGGCTGGCCTGAAAGGAAAGTATGAGTGAGTGCATGTATTCGGGTTTTTATCGGAATTTCCCATTCACCCTGCGGGGAATTACGCATTCCTCATAGCGTTTAGCAAAATACCTGTCTGTCATCCCGGCGATAAAGTCCCGGACCAGCTCGGCGCAGGTAGCAGACTGAATATAGTTCCGGCTGATCCAGTTTGTGTCAATAAAATCAGTAAAAATTGCCGCATCCCTTGTATTTTTTTCAAGATCTTCGAGGTAGCTTATAAACAGTGTTGCATACATCTGCCTGACCTTTTCACGCTCGGTTGTAAGTTTTTTGTTCTCATAAATATGAATGTGGGAAAACTGGCGAAGTGCAATAAGTGCCGTTTCTACCTCAGGACTGTACGAAATATACCCCGTATCCTCAGTATCACTGTTTTCAAGCAGGTCGTAAATCAGTGTATTGATAATGTCCCGGTTGCAGTCACCGAGGGTATCCCTGCATTCCCGGGGGAGGAGTGTTGAACTCCCGATCAACCCCACCTCCCGTGCATCCTGCAAATCCCTGCCGATGAAAGCGATGGTGTCGGCAAACTTGACAACACAACCTTCAAGTGTCATCGGAGCCTTTGTGCGTCTGCCATCTGCATTATCCTGCACTTTTTTGTCAAATGCCAGCCATGTTGCACAAGGTTCAGGAGAAATTTTTATATCATCAGTTTCCCCATTGTGGCAGAGTATTCCGTCCAGCACCTGCATGGTCAGGTCACAGTCTTCAATCCTGTCGAGGAATTGCACGCTCTGAACATTGTGGAAGAATTTTCCAATCCCGAACCGTTCACAGAGCTCCGATAAGCAGGTTTCCCCATAATGCCCGTACGGGATATGTCCTATATCATGGCCAAGGGCAATTGCCTCAATGAGATCCTCGTTTAAGCGGAGACAGCGCCCGATAGTTCTTGCGATTTTGGAAACGAGCTGGACGTGGATGACGCGATGAGTGATGTGGTCGTTGTCTACAAGTGAAAAGACCTGGGTTTTGTCTATGTATCTGGTGTACGCCCGCGTGTGGATAATACGATCAGTATCACGGGAATAGGGGGTACGGATATCTTCAGGCGTTCTATTGTGCCTCCGAACAGCGTCGGCACTAATCGAGGCCAAAGGTGAAAGAAGTGATTCCCGCTTAGCGATGTATGCAAGAATTGATGATTCCTGCCCGGGATCAAATGAACGTTTATGATCGTGAACGGGATTCATTGATAGGACATCTTCCTTATACACCTTAATGAAACCGTAATATAAAAAGGAGCAGCGGTTGTATTCGGCAATTAAGAAAATATTCTGCGGTCAGGTCTTTGGGAATGAAAGTGAATAATCGGTGTGAACTCTCAACCAGTGTGATCTCCTCAATATGTTCAGCACAACAGGGAGGGGACATTCGACTCAGAAATTGGTGCTATATAAGGGGAAAAGAATTGTGAGGTTATGGATTATTTTCCTCCGGTCAAGCGGGCAATTTCCTTCAAAGCTGTGTTGATAAGATCGGTTATGATGCTGGTGATATCCTCGATTGGCCCTCCCGATCCTTTAATTTTGAGTTTGAGACTCTGTTGCTGGAGATATCCCCCGCTTCGGCCGTTTATTGTAACATCGGCAGTCACTCCGGTTGGAACATTCTGGGGGATCGTCAGAACGTAGGTAGATGATCTGGGATACGGCCCCTCATAGGTTCCAAGAACAAAGTTCTTACTATATCCCATTGAGCTGACATCCATGGTGAAGTCAATCGGGTTTTTAAATCCAGGATCAGCAGTGATGGCGATGTAATACGTGATGGTATCTCCAGGTCTCCCTTCAGCAGACACGGGAGAGACTGTGAACCTGTACGGGACCTCTTGTGCGACTACGGGAACAATGCAGATCAGGAGAAATGACAGGAAAATAACTACCTTAATACACGGACCTTTTTGCAGCATACAACATGATATCAGATTTGGGTAAATAACTATTTCCCTCCTTGATAAACCGCAAGAATCATGCTCTTGGCTGCGTGATCGATGAGATTCAAATACCTCATTAATTTCTGAGTGTGGGACTGAAGCATACCAGGACTTTGTGCAGGATCAAAAAAAGAATAAATTATCGCCCGTACGTAACATACGTCTCGCCATACTGAACGACATGTCCTTCCATGGCCCTGACGAACTGATCTTTAGCAGATCCTGCGGCAAGATCAAGATTGGTATCCAGTCCGTAGACTTTAAAGAAGTACCGGTGGGTCTGTCCACGGGGTGGGCAGGGACCATTGTATCCAATCTTTCCAAAGCTGTTTTTTCCCTGTACTGCTTTGAGCGGGAAGGTGACAACCGGCGTCTTCGGGATGTTTTCCGGGATCATCATGACCAGTTCCATGTTCCATGCTATCCAGTGAATAAAACCCCCACCCCCTGTAGCATCAGGATCGTTAACAATAATGGCCAGAGATTTTGAGATCTTTGTGTTCACTCCTCTGACATCAATTTCCGGTGATATGTCCTGACCATCACAGCTGTAGTCGCTCGGGAGAATTTTAACAGAAATTTTTACTTTAAGTTCCTCCATACTGTTTTTGCCTCCTTTACGATGGATGATACGCGGGTTGAATAATAAAAGCAGTGTGTCAGCCTAATCGAACGGAATACCGGATTATCGTGAATAGATCGCGACCGTTTCACCAAACTGGATCACGTGCCCTATCATCGCTGATACAAGCTCATGTTTATTAGAACCGGCCTTGATGTCAAGCATCACGTCGAGTCCGAACGCCTTGAACTGGTATCGGATCATCTGACCCTGCGGGGGAGGACCTGTATACCCGATTGTCCCATAATCAGTGATGCCCCGCACTGCTGAGATGGGAAAAGTAACTATAGGTTCACGGGGTATACCGGGAAGGATTTGCAGTACGGGTGGAATGTTCCAGATAATCTAGGGGGTGAATGAATAGCAGGATTTTTTAAAAAGGATTGAATACCATAATGGCGACAGATGCTGCGTTCAATCCCCGGAGCGAGATTCCCGGAGAGAGGTTTTCTCAATCCCGGGTATACTGTTGCGGGAACTCCAGGAAATCCAGTGAAATATTGAGGCGCTCCATTATTTTAGAATCGGATACGGGACAATTAACCTTTCTTTCCCTGCAGACATCTCCACATCTTTATTGTATACGAAAGATAACTGATGAGAGTACAGAACTATATTTTTTACAGAGGCATCAATGACAAAAAAAGATACCAAAAAAAAGACACCTGATGAAGAATGCACAAATGAGTGTTCGAGCTGTCCGACTGCCACAACCTGTTCATCAGCAAAGAGCGGGCCTGCAGGTCTGCCCCCGAAAGCAAAGCTTGATGTCAGGCATGTCATTATGGTTCTCTCGGGAAAAGGTGGTGTTGGTAAATCCACGGTCTCGGTTAACCTTGCCTATGCACTCTCCAATCATGGGTTCAGAGTCGGGCTTCTGGATCTTGACATGCATGGCCCTAACATCCCCAAGATGCTGGGTATTGAGGATCACAAGCTTGCTATTATGGGTGAAATGATTGAACCCGTGCACATTACCGGAAAGCTATCAGTCATCTCGATGGCGTTCCTTCTGCCGGACACGAGCACTCCGATCATCTGGCGTGGCCCAATGAAAATGGCTGCCATCCAGCAGTTCCTCAGCGAGGTGAACTGGGGATCGCTGGATTATCTGGTTGTGGACCTCCCCCCGGGAACCGGTGATGAAGCACTCACCATCGCCCAGCTCGCGCCTAATCTCCGGGGTGCAGTAATCGTCACAACACCTCAGGATGTCGCGACACTCGATGCACGCAAATCTGCTAAATTTATCCAGAAACTTAACGTTCCCGTGATTGGTATTATTGAAAACATGAGCGGGATGGTCTGTCCCCACTGTGGAGAGGAGATCGATCTCTTTGGCAGGGGCGGTGGCAAAAAGATAGCAGAGGAACTGTCGGTCCCGTTCCTTGGTGCAATTCCCATCGATATCGAGATGCGGAAGGCAGGGGATGAAGGACGCCCGTTTATTATACGGCGTGGTGACAGCCCTACCTGGGCGGCTGTTGACAAGGTCATGGAAGCACTCATCGAGGTTGTTGAGGGATAAGATGGATTACCTGCGGATCCTCTCCGGCAAGGAATTGCCACTCCCGATTTACCGTGGCGTTATTACCTGCCTTGAAAATCCGCTCTCATTTCCCGACCTGCTCGAACCGATTTACCGTGAGGCTATGAAACTTGATGATGACACACTGGACCGGTTCCGGTTCTCGCTGATGCGGCTCCAGCTGTATGCAGATGTCCACCGTAACGAAGATCTGGAAAAAGCTATGCACATCAAGTACGTTGCACAGGTTCTTGAAAAAGTGATTTTCGGTTCTCTGGTTATGGAGCCTGAAGAACCCTCCGCAGACTGATATTTTCGAGATGACCAGAAAATTTTTATCGGGGTGCACATGCAATGGTGATACCTATATGTGCAGACCCGATCAATACTAGCACCAAATACTACTGCTGCAATGGTTTTACCAAAAATACCGATGAATATCCCTAATCTTTCACACTTCAGGAGAAACGAATGACATCACGCATGCAATCCCCGCACACAACGTGTCCAGGGTGCCAGGAAGAGGTTTTTCTCGATGAGCTTGTTGGTGGAAAATGCCCGCTTTGCGGGTGCTCACTCGAGGATTTTGATGAGTCGTTCGGAGAGTATGAAGGAATCCTCGATCGATCGGATCTCTCCTGGCTGATCTTCAATTATTTTGTCTTTAAAAAATTTGTCGATCTGGGTGTCCCCCCCCACCAGATTATGGAATTTGTCGCGACCTATGAACAGAATGCAGAGAAGCCCCCTGAAGAGTGGACAAAAACAGAGTTCACCCTTGAGATCCCTATGCATACCTGGGACCAGATCAAACCCAAGCACTGCGTTAAGTGCCAAAAATTATTCTTTCGTGGCGGAAAAAAGTCAATCCGCGGTGACATGCGTCATACGCGACTTATGGTTGAGTATATATGCGAACGGTGCTGATCTTCGCACAATTTTTTTTACAATGCTCGTTACACCGCGTGGGTGACGATGAAGAGAAATGAAAGCTCCGAATGAAATCCTCTGAAATTTAAGGTAAATGAAAAGTATAACAGAATAGAGAAAAAAGATCAGTGTTCGTAATAAAAGTCAAGGATTTTCCCAGTCTGAACATCGACCCATGCTACCGCGGGTGAAGACAACGGTTTTGCACGGATAACCTCATCGGTAAATAGTACCTTCCAGGCAAGGGGAATACTTCCCGGGCGGGGAGTGCTGCTTTGAGAGGGAGAGTCTTTCCATCTGATTTCAGCAGAGATGATGGAAAGTCCGTCCACTGCTGTCGGGTACGTTTCCTGAGCCTTTTTCAACACTGCAAACGTTGCTCCGGTCCGTGTTATAAGGGGAACAGTGGCCAGGGAAAACGCACTATCCGGTATGTTCCAGCGACGTTCATATCCACTGATCTCCCCGGTAAGTGAATCGACTGAAATGGTGAATCCTTCCGTATCACAGGGTAAGTCCTGAACCAGTCTGTTGTAGACAAAAACGTAATGCCCGGCAACCGTTTTTTGGGGAAATTGCAGAGGGTTATACCGTGCCTCACTTGTGTTGAGGGCAAGTGATACACTGTTCTTATCAAAAATGTAGCGATCTGCAATTTTTTGTGCGGCGTTCATGTCAAGCAATGGATCTGTCTGCCGTCCCTCCCATGGTATGTTTCGGGTGAATGAAAATATCTGGCCGGTCTCCGGGTCCATTGCTCCCGTGAGGATTATCGAATTATCCCGGTACAGGGTAAATACCCATGCCCGCGCAGAATCCGGGTTATTGTTGTACCTCACCCTTACCATTTCGGGATGAAGCAGTGGAAACGCTTCTGTTACAAGATATTTTGCCCTGTCAGCAGTGATTTTGGCATTTTCCTGTCCCGGAGTAAAGAAATCGCCCGTTCTGGCATCAATAAACACCGAAAACCCTGAACCCTCCTCTGAGGTATTTATCTGTTTGATTTTATACTCGTACAAGGTACGGTCTGCATACAAATCTGTTCCATTAACACTGATGAGAGAATATTCGGATGCCGGATAATCCTGCCGAAGAGAAGCAGTTGCATTGTCCTGGTGCATATCGCTGGTTGGCTGCGTGGTCCCTCTCTTATTTTCTGTGATGTCGCCGGGTCTCATCGCGGTCGTGTTCTGTGCCAGAGGTATACCGGGCTCACCGGAGAGAGTTGTCGGGGTAATTTCCGGGACTGCTACCAGTGACCCGGGAATTACTGGCGGGGGTTGGGTCAGTGAATCTGAGTGGGCTCCACTCAAAATCAGAATTAACACACTACCTATAGCGACAATTGTACAGATTACAACAATTTTTTTAATAAGGCGCCATCGCTTCTTTGCCTCAATCTTCTGCTTGTAGCGTTCGGGAAGATATATTGAACCCGTATCTTTTGGATTTTTATTCACACTGCCGCCCCAAGTGATTATCTATTATTATGTTCTTTACCAGTAAAAAAAGAACGGGGAAAAAAATGTGCATGCTTCAGGAATGAGTTATTTCCCGCGGTTTATCCCCCATAATAATGAAAAAATAAATGAAGAGAAAAAGGATGCCAAATTTTTCTTGTCAGTCACTTCAGTACGCTCTTCCAACCAGTGTTGGTTTGCCCGGTTTCCCGCACACTATACATATACCCTCTGCTGCGGGAACATGCGGTGAACGCACATCAGTTCCAAGAATACTGGCGTTTGTCTGTGTTTCAACAGCGTCCCCACACTCCCTCTGCTGGCACCAGTGGATCACTGCCACTCTTCCTTCGTCAAGTGTTGTATTGAGATTATTGAGAGATCCAACGACACAGAGACGTGCTTTCATATTTACTTCCGCAACGGCACGAATTGTATCCGTAATCTCTTCAAACACCCGGGTTACTCCTGCTTTAACTGCATCAAGATCAATGGACGTTTTCTCACCGGTACGTTTCACTGCCATCACTTTTCCTGCATCAAGGTCCCTTGGCCCCAGCTCAAGCCGGAGCGGGACACCACGAAGTTCCCACCAGTAGTATTTCGCCCCAGGGCGCATATCCCGTGTGTCAAGTTTCACCCGGAATCCTGCAGCGGTGAGGTCTGTTTTCAGTTTCTGCGCTGCAGCCATCACATCCGCATGGCGTTTTCCGATCGTAATAGGGACAATTACGGCCTGGATAGTGGCAACTGCCGGAGGGAGGATGAGTCCTCTGTCATCGCCATGTATGCTTATCAGGGCTGCAATTGAGCGCTCTGATATACCGTAACAGGTCTGCTGTGCGAGCTTCTGCTCACCGTTTTTATCCTCGTAGGTAATGTTGAATGTCCGGGAAAAGTGATCGCCAAGATGGTGCACGGTGCCGATCTGGAGTGTCTTGCCATTGGGCATTATTGCATCAACCGCTATTGTGTAATCAGCGCCGGGAAACTTGTCCCAGTCCGGGCGTTTTGACACGAGTGTCGGGATGCAGAGCCCATCATAGAATTCGCGGTAGAGCCGGATAGCCTCCTCGACTTGTTCTTCTGCCTCCTTCCAGGTCGCATGAACTGTATGTGCTTCCTTGAATGACGTGATCTCCCGTAAGCGAATAAGCGGACGGGTCTGTTTCGTTTCGTACCGGAACGTGTTTACAATCTGGTAATATTTAATAGGCAAATCAGCATGCGACCGGACCCAGAGTGCATACATAGGATAGATGGCGGTCTCACTTGTTGGACGCAGTGCCAGCTTTACCTCAAGTGGTGTAGTACCGCCATGCGTCACCCAGTAGACTTCCTCCTCAAATCCCTTGATATGTTCGGCTTCCTTCATAAATTCCTGTTCAGGAATCAGAAGGGGAAAAAGTGTTTCCTGGTGGTCACGGTCGAGAATATCGCGAAGTCTCTGGTATACGTATTTGCGAAGGGCAAAACCATAAGGAAACCAGACATACAATCCCTTAACCGGATAGCGGACATCCATGATCTCTGCCCGCCATAACAGATCATTATACCATGCAGAAAAATCTTCTTTTAACGGCAGGGCGCCCGCATCATCATCCATGAATCAGATCCTTTAAACTACTAAATGTATGATTATTGGTGTAATAAAAGCCTCGATAAA
Organism: uncultured Methanoregula sp.; assembly: GCA_964590415.1. GTDB lineage: Archaea > Halobacteriota > Methanomicrobia > Methanomicrobiales > Methanospirillaceae > Methanoregula. The sequence goes on along the minus strand of CAZPVQ010000004.1, from coordinate 130,306 downwards.
AGCCGCGATTGCTACAAGTGGTAATACGTACAGGATGAATATCCTGGCGAATTTCTTTGCATCTTCTGCAGTATCTGTTCCGTTATACCACTCATTGATAAGGGACTGAGCGAGCAGGATGCCGATCGCTCCTGAAATGATGAAAGCAGGAATCTCGAAAATACCGTGGGGCAGGATTGCAGCGGCAACAAATGCGACGGAGTGATCTTTATGCACGATCTCCATGATTGCTCCAATGAGAATACCATTCAGGGTTATGATGAATATTGTAAGAATTGCAAACGATGCTCCGCCTAAAAAGAGCAGGATACATGCCTCAAGATTGTTGAAGAAGAGCTTGACAAAGATATCCGCGGAATCTTTCCCCATTATCTGACCTGCGACCTCTTTTTCAAATAGTTTCATCAGGTTTTCACCGATTACCGGATGTTGCATTGTTCCGACCCAGCCTACCGTGATCGTAGCGCAAAAGAGAAGGAGTATTACAATTATTGCGTTTGTCAACGGGGAATTAGACATAGAGTACCATCCGCATCATATCACGGATCCCCGGTGCAAGCCCCACTACTATCATGGCGAGCAGCACAAGATGCCAGAACGCGGGATTTGCCTCTTTACGGTAGAGCTCCATGATATAGATTGCCGGGAAGAGCACGACCAGTTTTAACGGGAACATTACAAATGCGGTATGGGTCAGCTCAATAAGACCAGAACCGACGACATGTTGTTCGATATACCTGACTGACGGGTGAAGGTCTATCCCGTAACTTGTTGCACTAGCATCCAGCAGCTGACCGAAAATAAGTATCAGGTAAAGCGGATCGGTGACGTATTCCCACCGGAGGAGGTAGCGCATACATGCCCAGACCAGGAAGGTTGCGGTAAGAGCCATAAGTGGAATAATTGCGAGGATGAAGAGATCAACATGGGCATTGGTGATACCCCATGCAAACAGAATGAGCAAAACAACAAATGCCGACATAATACCGGCGAAGGTATAAAATGAGAGAAAACTCTTCGTAAATCCCTGAAGAGTAAGGTAGCGGGAGAGAAACAGCATACTGATGGTAAAAAAAAAGAGCACGAAGTAGATGAGCGGTGTCACAAGTAAAAACTGGAAATCACCCGTAATCATGCCGGTATCCTGCACAACACGCAACAGCCCTCCAAGAACCACATAGGGGAGCGTGGCAAGGATAAATCTGGCATCAATTTTAAATCCGATATCAGAAAGCCAGGTCGATTGCGACATCCAGCGGTACAACAAATATACACCGATGACCAGTATTAGCGCATAGGTGAGCGTATCAACTATGTTATATGGTTGTCCCATCCTGATGGGATCGATGTAATATTTGTATATGAAATCACTAATCATCCATGATCAGAATGAGCGCAGATGCAATAAAATTACTTAAACCGAAAGTTTTTGACAAGTCCAAGTGGATGCAGCTGCCACGCGACGTTATAATAGGGCATGATGTGTTCAGGCAGATACCTTCGGTCTGTGAAGATCTCAAACTTGGTACGTCTGCCCTCCTGATATCAGGAAAGAATACGATGAATCTCGCCGGAGAAAACGTCCGGGAGATCCTTGGAAAAGACTATTCTGTAAAGCCATTTATTGCTGAAGAGATCAGTGTTCCAATCATTAAGAGAGCACAAAAAGCGGCGATAGGGATGGATTTTGTTATCGGTATCGGTGGGGGGCGGGTCATCGATACTGCAAAAATTGTTTCTTACAATCTTGATCTCCAGTTTATTTCTGTCCCTACTGCGGCATCACATGACGGTATTGCTTCTTCCCGCGCATCAGTTCCGACCGTTGAGGGGCATGCCTCGCTGGATGCCCAACCACCAATTGCAATTGTTGCAGATACCGGCATCATCGCCTCCGCCCCGCACCGGCTCCTCGCAGCCGGGTGTGCGGACGTGATCTCCAACTACACCGCTATCCTTGACTGGGAGCTCGCCCATCGGGTAAAAGGGGAGTCGATGAGTGAGTACGCAATAGCACTCTCAAAGATGACGGCCGAGATACTGGTAAAGAATGCCCATCTGATCAAGCCACACCAGGAACAGTCTGCATGGTTTGTTACAACAGCTCTCGTATCCAGCGGTGTTGCGATGAGCATCGCAGGCTCATCCCGCCCGGCTAGCGGTGGTGAACACAAGTTCTCCCATGCTCTTGATAAGCTCGCACCCGGTAAGGCACTTCATGGCGAGAGTTGTGGGATCGGGACGATTATTTCCATGTACCTGCACGGTGGGGACTGGAGGGGAATACGTGCATCATTAAAAAGCATCGGTGCTCCGGTGACCCCTGCTGAAGTTGGAATCGATGATGATATTGCTGTTGAGGCGCTTCTTCTGGCAAAGACTATCCGTCCGGAGCGCTTCACAATACTCGACATGGGATTAACGCGCGAATCAGCACAGAATCTTGTAAAGATGCTTTACGCAGATTGAGGTATACTTGCGATGGCAGAGGCAAAAACGAAAGTGACGCTGGTGGGCACGGTTCTGGCTAAACAGGGATTCGAGTTCATTTACGAAGGTGAAGTTGCCGGCTGTGATACCTGTAAAGTAAAAAAGGCATGCAATAATCTGCAGGCAGGCAGGAAATACCGCATCGTATCTGTAAGGACAACTCACCATGAATGCACGGTCCATCTCGACGGTGCCATTGCCGTTGAGGTTATTGAGGCCCCAATCACGGTGCTTATCAATGCAGATATGGCTATTGTCAATTCAAGGATCAAACCCGAACTATCCTGTTCCAGAAGCGATTGCCGGAGTTTCCCGCTTTGTCACCCGGAGGGAATAGTGGAAGGAGAGAAATACATCGTTGCTTCGGTACTTGGTAATGCTTCGGATATCTGCGAGAAAGGGCGAATGCTGAAGCTTGTCGAAATTAAGCCGGTGTAATCGTCTTTCCAGATAAATGGATTAAAAATCACAGTATCTTTTTTTTTTCATCGAGATCCGGTCTTTGACCCTGGTGCGAAAAGGTACTGATACGATTATCGTGTAAGGAATTGTTCTGCACAATACCAGAGCTGTTCTGCGCAATGCAGGATATTTTCGTAGTCTTCAATATCCCTTATCCACCGCTTTGGAATTGCTCCAAACCCCCAGTATGCCCCGGCCAGTGCACCGCAGCAGGCACCAACGGTGTCAGCATCCCCCCCGAGATTGATCGCCGAGAGGATTGCACCTTCAAGTGTGTGGGCGTTCATGAAGCAGGATAATGATGCATGCGAACAGAGCACCGCGTCAAGCGAGGCAACCGGGGTATACTCCGTATAGTTTCCGAGTATTGTATGCACTTCCTGAATCGAACACAGCGATCGTGCATGACGGAAAGCCTTATTTCGGGAAATTCCGCGGCACATATCGCTCACCATCACGTTCAGCCAGGCTGAACAATGCGCGGCAACCGGATCAAAGTGCGTAAGCTGCGAGCACGCAAGACTCACCTCATAAACATATCGCGAGGGATAGAAAATGCCTAGAGGAAATCCTCGCATTACGCTCCCATTGCTACGACTTCCGTACAGTCGTTTATGCACCAGCCACACGGCCTGATGCGGCAGGGTGCCGGATTTGACCAGTTTAAAGAAAGCAGAAGAGGTCGGGCCATACCATTCCGGACGCTTCTCGTACCCGCGAAGTAACCTTAAAATAAGGTCCTTTTGGTTAAATTCCCCGCATGCAGCCAGTGATTCAGCCACTGCCATTGCCTGTAATGTATCGTCCGTAATTTGCCCTTTTTTCCGGGAATGCCGCCCTCCGGGAAGCATTTCGGCCACCCACGATTCAGTCCGGGCTGATCCTTCCAGGGGCGCACCCAAAGAATCCCCAATTGCCAGCGCAACGAACGATCCCACAGCATGCAGGTTTCCTGTTATAAACCTCACCAAAAAGGTATATGTGTATCACAGGAAATAGAATCAGCTTGCAGAAGGTGATAGTGTGCAAAAGGAAGAGTTGCTGCATTTACACATGTTGATGATTCACATCAAAAAGTACTACGAAGGCCTCACCAGTGAAGAAATCGGAACCAGTCGTTATAATTCCCTTGAAATTTCCCCGGTCCACATTCACAAGGACAAAAAAGCCCACAAAGATGCTCTTCTCACGCTGGGAGATGAGATTGTGACCCATATCCACGGGCGTCATATTCCTGTGGTGAACTATTCTTCAGAGACTGCATCCACAAAAGTTGCAGCAGAACATTAAGCCATTCATGGATGAGGAGAAGGCGTTCCGGGAGATGATCTCCCGCATCCTCACCCTTCAGCCCGGTGATGATGCTATCGTTGCAGTGAAGATCGATATCTGCCGGAAATACCGGTTGCCTGCCGTTCCCAAAAATTCCGCCATTCTTGCGATCGCTCAACCGGCGGATCGGGAGATCCTCCGGAAGATTCTGCTCGTGAAACCCACACGGACACTTTCGGGAGTAGCTCCTGTTGCGGTGATGACCTCTCCATATCCCTGCCCTCATGGCAAATGCCTGCCATGTCCGGGTGGACCCGACCACCCGTACAAATCCCCGCAAAGTTATACCGGTGAGGAGCCTGCAGCGTTGCGGGCAAAGGAGCACTCCTACGACCCGTTTGCCCAGGTGCATGCCCGGCTTGAGCAGTTTGAACTCCTCGGCCACCGTGTAGACAAGGTTGAGCTGATCGTAATGGGGGGTACTATGACTGCACGGACCCCGGAATACCAGGAACAGTTTGTATCACGGTGCATAGAAGCGATGAACACCTACCCGGGGGGAAGAGCAGAAGCTAAGCCACGAAGTGTGACCGCCATGCAGGAAGAAAATGAGACCTCAGCCATCCGCTGCGTTGCTATCACGTTTGAAACCCGCCCTGACTGGTGCCGGCGTGAACATATTGATCGGATGCTGCATCTCGGTGTAACCAAAGTGGAACTTGGTGTGCAGCATGTCGATGATACTATCCTGTCATATAACCGGCGCGGATGTAGTGTGGCAGATACCGTTGAAGCAAACACACTCCTTCGTGATGCAGGAATGAAAGTGGGTTTTCATATCATGCCAAATCTTCCTGGTTCAACTATTGACCTGGATAAAAAAATGTTCGAGATCCTCTTTTCCGATCCCCGGTTCTTGCCGGATTTCCTTAAAATCTATCCTACACTTGTCACGCCGGGATCTGAAATTGAAGAACACTGGAAACGGGGTGCATACATGCCCTACGATGAGGAGGCCATGATCGATCTGGTCGCCTACGCAAAGTCGCTGATCCCTGAGTATACCCGCCTCCAGCGGATCCAGCGCGATATTCCGGCAAAACTGATCGTTGCCGGTTCCCGGCACTCCAATTTCCGGCAGCTTGCCCAGCACCGTCTCAAGGTAACCGGCAGGCGTTGCCGCTGCATCCGGTGCAGGGAGATTGGAAGACTTCCCTCCCTTGCAGAATCAGAAATCCACGTATCGAAGTATGTGTCCTGCGGTGGGCAGGAACATTTTATCTCTGCAGTGTCTGATGATTCAATAATAGGGTTTACCCGGCTCCGGTTCCCTTCCCTTGTATACCGTGCTGAGCTTGAAAATGCCGCAGTCATGAGGGAGCTCCATGTGTACGGAAGCCTCGTTCCGGTGGGGAAAGATGCTGAGTCTGAAGAATGGCAGCACAGGAATTTTGGAAAAGTGCTCATCGCCCGGGCAGAAGAGATCACCCTTGACGCAGGTTTCTCCTGTCTGGCGATTATGAGTGGTATCGGTGTCCGCCCCTATTACGAAAAACAGGGATATGAACGCAAAGGACCCTATATGATTAAGGAGCTGCCATGAACCCGGCGACAACCGAATTTCTCCGACAGCGCTTCACTGATTATTATAAAAAAACTATTCTTGTTGCTCCTTCATCGCTTGAGCAGAGGGAATGGGGTTTTGTGCTGTTCAACCCTCATGCACCCAATCTCCATATGCGCCGGCATGTCGGTTTTTCAGGAAAGGACGAACTCTTCCAGTTCATTCATAATCTCGTGCCTCAGCATGCCTACTACTCGACGGCATACTATGAGAAACCAGATGCCGGAACCATGGCAGAAAAAGGCTGGAGCGGGGCAGATCTCATTTTTGATCTCGATGCAGACCATATAGTACGAGGCCCTTATGACCAGATGCTGGCCAGAGTGAAAGAGGAAACTGAGAAGCTAATAGCGATGCTCACCCTTGAATTTTGTATCGATTCAAAAACTATAGAGCTCGTCTTTTCTGGCGGTCGTGGGTATCATGTGCATGTCAAGGATATCGCTTTCAGAGGATGGGGAAGTGCAGAACGCCGGGAACTGATTGACTATGTCTGTGGGATCGGCATCGATCCTGCCGCAATGCTTTCCGGTAAAAAACCTGCATCTCCGGGATGGCAGTCGCGATATCGTGAAACGCTTCTTGAATATATTCACTGGCTTGGAACCCTGAGTGATGAGGAAGCAATAGCGCATCTCATGGGAATTGAGGGAATTGGCAGGGATTCAGCAACCACATTCCTGAAAAACCGCGAGGAGATTATTACGTCCATCGAACGACATCCCACGAGCATGATCGCAAAGAACCGTGTCCTTCATGCTATTTTCATTCAACCGGAAGGGGAATTTAAAAAACGTCTCCTTTCACGTGCCGCTCTTGCAGATGAGCCTGTCACCACGGATACAAAAAGGCTGATACGAATGCCAACATCGCTGCATGGCGGGAGCGGCATGCGGGTTCAACCCCTTCAACTCCGCGATCTTCAGGACTTTGAACCGCTTGTAGATGCAGTAGTCTTTTCATTGCGGGATGTAAAGGTTGACCTTATCCATGCTGTCACGATACCGATGCTCGGAAGTACTTATGAACTCCAAAAAGGCATCAATACAGTACCGGAAGCGGTAGCGGTGTTCCTCTGCTGCCGTGGCATGGCGGAAATCAGCTAAAAGGAGAAGACACGTGGGGCCAATGGGGTTGGACGATTTGCGTATCATCCTGCTTTCAGAGCGGGAGACGGGAAGACTTACCGCAGTTGCCCCTGATCTCTTTGACAAGGGGCATACGGAACTTGCCTCTCTGATTAGCAAAGTGTACGCTTTTGAAGACCCGCTCTCTGAAGAAGCCCGCTCCCTTATCGAGGAAACACTCGCGATAAAAGAGACCCTCCGGGAGCTTTTTGCACTACGGTCGCGCAAAATTCTTGCGCTTACCATCATGCATGCTGAAGGTAATTATTACGATCGCGAAGAAGTGAAACGGATGGTCCCCGTTGAGAAAGAAATGTTTGAAACAGTCACTGCCAGTATTGAACAGTGCAAGGGAATCCTTCTTCACAATGTGCCCCACCATCAAAAAAATAGTGGTACACCTGAAATAGTCGAAAGTGACGAACCAGAGATGGAGCAGGACGAAGATTCGAGTCTATCAGATATCCTTCATGCAACACCAAAGACAGAGACACCCAACTCGCTACAATGTGTACTCGTAAGGGTACTTGAGGACATGGAATCCTTTATGGGGATTGATGGGAGGATTTATACTCTTTCAAAGGGAGATATACTGACGCTTCCTGAGCGGAATGCTGCGGTCTTAAGTGAACGCAACATAGTCTTAAATATGAATCTTTGTAAATAATATTGGTATTCTATATCAAAATTATCGGTGAAAATTTTATGAAAATGCCAGCAAAATTCAACACCTATTGTCCCCACTGCAGGAATCATCAGATGCATGAGGTCGAGAGGGTAAAAAAAGGCAAGACAACCGGCCTTCACTGGATTGACCGCCAGAAGGCCCGCAGAGGAAAAGTAGGCAATATGGGAAAATTCTCCAAAGTGCCCGGAGGCGACAAGCCGACAAAAAAGATTAATGTGCGGTACCGCTGTGTTACTTGCGGAAAGGCACATCTGCGCAAAGGTTACCGGGTCGCAAAGTTTGAGCTGACGGAGTGAGTGGTATAATGGTACGCGAGATTCGGGAAAACCGAAGTAAATTTTTCAAAGTAAAGTGTCCGGACTGTGAGAACGAGCAGACGGTATTTGAAAAAGCAAGTACATTGGTGAAGTGTATCGTCTGCGGACATGATCTTGCGCTTCCCACCGGGGGAAAGGCAAGTATCTGGGCTGAGATCCTCTCAGAGCTCAAGTGATCCCACCCATGCTGGACAGAGAATGGCCACAGGAATCGGAGCTGGTTGTCTGCACCGTACAGAATGTCAAGGACTTCGTAGCGTTTGTATCTCTGGATGAGTACGGTGGCCGCCAGGGTCTCATCCCCATCTCTGAAATTGCAACCGGCTGGATCAAGTATATCCGCGACCACATTCGTGAAGGACAGAAGATTGTCTGCAAGGTGCTCAATGTTGACCGGACTCGTGGTCACATTGATCTTTCCTTAAAAGATGTCAACGAACACCAGCGCCGCGAGAAAATACGTGAATGGAAAAACGAGAGTAAAGCCCAGAAGTGGCTGGGTTTTGTAGCCGAACAGACTGGTGAACCAGCTCAATCTCTTGAGAACGAGATTTTTAGTAAATACGGGGCTTTCTATCCGGTATTTGAAGATCTTGTGATCGATAGCGAAACAACCCTGAAAAAACTGAATCTCTCAAAGAAGGTTGCCGAGACTCTTCTGAATGTTGCACAGGAAAATGTAAAAGTCCCCAAAGTCGAAGTAACGGGGCATCTTTACCTCACTTCAACCCTGCCTGATGGAATCTCTGTAATCAAAAAAGCATTGAAAAGTGCTGAACCAAAAATTGCCGGAGTTGATATTGAGATCCTGTATCTTGGCGCGCCGACCTACAGAATCAAAGTGACCGCTCCTGATTATAAGAAGGCAGAGAAGGCAATTGAAAAAGCCGCCAATGCAGCGATCTCTGTCATGGAAAAGTCCGGCGGCGAAGGCAAACTCGTCAAGAAACCGAAGTCCGGGAAGAGTCAATGAGCGGTCACATCCGTCACTGCGCAGAAGATCGAATTTATACCCTTTCTCCCACATGCCCTGTATGTGGCAAACCGACTGCGATTGCCCACCCGGCACGATTTTCTCTTGAGGATCGGTACGGAAAATACCGGAGGCTGGCAAAAAATGATTGAAGAGATCTCGGTCGGTTATGTCGATGGTTTCAAGGAAAAGAACCTTGTCAATCCTGTTATGATCGAAGGACTCCCCGGAATCGGGCAGGTGGGCAAACTGGTTGCCGAATACATGATCCACATGCTTGGCGCCGAGAAGATGGGGGAGATCCATTCGATCTATTTTCCTCCGCAGGTGATCCTTGAAGAAAATGGTCTTGCCCGGTTGGCACGAAACGAACTCTATTTTTACCGGGCACCAGGAAAAGACCTCATTTTTCTCGTCGGTGATCATCAGAGTACCTCAAACGAAGGGCACTATCTCCTTGCCGACCAGTACTGCAGAATCGCACAGGATCTGAAGGTACAACGCATTTTCACGCTAGGTGGATTTGGTGTCGGTCACCTGGTAAATGAGCCAAGGGTGCTGGGAGCTGTGAACCGCGCGGAGCTCCGCCCGGAACTCGAAGAGGCTGGTGTCACGTTTGACCGGAATGAACCGGGCGGCGGGATCATCGGCGCAGCCGGACTGATGCTCGGACTTTCTGCAAAACGCGGGATAGGTGCAGCATGCCTGATGGGCGAAACGAGCGGGTACCTTGTCGACCCGATGAGCGCGGCAAACGTTCTCACAATACTCTCAAAACTGATTGATGTAACGGTCGATCCTACAAAGCTCAACGACCGTGCTTCTGAAATGGAAAAAGTCATCGAAGGATTAGTCGAAGGCAACAAGTTGCAAAAGGATGAAGAGCTGAGCTATATCGGTTAATATGCTAGCAAATGCCGACCTGCATATACACTCTCCGTATTCGATGGCTGTCTCCCGCTTTATGCAACCGGAGCACCTGCTATCAGCCTGCCTGACAAAAGGTATCCATATACTCGGCACCGGTGACGCGCTCCATCCGGTATGGCGGAAAACCTGGGAACCGTTTCTTGAGAATAATGCCGGCACTTTGATCCTCCCGACCAGCGAAGTTGAAGACGAACACCGGGTACATCACCTGATATTGGCAGAGGATTTCTCACAGTTCAATGAACTGCAGGGACTATTAGAAGGAACATGCAAAAGTTTTCTCACCAGTGGTCGCCCGCATGTCTACCTGTCAGGAGAGAAAATCGCAGAATATGTGCATGAAGTTGGGGCAATGATCGGCCCGGCACATGCGTTTACTCCGTGGACAGCGATGTACGCGTATTTTGATCGCGTTGCGGATTGCTATGGCAGCCAGTCGATCGACTTTCTGGAACTCGGTCTCTCAGCAGACAGCTCGTACGGTGCAGCAATTCCGGATCTCCACAATGTGCCGTTCCTTTCAAATTCGGATGCTCATAGTCCGCAAACGGATAAGATCGGCAGGGAATTCAACCGACTTCAGATTGCGAATCTATCCCCCAAAGATGTACTGGCGTGCATCAGGAAGGGGGCAATTGAGATGAACGCCGGGTTCTTTCCGGAGGAAGGAAAATATAACAGGACAGCCTGCACCCGGTGTTTTACCCAGTATTTACCGGAACTGGCAATCCGGCTTAAATGGCGGTGCCCGGCTGATGGGGGCATCATCAAGAAAGGTGTGTATGACCGGGCGCACGAGCTTGCTTCCTGTGGTACGCCCGGGAAACGTCCTCCCTATCTCCATATTATTCCCCTCGGCCAGATCATCCAGACCGTGATGGGGGTCTCATCGCCGCATACCATGAAGTGCAGGTCCCTCTATGAGTGCTTCATCAGCACGTTTGGCAATGAGATTGAGGTGCTGATCAATGCCCCGATTCCTGAAATCCGCACCATCCATGCTGAAACCTCAGATGCAATTGAAGCCCTGCGGAGCGGGCATGTCACTCTGTACCCGGGCGGCGGTGGAAAGTACGGTACCTTCTCGCTCGTCTGATGTCCTGCACAACAGGAGATTGCATCAAGCATCTAATCGTAAATATTAATGAAACAGAACAACAACATGATTAGTCAATGCTCAAAGTACATCGGGATATCTGTGGATATTGCGGTTGTTGTGTGTCAGTCTGCCCGGAAGGCGCCCTTGAACTGATTGACGCATACCTCTGCATTGAGAATAATTGCACGAGCTGTGGTATCTGTGCAAAAGTCTGCCCTCTGGGTGCTCTGGAGGTCGTGCATGAAAAATAAGTACGATGTTTTGGTCATCGGGGGAGGTCCGGCAGGTGCGCTTGCCGCCAAAACTGCCGTTGAGAAGGGACTCTCTGCATGTCTGGTCGAAAAGCGTCCGGCAATTGGTGTCCCCGTCCGCTGTGCCGAGGGAATCGGGAAAGAAGCCCTTCATGAGTTCATGGATCCCGACCCAAAATGTATATCAGCTGAGATGACCGGGGCGAGCATCGTAGCTCCCGATGGTTTTTTAATGAAACTCGAATCCGGGCTCGCAGGCAACAAAGTCGGGTATATCCTAGACCGAAAATTCTTTGACCGTGAGCTGGTCTGGAAAGCGGCAGAGGCAGGTGCGGATGTTGCAGTCAAGACCCGCGCATCAGCCCCGATTATGGAAAATGGATTTGTCAAAGGGGCAAAGATTGAGTGCTGCGGAACTGTAACGAATGTTACTGCTGACGTGGTCATTGCTGCCGATGGTGTTGAATCAAAATTCTCGAAATGGTGTGGTATTGATACCACCGTACCTGTCCGTGAAATTATGAGCTCTGCCCAGTATGTGATGGCTGATATCGATATCGATCAGCACTCAACCGTCTTTTATTTGGGCAACGAAATTGCACCCCAGGGATACCTCTGGGTTTTTCCGAAGGGCGAACGGTCCGCAAATGTAGGGGTGGGTATTTCCGGCAAAAAAAGCGGGGAAGGTCACCGGGCGAAAGACTACCTTGACAGGTTTGTTAAAAAGACCTTTCCCCAGGGGAAATCCATCGAATGTATTGCCGGCGGTGTATCCGTCTGCCGTCCTCTTGACTGTACGGTTGCGGATGGTCTCATAATTGCCGGTGATGCAGCACGTGTTGTAGATCCACTTACCGGTGGTGGGATCTACAACAGCATGTACACCGGGCGACTTGCAGCTCAGGTAGCCGCGGAATGTATCGGGAATGGAGACGTTTCGAAAAAGGAGCTTATGGTATATGACACAACCTGGCGGACATCAAAAATGGGGAAAACCATCGATCGTAACTACCATATTAAGGAATATTTAATCAAACAGCCCGACGACAAACTGAACGACATTATTCACTCCGTATCAAAACTGAATCTTAAAGAGTTCACAACACTGTCGTTATTAACAGAAATAATCCGTGTGAACCCGAAACTGATGCTCGATCTTGGCGCGCTCGCAGCATCAATCCGCTGATTTTTTAAGTTGCCTGTTGAGGAGACGGAGACAATCATCTTCTGCCTCTTTTTTCGTGAAAACCGTGAAGATATCATTGGGCTGGATTTTGACATTGCCACTTGGAATGATCAGTTCGCCCCCGGATCTGCGGATTGCGATGAAAACGAAATCTTTTACTTTAAGCTCACGGATTTCGTGCCCGACAATGGGAGCACCCTGCTCGGCGACTATATCGAATATAGTCCCACCAGGAATTGAGGCAAGCTGCTGGAGCTGGGGGTTTTGCGTCCAGTAGTAGAGGCGTGACGCAACAAGCTCGTCAGGGTTCTCGCTTATCCTGACCCCGACTTCCTTAAAAAAATCCGAGTGTGAGGACTGGTTGACGATAGAAACTACATTTTGAACACGGAACTTTTTTGCAAGCCAGCAGGTCATAAGGTTGACCGAATCATCACTTGTGGTTGCAATCAAGGCATCTGCCCGATCAATCCCGGCTTCCTCAAGTGTCGTTTTGTCGGTTGCATTGCCGGTCACTGCCAGTACATCATAATGCTCGAGAACGTCGCTACAACGGCTTTCGTCCTGGTCAATAACAACAACATTGTTTGCATGTTCCACCGCCTGTTTTGCCAGGTTTTTGCCGATTCCTCCGAGCCCCACGATGATAATATACATGACTACCGGTTACCATCATCGGCATTGAAATAATTTGCGCAATAACCAATCCATGTGATTTGTGGGGTGGATGAGGCAGGAAAGGGATCCGTGCTGGGTCCGATGGTTATCGCTGCTGTGGGAGTATCCTCTGAGAATGTATTTGCCGAAGTTGAAGTGGCTGACTCAAAGCTGCTATCACCTAAGGTGCGGGAACGTCTTTATATCACTATCAGGAAGCGGTTCCGGGTGGCAACAATACGTATTGACGCGCACGAGATTGATGAGATCCGCACGGGAATGACCATGAATGCCTGTGTTGCCAGGGCGCATGCACAGGCAATAGACAAGATTTCACCGGCTATCGCGTATGTTGATGCCTGCGATGTGAACGCATTCCGCTATGCAGATATGGTGAAAAGTCATCTTGAAACGAGCTGCGAGGTCGTATCCGAGCACAACGCAGATCAGACGTTTAAAGTAGTCTCTGCTGCAAGCATCGTCGCAAAAGTTACCCGCGACCGGGCGATTACTGCCCTTTCTAAAAAATACGGGGAGATCGGAAGCGGGTATCCTTCGGATCCGGTTACTATTGCATTCCTTTCCGCATATATCGATGAGCACAAATGTCCCCCGCCCATTGCAAGGAAAAGCTGGAAGACCGTCACTGTCATGCTCGGAAAAAAACAGCAGAGCCAGCTCTCACAATTTTTCTGATCTCTTCTCCCATACCGTCTGACTGCTATGAGCCATTGTTTTATGTGGCCTGCAATGCAATGAATAACGAATGAACTGGATCCTCCTGATCATTTTTCTTATCGCTGCTTACGCTGCGATAGCATTCTATATCCACTCCCGGAAACTATGGGAGGATCACATAACTTTCTATGGCCCGATTCTTGCGCTCAAAACGAACAGAGTCGGATTTTTTGACAAATTTGCCGCATTCCGCACGTTCTTCCGGATCTATGGGACGGCCGGCGTTATCGCTGTCATCATCGTTTCGGTCTTCATTACCGTTATGCTTTTTGTGTCTGTCCGCTATACACTCCTCGTCCAGCCGGAACCTACCGGGATCTATAAACCGCAGAATATCCTGCTTCTCCCTGGTATCAACGAGTATGTTCCCTCAACCCTTGCGGTCTGGCTTGCATTTATCATCACCATTGGCGTTCATGAATTCGGGCACGCCATTCTCTGTCGCGTTGAGAATATCAAAGTAAAGACCATGGGGGCGCTCATCGCCGTAATTCCTATTGGATTTTTTGTTGAGCCCGATGAAGAAGAACTTGATAAGACCAAAGGAATGGCCAAGGTCCGCATGTTCGGTGCCGGGATCACCAATAATCTTGTCGTCGGTTTTTCCTGTTTTATCCTCCTGATTCTCTTCATGGGACTGGTCACTCCTGTCAGTCAGCCGGTCATTCAGGGAGTCTATAAGGATTATCCTGCAGCCGGCGCCGGAATTCCCCCAGGTTCGATAGTTACCGCAGTAAATGGAATTCCGGTTGCCAGCAGGATTGATGTTTCAGCTATCCTGAATACAACAAAACCCGGAAACACGCTGACTCTCACGGTGGAAAAAGATAAAATTGTGAAGGACTACCAGCTCACCCTTTCGGCCTGGCCTGGTGATATGCCCGACAGGAAGAGTGGATTCATGGGTGTTGAGTATTATGATGGTACAGCAGTTATGGCAGTTGTTCAGGGAATGTTATCGCCCCTGGGTTTTTTCCAGTTCCTGATCATCCCCTTCGCAAATGATTCCGGTGTTCAGTTCCTTCGGATTCTTGCATTTGAAACACCTGACACCGTCTACTATAAAGTCCCCTTTGAGGGCTTCTGGGGTATTATACACCTGCTCTTCTGGTGCGCCTGGATCAACATCAATGTTGGAATATTCAATGCTATCCCGATGGTCCCGCTCGATGGCGGGTATATCTTTAAAGAAGGTGTTGACCGGCTGCTCGATCGTCGCGGGCTTCTGAAATATTCAGGTTATGTTACCGGCGCTGTCAGCTATCTCATGCTTGTTGTGCTGATATCACTGATCGCATTACCCTATCTGCTGCATATCTGAACATCTCATCAAGCTAAGGAATTGAGGATTTATCCCCTCGCGTTCATTACTCTTTTTGCATGAAAATAGAGATCATGATTTACCACATTAACCCGCGATGCAACATCTCTGAGTGGTACAGTTACAATACGGCTACCCTGCAAGGCAACCATGCAACCGAATTTGTTTGCAACCATCTGCTCAATTGCTGAGACCCCGAATCGCGTAGCGAGGATCCTGTCGAATGAGGTGGGCATACCTCCACGCTGGACATGGCCCAGAACAGTTACCCGGGTTTCAATACTGAGCCGTTTTTCGAGTTCCTTTCCGAGAAGATTTCCCACGCCGACAAATTTCTCATGCCCGCATTCATCGCGATTACATTCGGGAACTGCCATACCTGCGATATCCTCATGATGTGTCCCTTCGGCCACTACCACAATGGAGAATTTTTTTCCTGTCATGTAACGGGCTTTGAGATCTTTGCAAACATTTTCCATGGTGAATCGTATCTCCGGAATCAGGATCAAGTCTGCCCCTCCCGCAATACCCGCCATTAATGCGATCCAACCCACACTACGTCCCATAGTCTCTATCACCATGATCCGGTGATGCGATTCCGCAGTTGTGTGAAGCCGGTCTATCGCTTCGGTTACTGTAGAGACTGCAGTGTCAAAACCAACAGCCAGATCAGTACCGAAAATATCGTTGTCTATGGTTTTTGGTACACCGATGAGTGGAATGCCTCTTGAGGTTAACTCATACGCTGCGGAGAGCGTCCCGTTTCCCCCGATGACCACAAGGGCTTCGATACTATGTTTTTTTATTGAATCTCTGATCTTTTCCAAATCGCCGGGTTTTTTAAGCGGATCTGTCCGGGAGGTGCCAAGGATAGTGCCACCCACCGATGTGATACCGGAAACCGATGCCTCGGTGAGCATTTCAAGGTTGCCTTCAATAAGTCCCTGCCAACCGTCGTGTATCCCCAGTGTATCAATATCATAGCTCAAACCCGATCGTACTACCGCCCGGATTACCGCATTCAGTCCAGGGCAATCTCCCCCTCCTGTCATGACTGCAATCTTTTTCATGGAGCAATTTTTCCTTTGTTCATTCTTCCTTTTCAGATTAATTTTCACATTCGTACGTGCGACCCCTGTGTTGTTTCTATGAAGATCCGACGATGGATAATACGCCAGCAAAGTATCAGTTGTGCCAGATCGCCCGCCGTGATGTAATTACGGTTTTTGAAGATTGAAATCGGGTGAACCCGGGTCTGCTCCTCGATACTGCGCTCGAGCTTTTTCACCACATGTTCGCTCAGTTCTCCATCTATAATCATCTCCCCCATCTTGTGTCCTTTATTTTCACTCGTCAGAAATTTGAGTGAAAAATTGCGCTCAGAAAGGGACAGGATTGAGTACAGGTCAAGAGAGAGATCAATATTTTCAATGCTGTGTTTCATCCTGTTCTGGGAGAGCGTGATACGGTAGACATTTCGCTCCTTTCCAAGGTGCCGGCCGTATTCTGAATAATCAATCCCGATGACTGCATCAGCATACTCTTTTTGAGGTGCAATATACTGCTCGTACTCCGGTTCGCGTTCGGCAATCTCCTGATTGACAGCATCACGGGAATAACCACGCATTTTGACATCACGACGTATCTTCCAGTCAGATTTTACCTCTTTTGATGGATCCACAAAGAGGGTAAAATCAAGATATTTTCGAAGCGTTGGTGTAAATAGCGTGTGAAGACCTTCGAGAATGAGGATTTTTAGCGGATAAAAGATGACCGGTGGGTCAAACACACCGGTTGCATGATTATAAGACGGCTTTTCGACCGGAACACCCTGTTTGAGCTGGATAAGATCCTGTTCTATCTGATCGATCCGGTTTGCTTTTGGATTAAGTGCTGTCAGTCCCTGCTTCCTGCGGTTATTACGGTCGAGACTGTGATAATCATCGAGAGAAATTGTTGACACAAGATCAGTACCAAAGATGTTCCGTATACCTTCGGTAAACGTGGTTTTTCCTGATCCGCTGTCACCGGCTACACCCAGGGTAAAAATGTAGGATGATGCCGCGATTGTGTCCTTGAAATTCGGATAATACATCCCTTATCCCAGTATATGTGCATATCTGGTAAAAACCATCCGGAACCTGCCATTATGAATTTTTGAAAAAAAGAAAAATTGTGAAGCACAGGTCAAAGAAGAGACAATCGCGGCCGTCAGGTCCGTAACAGAGCGATCTTTGACCCTACGGGAACTCCAACCTCATCTGCAACAGGTTTGCATTTCGCTGCCATCAGGTAAGCAACCGGCGGGAGCTTGTCCATCTCGGACAGGGACTCAAAATTTGCCATTCCTTTTGCAATGATGATTGTGCATTTTGCTATTGCATGCCGAAGATCTTCAGGAATATTTTCCATACCTATACCGATCTCCGCACCTCCTCCGTTTGTTGTGATATGATTAACCAGACTGTCAAGTCCCAGGTCATGAGCATCCTTCAATGTTGCATCATTAAGAATCGGAACTTCTTTGACAGCAAGGGTAACATGAGATCCCTGCGCCCTGAGGTATTCGATCAAGAGGCGATCGAGAACAATTTCGCCGCAATTGTCGCTCAGATACACAACACGGGAGCAGAGAGGAGCGATTTTATCGGTATCATCTATATTGAGCCCTTGTGCAAATTCTCTCTGGAAAAAAGCAGAAAAATTTTCTTCAACAGTATGACCTTTCACCCCATAATCAAATGTGTTCCCGATTACGGATGCAAGAACATAATCGCGGAATGTTGACAGGTTCTTACGGACTTCTTTACAGACTTCTCTTGCCTGCTGATTTCCCAGATCTTTGAGTTCTGCAAATGGATCGGGATTACCCAGGATATCATAAGCTCTCCGGTGGATACGGCTCGCAATCTGTGGGTGGCTTAGTGGTGCGGAACGAATTTCTCCCATCAGCCTCCTGCACTCAGACATTGCTGCATCCGTGAGAGCAGAATCAGCACCGCACAATGTACATTCAAGTTCCACACGGGAAAGTAAACAATCAATGCATAGTTCGGTAATTTTCATAACAACAACCAAAAACAAGGACCGAAAACACTATCTGAAATGGGGCCACTGAGATTTGAACTCAGGTCAGAAGACCCCCAGTCTCCTAGGATGGCCAGGCTACCCTATGGCCCCGCTCTCTTACTATTGGCTTATTTCATTTATTTATCTTGTTATCGTAAAAATTGAAATATTGGCATTTTTGGTAATGATCTTACAAACAGGATAGTACGCGTCTTGAGACCTCTCATCTCGCAGGATATTTTCAACTGAAATTCCTGACCTTGAACGCACATTTCGCTGTATCTCATTAACCGAGGAAAAAAAAAGATATGTATATATGGTTCAATCAGGCATTATGAATTATAATTGGTAGTGCAGCAGGTGCAAAGACCATGGTAAAAGAGGAAATCTTACCATTCATGGATACAATAATATCAGTAGAGCGGGAAGCAAAGATGTCTGGGGAGTCGAAGAGATGAATACGATACTTGTTGTCGACGACAGTCCATTCATTGTTGATGTATTTGTCACCATGCTGGAGCGAGGCGGTTACCGTACTGTTGCTGCATATGGGGGGGAGGAATGTCTTGAGATTTTAAAGACGGTGACTCCTGATCTGATCCTTCTGGATATCATGATGGAACCCATGGACGGTTGGGAAACCCTTGAAAAGATCAAGGAGAATTCCCAGACCAAGGAGATCCCGGTGCTTATGCTTACCGCTAAGCAGCTTTCGCCAGCAGAAGCACAGGAGTACGGAATTTATATCGAAGATTATGTTTTAAAGCCAATCACTCACCGCGAATTGTATGACGCGATCGAGCATGTCCTCAGCAGAAGACAGTCTATCAAATCTGATATTGACATTGCAAAACAATCCGGGTTCGATGCTGAGATCATCACGGAATATGCCCGCTTAAGTAAAACTATAGATGTAAACAAGCGCCTCATGAAGATTCTCGAGACTACCTATAATTTCGATGATTCTAAAGTCAGAGTCAGTGAAGAGATCTCAAGTGCAATCAAGAATATGGAGATGAATGTAAAAATTCAGGAGAGCCGGCTCCAACAGATAAAAGGGGAATTATCAGGTAACCCCTCATCAAAGTAGTCCTTCTTTTTTACCATGGCAGATTAAGATGGTATTTCAGACTGTTTTTTTTAAAAAATTCGGATTATCGCAGAGAGTATATCCTATTGAAGGGCATTGAGACTGTTTGGCGAAGATTATTCGGGAATAGGCTCTCTCAGAATTCCTTTTCCATTGATATGAATTCAAGATGCAGGTGTAATAAAGGAGGGGGCAGTGCCTTGTCCCCCATACCGCCCCTGCTATGAGCAATGATGACGGAGCACCTGTTCGGGGGTTATCGCATCAGGGGTGCCGTAGCGGCGGGGTGAAACCCCCTTGAGCGTATAGCTTTTGATTGAGTATTTCTACAGAGTCCGGGAATTTTCAACTCAAAAAAAACAGTTGAATGTAGCCCGATTTCGAACTTTTTTTATAAGGAATCTTTATATAGTTTTTTGGCATTGTTATAATGCTGTACATCTTAGTATACATTGGGTTCGTAGCTCAGTTCGGTAGAGCGCCTGGCTTTTAACCAGGTGGTCGGGGGTTCAAATCCCTCCGGGCCCGTTGCCACGAGGAATCGTGGGTTTTTTGCGGTGATGCATCTGAAAGGAAATTTATTCATAGGTGAGGGGGTTTTTCATTGAGCACCAAACTGAATGTGTTGAAGCACGTGATGGTGCCAGACCATAAAATCATGAGTGAGGACGAGGTATCTGCGCTCCTCTCCCACTACAACATTACTACGGAACAATTACCTAAAATTTTCCATGACGATCCAGCGGTCAAATCTATTGGCGCAAACGTTGACGATGTTATACGAATTGTCCGGATGAGTCATACGGCTGGCAGGGCTGAGGCATATCGTCTCGTAATCAAGAGACCGAAGAAATAATTATTGGGGTGGTCAGTCTGATCGACAGAAGTATTTTATCAAAGGCGTATTTTTCACGGGAGCATGTTGCGCGCCACCAACTTGACTCTTTCAATTATTTCTTAAAGCACAATCTTCAGAAAGTGGTCAACGAGCAGCGGGTTATCGAGACTGATATCGAAAACCGGGGAAAGAACAATGAGCCTGTTTGGGTGGAACTGGGCGCGATTACGGTAAAACGACCGCTTGTCAGAGAAGCAGATGGATCTCAGGGAGAACTGTACCCCTGCGAAGCACGACTGCGCAATCTTACCTATGCAGCGCCGATCCAGTTAGGACTCACCCTTGTACATGGTGAGGAACGGCAGGAGCCAATAATCACCACAATCGGGCAACTCCCGATTATGGTTGGATCGCATGCCTGCAATCTTTTTGGTATGGATGATATGCAGCGTATCTCCCATGGTGAGGATGCATTCGACCCGGGAGGATATTTCATTGTAAACGGTACTGAACGAGTGCTCATGACCCTTGAGGATCTCGCATCCAACAAGATTATGACCGAATTCACCGAGCGATACAATGAGCGGATCTATGTCGCAAAAGTCTTTTCGCAGTTCCGCGGGTACCGTGCCCTTGTCGTTGTTGAGCGAAATAAAAAGAACCTGCTTGAGGTCTCGTTCCCGTCAGTTGCCGGGCACCTTAAATTTGTTGACCTGATGCGTGCTCTCGGAATGACGAACGATCAGGAAGTCGTAAATGCAGTTTCTCCGGATGAGGATATCCTTACCTTCATGATGCAGAATCTGGAAGAGAGTGAGTGCGATTCTGTTGAAGGTGGTATCATGTATGTTGGCAAAAAGCTCGCACCCAACCAGACGAAAGATTACCAGCGCAAACGGGCGGAATTCGTTCTGGACAATTACCTCCTGCCACATCTCAACTACTCAATGCCTGCAAATTTAAAGGAAGGAGACGAGGGCTACCAGGAAGCCGTGCTATCCGTGCGACTCGCAAAGGGTCACTTCCTGGGACGTATGGCAGAGGCGTGTTTTGATCTCGTCTTAGACAAACGCAGGGTTGATGATAAGGACCATTACTCCAACAAACGGTTGAAACTTGCCGGTGACCTTATGGAGGATCTTTTCCGTATTTCCCTTAACCGGCTTACACGGGATATCAAATACCAGCTTGAACGCGCCAGCATGCGACACCGCGACTTGTCAATCGCAACTGCGGTTCGGGCAGATGTTCTCACTGAGCGGCTGTTACATCCGCTCGCTACCGGTAACTGGGTTGGGGGAAGAACCGGTGTCTCCCAGCTGCTTGATCGTGTAGACCATATGGCAGTCCTATCCCACCTGCGCCGGGTTATATCCCCGCTTTCGCGCTCACAGCCACACTTCGAAGCTCGTGACCTTCACCCGACCCAGTGGGGACGGATCTGTCCGAGTGAAACACCTGAAGGGCCGAATTGTGGTCTAGTAAAGAACTTTGCACAGATGGTTGAGATATCCAAAGGTGTTGATGATGAAGCCGAAGTCAGGCGACTCCTGCATAATCTCGGTGTTGAGCATATTCGGGGTGAAGCGCGATGAAGAAGTCCCGCGTGTTTGTTGACGGGGCACTTATCGGGCTTGATGATGATGCAAAAGCGCTTGTGGCCAATATCAGGTCTATGCGTCGGCAGGGTGCAATATCCTATGAAGTGAATGTTTCACACAAGGAATACAACGGGGATGTTGTGATTCTTACCGACCGTGGCCGTGCCCGCCGCCCGCTTATTGTCCTTAAAAACGGGGAACCGCTTATCACGAATGAAGACCTCGCAAAACTGGCCAAAAAGGAAGTTGATATAGCATCATTTGTCCAGCGTGGATTAATAGAGTTTATTGATGCCGAAGAGGAAGAAGATCTCCTCATAGCGATGAACCCGGAGAACGTAACGCCGGATCATACTCACCTTGAGATCGACCCTTCCCTTATTCTGGGTATCGGTGCTGCGCATGTCCCGTTCCCGGAGCATAATGCAAGTCCGCGGGTAACCATGGGTGCAGGCATGGTCAAACAGGCACTCGGGTTTGGGACCGCCAATATGAAGCTGCGTCCTGATACCCGGGGCCACCTGCTCCATTACGTGCAAAGGCCCTTAACGCACACCCAGACCTCTGAATTAATCGGCTCCGATGACCGTCCGGCAGGGCAGAACTTCGTTGTTGCAATTCTTTCCTATGAAGGATACAACATTGAAGATGCCCTTATCTTCAACAAGGCTTCCATTGAGCGGGGGCTCGGACGCTCCCATTTCTTCCGGACGTATGAAGGGGAAGAACGCCGTTACCCAGGAGGCCAGATCGATCGGATTGAAGTCCCTGAGGAGGATGTTGCCGGGGCACACGGCGCCGAGTCGTATAAGAACCTCGACGAAGACGGTGTGATCAATCCTGAAACGGTTGTAGCAGAAAAAGATGTTCTGATCGGCAAGACTTCTCCTCCACGGTTCCTTGAAGAGCCATCAGGTGAACTCATTGCCGTTGAGAAACGTCGCGACACATCAGTCACAATGCGCAGTAATGAGCACGGCATTGTCGACACCGTGATCATAACAGAAGGAGAGAACAGTTCCCGGCTTGTCAAGGTCCGAACACGGGACCTTCGTATTCCTGAAGTCGGAGACAAGTTTGCCTCCCGACACGGGCAGAAAGGAGTCGTGGGACTGATAACACACCAGGAAGATATGCCTTTTACTGAGAGCGGACTCTGTCCGGATCTCGTTATCAATCCCCACGCTATTCCCAGTCGTATGACTGTCGGGCATATGCTCGAAATGATTGGGGGCAAGGTAGGGGCACTTGAAGGGCGGAGGATTAACGGTACAGCATTTCGCGGTGAGAGCGAAGCTGACATCCGGTCATCACTTAAGAAACTTGGTTTCTCCCATAATGGACGTGAAATCATGTATGATGGCCTGACCGGCAAGCAATTCAAAGCGGATGTGTATGTGGGCGTCATCTATTATCAGAAACTCTACCATATGGTGTCGTCAAAGATGCATGCACGATCACGCGGACCGGTGCAGGTGCTCACCCGCCAGCCAACAGAAGGCAGGGCCCGTGAAGGAGGTCTGCGGTTTGGTGAAATGGAGCGGGATGTCATGATTGGTCACGGTGCAGCAATGGCTCTCAAAGAACGTTTACTGGATGAATCCGATAAAGTCAATGAATATGTCTGTGCTCACTGTGGGATGGTCGCGATGCTGGACCGTAAAAGAAATATGACCCGTTGCCTTGCCTGTGGTAACGAGACAGACATTTATTCTGTCGAGATGAGTTATGCCTTTAAGCTCCTGCTGGATGAGATGAAGAGTATGGGGATTGCCCCAAGATTAAGACTGCAAGATGTGGTCTGAAGAGGTGCGCCATGCCAAGCCCAAAACGAATTGGACAAATTGAATTTGGATTGTTATCCCCAAAAGAAATCCGCGAGATGAGCGTGAGGAAGATCATCTGGGCGGACACTTACGATGATGATGGGTTCCCGTACCCCCAGGGTCTGATGGACCTGAACCTCGGTGTCATCGATCCGGGTCTCAGGTGCAAGACCTGCGACCAGAAAGCGAGCGAGTGCCCCGGGCATTTCGGGCACATTGAACTTGCAAAACCAGTAATCCATGTCGGTTATACGCGCCTGATCAGAAAGCTGTTGAGGGTTACCTGCCGATCATGCGGGCGTGTCCTGCTGAGTCCGGATGAAATAGAAAAAGTTGTCGGTACTGAAGACGAGCAGACAGGTGACCTGCTCTCTGAGAAAGACGTGAAAAAAGAGCGCATCTGCCCGCACTGTGGTGACCAGCAGCTTAAGATAAATTTCGAGAAACCCACCACGTTTTCAGAAGTGATGGTGGAAGAAGGCAAGAAAATTGAGCATAAACTCACCCCTGCTGACATCAGGGCACGAATGGAAAAGATCCCTAATGAGGATCTAACCCCTCTTGGTATCAACCCGGATGTCGCCCGACCGGAGTGGACAATCCTTACCGTACTTCCTGTCCCACCTGTTACCATGCGCCCATCGATTATTCTTGAAAACGGGCAGCGTTCGGAAGATGATCTCACGCATAAGCTTGTCGACATCATCCGCATTAACCAGAGATTCAAAGAGAATCAGGATGCAGGAGCGCCCCAGTTAATCATTGAGGATCTATGGGAACTCTTACAGTACCACGTTACCACCTACCTTGATAATGAGGTGGCAGGCTGTCCCCCTGCACGTCACCGCAGTGGCAGACCCTTAAAGACACTTTCCCAGCGCCTTAAGGGCAAGGACGGTCGGTTCCGGGGTTCACTTTCAGGTAAGCGGGTGAACTTCTCATCCCGTACCGTGATTTCTCCCGATCCAAATCTTTCGGTATCCCAGGTCGGGGTCCCGCGTGCGGTGGCAAACGAAATGACAATACCTGTCAGGGTTACCACCCAGAATATTGAGGAGCTTAAGCAGGTAGTGCGGAACGGCCCCCTGCGCCCGGATGTCAACGCTCCCTGCGGGGCCAACTACGTAATCCGTCCGGATAACCGGAGGCTAAGGCTTGCAGACGGAAATCTTGACACCGTTGCTGATTTAATAGAACCCGGTTATACTGTTGAGCGGCAGCTCAGGGATGGCGATGTAGTTCTTTTCAACCGTCAGCCTTCGTTGCACCGGATGAGCATCATGGCGCATCGGGTCAAGGTCATGGAAGGCAGAACTTTCCGTCTTAATCCAGCAGTCTGTCCTCCTTACAACGCGGACTTTGACGGGGATGAAATGAACATGCACGTCCCTCAGACGGAAGAGGCGCGGGCTGAGGCAACCATTCTGCTCTCCGTACATGAAAACATCCTCTCACCCCGTTTTGGTGGCCCCATCATTGGTGGTATTCATGACCACGTATCCGGTATTTTCATGCTTACCCACGGTACCCGGTGGTTTACCAAGGAAGAAGCGCTCTACCTGCTCCGGTATGCTCATATAGAGCACATGCCCCCTGTCGGAAAAGAAGAAGGTGGAGTCCGGTACTGGAGCAACAAACAGATCTTTTCCATGATCCTGCCCGACCAGTTGAACATGGTTTTCCATGCAAGTTCATGCCTGAACTGTGACACCTGTAAAAAGGAAATGTGTGAACGTGACGCATATGTGCGGATCATTGATGGTATTTTGGAAGCAGGGACCATCGACAAGAAGGCGATTGGTGCATTCGATGGCCAGATCGTAAACCGTATCATCCGTCACTACAGTATGCGAAGAGCGGCAGATTTCATCGATGACCTGACAAAACTCTCGATACGCGCAATCATGTTCGACGGCTTCTCATTTGGAATCGACGATGAAGACCTTTCAAAAACCGAGTATGGCCAGATCGACGAAGTACTTAAGGTTGCAGCATCTGATGTAACACGACGTATTAAGATATACGAGGATGGTCAGCTTGAACCCATGCCAGGGCGTACTGTTGAAGAAACCCTTGAAATGCAGATCATGCAGGTACTGGGAAAAGCCCGTGACCAGACCGGTCAGATAGCCGGCCGGCACCTTGGCCTTGGTAACAGCGCTGTAGTTATGGCGGTATCCGGTGCCCGGGGTTCGATGCTCAACTTGACCCAGATGGCAGGATGTATCGGCCAGCAGTCCGTTCGTGGTGAGCGTATTGTCCGGGGGTATGATGACCGTACGCTCCCGCACTTCAAGAAAGGTGACCGGGGCTCCGATGCCCATGGTTTCATTGCCCACAGCTATAAGGGCGGGCTTAACCCGACTGAATTCTTCTTCCACGCCATTGGTGGTCGGGAAGGGCTTGTTGATACGGCGGTTCGTACTTCGCAGAGCGGGTACCTGCAGCGCAGACTGATTAACGCATTGCAGGATCTCAAGGTTGCCTATGATGGAACCGTGAGGTCAACCGGTGGAAGAATCATCCAGTTCCAGTACGGTGAAGACAGCACCGATCCGACAAAGAGTGCATTTGGTGACCCGGTAGACGTCAAAGGTATTGTCGAAAGTATTCTCAAGGAGGAAGTCTGATGGCGCTCGAAGAAAAGTTCGACAAGAAGATTGAGGGAGCAAATCTCCCAAAGAAGACCAAAGATCAACTGCACAAATTCCTTGACAACAAAGAGATCAACGATACCCAGTTCAAGCAAATACTTGAACGGGTGCTTAAGGAATACCTCTCCACGAGGATCGAGGCATGTGAGGCCGTAGGCGTTATCGCAGCTCAGTCTATCGGTGAACCAGGTACCCAGATGACCATGCGTACATTCCACTATGCAGGTGTCGCCGAAATCAACGTTACCCTCGGTCTCCCGCGACTCATCGAGATCATGGATGCGAGAAAGGAGCCCAGTACACCGACAATGACGGTCTATCTCGAGCCCGAGTACAGCAATGACCGTGACCGGGCGCGTGAAGTCAGCTGGCAGATTGAAGCAGCCCCCCTCCACGAATTCGGGGATATCACTACTGACATGGAGAACATGCATGTCATCGTGCATTTGAACACGAAAGTCTGCGACAAGCGAAAGATAACCTCGGGGGAGATCATGGAGACCGCTCCCAAAAAGATACGCGACCGGCGACATTACCGTGACTTCGAGCATGACATCAACGAAGAGACGGCGACCATTACCTTCTCGCCAAAAAACAAGGAGAGTTACCAGAACCTCTTCCAGCTTGCCGAACATGTGAGACACGTTATCGTCCAGGGTATCGATGATATCCTGCGTGTCGTCGTCAGAAAGGAGGCCGGAGAGTATATACTTTATACTGAAGGTTCCAACATAAAAGATGTATTTGATGTCGCTGGGGTGGATACCACACGGACCCGCACCAATAACATCAGTGAAATCGCGTCAGTGCTCGGTATCGAAGCAGCGAGGAATGCAATCATTCATGAAGCGGTTTCAACGCTCAATGAACAAGGTATCCTTGTTGATGTCCGCCACATCATGCTCGTTTCCGACATGATGTGTATGGAAGGCGAAGTCAAGCAGATTGGACGTCATGGTATTGCCGGAGAGAAGGAAAGTGTTCTTTCACGGGCGGCGTTTGAAGTGACGGTTAACCACCTGCTTGATGCTGCCGTGGCAAACGAAATCGATGAACTGAGCGGTGTAACCGAGAATGTCATTGTCGGTCAGCCGATTCAACTCGGTACCGGCGATGTAAAACTCATCGCAGTCAGACAACACGATAATTAGAACGGAATAACCTTAAAAACCAGAGGAATTGTACATGGATTTTAATGCTTCACTCAGAAGAGCCATAAAGACAGGAAATGTAATTCTTGGCCAGAACAACACGGAAAAATGCATAAAAGAGGGCAAAGCTCAGATGATCGTCGTAGCGGGCAATTGTCCGGCGACCTTCAAATCAAAACTTTCGGGCTATGAGAATCTTTTCATCCATACCTTCGAGGGCTCCAGCGTGGCACTCGGCAAAG
The DNA here is from genome assembly GCA_964590415.1 of uncultured Methanoregula sp. Classification (GTDB taxonomy): domain Archaea; phylum Halobacteriota; class Methanomicrobia; order Methanomicrobiales; family Methanospirillaceae; genus Methanoregula. Next base: position 102,700 of record CAZPVQ010000004.1, on the reverse strand, counting down.
CATGCGGTAAACCCTTCATGGTGAGCACGCTTGCTATTGTTACTCCTGGCGAGTCAGACATTCTCTCTCTTAAGAGGGTATGATATGGTTGAAGTTAAACTGACTGAAGACTGTATGCGTCTGATCTCCCAGTTTGAGAGCCTTACCGGTGCGGGAAGCCGTGACTGTGTTGTCGATGAGCGCAACGCACGCCTTATTTTTGTAATAAATCCCGGTGATATGGGCCTGGCTATCGGTAAAAAAGGTGCCTCAATCAAAAAAGCCTCGGAAGTGATGGGCAAGAAGATTGAAGTTGTGGAATACAACAGCAATCCCGAACAGTTTATCAGAAACTGTTTTTTACCGGCACAGGTTACTTCAATCCTGTTCGAAGGGGAGCCAGAAGAGCAGACGGTTCAGGTTGAAGTTCGGGATGAAGACCGGGGCATTGCAATTGGCAAGGATGGGAAGAATATTTTCAAGGCAAAAAAACTCTCCCAGCGCCAGCACAACATCATGGATGTTCAGATCCTTCAGAAACCGACAGATGGGCAGCCAACTGATGAACAAATCCAGGAATAATTTTTTAGTCTCTTTTCTTATTTTTGGGGTTTCGGCTTTTACCTCCGCCCCCGCCGCTGTTGCGACCCCAGGATGTGATAGAACCGATAATCCCCCTAAGATCTGAAAATTCATTTGTCAAAAAATGAAACACTTTTTCTGTCTTGAATTTAGTAATTTATAATTTTTCATTTTTTCACGTCTTAAATCAATTTTTATTTTAGAGGTTAAATTGGGACTATACCCTAATTGTGTTACCAGTAAATCCCGAATTGTTGGTTGTGAATCAGGATTACCTGATCCTTCCTGACGTTTGCGAAAAAAAGAAAACCCGGCAATTGCCGGAAAAAAGGTGCAAGACCCGTATGAACAACGGGTCCTGCCTAAAAATAAGTACTGTAATTATTAAAAAAACGGGCCTGGGGGGATTCGAACCCCCGACATCCGGGTTAGAAGCCCGGCGCTATGTCCGAGCTAAGCCACAGGCCCACCTGACGCCAATAAGATTCGCGTTCCGTGATAATTAATCTGTGTCATGGTTCGCTGAGAAATATCCTGAAGAAAAAAATTAATAAAATATTTGTGATGCGAATTGCACATTCTTTTAATCAGCAGAGAAAATCGGATGTAATTCTATGAAAAAAATAATTTTCATATTCTGTCTGTTCTCAGCAATCCTCCTCATCCCGGTTGCAGTTACGGCTGTTGGTAATATTTCGGTGAGTTCCCTTCCCTCCGGAGCCGCGGTGCTTCTGGATGGTATCACTACCGGGACAACCACCCCCACCGTCATTGAAAACGTCTCAAGCGGATCTCATATTGTTTCAGGGTAATGTACCAATCTAACCCCAAAATTTTTTTTATTCTTACGACGACATTTTCGAAAAAATTATGTGACTAAAACTGGAATGAAAAAAGTGACCATGATTTTCAAGCATTCTTTTTCGTGTTGATGGCTCCTGTATTAGGGTCTATCGCGATATGGGGGTCGCCACAGCGGCGGGGGTGGAGGCTTTGCCGAAGCCCCCAGGAGCGTGATAACTATCGATTAGAGTATTATTTTCAGAAGATTTTATGAAAAATTTAGGAGCTAAAATAACACTTTACCCTTGTTTTATTAACCTGCATGGTAACAGGATGATTTTAGCACTTCAACGGTTGTCGGTCCGAAAACGCCCTCCCGGAAGACCCGCTTGACGACTGATGATGCACAATATTTCACCTGGATGCGTGCAGACATCCGCTCCCGTTCCTCATAATACATACCATGCGAGAATTCCACCATCCGCTTCATCGAGACTGATATCGCTAGCACAATCACACATATTCCCTGATCACCGGGATCCAGGTCCTCAAGATCGATTGAAGTCATGAAGATGTGGGAATCAGGACCTGGTTTTACCTCCGTGATGCTGACAATGTTATGCATGCTCTGAATCTCGATCGTACGGGATTTGCCTCCCCTTAGATCTTTTATTATCTCAGGTGAGATTCCGGTTAACGCAGCACATTTCATTTTGAATCACCCGTACATGATAAGATCTTTTTTCGGTGATTGTTCGGCAGACTGCTGTACTTCCTCGGCTATTTTACCCATGCTCTGTTCAATTTCTTCTGCCTGATCGATGAGCGGCTTCACATCCAGCCCGAGATTGTACATCTTGTTGAGCACCTCGATTGTAGCTGCCGATGATCGCGGATCCGGTGCATTTACGGTTTCTCCGAGAAGCCCGTATCCGGGAATTCCACGCGCTTTACATTCCGTGAGCAGGCTGGATGCAATCCCAGAAATGCTTCCGATGGGGAGGATGAGTGCGTGTTCCTGGATTCTGGTGAGAGCATCCGTTGTCGTCGCGACGCCAAAGACCCGCTTTTCCGGCTCGTTGGTGATGATACCTGCGATTGTCACCACCTCTTTTGGCTTGAACGGTTCGAGCCAATCGATAATGTCGCGGGAGGTCTCGTAGCAGATCATGGGGTGGATTGGAATATCTGCGACGATGGCCGCGATATCGTTTTTAATATAGATCCTGACCGGGTCATTGATCACTCCTTTGTTCATCATCGCCAGCGGGGGAAAAAACTTCGAAGTCATGGTGCCAATCTGCTCAAACTCCAGCTGATCGACCATATACTGCAGTGCGATAGTACCGACAAGCCCGCTCCCCGGAAACCCAATCAGCACCGAAGCACCATTCATGGGAAGCGGTTTTGAGATGACATTGATGTCTTTTTTCGGTTTTATCTCGATAAGGTCCTTGTGAATCGTATCGAGACGTGAATGCATCTCAGTATAAAACTCAGGGGCGTGTTCCGTCATTAGATTAACATACACGCACTACCTAAAAAATAGTATGCAGGAGTATCCACTCAAACGCGGATTGACAAAAGATCTCGAAACCCGGATCGTTGCTGAACTCAGGACCTGTTTCGGTGAAGAGCCGGAAAAGACTGCCACCGGGTACCGGATTAAGTCAGGTGCGCTCAAACGACTCGATGTATCGATCGGGACTGATGGTAAATCAGTGATTATTGACACAGAATCTGATATTAACGCAAGTGATGACGTGATTATCGATACCAATAAAAGGTTCCGGAAATATCTGGATGCGATCACAGGTTTCTCCACCAAGGAGCGTGTGAAACGGGCAAAGAGTCCGGTAGAAAGCTAGTATTCCCCTGGTGGCCTGTGAACCGTGCGGGAAGGATATACTGGAAGAAACACCATGTATGATTCCGCACGAAAAGGGGCACCCTCTTTTCTGGTCCATATTTCCTGGCCATTATTGCCGCTACCTCGAATTCTGTTGTCAATTGCTGAAATGACACGGCTTCCCTCTGTGCTCATGGTTGCGAGGGTTCCCGACAGATCCCCCAAGGTTCCTCTCCATTCCACGAACGGATAAAAATCTGGTTGCCCCCTGCAAATACCATTGAACCCTCAAGGGAAAACATCACCCCGAAAATGAACGGTTACCAACCTTGTGCACTTTCCGGGTATTAACAAGATCTGCAGCCGTGTAACAACCGATTATTCTTATCAGCAAAAGAAATCCGGCCAATACCAGCATCATCCGGAATTGTCTGCCCGAGGCATTTCCCTCAAACAGAGTCTCATTCTGCGGTATACCTTGTTTGCTGATAAGGGATGCTATGGCCATCAGGTTCCAGGCTAAGATGGTCCGATTGCTAAACCTGAAAGGCGACGGTGCAATGCACCAGCGCGTTGCATTTATTGATAATCAATTCTGTTCCAGTCTAAAAGAAAAGGAGAATACCAATAATGCCCTCATTTATGTGCAAAGATATCGGAATTGATTGTCCGTTTGAAGTGCATGGAACGACAAATCACGAACTTATGAGAAAATTTATCGATCATGCAGAACCTGCCCATAAAATGCATGTCCTGTCAGCTGATGTTATTTTCAAAGTTCAGAGTGCTATTAAAAAATAATTTTTTGGGTAATCTAAGGCATAGTCCTGATAATGAAGTATCCCCCACATGTGAAAATATGCTTAAAAAATTATGATACTCTCTTTTAAAAGGGTAGTATCATTCAATAATAATCGCCGGTTTAAACGGTAGAGCTGTTGCAGCTTTGGCGTGCTCACTTGATTCTGCTTCTGTGATGTGAACTGGTACTCCAAACTCTTCTTCCAGGAATATCTTTGCTGCTTCAAAGACTGCCATTTCATTGATTGACTCCTTTACGAGGGATTCTACAATGTGCGGGGGCAACCGGTGGATAAGAGTCGTACACTGCTTTGCAGCGTCGGTTGCTTCTTTCCCCCGCCTGCGCATCGCGTCATCCTTCATGATCTCTTTAATCACGGTGTTACGGTCGTTTGATTTGGCAATTATAAGGAAAATCTCTTGTTTCCATGCAGGGGCAATTGAAATTGTGATAGATTTCGGTGTTATCTGGATAAGTTTCCTGATCGACTCGATATCCTCAACTGTTCGTGAGATGAGTTCTTCAGCAAGTTCGATCCTGTTATTTACCAGTTTTTCATTCGCAACCGGCCATGGAGCAAACGATACAAGCCCTTCCCCGGCGAGATCCTTCCAGAGATGTTCAGCGGTGAATGGGATGAACGGAGCAAGGAGCCGGATCCATACCGAACAGAGTGTGTGTAACTCCCTGCTTCCATCACTGTTTTTGGCGAGCCGGCGGCGGTACCATTTGAGGTCCGTTTCAATCCCGAAATATGCTTCCTGCAAAGCCTGGCGGGTCTGGAAGTTGGTGAGTGCATCGGTGGTGCGGTTGATATGAGATTGCAACCGGCTTATTAACCAGCGATCGATATCATGCGGTTCGCCATCTGCATCTTTGGATTCAAGCACCGTGTTGAAGAACCGCTCGATCTGCTTTTTTGTAGAGATGACCAGTTCATTTCTCCAGTCAAAGTCCTGCCAGGGTTCAGCACTGCCCATCAGGAACATGCGGACAGTGTCTGCACCAAAATCACTTACTGCGTCTTCGAGCAGGAAGACGTTACCTTTTGAAGACGACATCTTTGCACCATTGAGGAGCCCCATACCAAAAACGACCATACCCAGCGGAAGTTTATCCTTGGGGAATATCGTGACATGGTGGAAGAGCTGGAATGTGAGGTGGTTGGAAATCAAATCTTTTGCCGAGAACCGGTAATTGTATGGATACCAGTACAGGAACTCCTTTCTCATCGCTTCAAGTTTCTTTCTCTCTGGTAGTTCCGGGGATTCTTTCCCAAGGTAGATAAAGTCAAAGACTTCCGGTGTGAGAAGTCTTGAGTCGATCTCACGGATTTTATGAGCAATGGTGTAGTATGCCATGTAGATGGTAGAATCCGAAAGAGGTTCGATGAGTTGTGTTGTATCCCACGGGAACCTTGTGCCAAGACCAACACGCCTTGTGCATGCCCAGTCCTTCAGCCAGTCCACGGTGCGTTCAAATTCGAGCCGGACTTCTGATGGTACAAGAACCATGTCCCCAAGGTGGTCGCTGACCTGCGATTTCCATACGGGATCACTGTATTTCAAGAACCACTGGTCATGCAGGATCTTGACTTTAACTTTATTGCCACAGCGACACACGACCGGCCTTGTGTCGAACTCGTACATAATTTTCGAAGCGTACTTCTCGATCATGAGTGCAGATATTTCATCACGTGCCACTCGTACGGGTTTTCCCCCATATTTGTCGAAAAGCTTACCTTTGGAGAATTCAGCAGAATAAATCTCCTGCGTGAGTGAATCCATACGGCTGTCCATCTGGTGGGTGATGGCACTCTTCTCAACAGCATCCTGTGCGGGAATTTCACCGTAACCTTCGACTTTTATTAATGGCACAGGTTTGATGTGGGTATATTTTCCGGTGTGCTGGAGATCCCGGAGTGCGATGTAATCAAACGGTGCATGGGCGGGGACACTCATAACAAGCCCACTTGCCATATCAGGATCAACAAAGTCGGCCGGAAGAATTGGCACCTTGCCACAGAGTGGGTGGCTGACAGTTTTATCGATCAGATCCCTGCCGGGAATCTTTTCTTGTACCTCTACCGTATGATCCTGCAACGAGAGCTTCTCTGCTGCTTCCAGCGAGATAATCCATGTGCATCCATCCACCAGTGCCCTGACATAGGTGATGTTCGGATTTGCCCAGAGATTAGTTACACCATAAATCGTTTCAGGCCGGAGTGTTGCCGTGGGGATAAACGCATCGCCAAGTTGGAACATAACAAGGGTAAATTTGATTACCTCCGCTTTGTCCCCCTCAAGAAGGTCATGGTCTCCAACGGGATTATCATCAACAGTGCAGTAGCGGACGGGGTGAGCTCCTTTGATTACATGCCCTGCTTCGAAGAGGTGCTTCCACTGCCACTCGATAAATTTGCTGTAGGTTGGATCAACCGTGGTAAACCGTCGGCGCCAGTCTATTGAAATCCCACAGGCAGTCATCACCCTCTGGTATTCGCTCGCGAAGTGGCGGACGATGGTCAGTGGATCAATGAATTCATCAAGTACATTTTGCGGGACTTTATAGAGATCGCGGTAGAGGTGAATAGTCCTGGGATCATTTTTCGCGATTCGTTTGGAAATGCCGATGACCGGGGCTCCCGTCACGTGAAACGCCATGGGGTAGAGAACCTGTTTGCCCCGCATCCGCCAGAACCGTGCGATTACATCAGGGACAATATACGTCCTGCCATGCCCGACATGCATCGCCCCGCTTGGATACGGATAGGCAACAGTCAGGTAACATTTCTCAAGGTCCGACGGGTTGGACTCAAATGCGTGCGTCCACTTTTCCTGTGCTTCTTCTTCAAATTTGCCCAGATCAAATGCGTTCAAACCAATTCACCTTCTTTTTTGAGAAAAAAAGAAATTTTTCAATTATACCGGCCTGAGTTTAATAACCTCACTGTTCTGGTAACGCCGGATCATCTCTTGCGCGATGCTCGAGTTCTTCGCGAGGTGAATTTCTCCCGTATCGTTTACCGTGGCAGTGAAAAGGTATTCCTTACCCGCAAACACATCTACAATCTTACCGCTCTGTTCCGGGGCAACGATGGTGAGCTGTTTTTTATCGGTCTGGATCTTAATACCGCCACCCAGATTGAACTCAGCATCGCTTTTCTGAGGTTGCATCTGCTGCCGGTCAAATTCGGAACGGGGTTTGATGTCAATCCCGATACCGATTTTGTTTACGATGGCGGACACATTCTTGCCGCCCTTGCCAATTGCTGCCGGCACATCCTTGTCATCAATATAGACAATTGCTTTTGTGTCACTAATCATCTGGACGTCAACAAAGCCTTCAGTGTACCGCCCGATTTCACGCTGGATTTCTTTCTCCATGAGTTTCCAGTTGGGACGCTCATCGTTCTCTTTCCTGGGAGTAACATCCGGCAAGGGAACCGGTGAACGGAGATTAACAACCGATGCAACAGGAACTCCAACATTGTGAACCGGTATTACCTGGGAGGCTTTTTTCGATGCATTTATCACAGCGGTTATCGGCATCACAATAGTCTCGCCATCATAACGGAAGACATCGATTACCAGTTCACCCGTTTCGTGATCGGTTACGATTGTTACCGGGCGGATGTGCATTTCATTTTCCATTCCCTCGGGGACCTTGATGGTGAAACCTAAATCGTAAATGTTTGTTATCACACCTTGCCTGACAAAAATTATGGTGTTTACGATCTGTGAGAGGACGGAAAAATCCACCCGATCGGAAAATCGCTGGACGGCATCCTGAACACCGTTTGCGTGGATGACACCAACCATGCCAAGACCGGCAAGCCGCATATCGGCAAAGACATTGAAATCCTCGTTCTTTCGGAGCTCGTCAAAGATAACAAAATCCGGCCTGACCAGTAACAGAACATCTGCGGTGTTGGACATGCTGCCGTCCAGCATGGTGTATTGGGTAATCTGATCAGGTACCTGAAGTTCCCGTGGTGCCTCCATGGTCTTGACGACAAACCCCCCCTCAGAAAGGTACGTTGCCACACTCTGTGCTAATGTGGTCTTTCCCGAACCGGGAGCTCCGACGATAATTAATCCTCTCTTCTCGCTGGTGATTCTTTTTGTTATGAGGTCTGCCTTCGCATAATCTTTCAGTGTTACGTCAACGATCGGACGAACAGCGGTGATTTCCATGCCATCTGAGAATGGTCGACGCGCAATCGCGATCCGCATGGAACCTATCTGGACAACGGTGATCCCCCGCTTCTCGACTTCAATGAACCCGTCAGGATCTCGTTTCGCTCGTTCGAGGATCTCCTGTGCAAGGGCGCGGAGCTCGTACTCGCTGGTTGGCTGCTCGCGGATTTTCACGAGTTTCATATCGTTAATAGTGCCCTTTTTAGCTGACGGGCAGACTCTTTCCTTGAGATATACTGCGATCGTGTGTTCATCGAAGAACTGGTCAATACCAAGGGGAACGAAGTCGCTCACCTGAGCTTTTAAGTAAATTACGTCCAGTCCTTTTGCCCGTGCCACTTCAGCCTGAACAAAATCACTGGTGATGAACCGTGCGGAATTCTCAATTGCGATATTGCGTATCATCGCATCGATCTCTCCACCGCTTGCGAGCTTAACCTGCTCGAGTGATGGGCGGATTCCGGAGAATTTGAGTTCTATCGTTTTTTCTTCTGCCATCTTGCAGAGCTGCTGCAATTCATTCAGGCCGGAAAATCCTATCTCACGCCCGTTGTTTGCCTGAGCTTCGAGTTCTGCAATGACTGCTTCGGGAACGATTATTGTAGCGCCTTTGTATTCACCGGCTTTTATCATCGAGGTTATTCGTCCATCGATAAGGACACTCGTATCTGGTACTAGTATCATAAAATATTATTCCTCCGCTATGGTATGCTCTTGTATACTATTCGAATCAACGATGGTAGATCGTTGATGGGTACTTATTGGCATGTTTGTGTTAATAAGGGGTTCGAAGGGATGTGGGGAGGGGATGTAAAAAGGAAAAAGGCGCATTGTATCAGGTAATATGAATTTTGACCTCAGCGGTCTTTCATCACCTCCCGCTGGTGCTGTCTCTTCCCTGTATTTTTCTCCCGCAATTCGGGCATTGATATACTGCATTGCCATGACCATCTGTCCATACCCGTCTCATTGATAACAAATCGTGATTATTATCACACACAGGAGTTTGAAATTCCGCCATTTTTTTTATCCTCCCGGTAAATTTTGGAATGCAATTTACATGAATTTTCCGTTTTATCCCAGCAGGTATTCCTTCTTCTCTGCCAAAATCCACTTCCCCTTACTTCAACGGATTATTTTTTACGATTTGCCGTAAGTTTTTCTCCTGTTCCTTAAAAAAAATCGTACAAAAATCCTTTATCCCAATATCTCCAAGGTGTCTTTACCAGTGAACGGAATTTCCCGATGAACGTCTCTATTGATCGCGGAGCATGTGTCAGCTGTGGGGCATGCTGGAATATCTGCCCGGAACTGTTTAACCAGAATCCCTGTGATTCATACTCGGAAGTTATCGATAACTACCGGTTCAATGGCGATCGGTCAGAAGGGATTGTTCCGGAGTATCTCGGTTGTTGTGCACAGGAAGCCGCTGATCTCTGCCCGGTACAAATCATTCGTGTCTGTTAAAGGTATCTCCTCGGTTTTGTTTCCAGTACCAAAGCCAGAAAATAAAAACAAGAAATATGGAGATCTTTTCCTGAAGTGAGTGCGGAATTCTCTTATAAAAAGAATCAGTTTCCCTTTTTTCCGTATACTTTTTCCGGGTCAAACCCTTTTATTCCAACTACTGTGCCGTCAAGTGTCCGGTAGAAGCAGGAGACATATCCCGTGTGGCAGGCAGCACCCTGTTGCTCAACGAGGTAAATAAGACAATCCTCATCGCAATCGGTGAGGATAGTAACTACCTTCTGGAAGTGCCCGCTCTCTTCGCCCTTTTTCCAGAGTTTTTTCCTGCTCCGGCTGTAGTAATGGGCATATCCAGTCGCTTTTGTGAGACGGATGGCTTCATCATTTGCATATGCCATCATCAGCACTTCACGATTTTTTGCATCCTGTACTATGACCGGAATCAGGCCGTCCACAAATTTCAGGTTAAGCATCTTATATCGCTCCTGCGATTATTTCCATGAATGCGAAGAGAAGATCACCAAAGATGATTGCAATTATCAAACCGGCTGTAATAGGGATGATGAATGGTACAGCATATGAAATCCATACGGTTCCCGCTTTCCTGTAGAGCGACAGTTCTTTTTGGAAATCTTCGGAATGCTCACGAAGGTCCTTTGTATATATCCTGCCTTCACCGCTATACATGCGCTTAATGGAATCCCAAAAGCCGACGAATTTCCTGCTGACGATTCCTTCTCTCTCTTCAAAATCCTCCATGACAAAACCCCATTCATTCTGTATCTTTTCACCATTTACCGGGAAACCAAAGAACATGTACATCAGTGGTGCCCGGTTTTTCCGGATAATATTTGTTATGAAGATTCCGATCGGTGCCGCCAGGTTCAGGAGCAGGGCATTGATAAGAACCGAGAAGGACAGGAATCCAAGCGGGGGGTTACCGAGGAGTGGGGTGAACGGAAACGTTGGCAGGCAAAATGAAATGAAGATCAGCGCCCATGCATCGGCACCGCCAAATAAGTGCATTCGTGCAAAAATATAGAAAATTCCGGAAAAGACTGCCATGAGCAGAATTACGATAGATTGAGTTCCCCAGCCATCCGGACTGATGAGCATGATTACAGCTGTTATCGCAAATATCATCACAACCGGTACGAAATACCAACGGTTGAAAGACTCAGAGATGTTCGGATCCTTTTTCCGGTGTTTTTGCCGGGAATTTTCATCAGATATGCCCTTATATTCCCCGTACGAAATATAGGAAAAAATACCGGCAAACATCGCATACCATGGGATCAGCTGGTTATTGATGGATGGTGCAAGGACAAACCATGATAAAACCGGGAGGATCAAGACAAGGGCAAGATAATAAAAAATTGAGTCCTTTTTATAATAAAACGTGAGACCCGGGGAGTCTGTCCTGCCTCGGTTATCAAGGTAGTCCACAAAGAGAAAACTTGCGACAAGGGAGAGGTAGCCGAGAATCAGGCTGAGGTTTGCTGTTGTCTGCCACAGGAGGTACCCGGTACAGATAATGCCCACTCCGAGCATCGGTAACCAGTAAATAAACGGAACCCGACGGTCCTTTAAATCGAGATATGATGCATAAATCAGGGTGACAAGTACCGCCACCGCTGAAATAACCATTGGGTAGAGTATTTCCATAAATCTAAAATACCATTTTTTTTATGAACACTTATGCATGGCGATAGTGTGCGAAAAAGAAAATATAGTTCCGCAAATGTAAAATACACATGTTGCAAATAACTCAACCATATATCTAGGGAAATAGTTCGTGTAATTTTCTTGGCAGATAGTACTCCCATTGAGATGAGTTTTGATGAAAATACAGGATCTGATAAAAAATATCCACAAGGGCTCAAAGCATCTGGGGACTTTTACCCTTCATGAACTCTTCCAGTTTGCCTCATCCCGGGGTTTCAACGGAATTGCGGTTGCAAAAGAGAACGGAAGGGAATATTATCTTGCTTTTCTTGCTGGTGAGGCCGAAGGCGCTATCTATATCGACGAAAAGGGAACAGAATACAGTGATAAGGCAGCGAAGATGATCTCCGGCCACGAACAATTTGAGTTCTATGAAATAACACCGGATATTGTTGAGACTATTGTCATGCGATGCCGGATTTTTGAAAAGACACACTTAAAAAAGAGCATTCCCAGTGTGATTCATGATCTGCTGGATAATATTGTAAAAGGCTCAAAATACATCGGAATATTTACCCTTCATGAACTGTTCGATGTAACCTCATCACGAAGATCCAACGGGATAGCTGTGGCAAAAGTAAACGAAAGGGAAAATTATCTTGCATTTATCGATGGTGAGGCTGAAGGTGCTATCTACATAGATGATAAGGGATCTCTGTACAGTGATAAAGCGGTAATGATGATTTCAGGAAACGAAAAATTCGAGTTCTATGATGTGAAACCGGATATTGTTGATGCTGTAGTAATGGGGTCGCGTATTTTTGAAAAGATGCACCTGAAAAAGAGCCTTCCGTCTTTGATACCGGAGATCGGTAAAAAAAGTGAAGGGATGGGAGTTCTCACGCTTACCATAAAAAGGGACTCCATTCCTCAAAATGGTCTCAGTGTATCAATCCGAAGTGAGGGCAGAATTTATGGAAACGATATAACCACAGATGAAGGAACTGTCAGTTTTAAATTGGCACATGGGAAATACAGTTGCATTGTCATGGATCGCTCCCAGAATATTACCACGTTTTATATTTCGTTTGATGTATCACACTCAAAAATTCTGCTGGATCTTAATGCAAAAAATCTCCTGGAAATTTAATTCACTTCAATTCTTTCTTCCTTTTTGAATTAGCGATTAATTAATGACAGAATTTCTTATAAAAAAAGACGAAATCCTTTAATCAGATAGTAACAGATTTGTCATCCATGAAGATCGGACGTGAAGACTTCGAGGCGCTCCTCAAAGGGGAGAAAAGTATCGCCCCCTATATCGAGATGGACCCTCTTGCCGGTTCGTATTCGGTTTTTGGAGTAAAAACAGCAAGCAACCCGAACTATCTCGTGAAAGCCATCTACGAGATGTATGAAGCAAATCTCGATAAAAAACTTGCAGTACAGGCGGTTCGCACGCTCTTCCACTCCGTTGGTAAGGGTTCGGTAGGACTAAATAACCTGTTAAAAAAGTTTGGTATGGATCTCACACCCGCAGAATTTCTTATGCTGGTTTTCCAGCTCCAGCACCAGCAGGGCTGGGGTGCTCCTTTTGAACTCGTAGAATCCAGCGATACAAGGATTGTACTTCGGACCAAACAAACCTTTGAATCTGACGTTCTTAAGGACTGGAAGATGCCAGTCTGTGGTATCCACAGAGGGTGGATTGAGGGTGTGCTGGTCGCTGTAACGGGTAAGAACTGGTTCTGCATTGAAATAAAGTGCCATGCAAACGGTGATGATTTTTGTGAATTTGTTGCCGATCAACGGGAATCCAGCTGGAAATGGAAGGCAGAGGCTATCGTTAAAGGTGATTCCGCCATTACGGAATATTTCGAGCATAAACCTCTTGAAGGAAGGATCAAGCTGATTGATGATCCAGTCGTAATTATGCCACGTTTTATCTTCACATCCATGATGAATTCATTAAAAAAGACCATGGGTGAGATGCCTGCCGGAGGAGTCAACTATCGTGCCTATATGGATATGGGCAGGGAAAATGTTGAGCACTATAAGAAAATGGGAATAACAAGGCCAAACCTCCTCTCTGATATGGCGTTTGCATTTTTTTCCCAGATGGGCTGGTTCAAGATTATCAGTATGGAATGGAACGAAGCAAAGAAAGAAAAAACCATCACCCTTGAACATACTATTGAATCAGAAGCGTTTGGGAATACCGGAAAAAATGTCTGTTACTGCACAGCAGGTCTCCTTGCAGGTATAGTTGAAGGATCGTTTGGGATAAAGGTGCAGGGTCGTGAAGTTAAGTGCCGGTCAAAAGGTGACGAATATTGTGTTTTCACCATAACCAATAAACCTGAATAAACCTTCTGTTCATTTACCCGGACATATTCCATTTTTTCTTCTCTTCTGTGATGCTGCTAAAGAATTAACCTCGCGCAGGTTTTCATGCACATCCGGGTGCATCTTTATCAGATTTTTTTATCAAAGGTCATCAAACGGGGGCAGGAATCTGTCATGGATCAGGGATGGTGCATCTATTGGCCCCTGATCCCCCACAGTCTCTTGTTTTTGCATGAGAAAAAATTGTAAAAATTAATGAGCAGAAATCGTTAAATCTCTGCTGCATTTATGATTTTTTTGTAAAAAGGGCTTTGGTAAATCTTTCAAGGAATTTTTCTTTCTGATCCCCGGCCCCATCATCTTTGTAAGCGACACCAATAAGGGAAGAACCAATTCGGCGAAAAGCTTTAGATGCAGGGGATGTCGGATACTTGATCACGAGGGGAGTTCTTGCAGAACCTGCACGGCGGACATTCGGATCTTCGGGAATAATTCCGATTACCTTTACCCCGAGCACCTTCTCCATCTTTTTTATCATGGTCTCTGGTTTTTCCAGATCGACGCGATTTATAATTGAGCCTAATACGTGACCTCCGACGAGTTCTGTCAGGATCCGTGTCTTGAGGGCGTCAACGATAGACGAGAGTTCAGGGTTTACGACAAGGATAACTTCATCGGCAACAGCAAGAGGGACGATACCATCCTTGCTGATCCCGGCAGGGGCGTCAATCAACAAAAAGTCGCACCTTTTGACAATCTCATTCATGACATCGCGGATCTTTTCCGGATCTGCAGCCTGGAACCCCTGGAGGGAGATGCCCGCCGGAATCACTTTTAATCCCGCCGGGCACTCATAAATAGCATCATTGACATTGGCCTTTCCAGCAAGAACTTCATGGAGGGTGACCGGTGCATCCTGCAGACCGAGGAGCAGTCCAACATTTGCCATACCGATATCAGCATCCATAAGAAAGGTCTCTTTTCCGAGTTGGGCAAGCATCGTTCCGAGATTAACAGAAACGGTTGTCTTTCCCGTCCCACCTTTTCCGGATGCGATTGTGTAAACCTTAACCATTGAACACCCTGTTGTGTGAATATTTCTATTTGATTTATATAAGATTACCCAATTTTTCTGATTATTGAACTAAACTCACAAGATTATTATTGCTTGTGTAACTGTTGCGATTCTCTTTTAAAAAATCCTTTGATACCGGATTTTGGATTTTGCATCCGGGATCTCCAAAAAAACAGCCTGAATTTTTGTGGTTCTTGCAAGATACCGGGTAAATCGATGTCTGATTCTCGTAAAATTTTTGTATTATCTGTTCAGGGCTGCAAAAAAACCCCTTGAATATCACCCCCTTGCGTTTCCTTATTAGTCCTCTGTCAGATGTTCAAGGTGAAGTTGTTTGATTAAAGTCTTACATTCACCGCGGATTTTGTTGGTGATGGTATCTACATCCATGGTCTCAAAGGTCTCAATATCCTTTTCAAAGCTGCTGGCATCTGAATCTTCCTGGAGAAAGGCCGTATCTTCAGATTTCTTTTCCTCCGATATTTGTGGATAAACCTGTGATTTTTGCTGGATTGCTGCCAGTGGGTTTTGGGCTGCTTTTTTCAGATGTACGTCACTGATTATCTTTGGAAGCTCCGAAGCACGCACGGGTTCGACTGTAACTGGTTTCTTTGCAGTGGTTGATTGAGGTATACCTGGTTTTTCGGGGGTTTCACTCGTTAATATTTGTCCCTGTTTTGGTGGAGTCAGAAGGGATTTTTTTATCTTATGCTGATTGGGTACAGGGATTTCATGGAGTGAAATATTTTCTGCTTTTCCGCCTTTAATAATCAGGCATGTTTTATTGAATTCAAGGGCAAGCTGAATCTGAGCTTCGTTAAGTGTGGAAAGAGATGCATCCACTTTCTCCCCCATAATTTTTTGTAGTTCTTCCAATGCAGCATCGCCGATAATATCCTTGTACTGCGCGAGAATGCCTTTTCCGGATTTAAAAACAACTGTCCCCATAGCCTGCCCAGAAGAGATACTACAGATCCCGCTGAATTTCATGTCCTGGAGTTCAGCAAGAAGATCCCCAACCTTTGTGCTCCTTTTAATGTTGAGGAATGTTCCCCTCGGGAGTTGCATTATGTTGTATTGTTGCGATATCCTACAATATAGTTTCCTTTGTTACTGATTGATAGAAAGTGCACGATTATAAAATACTCTGATATTCAAGGAAATATGAGGGTTCCACATTCATGAGATCGGGAAAAAAAAGTTTTTTTCATTTTTGTGCAATTATCTCCTTTCCTATAAAAAGAAAAAGAAAGACCAACCTTTTAATAGAAAAAAAACAAGAGAGAAACATTTATCTGAGGAAAAGTGAATGCTGAAGCCATTATTAGAGGAATTTCTAAAAATTGAAGGGGTATCAGCTGCGGTTGTGATAGGAAGAGATGGATTTGTAATTGAAAGTGCGGTTTCGGGTAAAGTGGATATTGAAGCACTGGGTGCTATGGCTTCAACGGGTCTTGGAACCTCTGAAGCGATGGGTATTACGCTGGGAAAAGGGGAACTATCCCAAATGCTCGTTGAACTTGAGAAAGGCCCCATCATTCTCTCACCGCTTTCCTCTGATGAACTGATCGCCATCGTTGCAGATACTACCGCCAACATTGGAAGAATCAGATACGAATTAAAGAAGAATAAGGAACGGCTTATCGCTGCACTCTGATTTCCCGTCCTCATTTTATGAGATTACCCGCAGGAACTGTTGAGGGAATAATTACCAATCCTCACAAGGAAGGGTTGCGCCAGTATCTGTTGACCTTCCGTGGATTAGTGGAGGCAGAAACACTATCCGGTCATGGTTTTATCCTCAATGACAATGGGAAGATGGTAGGTGCATATTTTAAAGATAGTGAAGGATTTTTTCGTGGAAAATCTGCTCTTTTACACATGGTTATGGAATCAACCGGCAGCTTTGATTCCCCGCAGACATTCAATATCAGAAAATACACCGAGGCAGAATTCACCCGTGCTGTTCAGCTTTGCGTTGAAGAAGGCCTTGTCATTAACGAAAGTGTCAACCTTTTGGATTCGCACGATTCCGATGAGATGACTGATGATATTTCAGAAATCACCGAGATTCTCGATGAGAACACATTAAAAAAGATAAAAAATCTTGCCGGTGTTATTGCAGTTGCTGCAGTTTTCGAAGGTTTTTCCATCCAATGTATCGGTAATGTGGACTTTGAGCATGTTGCAGCCTCTGCCGAAGATCTTGTGCGGGCAGGGGCCAAAATTGCCCGGGACCTGAACATCGGTTCCCTTGATCAGATGATCCTCGAAACGAATGAGAACAAATTTATTGTAGCCCCCTGTGGGGATCTATTCCTGTGTGTTTTTACTACCGCAGATGCTCATCTTGGACTGATACGCGTGGTTTTAAAAAATATCCAGTCAGAGATTTCCGGTGAATAATTGGATTATTCATGTGTTGAAATGATTTTTTAATAAAAATCGTTCAGAATGTTTACAATGACAATAGCAACATTTTATATAGTATTAAATGTAAAAAAATTAAATTAATAAAAAATGACGCCTAAATCTGGGTTAAAGGGTGATGTCTGGATTGAATAATGATGATGATGATGCACTGGATAATGTAGATTTCCTTATCAGTAAGATCAAAGGAGACAAAAAAAATGAGGTAGTGCAGAAACCTAAAGAAACTGCAGATCTCCTTCAAACCCCCACAGCTGGTGATAGATCTACCTCTCAAATTGGTGATTTCGATGCTCTCCGAAAAAAAATGGAAGCGTCAAACAAGGAGGGGCCTGCCCTGCCCGTCAGGCAACCAGCAGAGCCTGTACACACGCGAGCGTCCATACCGGTTCAGAACGATCTTGAGTTTTCCGATGCAGATGATCTGCAGGAAAAAAACCGTCAATACGTTGAGCAGCCACAAAAACCTCCTGCCGAACCTGGTGATGTTATTGGCAGATCTGATGTCAGGGAGTCCCTGGGTGTATTATTGGCAAACAGCGGAACCAGCCAGCCCCCCGGTTCACCTCCCGGCAACAAAAAAATCAAAGAAGATACCGTGATCGAGATAATTGATGAAGACCCCAAGGCAGCCGTCAGGGCAAAATCCATAAAAAAAGTTACGTCATCACCGGAGGCAGCAGTCGAGCAGGTGACTGATGCCGATCAGAAAATTATCAATGTTGACCAGATCTCCGATATCTCCGGTCTTATCCTTCCCAAGGGCGTATCCTTTAAGATAGATGAACTCAAACTCCACGGTCGCATCAGTGCATTTGAAGGTACGGGAACACTGCCCCCGGATTTTGATGAGATCTGGAAGAAAAACTTCTCCACAGCTGGTTTTAAGGATCTCGATATTGGATCAGACATTGGAATTGACACAAAAAAACCCAAGGCTGAACAAAAAAGATTCGGGCTGCGCACACTTTTCAAAGCGGTTCATTCAACGCTTGAAGAATATGATCCCAAGAAACATGGTCCCCTGGTTGATATCTCCTTCAAGGCTCAGCCAGGTATTGAAGAAGTTGAGATTTATCCGGTCAATCCCCCCTACGCTTACATCCAGATTATCTATGATCACACTACTCATGAGTACACCTACCTGGTGCTCGAACCCATCCTGACTGATCCGGAGAAAGAGCTGTTAAAAGAGTTGAAGGAACGCCTGTTTGAAACACTCGATATCAACACAAAAGATATCTCTAAAGAGGAAGCCGGAATAAAGTTGCGGGCTGCCGCGACCGATGTTATTCTTGATTTTGGTATCAAGCTTACCCCGGTGCAGCGTGAGGTCATCCTCTACAACATGCACAAGGAATTCCTTGGGGACGGGCTTATCGATGCGATAATGCATGATAAATATATTGAGGATATCTCCTGTGATGGAGTCCATACTTCACTCTTTGTATATCATGCCAACTACGAGTCGATGAAGACTACCCTCAGCTATACCAATGCTGAGGATCTTGACTCGTTTGTTACCAAGCTTGCCCAGAGATCGGGAAAATACATCTCAATCGCACAGCCCATTCTTGACTCAACTATGCAGGACGGTTCGCGTATCCAGATGACACTTGGCCAGGAAGTAACTGCACACGGTTCCACATTCACTATCCGTAAATTCAAGGATGAGCCGATTACCCCAACCGATCTTATTGAATGGCGTACTTTCGCTCCGCTTTCGATTGCATATATCTGGCTGTGCGTTGAAAATGGCAAATCTGCGATTTTTGCCGGTGGAACTGCATCCGGAAAAACCACGGCTCTCAATGCCATTTCTTTGTTTATTCCCCCGTTGTCAAAGATAGTATCCCTGGAAGATACCCGCGAACTGAAGCTCCCCCACCCGAACTGGATCCCCAGTGTTACCCGCGATTCGTTCGACACATCCGGCAGGGGTGAGATTAATATGTACGAGCTTCTGCGGGCTGCGATGCGACAGCGTCCAGAATACATCCTTGTGGGAGAAGTACGTGGCAAAGAATGCCAGACCCTCTTCCAGGCAATGAGCACCGGTCACACAACCTACTCTACAACCCACGCAGATTCAGTGGCAAGTGTCGTCCACCGTATTGAGAACCCTCCTATGGATGTCCCCCGGAACATGCTTTCTGCGCTTGATTTTATCTGTGTCCAGGTACAGGGACGGGTTGGAGGTAAACGTATCAGGAGGAACAAGCAGATTGTTGAGATCCTGGATATAGATCCAAGGACTAACGAACTTATCACCAACGAGGTCTTTAAGTGGCGCTCAGCGACCGATGAGATCACCTACTCAGGAAAGTCCTATCTTCTCGAAGAGATCATGGAGGCGAAAGGGTGGAGCGAGAACCGGATGCGCGAGGAGTTAAAGCGTCGCCAGGAAGTGCTTGAATGGATGCGGATCAAGAAGATCCGGCATTACAAGGACGTGGCAAAAATTCTCATATCCTATCATCGCGATCCTGAAGCAGTTATCGAAAAAGTGAGGAAGGATCTTTATGAATAGTTATGAGCGATTCTGTTTCAACCTCCTTGGTAAACGGATGAAGGCAAAAAGGGATGACTATGCGGCTCTCAGAAACGACCTGATCTCTGCACGGTTCAGGACTCCGTTTGAAGTCTATCTCTCCACAGCATACGTCTCTGCAATTATTGTCGGGCTCTTGGGTGCATTTGTAATTGGCATCATCAGCTGGATTTTACAAGTTCCCAATCTCATTCAATACAAGGGTGAAGTGCCTGAGATAGTTCTGGGACTTTCACCGTATACTCTTATTATCGGAACCGTCGTTATAACAATTTTCTCACTTCTAGTGTTCGGTGGACTTACCTACCTTGCATTTATTCTGTACCCTGGTCTTGAAGCAGGGAACCGTCGCAGGAATATTGATGCGACCCTGCCGTATGCGATTAACTACATCACTTCGATGTCCACCGCGGGTATAACCCCGGCAGAAGTTTTCCGGCTTCTTGGCGGAAGCAAGATATATGGTGAGAGTGCAGTGGAGGCACGTTATATTGCGCGTGAGATTGATATTTTCGGCAGGGATCTGATCGATTCCCTCCGGCTTGTATCGGCAAGTACTCCAAGCAGGCGTATGAAGGAATTTTTACAGGGAACAATGGCAAGTGTTGCGAGTGGTGGCAACATCACTGATTATTTCCGGACAAAAGCCGAGCAGTATGCACTCGAAAACCGGCAGACACAGAAAATGTTCCTGGAAACCCTCGCACTCGTCTCTGAGTCCTATGTGACTGCCATGGTTGCAGGAACGCTGTTTCTGATTATTCTCCAGTCGATCATGTCGGTGCTCAATGGCGACAACAATCCGATGTTTCTCTATATGGTCATTTATGTCATGATCCCGTTAGGTAGTATTGCGTTCGTTGTAATGATCAGTTCCATGACTCCGGAGACCTGAAATGAACGTCAAAGAAACCTTCAGAAATATCTTCAACCGTGGAAGTGAAACCCCGACTCCGCTCAAATCAGCCGAACTGAGTGCTATCGAACCTGATATCGATGAGATCACCAGGAATCTTGAGCGTGATCGACAGACCCGTGAAGGATTGGGAAAATTCCTAAAACACCCTTTCAGGGTGCTTACAGAAAAACCTGTCAATATATTCATCGTCACCATACCCCTCGCCATTCTCATTTTCATCGGCGGTTTTGTGTCGATGGTGATGTCATACGGGATCCAGGTCCTTTTTACCTCAACAATTATTGATGATTTTCTGGTGCTTGCAGTTCTGGTTGCGATTATTCCGGTGGCGATCCTTGACTTTAAAGAACAACGGCGTGTAAAGAACCTGGAAAATGCCCTCCCGAATTTCTTCCGGGATCTTGCGGGCATGAACGATTCCGGCATGACCCTGCCCAATGCTGTGCACATTGTAGCCGGTGCGGAGTATTCGACTCTTACCCCCCATATCAGGAAGCTCGATCAGGATATGTCATGGGGTGCCGGCTTTGTTGAAGCAATGTACCGTTTCGGAAAAGAGCTCGGCACTCCGCTTGCTGACCGGAGTGTTGACCTGATAGCAAAAGCAAGCAAAGCCGGCGGGGATATCAGTGAGGTGCTTCGGGCAGCAGCGAAAGATACCTTCGAAGTTGTAAACCTTGCTCAGGAACGAAGCAACAATATGCTGATCTATGTGATTATCGTGCTCGTTTCATTTGCCGTTTTCCTGTTTGTCATTGCAATTCTGGTATCAACATTCCTGACCACAATGGCTACCGCAGGTGCATCAGCATCAGCAGCTGGTGCCCGTGGGTTCATGGGAATGGTGGACCTTTTTCTCTACAAGCGGTTATTCACCCATGCGGCGCTGCTCCAGGGATTCTTCTCAGGACTTGTTGCCGGCCAGATGGGGGAAGGGCGACTTATTGCAGGGCTGAAGTATTCCGCTATAATGGTGATTATTGCCTGGGTTACCTTCAGGTTCTTTATCTGATCTTTTTTTATTGTATAAGAGAGAGAATGAAAAAACACAATTTTTTGACTCTTGAGAAATGCTCAATTACATTCTATACGCTCAAGGGAGTTTCACCCCCGCCTCTGTGTCTCCCCTGATGCGATAATCCCCGAACAGGTGCTCTGTCAGTATCGATCAGGGCAGGGCGGTATGGGGGGACCGGCACTGTCCCCTCTTTCATTGTACCAGCAGCTTGAATTTCATATCAATGGAAAAGGAATTCTACAAAAGCCAATTTTTTAAAAACTTTCAAAAAAAAATTATCAGGAAATATTTTCCGTGCTGTACCCTTTCAGCGAAAGCAGTTCTTTAACCCTGTCGCGATGATTACCCTGTAACTCGATTGAGTTTCCTTTCACGGTACCGCCACAGGCGAGTTTGCTTTTCATATATTTTGAAAGATCTTCAAGATCGATATCAGTTGGATCCAGTCCTTCAATAACGGTTACTTCTTTTCCGTAACGGCGTTTGTTCACTTTGACATTGATCCTCTGTTGTTCCTTTGCTACCTCTTCACAGATACATAGTTCTTTCGGTAGTCCACACGTCGGGCAAATCCCACCAATCATTACATGTATTTTACGTTTCTGGTTATTTATTACTTGGCATTGCCTGAAGGAATATTGACGTTTTCAGCCAAAATGAAGGTATTTTTGGGGAGACCTGAACTGATCCCGCGAAAACAATGAGAATCTGTTTTTTATGATCCGAAAATCCACGTGTAATCAAGGTATGTCCCTGTTTGTTGTGGGATCAGCATCCCATGTTGGAAAAAGTGTGACTGTTGCCGCAATCTGTCGATGCCTGGTTCGACGTGGAATAGCTGTTGCACCCTTCAAGTCCCAGAATATGAGCCTGAACTCCTACGTAACGCAGGATGGAGGAGAGATTGGGATGGCACAGGCAATGCAGGCTATTGCTGCAAAAGTTATCCCTGACACGGATATGAACCCAATACTTCTCAAACCAAAAGGGGATTGCATATCTCAGGTTGTGCTGAACGGGCATCCGTACAAAGATATTCATATCGGGGATTATTACAAAGAAACGCCGGCCCTTCTCATAACTGCGCTGGAATCATTTAAACGGTTGAAATCAAGGTATGGCCAGGTCGTGGTGGAGGGTGCTGGGGGTGCTGCGGAACTGAACCTTTACGACCGGGATATTGCCAACACACAGCTGGCAAAAATCCTTCGGATACCGATGATCCTTGTTGCTGATATAGAGCGGGGAGGGGTATTTGCTCAAATTTATGGGACGATTGAGCTCCTGCCAGAAGATATCCGGCCGCTTATCAAAGGTATAATTATCAACAAATTCCGGGGAGATCCCGCCATCTTTGCTCCCGGTGTGAAAAAACTGGAGGAACTCACGGGTATTCCGGTACTGGGAGTTGTTCCGTATTTCACTATCCCGCTGCCAAGCGAGGATTCGCTTTCAATCAGTGATAAAAAAACAAAAAATGCGCAAATCAGGGTTGCGGTGATCAGGCTCCCAAAAATTTCTAATTTCACTGACTTTGAACTGCTGGAACAGCATGCTGCTGTGGAATATGTATCCCCTGGCGCATCGCTGGATAATTACGATTGTGTAATTATTCCCGGGACAAAGAACACTATTGACGATCTCGCCGTTATGTTCCGGACAGGTACAGATCGCGAAATCCGATTGGGAAGAGACCGGGGTATACCGATTATAGGGATCTGCGGGGGGTACCAGATGCTCGGAAAAAAACTCATCGATGCCGGTTATGAGTCTGCTGCCGGCACCTATGACGGGCTGGGGTTGCTTGATTGTGTCACCAGTTTTTCATCGTATGAAAAAAACACCATCCAGGTCAGGCGGACTGCCTGTTTAATACCTCCTATCCTTTCATCCATGGGCGAAGTCACCGGTTACGAGATCCATATGGGAATAACTGAATACGGTAGGAACCGTGAAGCCCTTGAAGGTGATGGCAGGGTTAGTGACGATGGTCTGGTCTTTGGTACCTACCTGCATGGACTTTTTTTAAACCCGTCAGCGGTAAATTCCCTGCTCTCCTATCTTTCCGCGAAAAAAGGATTGCCTTATACGCCGATTCCGGGAGATCAGTCCGATCCCTATGATCTACTGGCAGATCTTTTCGAAGAACATGTCGATATGGATGCGATAGTGACGCTATTGACTTCGTGAACCACGATCTGATTCGGTATTTTATAGTTAAAAAGTTCAACTGATAATATTTGTAATGCTGTGGAATCCCCCTCCCTGGCGATCGGCGCATTTCACTGAGGTTACTTTCGCCATATCCACCCGTTCGGTTACCCGGCATTTCGTGCAGTAAGCAAGAGACGGGGATTTTACAAAAGTTTTTCCAATACCAAACTCCCGGCAATGAATACAGAACCCGCAGTTCTCAACCGGCTCTTTTTTTTCATCCAGGCACTGCACCCTGCCTTTCACCGCAGGTAGGATCCGGTAATCTTCTTCACTCATGCATACGTCTCCTGGTGTAATCTTTTGTCCCGGCTTGATATAATACCCGTGAATGATGATCAATGATCGGGCAAAATGAAGAGACACTCTTAATTTTTATTCTACCCTATCCATCGACAACAACAGTATTCTGGCCCAGACAAACTTTATCCACCTTTTTTCCAGAGAACAGGAAAAATCTTTTAGTCCAGCACTATACTTAAAACGGTTCAGCACCAAATTTGTGCTATGAAGGTGTGCATAATGTGCGGGGGGGAGGGGACGCGTCTCCGTCCGCTCACATTTGAACGGCCAAAACCCTGCATTCCCATTGTCAACCGCCCCTCAATCCACCACCTGGTCTCACACCTCTCGAATATGGGATTTCGGGAAGTTGTGCTCACGTTAGGGTATATGGGGAATTCAATTGAGGAAGCTCTCGGTGATGGTTCTTTATTCGGTGTTGAGATTACGTATGTTCATGAGAAAACCAAGCTTGGAACTGCCGGCAGCGTGAAAAACGCCCAGCGATATCTTGACGGGCATGATTTTCTTGTCGTCGGCGGAGACCATGTTACTGATTTAAATGTTCTTGAGTTTTACCGGGCTCACCAGAAAGAGAAAGCAACCACAACAATAGGCCTGATATCCATAGATGATCCCGGTGAGTACGGTATTGCTGAGATCGATGTTGGTTATGAAATTAAACGTTTCAAGGAAAAGCCGGCACCCGGCGAGATCTTCTCCAATCTCGCAAGCACCGGAATGTACATCTGCAGCCCGGCAATTTTTGATCATATTCCGCCTGCAACAAAATATGATTTTGCCCGCGATCTTTTCCCTCGGATGATGGAGGAAGAGTTTGTGCTGAAAGGCTGGCTTGCACGGGGTAACTGGACTGATGTGGGAAGTCCCCATTCCCTCCGCCAGGCTGAGCGCTGGAAGCTCCAGGAAATTGCCTTTACTGACATCATCGGGAACCTGTCGATGCATGGAGCACAGATTCAGGGGCCGGTTCAGCTGGGTGATTCAATTACCCTGGGTAAGAACACCAAGGTCATTGGCCCTGTTGCTATCGGCCCGGGAACAACTATCGGAGATAATGTCTTGATCGGGCCTTATACGAGCATAGGCGAAAAATGTATTCTCAGGAATAATGTGAAGGTATTTTCCTCGTCTCTTTACAACCGGGTAATTGTGGGGACGAACAGCACGATCTCGGGTTGCATCATGGACAACGACACGCACATCGGCGAACATTGCAGTATCGAAAATGACACTGTCATAGGACCCCGTGTGGTCCTGCGGGATCGGGTGGTCGTTCATTCTAAGACCCGTCTCTGGCCTGAAGTCGTTATACCTGATGGAACGGTTGTAAAGGAGCACGTACTGAATGAAAAGTATGACCTTCGGTATGAGGGTTCCTAAGAGAAGTTAATGAGCAACAGAACACGATTACCTGATTCTTAAACCCGAAAAATCCTCATAAAAAAGGTATGCTAAAATTATTTTTTTTTACGAGAAAAAGGTATTATACTCTTTTAACCAGTCTATGCGTTATCGCTACAAGCGGGTGACGGGCATAGTCGAGTACCTGGACATCATCGAGTGATTTTAAGTTCATTGCGTGTGCAGTCCGCTCCATACCCAGTTCAATATCTTCCTTTATTTCGATAACATATGCATCGATTGCTGTTATTCCAAGACGTTTTGCCGCAATGGCACGATGATGGCCGTCTACAAGAATTATCTTTCCGGGACGTTTCACGACAATGATCGGTTCTGCCAGTCCTTTTTTGATTTCGTATATGCGACCTTCGAGTTCATCTTCATAGATTTTTGACTGGGTTGGCAGGAGGTCTCTGACCGGGACTGTCCCACGGTCCAGGGTAGGATCGACCCCATAGAGCTTTTTTAATGTGGTAATAAAATTGAAGACCTTTTCTGGTGAAACATGCTCAATCTGGGAGCGAATTACATCGGAATTGGAGATGATACCCAGCAGGTGGTTTTTCTCATCAACGACCGGAAGTTTCTGGATTCCGCTTCGGAAGATTACCCGTGCAGCGTCATTGATATCCATCTCCGGGTCAGCAACGATCAGATTTTTGGATACCACATCGTTAACCGGTGTTGTCAGCTGAACAAAGAGCAGATCCCTGGCCGAAATATAACCGACAACCTCATCGCCATCAACAACCGGAAATCCGTCATGATGAGTTTTTTGAATTTTTTCGATAACGTCTTTAACCGTGCCATGGACATCAACACTGACGACATCATAGGTCATATAGTCCTTGACCTTTTTTTTATCCATCACTACAGCTTTTAGCGAAAAGAATACTAAAAGTCATCGGAAAAAGCAGCAGGGAAAAAGAGTTATTCTCTCTCTATACGCGATTTCGGGGAAATTTTTGTCTTTTTAAGCCTGAATTCGAGGACACTGTTTTTAAAACTGGCTTTTTGCGTCCTTTTTCGTCACATCTGCGGGCAGGGTAACAACCTTTCATCGATCCATATACCCTTTCCCGCACATAATATCCTTCAGATTTTTCCTCTGTCTCACCTTTACGTTCACAGGAGATCTCAAGGGTTCCCGGGTTGAGAATCTGAAGTGATACATCGTCCTTTTCCACACCGGGCAGATCTGCAACCACGATCATTTCATCATCATGTTCCCTGAGATCAGCACGAAATCCTCCTCGTATAGCAGGAAGCATCCTGTCAGCAACACCCCCGGGCGGGAGTAATCTGCCCCAAGTGAGGTACCCTTGAAAAGAGTGTCCAGGTACGCTCTCATATCTTCCATTTCCCCCAATATTGAGTTGTATGGATATTTTTCCACACCATTTGCATCCCTTTCTTCCCTATATACCCATTATTTCAGCAGATCGGCTAACCTTATGGTAGTGTTTATAGCAGATAAACTTTTATTACGCAAAAAGGAGCGGAATAGTTTATGTCGGTTGGACAATGATGTAGTAAGGAGGAACTAAAAAGCATGGGAGTAAAGAAAAAGAAAGAGGAATCGACAAAACTGGTAAGTAAGATACTTATCGTGTGTGTCTGTGTGCTTTTTGTCGGCCTGATGATACTTTCCGGTATGGGTACCGGCTGGTTAACCATTTTTACCTCAGTTAAAGCCGGCGATACGGTTGTTATTGATTATACTCTTTTTGATGCGGCCGGAAAACCCATAGTAACTACTGAAAAAACAATCTATGATCAGGCAGTGGCACAAGGCAGTGGAATTTTGGGGTCCAAGCAGATCACCATAGCGGCTAATCAGACAATGGAAAAACCAATTTACTCTATTCCGGTGTATCCTTCAAATGGAGGAAAAGTTCAGCAGCTCGCGCTCTTTTCCTCGGAATATAATGCGTTAAGCTCAGGGATTATCGGAATGAGGGTCAATGAGCAAAAACGGATTGCAATTTCGCCAAACACATCGATGACCTATGACTGGTCAGCCGAACGGCTCGCTCTCAACAAGATCAACCTGAGTGAAATCACGGTCGGTGACAGCTTCTTTATGGGTGTTTCTGATAATCCTGATGCTGCCGCAAGCAATACAACGTCAAGCACCTTCTTAAGAATCGGTGAAGTGGCAAACAAGTCCCCCGAAGGTATTGTTGTTGATTTCAGCTTTCCCGTGATTGATGTCCGGGTTGTTAGTATCAACAACCAGTAAAACCAGCACAAACTCTTTTTTACGTATCGCTGTCTACTCATGTTCATGACAGTGCGTGTGATCTGTTTTTACCAGCCGGGATGCATGGGATGCATGGAGCAGACCCCGATAAATACAGAAGTAGGAAAATCTTTCAACATCACTATTGAAGAGATCGATGCAACTAAAAATCCTCAGTACATCAAGGAATTTCTGTTGAAGGTAACCCCTACAATAGTGATTCTTGAAGAGGGAATCCTTCTGGAGCGTTTTGAAGGGGTTGTTCACGCGGAACAACTCACGGCAGCATTAAAAAAATCTATAACCGGTAACCGTAGATCCGCTTGATACGGTGGGCGACGGTTTTCCACCCTTCCTTTCTCATCAGAGGACCGTCACGCAGTTTAAGGTGCGAGACTTTGAACCGCTTTCCTGATGCGACATACATCTCCCCCACCACAAACGGCTGCTCCCCGTCGCATTCCATATAGACCGGAGCTGTTTTTCTGCCGTCATGAATGGAGATTTTTACAACCACCTGTTCAATTGTCCGGGTCCACAGCGTTGTGATATCGGGTGCTTTTGCCCGGTTTACCCGTTTCTCCCCGGACTCAATTGAGGATATTTCAACGCCAAACGCGTCTTCCCCACACTCTGCCACAAGATGGTCACCAACGCTGCATTCCTCATCCTCGGCAAGTTCAATCCCGCACACAAGCGATGTTCCCTCTTTTGAGACAATCGTTTTGACCACGATCGACTGGGGTTCTTTATCCTTTTTGATGCGCTGGTGATGGCCGCAGGTGGTGCAGCGGACGAGCAGATCGCGGGATTCAGTGACCACGTCATGTTCGGTCTCATCAGTGCACTCAGGGCAGTAGACGGTTATAAACATTGAATATCAATGGCAACCCTCACATGATAAACATGGAGGCTCAGGAGATCATCCATTGCCGGGGGCACCCAATCGTTCTTGGTACCCATCCGACAACATTTGAGGTGACCCGCGAGGATCATCTCACGAAAAATGGAAACTGCATTATCGGTATTTCAGCGGACAAAGGCTGCAACGGGCTTTCACCGGAATTCAAACGGGTGCTTTCCCATGATGATTCGGTTCTTATTACCCTGCTCTCGTGTGAGGGGGTGACTATCGAGGTGAAATCACGAGGTTCTTTTAAATTCACCCTGGATCATCCGACCGACATAGTCTGGCGACGGAGTTCCTTTGTCTGCGGGCGGACAATCGGCATTATGTCCGATCACGTAGCGGCAACCCTGCCAAAATCACTCATCGAACACCTTGCCGCGGGAAAAGAAATGCTTGTTACCCTGACCGCTATACGTCCCGGCTGAGCGTGGTAATTTTTAATTCAGCTTCGTTGAGCAGTATCTCACACTGTTTTACCAGCACTGCACCCTGTTCATAGATCTTCATGCTTTCATCAAGCCCGGTATTACCATCCTCTATCTTTTCGATGATCTTTCTTAACTGTTCGATCTTCATCTCATAGGTTTCTTTCATGATCCACCTGCTCCACGATTACCTGGCTGCTGCCATTATAAAACCTGATTTTCATGCGATCTCCCTTTGTTATGGCATCCGATCTCCGTACAACTTTGCCATGCTTCTCTGCAACACAGTAACCCCTTGCAAGGACGGCGAGCGGGTTCCTGCTGTCGAGTGCAGTTTTCATCTCCGCAAGAAGCAGGTGTTCGCGACCGAGCCGGTTTGAAAAAGCCCGTTCGAGCCTGTCCGAAAGGTCTGCCATGTTTTGTTTTCTCTCTTCGAGTTTCCGACTGAACCGCTGCGGGCGGAGCCGGTCCCGCATATCAGCAACTTCATCCCGTGCCCATGCAACCCGGGCCTGCAACGAAGCGTTCAGCAGGGATTTAAGTTCCTGTAACCGGGTTGTCAGCACAATCCGGTCCGGTACCACCAGTTCTGCCGCGGCAGACGGGGTAGCTGCCCGGAGGTCTGCAGCGAGATCGCTGAGCGTTACATCCACTTCATGCCCGATTGCGCTGACAATCGGAACAGGGCATGCAACAATAGCCCGCACAACATCCGGATGGTTGAAGGGGAATAAATCCTCAAAGCTCCCCCCACCCCGGGCAACGATGACCACATCCACCATCCCCTCAAGGCGGGAAATCGCACCGGCTATCTCCCGGTGTGCCTGCTCACCCTGAACTACCGTGGGTGAAATGATAATTTCCAGAGGGTACCGTCTTCCAACAACGGTCCTTATATCATGGATTACTGCCCCCGTTTCTGAAGTAACCACACCGATTCGTGCCGGGAACGCGGGGAGGCAGCGTTTCCGTTCCAGAGAAAAACATCCCTCGGCTGCAAGCTGTTTTTTCCACTGTTCGACAAGCAGGAATTTCTCCCCCAGCCCGGCTTTTCTCATCTCTTTGACCTGCAGCTGGTATGATCCATGCGGAGCATAGGCCCTTACTGTCCCGGCGACGATTATCTCCATCCCCTCACCTAGATTAAAAGACAGCCGATCCGCGTCTGACCGCCACATGACACATTTTATCACCGCAGCCGTATTTCCCCCGCCTTTTTCCGAAAGCGAGAAGTAACGATGCCCCCGCGCATGGTGGGTATAATTGGTCACTTCCCCACGGACACGGATGTCCTGCAGGAGCGGATTATCAAGGAGGCATTCGATAATCGCTGACAGCTCGGAAACCCGTAACGGTTCCGTTTCAACAATAACAGCGGTATCGGGGCGGTTAAACCAGTCCATCAACCATTATTAGGCTAAAACCGCATATCAAATGTACTGCCATGGTGTCGTTTTCCGTTTCGAGCATGTTCTTTCACGAGTACACCGTAAACGAGATCTTCACGTTTGTGTCCCGAGCGGGTTTAAATGCGCTGGAGTTCTGGTTAGAGACACCGCATTTCTGGCTCCGTGACCTGCCCGTGGACGAGGTGATCGCCTGCAGGAACGACCACCCCGAAATTTCTGTGCTGACGGTTCATTCCCCGATTCTAGATCTGAATCCATGTTCCATTAATCCGGATGTGGCAAAGGTGTCTGTTGAATATGCAGTCAGGTCCATTTCGATAGCCGAACAGATGGGGGCCCATATCCTGACCGTGCACCCGGGCAGGCGGACTGCAAAGCGGCCGCCCAGTTCTGCGGACTTTGCCCGGTTCGATCACTATGTTTCGGTACTCCGTGAAGCAGCGACCCGGAATTCAATAAAAATCGGTATGGAGAATATGGAACCGATAGTCAACTCACTTCTCTGCACCCCGGAACGTATGCGTTCACTCCTTGATGAGGAACCGTGGCTGTTCTTCACGCTCGATGTAGCACACGCGCTTTCCAAATCCGATGGAGAGGTGATCCGGTACATCGAACTTTGTCACGACCGGCTCGTGAACGTGCATCTCAGCCGTTTTAATCATGGAAAAGCTCACTTCCCCCTTGAGCAGCATGCTTCTATGGTAACGGTTATGGAATCCTTAAAAGACCACCACTACCATGGCAGCCTCACCCTTGAGATCGAGGATTTAAACCTTGATCATCCCCTTTCAGCGGAGAAAAAGATCGATCTGCTGGCACGTGATGCTGTTTTTATGCGGGAATGCATGGAATGAAGCGCTGGTTTTATTAAATTCCATTCCGAATAGGATAGTGTATTTTTATTTATGATCCCAAATAATCTGCGTGCACCAGCACAGCGTGAAATGCGATGATCCAGGACGCTGTTGAAATCCTGCTCTTTGTTCTCTGTGTCATTCTTTCAGCGTTTTTTTCAAGCTCGGAAGTTGCCCTCATATCTATTACCCGGGCAAAGGCGAGAACCCTCTTCAATGAAGGAAAGCCGGGTTCAAAGGCAGTCGCAGCATTGAAAGAGAAACCTGACCATCTGCTCATTACCATTCTTATCGGTAACAATATTGTAAATATTGCAGCAGCTTCGCTTGCAACTGCCATTGCAATCAGGATCTTTGGCGATATCGGTGTTGGGATCGCGACTGGTTTTGTTGTCATTGTTCTCCTTGTCTTTGGCGAGATCGGCCCCAAGATTTATGCGACACGTGCTCCGGATTCATTTGCACTTTCGGTAGCTCCCGTTATCTTTAATCTCTCCCGTATTCTTACCCCCATTATCTGGCTCGTCGAAAAGGTAAGCCCGACGTTTGGCATTGGCAAGGAGGCTGGTGAAGCGTCAGTGACTGAAGAAGAGATCAAGGAATGGATTGATGTTGGCAAGGAAGATGGCACCATTGAGCAGGGAGAGCAGGAAATGCTTTATTCGGTACTCGAGTTTGCTGACACCACCGCCCGTGAGATCATGACACCAAGGGTTGATGTCACACTCATGGAAGATACGGTTACTTTTGAAGAAGCGATCCGGATCTTTAATGAAACCGGTTTTTCACGAATTCCGGTCTATCACGATCATATTGATAACATCACCGGAATTCTGAATGTAAAGGATGTCTTCTCAGCAATGGTCTCGCATCGCAGGGATTCGACCATTAAAGAGGTCATGTATGACCCCATGTTTGTCCCGGAAACAAAAAAGATCGATGATTTATTAAAAGAACTCCAGGTGCACCGGGTTCAGATGGCAATAGTTATCGATGAGTATAGTAGTTTTGTGGGGATTGCGACGGTTGAGGATATCCTCGAGGAAATTGTCGGAGATATTATGGACGAATACGATAAGGAGGAACCCGATATTCAGAATATCTCCGATGGTGTTTTTGCGGTCGATGCCCAGATGTGGGTGGAGGACATCAACGAGCGAATGGAGATCGATCTTCCCGTCGATGAGTCATACGAGACTGTCGGTGGCCTTATCATCGACCGCCTGGGACATATCCCCCTGCACCCCGGGGAAAAAGTTGAAATTAATGAGGGGAAGGTCACTCTGGTTGTGATGCAGATGCACGGACGGCGGATCGTGAAGGTTAAGGTTGTAATGCATCCTTCCGCTGGTAATGATATTCGTTAAGATCAATTCAGGTTATTGGCATTTTTAAAAGGAAGGATAACGATGGAAAAACGCATTGCAGTGCTGGCATCGGGCAGGGGTTCGAATTTTCAGGCAGTGATCGATGCTATACAAGACGGAAAAATCCCTGCAACCTGCGTTGCTCTTATTTCCGATAATCCCAAGGCATATGCGATCGAACGGGCAAAAAAGGCAAAAATTCCGGTAATGATCCTTGATTATTCAATGTTTTCCTCACGCGAGCTCTATGAAAGTGCCCTCCTTTCAGCTATGCAGCAGGTAAAGGCGGATCTTTTCGTTCTTGCCGGGTATATGCGCATAATTGGATCAGCTATAGTTCGCTCCTTTCCTGGAAAAATGATGAACATCCACCCGGCGCTTCTGCCCAGCTTCACCGGGCTGCATGCCCAGCGACAGGCTGTGGAGTACGGGGTGAAGGTATCAGGATGTACCGTGCATTTTGTTGATGAGAGTCTCGATGGGGGCCCCATAATTCTCCAGCACTGTGTTATGGTACAGGAAGGAGATGATGAGGATTCGCTGGCTGAACGGATCCTGAAACACGAGCACGAGTGTTTTCCGGAAGCAATAAAACTTTTTTGTGAAAACCGGCTGGAAATCGTGGGAAGGACTGTCAGGATCCGATGATCTTTTCTCAATTATCTGGTGTAACCTGAAATGAGTGAACTCACCGTTCCTTTTTTATCCCACGCGCTGATAGTTTAGCACAACCTAAAACCAGGTGATGAGACAATGAAGGAACGATCCCGCAACCCGGTGACAAAAAAGATAGCACAGGAACGTATCGGGGTTCTTTTTGGGCAGGCGCGGATGGCGTTTTCAAAACATCCCGAACGAAGTAACCGTTATGTCGACATTGCCCGCAGGATTGCGATGCGCCAGCGGATCCGGATCGACCGGGAGTTCCGTCGCCAGTACTGCCATCACTGTTACTCATTCCTCGTGCCAGGCAAGAATATGCGGGTGCGGGTGCACCGGGGTAATGTGGTGGTCACCTGTGTATCCTGCAATAAAAAGACACGTTATCGTTTGGTGGTGCCTTATGTCCAATCAGCCTGACCGATCGATGCAGGACCTCAAACCGACTGTATGGATCGGTAAACAGGGCTGTACCGAAACCATGATCGATGAGATTGTGGAACAACTCAAGAAACGTAAGATGATCAAGGTAAAATGGCTCCAGAATATTGAGATTGATCCGGGGATGGTGGCCTCACAAGCACAGGCAAGACTCGTGGACGTACGTGGAAGGACGATGGTGCTGGAAGAAAAAAAGAAAACAGGCAAAAAATAAAACGCATTTTCCTTTTAGCTACATCGGAGTTCCGCTTCTCGAAATGTATAAAAACCTTATCCACAAATAAGTAAAGACTGTTATTGAATAATTCAACAGTGAGGTCTCTAGATGACAACAGTATTCGATGCTTCGGCAGACCACCTTATCAGGAAGGTCGCAGAGGAGCTCAGGAAACACAAGGAAATTACTCCACCCCCCTGGGCAGCTTTTGCAAAGACCGGGGCACACAAAGAAATGCCGCCCGAAGATCCGGACTGGTGGTATGTCCGGGTTGCGGCAGTGTTGAGGCGCGTCTATGTTGATGGTCCCTTGGGCGTTGAGAGGATGCGGAGTTTTTACGGCGGGAAAAAGAACCGGGGTTCAAAGCCCAATGCATTCAGGAAGGGCAGTGGGTCCATCCTGCGAAAATCCCTTCAGCAGCTGGAGGCCGCAGGACTTGTTATCCATGACAAGACCGGTCGTAAAGTATCCCCGGCAGGGATGGCATTCCTTGACAATATGGCTCATGAAGTGAAGAACAACCCGCCGGCACCGGTACCTAAGCGCGCAAAGGCAGCAGCCGAACCTGAACCTAAAAAAGCAGAGGGCAAGAAGTCCGATACAAAAAAGGAGAAAGGCGAGAAAGCTGAGAGCGCAAAAGGTGAGAAGGTCGAAAAGAAACCAGCAGCAAAGAAAGCTGAAGGTAAAAAGCCGGAAAAGGCTGAAGTACCGAAGTGAGGTAACCCCATGGGAGACGACGAGCTTAGTGAACTCCGCAAACGCAGGATGGCGCAGCTGCAGCAGCAGTCTGGCGATCAACAGGCAATGCAGGCAGAGCTCGAACGCCAGGAGCGTATTAAGTCTCAGATGCAGATGATGCTTATGTCGATTCTCGAGCCCGATGCCCGGGAACGCCTGAACACCATCAAGCTGACGAAGCCGGATTTTGCCGGTGCTGTAGAACAGCAGCTCGTCCAGCTTGCCCAAAGCGGGCGACTCAAGAACAAGATCACCGATTCGCAGCTCAAGGAACTGCTCAGGCAGCTTGCGCCAAAAAAACGTGATTATTCAATTACGCGAAGGTAATGAAGGCAGGAGTGCTCTTCAGCGGCGGAAAGGACAGTTCCCTTGCAGCGATAATGCTGGGTACGTATTACGAGGTTGAACTAAACATGTTCGTGTTCGACCCGTCCCGCCAGGTCCCGTCTGTGGATGCTGCGGCACAAGTGCTGGGATTTCCCTTAAAAAAAAGAGTGTTTGACAAAGGATTGCTGGACGACATGGTGGATCTCGTGAAAACGTGCGGATATCCGAACGATGCGATTAATACCGTACACCGGATCGCCGTTGAAACCCTTTCCCCAGAGTACCTCGTGGTTGGCGATGGCACCCGGTTTAATGACCGCGTGCCAATGCTGTCGAGAGCAGAGGTGCAGAGCTTGGGCAACCGGACCGGCTGTTCCTATGTGCGACCCCTGCTGGGGTATGTCAAGCCGGAAGTTGACCGGCTGGTCGACCATTTTTTTATCGTGAAATACGGAGAAACAGGAACGATCAGCAATGGCGATTACGAAGCCGAGATCCGTGAGGCGGTTGCTGCCAGGGGTATTGATCCCGCCTGCCTGTTCCCGGCGCATCATGACCAGTCGCTGGTCATTGGAAAAAAAATACAATCAGTACTAGGTGAAGGAATATGAGCAAATTAAGCAAAGGCAGAAAGATTCGTCTGGCCAAAGCATGCGACCAGAACCGGCGTGTGCCTCAGTGGGTAATGGTAAGAACGAAGCGATCAGTGGTTGCGCACCCTAAACGGCGTAACTGGCGAAAGAGTAACCTGAAGGTGTAGGAACCATGGCAGAAAAAATGCAGGAGCATATATATGTCATCCCCCTCAGGGATGCACGCAGGATGCCCCGCTGGAAGCGGAGTAATGGCGCCATAAAGGACATCAGGAAGTATCTCGCAAAGCACATGAAAAGCGCTGATGTGAAGCTTGACAAAGGTATCAATGAGAAGGTATGGAGCCGGGGCAGCACAAAACCGCCTTCAAAGATCCGGGTTCGCGCCATGAAGATGGAGGACGGGCAGGTTCAGGCTGAACTTGCACCGGAATCGTAAGATGGAACGAACGATCACGCTGGCAGGAGATCCGAACATCGGGGTTTTTTCCCGGGTTCTGGGAAATATCGCCATCATCCCCCCCGAATCTCCGGATGACTACAAACAGGGACTTGTCAATGCACTTAGCGTTGACCTTGTGGAAACAACCGTCCAGGGAAGTGCTATTATCGGCTCGCTTGTTGCCGGTAACAGCAGGGGGATCGTCATGAGCGGACTTGCTACTGAAGCAGAAATTGCATGCCTCGAAAAGCACAGGAAAATCCTGCTTTTAAGGGAGTCAATGAACGCTGCAGGGAACGTGATCATGGCAAACGACACTTTTGCCGCAGTCCACGAGGACATGCCCCCGGAGCTTGCACGTGAGATTGGCGAGTTTCTGGAAGTAGAAGTGATCCACCTGACATTAGGCGGCGTAAAAACTGTCGGTATGGCCGGTGTTGCAACCAACAAGGGAGTTATTGTTCACCCGAGGGCTACTCCCCACCAGATCGCCCGGCTTGAAGAGGTTGCAAAAATCCCCGTCGGTACTGGCACTATCAACATGGGTAGCGGGCTTGTGGGTACGGGTCTTTTAGTCAACGAAACAGGCTACATTGCCGGCAATGCGACAAGCGGGTTTGAACTGGGCAGGATAGAGGATATATTCGGGTTTCTGGAGTGAGTATCATGGTTTCGGAAAATCAGAAGTTTGAGGTTAAAGGCACATTTTTGAACGGTGAAGAATGGGCGCATTACATAAAAGTAATCGAGGCCCCCAATGCAAAGCAGGCAGAGGAACGCACCTTTGCGGTGATCGGCAGCAAACACAATTTGAAGAGACGCTATATCAAGGTCGATGGCGTCACCCCGGTTAAGAGTGAATAATTTTCTTTTTTTTAAATAAATTCTATTCAGTTATAGTAAAATATTATTTGTAAAATTTGGTAGTGTATACGACGTGCTGTAAAATGTAAAGATACCCTGTATCCAACTGTGAATTGCAAACAAAGGAGAATACAGGGCAATGAATCTAAGCGATATAGTACTAAATTATCTTACCGATAATGAGAAGGGAATGCAACAACTCATCGCATGGTTTCTCAACGATGTGATGAATGAGGAAGTGGCACAGCAGGCAGGAGTACCGAGACACGCGAGATCGAGTTCAAGGAGAGCCCATAGGAATGGGTACCGGTCCAGATCCCTCAAGACCCGATTTGGAGACATCAGTCTCCAGAAACTGCAATTACGAGAGATCCCATTTGAGACAAATGTCTTCGAACGATATTCCCGGACCGAGAAAGCACTCGTGAATGCGATCATCGAATCGTACCTGCAGGGAGTGTCAACCCGAAATGTTGAGAATGTAATCTCATATTTGGGCGTCAACCAGATATCAGCGTCATACGTCTCGAAAGTGGCTCGGGAACTTGATGTGAAGGTAAAGGAATTTATGGAAAGAGCCATCGACTCTCACATTCCCTATCTCTACGTCGATGCATCGTATTTCAAAGTGAGAGCCGCGTTTCTGCGAATTATGACCCCCCGATTTTCGTGATTTTGGGAAAAGAGGGACACCCAGCAACATTCCAGGCTCTGTTGTACCAGAATTCCTTCAGGCACCTCCAGGTCCCTCGTGATGGATCATTTTGCACCGTGACTCCCCACAATTCCTCATCGGCAGCTGCAAAGGTGATCTGAAGAAACATACAGGGATGCAGTATCATTTGAAATAATAATTTAAGGTGCCTCTCTCTCTTTTTTCGCGGTTCAAAGACTTACTCTTCTTTTCGAACTAATACCCGGTATGACTGCCATTATCCGGTTGTCTTCTTCCTGAAGGATAAGAAATCTCTCGCTCTCAATCAAATCAGAAAAGATGTGCGTAAAAAAAAAAGACATTTGAATCAAAGCATTCGTTGAAAGAACGTGATCATCTGATCGTACGCATCGTTTGCAGAAGTATCGGTGGCAAGGGTCCCGTTTACGATCATGAAACCATGGGGTTTTCCCTGGTATACTTTGAGCTCAAAGTACTTGCCGGCTGCATCGAGTTGCTTTGTGTAGTTGTATATGCCATCAATCGGGCTTGGCTGGTCGCGGGATCCATGGATGATCAGTATAGGATCAGTCAGTTCCCCTAGGTGTTCGACCGGCATGGTGTTGTTTGTGTTACCCCGTGAATAGGGGAAGCCATAGAAAGCAACCCCGGCTTTTAAGTCTGTTACCTGCGGGAGGAAAAGCATCGTATACCGTCCCCCGGCGCAAAAGCCGGTAAGCCCGATCTTTGATGCATCTACATCCTGCCGGGCTTTCAGCGTATCAACGGAAGATCGGATCACCGCTTCAACTTCGGGGTCACCAGCCCGCTGGCCATAGGTCTGCCATTCCGGCGCTATCACCACAAATCCGTCATCAGCCATTTGGTTGATCATTTCTTTATACCCGGGTTCGAGTCCATTGAATGAGTGGATGAGCACAATTGCGCGATGCCTGCCCGGTATAGCCGGAACCGCAAAGTAAGCCGGGTAGGTCTTCCCGTCAGCAACAATCGAGATCATACTTCCCCGGACAGGAGCAGGCACCAAGGTCTGGTTCCCCTGCGGGGCAGTAGTACATCCTGATATGTATATTGTGATAACGAGGATCCCTGATACAAGGATAAAGAGAAGTAACCGTTTCATAGGTTTCTCACAAGTTCCTTGTCAGTGCAGCTGAAGTTTAAAAATCTTCTCCTCTCTCACAAAAATTGCAATGATGTATTTATGC
Organism: uncultured Methanoregula sp.; assembly: GCA_964590415.1. Lineage (GTDB taxonomy): Archaea > Halobacteriota > Methanomicrobia > Methanomicrobiales > Methanospirillaceae > Methanoregula. The sequence goes on along the minus strand of CAZPVQ010000004.1, from coordinate 63,738 downwards.
TCATGAAGGACATACATATCAGGAGTCAGGATTATCTGAATTTCGATATAGGGAGTGGTGGATTTTGGCAGATACAATGCAACAGATTGACCAGCGTGAACTCATGACACTCCAGCATTACCTGAAAGAATACGGGCAGCAGGCTGAACTTTTTGTCAGCCAGCTGGAAATGCTGGAGAATGGAAGGATGGAGGCACACGCTGCTATCGAAGCCCTCGAAGGGATGCTCGCTACAGAAGACGGGATTGTTCTCCTCCAGATTGGCGGGGGAGCCAGTGTCAGGGCAAAGGTTCTCGAACCAGAAAAAATTCTCCTGAGTATCGGCGCTGAAGTCGTTGTCGAGCGTTCGAATAAAGAGGCTGTTGAATTTTTAAAAGAACGGATCATGGAGATGGAAGCCTCGCAAAAGAAGGTTGCCGAAACACTCGATCGTCTGCGTTCGCAGATGAATGAGATAAACAAGCGACTTGAGAGTGGGTACCAGCAGTCAGCAGCAGCCGACCAGGATTAACGGGGCTTTTTTTCATATGTTCGGGGGACTGAAAGAAAAGCTGCAGGCGGCCAGGAACAGGCTGGGAACCAGTATCCAGGGAGCTGCAGCGAAGCAGGAACCTCCTTTTCCAGAAACCCGGACAGCTGAGCCAGACACTCTTGTGGCACAACAAAAAACCACCCCTTCTGCAGCTCCGACATTTGTTGACAAGGTTAAAGTTTTAATTATCGAGCGGGAACTGATAGTCTCGGAAAAAGATATATCAGAAGCACTTTCAGAACTTGAAATGACGCTGCTTGAGAGCGATGTGGCGCTGCCGGTTACTGATGCGATCATCGCCCATGTCAGGACCAGCCTTGTCGGAAAGCACCGGAAGATCGGGGAATCCGTAGATGCACTTGTCGTGGGAGCATTAAAAAGTGCGTTGCTCGAAGTTCTCGGAAAAGGGTTCAACCTTGCGGAATACGTAAAAACTCACGCTCACCCGGTAAAGATCCTTTTCACGGGCGTCAACGGAACCGGTAAAACCACCACGGTGGCAAAGATTGGGGCATACCTGAAAAAACAGGGATATACGGTTGTCATCGGCGCAGGCGATACCTATCGTGCGGGTGCGATTGAACAGATCGGTGTGCATGCTGAACGAATCGGCATAAAAATTATCCAGCACCAGGAAGGTGCTGATCCATCAGCAGTGATCTTTGATGCGGTCCAGTATGCGGTCTCGCACAAGATCGATGTAGTACTCGCTGACACCGCAGGAAGGTTCCACACCAAATCCAACCTGATGAACCAGCTTGAAAAGATCCGACGCGTGATGAAACCGGACCTTATCGTCTATGTCGATGAGGCAGTGGCCGGCAACGATGCAATTGTACGGGCTGCTGAATTTGACAGGACAGTAGGTGCAGATGCAGTAGTACTCACCAAAGCAGATATGGATTCACGGGGTGGGGCTGCCATTTCGATCGCACACACTATCGGAAAACCGCTCATGTTCCTTGGCACCGGCCAGGGATATGATGATATCATGCAGTTTGATCCTGAACAGGTTGTAAAAGACCTCCTGGGAAGTGATACCTGATGCTTGATAACCTCTCAACGTCGCTTAAGGACGCATTAAAAAAACTTGCCGGAAAAACGGTGATCGATCGTGCAGCGGTCGATGAGCTGGTTAAGGATCTCCAGCGGGCACTCATATCGTCCGATGTGAACGTGAAACTCGTCATGGAGCTCAGTAAAGCGATTCGCACCCGCTCCCTTGACGAACAATTACCCAAAGGTACAAATGTCCGGGAACATGTTCTTCGGATCGTTTACCAGGAGCTTGTCCGGCTCGTCTGGGCATCAACGGATGTAAAACTTGAGCCCCAGACCATCCTCATGGCCGGATTGCAGGGAAGCGGTAAGACCACAACAACGGCAAAACTTGCCCGCTACTTCCAGAAGAAAGGGATGAAAGTCGGGGTAATCTGTGCTGATACATTCCGCCCGGGCGCCTATGACCAGATTGCTACGCTCTGCGCTAAGATCAATGTACCCTGCTTTGGTAACCCTCAGGAAAAAGATGCTATAAAAATCACCCGGGAAGGGCTCGAAAGCCAAAAAGATCTCGAACTGGTCATCGTTGATACTCAGGGAAGACACGCGCTTGAGGCAGACCTGATCAAAGAGATCATTGAGCTCAATACGCTCACGAAAGCAAGCCATCGCTGGCTCGTTATCGATGCAGCACTCGGGCAGCAGGCAAGTGAACAGGCAAGGCGGTTCCATGAAGCGATCGATATCGATGGGGTGATCATCACCAAGATGGACGGAACTGCTAAAGGTGGAGGCGCACTCTCCGCTGTTGCAGAAACGAAAAGCGGTATCGTTTTTATCGGAAGTGGGGAGACCATCGAGGATCTCGAACGTTTTGATCCTGACGGTTTCATCTCCCGCCTTCTGGGAATGGGCGATTTAAAAGCGCTGGCCGAGCGGGCAGAAGAAGCCATCAAAGCAGAAAATGTTGATGTCAATGCGATGATGAAAGGGAAGTTTACCCTCCGTGACATGTACACGCAGCTTGAAGCGCTCAACAAGATGGGCCCGCTTAAGCAGATCATGGGCATGCTCCCGATGGGAAACATGCAACTTCCTGATGGGGTTTACGATGTCACCAGCACCAAGATGGTGCGCTACCGCATCATTATGGACTCGATGACACCCGGTGAGCTTGATGACCCTGCCCTGATCAGCAGTTCCCGCATGCAGCGTATTGCCCGTGGTGCCGGGGCAACACTGGACGAGGTGCGTGAACTCCTCAAGTACTACAAAATGATGCAGCGCACTCTTAAAGGACTACGGGGTGGCGGCGGAAAATTCAATATGCAGCGCTTAATGAAACGCTTCTCTGGAATGCAGTGAAATGACCTCGTTTGCTGTTATCGGGCACATTGCCCGGACTGACGGGGCTTTTTCCTTAAATGACCTGCCTGGGACTGGCGGACGCATGGATGTGCTCTGCCGGTGCGTGAACTCCTCGCTCTTCCTTTCGCATGACTTGCGCCGGGATACGGATTGTTACCTCGTCCTCTGCGGTGAACCGGCAGGACCAAAAACAATCAGGTTTTCCGGGACAGCAGTACGTTCTCTTTCTCCTGATGAAAGAAGTGCCGCAGCACTGATCAAAAAGGCACTGGAACTACCCGTCGGAAGCGAATTTCGCGACGCGGCGCCGGGAGTTTCTGTGCGGAAAGGCGGGCTTGCACGCCTTATCGAAGAACAGGCATTCGCTGTGCTTGACGAAAAGGGTGGCGATATACGATCCAATGAGACGCTTCCGGATGCATTTATCCTCTCTGATCACCTGAATTTCACGGATGATGAAGAATCCCTGATAAGGAACTGCCCCCGGTATTCAGTCGGACCAGCGTGCCTGCATGCCGATCACACGATAACCGTAGTACACAACGAGCTGGACAGGAGGAGGTGCGGATGGAAATGCATGAACAGGTAAAATCGATACTCGGGTATGGGGAATGCTGCGACCATTGCCTCGGGCGGTTTTTTGGGAAACGCTCTCACGGGCTCACCAATGATGAACGCGGGCGCAGTCTTAAGATTGCTCTTGCTATTGGGGAGAACCTGCCGTATACAAAATTCTCCGGCACCTGCTGGGTCTGCAGCAATTTCTTTGATGCGATTCCGGAGTGGGCAGGTCGCGTAACAGCATCAGTCCAGGGGATCGAGTTTTCAACATTTCTTGTAGGGTGCAGGGTACCCCCGCTTATAGCTGAAAATGAGGAGATGGTCTGGAGCGATCTCTCACTCACCGAACCAGAACCATTCAAGTCAGAGGTAAATCGTGAAGTAGGAAAGGCAGTATCTGTACTCACGGGAAAGAACGTGGACTTTAAAAAACCGGATATCGTTGCTATCCTCGATCCCGCATCAGGCCAGGTGGAAGTGCAGATAAATTCTGTATTCTTTTACGGGAGGTACCAGAAGTTCGAGCGGGGTATCCCGCAGACACATTGGGACTGCCGTGCATGCAGGGGTGCAGGCTGCGATAAATGCAATTTCACCGGCGCACAATACCTTGACTCGGTGGAGCAACTTATCGGGAGACCGGTCATTACTGCGTTCGACGCACAAAACGCGGTTCTTCATGGTGCGGGAAGGGAGGATATTGACGCACGGATGATTGGTACGGGCAGGCCGTTCATTCTTGAAGTGGTCGAACCTAAAAAGCGTTCTCTGGATCTTACCGCACTTGAACAGGAGATCAACCGGGTTTCAGAAGGTCGGGTTTCTGTTTCGATCAAACGCTGGAGCGAACGTGCGGAAGTGGAAACCCTTAAATCAAACAAAGCGCATAAAAAATACAGGATCCTGGTCGAGGTTGACGGTGCATTATCTGCGAATGAGTTCGCAAATGCCTTAAAAACCTTACAGGGCGCCACAATACACCAGCGCACACCTGAGAGGGTCGCACACCGGAGAGCAGATAAGATCCGTGAGCGCATAGTCCTTGATATTGAGTATGTAGGGGAACAGGACGGCAAATTTGTTGTCGAAGTTCTTGGTGAAGCCGGTCTCTACATCAAAGAACTCATATCAGGGGATGGAGGAAGAACCCGTCCGAGTCTAGCCGAGATCCTGGATAGACCGGCGCACGTATTCAGCCTCGATGTCGTGCAGGTAGAAGGAGCAAAAGAGGGAGATTAGATAATGGCACATCATAATGGACCACGAAAGAAAACACGGTATAAATTCAAGAAGGATTTACGAGAGCGCGGACTTCCCCCGGTCACCTGCGTGATCCAGAAATACGAGATCGGCGACCGGGTGCACATTGTCTGTAACCCCAGTGTACAGAAAGGAATGCCTCACCGCCGCTTCCATGGATTGACGGGAACTGTACTCGGGCAGCGTGGGCGGGCGTGGATGCTTACCATCCGTGACGGCAATGCAGATAAAATCGTCATTGCACGACCACAACATCTAAAAGCACAAAAGTAAATTCTCTGTCAGGTTAGTGGCATGAAAGTGAAGGGTATCATTAGCGAAGAAAGGGTCACACTCCCTGAGATGCGCGGAGTCCTGTTAGGTGTTGAATCTGAACGGATTGCAGCAGAAAAGGAGATGTCCTATGAGTTCCGGCGAAGTATCGAGCATGCCAATAAACTAGCAAAAACTGCTCCTGAAAAATCACATGCATTGGTAGCGGAACTTGTAAAAATGGAAAAGATGAAGCCTGAGATCGCTTACAGGATTGCAAACATCATGCCAAAAACCCGTGATGAAGTTCGGGCGATCTTTGCAAAAGAGCGGTATACGCTGTCTCCTGAAGAACTTGATAAAATCATCGAACACGTAATGGCACACTTCTGAGGTGTGAAACATGAAGGCGGAAAAAAAAGAGGTTAATGCGATCGTACTGGATGTGTTAATGAAAGGACACCCTGAGGATCAACGCCCTCCTTTTAAGAGAGAACCGATCATCCAGGCGATGGGACTTGAGCAGTTCAAACTCCTTGAGCTCGTGCCCAAGAACAATATTGAAATTGAACTCCATGACAAAGTCTATATTGGCGACGCTGAGCGTGATAAGATAGAGCGGGTAAAGCGTCGGATTGGGTACAATGACCTGACCCAGACTGCACGGGGGGAACTCCCTTTTATCATAGAGAAAGTGATAAAAGAACGCGAACCTGACTTTGTTGCCTTCTTCAACAAGGCGATCTCGATTACGCCAAAACTCCACATGCTCCACCTTCTTCCGGGCATCGGTAAAAAGCTGATGTGGGAGATTTTAGAGGAGCGCAATAAAAAGCCGTTTGTTTCCCTTGCTGATATCTCCGCCCGGATAAAAGCGATCCCGCACCCGGAACGAATGATCCAGTCCCGGATTCTTGAAGAACTTCAGGACCCCGATGTCAAGTATCACGTATTCACGACACGATGAAAGCGCATCATGATCAGCATTTTCTTACCGATCCGCATGCGGTAGATCGTATAGCAGACCTTGCTGATGTAAAAGGCAAACGTGTGCTTGAAGTCGGACCGGGTAACGGGGCTCTTACCCGTGCGCTGCTCGACCGCGGGGCGGTTGTGCACGCAGTGGAACTTGACAGTCATCTCTGTGAGGAACTCACCGACCGTTTTTCTGAAGAAATCTCTACCGGGCAACTCCTGGTGCAACACGGGGATGCAACAAGATGTGAACTTCCCTCATTTGAGATGGTTGTATCAAATCTTCCCTATTCCGTATCGTCCAAGATCACCTTCCGGCTTCTTGATATTGGATTTAGAGAAGCAATCCTGATGTATCAGAGTGAGTTTGCGGAACGGATGGTTGCACCTGCAGGCACCAAGAATTGTGGGAGGCTGTCGATTATGGTGCAGACCTATGCAGTTGTGCAACAGTGCTTTAAACTCTCTCCAAATTGTTTCACACCCAAACCTCAGGTTCATTCGACTGTTGTGAAGATAGTCCCCCGGCAGCAGCCGATCTTTCCCATCAACAATCGGCACAGGTATGCCGACGTTGTGCGTGCCCTCTTTTCACACCGGCGTAAAACTATTCGAAACTGCCTGAGAGAATCCGGGGGTATGCTGGATCCTTCATGGGTGAAGCGGGTGATTGTCGTATTGCCCCAGGAGATCCTTAAGAGCAGGCCGGAGGAATTATATCTTGAGGATTTCGCGACTATCAGCAATATAGCGTAAATCGCGGTTGATATCAGATGAATCCTGAGGGAATTCCTGTTGTTTGGTGGGGTTTCCTGAAATTTTATTTCAGCACTCCTTGTCCACAGCCTAATTCCGGCAAGGATTCTTGAAAGGTAGTGATATCCTGCACAATTCCATTGATAAAGACAAGGTTTTTCTTTTGGTCGAATTCCGCGAGCGCTGTAACGCTGACCGTTATTGATGAGTTGTCCCTTCGTTTCAGGTGCAGGATCCGGTTTTTTACAAACCCGTTTCTCTGCAGCTCTTCAATTAACTCCAGCCTGCCATTCGGTTTTGAAAAGATGTCGATGACATTGACTTCACCGAGATCCTGCATAGTGTTATACCCGAGAATATCGAGAAGTGCCGTATTCCCCCAGACAAATCTGCCCCCCGGTTCGGCTGTGCTCCGGTAGATGCCTACATTGAGGTCTTCGACAAGGGTGCGGTACCGGTCCTCATATTCACGCAGATGCTGCTCGCGCTTCTCGCTGGTGATGTCCCGTACTATCGATGAAACACCGACTATTTGATCGTTCTCTCCCCGGATTGGACAGATCGTCATCAGGGTATTGATAGTTGTACCATCCTTGCGGATCATGTTCATGTCATATCTTCGGATACACTGTCCCTGTTTGAGTCTCGTGAGAAATACTTCCAAAACCCCCTGAAGATCCGGGGGCACAAGGATGTGGACCGGTTTTTGCAGTACCTCCTCTTCAGTATATCCAAAGAGCAGCTCGGCCGCAGGGTTCCATGTCACCAATCCGCCAGTTATGGTCATGCCAATGATAGCCTCTCCGGATGAACGTACCAAACCCCGGTATTTTGCCTCACTGATCTCGAGCATCTCCTGATACTTTTTCTGATGTGTAGTATCCTCTATAATAAAAGTAAAGCCTTCACTACCGTTCTCAAAGACGGTGGATACCTGTTTTATCCGAAAATACCGCAGGTCTCCCTTCACTGTGCTGGAGAATTCTGTAATATCCCCGTTTTTTGCGGGTGTATTGTGTTTCTTTATACTGTTCCAGAGATCTTTGATAAACAGATTATCAATTTCCTGAATACGGAGCCCGGTCAGAGCCTCCCGTTTCATATTGAGCAGTGCCGGGACGCGTTCATTTACCTGCAGAATTTTACTATCATTATCGACCACGATCACAAGATCTGAAGAAAATTCAAGCATAGTCGCAATAGGCACCCTCTGCGTCAGAAAATAGACTTTTGCCGGACCAATTTCCTGCATCTCAACCTGGCCGGAGATGTGGAGTATCTCGAGATATTTTGCAACCAGATTCCTGTTCAGCTTCATTTCTGAAGACAGATCCGAGATTGTCATCCCCCGCGGGCGCCATCGAAGGATTTGCTTGATCCTTGTGATCTTTTCCTGGTCGAGATATCCCATGTGGGGTAATTGGATATAAAAGTTAATAAATAAAAGGCTCTGGAGATTTCATTTTCCCTTGAAATGAAATTCAAGATGCAGGAATGATGAAGGAGGGGACCGTGTCTTTCCCCCCATACCGTCCCTTCGCTTTGCGACGATGACGGAGCGCCTGTTCGGGCGTTATCGCATCGGGAGAGCCACATGGGAGGGTGAAACCTCTGTGAGCGTTCAGCTTGTAATTGCGCATTTCTCCAGAGTCAACTAAAATCTTTTCTCGTACGATGGATCGAATGTATTCTTAATCCATCGATGTCCCCTCAAAAATACTCTTCTGCATGGCAGATTACGATAGCACAAATGCAGTGCAAATTTTGAATATCTTACCAGAATCACCAACGATTATTCCCAAACGGGGTTGAATACTATGGAGCAGAATCCTTTTAAGCTGGCGAATAAACGAAGTCCGGACACTCTGAAGTCTCTTGAGGCACTTGAAAACTTTATCCTGCCAATCGTTGAATATTTCATCGATGCCCTGAATAATGAGGATAAGTGGGTCCGGTATCTTGCGGCGGACGCCCTTGGTAACCTGGGGGATCAGCGGTCAATCGAATACTTAGATCTCCTTCGTTCTGACAAAGACCCGGATCTGCGGTTTGTTTCCGGTCAGTCCCTCAGTAAGATCGCATACTTACGGGAAATATTAACAGACTCGAGAAAAATGGGATGCGATACCTGTCTTATCCGGTATATTGCGGAGGAAGTAATTGTTCAACGGAATCACACAAAATCATCTTAAAAGGCAGATATTTCGTTGAAAACAGACTGATACAAAGTATCCCTTTATTGGGTTTTTTTCCAAACCGCTGATACATAAAATTGCTTAAAACTCACGCATAATCCTGATCGCACAGAACTCTCCGCACATGGTGCACTCCGGATCGCCGTCAGATAACTCCCGTGCCCGTTGTGGATCCATAGAGCAGCGAATCTGCCCCTCACGGTCAAGTTCTGCCCGCAGCAGTGCTATTTTTGTGTCTTCCACTTCCCTGCCATACTTCACCGTGTCACCGATGTGCGCTGCTATCCTGAATGCAATTAATCCCTCTTTTACCGCATCCGGGCTGGGTAGCCCCAGATGTTCGGCAGGGGTGATATAGCACAGGTAATCTGCTCCGGCGGCACTTGCGGTACTGGCTCCTGCAGCTCCTGCAATATGATCGTAGCCAACGGCGACATCGGTAGGCAGCGGGCCGGCAACAAAGAGTGGATAGGGGGACTGTTTCTTGTAGTACTTAACCAGGGGCGGGATACGATCATTGCGGATATGACCCCCGGCTCCTTCAATGATAACCTGAACCCCTGCCGAATGTGCCTGGTGTGCGAGCTCTACATTCTGCCGGATCTCGGCCATCTGCATACGATCGCGGCGATCATGGATACACCCGCTCCTAGCGGTATTACCCAGCGATAGTACGATATCATGCCGCCTGCAGATTGAGATCACCTCATCGAAATGCTCGATAAACGGATTTTCGCACTGGTTAATAAGCATGAACGCGCTGGTAATTGAGCCCCCTTTGGATACTATCCCAAGAATCCGTTTTTTCCTGCGGAGTTCACCAAGCATCTCACGGTTCACGCCATGGATGACGATCGAGCTGATGCCCTGCTCTGCCTGCATCCTGAACGTGGCCATAATGTCGTCAGCAGTCATCTTCTTAAGACCCTGCTCAACCACAGCCTGGTATACGGGAACGGTGGTTATCGGGAGTGTTGTGTGAGAGAAAATCTCATTTCTTATTGCGTTAATATCCCCGCCCATGGAAAGATCGCTGATGGTGTCAGCACCGAATGTCTCGGCGATTCTGGCTTTCTGAATTTCCTCCTCGATACATACTTTGGTTGATGAAGTGCCGAGATTGACATTGACTTTCGTCAAAAGGCCTTTTCCTATGCCGGTATAGTGCTTGCTTCGCCGCATGATCACGGCGCTTCCTGCAGCTATGTTTTCACAGAGTTCATAAGGATCAATGCCTTCTCTCCGGGCAACGTCCTGCATCTGCGGCGTGATCGTTCCTCTCTGTGCCTGCTCCACTTGCGTATGCATAGATCTTCGCGTTTGCTGACGGCTCCTATAAGTTATGGGTGCTTTTTGAATAAGAGGATGACATTTCTCTTATATAAACTGCCGGTGAGTTTATTCAAAGGGAAATGTCAATGCGGAGATCTCAATAAGATTTGAAGTCAGAAGACCTATCATATCATGAGTAATGATTTATGCCTCACGATCCGTCCCAGGTCTACACCCCCGATGCTGACACTTATCTTCTGCTCGATGCAGCCCGTTCAGAGGTTAAAACCGGCGACCGGGTGCTTGAAATCGGGACCGGTTCCGGGCTTATTGCTACTGAGCTGACGAAGGTTGCCTGTGTTGTCGCAACCGACATCAATCCGCATGCAGTGCTCTGTGCCCGAAAAAAAGGTGTGGCGGTGGTACAAAATGATCTTTTTTGTGGTATCCGGAGCTCATTTGATCTTATTCTGTGCAATCCCCCTTACCTCCCCACACAACCGGAGGAGAGGATCGACGACTGGCTGGAGCATGCACTCGATGGAGGCCTGAACGGGCGTGTCGTTATCGAACGTTTTTCTGAACAGGTTGGTCGCGTATTAGCCCCCGGAGGGAGAATTTTATTGCTGATATCATCGCTTACCGGGCTGCCTGAAGTACGGGATCTTTTTTTTAAAGCTGGTTTTGTTTCAGAAATTATACTCAGAAAGAACGTTGAGGGTGAGACCTTGTATGTACTGAAAATTGCCCGGCAGGATTAGATATTTTTCGAAAAAAAAGAGATACAGCTTTTCCCGCGGATTATTCAATAACCGTTAAACTATCAAACGTCTCCTCATCAGGTTGATGGCAATAATACAGAAAACTGCAGTCACCAGGATAATATATACCAGATTGAGCACCGCCATCCCGCTCAGGTCAGGCAAGGTGAGCATCCGCATAATGGCAACAAGGTGGGTGAGCGGCAGTACAAGTGCAATATACTGCAGGAGTATGGGCAGAAGGGTGAGCGGGAAGAAGGTTCCCGAAAAGAGTGCCATGGGGGTGATGAAAAGGAACGAGGGATAGTTCAGGGTATCGATACTGGGCGTGATGGCAGTAAAACACATCGCGATACCGGCAAACATAAGCCCGCCCATGAACGCGAGAGGAATAGCCAGCAGCGATGTGGGAAATGAGATAACGCCAAATGCAGCAAACACGGGAAGCATAATAATTACATACAACAGGCTCCGGGTTGCCCCCCAGAGAAGTTCTCCTGCAATTACATCCTCGATCGACAACGGAGTTGCGATCATCGCGTCAAAACTCTTCTGGTAATACATCCTGACATAGGATCCGTAGGTGCACTCGAAGAATGCCGAGTTCATTACCGAGATGGCAAGGATTGCCGGTGCGATGAAGTTTACATACGGAATACCATCGATCTCTTTGACGTAGCTGCCGATACCCATACCAATGGCGAACAGGTAGAGGAACGCTTCGATCAAAGGTGGGAAAAAATTTACTTTCCAGGTCTTAAAAAAGACCACGAGGTTCCGGTGCCAGACCTTCCCTGCACGCCTTGTAATACGGGGTATTGACCAGACGTGGTACATGATTACTCCCTGAGTTTCCTTCCGGTCAGTTTCAGGAACACATCTTCGAGTGTTGCAGGGCGGGTCATGACTTTTTGAGGAGAGCAGTGATCGAACAGGGTGCGGACTACTTCACGGGACGATCCCGTTGCAATCTGTACAGTATCACCAATCGCTTCAAAGGGGATATTTTTTTCCTCAAGACAGGAAAGTACCTCTTTTGTCTTCTCTACTTCCACGATCTCTTTGCCTACATACTGCTTCACAAGATCGGATGGTGAGCCTTCAACGAGGATTTTACCGTTATCCATGATTACGAGCCTGTCGCAGAGTCGTGCTGCTTCCTCAAGGTAGTGCGTGGTGAGTACGATTGTATTACCCTGGGACTGAAGCATTTTAAGTCTCTCCCAGATCAAATGCCGCGCCTGCGGGTCAAGCCCGATGGTAGGTTCATCAAGGATAAGCAAATCCGGATTATTTACAAGAGCACGTGCAAGGATAAGCCGGCGCTTCATTCCCCCGGAAAGTTTCTCTACAGTAACATCCTTTTTTTCCTGTAACTGGACAAACGCCAAAAGTTCTTCAGCTCTCTGGTGTGCAATGTCGGTTGGAATGTCAAAGTAGCGTGCGTAGGTGAACAGGTTACCAAAGCAGGTAAAATCAGGATCGAGATTGGTCTCCTGCGGAACAACCCCGAGCCGTTGTTTGATTTCTGCCGGACAGGTATCCGGGTCCATACCAAAGACCCGAATTGTACCTGATGTCCGGGGAGAGACACAGGCGATTATTTTCATGCTCGAGGTCTTACCTGCCCCGTTAGGACCGAGAAATCCGAACACTTCCCCTTTTTTTACGGTGAAACTGATAGTATCGACTGCAATGATATCCCCAAATTTTTTTTTCAGATCCTCTGCTTCGATAATTTCAGAAATCGATTCACCCTCTCTAAACCAGTGGTATGGCACGAAGCCATAAAAACCCACACGCTGTGGCAACAGGATATCCTAAAAAAACAGAGAATTGCAAAGTGAATACCACGTGTAATTAGTTTTGGTGTTGCCTGACTGTACACGGCCATTATTTGTGGTCTGGTGTTGTGCTAAGATCCAAATATTGAGAAAGGCAGGCAACACGGATCAGGCTCTTCCCTGAAGTCTCCGGAGAGCTTCTGCTGCTGCTTCACGGACATCAGAAAATCGGTCATGCCCGAGTGTTTTTAATGGTTTTATCGCCCTGCGATCCCCCAATTTCCCCAGCACTTCCGCAGCGCCGATCCTGACTATTATTTCCTTGTCGGAAAGGCACCTGATGAGAGGATCAACGGCATCACGGTCTTTGATCTTTCCGATCGCAGCAATGGCAGCTGCCCGAACTTCCACGTCCGTGTCATCCAGGCAGGCAATCAATCCGTTAACCGCAGAGGAATCTCCCAGCCTTCCTAACGCCTGTACACACTCACATCGGACCAGGGGATGGGTGTCAGACAGCGCCTCAATCAGCGGTGGAATAGCTGACAGGTTGCCGGATTTACCGAGTTGTATCGCCGCTGACTGTCGTTTTTTTATAGTCGGATCGTGAAGTTCAGCAATCAGGTCTGAAATATAGGCGTAATGAAAAAGAAAAATCAATGCTCACACTCGCCACCGGATTCATAGGCTGTAATAACTTTCTGTGCGATATCCGCAGAGAGCCGGTCGTGGATAAGGCGGACGAGCGCTTCGATATCCTCGACCGGGAGGCAACCCATGCTCTCCTCTCCTTTGATGATCATGTCGGTTATATAGGAAAGTTCTTCATCAGAGAGCATGCTGATCCGCCGAATAAAATCTTCACCATCTTCCGCGAAATGGTTGGAAACCGGAGGAAGGATGGAATGGAACATATGCCCGGATCCAGAACAGGTAAGATCCCCGCATTCCGGTGCGAGTTTTTTCAGAATTGCAATGTCCTTCTCGGTAAGTTCACGTGGCATAGTTTGGTACCCGTTTGTATTATTTTACCGGCTTTGGAATAAAAGTGCGTGAAGGACATCGTTCGATGTCTCGGTCAGGAGTCGTCTCACCATTGATGCGGCAATCGCCATGATCCCTGGTTTTTGGTGCATAACTTACACAGTCGCTGCAGGTTGGCATACAATCTACTCCGTTATTGTTGGGAATAGTAGTTTTGTTCTTTCATTAAAAAGGATAAAATCAGAATTATTTCCCAAACATTTTTTTAATACTGGCAATAATGCCTTTTGAGCTCGTGGTTTTCTGGGTCTTTTTACCTGCTGGGGGTGGAGGACGGGAAATTGTTCGTTTGGGTGCCGGAGCTTCCTTTGGGGGAATCTCCTTGAGCGTGCCTTTCGGCTCATCGCCAGATGGTTCGAAACCCCATGCAAATCCAATCTTATACGCATTTTCATTCTGGCGTATCCAGTTTGCAGCGTTCATATAACCCCGATCCTGTGCCTTTTTGATCGTGTCCTGATGATCCTGAGTGAAATGGATTTCGCGCTGGAGGGCGATTAACTCCTCGTATACCTTTCCGGGGACTTTTATCTTTTCCCTGCTCATAACTCCTCATATAGGGTTAGCAGGGATGCGATATTTAATGCTTCGGTTAAAATCGCCGAAAATGCTGGGCAATCAGGATCCGGGCGTTATGAAAGGGTCAGAACACGTAACGCGCTACATTGATACGTGCGTTGAATAATACAACACTTCAGGGAAGGTAAAAAAATGGTAAAGGTCAGTTTTGAAGGGGATGATTTCAAGCGAATGACAAGGAAGGATATGCTGAAACTGCAACAGCTCATCGACACAAAAAAAGTGGGGATATTTGAGGTGGACTACAAAGAAGGAAAGATCAAAGTGGAGATAAAAAAGAAGGGCGATGATATTGTCGTGAAGCGGTGGCGTGCAAACTGAATGCATCATACCTTTTCAGGTATTTTTTTAATATTCTGCTACCTTATTATGAGAAATTTCTCAAATTGAAGTATCACGATCTTAGTTCCAATATTTTGAGGCTGATTAAGGGCATGGCCCTGATAAAGAGGAGGTTATTTTGGTGAATCCTGGTTACGCTGCATATGCTTCTACGAGGTCACGTGCAGTGATAATGCCTGCCAGCTGCTTCTTTCTCATAAGGGGAAGCCGACGGACATGCTGAGCAGCCATATTCTTTGCCGCTTCATGAATACTGATGCCTGTGGGAGCGGTTTTCAGAGGAGACGTCGATGCAACACCCACCGGGGTTTCGAGCGACTTCCCCCGTACAAGGAATGTCGACAGGAGGTCGCGTTCAGTAAATATCCCGTTGGGCTTTCCATCATGGATTACAATTACACTTCCGACCCGCTTTGCCCCCATTAAACCGGCAACGGATGCAACAGTCTCATCTTCCCTGACACTGACAATCTCACTCGTCATAAAGTCATCGACCATAAGCGAGGTTTCCGGAGCATCGGGCATCTCCCGTATCAGGTCAGATGCGGTGACAACCCCGGCAAGCTCACCACACTCGAAGACTCCTAATCGCCCTTTCTTATGGATCATCACACGTGCAGCTTCACGGATCTCAAGAGTCGGACATATCTTGATGAGTGGATAGGACATGACCTGCCCGACAATGGTGGTCTCCAAGTCAAGCCCCCCTGCAATCACTTTAGAGAGCAGGTCGCGTTCGGTCACAATAGCAACAGGTGTCCCGAATTTCATCACGATAAGGCTTCCAATATGCTGCTCTCCCATAATTTTTGCTGCCAGTATCATTGGAGTTTCAGCAGTCGTGGTGAAGACATCGCGGCTCATGATGTCGCTCACTTTCCTGTGGCGTTTGTAGTCCTTATAGGCACGATCGAGTACGCTCGGGAATTCGATGCCTGGTTTTTGAGGTACAGTCATAATGATCACTCCAATGTGTGAATTGAGTTCCGGAAATTAAATATTTCGGTGGCGTGTTTTTAATCGGGAGAATGGAAGGTAACGAAAACATGGAAAAAATACCAAAAAAAAGAGCCAGCCGGGCGTTTCAACGTATTGATTTTTACTATTGTATGCCGGATGCGGAAAGAGGCCGGAACCCCGGCGCTCTGTAGTGCTCCAGGTAAAATCAGGGCAACAAGATCCTGATATTTGCCTTTCTCATGACGTTTTTGGAGGAGTGGAGTATGGGGTGTCATCATCCAAAAAACCCCCTAGTAATTGGGTTAATTGATTTTCCAGGAAAATAATTTGCCATTCATGTCGTAATATAAAATCAAATCTTTTGAGTTTTGCGGAATTTCAAACAGCACCTTGCCTTTCTTATATTGATTTTTGAAGAGTTCTCCGGCCATCAACCATTCACTTCCATGGTAAGGTTCTTTCTCAAATCTGTTTCCCTCATAATCAACAATGCTGAATCTATGGGGAATTACCATGATTCTGTCAGCACCAGTATTTTGAATTTGGGCATCAATAATGACGAAAGTATTTCCATATGCTGCTTCTTTTGTAGTGGAAACATTGAAAAAAGTTGAGGTAAAGGTTTTTGTTTTTTGCGCTGAAAATACCGTGACTGCCTGTTCGGAATCTGAATAGACAGACGCAAATTCTGCTTTTGTAGCGTCTGGACGAAAAATTTGTGTGGGTATGGTATTGAAACAACCGGCAGTAATTACGGCTCCCAGTAAAACGATAAAAAGCAGGTACCTCATGTATTCCCCTTTTATTTCTGGTATGATATCGTTTCTTATCCGGAAAAAAATTCAACAAAACATTCGCAAAAATAAGAATCTTAAGGTCTTCGATTTTTATTCAGAGATGACAGAATTTAAATCTCGAACATTTTTGGGGATCCATAGTTTGAACTATGGCTTTCCTGAATGGGGGTGTTCTCTGGAGGCAACCGGATCAGAATGCCACAGAAAATCCGGAAGAATGCCCCACCTTTTTAATACGTGAAAGCTAAACTGCGTTCCATGCAGAATCCGGTCTCACCACGAAAGGTCAGGCATACCTGCCCCACCTGCAACAAGCCAGTCGGGCCCGGCTATAAATTCTGTAAAACCTGCGGGACGCGGATACCGGAACTGTCAACCTGCAGCAAATGCGGTACTCAGTTCATAGCTCATGTAAAGTATTGTGATTTGTGTGGAGCCACGGTTATCCCGGGAGAAGTACCGGAACCGGATGATTTACCGGAAGACTCTGAGGAAGAGAACACCGGGCCGGTTGAAGATCAGACCTCTGATCGATATGAGGTGGAAATTCCGGAACCTGAACCGGATGAATTACCGGAAGACAATGATGAAGAAAACATCGTACCGGCTGAGGATGAGACTCCGCACTACTCTAAAAAGGAAATTCAGGAACCGGATACGGATGAATTATTGGAACAATATGGGAAAGAATATGGGGATGATGAGACTCTGGAATCCTACCATAAGCCACAACCCCCGTCTCCCATTAATCGTAAGGCACAAAAACCGGCCACGGTTCCTGCACCACCAAGGCGGGTATCATCAGAAACCGTCGATGATGTGCTGTTTTTATCTCCGGTGAAGCCGGGGGCACCGGCAAAATCACGGGTAAACAAGACACGGATTATCGGAGCATGCCTTGTGCTGTCAGCCATTATTACGGTCGTTTATTTTATAGGGCTGCCGATGTTCACGGCAGGCGGGGATTTTAGCGCCCACGGCAATACACCAAGAGTGGAGATCACACCCATACCGGAACCAACTATTGTCAGGACAATCCCGTCAGCCATCGCCCCGGCCTCCCGTGCTCTCGTTCCCCTGCCAACGCAGTTGATACCCTCGGGCCAGAGCCTCTACTTCCAGGTCCAGAAAAACCCGGTAACTTCAAAGATCTCGGTTATTTTCGCAGGAAGTGCCGGGGAGGGCAGCATTAAAAGTGCGGATATCAAGGTCACCCATCCTGACGGATCGGTGGCAACAGGGATAATCCTGCCCCTGAAGGGTATAACCGAGATCACTCTCGAGGGATCGAAAGAAACCGACCGTGTGGAAATCATTGTACAGATGTCCTCGGGCGGGACATACCGGGTCTATGATGAGCTGATCCCCTTATGAGGTAACAGGCTCCCCGGGATTCTTCCTGTCTTATCGTTTAAATGTACCGTAACACACGAAAGAGATCGTATCGCAGGACGATACACGGGACCGGCAACAAATACTACGTCCTTATTCCGGGTGTAGTTATCAGGTTAAAGAATCAGAGAACAGAACCATCAGTCCAAAGTGCTGCTATGGGGATTCGAACCCCAGTCGCGAGCGTGAGAGGCTCGCATGATTGGCCGGACTACACTATAGCAGCGCAATTGCTCAATAACATAGTCCATATTTTTACTTAAACGTGTTGATGTCGGACATTCCCGGCATTTTACGACGTGTCTGGAGAGGTTTACGCGCATTTTTTGTCCGGCCATAAACACCTTTATCTCGGACGTGCTGCGATTAATATAAGAATGAGTGGTCTTGAAGAACAGATCCAGGAGCTGGAGGCGGAGCTGACCAAGACTCCGTACAACAAGGCTACTTCCAAGCATATCGGGCGAATTAAGGCAAAGATCGCACGACTCCGTGATGATGCAGTCAACCGTGCGATGAAATCCAGCGGGGGAGGGGAAGGATATTCGGTAAAAAAGTCCGGTGATGCAACTGCGGTCCTTGTCGGCTTCCCTTCAACCGGTAAAAGTACCCTTCTCAATAAACTCACCGGCACTGCAAGTGCAGTTGCCGCATATGAATTCACTACGCTTACGGTTGTACCCGGTGCTCTTGAGCACAAGGGAGCGAAGATCCAGCTTCTCGATATTCCGGGACTTATCGCCGGGGCTGCTATGGGCAAGGGACGGGGCAAAGAAGTAATAGGTGTCGTCCGTGGCGCGGATATCATCATTATTCTTGTCGATGTATTTAACGAGCGGCATTTCGATGTGCTCTTAAAAGAACTCTATGATGCCGGCATACGGATCAATGTACCGAAACCGGATATCACTATCAAGAAATCCTCCCATGGGGGTATTCGTCTTCATGCGGTCGGTACGCTCAATCTGGATATTGAGGAAGTGCGATCTATCCTGGCCGAGAGCAAGATGATGAATGCCGATGTACTTGTGCGGGGTGGGGCGACACAGGATGACCTGATCGATGCCATCCAGGGGAACCGCGTCTATGTACCAGCATTTATTGCGGTAAACAAGGTTGACCTGGTCGACAAAGAGAGGTATCTTGAGATCGAGCATGACATTACCGAACGTTTCGGCAATCCCCCCCTCATGATTTCAGCTTCTGCGGGGTATCATCTGGAGGAAGTCAAGGATGCGATCTATGACTGCCTCGGTTTCATAAGGGTTTATTTAAAACCTCATGGAGGGGAAGCTGATTTGGAAGAACCACTCATTGTCAGGTCAGGAAGTACTGTAGCGGACGTCTGTACGAAACTTCACCGTGACTTCGTCCAGCGGTTCCGTTATGCCCGGGTCTGGGGAAAATCCGTCAAACACCCGGGGCAGAGAGTGGGGTTGCCCCACAAATTGATCGATAGTGATCTGCTCACGATCATTGTCGAACACTAATCGCGTCAAAAATTACCGCAAGTGGTGCTTCTGTTTTGATCCCGTAACCAGAGAAATGCGTCCTTGTTGCGGGGTATCCTGAAGCAATAATATGGCCAATTACTGCAGTGATACCTAGTGGTGAACAGCCCGCAATTTTCGTAAGACGGTGATAATCATAAAAACTCGATGTCGGCAATTCATTCCGGCAGAGATCGATGAGTCTGATAAGGTCTTTTTTTGTGCCGAGTTCCATCGTATCCAGCTGCTCCCGCATCTGCACGAGTGTTTCTTCATGCCGGATACTGCCAAGCCAGAGCGGACCAATCGGGGTAAGTTTTTTATCGCAGTGCGGACAGCAAACAATTTCCGGAAACATCCCCTGTTGTTCAGTGCGATACGCACATTGCTTACACTGCAGGATAAATCCGATCCGCTTCATGGAATCATCTGCGGCATTGGCTCCGCGGAGCAGCCGAAGGTGGAGCCGGACAAAATGCTGATGGGCAAAACAAAATATCGGTTCCACACCCCTGTCGTATTTCACTGTTTCACGGACCACAAATCCCAGCAGGATTCTCAGCCCCACCTCCTCATGATACTCCGTGTTCATAGGTTGTGCAAAGTAGCGGCGTTTGCCTGCTTTAAGGTGGGCTCCGCATAATGGAGCGGTATCCGTAGCAGTGATGAAGAGGAACCTTCGGGTACCCTTCACTGCTGCATCAATATACATTGCCGGTGTTCCAAACGGGTCAAGATCTACAGCATCAAATGACCGTTCTGAAAGCAGGGCGCTCGCATCCCGCTGTACAATCTCAATCGGCAGTGTCGAGTGGCTTGTATTATGGGTAATCAGGGCGATTCCCTCGGGATCACGGTCGTTAATCGTGACCGGAATGTTACACTCATTTGCCACCCTGAGACCCCGGGCTCCGGTGGCTCCCATCGCATCAAGGTAGTCTGATGGTTTTACTACCGAAACCATAAGTATTGTTGCATCCCGGTTCAGTTCCATTTTCCGGTTAAAAAAGATCGGCGCGGTTCCGGGAGGAAACTGGGTTGCTGCATCCTGTGTCTGGACAAAAAACGTAGTTTTTCCTTCCGTTACCTCGATTAAATCCATTGCGAGAGTATTGTTGCAGCGCGCAAAACTTATACATATTCCTCCACAATGGATATGGGCAGGGCGAGTGGCTTAGCCCGGACATAGCGTCAGCCTCCTAAGCTGAATGCCGGGGGTTCAAATCCCCCCTCGCCCGTAGCAAATGACGATTGTATCGCTCTTTTTAGTGCATTTTTATACTTCCTCTATCAGATCTGATAACCAATGAGGCCAGCAGGTTTTATTATCATCACCCGCCCGGTAAATTCATTCGTCGCCGGTCTTGCAGCCATCGTTGCTTACCTGATTGACACCGGTACGGTGATTCCTGAGTCCCTGCTCCTTTTTTTTATTGTAGCACTCATCACCGCTGGTGGTAATGTAATCAATGATTTTTTCGATGCCGAAATTGATGCAATTAACCGTCCTGATCGTCCTATTCCCTCCGGGTCAGTCAGCAGGGGAGCCGCACGGGGATTTGCCATAACGCTGTTTCTGGCCGGTATTCTTGTAAGTTTTTTTACCAATCCCCTGTGTATTGGCATTGCAATCTTCAATGTTGTCCTTCTCATTGCCTACGCAGCAAAACTTAAAAGCACACCATTTATTGGCAATATTGTTGTAGCGTACCTTTCGGCAAGCATTTTTTTATTTGGTGGAGCATTAAACGGCTTTGACGGGCTGGTCCTTATCATCCCAATCGCAGCCATCACTTTCTTTGCTATGGTATCCCGTGAGTTGTTAAAAGATGCTGAGGATGTGGAAGGTGACAGGGCAGGCGGGGCAGATACATTGCCAATCCGGATCGGTATAAAAAAAACATCAGAACTTGCCCTTATTTCCGCAGTTCTTGCAGTCGCGGCAAGTTTTATACCTTATTTCTGGTGGGGGATATGGTATCTTGCGGGTATCATTGTTGTTGATATCATTATTATCATTGCAGTGTTGCGAGCGCTGGGCTGTGAAACCCCCGGGTGTGTGAAAGCATCAAACGCCTCAAATTTCCTGAAAGCCGGTATGTTTGCCTCTCTTGTCGTGTTCACGCTCTCTGCAGTTTTTTTATAATGCGATAACGAACTGTAGTAAACCGAGCAACAGGTTTATACCCTGATCGTTCCTCAACTTACCCTGAGGGAGTAATGCCGACCGTTATCCAGAAAGGGGATACATTCTTTGCACAAAAAGGGGCGTATTTTGAAGGAAATGTGAAAATTGACGGAAATTTCATCGTTCCCGCTCACACTCATTTCTGGGGACGTCTCCTGGTTACGGGAACGCTCGAACTGGGTCCGCGTTCCAGCGTTGCGCTCGATGTGAACTGCTGGAATGCCATTATCGGCAGCCAGTCAAAGATCAAAGGACCGCTGGTGGCGCACGGAGATGTTACTATTCTGGATCATGCGGTAGTTCACTCGGTGAAGGCCGGGGGAAAGGTCATCCTCCGCACGGGTGTTCAGGTGGGAGATGTTACGAGCGATGATACCATCATCATCCATGGCAGGATTAAAAGCGGGAAATTAATGGGAAAGAATATGAAGGTCCTCGGGAATTGATTTTGGATCAATTCCCAGCGTCGCTACCTCGTAGATATCTGTCCAGTTGACGAGTGTCTCGACGCATCCTTCTTTTATAGTAACTATACCCATTACGACCAGCCCCATCTTGTCTGCCATATCGATACCCTCTTTCACTTCAGCAAGGCAACCAACACCGATGATTGCTTTCGGGTGATACTTCTTGACCATCCGTTTGATAAATGAAGAGCCGGGAACGATAAAAATCCGGTAACCCAGTTTTTCGAGAAACATCCGTGCTTCACCAACAGTACACTGCCCGCAGTTCCGGCATTTCAGCCCTTCCGGTGTGAGGTGGGCGGGGCACTTCGATGAACGCAGGCACTGGGGTATGAAGACAGCCCGTTCTGAAACCGGAATGCGTACGAAATCCGCGGTGTTCATGGCGTTGTGAAGTTTTATTAAAAAGGAGAGCATCTCACGCTCTTCAAGACCAAAAAGTCGGAAGAATGCCTTCATTAAACCTTCGAAGAATACAAGTCCGGACCGGATCAGTGTGGGAAAATACAACCTGCCTTTCTTTATGGAATACAAGGAAATAACGACAAGAATAAAAGCCGTGAGCAGGGCTCCAAGGATGATAATGACCGTTATTTCCCCGATAAGATATATCAGGTTATTCCAGGTGAGAAAATCCAAATCCATTGCGGTGAAGGTATGCTATTACAGGTTTATTTTGTACTCTTAAAGGATAAGAGTGAGTCGATGGTATTGGGTGGATGCAGCACACCCTTCTCGGTGATAATCGCAGTAACAAGTTTCATGGGAGTTGCATCAAACGCATAATTTTTCACGAGAGCCGCGTCAGGAACATACACCCGGCAGCCCATTGTCGTCACCTCCTCCCTGCCGCGTTCCTCGATTATCACCTCCCTTTCCGATTTCCGGGTATCAAATGTCGACAGGGGTGCGGCAACGTAGAAAGGAATGTTGTGGTGGCGGGCACAGACTGCATGCATATAGGTGCCAATTTTGTTAAATACTGCCTCGTGCGTGATACGGTCTGCACCTACGATAACAGCATCAATGGCGCCGGTGCGCATAAGGTGCGCTGCAGAAGAATCGGTGATTACCGTTACCTCAATTCCGTCCCGGAGAAGCTCCCATGCAGTAAGTCGGGAACCCTGAAGTAATGGGCGGGTTTCACACGCGATTACTTTAACCCGTTTACCCCCTTGTATTGCAGAACGAATAACACCCAGTGCCGTACCCCATGAAGAACACGCAAGTGAGCCGGCATTACAATGGGTCAGAACTGTACAGTTGTCGGGAAGAAGCGCAGCGCCGTTTTCGCCGATCATGTGGCAACATGCCGTATCTTCGCTGGCGATTGTTTCCGCTTCAGTGAGGGCAATCCTTTTTAGTGAATCAATATCCTGAACATGTGCAATTTTTGAGAGCACCCGGTCAATTCCCCAGCCAAGGTTGATCGCAGTCGGGCGGGTTGCCCTCAGGATTTCCGCATCTTTATACACCTCAGCAAAAAACGCAGGGAGTTCGTTTTTCCGGCAGACCTGGGCTGAGAGCGCAATGCCGTATGCCCCCGCAACACCAAGCGCGGGAGCACCTCGTATCTCAAGTCTTTTAATTGCGGTTGCCAGTTGTCCGATACTTCGGCATTCAGCAATGGTGTATTTCTCCGGAAGGAGTGTCTGGTCAATATAGCAGAGGCTTTTAATCCCCGTATCCCACCACAGGGTCGCAGCCTCGTTCACACCGACCGCGTCCTGATTGCATCAATATATGCACGCATTGATGCTGATCCTCCGGATGCAACGCTATCCGGGATGTCTCTCGGTGCCGTGGTGGTACCTGCAATGTAGATCCCCGGGCGCAACGAGGCTACAGTATCAACAGCATCATGCAAGGGTTTGATGAACCCGGTATCTTCGAGGGGTATACCGAACTGTTCTGCAATCTTCCCTGTCTTTTCTGCAGGCCCGATACCAACTGACAGAACGACAAGATCGGGATGAAGCACCTGAATTTCTGAAGTTTCAGAATTCTCAACCTGCAGGGTCATGCCATTACGGTCAGCAAGCACATCAGATGGCAATCCCCTCAGGAATCTGACCCCCAGTGCTT
This sequence comes from uncultured Methanoregula sp., assembly GCA_964590415.1. Taxonomy (GTDB): domain Archaea; phylum Halobacteriota; class Methanomicrobia; order Methanomicrobiales; family Methanospirillaceae; genus Methanoregula. The sequence goes on along the minus strand of CAZPVQ010000004.1, from coordinate 39,676 downwards.
TTGCCCTGTCATAATATTCCTCGTACCCCTTGCCGTAGGACCTTATGTCAATATAGCAGATGATTATGTCAGTTTCAGGATTTTTTTCCTTGATCAGTATCGCATTTTTGATCGCCTGCATGCAACAGACACAGGAACAGTACGGGCGGTTAATGGTCATATCCCGGGAACCTACGCACTGTATGAAAACTATAGTCTGTGGTGCCTGACCATCGCTCAGTCGTTTGATTTTTCCGCCGGTAGGCCCGCTTGCGTTTAACATGCGCTCCAGCTCGAGGCTCGTAATCACATCAGGGAGAAGAAGGTGACCGAACTGTGGCTTGTTCTTTGCATCGAACACTGCATAGCCTGTGCTGATCACGATGCTTGCCGCATGAATGTGGATCTCCTTTTGGGTATCTTCACGGAGAACCGAACCGGGTCCGCAGGCATCGTAGCAGAGTCCGCATTCAATACAGTGTTCCGGGTCTTTTATTACAATGTCCGGAACAGACTGGGGCTGAGGTTTATAGATCGCTTTTCGGACGCCGATTCCTGCATCGAAACGGTTGTACACCTCAACAGGGCAGATCTGAATGCAGTCACCGCACCCGTTACAGGTTGATTCATCCACGTAACGTGGATATTTTTTAATAGTTACGGAAAAATTACCCACTGATCCTTCAATCTTTTCAACTTCTGAACAGGTATAAAGGGTAATGTTGGGGTGACGCTGCACGTCAACCATTTTTGGGGAGAGGATGCACATCGAGCAATCGTTTGTCGGAAATGTTTTATCCAGCTGTGCCATGTGCCCGCCGATTGATGGTTCACGTTCAATAAGGTGCACATGGATGCCGTGATTGGCAATGTCCAGGGCAGCCTGGATTCCAGCTATGCCTGCACCTATGACAACGACATCACCCATGGCGGACATACTCCTTTGCAAGTTCGACGTAAGAAGCTGCATTATTGAGGATTTGCTGCTGCTGGACCTGATCCGCCAGTTTGACAATTTTACCCGGTACCCCGACAACTACAGAGTTTGGCGGGATATCCTTGCCTTCCGTGATTACTGCACCTGCTCCGATGATTGATCCGTCACCTACAGTGGCACCATTGATGACGATTGCACCCATACCGATAAGCACACGGTTACCTATTGTGCAGCCGTGCAGGATCGCCCCATGCCCGACTGATACGTCATGACCGATCGTAACAGGAAAACCTTTGCTCGTGTGCACTACGCAATTATCCTGAATATTTGACCTGTCCCCGATAACAATCCGATCTCTGTCAGCCCGGATAACAGCGCCAAACCATATTCCTACCTGTTTTCCGACCGTGACGTCGCCAATGACCGTTGCATTGCCGGCTACAAAAAGCGGCATGCCGGAGACCTGAACATCCATATGCATAATAACATAGGAAATTAAGAATCAAACTGTATGAAGGTTATGGTAGGGGGTACTTTTGATCCCCTTCACGACGGGCACAAACGCCTCCTGGCCCGCTCATTTGAAATTGCCGGTCCTGGTGGTAATGTGGTGATCGGTCTTACGAGTGATTCGTTTGCAAGCCACAAGATCCATCCAATACGCCCGTTTGCCACACGGAAAACCGATCTCGAGCAATACCTCTACCCTGCTTTCCCTTCAACCCATTGGTCAGTCGAACCACTGAACGATCGTTACGGCTCAGCCGTTGAAGCCGACTTTGACGCTCTAATCGTATCTGAAGAAACACTCAAAGTAGCTGTCGATATCAATAAATTGCGGCGTGAAAAAGGACGAAAGAAGGTAGACATTCACCAGATCAGTTGCGTTCTTGCAGAGGATGGACGCTGGATATCAAGCACACGGATTTACCGTGGTGAGATTGATATCCACGGTCACCTGCTCAAATAACCTCTAAAATTTCATTCCTCCTCCCCAGCTACGTTCACACCTTGAACAGAGTGACACAATCATTTTTGGAGTATTGCAAATACGAGAAGCTAACGCGCAAAAGTACTGGAAACAGTCGTTCGACCTTCGGACGTACCGTTCCTGTGGCAAACTCTCGTTTTTGTAAAAAAAAACGAGGGATGCAGGAAAATATAATAAATTGGCTTCTGAAGAATTCCTTTTCCATTGATATGAAATTCAAGATGCAGGTACGATGATGGAGGGAAACAGCCTGTCCCCCATAACGACCCTGCGCTGAGCCTTGATGATGTAGCACCTGTTCGGGGTTTATCGCATCGGGGAGAGCTACAGCGGCGGGGGTGAAAGCCCCTGTAGCGTTTAGCTTGTAATTGAGCATTTCTTCAGAGAAAAAAATTCAGATGATATGACTGGTCAGGTCCTTTGAGATAACCCAGTCACAATAGTAACAATGGAGCCCTTTTGGAAGCACAACAAATTTGCTCTGGATAGGTTCGTTCGTATTGGAGATGCATCCCGGATTGGGGCACCGGACGATCCCTACAATGAGTGTCGGGATCTCGACCCCCTTTTTTTCACATACTTTAAAATTTCTTATGATATTGATTGTTGCCCGAGGTGAAATGAGTGCGATCCGGTCGACTTCCTCTTTTGAGAGTTCCCGGTTGGTAAGTTTGACGATATCCTTACAGCCCATATTCCTGCTTGGAACATTGGTCGCGATCGAAAGAGCTTCCTGAGTTGTACCGGTGATTCCAAGGATCTTCACGACATTGAGTGCCTCGCCACCATCGATATGATCGATAACCGTCCCGTTCTTAATCCGCCGGACAAGAAGCCCTTCATTTTCCGATGTTTCGGTTTTCTTCATTGCATCACCCGCATGAGCATGGCCATCCGAACCGGAACCCCGTTCCGCGATTGTTCAAAGTAACGTGCGTACGGCAATTCGTCGACCCTGGGGTCGATTTCATCCACCCTGGGGAGGGGATGGAGAATGATAAGATGGTTTCGTGCACTACAAAGTAGTTCCGGAGTGATGCGATAACTTGATGAGACGTTAAAGTAGGATGCCGAGTCAGGGAAACGCTCCCGCTGAATTCGGGTGACATAAAGGACATCAACATCACTGATTACTTCATTTATGTCGTCATGTTCAACAATCTCCATTCCCTTATCTGAAAGTTCAGCAGCAAGGTTTGCCGGAAGTTCAAGTCCCTTTGGGGAGATTGTATGCAGTCGTACATCGTAAAGCGAGAGTGCAGAGGCCAGTGAATGTGCCGTGCGTCCATATCTGAGATCGCCTATAAGTGCCACATCAATTTTATCGATGGGCATAGACTGGCGGATAGTATACAGATCAAGAAGTGTCTGGGAGGGGTGCTGACCTGCACCATCCCCGGCATTGATCACCGGGACAGTGGAAAATTCAGCAGCAAGTCTCGCGGCTCCCTCTTTTGGGTGCCGGATCACGATCGCATCCGCATACCCGCTTACTACCCGGATCGTATCGGCAAGCGTCTCTCCCTTAGCTATAGAGCATGCTTCTACACTTCCGACAGAAAGAGAAGTGCCCCCTAACCGTGCCATTGCAGATTCAAAAGACATCCGTGTCCTTGTACTTGGCTCAAAGAAAAGTGTGGCAAGGATTTTTCCGTACAGGGCATTTTTATCATATTTTTCACGATCTAATTGCCGCGCATGGTCCAGCAGTTTGTCGATCTCGTTCCGATCAAAATCCCCAATGGATATGAGATGTCGCGTTTTCACCCCTCCCGGCTCGTTCGTACGATAATTGGATGTTCCTGTTCTAATTACCTATCTTTTGGATGAGATGACCGGATGGTAGAATAATGTGGAAAAAGGAACAGATCTGTGCTTTCCTGCAGGAATGATATTTATCCGATCATTACGCATTTTTATTGAAACAACCATAATTTATTGGGTGAATAGTGGTGCAGATACCTGTTGCGCGACCGGCCATTGGTCAGGATGAGATCTCTGCGGTTACTGCTGTGCTTGAATCAGGCATGCTGGCATCCGGAGAGCGTGTAGTGGAATTCGAGAAAAAATTTGCGGATTATTGCGGCACTACGCATGCAGTTGCAATAAATAATGGTACAGCCGCGCTTCATGCAGCGCTGCTGGCTGCAGGTATCGGTCCTGGCGACGAAGTTATCGTCCCGTCGTTTACTTTTTTCGCTACTGCATCGGCTGTTTCCATGACAGGGGCAAAACCGGTCTTTGTTGATGTGAACGAAAGGACATTCTGCATCGACCCGGCACAGGTTGAGAACCATATAACCCCAAAGACAAAAGCGGTCATCGGAGTACATCTCTTTGGCCAGCCATTCGATATACAGGGAATAAAACAGGTCTGCGAATCACATAATCTTACCTTAATCGAGGATGCTGCACAGGCACAAGGTGCGATGTGGAACAGCGAAAAGGCCGGGGCAATGGGGCACATGGGCTGTTTCTCATTCTATGCAACAAAAAACATGACCACCGGCGAAGGGGGCATGGTTACAACCAGCGACAAGGCATTGAATGAACGCCTGCGCCTGCTCATCAACCATGGACAGAGCGAGAAATACCTCCATACCCGGATCGGGTATAATTACCGCCTGACCGATGTAGCTGCTGCAATCGGTGTTGTACAGCTGAAAAAACTGGAGAAGTTCAATATGCGGCGGCGGAAAAACGCTGAGTATTTTGACACTCATATATCCGTCAAGGGGCTCATCACTCCGGTTGTTGCACCGGGTATGCATCATGTATATCACCAGTACGTGGTCCGTCTGACTGATGAATTTCCCCTGAAGCGTGCTGATTTCATGGAATATCTGAAGGTTAAAGGGATCGGAACGGCAGTCCACTACCCTATACCGATCCATCACCAGCCGGTCTATGCCCGTGCCAACGAAGCCGATTCCTGTCCCATATCGACCAGTCTGGCAACGTCCGTGTTGAGTATCCCGGTTCACCCGTTGCTAGACCAGAAAGAGCTTGGATATATCTGTGATGCCATCAACCGGGTGAACTGAATGGATGTTGGTGTAATCGGTGTCGGAGCAATGGGAAAAAACCATGTCCGTGTGTATTCAGAATTAAAAAGTGTGGATTCACTGGGTATTTATGATGTGAATACCCAGGCTGCAAAATCTCTGGGTGATAAACATGGCGCAACCGTATACGAATCAATCAGTGAACTCCTTGACAATTCTGATGCCGTCAGTGTTGTCGTGCCAACACAGTTTCACGCAGGGGTCGTCGGGCAGGTTTTTGCGAAGAAAAAATCCGTACTTATTGAAAAACCAATATGTGCAACCGCTGATCAAGCCAAGCAGCTGATGAAAACAGCACCAGAAGGAATAACTATCGGGGTCGGGCATATTGAACGGTTCAATCCGATTGTTGCCGAAATAAAAAAGATCGTCAAACATCCCCTGTATATGGAGTTCAAACGGCATAATCCCGCATCGGCACGGATAACCGGAAGTACCGTTGTTGAAGACCTGATGATTCATGATATCGATATACTCCTGAATGTATTTTTCCCGGATCCCAGTGATATTCACAGCGTTGGTAATGCGGATGTTATGAGTGTTCTGATGAACTGCAATGATATTCCTGTTTCACTGTCAGCAAGCCGAAAAGCATCAAAGAAGATCCGGCAATTTTATGTCGAGGACGAAGAGTTTACCATTGAGGGTAATTTCATGACTCAGGAAGTTACCATCCACCGCAAACCCGGTCAGTACCATGTCGAAGCGGAACGATATGTGCAGGAAAATATCATCGAGAAAGTAATGGTCAACACAGTTGAACCACTGAAACGCGAACTGGAAACATTTATCGACTGTGTAGACAAGAACCAGCCGTTCCTGATCCCCCCGGAACAGGCAATTCGTAACCTTGAGTTCTGTGAAAAAATCAGTTCTGCGGGATGAATAGGGAAGTGATTGTGACAATGACCCTTAACGAATTGATACGGAAACGGGGGCCTATCAAAAAGATTGGTGTTCTCGGGATGGGCTATGTGGGGATTCCTGCAGCAGCCCTCTTTGCAGATTCCCCTGCATTTGATTTTGTCTATGGGTTCCAGCGGGACTCATCCTCATCAGGCTACAAAATCGCCATGCTGAACCGGGGTGAAAGTCCCCTAAAAGGTGAAGAGCCCGGGCTTGAAGAACTGTTGCAGAAAGTTACTGCTGCACAAAAGTTTGTCTGCACCTCTGATTTCTCCAAGATCGCAGAACTCGACGCAGTCACTCTTTCGATTCAGACACCGTTTCTGAACAAGGAAGATTTACTGCCGGATTTCTCCGCTCTGATGGAGGGAATAAAGAATGTGGGCCTTTATCTCAAACCCGGAATGCTTGTGGTATTGGAATCAACGATTACTCCCGGGACTACAGTCGGGATCGCCAGGGAGCTCTTAGAAAAGGAGTCCGGCCTGAAAGCGGGTATTGATTTCGCTCTTGCACATGCACCCGAACGGGTGATGGTAGGAAGACTGCTACGGAATATCCGGGAACATGATCGAATTGTGGGTGGAATTGACAAGATAAGTACCCAAAGGGCCACTGAACTGTATTCCCCGGTATTGACCCAGGGAAAAGTTATCCCTATGTCAGCAACCGCTGCTGAAGTGACCAAAACTGCAGAAAATACCTTCCGTGATCTCCAGCTCGCTGCGATAAACGAGCTGGCTCTCTATTGCGAAGCGATGGGGATTAATGTTTACGATGTCCGGACTGGTATCGACAGCCTCAAGGGTGAGGGGATTACGAGAGCGATGCTCTGGCCGGGTGCAGGTGTCGGGGGACATTGCCTGACAAAGGATACTTACCATCTTGAACGGGGAGTACAGGTTCTGGGGAAGAACCTGCTGGATTACCCGTCAAACGAGCCGTCGCTCTATGTGCTTGCACGGCACATCAATGATTTCATGCCCACTCATATGTTTCATCTCACTCTGGACGCCCTGGAAAGATCAGGACGATCGCCTGAAGGAGCAAAGGTTGCAATTCTTGGTTGGGCATTCCTTGCTAATTCCGATGACACACGAAATACTCCTGCAGAACCTTACCGGGATAACCTGATTCAGTCAGGTGCAACGGTTAATGTTCATGATCCGTACGTAGAGGCTTATTCAGGAGTTCCCCTGCTACAAAACCTCAATGATGCGATGAAAGGTGCGGATGCCATTGTAATCTTTGCCGGGCACCACCACTATAAAAAACTAGACCCGGTGAAGATCAGGAAACTTTCTGGAAAGACTCACCCGGTAATTATTGATGGACGAAATATCATAGATCCTGATTCCTTTATAAATCATGGATTTATATACAAAGGAATTGGAAGAGGTGACAAAAACAGCCACCAGATTATCTCATAAAAAATCCTTTATTTCCGTGCAATTGTGACATATCCAGAGTGGCAAACACTTGTGGAAGGCCGTGTCCCGCGCTTCGACCGGGTCATCTCCCTCTCGATCAGCTCATGAGTGTGAACCTCAGAAAACAGCCCGGATGCGGCATCAACTACAATTGCCATCTGCTCTAAAAAAGGGGTATAGCATGCAAGATATCCTCCAGAGGAAAGGAGTGAGCATGCATGTTCGATATGTTCTGGCTGGATTTGCATATCGAGATGAACAACCTCAAACAATCCCTCAGCAGCAAGGAAATCCGCAGCAACCGATTCAACATTTTTCACCTTTGCCTCGGTGATGTTTTTCTGTGCAAGTGCAGAGAACTCAGGACGCACCTCATATGTTTTGACAGCTTTTGCCACTCCTCCAAAGTAAATCGCTGCAATCCCGCTGCCCGTACCTGCATCGAGCACGTTATCGTTATGATTCATGCCAGTATACGCAATCACAAGACCGATATCCTTGGGCAGCATGGGTGCACCTGACCGTTTGCCGTAGGTGAAAAAGTCGGTTGGTCGTGGAATACGTACCGTGAACTTCGAACCGTTATGGGTGGTCAGGAGGTCCCCTGCGGCTCTACCCACCAGCGATGCCAGATCAATCTGCCCTTTATCGGTCGAGAGCGTACCGGGTCCGGCTTTGACAAAAAATTCCCTGCCTTCGCCAATGAGAAGTACACGATCGCCCGGTTCGATCATGAGCTCGAGAGGAGCATGATCGCTTCTGCGATATCTCCTTTTGTCGCAACCAGAGCCTCTTTTGCTTTCTCCTCAGAGACGTTTGCCTGGGCAGCCACCATAGTGATATCCTCTTTGAGGATATCGGGTGCTGCTGGTTCAAACCGGATATCGCCGATGACCTGGTATGTTGTGGTCCCTTGCATGGTCATCGCTGAAACCTCGGCCGAATCAAAGATATAATTGCCCTTCGGTGTCTTGATGACAATACTCTGCACGTCTTCAATCTGCTCGACCTGCATGCCGAGCTTCTTCATCATCGCCTTCATCTGGCGTGGATTGATATTTCCCGGAAGCATTTTTCTCACTACCCTGCCGTACTCTTACTGCTACTCCATAATTAAATGCAAGCATCTCCGTGCCTGAAACCACCGCAGACCCACAGGCTATCAACCGGTCATTTCCTGCAACTACGAGCACATCATCCCCCGCGCGGATTGCCGGGTCTGCCGCGACAACATGTTTTGCGAAGGCATTCTTGCCTTGCGCCACAAACTCCGCGACATCATCGCGGATAACCACACGGTATCCTGGCGCTGGAAGTATTGTTCTGAGACGTTTTGCCCCTTCGATGCCGAGTGTCAACCTGCCGTCCGAAGCCCGGACCGTTGCAAGGCGCACACCCCCAAAAAGGATTTGGCGGATTCTTCCCGTAGTTGAGAAGATATACGTACAGTCTTCGGGAAAAAGCCAAATGCCTACACCTCTCCCAAACTGGAAATCAGCAATTGTCTGGACTCGCCGCAGCGAACTGTTCTCCGAGTATCCGGTTGACACGATTCACAAACTCCTTTTCCGCTACTTTGGGGATATATGCCCCGGCCGCGATCTTGTGCCCGCCACCCCCTCCCCCATATTCTGCAGATGCGTCACTGAGAGCCTGCTGGAGATCGACACCCTTCTCTACTACCCTTTCATTTGTCCTCATTGAAACTTTCGTCAGATTCGTATCCTCGGGCACTTCACACATTACCAGAATGGGTTTTGTGCTGTTGAGTTTCGAGAGCGCCATACCGGCACCTATGCCCACAATCGTATCGGGATACCGCCCGCCAACGTGGATCCATTGCAGGTTTTCCAGCTCTTTAACCCCGGTATCAATAATATACTGGAGCAGGTTGCGGATAATTGCCCGGTGGTTGTTGAGCATATGTTCGGCATCACGGTACGCGACACCACGATCCCCGCGGAGAATTGCACCGCCAACATGAGGTTTTGACCATCGTCCACAGGCATTGAGCATTGTTGCGTATTCCTGTGCATTCCTCAGCGGAGTCCTGGGGATTTCTCCAGGGAACCCATATGTTTCTGCAAGGAGCCGTTCGACTGACTCCCCATTGGCGATTAATTGTTCGGCAAGTGCGGAGATGATCGTCCTTTTATCTTCCACCGGGATCTCTTCCCACACAAACCAACGTCCGTTTTCATTCTGTTGCCGGATCCCGAGACGTTTTAAGAACTGCCGTGCACCTTCCACATTGTTGCTGATCCCTTTAATGAAAGGGTCATCATTATACGCAAGCGAGAGGTGCAGCGGGCGTGTTGCGGTGCCGTAGCAGTTGAGATCCTTTTTTCGTACTTCTACCGACTGGTGTCGCATACCATCTTCAACTATTATGTCACGTACGGGACCAACCAGTCCGCATTTTTCCCGTGCCATCATATCCCCGACATTACCAATGACAGCGAGCTTGGCGAGATCAATGTTTATCGTGTCCAGCTGTTTTGCTACGAAATAAGACACGCCGGCGGCACTCATTCGCGAATAACCGTAAGGCAGGCAATTCACCTGCGTGTATTGCCGTTCACATGGCTGACTCACATGGTGGTCGATGATCACGACTTCTTTTTCCTTTAATCCCCGATCAAAAAGAAGATTTTGTTGTCCTGCACCAAGATCGGTAAAGACTTTGAGTGATCCGTCAGCAGGGACCTGAGGCATAGTTAATGGTTCAAGCTGCCGGACAAAAACGGACCTGACACGTATCCCCTGTCGGGAGATTGCCTGAGAAAGGATTGCCTCACACGCGATCCCATCCGCATCGATGTGGGAGATAATGGTTACTTCCGGTGCTGCCGTGATCTGTTCTGCAGCTGCTTTGACATCATCACTAAAACCCATTGCCTAATATTTAGGGAGTTCATACACATGAAGTGTGCTCTAGAATGCAACCGGAACGAATAGAAGGGTTCCTGGAAACGGGGATCATCAGTCCTGCCAGAATGCGTGCAGTAGATATAAATGCGATAGCAATGGGTGTCACCGAGCTCCAGTTGATGGAGAGTGCAGGGTATGCACTTGCTGATATGGCACTTGCTCTCAGCCCCAACCGGGTTCTCATCCTTTGCGGTAAAGGCAATAATGGCGGTGACGGGATGGTGGCTGCCCGTCATCTCCAGCGCGGAGTCAGGACAGATGTCTGCTACCTCGATTCCGGAAAGAGAAGCGGTGCCTGTGAACACCAATTCGCAGTGTTAAAACGCTGTCATGTTAACCTTCACCCGTTCCAGTGCCGTGATGATCTTGTGGCAATGTGTTCCCTGTTTGAGCATGCTGAGGTGATTATCGATGCACTGCTTGGTATTGGTGCAACCGGTTCCTTAAAAGAGCCACTTTCTACCTGTGTCAAAATGGCAAATGAGTCCACAGCGCAGATCATCGCTGCGGATGTTCCCACTCCGGGTATGCGGGCGGAACGGATCTGCGCATTCCACCGGGGTAAGGTTCAAGGATCTACGGTCGTTGATATTGGCATACCCCTTGAAGCGGAGTGCTGTGTTGGTCCCGGGGAACTCACCCTTCTTCCTGCAAGGGGACATAAGGCACACAAAGGGGCCGGGGGGGAAGTACTGGTTATCGGTGGCGGACCGTATCAGGGTGCCCCCTATTTGGCCGGGCTTGGTGCGCTGCGGGCGGGTGCGGATATCGTACGGATCGCATCCCCGGTCTTTGAGCCTCTTCCCGATTTGATCTATGAACGACTGGATGGAGAGCGGATAGGTGAGAACCATATCGAACAGCTGATTGTTCTTGCCAGAAGTGCCGATGCAGTCATCTGCGGGAACGGGCTGGGTAGTGGGAGTCATGAAGTAATTCGAGCCGTCGCACCCCACTGCAAAAAGGCAGTGATTGATGCGGATGCTCTACGTCTTCCGTTGCCGGTTGCAATGAATGATACCCTCTATACTCCGCATGCGGGAGAGTTCACCCGAATCACCGGAATCAAACTTTCTGACGATACAATTGAACGTGCATTGGCTGCAAAGGGTTCCGGGATAAAGGGTACAGTACTACTCAAAGGATGCATCGATATAATAACTGACGGGAAGCGGGTGCGGCTCAACCGCACCGGTGATGCGGCAATGACTGTGGGTGGTACCGGTGATGTGCTCGCAGGAGTTGCCGGTGCACTTCTCTGTCACCTGCCCGCTTTTGATGCGGGGTGTATTGCTGCGTATGTTAATGGCAGAGCCGGAGAGAGTGTTGCAGCAGAGCGGGGCGAGGGTATGCTTGCGTCTGATCTCGTAGACCGGATTCCGGCAGAATTATTCAGGAATGGTGTGAATGGTTGAGTTTTCGCATATCCAGAATGAACGGGCACAGATGGTAGATATAAGTGCAAAAAATGATGTTATCCGCGAAGCAGCCGCGGTCGGAAAAATTTTCTTAAAACCAGAGACAATGGATGCGATCCGGCACGGAAATGTCGTGAAAGGTAATGTTCTTTCTACCGCACGCGTTGCAGCAACGCTCTCGGTTAAAAACACGCCTGCCCTTATCCCCATGTGCCATTCGATCCCAATAAGTTCGATTGTCGTTGAATTTGATGAAGGTGAAGGGTTCATTGAAGTAATGGTGCGAGTGAAATCCGCGGGAAAGACTGGTGTGGAAATGGAGGCGCTTGTCGGGGTTTCCGTTGCATTGCTTACGGTCTGGGATATGGTAAAGTCAGCAGAAAAAGATGCTGATGGTCAATATCCGGTTACGTGTATTCAGGATATCCGGGTCATTGAGAAGCGCAAGGGCACCTGATTATCAAATCCTCTTGATGGACAGGAGCCGGAGTACTTTAATAGCCCTCGGGTTAAAGTATGTGGGAATACGGGATCCGTCCCGTTGAAAGGAATGTAGCTCCACGTGAGCCGAACCTTAGGAGATCAACATGGTAAAATCGATGTACGCCTTCGTCAGGGAGGCATGGAAAGTACCCGCAAAGAGTGGAGTGAAAGAACTCCTCTGGAACCGCATGCAGGAATGGCGCCGGGAAGGCAGCGTTGTCCGGCTCGAACGCCCCACCCGTATTGATCGCGCGCGTTCCCTTGGCTATAAAGCAAAACAGGGCATTGCTGTTGCACGTGTGCAGGTACGCCGCGGTGGTCGCAGAGTATCCAGGTACGTACGTGCACGCCGTTCGGCACGTATGGGCAAGAACCGCTCTACTGCAGGAAAGAGCATCCAGCGAATTGCCGAGGAGCGCGCTTCTAAAAGATTCCCTAATATGGAAGTACTCAACTCCTACTGGGTCGGGCAGGATGGCAAGCTGAAATATTACGAGGTAATTCTCGTTGACGGCCACCACCCCTCAATCCAGGCTGACAAAAACCTTGCATGGCTGGCAAACTCAACACACCGTGGCCGGGCTGAGCGTGGCAAGACCTCTGCCGGGCGCAAGGGGCGGGGTATGAGTACCCGGGGCAAGGGTACTGAAAAGACACGCCCAAGCATCCGTTCCCATGCAAACCAAGGGAAATAACCTTATCCTCTTTTTACTCAAAGTTTACTTTCATGAAGATTACCGATGCCTGTGTCTATCCGTACCCCTGTGGGGACTCATCGGTGCGCAGGATGGCGCTGGAAGCGAAAGCTCTGGGCTTTGACCGTCTTGTTGCCGCTGACACGCCCTCTGGCGAGATGTATGGAGTTGAAATATTCTCAGGAATCCTTATCCGGGACACTTCGGTAAAAGATCTTTCAAGCCGAATAAAACGTGAGAGAAATAATGCAGCAGTTGTATCAGTTCAGGCCAGGGATAACGGGTTCAACCGGTCTGTGCTGAATCATAAAGGGGTTCATATTCTCAGAGGTCTTCATTCAGCAGATAAAAATGCGTTCGATCATGTGGCTGCCAAGATAGCCGCTGATAACCATGTTGCTATCGATCTTGATCTGTCTTCCCTCATTTCAGGCCGGGGTTTTACACGTCAGCGTGTCATGCACCGGTACCGTGATATCCTGGTACTTCAGCTACGGTATGAGTTTCCTCTGACCATCTCATCACATTCCCGTTCTATTCTTGATATGCGTGCAGTCCGCGAGATTGCAGGTCTGTGTTCTCTCATCGGTATGGATACTCCCGATGTTGAAAGGGCTTTTTTTGGTGTAGATATCATCAACACTCCTCCCAATCCAGCAGTTAAGGTGATTTTATGAGTGTCCGTCCCCCCACATTGCGAGAGAAGCGCCGGTACCTTTTAGTCCATATCGAACCTGCGGGCACAATCATTGACCAAAAGGATCTCTATTACGCGGTATCTGATGCAATAACTTCACTCTGGGGCGATGTGATGGCTGCTGTCATTATGTCTGCCGTTGTCGCTTCGGAGGGTCAGTATATGATCATCCGGTGCCAGCGGGGAACAGAGCAGGATCTCTCAGTCGCCCTCTCATCGATTACAACCTGCTGCGATAGCCATATTGCTCTGAGAATGGTTGCTGCTTCGGGAACAATCGACACCCTGCGTGGAAAAATACGAAAAGAAAAAAAACCCGATCCAGAAGAAATATCTTCGCGCGAATGCATGTTTGATAAAAAATTGTTTCAAATTGATCAGTGTAACGGTCAGAAGATTGATGTAATTGAAAAGGGATTTAAAAATACAAACCGATTGTTCTTGACAAGAGAAGATCTGGAGGAATTATAATGCAACCACAATATCAGATGGGATACGACAGGGCGATTACGGTCTTTTCTCCCGATGGCAGGCTATACCAGGTGGAATACGCCCGTGAGGCTGTAAAGCGCGGTACAACTGCAGTCGGTATCAAGGCAAAAGACGGTGTCGTCCTGATAGTCGATAAACGCGTGAGCTCAAAGCTCCTTGAAGCATCATCTATTGAAAAAATTTTCAAAATTGATGAACATATCGGAGTCGCATCATCCGGACTTGTCGGAGATGCGCGGTCGCTTGTAGACCGGGCCCGGATCGAATGCCAGATAAATCGTGTTTCCTACGATGAACCCATAGAAGTCGAAGCTCTCGCAAAAAAGCTTTGTGACCACATGCAGACACTCACCCAGTACGGCGGCATACGCCCGTACGGAACAGCCTTGCTCATTGCAGGTGTGAGTGATGGCGAGTGTCGTCTTTTTGAAACCGATCCTTCCGGAACCCTCCTGGAATACAAAGCAACGGGTATTGGCATCGGACGTCCCGCAGCAATGAAGGTTTTCGAGGAGGAATTCAATCCTGAATCGGAGATTAAGGATGTAATCCTCCTGGGCCTCAAGGCACTTCATTCCGCCACTGAGGGCAAATTCGATGTAGACACCGTCGAAATCGGTGTGATAGGACGCGATAACCCGGTATTTCGGAAGATGAGCAAAGAAGAAGTCGCTACATTTGTCGGACAATTCAAACAGTGAGCATTCATGATACCGCTCGATAACGCAGTGGTAGCACGCCTTGAGAGTTTTGGAGAACGCTTTGAAATTCTCGTTGATCCGAATCAGGCAGCACTTGTGAGGCAGGGTCAGAAGATCGATATCGAAGACGTAGTTGCTGCATTAAACGTCTTTGGCAATGCTTCTCGGGGAACCCGGGCATCGGATGAATCGCTTGAGAAGGTATTTCATTCCACTGATTTTGACACGATTGCCCGACGGATCATTGTAAAGGGAGAGATCCATCTCACTTCCGAACAGCGCAAACACATGATCGAGGAGAAGCGCAGGCAGGTGATCACCTTTATCGCAAGGAACTCCATTAACCCCCAGACCGGTCACCCTCACCCACCGCACCGGATAGAGATGGCAATGGAAGAAGCGAGAGTTAACATCGATCCGTTCAAACATCTTGATGAACAGGTTAAAGAAACGGTCAAGGCGTTGCGACCGCTCCTTCCTATACGCTTCGAAGAGCTCCGTCTTGCGATTAGAATCCCGGCGGATTTTGCACCAAAAGCCTATGGGGACATCGTAGCTGGCTCCACGATGGAGAAGGAAGAATGGCAGAAAGATGGCTCGTGGGTCTGTGTGGTTCGCATCCCTGCGGGGATCCAGGGAGAATTCTACGATCTTATTAACAAACTTTCAAAAGGAGAAGGTCAGGTAAAAATCCTCAATCAAGTATATTAATTGCGAGGACAAATAAAAGAAGACAGATCGGTGGGTATGAATAATGGCAAGCTCGACTCATAAAGCAAAAGGAAAAGTAACAGGTAGTGCCGGACGTTTTGGCTGCCGGTACGGAAGATTTGTACGCAAGAGAGTAGCAGATATTGAAGCAATTTCCGGATCCCTCCACCGCTGCCCGAAGTGTGACATGGAGTCGGTTCAGCGTAGGGGTACCGGTATCTGGGAGTGCCGCAAGTGCAATTACAAGTTTGCCGGTGGGGCATACCAACCACAAACTCCTGCCATGAAGATCGCCCAGCGCGCAATCGACCGGACTCTCGAACAGATCAAAGGATAAATTTGGAATAGAGTATGGCAAGTACGTACAAATGTGCACGGTGCAAGCAGAAAGTTGAGATCGACGTTAACGTCCGTTGCCCGTATTGTGGGCACCGTATTCTTTTTAAAGAGCGTGGTGCTGCGATCAAAGAGATGAAAGCCCGTTAAATGTTTTATCTGGCAAAACAGCCGGAATAAAAAAATATTATTATCATCTTTTTTATGCATATCCTGTAAGGAGGCAATCAAGTGACGCTTCACGAGGCGATCTTCCGTTTTTCGACAACCCACGCACAGCTGATCTGCCAGGCGCTGACCCCGGAACTTTCCGATGAAGTGAATCCTCGCTCAACTACCCGGTGCTGGTTTGAAGGGGAGGACACCCTGATCCTCAAAGTTGAAGCGTATGATATTGCAGCACTCAGGGCAGCGCTCAATATGGTTCTTCGTCTGGTAAACGTAGCAGATGAAATGCAGGATTTTAAGGAACTACCTTCGCGAGAAGTTCATTAAGTTTTTTTTAATTTAATACCCAGAAAAAATTTTTCTATGATTTTCAGACACTTTTGGAATAATCCTTTTTATCAATTGGAACCGATACAATAAGAAGAGTAACAATCATGAACAATCTTTCACCTAAAGTGCAGAACCAGCTGGCCATGCTCCAGCAGATACAACAGCAACTGCAGACTATCCTTTCGCAGAAAGCCCAGTACGAGATGGCAGTGCGTGAGGCGAAGCGCGCTCAGGAAGAGATCAGCGATTCACCGGATGATGCTGTCATGTACATGAGTGTCGGTACGGTAATGATGCAGAAGAAAAAAGAGGTCGTGAACGCAAAACTTTCCGAGAAAGTTGAGACGCTTGAGCTGCGCATCAAATCGCTGGAAAAGCAGGAGAAGATGATGCAGGGTAAATTTGAGCAGTTACAGGCACAGATCAAAGCGGCAATTGAGGGCAAAGGTGCCCCGACGGCTGCATAATTGCGTATTTTTTATCACCGGTATTAACAAGAAAATTTAGGTACCCGGCAGGATTTTTCTCGTATGGAGACTGTTATGGATCCAACAAACAAGGACCTAGCTCAACGTCTACTGGCGATAAAGAATGCTGCTGATCATGCCGCACGTGCCCACAAGGGACAGTTCCGCAAGGACAGAAGAACCCCTTATATTATCCACCCGGCCCGGGTTGCCGCTCTTGTCGGGATGTTTGGCGGCACACACATGGCCATCATAGCTGCGTGGCTGCATGATATCTATGAGGACTGTACTCCTGAATGGATTGCGCAGACGGAGGAATTTATTGCACACCTTCCTTTTTCCGATGATGAAAAAAATGACATCATTGTCATGGTTGATGCCCTCACAAAAAAAAATACGATTCCGGGTAAGGCAGCCCGTCTCTCCGACAGCATAGATCGTATCCTTGACGCCCCCCCCGAGGCAACACTGATAAAACTCTGTGATCGGATTGATAACTTCCTGGATTCCAGTCCACGGTGCGGACAGTTCAGGAAACGGTATCTTGCATCAACGGACGAGATCATCGACAGACTCTCCACACGCGCCCAACTGTACGGCTATAACAATGCGCTTACAACTCTCCTGGAGCTTCGCGCATCTTCGGGAAAATAGGATTAGGGTTATTTCCTGCTGATCAGGTTGATCGCGTTGACCAGCGCCTCGACCGATGAAAGTACAATGTCATCACCGCTTCCGCTTGCGTCAAAAATTTTACCGTGCTCATCTTCGACAGCAATCGTCACGTGGCACATTGCATCGGATCCCCCGGAGATTGCTTCGATGTTGAACTCCCTGAGCTGGAGGCGCGAGGGAGTAATTCCCATGATAGCATGAAGTGCTGCGTCAACCGGGCCATTGCCAACACTGGAGAACACATGCTCTTTCCCATTGACTTTTGCTTTCACGCTCGCCGTGGGAATCATGTGGTTGCCCGTCATGATTGCAATATCCTCAAGTTCAAACATTTTGTGGTTCAGTTCCACACCCATTACACTATCAGCAACTTCATAAAGATCAGCATCAGTCACCCGTTTTCCCTTGTTTGCGATTGCTTTGACCTTTTCGACGATTAAATCCAGCTGCATATCTGATGGTTCGATATGAACCTCAGAAAGCATCTGGTACACCGCATGTCTTCCCACGTGCTTCCCCAGGGTTAATCTCCTGCGGTGCCCGACCATTTCCGGTGTCATGATGCCGGGTTCAAATGTTGCGGCATTTTTGATAACACCGTGTGAGTGGATGCCACTCTCATGTGAAAAGACATTCTCACCTACAACCGGCTGGGTAGGAGGAATGCTGATACCGCTGAACCGGGAGATCAGATGTGAAGTCTCGACCAGTCGCTCCTTTTGTATCCCCGTTTTTATCCGGTATATAGCTTCGAGAATCATTACCGTCTGAGCCAGGTCCGCATTACCCGCCCGCTCCCCCAGACCATTCACGGTGACCTGCACCTGTGATGCACCAGCTTCGACAGCCGCGATGGTGTTTGCGACCGCCAGTCCGAAGTCATTGTGGCAATGCACGTCTACAGGACAATCAACCTCCCGGGCGATCCGGTTGACGAGGGTCTTCATACCCGAAGGTGATATAACACCTACGGTATCCGGCACATTAATAATGGTAGCGCCGGCATTTGCTGCAGCCCGAAAGACTTCTATGAGATAATCCCCGTTAGTCCTCGTTGCATCCATCGCAGAAAACATGCACCTGTCCGTGTGGTCGCGGATATACTGAATAATATCTGCAGTAATCCCGAGCACTTCCTCCCGGCTTTTGTTGATAGTGTTCTCCCTCTGGATATCTGATGTGGGAATAAAGACGTGCACCATGTCCACATCGCAATCAAGGCATGCGTCGACATCGGCTTTAACTGAACGGGCGAGCCCGCAAATCTTTGCCTCAAGACCGGACTTTTTAATAGCGGTCACCGTCTCTTTCTCGGCTTTCGATGATGCAGGGAATCCTGCTTCGATTACATGGACTCCGATGTCCGAGAGCTGACGTGCGATCTGGAGTTTCTGTTCAAAGGTGAATGCAATCCCCGGGGTTTGTTCTCCATCCCGGAGCGTAGTGTCAAAAACAGTCACTTCTTCATGAGCATGGCTATCGGTGAAGAAGGCGATCCCCCGCAACATCCTTGCGAGCAGTCATACATCTCTATGAGCATGCGGATTATTTAAACAATACCCAGAAATTATTGAAATCCGGCAATTAATTGCCATTTTTCCTTTATCTTTAACGATACGTTTAATACCAGACTATTCCAACATTTAGAGCACAGTGCCCCGCCTTAACTCAGCTCGGTAGAGTGCGCGGCTGTAGTATGGTTTACCGGTATCGGTAACTGCGCGGCTACCGCGATGTCCCCGGTTCGAATCCGGGAGGCGGGACATTTGTTTAAAAGAGAGCCCAGGTAGTGTAGTGGCCCATCATGTTTGCCTGTCACGCAAACGACTCGGATTCGAATTCCGACCTGGGCGTAGTTTTTAAAGTTCTTGTTTTTCCATTTTTATAATGGGGCGACAGTTACATTCTTTCGACTTACTTTTCTATCAAAAATACTGATCCATGATAATTGGGGGGGCTCGGCTTTTACCTCTGCTGTCATCGATGTGGCGACCCCCAAGATTCGATAGAACTGATACTCATGTTAAGATCTCAAAAAACCATCTGGCAGAAAATGGAGCATTTTCACTCTCTTAAAGGTGAGCAACGTATTTTTTTCATTTTTTAAATCTTAACTCAATTTTTTATATTCGTGGCTCAATTAAAAGCAAGGTCCTTATGTATATCTGAAAGTCTGCTTCATTCAATTCGGAAACCTTTGTCTTCCAGGTACTTCTGCAACCATATTTCCTCATCAGCAGAAAGATGCGAAATTCTTCTCTCCTCTGCCTCCCACAGACCCCTCAGCGCAGCATCGTTTGAATGCAGTGACAAATCTCCCGTTACGATTCCTATCAAGCTCTCTTGGGAATCGAAGATTCGCATGATCACGCATCGATAGTATTTACACTGGCAGGGACTCGAATCATGGATAACGCACCTTATAAGATCTCCATCGGGACGGAGAAACCTGCAGGCAGCCGGGTGCTGATCCGGAAATGTATGGTCCAGAAAGATGTGATGCTTATCTTCATCGATGCGGGCAACAAAGGGTGTGCCGGTTGAAACAGACTCGCAGGCAAATTCAAAGGGACCTATCTGGTGTTCGATTACGATGTAGTCGCCCATATACATACAACACATTCCGCATTGGCGGCAGGTAAAAACCATCAGAATTCACTCATTTGATAGAGTTTTTTCTGCAAACTAAAATAAGTAGGGATAGATTTTTACATTCATATTTGGGAACCTGTTTTTGACTCCGAGCACAAGCACTATTATTTCCCGGGTAAAACATCATGCAAAGGTGAATCAATATGCCTAAAAACAGCATTGCAATGCTTGACAAGGATCATCACATCCACTTGATCCCGGCCGAACGTGTGCTCATGATGAGCCTTGAACATTCGACAATAAAAAAAGTCGAGAATGAACTTTACGAGGTAGAATGTTACCTTAAACTCTCGGTGGAAAACTTTCCCCATCCACTTGAAGATGTGATAAGGTTCGCATTTGCTGCACCTAAAATTCCCGGCCAGCAGATGATGACAGAACTGACTTTTGTGCAAAATCATATTATCAAGTACGTCTTTGATAAGGGACTTTCCGGCGAGCTATGTAATTGTGCACCGGATGATCCGATTTCCAGGGAATGTGGGATCACGATTTCGTCTGAGATTAAGACACACATGCTTGCATCAAGGCAGCTTAAAGACGTTCTCGCACGACATGGGGCACTAGCCGATACCATCACTTTTCTGAAGTAAGGGAATCTTCATTTTTTCGAACACGAATCCATTTCTTTTAACGGTGAAATCAAAAAAGACTGCATACTCCTGATCATGTAAGTTCATCTTTTCATCATATGAGCACCGAAAAGGGGCATTGAATTGAACAAGGCAACAATCTCTGCATCAGTTCGGATTGGAAGCAATTACTGATGATATCAGGTTTGATAACATCACCGGTATAAGACCCATCGGGATCTCAGAAGCCATGTAATTGCATGGATATATTCGGGAAACCTCGCTCAACCTCCCGGTAAAATGGAGTAGTCCGAAATTTTCCAGTCTGGTGAGTTATCCAGGCACATTTAATGAACTATCTTTTTATTTTTGAGACCTACACTTTTTAAGGTTGAATAGGGTAATGTGTGGTATAATGGGTGATCCAGAACTGCGTAGTGATGAGTCTGTTCTCCTCAGGACTCAGGGAATCTTTGTCAAGTCGATCCCGTTTGAAGGTATTCTTACCAACAAACGCATCATCCTTGTCGACAGGGCGACAAACCTCCTTCCGCAAAAAGAGATTCCGCTTGTCACGCTCAAAGATTTTCAGGCAGGCGAGAACGCGATCCGTGACCAGATAATAACATTGTCTGTGATGGCCAAGACTGGTGAAACCCGGCAGATGATCCTCACCTTCTCACGTCAAACAGGAGGTACCCGGATCAAGGAACGGGATGACTGGATGAGGGTGCTAAAAGAGAATACCTCGTCATCTTTTGAACAGGTCATTCGGAAAGTAATGCCGGGTATCAAGCAGTCTTCAAAAAAAACTACTCGCTCTGCACCCCCACGGATAGAGATTGTCAGTTCTCCCGTTTCGCAAAAGGTGCCGCCTGCAGAGAAAACTGCTGTGAAGAAAGAAAGAGAGGATATCCCCACGGTCAAAAAAATTATTACGAAAAGTACAGGTTCTTCTACCCCCCCGTCACCAGTAAAAGAATCTGACGTCTCACCACCAGGCTATGGTACTTATTGCTCACGGTGCGGGAACTGTGTACCGGATGGATCGAAGTTCTGCAACCGCTGTGGATCCCAGATTTTTGTTCCTGGAAATCTGGCAGAATCCAAAACACCACAAGCTGCAGTGTCCCAATCGTCTGTTCCGGAATACGCAGACAGAACCATTCAACCCATCGATAAGGATATCTCTCCAAGAGAACCCCTCATTATACCTTCCCTTACCAGCGTACCCTCCAAAACCCAGGGAGCAGCTTCGCAGCAACAAGAGACCCCTGGAGAACAAATATCCAGAGTCACACCACTAGAATTAATCTCCTCATTGTCGGATTCAGACTTACAAGGGACGGATGATAAATCCGAAGCAGCACAGCCGGTTATCATGGAGTCCCATTATTCCGAACAGATATCGCCTTCTGGCAAACCTCGGGTTCCCCAGAAACCATGGGATGTACTTAGTGGTAAACCTGGCAAAAAAGTTATTCTCGGTATCATCGTTGTAATAATTATTGTTGCCGTTGTTTTGGGAGCATTTTTCATCTACCCGATGATTTCAAATAGTGAAGGTGGACCCTCTGATGACGGTACCGCAACGATTACTAAAAATTCAGGAACGACTGCAGTGCCAACGAGCACCGTAAAACCCACAGCAACACCTACGTACCGCCTTACTCCTGGAAATAGCGGCTCAACGGTTGGTTTTTAATATCCAAAGTACTGACAAAAATCTGAAATCAGCATTATCATAATCAATAAAATCCGAATAAATCCCTTTTTTGATATGTTTTTACTTTGAGTAATTCACTCCTTTTTTAGAATCCACAAGGGTAAAAAGTCAGATCTTCCCCCTTAATACACCATTCAAACCGTCGATCGCACTTTTGCCATGGTTCATCGTTTATGTCATCCTGTTTATCCTTTCCTGCACAATGCTCCTGTAATAATTACTTCATATCTTGATTGATTGTTATGGTCTTACCCTTATAGGAGTGTTTATCCTTCTTTTGATCTTTGCTGCCTGATTCAGGGTCTATTACCAGGGTATGAGGTATGAGCTCAGGCATGATGAGATGAGCTGGAACACTGGGTGTCTGGTTCGGCAGGACAGGTACCCTATAACCCCCTAACGAATCTTGATGTGATCCAGGATCCTGTGATGCAAAGAGTGGGGATCTCCTTTCTCTCCATCCAGACAGCGGGACCTTTCTGGCAGGTTGTTCCGGAGATTCTGATTGAAGGAATTGACCTGTGGGTGATTTGCGTGAATTAATCCGGTCGCTGGTGCATCAAACTGGAATGAATAATGACGGTACAGAAGGAGGCACCTCCGATTGGTTTGCTAACCGATCAGAAAATTATCGAAGAACTGATAAAAATCCGAACACTGCCTGAACAGAAAAAAATGGTGACCTTTTAAAATATTATTTTTTATCTGGCAGTTCCGGTGGAGCTGTACCATTCCTGCCTTTTCTCCAGCGGTAGATCGCATACCCGGCACCACCAACGATGATAAGGGGAAGCAAGGTGAAAAGGATGATAATGATGGCATCAATCATGCCGAAGAATCCGGATATTCCTTCATTAATTGTCGAAATAAAATTATGACCTGTCTCACCACCGACAGGTTCGGGTTCCTGGAGGTTTACTGTGATTGTCGAAAGATCGATCCGGCTGTCAAGATATTTCAGTCTGCCCTCAAGCCGGTTCAGTTCTGTCTGGACCCGGTCGATCTGCTGCTGGACGGTTATTACATCCTCAACTTTGACCGCCTTTTTCATGATCTCATTATATTGGGCAAGCTGGTTCTGATAGGAGTTTTTCTGTGCCTGGAGATCGACATATTCCTCTGTCACATCCTGCCCCTGAGTAGAGGCCGATTTGACGGTACCGATTGCCTTGACGCTCGTGAGGGTATTTTCAAATTCTGTTGCGAGAACCCGGATTATGACGGAACCAGAGAGACGGTCATTGTAGTTTTTCTGGATATTTGTAGAGGACAAATAGCCCCCTTTCTGGGATGCAAGATTTTTGAGCGTCTCTATTGATCCGGGAACGTCTTTTACTTCGATTGACAGATAGGCAGTTTTAATGACCTTCGTCTCGATCCCGCTTGTACCTGAACCCGATTGTGATGGTGCACTCGTTGGCACGGGATAGGACACCGCCTCACCGCCATACACCATATTGGATTCAGGTTGTACGCGTCCATTGTTGATATCCTGCAATGCAGAAGATGGATCAATACCTGAAGTTGGAAATCCCATACATCCGGCAGCCGCAACCATTGCTATGAACACTGCTATGAGTGGGATGAGTTTATTATTCATACAAAAAAGCATCGTGGTGTAAAATATTTATATCCGTCGTAAACTACGATTTGTTTTGAAGTTATCCTGATAGTATTTTTTTGTCTGGTAAAAATCCTGAAAATAAGATACAGCAATCAGAAAAAAACGCACAGAATCCCTTGCTCCTTATAAATCCTGAGCTTTTCATGAGATTTTTCCTGTCTGTGTTTTATTGCATCATGAAAACAAGAATCATTGGGAGAAATAACCAGATTAACCCTGCATACTAAAAAAAGACCGTGTGATGAACAACTCAGGTACGACTTTCTTAGTATATTGACTACCGTGATCGCTCTTATATAACAAAACGGGAGATACTTCATGGTGAATTTATGGTCGAAGAAAATATACCCGAAAAACCAGAAGGTGTTGAAGAAATTGAGAAACAGGGAGTGGAAGGATTGGTGCACTCCCTTCATGACAGCACTGATCCGAAGGTCCGGCAATATGCTGCGTACCTCCTCGGCAAGACTCAGAACCCACGAGCCATCCAGCCGCTCATCGAGGCTCTGGGTGATTTTGACAAGTCGGTTCGCGCCCAGGCAATGTCCGCCCTTGTCATGATCGGCAAAACAGCAGTCGAGCCGCTGTCCTCTGCGATGAAAGAACCTCAGTGGGAGACCCGGTACCGTGCCGTTGAAGCGCTGGGGAAAATTGCCGATGAACGGGCTGTCAAACCACTCATTCAGGCTCTCAAGGATAACCGGGATCATGTACGATACATGGCTGCAAAGGGTCTGCGTGAAATTGGCGCCTCAGACGCTGTTGATCCGATGATAATCCTATTGAAGGATGAAAACCGGTATGTCCGTATGATGACGGTCTGGTCACTCGGTGCTATCGGAGGGAAAAAAGTACACGATGCACTCAAACACATGCTTGAAACAGAAAAAGATGAAAAAGTCAGGGAAGCAATTACCCAGGCAATGAAATAATTTTTTCACTCAGGTAATTCCATTTTTTTAAGTGTCTCTGGTTATTGCAGGAAATCTCCAAACCATTTCATGAAGCTTCAGATTTTTCTCATGTATACTCTATTTTATCCTGAAAAAGGTATTATCTCTTTGAATCACTCTGAAATACCATCTGATAATTTTTTTCTCTGTCCGGAATAAACCAAACTTTTATTGTCGCTGGAGTGGTTTATTCTGTTTATTACGATTGTGCGTCATAGGTGAGAGATTTTAACGGAACAGGGATCATATGACCGATAAGAGTTTTTTCAGCATAAGAGGGCGTTCATTCTTTTTCTTTCTTCTTATCGCAATGTTAGTTCTGGTCATCATTGTGTTGGGCCTTCATTCAGTGAATGACTACAACAACACAAAACAAATGTTTGAAAAAAATTCCAGGCACCTCAAAGCACAGACAGAACAGGATATTCTTATCACGATCAAGCTGACCGATCAAAGCTACGATTTGTATGACAGCAGCTTAAACGAGCAGATGCACAGCGGGTTTAAGGTAGTGCTGGCGGAGTACGAGCGTTCCGGGCGTGACCCCTCAGCAATGAATCTGACTGGAATAAAAAAAGAACTGGGAGATCAGTTTGATGTATATATCATCAATGAATCCGGGATCATCGAATTCACCACTTACGAACCTGAACTGGGACTGGACTTCAAAACAGTTCCGTATTTTTTTGCATACCTGACCAGGATCAGAAATTCTGAAGGTTTCTTCCCCGATCGTGTTGTTGGGGAGCAGAAGGGTGGAGGCAAACTCCGCAAATTTGCCTACATGCCCACACCAGATCACCGGTATGTGCTCGAACTGGGATTTGCGAAATCAACGTTTCAATCCGAGTTATCAGTTGTCCAGTACAGAGAGGCTATTTATCTGATCGCCTCATCCAATCCGTATATTGAGCGTATCCGTATCTTCAATACGATGGGAAAAATTGCTGACAATACGTCAGAGGTTGTGGATGACCCTACCAAGGTTATCCTAGAGAAGGTAATTCAACAACGTCAGGATATGATGGTCACAATACCTGAGAACAAACATTCTGTCAAATATCTCTTCATAGACTTGAAGAAAGAACAATATGGTTCCGACGCGAGCCGGATTGTAGAGATCACCTATAATGATGCAATTCTCGAAAAAGCATATGAGGAGCATATTCAAGATCTCCTCTTTATCGCTATTCTGACATTAGTTATCGGTATTTGTATAGCCTTATTGCTATCATCGTATCTTTCAAAACCGATCTCCAAAATTGTGAAGGATATTAACCGGATTTCTGAAGGTGACCTTAACTGGAAAATATCGCCAACCAATGTGGCAGAATTCGGGGTGCTGGAAAACAGTATCAATACGATGGTCGAATCTCTGAAGAGTTCAATCAAACAAGTGAAGGAAGGTGAAGTTCTCCGCCGTGAAATGATCGAACAGCTGCCTGTTGCCGTCTTCCTGAAAAGTGTAAACGATGGAAAATATATTTTCTGGAATAAAGCGAGTGAACAGATTTTCAATCTGCCTGCAGCTGACGTGATCGGAAAGACAGACACCGATCTTTTCCCCCAGGAAATGGTCACCCTGATCAAAAAAGAGGATGATGATGCCCGACTCAGACAGGTTTCAATAAGCAATAAGAAAATTACCGACAAATACCGGGGCCAGCGTATCATCCATATAATTATTGTCCCGATATATGATTCGGAAAACACCCTTCAGTATATTCTCGGGATTGGTGAGGACGTGACTGAAGAAACTCTCTCTACGAAAATCGATCTCCTTTTTAGTATTACCCGACGTGATGTTCTTGATCAGCTGTCAATTATTGTAAATTATCTGGAGCGTGCACAGCTCAAAACGTCCCGTGAGGCAATGCAGACATTTTTTGACAAGACTCTCGAATCCATCGAGTCTATCAGGAACCAGATGGCATTTGTCCGGTCGCTCCAGGATCTCGGCATTACTTCACCAGCCTGGCAATCAGTGAAAAAGGTGTTTAACGAAGCGGTCCTCCTGCATCCTTCCAGTACCATTGATATTCGTGTGGAAATGGATGATATCGAACTGTATGCCGATCCTCTCTTCCCCCGGGTCTTTTATAATCTTGTGGCAAATTCGATACAACATGGCGATCACCAGCTGACAAAAATCCGGCTTTCTGCAAAAAAATCAGGAGAATCTCTTATCCTCATCTATGAAGATAATGGCAAAGGCATTCCTATTGATGAAAAAGAAAAGATATTCGAATTCGGATTTGGCATGGGAACCGGTTTTGGCCTGTTCCTGATCCGCGAGCTCCTGGGATTCACCGGCATTACCATTACTGAGACCGGTGAGCCGGGGAAAGGCGCAAAGTTTGAGATTCTGGTGCCGAAAGGTAAATTCAGGAAAGCAAAATGAGGGTACCAGTATCCTTTTCCTGATACGGGATATCTCCCGGGCTATGATGATGGTATCGATGGCTGGTCCGGGAATAAAAATATCCCTGATACATGAATATTACAATTTTTTAAAAAATTGGGCTCTTTAGAATTCCTTTAATTTGCCATGAAATACGAAGCACGAGCAAGAAGACGGAGGGGACAGTTCCTATCCCCCCATACTGCCCCTGCGCTTTGTGATAACGACGTATTACCTGTTTGAGGGATTATTGAATTATGGGGGAAGCGGAAGTGCCGGGGGTGAAATCCCTGTTGAACGTTCAACTTGATATTGAGCATTTCTACAGAGCCAAAAATTGCATTTACTTATTTTTGCACTGCTCCGAGATTTGCCTGCTCAACGGTTTTTGCATACCGGGCAAGCACCCCGGATAGTGGTTTTATAGGGGGTTTCCATGTTTTCTTACGTTGCTCCAGTGTCTTTTCATCGACTAAGATATCAATTTTTTTCCTGAAGAGATCGATTTCGATCTGGTCTTTTTCGGATATGAGTGCAATGGGCCCCCCAATCGATGCCTCCGGTGCGACATGCCCGATGCAGGGACCCCGCGTACCCCCCGAGAACCTGCCATCGGTGATAAGGACAACGCTGGTGTACCCAAATCCCATAAGCGCCGAGGTTGGGGAGAGCATTTCAGGCATACCCGGAGCTCCGCGTGGCCCTTCATACCGTATGATAATCACATCCCCCTCGTTGATCTCGCGGGCAAGAATCGCTTTCATCGCCAGCTGTTCACTATCAAAGACCCGTGCCGGTCCTGTATGTTTCCACATTTCTTTTGGTACTGCGGCACATTTCACAACAGCCCCATCGGGAGCAAGAGAACCAAAAAGGATCTTTAACCCCCCTGCAGGACTTATCGGATCCTGGGGGGATCTGATGACAAGTTCATTTTTCACATTTGCAGTTTTAGCTATCTGCAGGATTTTTTTACCCGATACGGTAGGGCAGTCATCGAGATGTTTTTCAAGACGTTTGAGAACTGCCGGAATACCCCCAGCCCGGTAGAGTGTCTGCATGGAGTGCGGGCCTGAGGGCTGCATATGACAAATATGGGGAACTGCCTCTGCAAGCATATTGAAATCCTGGAGTGACAGCGGGACCTCTGCTTCGACTGCAATCGCCATCAGGTGCAGAACCGTATTGGTGGATCCTCCCAGTGCCATATCAACCCGGATTGCGTTATGGAGGCTCTTTTTTGAAATAATATCTCGGGGTCTGATCTGTTTTTTAACAAGAGGAATGATGGCTTCCCCCGTCTCCCGGGCAATACGCAGTTTTCCTGCATCGACTGCTGGAATTGCAGCGCAGCCGGGAAGTGACATTCCCATGGCTTCTGTCATACAAGCCATGGTATTTGCCGTATAAAGCCCCTGGCAGCTCCCACAACCCGGCATGGCACAACCCTCCAGTTCGCAGAGTGCAGTTTCACTCATCGTACCTGCCGCGACTTTCCCTACACCCTCAAAGATATCAATAAGCGATAGATCTTTGCCATCCTGATATCCGGAGAGCATCGGACCACCGGTAAGGACAATAGACGGTATATTGCACCGTGCAGCTGCCATAAGCATTCCTGGCACGATCTTATCACAGGTGCCAATACAGACCAGTCCGTCGAACCGGTGAGCCTGTACCATGAGTTCAATGGAATCAGCAATGTTCTCCCGTGAGGGCAGGGAATACCTCATCCCTTCATGTCCCATAGCAATCCCGTCACAGATCCCAATCACACCAAATTCGAACGGAACGCCTCCTGCGGCAGCGATACCCTCGCGAACCTTCTCTGCCAGCCATCGAAGGTGGACATGCCCCGGAACAATGGTGTTAAACGCGTTGGCAATTCCAATAAACGGGAGTTCCATCTCACGGTCAGTCACTCCCAATGATCGCAGGAGCGACCGGTTTGGTGCCCGCTGGTATCCGGATTTTACTTCATCGCTGCGCATGTTTTCTCCCCAGAATTCTCCTGATGATAGATTCGCCTTTCAATACGTTTATGCCTTGTGCGAGTAATTTGGACGGACTATCAAACGTTTATAAAAGGCCGCAATCTATTGTTTTGAAAATTGATTCGCAGCAGCAATAAATTGCCGGGTAAATGCATCAGAAAAATAAGCGTGGGTATAGGTCCCAAGCGCATTTCCTGATGTAAGGCCATCCTTTCCCGCATCAATACCTTTTCCCCGAGTCAATCTGAGTGCAAATTGTGCATCGCGATGCGGGAGCACCCGGGAGTAATGAAATTCGTGCCCGGTTATACACTGCAATGGTGGAAGGAACGAGGTATTTGCAATACTTTCTCCTTTTACATAGCCAAGTGCCTGAACCCGGGACGTCATTTCTGCATCGGCCGGGAGTACCTCGCATAACCGGTATGTCCGATCAGCGATAATTTCACGAGTCAGATACAGGAGTCCCCCACATTCAGCATAGAGGGGAATACCAGCATCAACGAGAGATTTCAATTTTTTTGTACTTTGTGAAGATTCCAGTGCAGAAAGATGCAATTCCGGATATCCCCCTCCAAAATAGAGAGCATCAACCTCTGGTAATGGATCAGTCAGGGGGCTGAAAAAGACAATGTCAGCACCGTTGTCACGCAAACGATCGAGGTTATCCTGATAGTAAAAACAGAATGCATTATCCCATGCTACTCCTATGGATGCATGCTTTTTTTCCCCTGATCCCGACCGTGAAGCCTTTTTGTGCGAGATCACTTTTGCTGCGTTCTCTGCACATACAAAAAGGGCATCCAGATCACAGAATTCTTCAATTACTGGTCCAAATTCTGTCATCGATCCGTTTTCATATGCCATCTTAAGCCCAAGATGGCGACTTCCAATCGCAATATCTTCACGTTTCGGAATCCAGCCAAACACTGGCAACGAAACAGAACCCTCAATCATCTCGCGGTGTCGCTGACTTCCCACGCGATTCAGGATAACTCCTTTTATTGAAATGGTCGTATCAAAGTCTTGGTATCCCCGGATCAGAGCCAGAACACTTCTGGACATTCCTTTAATATCAACGACAAGGATGACCGGGGCTTTCAGGATGCGTGCAACATGGGCAGTACTCGCAAAATCCGTCCCGTCAATTCCATCGTATATTCCCATGACTCCTTCGATTACTGCGATATCAGCCCCTTTTGTCGCCCTAAGAAATGTGTCGATGCAGCCCTGTTCTCCCGTCATGAAAGGATCAAGGTTCCGTGATGGGCGTCCGCAGATCCGGGTATGATGAGAAGGATCGATGAAGTCCGGTCCTACTTTGAAGGGCTGAACGTTCAGCCCCCGTGCTGTGAGCGCAGACATGATACCGCTTGCAACAGTTGTCTTCCCGCACCCGCTGTGCGTACCGGCAATAACAATGCGGGGAATGCCGCTCATTTCACACTCCCGGTATTTTCCGTGAAAGGCCGGGTTCCCCCATCGAGCTGCTTAACCTGAATAGATATGCCACTTTCCCGGCCATAGGCATCCACCCGCTGATATACACGGTTAATCATGCTTTCAGTTGTCAGGATCAGGGAATCCTCGCCAAGCAGGGCCTTAAGAATACATTTGTCGATGACACCATACGTGAAATTCAGGTTGATATGTTCATTTTCGGCACGCTGCTTTGCCCGGGTGCCCATAGCTCCTGTTGAAAGGGAGGGGTGTGTGAAACGAAATGAACGTAATAATTCAGGACTGTCATGGTCAACATTGCATATCGTAATCGTTCCCGGGTGGGCATGAAAGCAGGTCTTTTTGATTATGGTCTCAAAACACTGCATCATATCAAGAACAGTCCTGGGTTTTTTCCCCTCCGGCAAAAAGCCCCGTTTCTGCAATTCCAGATGCAATTCAAGAAGGATTGGCAGGGACAAGTGTGCTCTGCGTATATACTCGGGATTGCCAAATGCAACTTCGGGAATATCCTCCTGCAGAATTTTTCCCCCGAGTATGAGGATGGCGCGATCAGCCCACGGGTATGCCAGTTCTACATCGTGGGTTGAGATGATAATTGTCTTGCCTTCATGATTCAGTTCATCGAGAAGTTCCATAATATCTTCTGATCCCGATGGATCGAGACCACTCGTTGGTTCATCAAGGACAAGCACATCCGGATCCATCGCCAGCACACCGGCAATTGCGACCCGTTTCTTTTCCCCCCCGGAAAGCTGGTGGGGCGGTCGGCGTTCAAATCCCTCCAAGCCCACATGTAAAAGCGCCAGAGTTACGACTCGTTTTACTTCATCTTCGGCGTAGCCGAGATTCGTTGGCCCGAATGCAACGTCCTGGTATACCGTTGGTGCAATTATCTGGCGGTCAGGATTCTGGAGTACAAATCCCACGCGTTTGCGCAGCATCCTCAGTGATTCATTATCGTACCTGACTGGCAGATTATCAAAGAGCATGAAACCAGAGTCCGGGCGAATCATTCCGTTAAACATCTTCAGGAGCGTGGATTTGCCAGCCCCATTAGGACCCACGAGCGCGATCTTCTCTTTCCTGCGGATATGAAAACTGATCCCTCTGATTGCTTCAAGTCCCCGTGGATAGCGATAACGGACATCCCGTGCTTCAAGTATGATGCTGCTCATGGTTTCAGAACCTACATTATGGTAATAGTCCCTGATGCAATCACCACTGCCGCTGAAAGTAAGAGAAAGACCAAAACCGTAAGTCCGGGAATCCGCTCAACAGGCCGGTTCTCACCCAGCAGGGCAAATTTCCCATCATAACAGCGTGCATCCATGGCCCGGATCAGATCTTCTCCTGCATCCCAGCTGGCAATGAATGCAGCTCCACATAAGGAAGCAAAGGAATTGATGGATTCGCGCCATGTGGAATATCCAAGACGCATAAGCTGAGCATTGTATATCTGGATGACCTGGGCTATCAGGATAAAGATAGTACGATAGATGATCATCATCAGGTCAATCACCACTTCCGGAAACCTCGACCGGCGAAACACAATGAAAATATCTGTCATAGGCGTTGTCAGGGCTATAAATATCATGGCTGACATCCCGCCTATAACCCGGCAGAAGACAAACATTCCCTGGTTTATACTCTCCCGGGTTATGGACAACGAGAACGATGGCATGAGATTCCAGCTCCAGAAAACCTCCTGTCCGCCGGAGATAAGGATGATTCCGGCAACACTCATCACTGCAAACCAGAGGGGAACAATAAAAAGTTCAGCATAGGTTTTCGCATCCACCCGTGCAAGGATGAGAATCGCTGCCGTGAGGAGAAGAGCAATAAAAAGGGGAGGTATGTAACTTGTTGAAAGCAGGCAGAGGAGGATAGCTCCGAGGCCCACGGCGAGTTTAAGGGACGTGTTAACTTCACGGAGTCCGTTCTTCTGGGCAATATCTTCCAGAAGTTCCTCAAACATACAAGTACCTTTCTCTCTTTGTACCGATTATGCTTTCTTCTTCTGCCCTATCCAAAAACCAAATACGCCCCCGA
The DNA here is from genome assembly GCA_964590415.1 of uncultured Methanoregula sp. Classification (GTDB taxonomy): domain Archaea; phylum Halobacteriota; class Methanomicrobia; order Methanomicrobiales; family Methanospirillaceae; genus Methanoregula. The sequence goes on along the minus strand of CAZPVQ010000004.1, from coordinate 6,829 downwards.
CCAAAATCCCGCCCACAGCAGCCTGCAGAGCAAACAGGCAGGCTTCAATTTCCCCACTTGGGGGTTCCCACTGGGGAATCAAAGGCTGGAAATTTTCAAGAGGTGTACCGGAAAGTTCTGCGACAAGTCCTGAACCTGCATTATCAGAGCCGGCAAATTCCGCCCCGTTCATTGTTGCACTCGTGTAGAGGAACAGTGCGCAAAATGCAATAATTGCGATTACGGCCAGGATTTCGAGCGTATACCTGAATGCCATCAGATCTCACTCCGTGCCGCATTGATCTGTTTCTCGGAGAATATTTTCAGCCGGATCAGGATATCCGGTTTGAGTGCCACGATATATTTGAACACCAGTGCAAGGACAACACCCTCGACAATAGCAAGTGGAATCTGCGTAATGGCAAAAATACCCATGAACAGGATGAATGAACTGACAACACCCCCGGTCTCAGCCGGGTATGCGAGCGCCAGTTCAAGCGAGGTCATCACATAGGTGAACAAATCCGCGAGAGCACATACCAGGAATACCGTTATGTAGATATTTATGGAAGTGTTGCGGAGTAACCGGTATACCCCATACCCTACCAGGGGTCCGACAATACCCATGGAGACGATATTGGCTCCGAGAACGGAAAGTCCCCCATGGGCAAGGAAGAGGCTCTGGAACACGAGAACAATCGCACAGACTACTGCGGTGATCCATGGCCCAAAGGATATTGTTGAGAGCCCGGTACCGGTAGGATGGGAACAGCTGCCGGTGACTGAAGGGAGTTTTAAGGATGAAAGAATGAAAATAAATCCCCCTGTCACTCCCAGAAGGGGAAGGGCTTCCCGATCAAGATCCACCACTTTTTTCAGCTGATATATTCCGAGTATTAAGCAGGGCAGTGCGATAATCCACCACACAATACACCACTGCAGGGGGAGAAATCCTTCCATAATGTGCATGCTATCACCCGTTGAAATCCGATCGGATCTGCGAAATAAAAATTACTTTAGTTAACTCAATTTAATTTTCATAATAGTGTTACGCAATCCGGCATATAAAATTTCTTGTTTTTTCATTTTATTTGGGAAAGGGAGAATTACCAGATCGGCATAAGTTCCGGTAATCCAGGATCAGATATATTTTCACCCTCATTTCTGCAATAATAATCGAGAAGCAGACAGATTTTTTTTGAAACAGCAGTCATACCAGCAGGAAATCTGCAGCACATATTGTTGGCGAATTCAAGCTAATGGTATTCGCAAATAATCAGTACTATTCCCTCCTGGTGCATAGTGTACCTGCTTCTTGCCCTTGTTATTTTTTCATCGGGAGGGTTTTATGCAGTCTCAATCTTCTCTGCCGCTTCAAGCCCGAGTATCCTGATAGAGTCTTCCCGCATCCTGAATTTTTGTATCTTGCCGGTGACGCCCATCGGGAACTCGTTGACAAACATCACGTATCGGGGGGTCTTGAAATGAGCAATTTTGCCTTTACAGAAATCCTTAACCTCCTGTTCAGACAGCATATGTCCCTCCTTTACTTTCACCCATGCGCACAGTTCCTCTCCATATTTTTTATCCGGAACTCCTACGACATAAACATCGGCAATCTTTTCGTGGTGATGCAGGAACTCCTCGATCTCACGCGGGTAGATGTTCTCGCCACCACGGATTACCATGTCCTTGAGGCGACCCACGATTCTGAAGTAACCTGCATCATCCATTGTCCCAAGATCTCCGGTGTGGTTCCAGTGGTTTGAATCAAGTGTTGCGTGGGTTGCAGACGGGTTATTGTAGTAACATTTCATTACACAGTATCCACGTGCGCAGATCTCACCAATCTCTCCTATGGGAACTATCTTTCCTGTCTTGGCATCAACAATCTTGAGCTCGGTATGCGGGAAGGCACGCCCGACTGTCGAGACCCGTCGCTCAACCGGATCTTTGGTTGTTGTCATCGTAACCCCTGGTGAGGTTTCGGTTTGCCCATACACGATAACAATCTCGCTCATGTGCATCTTTGTATTGACCTGTTTCATTACCTCAATCGGGCAAGGTGACCCTGCCATGATGCCGGTTCGCAGAGACTTCAGGTTGTATTTTTCGAAATTCGGGTGTGTCAGTTCAGCAATAAACATGGTTGGTACACCATGAAGAGCTGTGCACCGCTCTTTCTCAACGGTTTTTAAGACCTCCTCGGCATCGAATGTGGGAGCAGGCAGCACCATCGTTGAACCATGCGTCACGCAGGCGAGGTTGGAGAGCACCATACCGAAGCAATGATAGAAAGGCACGGGAATGCAGAGCCGGTCTTTATCCGAAAATCCCATCCCCTCACCAATGATGTAGCCGTTGTTGAGGACACCGTGGTGGGTAAGCACAACACCTTTCGGGAATCCGGTCGTACCGCTGGTATACTGGATATTGATTGCATCGTCAAACGTGAGCATTTCGCCCCGGTCAATCAGCTCGTCATTGGTAATTTCTTCTGCTTTTTTCAGGAGTTCATTCCAGGTAAACATACCCCCGTAGGGGATATCACCCATGAAGATTGCATTTTTCAGGAACGGGAACTTATCAGATGATATTCTTCCGGGCTTCGCTTCATACGCTTCAGGGCATGCTTCGTAGAACATCCCCACGTAATCAGAGGTTTTAAACCGTCCCTGAATAATAAGTGTCTGAATCTCTGACTGCTTGAGCGCATACTCCAGTTCATAGGTGCGGTAAGCAGGGTTGATGTTCACCATTATAGCACCGATCTTCGCAGTCGCGAACTGGACAACAACCCATTCTGCATGGTTCATGGCCCAGATACCAACACGAAAACCTTTCTCGACCCCAAGGCCCATCAGCCCGCGGGCTACCTCATCCACACGCTCAAGAAATTCGCGATATGTCCATCGAATATTCTGGTGAACCGAGATAATTGCCTCATTGTCCGGATATTTCGCTACAATGCTGTTCAGCATCTCCCCGATCGACATCCCCAGGAGGGGAACTGTCGATGTCCCGCTCGCATAGCTGCCCTCAACCATCCCTAAAATATGGGGTGAGAACAGAATATATGATTAATGATATGATGTTTATCCTCTTTTCAAACCTCGGATTTTTTTACATACACAGATCTATAATTTTCGGACCTCTCCACCTTATAATATATAAATCATGAAGAATCTGCCATCGGGAAAATTTCGGTATTTTTATCGCATTGGTTTTTCATAAACGACCGCAAAAAGGAAAACTATTAAATTTATTTAGCGCGATTCTGTATAGTCAGCTCAGGGAAAATCTAATCCCCGCGTGACCAAGGGGTTGTGGCCTAGCCCGGAATGGCGACGGGCTCCAGCGGTCTTTGCGTTCTTTGTGCTCGCAGATGATGAACAATGGGTCTGCTGAATTGACCTTTCTGATAACACTCAGAGAGGACATCGATAACTCATTGAAGTTTTGATGTTTGATGATGACCCGTTGGAGCACTGATGCATGTCGGAGAGACCCGTCGATCGTGAGTTCAAATCTCACCAACCCCACATTTTCTCTCTATTCTGATTCCTGGAATCGATGATTTTTCGCACCAAATAATCTATAAAAAAACCTTGCACCCGAAAATTCCTCACTTGCGTTCATAAAATTCTCAAGGCAGGGAAGAATCCGATTCAGAGGGATGCATTGTTTTTTTTATAGGTCCCTGCAGGTTGTCTTCATGAGTTATTGGTAGTGTGCGAAACCTTCGTTTGATAAATTTATCATAGCTTACAGACACATAATAACAACGAACGGAGAGTTCCATGTATCTTGTCGGAGAAGCACTCATCGGCGATGGTGCAGAAGTTGCACACATTGACCTTTTAATGGGGGACAAGGAAGGCCCCATCGGAACTGCATTTGCACATGCGGTATCCCAGTTGTCTGCCGGGCACACACCGCTCCTTGCGGTTGTCCGTCCAAACCTGCTCACAAAACCCGTGACCCTTGTTATTCCGAAGGTCACCTTAAAGACAATGACGCAGGTCAACGAAATGTTCGGCCCGGTGCAGGCCGCAGTTGCAAAGGCGGTTGCGGACTGCGTTGAAGAGGGCGTTTTTACAGAAGTTGATATTGAAAATGTCGTTATTCTTGCATCTGCGTTTGTTCATCCGGATGCAATGGACTATAACAAGATTTACCGGTACAACTATGGCGCGACCAAGCTGGCGATCCACCGAGCACTCGAAAAGTTCCCCGATGCAAAGACACTCACCTACGAAAAAGACCGTGCTGCCCATGCAATCATGGGATTCAAGGTGACAAGGCTCTGGGATCCCCCCTACCTGCAGGTAGCTCTTGATCTTGTCGATATGGGCAAGGTTGCATCCGTGTTAAAGCAACTTCCCGATAATGACCACCTCATTATCGAGGCTGGCACACCGCTCATTAAAAAGTTTGGGTTGGGAGTCATTTCCGAGATCCGGAAGCTGCGCCCCAATGCGTTCATCATTGCGGACATGAAGATCCTGGACACCGGCAATCTTGAAGCCCGGATGGCTGCGGATGCATCATCTGATGCTGTAGTCATTTCAGGACTTGCTCCGGCATCAACCCTTGAGAAGGCAATCGCTGAAGCCCGTAAAGTCGGCATATACTCAGTTGTTGACATGTTGAACGTCCAGAATCCTGCAAAAGTGATCGAGAAACTGAAAGTCAAGCCGGACATCGTGGAACTCCACCGTGCTATCGACACTGATGATGTCGCCCATGCATGGGGCGATATCGCTGCAATAAAAAAAGCAGCCGGAGGGAAGCTTCTTGTCGCAACCGCGGGTGGCGTGAGGGTAAACGTTGTAAAGGATGCACTGAAAGCCGGTGCTGATATTCTCGTAGTCGGGCGTGCAATTACTGCAAGCAAAGACATAAAACACGCAGCGGATGAGTTCCTCGACAAACTCGATAAGGAAGAGATTGACCAGTTCCGTGTGATGACGGATTTTTAAACAAAAACATTTTACTTTTTCAGAATATACTTATTTTTTTATCCAGGCCTCCCTATCAGCATTTCCCTCTTGGAAACCCCCCGGATGTTCATTAAAACTTTCCTCCTATCAGCATATACGGGGAAACTTGTTAAAACCTGGAATACAACACCTAAAACCCCATAAAATACCCGGTTTGCCAATTCGGGCGTTTTTAGAAAATTCTGCAAAATGCCCGGATTACATCGGAGCGATTTTATGGCCCAAAACCTCAAAAAGAGCCCATTCCAGCATTTTAAAAATCAGTGTTCTGTGCCCCGATAGAACCCTCTTAAGCCATAATGGGGCAGGGGCAAAAAAATTCCCTTGCAAACTGCAATAGGGTGCACTGGAAGGCATTATAATCTCCTCAAATTATGACTATTTTAACAAATTAAGCATTTAAAAGGTTTTTAATATGAGTTTCCCAATATCACAGTATCCAGCGGTTGGAGTATTGCGCATAATCAATGAACTATTTTTTCCTGATTATATACTCCTGTATTAAAAAAATTATTCCAAAAACCGGCTATTCGGTGCTTTGTCAGTAACCAGGAAATTGTGCCATCACGCCCTTCGCTGACTACCGATATTGGACGAGGGACAGGGCAAAATTATTTTTCAAAAAGGAAGTTATTCAAAAAAGGAGTGATTATGGATTTTTTCAAGTCCATTTTCCAACAACGGGTATCCAGCCAATCGCTCCGAAAGAATATTCCTTATCAATACCGGTATCCCATATTCCGTTGCCATTGTAGTCCAGGAACCACGTTCCATCTTTGTATACTCCAATCTCGGTTTTCTCGTCACCGTTCCAGTCACCTGTTACGGGGGTGGACCCGGTTGATCCAAAATTATAACTTTTATCTATGGTTGCATTCCACAGATAATTTCCATCGTAGTCCAGACGCCAGACCCCATCTTTAAACACACCGGTCTTGGATCTCACGTCTCCATTCCAATCTCCTGTAACAGGTGTCCAGTATACCTCATAATAATTTAATGTTCTATCTGAACCAGAATCCCAGACGCCGTTTCCATTATAATCTACATTGAAGACACTGTCAGAGTTTCTAAATACACCAACCTCAGTTTTTCCGTCTCCATTCCAGTCACCGACAACGGGCGTACGGGTGTAATCATCTACTTGGTAAAAGGTATAAGCCCGAGAAATTATTCCCTGACCGGAATAATCCAATGACCAGATTCCCCATCTGTAGTAGCCTGCCTCCGTCTTATTATCCCCGTTCCAGTCACCAATGACTGGAATATGATTGGGAAGCATTCCCACAAAATTAAACGTTTTATCAGAATCAGCATCCCATACTGCGTTTCCATTGTAGTCCAGATACCAGATACCGACACCGTTAACAACACCTATTTTCGTAGATCCACTACCACTCCAGTCTCTAACTACCGGCGTCCACCCGGCTTCTCCACGGAACGTGTATGCCGTGTTGACTCCTGTGGTATACATACCATCACCGTTCCAGTCCACGTACCAGGTTCCATCCTTGTAGAGCCCAATCTTGGTTGCGCCATCACCGTTCCAGTCCCCGACAACTGACATCCACCCGGTTGTACCGAAAATATATACCTTGTCGGTACCGTCATCCCAAGCCCCGTTTCCATTCCAGTCCAGGTACCAGGCTCCATCCTTGTAGAGCCCAATCTTGGTTGTGCCATCACCGTTCCAGTCACCCACAACTGATGTCCACCCGGTTGTACCAAAAATATATACCTTGTCGGTACCGTCATCCCAAGCCCCGTTTCCATTCCAGTCCAGGTACCAGGCTCCATCCTTGTAGAGCCCAATCTTGGTTGCGCCATCACCGTTCCAGTCCCCGACA
>CAZPVQ010000003.1:179295-354467 GCA_964590415.1 uncultured Methanoregula sp. | reverse complement strand
GTGGGAGACCGGGCAGGCTCCGGGACCTTCGTTTCAACCGGCTGAACCGTGGGAGGCCGGGCAGGCTCCGGGACCTTTGATTCAACCGGCTGAACCGTGGGAGACCGGGCAGGCTCCGGGACCTTCGTTTCAACCGGCTGAACCGTTGAAGGCTGAAAATTCTTTTTCTCTTTCCTTCCCACGGATTGAGGTTGCCGGGGGGGAACTGACACCTTTACCTCTGATACAGGAGGCTGTTGCCCCTGGCTTAGCTCTGAAGGCTGTGCTATCGGTGTCCCGCAGTTGTTGCAGAATGTTGATTTCAGCGGAACACGATTCCTGCATCGGCTACAGAAGGTGCCTGAGGGAGGCGCAGAAGTCTCTTCGGGTTGAGAAGCCACCGGGATTTTTTCAATAACCGTTCCCCTGGGGCGGGTAATTTCTATCTTCTTTTTTGCCGGCCCCGTACTTGTTGCGGTTTTTTGGGTCGGGGTCGGACCTTCACGCTTTGTCAGCGACTCTTTATCACTCGTAGGAACATATGAAGGAGTAATGACCGGGACTGACGGGGGAATGAGACTTTTTAGTTTTTTTACCCATTCATTGCATTCCCGTTTTCTTTCCACCCCTGCCTGTCGTGCAAAGGTAAGAACCAGCTGATGTTTTTCACCGGCATCAGTTACAAGAGAGAGAATTAAAAAGTGGTCTCGTATGGCATTTTCCCCTGTTTCCACATTCAGGATGGTCGCCAGCGGAATATCCTGAGAAGGAATGACATTCTTCTTACTGTCGGTTAGATGAATCCGCTTGTTTGTAAGTATCGCATCAAATGAAATGGATTTAAATTTAACATTTCGCGATTCCAGGATTATGGGCTCATCATTGTCCAGTTCAGGATATCCCATATAACCAATCCATTACTTACTGTTTCTTTATCAAAAGCAAATAAGTATTTGTTCACTTTTCTGAGCCGAAAACGAATAATAAAAATAAATATCAGGTATCTTCCTGATTGTTCAGGCATGACAGAACAGGGGACAAGGCAGGTAATGATGGAACGACTGACCTGACGCAATTGTCGGGATAGGAGGTTTCCATAAAAATTATCCCGATTTTATACTATGAGATACTATAACCATCAGGTTTAATGATCTAACCTGCAAGGGTTTGTGATTTTAATAGGGTCGCAAATAAATTCTAAAGACAATGAAAAGTAAGACATTGAAAAGTGTGATGGGATTATTCTTGGTTTTTGCTTTTGTTTTTTTGGCTGTACCTGCCACACAGGCATTAACGAGTCCCTCACTCAGCGGTATGCAAATTTACCCAAAAGACCATATATGGAATGTACCAGTCGATAAATTACCGGTTGACAAAAATTCTGCAACCTATATAAAATCCGCAGGGGCATCTGCATATCTCTACGTTTATCAGGCATATCATCTGAATAAAGTCGATTCATCAACCCCTGAAAAATATTTCACGTTCCGGTACCCGAGTGACAGAGGTCCTTACCCTGTACCTTCCAATCCTCTTATCGAAACACAAAGTGAAGATCATAGTCTGTTAATCGTTCAACCTGATACCAACTACTTTTATCAGATATTTGACGCACAGAAAAACGCTGACGGAACATGGTCGGCTGGTTCAGGTGCGGTTTTCGACCTGTCAACCTATGCACTTCGGCCGGACGGCTGGACTGCAGATGCAGCGGGTCTTCCTATGCTTCCCGGTCTGCTCAGGTACGAAGAAGTAGCTTCAGGGGAGATCAACCATGCACTGAGGATCACCACGTGGACAACGCAAAATGCCCACATATGGCCTGCCCGTCATCATTCCGGCATCAGCAACACCGCTTTTCCCCCCATGGGGCAGAGATTCCGGTTGAAAGCATCGGTGGATATATCCGGTTACACTCCCCAACAGCAGGTCATTCTTAAGGCCATGAAAAAATATGGTATGATCCTTGCCGATAATAACGGAAATAAAGCCATTTGGGGGCTTTCGGCTACGGATGATTCCCGGTGGGACATTAATTATAATTCATTTGAAGGTATCCATGGATCAGATTTTGAAGCGGTCGATGAATCTTCCCTGATGATAGATGAGGATTCCGGTAAAGCCCGGGTAACTTCAGGGAGTATTACGAGCATCACAACCCCCTCAATCACTATCACATCTCCAGTTGGGGGGGAAACCTGGACCCGGGGTACCACAAAAACGATCACGTGGAGTTACACGGGCAATCCCGGTTCAACGGTTGATATTGATCTCCTGAAAGGAGGTCTGAAAGTCGGCACCATTGCAGACAGCGTTCCAATTGGAAGTGGTGGGCAAGGCTCATATTCCTGGCCGATTACTTCAGCCGCTACGGCTACGACTGGCAATGATTTCACTGTCCGTGTTCAGAGCACGAGCCAGCCAACGGTCAAAGACACGAGCACCGGTTATTTCACTATCGTTTTCCAAACAACCTCATCGGGAACTACGACACCATCAATCACCATCACGTCACCGAATGGTGGAGAGTTATGGTACAAGTACACTACCCGTACCATCACCTGGAGCTATACCGGCAGTGCCGGTTCAACAGTTGAGATTGATCTCGTTAAGGGCGGTCTGAAAGTCGGTACCATTGCAGACAACGTTCCGATTGGCAGCGGCGGAAAAGGATACTATTCATGGTTCGTTGGGTCGAACTGGCTGAGTGACGACGATTACAAGATCAGCGTTCAGAGCACGAGCCAGCCAACGGTCAAAGACATGAACAATGCGAATTTTAAAATCTGCTGGCTTTAAATCCAACCCTTCCTTTTTTGTCACATGAAATAATCTCTTCTTGTATTTCATACGGAAAGCTACCTCAGGCTCTTAAAAAAAAGCAATCTGATAATTGAATCCGGTGAGGGGGATACAGTTTTGTGACCACTGCCATGGACATGTGCGGGAAGGGAGACTTTTTTATTCGTAAAATAGTTTGGGTGCTATTAATCATCTGCTCTTGGGAACCAGACCTGAATCGATTGAGTTAACCCCCGAACTTCAGAAAAACGAGCTTTGGAGAATTCCTTTTTTTATGCTATGAATTAAAAAGCACAGATGTGATGAAGAAAGGGACCGTATCAATCCCCTGAAGTGAGCTCTCTCTTGCGGAGACTGATGATATTGAATTACTGCCCACGGCTAAATCGCACGGGGAGGCCGGGAAGCAATGATTGCGCAGGGAAATGCCAAGAACTCCCGGGAGCGTTACGAAACCGGTTCTGAGCATTTCTTCGGAGCCAAAAAAGTTACGTTTTAATGAATACGGTAATACCGTTTCGGCACATGGATTTCATACCGGGCTCCTTTCCCCGGTTCACCGTTTTCCCGTATGGTAAGTTCTGTAATGGCAAGGATTTCACGGACCATAAACAAACCGTACCCGATATTTTTTCCATAACCCCGTTCAAATATTTTCTCTTTCTCATCAAACGGAATTCCTATACCATTGTCTTCGAAAAATAAATCCAGTCCATTCTCTGATTCACGAAAGGAAACCGAGATTTTTGTTACATGCTCTGCATACCGCAGAGTATTATCGATCAGGTTGGAAAAAACTTTTCTCAGCCAGGGATCAGCAAAAATCTCGAGATTGTCAGAAAAAATATCCATGCTGACCCCTTTGAGATCTATGTTTTCACATGATTGCCGTAATGAATCTTTGACATCCTGCCAGTCAGCCTTCTCCAGCCCCATATTCTTGTAATCTCTGGTAAATTCAATCTGGCGCTTGATCGCAATTGCCGACTCTTCCGCTTTTTTCAGATAACCAACAAATTTAGGATCTGATATCCCTTGCTGTAAAAGCGAGATGATGCCATAGATAACCGTCAGCCTGTTGAGAATATCATGACGTGCGATACTGCTTACAAGGTTCAGTTTGGCGTTAATCTGGTGAAGTGCGTTTTCCACCTTACGGCGCTCGTCAATTTCTTTTACCAGATGTTCATTGGTAATTTTCAGCTCAAGGGTTCGCTCCTCAACAAGTTGTTCGAGATGATGTTGGTATTTTTTGAGTTCAGTGATATCCTCAAGGATGACAGCAAGCCCCTGACCTCCCTGATCAAAAACCAAAGGAATAAGTTTGAATTTAAAAAAATATCCCTGTCCATTGATCTCAATACGATCTATGTGACAGTGTTCAGTTCCGCGTGCTGCCTCTGAAATAAGGGATACGTTATTATCGGATAAATAGGGCATAAAAGGAGACCGGGTTACCGGCAGACCAATAAGGGTATCCGGTGAGAGGCCGAACAATTTGATGAAGGGTTCATTCACCTGGTTGATGACAAGATTCTGGTCCAGTACAAGAAGGAGATCTGAGGAAAGGTTCAGCATCTGCGAGAAAGGGACTCTCTGGGAGAGCGTGAAGACCTTTGCACGACCAAATGTCCGCATTTCAGCCTGACCGGATATCAGGAGGGTATTGAGATATTTTGCAGTGGATGTCCTGTTCAATGGCAGTTTTTTTGCAATATCCTCAATCGTTGATCCTTTCGGATTTTCCCTTAAAAGTGTGCGAATCCGGCTAATTTCATCTGCCTGTTCATCCATAGTTATTCATTCCTCCTGATATTCCATGTTTATTGCTAGATAACGATGGGTGTTATTATACATTATTTTTATGTATGCTGTTGTTGTAAGTTATTGATAGGTCCGGGTAAAAAAGAGGAGAATTTTACCACACGATATTCTTTTCCTGCTCCATGTCAAAGAGCATTGCAAAGAGTAAAAACAATGATCCCATGATGAACATGAGAAGTGAAAGAGCTCCCCGGATTACAAATATTTCCGTTTCATTTATCATGTTCAGATAGATCGAATAGGCACCAAAGAGGATACTAATCAAAACAGTAACCACGCCGAAAAAATAGAAGAATACGAGCGGATGAAAATTAAGGACAACATACTTTTCCTTCAGCCGCCAGAGAAAATCCCTGAGGAGGAGCCGGGAGAGCCTGAATATATACGTGCGATACTTGATCCCCGATTTCTCACCAATATTATACCGTGCCGGATGATTGACGTTCACTGCCTTAAAACCGTAAGCATTTAATTTTACGAGGATGTCGTTGCAATACCCGTACCGGGGATATATTTTATTGGGATCCATGCGTTCAAGAGCTCGCCGTGATATCGCCGTATAACCATTCTGGGGGTCCATCAGCTGCCAGTACCCGGATGCAATCTTGGTGAGAAGGGTGAGAAGAGCATTGCCAAAAAATCTCCAGGGTGGCATTCCTTTACTATATTCAGTACCCTGGAGACGGTTCCCCACCGCATAATCGGCCTGCCGGTTAATGATTGGATCCAGAAACTGGGGAAGATAGGCCGGGTCCATCTGGTTATCTCCTGCCATCACCACGGCGATATCCATTCCCTCATTCAGGGCTTCACGGTATCCTGATGTGATCGATGCACCTACTCCCTGATTTATTTCATGCCGGATATGTATGATCCTTGTATCTTTTTCTGCATATTCACGGATAATCTCCGGTGTCCGGTCAGTGGATGCATCATCAACTGCATAGATCCGGAAGATATAATCGGGAACTGAAGCAAGGGTGGGTCCGATAAGTTTTTCTTCATTATAGGCCGGGATTACAACACAAATATTATTTTCACGATATATTTCTTCAGTCCGCTGCTTAAGGGCTGCTTCATGGATCATCTTGCGTAATTTTGCAAACTGGAAGCGGGGATTTTCACTTTTCTGGAGATAAAATGTTGCACCGGAGTTTAATGCCTCTATCGCGGTCTCTTCTCCACCCTTCCCGGTAAAAAGAATAAAAGGGGTTTCTATTCCCTGGAATTTTAGTGTCTTTAATAATTGTATCCCGTTAATTTCCGGCATTACGTAATCGGAAACGATCACGTTGTAAATCTTGTGGTTTAATTTCCGCAGGGCTTCTTTAACCGAGGAACATACATCGATATTGAGTTCGAGGTCCCGCTCCAAAAAAAGCCGGGTAAGCTCAAGCACATCGGGATCATCCTCGACAAGTAAAACGGTGATCATGGTGATTTCCTGATAAAAATATAATATGTTAGAATTTTAGGTGATTGTTAAATTATAACCTTTCTATAGTATTTCGATTGGAGTTTTATTTTAAACGGTATAATTATCATCTCCGGAAAATTCCGTTTATTTTGAGAGGAAATTCAAGAGGCTGGTGCGATGAAGGAGTGGACAGGCCTCTCCCCATATTACCGTCCCTGCACTCAGTGATGTGGACGTTTGCACCTGTTCGGGGTTTATCGCATCGGGGAGTCATAGCGGCAGGGGTAAAACCCCCTTGATCGTAGAGCTTGTAATTGAGCATCTCCCCTGAAAATTGAACTATTCAGGTATGATACGAAATTTTTTTTCGCACTCCTCCCTGTACGATGATCGCCGCCGCCCGCAAACGGTCGCCACCGCGGTGGATCTGGAACAAACAATTTAAAAAAAAACCTGCCCGCCGTGCCTCGGAGAGACAATGAGGCAGGGTTCCATCGTATACATTACGATTTTCATGATTTGGGAGGAAACCCAGAGATTCATGTCTGTTTCTCCAGAGTCTGGTTATCCTGGTTCTGGAATAGGATAGAACTCGTGTACAGGATTTTACGATCTCAAGAAAACAATACAGGAAGCCAGGTCAATAACCTTTATCATTTTCTTCTGAAGATAACGCACTGATAATCTCTGTTACCCTCCCTACCTTTCCCCCTTTCAGTCTGACTTTAATCCCGTGAGGATGGGAAAGCGAGTTGGTCAGGATCTCCTGTACGATACCCCGTGTCTTTTTTCCGCTCCGCTGATCTTCTTTTTGGATAATGTCTACGACAAGGCCAATCCGGATTGAACTCCGTTGCTGTCCATTTACTGGTGATTCCATGATCCTGGTTTTCCTGTCTTGAACGCGAATTAAAATTCCTGGCTCTGCCGGTTGATAAAAGGGAGAGACCTGCATAAATATATCATGGTGAGATATCCGGTGCATCGTAGGAACCGATACTACTCTGGAGATATCCATTGACGGTCTTCCAGCCACGGTTCTCACCCACCAGTTTCAGGCTGATACCGGTGGAGTATTCGTTTGACCTGGGTTCAAATATTTTCCAGCTGTTTTTGCCGGTAAGAGACGACGTGATCGTAACCGAGGCATCCGGCGATGCATGGTAATCTGCATACAATGAAGTAAGGTAGTGATAACAATGGGAGGTGCTGTTTTCCCGGGAACTGTCAGGGGTGCAGGAAACCTTATGGAGATCCCTTACCGGGCGGAACAGGGCACTGTTATTTATCGGTTCTTGGGTATCAATTACCGTGCCGGATTTCATGTCTGAGGATAGTATGATACTATAGGGTTTTTCGGGAAGAGTCCCCGCAGGAGGAATGATTTCAGGAATGGTAATCCTGACCAGCGTAGCTTTACCCGTATCATACAGCGATACTGCCCAGTCTTTGGGAAGTCCGTCAATAGTCTCAGCACTGAATTGTGCTACGATGGGAGAATTGCCAGAGGGATCTGCCGGCACCGGTAAAAAGATCGTCACATTGGAAAGCGTAGAATCGGTGGTAATATTACAAGTATAGGAATAGGTACTGGACAGCGAGGTAAGGTACGCCTTTTCCACAAATACCTGATAGGAAACCACGGATACCAGAACAACAAGAATAACCACGAACAGGCCAAGTGAAATTCTGATTATTTTATCCATAGCATAAAATCCTCCTTTTCAGGGTAGAACGACAACTCACCCTTTTCCAGCATTTTCATGGGAATAGACCTTAGCAGAGTACTATAGACCGTGAGTAATTGAATAGCTGTCGATAAAAAGGCCGGTATCACATATCACGACATCAGGGTCAGCAAGGATCACCATGCCTTTATGGTTCTACGAGAAAAAAGCAAGTACTATGGATACCCTTCCATCCCTCGCGCTCCGTAATGTGAAACTTCCCTCAGGACGTGTTGCGGATATCACTCTGGCTGATCGCAGGGTTACTCACGTTGGTGCATCCACAGGTACGGCAGATTGCCTTGATTGTACCGGACTCCTCGTGCTTCCGGCAGCAATCGACATGCATGTACATATGCGGGGAGGCACCCAGTCGGCTAAAGAGGACTGGAAGAGCGGCAGTATGAGTGCACTTGCCGGGGGAGTGACGGTGGTGGTAGACCAGCCCAATACCGTGCCTCCCATTACAACTGCAAAACACTTTGGCGATCGGGTTTCCGATGCACAGACTAATTCCTGGTGCAATTTTGCTATCAACAGCAGTGTGACCGCCCGGACTGATCTCAGGGAGATGTGGCGGGCAGGTGCGATGGCATTCGGTGAGACCTTCTTTGCCCCATCCAGTTACGGGGATGCAATCGGTGATGCCGCATTGAGCCGGGCAATGGAACGCATTCATACGTTTGACGGCCTTCTTACAATTCATGCCGAAGAGGTTTCAGATATTCCCGACACGGGTATGATCTCGCATGATCATAGTCGACTTCCTGAAGGGGAACTCAAGGCGGTAAAAGCTGTCCGGAGATTAAACAAGGCCGGGTGCCGGCTTCACTTCTGTCATCTCAGCACGAAACGATCCATAGATGCCGCTGCAGGTACCGTTGAGGTAACACCCCATCACCTGTTCCTTTCTTTGGAAGACTTCGACGACAACGATCCGTGCGGGAAGGTTAACCCGCCACTCCGGACAGAGAGGGAGAGAAAACACATCTGGGGACGCTGGGACAGGATAGACATCATTGCATCCGATCATGCTCCCCATACCCGTTTGGAAAAAGCACAGGATTTTTCCTGTGCCCCTTCCGGTATTCCCGGTGTTGAAACCCTCCTGCCGCTTCTTCTTGCACGGGTTATTGACGGAAAAATCCCCCTGCAGTCCGTTCTCGAAAAGACATCCTACAAACCTGCAGAACTCCTGGGAATACCCCGAGCGGGTTTCAGTGTGGGGGATCGTGCGGATTTTGCTCTCTTTGGAAGAATTCCCACCCCGATCACTGCTGAAATGCTCCACAGTAAATGCGGCTGGACGCCATTTGAGGGGCATTTTGCCCTCTTCCCCATGACAGTTATCATGGGGGGCAGGATTGTGTATCAGGACGGGGAATTTTTCAGGGAAGATCCCCGCTGGTTTTCCGGAAAAGGGTTGTCATTGTGAGTCGCCAGGTGTGTTTCATCATTGCTGTTTCTTTGCTATCTGGTCTCGTGGGTATGATGAAACGGGTTGGGCTGGTGAGTTCACGGTAGTAACCATGAAAATCGATCCGGTTCAGGAATCCTCCCTCCGATAGTCTCGCCGCTCCTCCAGGAGGTTGCGCCATAAGGGGCGGCGGCAATTATCGCGTATGAGGAAAGAGGGTAACAATTTCCCGATTATTTCTGAATAGTACAATGTTCAGAAGTCATACTCAATTCCCAGATAAGACACGCAGGGGTTTTTCCTCTGCCAAACTGCCCCCCCAAAAGGCGACAGCAACCGAACAGGTACTACCTCATCATCCTGCTGTGCAATGTGCCATCCAGGGAACCGTTACTTCCCCTATGGTAGTACCAGTGTTTTTTCATATCCTGTTCTGATACAAAGGAATCCCGTGAATGAAGATATGTTAAAATCAGATCACGATCGATAATCGCTCATGCAGTATTTTACCGACACGGATATGGGGCTTGATATAGGGGAGGTCAATATGGCTGTGGAATCGGCATTTTCTGATCATGGGAAGGGACTTGTCGAAATGCCCCCAAAAGTGTACATCACTCTTCCGGAGGGGGACTTCAGGACAATGCCTGCCTACCTCCCCTCTCTTGCTATTGCTGGTGTGAAAATTGTGAATGTCCATCCCGGTAATCCGGCAAAAGGGTTTCCTACCGTAATGGCACTTACCGTGATCCTTGATATTGATACCGGCCAGCCTACTGCAGTGATCAATGCGACACGGCTTACTGATATGCGGACCGGGGCAGCAGGTGCCATAGCGGCAAAATACCTGTCTGCCAGAAAAGAGATTGTGCTCGGGGTTATTGGTACCGGCAGGCAGGCGCAGGCACAGGTTTCGGCTATCTCCCGGGAACTAAAAATCAGACAGATAAAGGTTTGGAGTCGCGATCCTGAACATGTCAGGAAATTTGCTGACAGGTTTATGGAATTTCCCTGTGTCGCATCTTCGCTGGAAAATACCTGCGATTGTGATGTACTTGTTACCACGACACCCTCAAGGAGCCCGATTATCAGAAGTGAATGGATCCACAAAGGAACCCATATCAATGCCATCGGGGCGGACGCACCGGGAAAAGAGGAACTTGATCCTTCCCTTCTCCGACGTGCACAGGTTTTTGTTGATGATCCTGCACAGGCAATCCATTCAGGAGAGATTAACGTACCGATTAGCAACGGAATATACCGTGCAACAGACATTGCCGGAACCCTTGGTGAAGTAGTAACCGGCAGGAAAAAAAGGGCAAGCCCGGATACCATCACCCTCTTTGATTCCACGGGTCTGGCTATCCAGGATCTCGCGATTGCCAAGATTGCCATGAAACACGGAAAAACGTTTGATCTTCCGTTTCCCTGATAACC
Organism: uncultured Methanoregula sp.; assembly: GCA_964590415.1. Classification (GTDB taxonomy): domain Archaea; phylum Halobacteriota; class Methanomicrobia; order Methanomicrobiales; family Methanospirillaceae; genus Methanoregula. The sequence continues at coordinate 343,864 of CAZPVQ010000003.1, read as the reverse complement.
CAGAAGGAATTGAACGAAAATTTGTAACAGGAGGAGATATTTCAGGCTGTAAAAATATTTTAAAACCTGAACGCTCCCGGGGGCCTCACTCCCGCTTTTTGGCTCCCCTGAATGCTATAATTCCCTGAACAGGTATTTCGTCACATAACGCTTGGCATAGGGGCAGTACGGGGTGGACAGGTATTGTCCCCTCCGTCATCATAGCGATGTTTTGTAGTTCATACCTGTGTAATAAAAATTCCTGAGAAAATCATTGTATTCAGCTATGATGTGAGAATTGGAACTCTTCTCTTCATCCTGTACGATGAATACCGCCGCCCCAATACAGGGCGCCCCGCGGCGGACCGGTAACGAATAAATTCAAAAAAACTCTTGCTCGCCGTGCCTCAAAAAAATCCTGAAGCGGAGACCCTTCGTATAAAGTATGATTTTCATGCTTCTGCGTTCGAACTCGATTCAATGTTCCATTCTCCATAACCGGGAAAAACATTAACATCCTGATGTGCCGTTTAATCGATCAAGGAGTTCTTTTTTATCAATCCCTGTCACCAGCACCCGTTTTTGGGAGGAGGTTACACCGGAAAGAATGCTCACGCTCGTGGCGGGTAGAGCGAGTCTTGCTGAAACAAGGGAAATTATTGCACGGTTTGCCTTCCCCTCCACCGCCAGGGCGGTGACACGGCAACCGATTGTCCTACGCCACACGTTGTAGCCTGCAGGAAAGGAATCCTTCTTTGCACCGGTAGTAACCTCCAGTGCAATAATCGTTCCATGCCGGTCTTCCAAAAGAGCATCAGCAAAATCTGGCATGGACTCAACCGTCTGAAAGGAATGTTGCCCGGCATAAACGCACATGGATCACCAGTGGCGTGCTGCCGTTCTTCACCTGTGTTTAAACCCTGCCGGGCGTTGCCTGTCGCGCATCCGGGTTGTCCCGTGGATCATCTACAGACGCTTGTCAATCAATCACCCGGGGACCTATGGATGCGCTGTATCGGCAGTATTCTTTTTGTTTTTTGCTATTTAGCACTTGGGGATGAGCTGGTTGGAGGCGAGGCTCCGGAGAATGTTTTTTAAAAAAATAGCTCTGGAGAAACGCTCAATTACAAACTCTACGCTCAAGGGGGTTTCACCCCCGCCGCTCTGGCTCCCCCGATGCGATAAACCCAAACTGGTGCAACGTCATCCTGGTTCAACACAGGGGAGGTATGGGGGGACAGGCTCATGTCCCCTCCTTTATCGTTCCAGCCTCTTGAATTTCATATTGAATAAAAGGAATTCTACCGTGCAAAAAAAGTGAAAAAATTTTATGGATATTCCATCTCTTTGAGCGTTTTATCAGCAAGCTCTTTCATGCGTGCCGAGATCCTGCTCGAAGAGGAGTAATCTACGTCTTTCATAGCGTTTGCAATCTCCGTTCCGAGTACAAAGATCGCATGCTTATGCTCCATCTTGCTCTTGTGTTGCTGAGAGGGTGTGATCTTTAAAGCGTTGTATTGGGCAAATTTAAGTTCCGGATTTAAGGATTCAAAATAGACTTTTACATCATAGAGCATCTGGTGAAGATTGATCAGTTCCTCTTTGTGCATACAACCACTCCGGACAATAACGTAGTTTTACGCACCTTAAATACATATGCCAAAAAATTATGATCCCATTTTCATCAGACGGATCGACAAAGGACGCTTTATTATTCCCTTGAAATCTTTCGCTGCAACATAGGAGAATCCCTTCCCGACCAGCCGGTCAAGGAGTTTCTGATCGATAGTCCGGTCTACGACAAGCCCTTTGACTGAACTGTCTACGGTCTCGACCGCTTTCTCCACATCGTCGGATTTCAGTTCCTGGATTATGGTCAGGTCATCGGTGAGGAACCGTGCAAGGCTGTGTCCCTTCACATCATCGATATGATCCCGGAGGGTTAGTGGTCCTTTATTCCCTTCCCGTGACCTTTTTGAACCTTGAGCATGTTTTCCCTTTTTTTCCGCTCTTTCCTGGTCTTCGTCAGGAGCACGGGCCAATCGGAACTCCGGAGGAAGTTCTTCAGGATTTTCGAAATACTGGTCCCTGATGTACTCAACCGGTACTTTATTGCGCAGGGTCTTGATGACCTCCTTTCTGGCCATGTCTTCCACGCTTTTGCCTTTAGGAGAAAACGCGACAAAATCGATATCGGCGACCTGCAGGAGCTCCCGCAGGATCAGATCACCCCCCCGATCCCCGTCAAAGAAAGCTGTTGCAGTCTTCTTGGCGCACAGCTCCTCTACGATCTTGGGTATATGCGTTCCTTCAACCGCAACGGCATTTTTTATACCATAGCGAAGAAGGTTCAGCACATCAGCCCTTCCCTCAACGATAATGATCGCATCCGAGTCCAGGACATGAGGGCCGGCCGGGACCTTTTCCTCTCCAACGGATCCGATTTTTTCAACCCGCATGCTCTGCCGGACATCATCCAGCAGTTCATCGCTGTCAATGGTTCCGTCTTCGAACCGGTCAAGAAGGATCTCCTTTGCTCGCTCGACTATCTTTTTCCGCTTGACAACACGGATATCCTCTACGGATTCCACAGTTACATGCGCAATGCATGGCCCGACACGATCGATCGTCTCGAGGGAAGCGGCAAGAATGGCTGTTTCTGCGCGATCGAGAGAGGTAGAGATTAAAATCTCCCCTTTTGTCTCGCCCTTTTTGCTGGTTATCTGGACGTCAATACGTCCGACACGCCCCGTTCTCTGGAGATCCCGCAGATCCAAATCTTCGCCGAGCAACCCTTCAGTCTGTCCGAATATGGCACCGACTACGTCAGGTTTCTCGACCACCCCCTCTGCAGTGAGGCTGATGTGAATAAGGTACTTGGTAGTATCTGGTGAATACACGTAAACGCACCCCCATGAATCATACAAATGATGGAATGCCTGATCATAGGTATAAATTATATATTTCCTGTAAAATTACTTAAATTGTCCCTTAACGTTAAGTCTGGCAGGAAAACCGCTCAATTTTTCCCAAAGAGAATGCAATCACCACAGAACCAAAGTCAGTGAGAAAAAAAAGAGGTTTTGTAAAAAAACCCGACCTGAATCAATCCGGTCTAACTGAATCATGAAAATCTTTACCCTATGAGAGATTCCCGCCTCAGGGCTTCCCCGAAGCACAGTGGGGCAGAGGGTTATTTCAGTTTTGCTCACCGATCCGCCGCGATAGCGTCCCTTCGGGGGCGGCGGCGTTCATCGTAATTGACGAATAGAGTGATTACAATTCCTGCATCCTGCACTGAATAAGAGATAATAAGAAACTCGTTTTCACTACGCCGCTCGTGAGAGCTTGTATTTGCCTGCACCCCTTCAGTTGCATCCTCACGTATGAAATATGGGGGAAAATAAAAGAAAACGGGCACTGCGGAAATGTTCTTGAAACAGCTCGAACGATCACGGGGATTTCACCCCCGACGCTTTGGCCCCCCAATGCGATTATACCTATAACGAACTACTTCTCAATCGGGTTTAAGCCCAGGGATGGAATGGAGGGTGAACAGGCAGGGTCTCCTCTGTGGAACAAAAGATTCTTATTTTGGATTGGCGAGTCTTTCTCCTGAGCAGTTTTCAGGATTATTCAAAAAGAATTTCGGATGAAAAAACTACAGTGATTCATGATACTGTTTTGAAACCGGGCGATGCTTTTTGCATTTGCTGCCGAGTTAAAAAAAAGTATTATTCTTTTGATTTAGCATATTTTTTCCAGACCTGTTCCCTATAGACCGGTCCACTGTTGTAGGTGCAGAAGGGGATGAGTTTTCCCTCAGGGGTTGCATAATGGATGCAGCACCGCTGGACACGGTCGAGATCATAGTTGTACCGGTCCATAAAATGCATAGTACCGATAAAAAGCGCATTCCAGTGAAATTCTTTGAGTGCCTCAAAGTTCTGCCCGATGAGGGTTTTGCCAAGTATCTTCCAGAACTCCGTGGTGTTCGCCTGCTCACCCTTCTTTACCGACTCGTGTACGTTTTTAAGGCCTTCCAGCAGGGTTGCATATTTGTTGATAGTGCCACCTTTTTTGAGTTTTTCGGTCATCTGTTCGATCGATTCAAAAAACTTATCCACATTTACCATACGGTTTACCGGAACGATTGAGCCATCATTCTGGACAAACACATACGTAGCTGCACCGCAGTGCTGATGGGCAGTGAACCGTATCTGAGGTCGCCCGGTATAGGTCTCGACAAGGTCGGAAAACGGGATAACACAGGGAACGGGATAGAAATCATCCTTTTTGAGAACTCCATCCAGTTGTGTCTCAATTTCAGTCAGAAGATCGGGAATGGTTATGCGCATTTTTTTGACATCATCATCGGTTGCTGCACCAGTAAACGCTATCGGCTGGAAGTTTATACCCCGGATTACTGAGATATTGGTTACGGCAAACCGGATAATATCACCAAGTTCGTGATCATTCTTTCCGTGGATTACGGTGGGAACCAGAACAACTCCAAGACGCACTGCTTTGAGGTTCTCGATCGCCTTCATATTGATTTTCAGGAGGGGATTGGTTGCCGGTGTAACCCCGTCAAAGTGGAGGTAGACAGTACTCAGCCCGGAATCCTTGAGCTTCTGAGCATAGCCTGGTTCGTTTGCGATCCGGACACCGTTGGATGCAATCTGAACCTGGGGGAATCCCATCTGTTTTGCCGTTTTGATAATATCCACCAAATCCTCACGCATGGTAGGTTCCCCGCCTGAGAACTGCACGGCAGGAGCCGGGACGGGTTTCTGGGCACGAAGGACCTGCATCATACGGACAATTGTATCAAAATCCGGTTCATACACAAATCCGCATGCACGGGCATTTGCAAAACAGAAAGCACAGTCAAGATTGCAACGGTTTGTAAGATCGATATTGGCCAGCAGGGTCTGCGAATGGTGATTGCTGCACAGCCCACAGGAAGACGGGCAGCTTTCCGGAGGAGCAATAGTCTGGGGATTTTCAATACCGGTTCCTATCTCACCGAAGCGGTCGAACCGGTGATACAACACTGGATCTGACCAGTAGAGATTCCTGAATTCTCCGTGCTCAGGGCACGTGCTATGGAGCATTATTCTGTTGTCTTCTTCCACAACGTCCGCATCAATGACGGTATTGCAGGTGGGGCAAAGACTATGAGTTTTTTTTATCAGCATTGATATCACCCGTTGCACAATTGTTCTCTAATATTTCGTTTGAGTAACCTTAATGTTTGTATCTGCTGTTTATTACAGGTATTGGAGTGCTGCATTATTAGTGTTGATTTGTTTATACTATCATTGATATCGGCTGTCTGGATAATGCTCCCGGCCTATCTCCCGAACCCGATTGCTGCGCTCGTCGGAGGCGGCACCCCCATTGACCTGGGAAGGAATTTTACGGATGGAAAAAGGGTATTTGGCGATGGTAAAACGTACCGCGGCCTGATTATCGGGATTTTTGCCGGGATCGGGATAGGACTGGTGCAGATAGGGGTCTCGGGAGCGTATGGTTGGGAGAATCTGCCACAACAGACCTTTATGTCAATTACCTTACTTGCAACCGGAGCGCTCCTTGGCGATTTGTGCAAGAGCTTCTTTAAAAGAAGACTCGGAAAAGAACGGGGATCGAAATGGCCGATCGCTGACATGTATGACCTGGTAGCTGGAGCCCTTCTGATGGTGCTGATCTTTGATCCCGAGTGGCTTTTTGCAAACATGACCCTTCTGATCTTCGTACTCATCCTGATTCTCACCCCCATCCTTCACCGGGGAATAAATATCATAGGTTATCATTTCAGAGTCAAAGAGGTTCCATGGTGAATGCTATTGCAGACCTGCTTATCAGGCATAAGGCAATCGAATTTGGCGAATTCACCCTCGCCTCCGGCAAAAAGAGCCGGTACTACATAGATGTAAAATCCGCGGTAACCAATCCGGATCTTCTTCTGGCCATTGCATCGGTAATTGAACAAAAATACTCATTCGATGTGGTTGCTGGAGTCGCAGTGGGAGGAGTTCCTATCGCTGTTGCAACCGCAATGGTGGCAAAGAAACCCTATGCAATCATCCGGGCGGCAGAAAAGAGTCATGGGAAAAAAGACGTCATCATAGGCAATGTCAAAAACAGTATTGTCCTGCTCGTGGAGGATGTAACTACATCAGGAGGATCAGCAACCTACGGAATTAATGCCCTGCGTGATGCGGGAGCACATGCCGATCGTGTTGTAACGGTCGTTGACCGGGAGCAGGGTGCAGAGGAGCTGCTTAAAAAACAGGGAGTGAGCCTTTTTTCGCTGGTAAAAGTCAGCGAGATCGTAAAACAGTAAATCATTTTTATTGCCAGCGTGAGAGTACATGGATATGAAAATACTCGTTGTGGGCGGGGGAGGAAGGGAGCACGCAATAGTTAGTGCTTTGGCCCGCAACAGCGAAACCGAAATTTTTTCTGTTATGGGGAACCGGAATCCCGGAATCTCACGTCTTGCCAGAGAGGTTAAATTGTGCAAAGAGACGGACATTTCCCGGATTGTGTCCTTTGCCCGGAAAACCGGGGTCGGGTATGCGTTTATCGGCCCGGAAGCACCGCTTGAAGCAGGGATTGTGGACCAGCTGGAATCTGCAGGAATAGCGTGCGTGGGACCAACACAGGCAGCAGCCAGAGTCGAGACGGATAAGGCGTTCTGCCGCGACATGATGGAATATCACCATATTGACGGGTGCCCCAGATACCGTGTTTTTAACGATATGGCTGAAGCGGTTTCTTTTATCAACGACCATGATGAAGATCTCGCTATAAAACCAATCGGGCTCACTGGCGGGAAAGGGGTTCGGATTATGGGTGAACAGGTTGATCGGGCAGGAGCGATCGCGTATGTGAAATCACTGAACGGCGGAGTTGTGCTGGAAGAGCGCCTTATCGGTGAGGAGTTCACCCTGCAGGCATTTGTGGATGGCACACACCTGACACCCATGCCGCTGGTACAGGATCACAAGCGTGCGTTTGAGGGAGATGTCGGGCCAAATACCGGGGGTATGGGATCGTATTCGATGCCGGACCATACGCTTCCGTTTGTGTCAGATACTGATTACAAAAAAGCTCTTGCGATCATGCAGTCCACCGTTGGGACGATGGAAAGAACCGGAAATCCGTACAAGGGGATCCTGTACGGTCAGTTCATGAATACTGCAAGGGGTCCCAAGGTCATCGAATTTAATGCCCGGTTCGGTGATCCGGAGGCAATGAACGTGCTGTCCCTGCTCAGTTCGGATCTCTCCGATATCGTGATAAAAATAACCACGGGTTCACTTTCTGCAGCAGATGTATGCTTTGAAAAGGCAGCAACGGTATGCAAATATATTGTACCCTCGGGTTATCCGGATTCTCCCGCAAAGGGGGATCCTATAACGATTGGCACGCAGACGGACGCACTCCTCTATTACGCGAATGTTGAGGACCGGGAGGGAAAACTCACCACCCTGGGCTCACGGACTCTTGCGTTTGTTGGCGTTGGCTCAACTCTTGAAGAAGCGGAACGGCGTGCGGAGCTGTCGGCATCTGCGGTCAAAGGCCGCGTGCGCTACCGGCGCGATATCGGAACCAGAGCATTGCTCGAGCACCGTATTGCACACATGAAGGAGTTACGATGAAGAAGGATTTCCTGTCAATTCTCGATGTCAGCAAAGGTGAGCTTGGGCAGATCCTTTGCGAAGCAGACCAGCTTAAATCCCTGAAAAAAGAGGGGAAAGTCCACGATGTGCTGCGTGGGAAAAACCTTGCCATGATCTTTGAGAAGTCCTCAACCCGGACTCATATCTCATTTGAAGTCGGAATGAACGAACTGGGAGGCCATGCCCTTTTTTTAAATGCCCGCGATATGCAAATCTGGCGGGGTGAGGAGATCCGCGATACCGCACGGGCTGCATCGCGGTATGTCTCCGGCCTGATGATCCGTGCCTATAAACACAGTACGATTGAAGAGTTTGCACGACATGCCACTATTCCCGTGATTAACGGCCTTTCCGATCTCGAGCACCCGTGCCAGCTGCTTGCCGATATTATGACAATACGGGAGCACTTCGGATCGACAAATGACCTGAACGTGGCCTGGGTAGGTGACGGGAATAATGTCTGCAACTCCCTGATTCTCTCGACCGTGCTCACCGGCATGACGGTTACGGTTGCAACACCGAAAGGGTATGAACCGGCAGTGGATATCGTGAAGAAGGCTGATTCTCTTGGGGGGAAAGTAACCCTTGTCAGGAAACCGGAACAAGCCGTGAAGGACGCTGATGTCATCATCACGGATACCTGGATCTCGATGGGTGATGATGAAGAACGCGAAGAGCGTCTGAAAGTGTTTCACCATTACACCGTTGATGCGGCACTCATGCACCACGCCTCTCCGGATGCACGGGTGCTCCATTGTCTTCCGGCTCACCGTGGTCAGGAGATCGCCGATGAAGTAATGGAAGGGGGCCAGAGCCTTGTCTGGGACGAGGCAGAAAACCGGCTCCACGCACAGAAAGCGCTCCTGGTACGGCTGCTGGGTAATTAAAAAAAAGGTTCAATGGTGACAAGATGGCGGAGGGGATAGTGCCGGGTCCCCCCATACCGCCCCTGCGCTTATAACGATGGTGCTGTAGTACCTGTTCGTGAGGCAGGTTAGGTGAACCCCGGCGACATAAGTGAGACGCTTATGAGCGTTTAGCTTGTTATTGAGCATTTCCTTTTGAAAACTGTAGCATTCAGATAGGATGCGGGGATTGTTACCACTATATACATCTCGCACGATGAATACCACTTCCCCAAAACAGGGGTTCCTGTGCGGTGGACCGCGAACTAAAATTCAAAAATTCCCTGTCTGCCGTGCCTCTTAGAGGCCATGTGGCGGGGATCCATCGTAGAAAGGACTATTTTCATGTTTCGGGTGTGAATCGAATCGATTTATATGTAGTTTATGACGTGCAAATTTTCATCTCTGATTTGTCCCCCTCTGATGAGGTCGCTCGGCCACCTCGTTTTGGACCTCGCAGGACAAGGCTGTTTTTTTAAGATTTATACCTGTAATAATCACATCCAAATCGCCACGGGGGCGTCCGTTTGCGGGGCGGCGAAATCCATTGTATTCAGGTACAGTGGCATAAGCCCACCTTTCTCCTGATGCATACGTTCCCTGTAAAAAAACAGTAATAATCTAAAAAAATTTTAAACTTTATTTATTACTTTTCGGCAACGAATGCGTTTAACTGGTCTCGCATATACGTTTCAACGTTCTGCATAACCTCAAATTTACCGCGGAATGCCAGAAGTTCGCGCTCATCCCCTTCCATATTAGCGAACTTGATTTTTTCTTTGCGTTCGACAACGGTTACATCGAATTTTTTTGAGATGTCCACAATTATCTTCTGGGGGGTACCAGGAGGGATAATGATATCATACAACTGTTCTTCGTCTGGCATTTTCTTTCACCTTGTTCATTTACCTATCTTGATCCGCCGGCTCATAATACATGGGCCCCCGCGGACGCCTCCGATTGGATTTTTGGGTTTACCCAGCGAGTTCATGCAGCGTCCCATCAGTGCCGCGCCCCGGGCGAGCCCGTCGTCGACAAAAACAAGATGGTCAACAGGGTCATCAAAGAGGTTGCGCTCGATAATCCCCTCAAGGATATAATCGGGTTTCCTCCCGGATATTGCCGCCCGTCCGGTAAACCCGATCGAAGAATTCCTCGGAACTATGTTCTGTTCGACTGCAACATCGATCAATCGTAATGCCATCCCGGCGCAGACGCGATCAACTACTTCGTTGAGAGTAGCAAGATTGAATTTTTTATGAATTTCCGCTCCAACAGCAACCAGTTCATGCAGATCACTGCTGTTCACCCCACAGTCACACCCGATCATGGCGATGCCGGATTCCTTGGCGAGCCGTGCATTGACCGGAACGCGACCGAACCGGTCACGATCCGAGGGTACAATACGAATGTCAATATGCTTGTGGCATCGCTGTACGTAATCATCAATAACTTTCCGGTTTCCTCCGCTGAATAATCCGCCGGTTACGCTGTGTTCACCGAAGATATCCAGTGCAGTTCCTGTCCGCTCGTGCACAAGGCCGGTTCCCCTGACAAGTGCATCGGGGATCGCTCCGGCAAGCCCACAGAAATTCCCCACGGTTTTTGCAAACGGGTTCAGGCTGTCATTGGGAACATCACTGGTTATGCGTCCATCGAGGGTAGTGCCAAAATCAACAGAAACACAGGGATTGCGAAAATCAACCGGTGTCCATTTTGCCCCTTCCTTGATTCCCGCCATCGCAAGCTCTCCTTCCATCTCGTTTGCGACCATTTCAACTCCTGTCGAACCAACCGGGGGGATCACCCCGGCAACAGCACCAACAAACACAACCTTATCGGCAAAACTGAACGGCTGGAGTTTTTGCGACTGATTTTCCTTTGACATCGGTGGCGTCATCTTGCGGGGGGGGACTCCTGCAATCAGGCATCCGTTCGCAAGCGCTATGACAAAATCCCCGATCTGGTCAGGTGACTCCATCTCGGCAACCACACCCGTGCTGCGGACAACAAAATCAAGGTCTTTTATAACATCGAGATGGGCATCATTATGGCACTGGAGCAGGGTATCCCTGACAAGTTCGGTGACTGCTTCCCGTGTCAGCTCTGTCCCGTCAAGTGTTGCGCCAAAAATTGTCTCTCCGGGTTTTGGAGGGCGGATATCACGGCTCATGCTCACGGTCTTGTGTATCACATAGGACATCCCGGTTTCGAGACTAACACCGGTCAGGATGCACTTGGTTGTAGTGTTCCCCATCTCTACGGATGCAACAATAAAATAGGGCTTGTTTTTGTATTCGGGAACATTCATACCCGCTCCATGCGTGATTGACGGGGGAGGAGGACTTTCAACAATATGCGGTTTTTGTTTTGTAAAGCGGGAAAAAAAACTGGCGCACATCAGTATCCTTTTCTTTATTGTCAATCCATATAAGTTTCGATTTTTTTTATCTGGAGAAAAGGGTAAAAAACATACATGCTCACAGAGGTTTTACCCCTGCTGTTATAGCCTGTAAAATACGAGATCTCAAAAAAACTATACCCGGGTTCGTATTTACTTCAGGAGGACAGAGACTCTAAGTGGGATCGGGAAAGACCAGTCCATCATCGTCCTCATGATAATGAATTCACCAGGGAAGGTAAGGGGTTTCTCACCCTGTTGCCTGATCCGTATACAGAGGTTTTTCCAATGAAAACCAGAGTATTCGGATAGTATGCAAGGCTCGTTATGATGCGTGCCGTCGCCCCAGAACAGGGCACCCCCGCGGCGGAAAGATTACTAAAAAAATTCATAAGCTATTTTTTGCCCGCCATGTCTCTCAAGAGGCCCTGATGAAGTTAGAACGATTTTCCCGACGCTGGTGTAAATTGAATCAGGGTATAGTCAGATTCGAAGGACGAACATTTCTTCACGATTTATCAAAAAGCACCGTGATGACGCTCCTTGGGGCTTCGGCTTTTACCTCCGCCCCTGCCGCTGTGGCGACCCCCAGGATGTGATAGAACGGATAATCCCCATAAGAGCGGAAAATCCATTTGTCAAAAAATGAAACACTTTTTCTGTCCTGAATTTAGTACTTAATTTTTTTTCACGTCTTAAATCAATTTTTATTTGGGACTGTACCCTTGAATTAATATCAAGTACGTTTATGCAAAAAAGGAATTTTTCAGAGATATGATTCGTTCCCGAAACACAAAACATAAGCACAGAAAGAATCCATGAGAGTTTATGGCACAATCTGCCTGCAGGATAACATGAGGTGAAAAATGGTCAGACTTAGCCCGGAAATGAAAGAAGTATTTGCCAAACAAAAAGTATTTGCCGCTGCTACAGCGTCAAAGAGTGCTATCCCGAACGTCGCGCCGGTCGCAACCGTCCAGCTTATTTCGGACGATACCATCTGGATTGGAGACAATTACATGGTAAAGACACTCGCAAACATCAAAGAAAATCCTCATATGGCGCTCTATATCTGGGATCCTGATAAGAAGCGCTGTTTCCAGATTAAAGGGACCGTCACGGTAAAGACCAGTGGTCCTGAGTATGAAAAGATTAAAGCACAGATAAAGGAAAAAGGGGCACACTATCCGGCAAAAGGGCTCCTCGTTCTTTCAATCAGGGAAGTATTCGAATGCACCCCGGGTCAGAATGCCGGAAAAAAGATAGAATAAAATATTTTTTTTAGAGATAGTCTGGCACGCAGAATTCCCTTTACTTTAGGGTATAGTCACCTTCTGACGACGAACATTTCTTCACGATATATCAAAAAACTCATTGATGAAGCACCTTTGGGTTTCGGCTTTTGCCTCCGCCCCCGCCGCTGTGGCGACACCGCCGAGATGCGATAGACCTGAACCCAAAAAGAGCAAAAAATCCATTTGTCAAAAAATGAAGACATTTTCTGTTTTAAATTCAGTACGGGACCTTGCCTGCCCCCTGTCAGCACCTGCACGTATGATGATAATGACGTATTACCTTTTTTGGAGTTATCGCTTTGGGGGTAGCCAAATTGGTGGAGGTGCAGCCCCGGTTGAGCTTTCAGCGTACTATTGCGCATTTCCAGAGAGATGATATCTTTACTTTTTTGAGGATTTTTTCTTTTTCAGCGTATGCGCAAGTCGTGCCTGGAGACCGAAATAGTGGGAAACACCGATCGCATGGCACTGGTCTATGGACGAACTATCAAACGAAACCAGGTCATTGGAATAGAGTGCATCGGGTGAGCTCCTGCCAAGGACCCTTACAGAGCCCTTATACAGTTCAAGATCAACACTGCCATTCACCCGTTCCTGGGTGGTGTTGATGAATGCATTCAGAGCCGTGTACAACGGTTCATAGACAAGTCCTTTATAGGCAAGTTCTGACCATTTATCATCCACCATGCGCTTAAAGGCAAGCTCCTGCCTTGTAAGTACCAGTGCTTCGAGGTCCCGGTGTGCCATGAGAATCACCGTTGCCGCAGGATGCTCATAATTCTCCCGGGCTTTGAGCCCGAGTATCCGGTCCTCGATCATGTCATTGCGGCCGATCCCGTGTTTCCCGGCTCGTTTGTTCAGGTCCTGGATTAATTCGTAGCCAGGGAGTTTCTTTTTGTTCAGTGCAACAGGGATACCATTTTTAAATTCAATGATGAGTTTTTCCGGTGTATCAGGAGCTTTTTGTACAGGTACCGTCCACAAATAGATCTCTTCCGGGGGATGATATGCTGGATCTTCAAGCCTTCCTCCTTCAATACTCCGGCTCCAGCAGTTCTCATCCATGCTCCAGGGTTTATCTTTTTTAACCGGTACGGGAATCCTGTGTTGCCGGGCGTACTCGATTTCCCAGTCCCGGGTCAGGTTGAGTTCGCGTATTGGTGCAACCACCTCTAGACCAGCTCCGCGAATAATAACATCAAACCTGAGCTGATCATTGCCTTTACCCGTGCACCCGTGTCCGATTGCTGTTGCGCGTTCCTTGCGGGCAATTTTCACAACTTCTTCAGCGATGAGGGGACGGGCAAGGGAAGTTCCCATCGGATATCCTTCATAGGATCCATTCGCCCGTATTGACGGGAAGATGTGGTCGTTTACAAATTTTTTGCGGGCATCGATCGTATAATGTCGGTCTGCGAGTTTTTCCCCTTTTTTTGTTGCTACGTCAATCTCTTCATCCCGCTGACCCACGTGGACAGCAACAGTAACAACACGATCATAATCATACCGTTCCTTTAAGAGCGGGATACAGATAGAGGTGTCAAGCCCTCCCGAATATGCAAGAACTATAGTACCTTTTCCCATAATGGATACACCACTCGAATGATAATGGTACACAGATAGGCAGTGTGAGCATATATTTTAAAGGGCAGAATTATTGGATACGGATGGTACGGTTAGCCTGCAACCTGACCGGAATTTCAGGAAGAGCATGAAAAAAGGTTGTTCAGGCTGAATTATCCTGAACGATTATTGTTTTGTTACTTGGTAACTTTTACCCATCCGGTAGTTTCTGGCTGGAATACGGTCTTGTAATCGTATGTGCCAACTTCGTTAAAGGTTACCTCATACGTCTTTCCGTAGGGTATATTCTGTGCGGATTGATTCCCGAAGATTTTTAAGCTCTTCGGGTCCGGGTTGTCAAGTGCTGCAATACCGTGAGGCTTGAAGGGATCGTCGTTCTTCCACACAACTTTGCCGCCAACCGGAATATATACCGTTGCGCTGGGCTGTATGGTTAAATCCCGGGTGAACGTGATCGTCACTGAAGGCTGGGGTTTCGGGCTCGGAGTGGGGGTCGGGATTGTTGTTTTTACCTCAACCGGGGGTACAATTACCCGATCGATAACATGAATGACCCCGTTTTTACAGACAATGTCGGTTTTGGTAACCTTGGCACCACCGATTGTCACGGCGTCACCGGTATAATTGACTTTCAGGACAGTTCCCTGCATGGTCTTTGCCTCACCAACCTTGACAACTTCAGCAGACTTAATCGTCTTGTCAATAACATGGTTCAGAAGGATCTGTTTTAACTGACCCTCGGGCTCCTTAAGCAGAGATGCGAGTGTACCATTGGGTAACTGCGCGAATGCGGTGTCGGTTGGTGCAAGAATTGTAAATGATCCATTATCGAACGCTGTCTCAAGTTTCGCTGCCCTGAGTGCTGTTCCGAGTACCGAGAATTGTGGATCATCAGCAACGATGGCATAACAACCTCGTACTTCCGGAGCGGTCGTTGGAACGGGCGTCGGTGTTGGAGTAACTACAGGTGCTGGCGGCTGGGATGTACAGCCCGCGAGAAGAATCCCGATGAACAGGATCGCAAGAACAACAAATAATTTCTTCATGCATCTTTTTTTGTTATTTCGGTATATAAGCATATTCAATTAATTTGTACTATACACCGCATTCTCATGGATAGTATTGTACGAATCCATGATTTAAAAGGTAGACAAAAAAATAAAAAAAGCGGGTGATTTATTGCACATTCACTTCAGATAATGACCAAGCGGTTCCAGCGTAACTTTCTCACGCTTGATGGCATCAATGGCAAGTGCTGCCGCACGCGCTGCCTGGAGTGTCGTAATATACGGGATCCCGAAATCTACTGCCGCACGCATGATCTGGTAATGGTCCTGCCTCGATTGCTTGTCCTGAGGGGTGTTGATGATGAGGCGGATCTCTCCGTGTCGCATCATATCGAGAACATTGGGAGAACCTTCCTGTAATTTCCTCACCAGGTGTGCTTCAATACCTGCTTCATACAGGTAATCGACAGTCCCTTCAGTTCCGTACAATATAAGCCCGAGATCGCGCAGCTGACGTGCTATAGGAATTACCTCCTCTTTCTGCTCGATATTTACCGATATGAAGATATTGCCCTTGAGCGGGAGTTCATTGTCCGCTGAAATGCATGCTTTGTAAAAGGCAAGACCAAAATCATAATCTATCCCCATCACTTCACCGGTGCTTTTCATTTCAGGACCGAGCATGGTATCAACCCCTGAGAGCTTATTAAAGGGAAGCAGTACCTCTTTGACGGCAACGTGTTTCAGCACGCGCTCTTTATACCCGAGATCGCGCAGTTTTTTTCCTACCATAACTTTCGCGGCGATTTTGGCGACAGGGATCCCGGTGGCTTTCGATACAAACGGCACGGTGCGGCTTGCACGCGGGTTTGCTTCAAGGACGTAGACCACGTTGTCCTTGACTGCAAGCTGGAGGTTGACCAGTCCGATTACCCCAAGCCCGAGTGCAATCTTCCGTGTATAATCCCGTATCGTATCCAATACTGCCGGGGAAAGCGACTGGGTCGGTATAACGCAGGCAGAATCTCCTGAATGAATGCCCGCCTGTTCTATGTGCTCCATAATACCTCCAATCAGGACTTCCTCGCCGTCGCAAACGGCATCTACATCGAGCTCGATGGCATTCTGGAGATACGAATCGATGAGTACCGGGTGGTTCCTGCTGACCCGGACTGCCTCTTTCATGTAGGTCTCGAGTTCGCGCTCATCGTGAACGATTTCCATCGCCCTGCCCCCGAGAACATACGAAGGCCTGACAAGCACCGGATACCCGATCTTCTCTGCCATTGCCCTGGCATCCCCTTCAGAATACGCAGAGCTGTTCGCAGGACTGGGAATGGAAAGTTTTTGCAGGAGTACACTGAACCGGTCACGATCCTCTGCAATGTCCATAGCATCCGGACTCGTGCCAAGAATTCTGGTTGGAAGACCCAGCCGCTTGATTTCCTCATCGATAGGCACTGCAAGGTTGACGGCGTTTTGCCCACCAAACTGCACCATCACACCATAATAATAATCTTTTCGTAAGATGTTGACAACATCCTCGAGCTGCATTGGTTCAAAAAAAAGCCGGTCCGAGGTATCGAAGTCAGTGGATACCGTTTCAGGATTGTTATTGACGATGTGGACTTCAACACCTTCATCGCGCAGTGCCTGGACTGCGTGAACAGTGCAGTAATCGAACTCAATACCCTGACCAATGCGGATTGGACCGGAACCAAGGATCAGAATTTTTTTGCTATCAGTCGGGACGATCTCACAACTCTGCTCAAACGTGGAGTAGAAATACGGAGTGTTTGCAGGAAATTCCGCTGCACAGGTATCTACCATCTTGTAGGTGGGAAGACCCGCCATTTCTTCAACATGTTCAAGGGACAGCCCGGTGATCTTCATGATGTCCGCATTTGAAAACCCGTAGCGTTTTGCCGCGAGAATATCCTGGAGATCATGATGCGTCACAAGGTGCTTTTCCATCTCGACAATATTTTTGATCTTCTCCAAAAAGAACGGGGTAATAGAGGTGAGTTGTACAATCTCATCCATCGGGAAACCCTCACGGAATGCATCAAACAGACAGTGGAAACGCTCATCGGTAGGGCGGGAGAGGATCATACGGATCTCGCTGTGGCTCATGTGAGGGATAACATCAGTGTCAATCGAACGTTTTGCCTTCATGAAGGCTTCTTCGATTGTCCTCCCGATCGCCATGACTTCTCCTGTGCTTTTCATGGAGGTGGAAAGCGTCCTGTCCGCTCCCTTGAATTTGTCAAACGGCCAGCGGGGTACTTTGGCAACAATGTAATCAATCGTGGGTTCGAATGATGCAGGGGTGCAACCGGTCACGGTGTTGGTAATCTCATCGAGATGCAACCCGATGGCAATTTTTGCAGCAACACGCGCAATAGGATATCCTGTCGCTTTTGAGGCGAGTGCTGATGACCGCGAAACACGGGGATTTACCTCAATGACACGGTAATCCCCTTCACGGAACGCGAATTGTACGTTGCAGCCACCCTGCACATCCAGGGCACGGATAATCTTAATCGCTGCGCTCCTCATCATCTGGAACTCGTCATCACGAAGGGTGAGGATCGGAGCCACAACGACACTTTCTCCGGTGTGGATACCCATAGGGTCAACATTCTCCATTCCGCAGACGATAATACAGGTGTCAGCAGCATCGCGCATTACCTCGAATTCGATCTCCTTCCAGCCAAGAACACTTTCTTCGATAAGTACCTGGTGGATCCGTGAGCGGGCTAGTCCGAGTTCGATGATCCGGATTAACTCCTCTTTTGTCTTCCCTATCCCCCCACCGGCTCCTCCCAGAGTGTATGCCGGGCGGACAACGGCCGGCAACCCGATTATTTTAATTGCTTCATCGACCTGGCTTAACGAATTGATGATAGTACTTTTTGGAACAGGTTCGCCGATCTCCGTCATGAGATCTCGGAATTTCTCCCGATCTTCCCCTTTATAAATTGCCTCGAGCGGTGTACCCAGGATCTCCACACCATCAAGGGCCCCCATCTCGGCGAGCTCAACCGTGAGGTTAAGACCGGTCTGCCCACCCATGCCGGAAAGGATACCATCCGGCTTTTCCTTCTCGATGATTTTTGCGATTACATCTGCCCGGAGCGGTTCGATGTAGATTTCATCAGCCATCTCCGGATCAGTCATGATTGTTGCAGGATTTGAGTTAACAAGGACGACGTTTATACCCTCTTCACGGAGTGCCCTGCATGCCTGGGAGCCGGAAAAGTCGAATTCTGCAGCCTGTCCTATCTGAATCGGACCTGACCCTATCATGAGGACCTTTTTGATATCTGCCCTTTTTGGCATCAGGAGATCCTCCTGAACATGGCATCGAAAAAGTGCGCTTCCGTGTCCCTGGGCCCACCATGCGCTTCAGGGTGGAACTGGACGGTTGTGAGGTCGAGGTTTTTGTTTTCAAATCCTTCGAGGGTACCGTCATTCACATTGGTGTAAGAAACACAGCAACCCTCGGGGAGGGAATTTCCATCTACGGCAAAACCGTGGTTCTGGGTTGTAATAAAGATCCTCCCGTCTTTAAACCTCACCGGCTGGTTGGCCCCACGGTGCCCGAACTTCAGCTTATAGGTATCTCCGCCCAGTGCCAGTGCACAGACCTGATTACCCATGCATATCCCGAAGATGGGTACCTGGCCGAGAAGATCCTTTATGCATTGAATCGCATCCGTTGCCTGTTTGGGATCACCGGGCCCGTTACTGATAAAAAGTGCATCGGGTTTGCAGGCAAGGACCTGATCCGCACCGGCATCGTAGGGAAAGACATGGAGATCACCATGCCGTTTTGCAAGACTGGTAATCATATTCTTTTTTATACCCAGATCAATGACTGCAATGCGTTTTCCGCTACCAGGAACCTGATAGGGCTTTTTACAGGAGACTTCGGGGATGGGGACAATATCTGAAATTGAAAGAGTTTTGCGGGCGAGTTGTATCGCATAATCTCCATCATCACTTCCAACAATGAGAGCAGCCCTCATTGTACCGTGGACACGGGTTTTTATAGTCAGTGCACGGGTGTCAACCCCACTCATGCCAAGGAGATTGTTCTGTTCAAAAAAAGATCGTATTGATGGCTGGGCAGAGGGTTTCTCACAGATCTCTTTGGTGATACAACCAAGAGCGCATATATGCGGGTTCTGGAAATTTTGCAAGTCAACGCCATAATTGCCGATGAGGGGGAAGGTGAACATCAGGATCTGGCCGAAATAACTCGGATCAGTGAGAGATTCCATATACCCTGTCATCTGTGTATTGAACACAAGCTCACCGGAGCATTCCCCTTCAACACCAAACCCCTCACCTACAACGAATTGCCCGTCTTCGAGACCCAGAACCGCCTTCATGATTTCCCAATATAGTGCGCCTGAATAGTAATTAACGATAGTGCAGGTACCAAAGGGTTCTCAAATTTTAAAATAATCTTCGTCCTGCATTACACGCTGATTCTGCTTTTATCTGACCGGGACTACGAAAAGTCGATTAAATCTATAATTTCCGGTTTCAATACGGATATGCATAAAAAGGATAACTGTCGATATTCAAGTGTTTCAAAGACTCACTTGAGGGTGAAATCCATGGGAACATTAGGAAGAAAGATTGTTGATACCAATGTCGGGGATCTGGTAAAGCTCCTCAACAAGGCATTTTCTGATGAATGGCTCGCATATTACCAGTACTGGATTGGCTCAAAAATTGTCCGCGGGCCCAACAAGGAAGCCGTCATTGCAGAGCTCACGCTTCATGCGACCGAAGAACTCGGGCATGCAGTCCTGCTCACTACGCGGATTATCCAGCTCGGCGGGACACCGGTCACAAAACCGCAGGACTGGTACAAACTCACGAACTGCGGGTACGATGCACCGGATGATCCCTATGTTATCAAGGTGCTCGAACAGAACATCAAGGGTGAGCAATGCGCTATCAAGAGTTACAACAGCCTCTTGAAAAAGACAAAAGACAAGGACCCGGTCACCTACAACATTATTCTGGGCATTCTCCAGATGGAAGTCGAGCACGAGGAGGATTTACAGGCACTCCTTGAAGATATCACGGTGATGATGAAGAATCGCTGATATAATTCTTCATCCTTTTTTAATGGTTAATAAACTGGGACACTTTTTTTTACTTTTTCCTCATACTGAAAATCCGGTCCCTAGAGAAAAAGTCATAAATCGATTCAGTTCACAACTGAACCATAAAATTGTGCTCTGTACGAAAGGCCCCGCTTCAGGGCATCGCCAAGGCACGGCGGGGCAGGGGTTTTTAAAGATTCATCGATCCGCCGCGGGGTCGCCCCGTCAGGGGCCGCGGCAGTCATCGTGGCAGATGTAGAGGGGTAGTAATCCAGGTAAACCTCTGCTCCATCATTTTCACGACGTAAAAAATCCACCCCGGAATCCTCCGTATCACATCCCCATTTTTATATAGTATTTACAGCAATCTCCATGCACAAGATAAAGGAGGTTTTTTCATGGTTGTCGAACATGTGAACGGGAAAAAGATGGGCAAAGTCATGCTGTATGCCCTGAGTACCTGCGGGTGGTGCGCACGGACAAAAGAACTGTTACGAACACTGGGGATAGACTTTGACTATACGTTTGTTGATCTTCTTGAGGGAAAAGAGCAGGACGAGGCGATGAAAGAAGTGGAAAAATGGAACCCGAAAGGTTCGTTTCCGACGCTGGTAATCAGAGATACGATAGGTATTGTAGGATTCCGTGAAGAGGAGATACGGGAGGCTTTGAAGGGATGACCACGATGGATATTGATGAAAAAGAGATTGACCGGGTCTATGTCATTATTAAAAAAGAGGCGGAAAGCGGAGGTTACTTTCTGAACCCTGACGTCGCCTTTACAAAAAATCTCGTGGAGGGACTCTTGAAAAATGAGCAGCGTTACGGGTACCGTGCCTGCCCCTGCCGTCTTGCCTCGGGAAAAAAGGAAGAAGACCTTGATATAATCTGCCCCTGCAACTACCGGGATCCTGATCTCGATGATTTTGGTGCCTGTTACTGTGCACTCTATGTCGATGAGGCGATCGCTGGGGGGAAAAAGCACGCAGACCCTGTTCCTGAGCGTCGTCCCCCACGATCCGACCGTGGTAAAAAGAACGCTGTGCCCCCCCTTTCAACGGGTCCTGTTCAAACCCTGTCACTACCGGTCTGGCGTTGTACGGTCTGCGGGTATCTCTGCGCCCGCGAACAGCCACCCGGAATCTGCCCCATCTGCAAAGTCAAAAAAGAGCGGTTCGAACGCTTTATCTGAAATATCCATTTTTTCGTTCTGGAGAATTCCTTTTATCAAGAGAAAAAGGGTAATGTACCAATCCAGCTACTGAATTTTATTTCTTTTTACGATGGCATTTTCGGAAAAATGATCTGACTACGACTGAAATCAAAAAAAGTGACTATGATTTTCAGGTATTCTTTTTCGTGCAGATGGCTCCTGTATTCAGGTCTATCGCATTGGGGGACCGCCTCAGTGGCGGGGGTGGAGGCTTTTTAAAAAGCCCCACG
Source organism: uncultured Methanoregula sp. (assembly GCA_964590415.1). Classification (GTDB taxonomy): domain Archaea; phylum Halobacteriota; class Methanomicrobia; order Methanomicrobiales; family Methanospirillaceae; genus Methanoregula. The sequence goes on along the minus strand of CAZPVQ010000003.1, from coordinate 322,430 downwards.
GGAGCGTGATACCTACATGTTACCCAAGAAAAATAAGTGCACGCCAGAATTTCTTTTATTACCCTATGAAATAAAAATGCTGATACGAGGAAGAAGGGGACAGTGCCTGTCCCTCTAAACCACCTGCTGATAACGTTGATACCGTAGTACCTGTTCCAGGGTTATCACATTTTGGTGGAGCCATAGCAGCGGGAGTGAAATCCCCGTAAATGTTCAGGTTTTTTGAAGATTTTCTGAAATACCCATTTCTTTCTTTTCACCACCCGATCAATTGCTCAATGACGAACCATCAAATAGCGCATGAACCAACAGTACTGGCATGACAGGTATCGTCCTGATTGAAGTTGTCGGCCTGAAAAACGCTGAATGTAGTCCCTTTCCCTGCGATGAGAACCGCACCTGCGGGCTCTCGGGATGTTATCCGACGGGACAACTCTATGCGGCATTTGACGAGTTAAAACAAGTCCTTAAAAAAGAATATGGAGATCGCGTGGAACTTAAACTCACCTTTATCGATAATGGTGCACCCGATAACCTTCAGAAAATAATTGAAACCGAGTTTCCCCCGCTCCCCATCATCCTTGTCAACGGACGTGTTACCCGTATCGGGAGAATATCACTGGACCGGATAAAAAAAGAGATTGAAAAAGAAATATAGTCATACAATTTTTGTCAGGGCACCATTCTCAAGATCGTAGTACAGACCATGGACTTCGATTAATTTTTCCTTAAGGGCCGTTTTTATCAGGGGGTAGGTCTTGAGATGCTCAATCTGGAGGCGCACATTCTCCTGTTCGATCATTCGTGAGCGCTTTTTGGTCTCTTCCGGTGTGGCGGGTTTCTTGATTTTGCTGTCCACCCTGTTTTTTGCCTCAATGGCGTTATTCAGCCAGAGAGGGATGTAGACATCGTCCAGTTCCTTGTCGAGTGCTTTTATTGCACCGCAGTCGGAATGACCGCAGATAACTATGTCCTTAACCTTGAGATGCTTGATTGCGTACTCCAGTACCGTGGCAAAATTCCAGTCATGGATCGGGGCGACATTGCCAATATTCCGCTGAACGAACAGGTGTCCCGGTTTCATCTGGGTTATATGCCCGGTCTGGAGGCGTGAATCCGAACACCCGATCCAGAGAACCGGCGGGCTCTGTCCTTTCGTGAGTTCCTGATAATGATCAAAATTCTGTTTGAATACCGTTTCACGGAATTTTTTATTTCCCTCGAGTAACTGGTCGATCATGAAAAACTTCTCCTGATTAATAATTACTTAACATCCTTGTAACGAGGCTTATGCCTTAATTCTTGCTTGAGCTGCAGATCTATTAACCTTTCGAAATTATACTAGGAAAGACTGCCTGTCCACCAAAGGGAAACAGAGTAACAGACTGATGGATCCAAACAGAAAATACACGGCAACTCTTCCGACGCCCATAAAACCCTTCAGCACCAACCATATGCCAATGGACACCATCGACTCCTATTTCCCGTATGTTGACTATCGCCCGGGCCAGCGTCACATGCTTGAGGTTGCGGCACAATGTGCCCGGGAGGGCGGGATCACCCTGATCGATGCCCCGACCGGGAGTGGAAAGTCGAGTGTTGTCGCTTCCCTTCTTGCTGAACGGAAAGGAAGGAAGGTTGTAATCGCAGTGCGCACGGTGAGCCAGCTTACCACCTTTATCCGCGAGCTTGAACTGGTAAGGAAAAAACAACCAAAACTTAAAACCGTGTATCTTGTCGGGAAGGCAGGTATGTGCCCCCTTGGTGGTGAAGGGGATGTATACCGCAGGTGCGAGGGAGTGAAGGCATTTTCTTCATCGCTCATGCGGGATCGGGCGGAGAAAGGGGCACTTATACCCTCAAAAGATCCCTTCATCACCCAGCAGATACGGCGTATGGACAGGGACCATCCGCTCATCTGTCCCTATTATATCAACAGTAAGATGTTCGTGCAGGGTGATACCGTTGGTGTCAAGATGGTGCCATCGACCGCACTGCGCACCAAAGCCGACAGGGTGATAGACCACCCGGTCAGCCCCCGGGACCTTCGGGAATTCTGCGGGGAGGTCTGCCCCTACGAGTTAATGATGCACGCTGCCAGGAATACCGATGTTATCATCCTTAACTATCACCACCTTTTTGACCGGGACATCCGGGAGCAACTCTACGCCAGCCTTGGTGTCGAACCCCATGACATTTTACTCCTGATTGATGAGGCGCATAACTGCGGTGACGTGATAACCAGTATCGAGAGCGTGACTCTGGAAGAACGCGATCTCGAACAGGCATCAAGGGAGCTCTCCGGTATGCGCAAACGCCACAAAGGTGCAGATGCGGTCCAGCATGTCCTGCCCCGGCTCACTGAGTTTATCCGTGGGCTGGGATACTCCGGTGAGGTCGAGGACTGGTTCGATCCTTCCATCTTTGACCGCATGGTAGTACGGGAATCCCTCTATAAGAACATGGAGGAGATCGTTGATGACCTGATCGGGCTTGCCGGGTCCATACGGGAAAAAAACCTGAAAGCAGGGGAGTATCGGGAAACGGCGATTGAAAGGCTGACAGAATTTTTGTTCCGGCTCTCGCAGTCAGCAACAGATCCTGCCTTTCTCACGATATACCGGAAAGAAGCGGACGGCATCACTCTTGAAGTGCGCAATATCGATCCCGCTGTACCTCTGCAGGAAATCTGCACTGCACATGCCTGCTGTATCCTTATCTCGGGTACCCTTTCACCCGTTGACAGTTTCGCCCGTTATTACTTCGGTGACACCAGGGTAAAAACACTGACCCTGCCCAATGCGTTTCCGGAAGAAAACCGTCTGGTCTGTTGTGCAAACGACATAACAACCACATTTTCAATGCGGCAGAACAGGGAGAACAATGCACGGATCGGGGATTATATCCAGGCATTCTGTTCACTGAAAGGGAACCGTGCGATTTATTTTCCCAGTTACCAGATTCTCGATACTTATGCAGGTCTCACTGTCCCCCAAATGCGGGGAAGAAAGGTCTTTATTGAGCCACGGGATGCAGCTGATGCAGGGGCAGCACTCTCGACCTTCCTGTCACTGCCTGCAAACGGTGAATCGGGGGTTTTATTTGCAGTCTGCGGCGGAAAATGGAGCGAAGGCCTTGATTATCGGGGTGAAATGCTGAATGGTGCAATGGTAATCGGGCTGCCACTTGCCCCCTTCAACCGTGTCCGCAAGATGATGATCGAATATTTCAGGCACAAGTTCGGGGAGGAAGGTGAATTTCTTTGTTACACGCTGCCTGCGATCAATCGTTCACTCCAGGCACTGGGGAGAGTGCTGCGCACTCCTGAAGATCGGGGTGTACTTGTGCTGGGAGAGAAAAGGTTCCTGGAAAAACGGGTATACAATGCACTCCCTGTATGGATCCAGAAAGAGATGATCGTGTGCGATGCAGCACGGTTCCGGGAGATAATTTTACGATGGAAATCGTAGGAGGTGCATGCCGGTTCGGGCTCTGGTTCATCCACGTATGGTGGAGCGGAACGACTGTTCACCGGGTCAGGTTTGCCAAAACAGGTATACCGGGGGAAGTGCCCGGTCTGCTACGGCAATACTGCTCCGGGCAGGTTACCAGTCTGTTACCGCTTGACAGTATCGCCATACATGACGATACTGTCTACGGCAGGATATACCGGGCGGTTCAACAGGTACCCTATGGGTCCACATCAACATACGGCGAGATTGCAGAAATGCTCGGGACATCCCCCCGTGTAGTCGGGCAGGCAATGGCACGCAATCCCACACCCCTTGTCATTCCCTGCCACCGTATCCTGGCAGCTCATGATATCGGAGGATTCTCTCCATCCATCGATATCAAGGAGGCATTGCTTGCAATGGAAAAGAAAGGATTAAGAAAGGTGGAGAAATGAGAAAACCTGCACACAGGCGGTTACCGCTCAATGGTTTTCCTGTCCGCAATGGAGCAGTACAGGTGACATAGGTATGAAAGGAGCACAGCAGTGAGATCGGCAGTCGTACTGGTTGGGGGGGAGGCACGACGTGCAAACGGGCAGGAAAAGTATTTTTTCATATACCAGGGCAGGACATTTATCGAGCGCCTGGTTGATTCTCTCGAAGAAGTGGTCGATGAAATTATTCTTGTGGCAAAGAGCCCTCAACAGTGCAGAAGGTTCCACAGGATCAGGGGAATACGATGCATTACCGACATCCGCAGGGGCATCGGTCCTATCGGGGGACTTCATGCCGGCTCCCTTGCTGCACGGGGAGAGTTCATCTTCGTCTCTGCCTGTGACATGCCCTGCATAAATCCGGCGGTAATCGCGCACTTGTTCGACAGTATTGACAACTATGATGCGGTTATACCCCGATGGAATCCCGATATGCTCGAACCTCTGCATGCCGTCTACAGGAAAACAGCCCTCCTCACCTACCTTGAAAGTCATGATTCGCTATCGCTCCGCGCAATGGTCAGGAGTCTTTCTGCCATTTACGTCCCCGTAGATGAATTAAAGATGATCGACCCATCGCTCAAAACATTTACCAACATCAACAAACTGGAAGACCTTGAACGAATCAACACACGGGATCCGGAATCATAGACATCAGACCCTTTTGAAAAATCTTATAAGCAATTTTGTGCTTCTGTAGCAACTTACCACAGCGTATATAAATATATGGAATGAGATCTATACCTGTTACTATACCAGATTCCACCATTCGTCAGGCTGGGAATTCGGCAGGGGACCATCAGTGGAGCATTTATCGGTAGAAAACAGGGAAGTGCTGCGACTTTTCATTGTCATTGCAGCAACAATCGGTGCCGTCCTCACTACCATTTTTTCTCTCCTGAACGGCATTTTTTATGTTTTCCCTCTCCACTTCATCCTGCCGATCATCCTTGTTGTCTATTTTTACCCGGAACGGGGAGTTCTCTTCTCACTGGGATTAGGACTGATGTATATCAGTTTAATTTACCTTTTAGGCAATTCAGATCCGACCCTGATCGCGATTGCGACGGCATGGTTTGCAATCTTTATTACAATTGGCGTTGTGGCATCATCCTACGCCATAAGGCTGCGTGAAGAACGGACCCGTGTGAGGAAAATCCTTGACAATTCCCAGGACGGTATTTTCTGTTTTGACCTTAAGGACCTGAGGATTCGTGAGATCAACACGAAATGCACCCAATGGCTGAAGTATAGTCAACAGGATCTTATCGGTAAGGAAATCTCAGTCATCTGGACCGACAGGGAAGAACAGAAACAGTTCGTCGCCGATGTGAATCAGGAGTTAAAACACGGACCGAAACATGGTGAACGTGAAGCACGCTTTCGTGCGCAGGATGGTTCAGTTTTAAGGTTTGTCGTCTCCCCGATGCTCGTTACAAAGGGACATGTGCTCTGTTCTGCCATTGATATTACCCGAAGTAAAATTGTGGACGAGGAGATCATCAAAACTCTCAATGAACTGGAACACCAGGTCAGAGAGCGTACCGCAGACCTTGAACGGACGAACGAAAAACTGCGGGCAGAGATCCTTGAATGCCGGCGGTTTGAGAGCATGGTTCTGTACGGGCATCCCCTGCAGCCAAAAAGGGATGATATATGATCGCTCCCGTCAGCACCAGGCACCGGATCTTCTGGAATGCAACGATCATCATATCAATCATTGTCGCAATCTACTCCACGTATTTTTGCCTGACCCGTGGCATCTATGAGGTTTTTCCGTTTCTTTACTTCCTTCCCATTATCCTCTTTGTGAATTTCTATCCAAAGAGGGGTGTTGCTTTCTCGCTGGCCATCAGTACAATTTTTCTCCTGCTGGTCTATTATTTCAGTAATTTCAACCCGGCCATCATTGCGGTGTCCACCGCATGGTTCGTTATCTTCGTGACGATTGGTTTTATTACGTCTTCGTTTGCCGAAGGGTTTAAAGCTGAAGAGCGGAAATACCAGGAGATCTTTGAAAATTCCCAGGCAGGAATATTCACTTTTTCCCTCCCGACTCAGCGCATTATGGAGATGAACAGCAAATGTGCCCAGATGCTGGGATACAACCGGGATGACCTGATCGATAAGGAACTCAGCCGCATATTCCAGGATCCTGGAGAAAGGGATACGTTTCTCAGCCAGCTGCAGAAGAATGCAGAAATTTCAGATAATGAACTTCTCCTTCATACACGGGAGGGGCAGGTGCGTCAGTTTCTCGTTTCAGCATCCCTCTCACCGGGTAACCGGGTAATCTGTTCTGCGGTTGATATCACGGATCGGAAACTTGCAGAGCGGGTTATCCAGAAAGCACGCGAAGATCTGGAGAGAAAAGTCCGAGAGCGGTCCGAAGAGCTCACCCGGGCAAATGACGGGCTCAAGGCAGAAATCCTTGAACGTAAACGGTTCGAAGCAACCCTCCAGCTTGCAAACCGCAAACTGAACATGCTCTCTTCAATCACCGGCAATGACATTTTCAACCAGATCACTGCCATCATCATGTATGTCTCACGTGCAGAAGAGATGGTCAAAGACCCGGCACTTCTTGAGCATCTCCGTAAGATTGAGCAGAGCACGCAGATAATCCAGAAACAGATCCGGTTTGCCAGAGATTACCAGGAAATCGGATTACATGCGCCCCAGTGGCAGAATGTTGACATAACAATCAGAAATGCAATCGCCGGCCTTGACCTGGGGGGTATCAGAGTAGACAAGGACGTAGGCAACCTGGAGATCTATGCAGATCTATTACTTGAGAGGGTTTTCCTTGCTATCGTTGATAACACCGTGCATCATGGACAAAAAACAACAAAAATCAGGTTCTCCGCCCGGGAAACGGGCGAGGGTCTGACGATTTTCTGCCAGGATGACGGTGTGGGAGTCCCTCAAAGGGTAAAGGAGGGAATGTTCAAACACGATTATCACCAGATTTCCGGGTACGGACTATTCCTTGCTTCAGAGATCCTCGGAATGACAGAACTCTCTGTTGTTGAAACCGGAGAACCGGGGTCCGGGGCACGATTCGAAATCAGGGTTCCCAAAGGCAGATACCGGATTATAGAATAAGTCTGAAGAAAAATCAGTTTCAACCTGAACTCGATAAATCGTAACGATTATGATGCTCGCCCGCATCAGGATCTCTCAGACGCACGGCGGGGCAGTGAGTTTTTTCAAGAGACCTCCACCGTCGCGGTGGCGTTGATCGCAAAAGTAAGATGGACTATCTCCAAGAATATCCCCATTTCGATTTTTCATCATGAAAACCGCAATTACATCTGAATGCTCAACAGGGATTTCACACCTGCCGCTTTAAGCTTCCGGATCCCCTATCTTAGGAAAAGTTATACATGCTATCGCACAGCCAAGGGCATTCTGGGGGACGGGTATTTTCCTTTCAGTCATCTTACGAATACTTTGAATTTCATATTTTAGGTAAAGGAATTATCATAAATGATTCACGGAATGTGTCATGTTTGCCTGAGTCTGTGACTCAAATGCGTTTCTCCAGACCGTTTTTTCCTTTATCCTGTCACAGAGTCTTCTTCCTGCCACTCGCGTCCCGCATATAATGGCCAAATTCGCTTTTAAGGAGCAGATCCCCGGAGAACACCGGGCCATCTCTGCATACCCGGAGCCCTGACGGGTCTATGCAGCACGAACCACAGACACCGACACCGCATTTCATATAACGGTGCAGGGAGAATTCGGTTTTGTGGGCAATCCCTTTTTCCTCAACTCTGGTAAGTACCGCCCGCATCATCCCTTCAGGACCGCAGACCGCAATCCGGTCGTATGCGCCAAGATTCAGATCGTCCAGGAGCGCAGGAACAAACCCTTTCAACCCCAGTGTTCCGTCATCTGTCGCAATCAATACGTCCGTGCACTCATCCAGCTGGTCAACAAACAGGAGCTCATGCTCGGTCCTTGCTCCCAGAAGAAGCGTCATCACGCAGTCAGCCCGTGCAAGCGGGAGGAGGGGGGCAGCCCCGACACCCCCGGCGATTCCCAGTACTTTTTCCCCTTTGGTAAACCCGTTGCCGAACGGACCGCGAATTCCCAGTTTGTCTCCGGCACTCAGGGTGAACATGGCGGTGGTTGCATCACCTGCTTTCTGAACAGTTATAGCATTTTCAGATGACAACGCCATCGGGATTTCATCAACCCCCGGTATCCAGACCATGACAAACTGCCCGGGGGAGAACGCGAACGAGCTGTCAAATACGAATGTACGGATAAGTGAGGTCTCTTTTTTTACCCGCTGAATTGAGACGGGCAGAGACAGGTTGTCACTCATGAGCGCTCCCTATGATTTCTTCCGGCGTTAATCCATCCTTTCTGTAGAGATCAGCCTTGATTGTTTCAAAAATTTTCACGTCATTATAGACTGCACTGCCAATCTCGACTGCACTTGCCCCGGCCATCATCATCTCGATCACATTATCTGCAGTGGTGACTCCGCCGCAGCCGACAATGGGTATAGTGCAGGCTTCGTAGAGTTCGTACACGCAGCGGACTGCAATGGGAAAAACTGCACTTCCCGAGAGACCGCCATACCGGTTCCCCAGTACAGGGCGCTGCATCCCGGTCGATATCCGCATCGCTTTAACGGTATTGATTGCAACGATAGCGCTGGCTCCTCCCCGTTCCGCAGCTTTACCGATCGCTGTAATGTCAGTCACATTCGGGGTGAGCTTTACCCAGGTGGGAATACCCGTCACGCTGACCACCCGGGTACATGCTTCCACAAGAGCCGGGTCGGTCCCGATTGCTGCACCATAACCCTCTGCATGCGGGCAGGAAAGGTTCAGTTCAAAGCCGGCAACCCTGCCTTTAAACCAGCCTGCTACCAGAGCAAACTCGGCTGGATTCCCCCCAAATATACTTGCGATAACCGGTTTTTTTTGCAGGGATACAATCTCATCCACAAACTCTTTTGACGGGTTGGGGAGTCCCATGGCATTCAGGAGCCCATCTTCAAGCACGATAAGACAGGGCCCGGCATGACCGTCTTTGGGATGAGGCCCGATCGACTTGGTTACCACACCTCCGGCACCCGAGGAGAGCATCCGTGAAAGCGACGAGCCCGTGGTCCCGAGAATCCCGGCAGCAAGAAGCAGGTGGTTGTCAAGTACTACACCACCGAGTGTTACCGGGCCCGGTCTGATCGAAAGCATTCATCAGGAAATAGTTGTTATTTATTATAAATAGCATCATTTTGATTGGTCAGAACAGGATTCACACCCTTCTTTAAGGTGATGCAGGACGAGGACATAAGGATGATTGTGAGGGACTATGGCAAAATGAGATTTCTCCGGGGTGGTTTTTAGCGCGTCCCAGGAATCCGGAGTTGTTTTGAATATCAATTTGAAACAAATTTTTCCAGAATCTTTTTTGCATATTCTGGCTTCTTTTTTAATTCTGAACGATAGGGAACGATTTTCGAATAATTGAAAGTATTGAGAACAGTAGAGTTTTTAATAAACTTTCGTACTCCTTAATTCAGATTGGCTCAAAAAAAAATTTACCGGAATGCTCCGGATTGGTGAAATTACTATGATCAGAATCTTCAGAATATTCATTGGAGCAATTCTGCTTGCACTGCTTTTTACTATTGGAATTGTTGGTGCAGCGGATGGAGAAGAAATGCACGCTGATCTCAATGTTTCAAAAATCGTAAGTTCAACAGGACCCTATGAAACCTATGATGAAGTAACGTGGGTTGTAACGGTCTGGAATAATGGACCCGGGAATGCTACAAACATTACGATAACTGAAGATATTTCTCACCTGGCTGGGTTGAAAAACATCACTGCCATGGCTGGTCTTGGGACATACAATACAACAACAAACATCTGGAAGATCGATGAACTGAAGAATGCTTCGTACACGACCCTTACGCTCAAAACAATATTCAGTTCGGCAGGAAATAAAACAAATAAGGTCGCTGTCACCGCTCTCAATGAGACGGATCCTGTCCTGAATAATAACCATGCAGAAGCCACCGTACGGTTCAATGCATCGGATAACATTACGCCGGATTCCCGGGTATCGGCAAACCTTGTTATTAAGCCAACAACCCTGAATCTGAAAAGCAAGGGCGTTTTCACGGTATACGTCTCCCTGACTGGCTCCGGCCTGAACCCTGCTGCTGATGAGCGCAAAAAACCGCGTATTGATTATGCCAACAGTTCCCTGACCTGCAGTGGGGCTGAATTGGTCAGGTCATCAGTATCCGGCAAGGAAGGGGGAACCCTTATAGCAAAGTTCTACAGGCAGGATCTAAAAAATGTTACTACCGCCGAGGGTATTCGGATTAATTGTTCAGGTACTCTTGCAGTGAATGGTATGATAATCCCTGTAATAGGCAATAATACGATCCGTGTTATTGGTGAAAAGAGGGGGCTGGATAACGTCGTATCAAGACTGTGGAAATTCCTTGGCATTGAAAAAGATGATGTGGAAATCACTGAAGGTGAAGACGGGAATATTACTGTGACATTATCTCTGAATCCTGATACTTTCAAAAATCCCGGTCAGGCAAAAAAGATGCTTAAAATCAAAGATAATGAACTGACAACAGAAGCAGGGAATGAAACTGCAGTTTCTGATCAAACCCATGCCGGAAAAGAGAAAAACTCAAAAAACAATGGGGACAATAAAATCAGAGAGAAAAATCCCAAGGAAAAATCTGATTAGATAAATAAGGGATCAGACACGCGGGAAGATGAGTTCCCGGGGAAGTCGAACGGAAATAAGAATGGATAATCCGGACATATGCCAATCTTATTTTTTTAAAATGACAATGCTTTTTATTTTTCGGTCTTTTCTGATCGTATACTAACTGCCATCGAATTCCCTGAAAAGAGGGGGAAGAAATACTGTGCTGGATTTAGTATCCGGATCTGACCCTGGTTTGGTGGAAAAACGGCCCCGGAAAAATGCTCAGTTTCAAGCTAAACACGGCAAGAGATTTCCAGCCCCAGCCGCTGTGGCTCCCCCGAATGCGATAACACCAGAACAGGTAATACATCTTCATCGCTCAGCGCAGGGGCGGCACCGGGGAGACAGGCACTCTACCCTCCTTCATCAAACCAGTACTTTGTATTTCATATCAAAGAAAAGGAATTCTCCAGAGCCGAAAAATCAACATGGTTGCCTGATACTTCAGACTGCTATCACCTGATCCGGAAACCGGATCGTTTTTTCAACGGAGATTACCCGGGTTTGTAATGTCAGCGTCTCCCCTATACATTTTGTTGCAAACGCACCACAATCGGCATTTATGGTAATGGATTCGGTTTTCTTTTGTCCTCCGGATATGTCACCGATACACCGGTTTATGGAAGATTCGCCATTCAGGAAGATGATTTCATTCCTGCTGTTGTGAAGGCCGACAGTAATACAGACATTGTGGGCTGTCTCATACCCGGTATTGGTGATGGATGCATCCAGCTGGCGGCAGGTCGGTCCGCAGCTCCCCGGGTCTCCTGACTGGAGGAGAAACTCGACCGGGAGTGCCGGGGTTTGTTGCAGGGTCAGTGTTTGTCTGATAGTCTGGGTACCTGTCTGACTGACGGTATTCTGGACCATGTGGGTCTGCTGGAAGGATACTCCCTCTACCGGAAGGGTGGAATTTATTTTGACTGCAGGTTGGGGGGTTCCCTTGCCAGATGGTGACGGGTCAATAACAATCACTGCAATAACCGCAATGATGAGCATCACAACCACGACCCCGGCTATTATCAGGTTCTTTTTTTCCGGTGATCCATGTCCAGGGATTACCGTATCTTTTTCCTGTTCTTTGAATTCATCGGCTGCCACTCTTCTGTCCTCTCAGGTATGTGTTCTATACTGGGAAGTAGTAGAATAATAATTGGGAGGAAAAATAATTGCCCGGTATCCTTTCTTTCATTTTTTGGATCCTAACCTGCTTTTAACCGGCTTCCCTCTTTTTGTTTTCTCTTCTGATTCACTACCTTCATATTCCGGTGTTACTGATCGGACGGTATGAACAATATTGTTGGCAGCAAAAAAGATGGAGAATGGCCTTGGGGTCTTCTGGATGGAAAAAGAAGAGAAGATATATGAATCGTTCAATTACGCGGAAATGATCGATATGAAGATCAATGCACTGGACTTACTGAAACGCCCAAAGTCGCACAAGGTTGACGCGGCAGGCCACAAGCTCATTGTTAAAAAATAATCCGATTCGTAATGGCCGGAGTCGAATCAGTTTCTCCTCATTTTTACTGGGGGCTGGTAAAGCGGTACGCCCCCTCGGGTACCCGTATTTCAAAACGTGCACCCTTACCAAAGGTCCCGGTCTCGCGGATGGAGATGCCGGTTATGGACAAAATTTCCCGTGACAGGTACATATCAAGCCCGGAATTCTGGAACAGCTGGCGGTGGAATATTTTCTCTTTTTTGTCAGGGGAAATACCAATTCCGTCATCTTCGCAGATCACATGCAGTTCTTCAAAAGACTCTTTACAGAAGAAACGGATTTTCCTGATTTTTCCCAACCTGACGGCATCGTCAATAAGGTGGAAAAACACTTTCTCAATTATGTGATCTGCGTAGATCTCTACTCCCTCAATATCTACCGACAGATTAATTGATCCCATGTGCACGTTGGCAGCCGCAGTTTTGATCATTGTGCTGAGATCGTACCAGGCCGGGGGCTGGATCCCGATATTCTGGTAATCACGGGTAAACATAATCAGGTTCTGGATGGCGTTTGCAGCAGCCAGCTCCTTATCCAGTGAGGTAAGCAGGAAGGGAGGGTCGCGGATTCCCTCTCTTGAGAGTTCAATGTAGCCTTTCACGACCGTTAAATGGTTGAGAATTTCGTGGCGGGTGATAGAGGTAAAGGAATTGAGTTTTGCATTTGCCCTCTGGAGTGCATCTTCTTCCCGGGTCTTATTGGTAATATCCAGGAGTGAGACCACAATCTTTTGAGTATCAGGAATCGGGGTGATGGTGAGGAATCCGGTTCGGATATACCCATCGAAGCGGATAAACTGAAATTCATGGTTTGTCGTTCTCGTGTGTGGATTTATCCGGCAATCACGTTCGTACTTCTGTAATCGTTCCAGGTCTTTTGGAGCAACAAAATCGTTCAGCTTTTTCTTCCCTTCGATTTCGTCCCTGACATAACCGATGACCTTCTCAAATTCCGGATTAATGTAAGAGAGGGTTCCATCCTCATCGATAATTGCAATTGCCGATGCAGTATTTTCAAGGATGGTCCGGTACCGGGATTCTGAAACCAGAAGTGCGAGCTCCTGTTGTCTCAGACCAGTGATATCCGTTATCGATTCTATCGCACCGGCGAGTTTTCCGGATTTGTTAAAAATTGGAGAGGCAATTTCACGGATTACCTGGGTTTGCCCGTCTGTTATCATCACGGTGGTTTCCGCAGACAGGGTATTTCCCGTCCATTGTATTCCGGAATACCCCTGATCTTCAATTTCACTATCAGATGCAAAAATCAGGTCAATAATCATCGGCCTTCGATCCCCAAAAAAGGGAATAGCATATTCATGATTGCCCTTTAAAAGGAGATCTGAAGCCAATGCTCCCGTCAGCTCCTCAACTGCCCGGTTCCAGGCAATAATCCTCCCGTGCCGGTCGACAGCGAACGTTGCCTCGGGAATATTATAGATGACTCCTGACATTTGCTGGTGATAGTACCCGAACGAATCTTCAAACCGTTCCCCGTCAGAAATTTCCATCAGCGAAAAGATGAACTGCTGCGTCCCCGGGATTACCCCCGCAGTAAGTACGACGTGGTGGTTCTGTTTTTTCTTGTCAACAAATCCAAAAGAATAAGGTTCAGCTGCCAGCCGGTTCTTTTTTGTGTCTCCTGAGAGATACTTGGTCATTTTCTCGATATCTTCCGGTGCGACAAACTCCATCCATTTTTTCTTTCCCACGATCTCATTCCTGCGAAAACCACTCATATTCAAAAATGCGTTGTTGACCAGAGAAATCGTCGAATCTTTCTCAATAATAATGGTGGGTAACCCGGCGTGTTCAAAAATGGTGCGGTAGGGTTTTTCAGGTCCACCCGGCCCGGAGAGCGGATCTTTCTTTTTTTTTGGGACCGGGGGTTTCTTTGCTGCCATGGGTACTCTTTTAACGCAGAGATTCGGGATCCTGTTTTCTATGCATTTATCACCTTACAGCTGGATTTTTACGAAAGATTATACCGTTATTAACAACAAGTAGGTAGACGTTCTGCTTTAATTATTTATTGAAGAAATCCGGATTTTACGTTCAAATCGCAACCCAGCAATTTTTCATCCCTGATTCAGGAACTCCCCAACGATCACTACATTCCACGGTATGAACATTTTACGGTATTCATTTACCTATGTTCCCCTTCATACCCGGCTTTGAAGTGGCTGAAATACGCACCTTGAAAAAAAATCCGATCGATCGTGCTTACCTGCCGGAATGCTTATAAAAAATTTGTCCCAGGTTCTCCGCGCGTCGCAAGTAATCTGCCCTGATTTTTGTCCTGATTCTTCATTGGTTCTTCCAGAATCGGATCGTGTGATTATCGCTTCATTTTACATTCTGAACTATCCAGAACGGTTCTTTTGAAATTGAGGGAATGTCAGACTATCCTGTTTTTTAATGAACCGTAGCCACCCTTAAACTTCCAAAAAAAGATACCTGTGATCAATGACCATGTGATAAGAGGAGGAAATATGAAAAATACGCAGATAATTCTTGGAGGAATTCTGATGATTGCCCTGCTGATGGGTATTGGATCCGTTGCAGCACTTGACGAGAATTCGGCAGGTGAACAGGGCACAGGGGATATTTCAGACGATATTATACCCTACAATGGCACCATCAGTGCTGACAGTCCAGTGTACGGGTTGAAGATCGCCATGGAAGATCTCGATGAGACGTTTACCTTCAACGATACCCAGCGGGTGGAAAAGCGGGTTGATCATGCACGACTCCGTATCGCCGAAGTGAAGCGCGAGCTGAGTCATAACCGGACCGATACAGCCGAACGGGCACTTGAGCTTTACCGGCAGAAACTCAATCTGACAGAAGGGTCATTAACCCCCTTTGGATCCAACACCACAGGGCTACTGCATGCACAGGAAATGATTACACGGCACCAGGCTGTTCTGGCCGAACTGGTATCTATGTACCCGGATACTCCAGGTCTTGCCCGGGCATACAACAATAGTCTTTTACTCGAAGAGAAATTTGGCAAGAAGACTGAAATGAGATTTGCCCGGGTTATTGAAAAGAACAATAAGACCGTCTTTAAAGCAGTGAGACTGGAGATCCGGAAACAGGACCGTCAGAATGATGATAACACCACGACGACCGGAACCATGGAACCGGAAAGAGAAAAGATCCGGGAAAAGATAAAAGATCAACAGGATCTGATTGAGGGTAACAGGACGAACACCCTGCAAACCGGGTCCAGAAATGACACGCCAAAAATTATGAAAAATACGCAGGATGAGAACGGATCCTCAGGTAATAAAGGAAAAAACGGGCGCGAATAATCAACAGTCACACGACAGTGAGCACAGGACCTGTACCCATCCTCAACGGTGACTGGGAATGAATAAAAAAAACCCTGCCTAATTTTTATACTCTTGCATAAAAATAATCAAAAGGTAATCATGGAGTATACGACCCGGTTTAGCATTGTTGCACTGTCCGTGATACTCCTGATAGGTATACCGGTTATTGCAGGTGCGGCAACGGTTCCTCCGGACTCTGCAATTACCTACACGATTGCGCTCAGTGAAGAAGGTACGGCGAACTGGCACGTGGAATACCGGACGCTTCTTGCATCCGAGGAGGATCTGGAGGCGTTTGATTCCTACACAAAAAATGTATCCTCTAACTATCTTCCCCAGTTCCAGGATCTGATGCAGCGTTCTGCTGCCCAGGCAGCAGCGGCCACGTCCCGACCTATGGAAATAACTGATTTTGCCGGCGATGCAGTTATCCAGACTACTCCCACGGGCAGGTACGGGGTTGTGTATTTTTCGTTCAACTGGAAAAATTTTGCAAAAACCGTACCGGATCTTGCTATTGGAGATGCATTCGCCGGTGGGTTGTACCTGGCTAAAGACAATACGCTTGTTATCCGATATCCCTCCGGTTATTCAGTCAGGAGTGCAGAACCTGCTCCTGATCAGGTGCGGGACGGGCTTATCTGGTACGGACAGCATTCATTCGGGGCGGGTGAACCACGAATGGTCTTTGAAAAAACCGGCTTTCCGTATCTGCCGCTCCTGCTGGGGGGTTTGTTTTGCGTGCTCATACTGGGAGGCTTGTATGTGGTTCTGTCAAAAAGACGGGTTCCTGAACCCGTTGAGGCTGAAGACCAGCCGGTTACCTTATCTGAAACGGAACTTTTGAGTCTTGAAGACAGGATAATCCAGCTGCTGAAAACCAGTGGCGGGGAACAGTACCAGTCAGAGATCGTCAAAACCCTGGGACTGCCCAAATCAACCGTGAGTGCTACACTCAACGACCTCCACCAGCGTGGGGTCATCCTGAAAGTCAAAAAAGGGCGGGAGAATCTCATACGGCTGGTATAATCGTCATTCTGTCAGATATCTGAGAAAGAGCCGCGACCATCACAACTGCTATCCGGTTTTCCGGAATTTTAAAAAATATTCTACAAAAATTCCGGCTCTGGAGAATTCCTTTTCCATTGATATGAAATTCAATATGCTGGTACAAAGGAAGGAGGGGACAGTGCCTGTCCCCCCATGCCGCACCTGCGCTGAGCGATGATGGTGTATTACCAGTTCGGGTTCTATCGCCTTTGGGTGAGCCATAGTTGCGGGGGGTGAAACCTCCCTGAGCGTTTTGCCTTTCATTGAGCCTTTCTCCAGAGCCAAAATTATATTTATTTATGATGCACCCCCACCTCTAGGATTCTCAGAGGCACGGCGGGCAAGTAGTTTTTTTAATTTTTATTACCGACCCACCACGGGGGCGTCCCTTCGGGAGTCGCGGTAATCTTCGAACCCGATTGAGAGGGGCAACCATTCCGAATCGTATATGAAGAGGCGATTACAAGACTCAAAACTTTCAACTGCACCGGGAACATTTTTTACTATCCGTTCCATTGATGGTACAGGAATAGCTATGACCATTGACTGGTACAAAGAATTTGTCGACATGGACTATACACCGGCACCTGATGACCTCATCTGCATGTTTTATTTTGAACCTGCTGCCGGGATCCGCAGTAAAGAAGCCGCCGGAAGGATAGCATCCGAAAGTTCGACGGGAACGTGGACAACACTCTTCACCCTGCCACCCCGTATGAAAAAACTTGAGGCAAAAGCGTTTGACATCGAAGGAAACGTGGTAAAAATCGCGTATCCCCTGGCACTCTGGGAAGAGGGTAACGCAGTCCAGCTACTCAGCGGGATTGCGGGTAACATCTTCGGCATGAAAGCAGTGAGAAACCTCCGGCTGATCGATGTCGCCCTTCCCGCGGCATACCTTCGGCATTTCAAAGGCCCGCATTTTGGCAACGATGGGATCCGGAAGATGATGAAGGTCAGCAAACGGCCCCTGACCGGCGCAGTTCCCAAGCCCAAGATCGGATTTTCCGCACAGGAACATGCAGATGTCGGCTATGAAACCTGGATGGGGGGATTTGATTTTGTCAAGGATGACGAGAACCTGACCTCGACCCCGTTCAACCGCTTTGAGGACCGGGTAAAAAAACTTTCAAAGCTTCGGGATAAAGCGGAGAAAGAGACGGGCGAGAAAAAATCCGCGTTTCTCAATATATCCGCTGATACCGAAACCATGAAAAAAAGGGCGGATATGCTGGCTGAATACGGGTGGAACTACGCGATGATTGATGTAGTAGTCGCCGGGACTGCAAGTGTGATGACGATGCGGGATTATTGTTCCGATCTAGGTCTGGCAATCCATGCACACCGGGCTATGCACGCAACGTTTGACCGGAACAAAAAGCATGGCATCACCATGCAGTTCCTCGCAAAGATCATGCGGCTTATCGGTGTTTCCCAAATCCATACGGGGACAGCAGTTGGCAAGCTGACCGGATCAAAAAAGGAGTCCATAGCCCTTGCTGATGTGCTGCGGGAGAAAAAGACCCCGGCCGTGGAAGGGATGCTCCTTGAGCAGGACTGGGGCAGGATCAAATCTGCATTCCCGGTCTCGTCTGGCGGGCTTCACCCCGGGCTTGTCCCTGATGTGCTGAACATCTATGGTCCCGAGATGGTGCTGCTGGTCAGCGGAGGAATTCACGGTCACCCGAAAGGGACTCGTGCCGGGGCACAGGCAACCATGCAGGCAATCGAGGCGTGGCAGGAAAAAATTACCCTCGAAGAAAAAGCAAAGAAGGCACCGGAGCTCGCTAAGGCGCTGGAGAAGTGGGGACATTATAAACCCCGGTGATTGGATTTTTTTTATTTTTTTGTGCTGTAGAAACAGCATGAACTTGTCCGTTCACATCCGAACCATGAAAATCTTACTTTACATGATAGACTCATGTTTCAGGGCCTCTGCAAGGCACGGCGGGCAGGGACTTTTTTTTGAATTTTGCTTTCCAATCTGCCGCACAGGAAGCTGCGTCGGGGGCGGCGGCATTCATCGTGTGTGAGGGAGAGAGTGGCAGCAATCCTCGTATTATATCTGAATACTTTGATTTTCATGGGAGATCTTTTTGAAAATTATAACGTTCCTACGAGCATCGCCCCCGCCACTGGAGCATCCCCATTACGATGACCCTGTATTACCTGCTATCACTTTTGGATTGACACACTGCACCCGTCTGTCCTGTTAGGGACTGGTGGTGCAAGAGGGGGACGGTAAATTACCTTTGCCTTTTTTGCTCTTTGTGTAATGGAAAAAACTATGCATGAAACAGTAACATCATCTGATCGGTAACATTCCTGGAGTGATTTTATGGACCCACCATCCCGGATAAGCAATAAGCAGATCGCAGCGATATTCTATGAAGTCGCCGATATCCTTGACCTTAAAAGCGTGAAGTTCAAACCGGCAGCGTACCGAAGAGCTGCCCATGAAATCGAGACACTGGGGGAAGATATTTCGACCATCTCCGAACGCGGAAAACTTGAGGAGATTCCGGGTGTTGGCAGTAACCTTGCCGGTAAAATCCGGGAAATACTGGAAACCGGAAAGCTTGCACACCTTGAGAAACTGAAGCAGGAAATACCCAAAGGTGTCCTTGAACTCTCGGAAATTGGGGGCATCGGGCCAAAAAAAGCCCTGATCCTGAACAGAGAACTGGGAATTACTGACCGGGAAGAACTGGAAAAAGCGGCTCAGGCCGGAAAGGTCCGAGACCTGCCGGGATTTGGGGAGAAAAGCGAGAAGAATATTCTGCAAAGTATCCACGCGATGAAGAGTACGGGCCGTCGTTTTCTCCTTGGAGATATTCTGCCGGTTGCCGAAACAATTAAAAAACGACTGGCAGCTCTTCCCGGTACCCAGGAAATCAGCCTCGCAGGATCCATCAGGAGAAGAAAAGAGACCATCGGCGATGTGGATATTATCGCTACCTCAGAAGAACCTGAAAAAATTATCAGTGAATTCTGCGTCCAGCCTGATATCGATCGTATCCTGGGAAAAGGAGCGACAAAATGCAGCATAGTCCTTTCTTCCGGTGTGCAGGTTGACCTGAGGGTGGTAGATAAAGACCAGTACTGGGCAGCCCTTGTGTATTTCACCGGATCCAAAACCCACAACATAGCTTTGCGGCGCCGGGCGCTTCAACGGAACTGGAAGCTGAACGAATACGGGATTACCAATCTTGCTGATGGAATTAAGCTGGCAGGACAGACCGAGCAGGATCTGTACAGGTTGCTCGATCTGCAGTACATTGAACCTGAACTGCGCGAGGACAGTGGTGAGATCGAAGCGGCGATTAAGGGTACCCTTCCCGAGATTGTTCCCTATACCGCGGTAAAGGGAGACCTTCATGTTCACTCTGCGTGGAGCGACGGAAACCAGAGCATCAGGGAGCTGGCAGACGCCGCAAAGGTGCTCGGTTATGAATATATTGCCATCTGCGATCATGCATGGAACTCAAAAATAGCCCGTGGACTTGACGAAACAGCAATCGCAAAACAACAAAAGGAGATCGAGCAGGCGAACCGCGAGCTCGAAGGATTCATGGTGCTGGCCGGGATCGAATGCAACATCAAACCTGACGGAAACCTTGATATCGCAAACAAGGTTCTCGGGGACCTTGATGTGGTGGTGGCAAGCGTCCATTCAGGCTTAGACGTGCCCCGGACCGAAATGACAAACCGCCTGGTTGCTGCCCTGCATAATGAACAGGTCGATATCCTGGGTCATCCCACCGGGCGCATTCTCCAGGAGAGGGAACCGGTTCAGGCAGACCTGCCGGTAATTTTTGATGCTGCCGCTGAACAGGGCGTTTTCCTGGAGATCAATGCAGCTCCCTCGCGACTTGACCTCTCCGATACCAATTGCAGGATCGCACGCGAACGTGGGGCACGGTTCTCGATTGGTTCTGACGCAAAGGTAAAAGAAGACCTTGGTTTTATGGAACTCGGGATTGCCACAGCGCGTCGTGGCTGGCTCGAAAGGAAAGATATTATCAACACCCTGCATCTCCGGGATCTCCTTACGCTGCTCGAATCATGAAACACAGTACCGCTCCACATACCCTGTGGTCGGATCTGACCAGGTTCGTGCCGCATACCTATCCCTTAATATATTACACTCTGAATTCCTTAGCACCATGACCGAGTTCCAGCTCACCTCAACGTTTGCGCCTGAAGGTTCCCAACCGGAGGCCATCAGGCAATTAACCGAGGGTCTCTTCACCAATGAGCAGTTCCAGACACTGCTGGGTGTTACCGGCTCGGGAAAGACGTTTACCATGGCAAACGTGATCGCTGCCGGAAACAGGCCGGTCCTCGTGCTTGCCCACAATAAGACACTTGCCGCCCAGCTTTACCAGGAGTTCTGTGATTTTTTCCCGCACAACCGGGTCGAATATTTTGTCTCCTATTACGATTACTACCAGCCCGAATCCTATATTCCGGCTAAGGACCAGTATATCGAGAAAGACTCTGCCATCAATCCCAAGATCGAGATGCTCAGGCTCTCAGCTACCGCCTCACTCTCGTTCCGGCGCGACGTGATCATCGTTGCTTCAGTCTCCTGCATCTTTGGTCTTGGCAATCCGGAAAACTTCCGGAACATGGGTTTTGAGCTTTCCGTCGGTCAGAAGATCACCAGAAATGAGATCATGAGCCGTCTTCTGGATATTCTTTTTGAGAGAAACGACCTGGAACTGATGCCTGGCAGGTTCCGCGTCAAGGGGGACCTCATCGATATCGTGCCCGGGTATTTTAATAACATAATCCGGATAGAGATGTTCGGCGACGAGATTGAACGAATCCGCGAAGTGGACAAAACCAGCGGTGCAAAAATTGAGGAGATGAAATATTTTTACATCTATCCTGCCCGGCATTTCGTGACACCGGAAGGAACACGGAAGTCAGCGATTGCATCGATCCATAAGGAACTCGACGAGGTTCTGCCAACACTCGGGATGATCGAGGCGCACCGGCTTGAACAGCGGACCCGGTTCGATCTCGAGATGATAGAAGAGACCGGTTCCTGTAAAGGGATCGAGAATTACTCACGGCATTTTGACGGCAGGAAAGCAGGAGAGAAACCCTATTGTCTCCTTGATTATTTCCCGGACGATTTTTTAATGATCATCGATGAAAGCCACCAGACTATTCCCCAGCTGCATGGCATGTATAACGGCGACCGCTCGCGGAAAAAAGCCCTGATTGACTATGGCTTCCGCCTCCCGAGCGCCTACGACAACCGTCCCCTGAAATTCCACGAGTTCGAACAGTACATGGGGAATGTGGTCTTTGTATCAGCCACACCCGGGGATTATGAACTCAAAAGATCTGCCCGGCTGGTTGAACAGATTATCCGTCCAACCGGACTTGTGGATCCCAAAGTCGAGGTGCGCCCGATAGAGGGGCAGACTGATGACGTGATCCGTGAAGTGAAGGCAACGATCAAACGCGGTGACCGGGTGCTTGTTACTACGCTCACCAAAAAACTTGCAGAAGAGCTGTCGGAGTTCCTCGCAGACCAGGGCATCCGGACCCGGTACCTCCACTCAGAGATACAGACGCTCGAACGCAGCGAGATTATCCGTGAGCTCCGTCTCGGGAAGTTCGATGTACTTGTCGGGATCAACCTCCTGCGGGAAGGTCTTGACATCCCTGAGGTAGGGTTCATCGGCATCCTTGATGCAGATAAGGAAGGATTCCTCCGCGATGCACGAAGCCTGATCCAGATTATCGGGCGGGCGGCACGGAATGTCAATGCACATGTCGTCCTGTATGCCGATGTCATGACGGAATCCATGAAAAGGGCAATTGCCGAGACGAAACGGCGTCGGGACCTGCAGGTCGCGTACAATACGGAACATCATATCACCCCGCAGACAATAAAAAAACCGGTCAGGGAAAAAGAAGTCGAGATCAAGGATACAAAACATGTGCCACGGAACGAGATTCCCAATGTCGTTATCGAGCTCGAGAAGCAGATGCGGGACGCGGCCGAGAGCCTCGATTTCGAACGGGCAATTTCCCTGCGTGAACAGGTTAAAAAACTGCATGAACGGTTAAAAGGAGGAGGGAAGCGCTCTGGTGAAAAGTAACCGGAACAAATTTTTGATGGTGTGGTAGTTTCATCACTCATCTTTCGGAAATTATCATCACACCTGCTCTGAACGGTTACAGGAATGATTTGTCATTGTTCATTTCGGGACTTCACTTAATTTGAATTGATCTCTTCCTCATTACCCCCAATTGGCGAATGTTGTTGCCGTTGTAATTTTTTTATTTGGATCTAAAAGTTCATTCCACTCCCATCCGAGAGCGTCAATGATGCGGGAAATTGGTTGTTTTAAGGTTTTTTCTAACATCAGATCCAAATCAACGTGAAATTCTTTTGGAACCTGATCACCATATTCAAAACAGATTACATTAGTATCAGGATATTTCTGCTTCCCGATACCTGACGGATCAATACTTTTGATGTATACCCGCTTTGGCTTACTACCTTTTCCAAATTCGGTGTGAAGATGCAGATTGGCATATTTCGCTCCACGAATATGCGCATCATCTATACCATAAGTATCAATATCCTTTCCAATTCCACCTGGGATTCCAATTTCGTCGAGAGAATACTCTCCTGCACGATATTTTTTTACAACATCTATCAAATATTTTCGAATCTGTTCTTTACCTTCTCCTTCCAGGATCATCTCCATTACGCGCTGCTGTACAACCTTTGTGATCTGAGGAGTATCGCTGCGTCGGATCTCGAAGCCCACAATGTCGGTCTCTTTGACATCCTTGCCCTCTTTCCAGACAAGGGATCCTGCGTACCGTTTCTTCTTACCAGCCTGGAAGAAACGGGAATAAATCTTCTCGAACTTGATGGAGAAGAAATGGACATCGGCGTTGAGTTGATTTTTTGCAAAATCCTTGTAACTTTCGTTAAGATGTTTTTCAATTACTTTGGCAGTTGCAATAGTCTGCTCACGATCAAGTGGTGGCAACTGCACCATGCAGGAGTCGGTATCTCCGTATATCACTTTGACTTTTAAGTCCATTTTCTCGATCACATTTCGGGTGTGTTCGATGATCGCACGTCCGACCGAAGTTGCTGCAGAACCGATCTCCCGGTCGAAGAGCCGGAATCTCGGGTACCCACTCACGCCGTAGTAGGTATTCATTATAACCTTCAGTACGTTCTGCTGCATATCGTAAAGGATATACTGCGGTGAGCCGAATTCAAAAGTGTTACGAAGTACTTTCTTCTCATCCCGCTCCTTGAGCAGTTCCGAAATGATAGTTCGCGTCAGTCCATCCGGATTCTTCCGGAAGCGGATCCCATTCGGCGCTCTGAGTTCGCCATCAGGATCCTTGGTTTCCATTGACGCGTTGATCGTCATCATCGCCATTGGGTAGAGGGATTTTAAGTCTAGCACAACCACGTTCTCTCTCACGCCCCTACTTGGTTCGAAGACTGTGGCACCTTCGAACTCTTCGGCATTAACAAATCCTTTCGAAGGAAGAACGTATTTTCCGAATGCCTTCCTTAAAACAAAGATATCAACAACACTTGATGAATTGAGGGTTTTATCCAAAGGGCAGCCTACGTACCGAGCTATCTCCCGATAGAACTCGATGATATTGTCTTTTTTATTGATCTTGACACAGAGTTCGACATCTTTGAAATTATATTCAACAAGTTTTGCTGGCGAATTCTTCCATAGGTTCGAGATTGTCCCGGTGTACCTGACCTTTTGCTCTCCAACTTCTTCGAGAGCTACCGCGTCAAGGCGATACGACTCTTTCTGGCTTAAGTGCATCTTCTTGTATGCTGAAAGGAGATCGAAGAGAGCACGTCCTCGTAAGGCATTGCGTTCGGTCTGTCCCTGGATCCGTGCAAGTGTATCCGGCCGAAGCCCGAGTCGCTCCATCCGACCGGTAATATAAGGCATATCAAATTCAATAAAGTTCCATCCGGAGAGAACATCCGGATCACGTTCAGCAATGTACTTGGCAAAAGCCTTTAACATCTCTGTCTCGTCCCCGTAGGGACAAATCGTGTGTTTCTCTTTTCGGAAGCAACCATTTGCAAGACCACCAGCATCCTGCTGTTCCGCAATTGTCGAAGGTACACCTCCGCCTGCAAGGAGGAATGTAACGTAATCTCCCAAAAATGAGTCATATGCGGTGATAGAGATAATTGCGTCGCGCTGGGGATCCGGAAATCCCCGCTCATCCTCGCATTCGATATCAATGATACATGAACGGGCCGGGGCGTCTACTTCCGTTGGTTCAAGTTCTCTATAGTCTACATTTGTCGAGGGGGCAGAAACACCTTCGGTTAAACCGGTATCAATCATGAACCTGGTAGCAAAAGGTATGTCGGCCTCGAAATGTTTAAACCGTTCACGTTCCTCGCGCACATCTCCTGGGTTCAGTGTATACAGTCTACGAAGGGGCTCGCCACGGATCGATAGGTATTCTGTCCCAGGTTCAAGGGATGAATGCGATGATGCAGGAAGTGCTTCGGCTTGGTTGGCTGGTACGTAAAAGTAAGGGCAGAATCCCGTCACATCAATTTTAATCGATTTTCCTTGAATATCCCTGCCGAAAATGTGTATAACCGGACCTTCTGAAGTCCTGGTGTACTCAACCTGGTTAATGGCTATTTTTATACCGGAACTCTGGGGAATGGAACCGGGGGTATTTATTGCGGTATCTGACCGGAGCGATTGCGCTGCCATATCAGGACACCGCCCGCACACAGAGGTTTTTAACAAACTCTCCTGCTTCGTTCATTTTTGCCGTCTCCCATGCATCAAGATCCCAGATCTCAATCTTCCGGATTCCGTCGCGGCCGATACGGGCAGGGACCCCAAGGGAACACCCTGATAACCCGTATTCTCCTTCAAGCACTGCTGAACAGCAGATCAGTTCCCGGGCATCCTGGAGAATGATGCGGGTAAGGTTGACCAGGTGAAGTGCCGGACCAAAGACCGTTCCCCCCTTCCCCTTGATTACTTCCATGCTTGCGCCCCGCAGTTCGGCAAGGATCTCTTCCCGCTGGCCGTTTTCAACCCGTGACGCAAGGCTGGAAAAGAGCGGGACCTGGTGCTCACCATGCTCTCCCAGAACGAAGGGGAATCCGGTAATCCCCCGGTTCCTGAGTGAAAGCCCGAACCGGGCACTATCCAGCTGTCCGCCAAAGCCGATGCACCGCTCTCTCCCGATACCGCTCTTTTCGCAGAGCACAAAGTTGTTTGCATCCATAGGATTTGTTACCACCACAAGAATACCGGAAAATTCTTTGAGCAGTGCAATACCGTCACGTGTTGCAGACAGATTGGCCTGGAGCAGATCGGCACGGGTTTTTACTGAGGGATTTCGGGGAACTCCTGCAGAAAAAATGCAGATATCTGCCTCCCTGATTGCAGATGTATCAGTACTGATGGGTATCTGGAGCCCGGTATGCTCAAGATCCAGCACCTGTGCCCTTAGCAGGTCGGGAGCACTGTCATACAACACCAGTTCGTCCACGATTCCCAGCGATGCCGAAAGGTAGGCGACCTCCCCGCCGATCCGGCCGACTCCTATCACCGCAAGGCGTGCCATCCGGATACAATATGGGTATCCTGAGGGTAATTAAGTGATTCTGAGTCTGTAAATAATTCAATGGCAACCCGATCGTTTTTCCCTGCTTAGCTGATGAAGACGAATGATTCTTTTATTGACGGAACAATCAGGTATATAAGAACCATGGGTAACCAGGAAAACCGGAAACATGGGCCTCACCTTACCGGTCCCCCGTTTTATCTTCCGGAGTTTGAAAAGTCTCACCGGTACATCATCGAAGAATATGAGGTAACGCCAAGGGACATTGCCATTTTTATGCCCTGTGCAGTCCGCAAACCCTATAGCAAAAGTCCCAGCCACCAGCTCATCAGGACGATTATCTCACAAGTGTTGGACCATTCCCGCTACCATATCGTTATTTTCGGAACCTGTGGTATTGTCCCTGCAGAACTTGAAGAAATGTATCCCTATGCTCATTACCAGTACATGCTCGGTAAATGCAAAGACCCTCAGGTCCTGGAGGATTTTCTCCGTATTGAAACGGACCGTGTTGCGGCGTATCTTGAGAAGACCCGAGAGGTTTATCACTACCGTATCGCGTATTGTCTCGGACTCTTCCGGGAAGCCCTTGTCCGGGGATCAGAGCAGGCCAGGGTTCCGATCGATCTCCTGCTCCCTACAAAAGATTTGATAAATAAAATAATCGAAGAGGGTGATTGTATTTTTGAGGAAGGCAGCCTTTCCATGGAGGAATACCTGGGAGAGTTCTGTGACGAGCTCATCAGGTTCAGGAATTCCCTTCCACAGGAGAATAAAAATTAGGATTATGGTTGGCTCTGGAGATTTCCTTTTTTTTGGGTAATATACCAATTCCCTCATGAAATTTTTTATTTTTTACAACTATATTTTCGAATTCATTTTGTGCCTGAAATTGAAATAAAAAAGTGAAAAAACTTTTCTTTCATCAATTTTTCGTGTGATGGAACCTGTATACCGCTTATCGCATTATGGGGGTCGCCACAGCGGCAGGGGTGAAACCCCCGAGAGCGTGCATGGTTTTTTAATTATTTCTTTCAGAGGCAGCATTTTTGTTAATCCACAACAAGGTCCCCATTCGGGAACCGATATGCTCATATCCTGTTATGTAAAATGGAAGATGAACACATGGATGATGAAGTTCTCCAGATTCCGGTATTTATGCAGCAGATGGCTGCGACTATAACGAAAGCAGCCGGTATGCTTGACCAGAACCAGATGGCAGCTTTTTTTCAGGAAATGCTTTCTGCCAAAAGAATATATGTTGCGGGTGCCGGGCGATCAGGGTTTATTGCCAAGGCATTCGGACTGCGTCTGCTGCATCTCGGGATGGATGTTTACGTGGTCGGGGAGACTATTACGCCGGCATTTCGCTCGGGAGATACGCTGGTTGTGTTTTCCGGATCAGGAGAGACACACTCGATGGTTTCCATCGCTGAAACAGCCAAGGAACTGGGTGGAAAAGTCTGTCTCATTACCTCATCACCCGACTCAAAAATGAGTACAATTGCAGATTGTATAGTAAATCTCGGGGACCTTACGGGGTATTACCAGAAAGATAAAAAATCGTTTGAAATCCGGCAGCTGACCGGGGAATACCGTTCGATAAGCTCGGCATTTGCACCACTGGGAACACTATTTGAAACTCTGGCCCTGATATTTTCCGATGCCGTCATTTCTGCACTTATTGAGGAAAAAAAAGAAGAGATCGGTCAGATACGGGCAAGGCTTACCAATGTAGAGTAACGGGAATTTTTTTTAGGTCTGAAGAAATGCTCAATACCAAGAGGAACGCTCAAGGGGGTTTCACCCCCGCGACTGCGGCTCCCCCCCCAAAATGCGATGATTCCTGAGCGGGTAATACGTCATCATCACTATTAGTGATGGGTGGTGTAGGTCGGTTAGGCACTGTCCCCTCCGTCGTTTTGCTGGTGCATTTTAGTTCATATTTTGGAAAAAAGAATTCTACGAAGCCAATTTTTATCAGAATGACAGAATAAAAATTCCTGCCATATTTTGGTGATTTCTCATATCTGACCATTGATCGCGGATTACGTTTTATAAAGAGATGCCCGGAATATCCTTATGGTATTCCAAAACGGACATGAGAGTAGAGGTAATCCTGATGACCCTCTATCGCTGCGATGTCTGTAACGTATTTGAGTACGAATCTCAACGGGGAGATCCTCCAACCCATATCCTGCCCGGGACAGAGACAACGAAGTTCCCTGGGGACTGGGCATGTCCAATTTGTTCTTCGGACAAAACCCACCTCAGACCGGTTCCACCCTTTGCTGCCACCAGCCATACAAACACCTGCCCCTTGTGCGGCGCTCCGCTGGCTCATATCCTGCCTCCTGCGGGTCCCCCTCCGGTTCTGCCCGGTTATCTTTCCGCGTGGGAGCGCCAATCTGATGATCTCGAGGTTTACATGGCAGATATCCATACAATGGCTGTCACCGGTAAATCCATCATTGAACCGATGCGGACAAAAAAACCGGTAATCTCCTGGGATGACATCCTGATTAAGGGTGCACAGATTGCCACACTGCCATTGAACAAAGAGACGTTTGTTAATACCCGCACGGTGATCGGCCCGGGGGCAAAGCATCCGATGGTACTGGAAACCCCCGTTTTTGTCACCCACATGTCATTCGGGGCACTTTCAAGGGAAGTGAAAATTGCGATTGCACAAGGCACTGCAGCAGTACGGACTGCCATGGGATCCGGGGAGGGGGGAATTTTACCGGAGGAGCGCCGTGTGGCTTACCGGTACATCCTTGAATATGTCCCAAATCGCTACAGCATCACGGACGAGAACCTCAAATCTGCAGATGCGATCGAGATCAAAATCGGGCAGTCTGCTGAGCCAGGTATGGGTGCCCGTCTTCCCGCTGAAAAGGTTACCGCAGAAATCGCAGAAATCCGGGGATACCCCCAAGGTACTGATATCATCAGCCCTGCAGCGTATGACGATATCAGAAACAGGGAAGACCTGAAAAAGAAGGTGCAGTGGCTGCGGGAAACATCCATGGGAAAACCGATTGGGGTCAAAATTGCAGCAGGAGACATTGAAGCGGACCTCGCTGAGATTCTTTATGCAGAACCCGATTTCATAACCGTCGATGGCAGGCCGGGGGCAACCGGGGCAGCCCTGAAATATACTAAAGATTCAACATCTGTCCCTGCTATTTTTGCCTTGTACCGTGCGAGAAAATATCTTGACCGGAATAACGGTAAGGATATTTCCCTCATAATAACCGGCGGTTTACGGGTATCTTCGGATTTTGCCAAGGCACTTTGTCTGGGTGCTGACGCGATTGCTATCGGCACTGCTGCACTTATGGCGTGTGCCTGCCAGCAGTATCGTCTGTGCAACTCGGGGAATTGCCCGGTTGGCGTGACCACCCAGAAGCCGGAACTGCGAGAGCGTCTTGATCCGGCTGTGTCGGCAAAAAGGCTTGAGCAGTTCCTCAACGTGTCCACTGAAGAACTCAGGGATTTTGCACGGCTGACGGGTAACAACGATGTCCATGCCCTGAGCATAAGGAACATCTGCACAACAAACTCGGAGATCTCTGACCATACAAACATCCCTCACGTCTGAAAGTTTAAGATAAACAGACTCTGGAGAATTCCTTATATCGGGGCATGATGCAAAAAGCATAGATCCTGGGGAGGAGGGGACAAAAGCCTGCCCCCCTTGCCGCCCCTGTGCTGAACCAGGATGACGTTGCACCAGTTCGGGGGTTATCGCAGCGGGGGTGAAACCCCCCCCGAGCGTATAGCTTGTAATTGAGCATTTCTACAGAGTCGATATTCGGAAATTCTGGGATAGTCCATCTTTTACCATAGCGGTGAACGGCAACACCCTGCTACGGATCGGTACCTAAAAATAAAAATCCCGCCCCGCCATGCCTGTGAAAATGCCCTGAAGCGGACGTGCACCATTTTTCAGTAAGATTTTGGGGATTGACGTGAACAGGGTTGTAAAACAGAAAAATTCGTGTATCTTACTGCCAAAAGAAAAATAATTCAGGTTTTTGCTGTCGCGGTGTCCTGAATCCCGGTTAGCCGGATCTGGTAGATAATCTGGCGTAAATCATCCATTTTTAACTTCTCGATAAGAAGTTGCTGTTCTTTGAGTTTTTTCAATGCGTATCGAACAGTACGTGGATGAAGACTCGTTTTTTTTACCAGGTCTTTCTGGGTCATTGCACAGCCTGAATCAAGAATCTTCATCACTTTTTTTGAGGAGAGGGGAAGTTTGGTTGCAGTCATATCCGTGAGGACAAACTTAATCGCAGCTGGCCCCGCATCCCTCCTTTTGTTTCAGGTCAGATTCTTCTTTATCCGCGAGGATAGAATCAAGCGCCTTCCGGACGAAATCGTCAAAGGTTTTCAGGGTCCCCCAGTTTTCCGTTACGTAAGCATCCGAACGTTGATGATCAGGAAAAATGAGGACATTTCCGTTTTCATTCGGTCCTGAAACATATTTTCTCGACTGGTGATGACTTTCCTGTTTCTTTGGTATCCTTGCATTGACCATCCAGAATGTCTGTGCATCCTGTGCACTGACATAGATTTCATGGTCCTGTTCAAATTTTTTTAAGAGATCCGGTATTTTTTGCTGCATTTCCATCACCTCGCTCCACCTGGTTGATCGACATGTTCAGCACTATTTCAGAACACAGATTGCCTCCGGCGCCCTGATAAGAAGTGCCAGACTCTCCACTACATAGAATTCCAGAGTATCTCCTGCCGGACCATTATAGCCGACAGCCATATCCTGCCCGATACAGAGTGAACAGAACTGGCGACCCGAAGCGAGGAGGACTCCACCTTTTTTCAGGAGGGGGGCTTTGACAACACCTTCTGATACAATTGTCCGGATATGATCAAGCTCTGTCCCATCCCCCTGGGGGTACCTGCGTAACAGAAGATTAAACAGGGAAGGGGCAAGAGCCATACAATAACCTCCATGGAATCCCACATCATCCAGTTTTGTCACAGCTTCAATGATTTGATCTGCTGCAGTCCCGACCTTTTCCCATTTTGTCAGGGTCTGGGAACTGGTTCCTTCGATGTTCAATAGTCCCGGGGAACCAGAAATTCCCTGGAAAATTATCTGGTCTTCTTTTGCTGCACAATCCATTGCAGCACATGCCACAGGGTCTCCATCAAAAGCAAAGTGATCCTTTTCAAATGATGCCAGGTCACGTTTTCCCAGACTGAATCCGGATTTTATTACCGTAACCGGAAGAGAACTGCTGACAAAAACCCCTTCTTCCTGTTCACAGTCACTGAGTGGTAATACTTTCAATCCATAACCATAAGGCCCGTCAATAGAAATCAACCGGCGGCCGGCAAGCTGGCTTTTTGCCGCTTCTATCATAATACTGTCCAGAAGTTTCCACGTATCAGCTCCGATAGGAGCCTCACTGCGCCCAAGATACACATTTTCCATTTCACACACCTTTTATCCTGTTTTTAACGATCCTACCGTAGGAATATCCTTATTCACGGGTCCTTCAACGGACTGTGCAATTTTTGCAAAAAGAGCATTCACTTCAAAAGCACCCTTTTTGTAAAACTCATCCTCATCACCGGTCAGAATAGCCAAAAGCCGGGCAAATTCCCCGGCATGGACCCGCTCTTCATTTGCGATATCAATAAGCACTGCCTTTGCAACAGGATTATCGGTTGCATCAGCATGGGCCATATAAGCGTGCACGGCTTCATGCTCCGCAGCAAGATCCAGCCGGATTGCCCGGATGAGCTCTTCTGACGTCAATTTCCGCTCCGGGATTTTACCACTGAATGGGTTGACAAATTCTGGCATCTTTTACCTCTTTTTACGAGATTTTACTCATTTCTTCAGCATTTCAAACCGTTTGTTTACCATGTCCCAGTTCACGATATTCCAGAAAGACTCGACAAATTTTGCACGGTCATTCTTGTAATCAAGATAGTATGCATGCTCCCAGACATCAAGAACAAGGAGAATTGGAAATGCGGGAATGATGTTTACATTGTGCTTCTCGACCTGCAGGATAAGAGGCCGCTGCGTTTTTTCACAATACGTTACGATAGCCCATCCCGAACCCTCGACACTGGTTGCGGTCTGGGAAAATTCTTTTTTAAACCTTTCAAATTTACCAAATTCGCTTTCGATTGCCTTTGCCAGTTCGCCTTTCGGCGTTCCGCCACCTCCCTTTCCTGCCGGTGCAAGATTCTCCCAGAACCGGTTGTGGAGTCTGAAACCCCCCAGATGAAATGACAATTCCTTGAGGGTAGCCTTCAAATCAAGGTCCGCATTGTCCTTTCGGGCCTTATCCAGTTTTTCAAGAACTGCGTTTGCACCCGTGACATATGCCTGGTGATGTTTCAGGTGGTGCAGTTTCAGCTGTTCTTCCGAAATATACGGCGCTAAGGCAATATATTCATAGGGTAGTTTTGGTAACGAATACAACTTGACTGGTTCCATAGAATATGACCTCCTTTTTAGTCTTCCCGCCCGGATTCAAAGACGGGATTTTCCTCTGGTGGCAGGTATGAAAATGAAGTTAATAGAGTATTGCCCTTAACTCAGATTTTGAAACAAATTGTGAAACAATTTCTGCTCTGGTGAAATGGTAAGTACCAGGCTGAACGCTCAGGGGGGTTTCAATCCCGCTGCTGTGGCTCTCCCCCAAAATGCGATATCCCCCGACAGGTACTACATCACCTTTACGTTTTTTAGCGACAGGGGTGGCAGGGGAGTACAAAACCCTTGTCCCCTCCGCCATCTTACCAGCGATTTGAATTTTCGTGTAAAAAATTCCTCATAATTACAATGTCTGAAAAAGCATTACGCATTTTTCAAAAAATTCACGTTGAAGGGTTTTTTCCTTCATTTTTTCCGATACCTGACCGTGCAATTTTTCGCACAAATTCATTTTCATCGCGTGTTGCAGTTTCAAGATAGGATATACTCTTCTGATCCCCGATTGCAGTAAGAGCAAGTGCCGCTCCCATCCTTACTCGCCAGTCAGGATCTTTCAGCGCATCACCAAGACGGTCAGCAGAAGCAGGATCCGCTATCAGGGTGAGGGCCCCGATTGCGTGTCTCCTGACTTCCGGTTTCTCATCCCGTAACCTAAGAAGGAGCGCATCGACAGCCTTGAAAGCTCTCATCCTTCCCAGAGCTTCTGATGCCCGCATCCTCACAGCCCAGTCACCGTCATGAAGTGCAGAGATAAGGCTGTCTGTCGCACGCTGATCCCCCACACGGCCAAGGATCCAGGCAGCCCTCAGCCGTACTACGCTGTCCTTGTCATCAAGGGCGGGAATGAGATAGTCAACTGCAGGTTTTCCAATCCGTGCGAGGGCAAATGCAGCTCCCCATCGTACGTCTTCATTCTTATGGGATAAGTCCTTTATCAATTCCTGGATTCTGGCAGGCGAACTATCCATTATTTTTTTACCTCAAAAACTCATTCCCGATGCGGTTAATATTCCACATTTCAACCTACTCTGATCGTTTTTTTACCGCTATATCATAGACAAGCCAGTTTCTCTCCCATTCCGGGTTTATGGATTTGAGCATGGCAAGGACTTTTGTCTTGATTTCAAGGGTAGTCATACCCTCTTTTGCCATTCGTTCGATATCCCCGGCAATCGTTCTTGCAATGTCAGGAGGTGCGCCGCACTTCATTGCACTCACGACAATTTTTTCAGGGATAAAGGGTTCTTTTCTTCCGTCTCTTTTTTTTATCATGATCATAGCAGACACCCTTTTCATTTTTTCTTTCATTGAAGCAACGATAAAAAATCAGGGCATTTTTGTTCCCCACAGCGCATGTTCATAGCGCTGGGCTTTCTCCGCACCCCTCATGCAGAAGGATTTATTCTTCAGTCCGAACTCCGGTGTTGCCGGGCAAGTCGGACAGTTACAGCCTTTATCCTCAAAAATACACATGAAACTCTTTCCGTTAAGACAGAAAATTATCTCTTTTGCATTCTTGGCACATTTATTGTGAGTCGGACAATTCGGGCAGATACACACGTCCTTATATTTCTCCATCGCTTTTGTCATTTCTGCCGGTGACATTCCTTTCACGTCTTTCATCATCTGTCCAAATTTGTCCATGTTTTTCACCTCTTTTTTTCACGGTCAACGATTGCTCTCCTTTTCACCCGTTAATGCAGGTCAGATTTTGAGACAAAAAATTTTCTTTTTCACCCGGCAAGGGTTGTTTCCGGGTTAACCTGCTCTTTCCTGCCAGATTATTCGATGGCAATTTTTCCTTTTGGTTCTTTTGCCGACTTTTTCAGATGAACTTCAAGAACCCCATTCTTCACCGTCGCAGTCGCTTTATCTTCTGTGACTGCTTTGGGTAAGGGAACGATTCTCGTCATTGATCCAAACCTTCGTTCACGCAGGTAATACCCCTCTTTTTCTTCCTTCTTCTCTTCTTTGCGCTCCCAGGAAATTTCCAGCGCCTGCGGATTGATCAGGTCAAGACTGATGTCTTTTTTGGTAACCCCGGGAATAAGATCTGCGGTGACGACGACTTCGTCGTCATGTTCAGCAACATCTACACGAAGACGGGACGGCTGGGCTGGCAGCATCTTTTGCGCTGGCTCGCCTGAAGAAGATAACAATGCTGTCGGGTTGGTCCTGTACATTTCCTGAAATAACGTGTCCATATAGGTTCTCATCTCTTCGAGCTCGTCAAAGATTGATTTGTAGTACCATCTTTCCATATGAATGCTCACCTTTTTATCGTGCAGATGATCAGCACGATTTTTTTATCATGTGCGGGTTGACAATGTCTGGCATGGCACAGGTGACGTCTGTGTATTGCCTGCCCCTGCCACCCCTTGTCCGTCATCATATTATCCAGAAATTTTATCAAATGTTTTCCGTAAATCAGATTTTGTGACAAAATTTGAAACCATTTTTTTGTGCCAGTAATCACCATGGAACTGGCGGGAAATGGCTGTTCCTGATAGGTAAAACTCTGGAGAATACCCTTTTTCAGGAATGAAATAAAAATCCCGGATACAATAATAAAAGAGCACAGTGACTGACTCCCCTGGCCTCCCTGTCTTGAGGGATAGGTACGTGGTACCACCTCATGGAGGTAGCCTAAAGGTGGGCTGCCGCAGAGAGAATAAAACCCTATTGAAAATTCAGAGATTTTTTGAAAAGATTTCCTGTTAACATCGTTTGAGTGTGAAACAAATCGATTAAATTTTGGGTATAGTACTGATTTAACCCCCAAAATAAATATTGATTTTCGACGTTAAAAAATGATAAATATAATTCACTCATTTCAAAAAAAAGTGTTTCATTTTTTTTATGAATCGGGTTTCGGTTCTTCTTGCGATTAACCGGTTCTATCGCATCTTGGGGGCCGCCACAGTGGCGGGGGCGGAAGCAAATGCCGAAGCCCCCTGGAGCGTCATCAATAGGTTTTTGGATAAATCGTACATTGAAGTTAGTGGCTGGAATGAGACTATACCCAAATTTTTAAGTCGGATTTATGAGAATGCAGCCCATACATAGCTGCACAAAGCGGTTTAGATTTTGAGATCCTGAGGTTGCAGGAGACCCAGCAGGGTCTCGATGCTGGCAATTTCACACCTGAGTATCTCTTCATGAAAATACTGCTTCAGTTTAAATTCGAATTTTAGCCGGTATTCACTATTCCAGCCGCTTGTTTTGTCATACTGCTTCATAAGATAAAACTGAAGTTCTTCTAAGTCCCGCAGGGTAAGTTTATCAATGAAGGTTTCCCTGTACTTGTTCATCAATGACATTTTCATTTTATCCGATGAACTCTCTTTAACATCCATAAATAGTAATTTATTCCTCCCCGACTTCAGGTTCATGGTTATTAAATCGTTAATTTCCTGATTCACAATATTGTCTCTTCGTCTGGCTGTTTTCAACCCACAAAGGCTTCCTTCATCAGCTCTTCCTGTTTTTTTGTCAGTTTTTCGGGAATCTTTACGATAACCTTTACGAGCAGATCCCCCCTGCTGCTTGAATTCAGGTATGGCATTCCCTGTTCTTTTAAACGGAAAAGGGTGTGACTCTGGGATCCGCGGGGAATTTTCAGGGTCGCACTTCCGGTAATGGTGGGCACTTTTATCTCCCCTCCCAGGAGGGCAGTGGGAAGCCCTATAACTGCTGTACTATAAAGATCCGCTCCCTGTCTGTCAAAGACCGGATGCTTTCTGATGTGAACTACGGCATAGAGGTCTCCCGAAGGACCCTGATTCTCACCAGGTTCCCCTTCCCCGGCAATTCTTAAGAACTGGCCGTCTTCAACACCGGCAGGGATTGATACTTCGATTCTCCTGGTTTTCCGGATCGTCCCTTTCCCATGACAGGTCTCACAGGGCTTGCCGATAATCCTGCCGCGTCCGCCACATTCCGGGCACTGGGCAATGTTCATCACCTGCTGGTTTCCGCTCCGCTGGACCCGCCGGATCTCACCGCTCCCATTACAGGCAGGACATTCCCTGATAAAACCCGGTTGGGCACCTGAACCATGGCAGGTACCGCACTCGTAACTGTGCGGCACCTCAACGGTGTTTTTCGTGCCGTAGAATGCGTCTGTCAGGGAAATCTCAATCTCGTACCTGAGGTCAGCCCCAGCCCGGCTCCGTGCTCTTCCTGAACCTGCCGAGAATGCATCGAAGATGTCCCCTAATCCGAAGTCCCGGAAGAGATCGTCATAACTTGGTGGCCTGTACCCGGACGTGTCCCCGGGCCTGAAGGCAGCATGTCCTACCTGGTCGTACTCAGCCTTTTTCTGCGGGTCACTCAGGACCTGGTAGGCTTCATTGATCTCCTTGAACTTTTCCTCAGCCTCTTTGCTCCCCTTGTTGAGATCCGGGTGGAATTTCCGTGCCAGATGCCTGAACGCCTTTTTTAAGTCATCCGGTGACGCATCCCGTTTGACTCCCAGAGTCTCATAATAATCTTTTTTTTCCATTGGTACACGAATACCGGTTATTTTTCATCATGAACCTTAAAGTCAGCGTCTACGACATTTTCACCGCTTTTACTACCCGTTTCTGCACCGGTAGTATCACCGGAACCTGCCTGGGGACCTGCCTGCTCCTTTGCCTGCCGCTGGGCTGCCTGCTGGTACGCGGCCGAACCGGCTTCACCCAGAACTTTCTGGAGTTTTTCTGTCTCAGCCCTGATCCTTGCACTGTCCTTTCCTTCCAGTGCTGTCCTGACTGCAACTATTGCCGTATTCACTTTATCGACCAGCTCCGGGCTCAGCTTCCCGGCAAGATCGGATTTTGTCTTTTCTGCTGTATATATCAGTGAATCTGCTATATTGCGGGCTTCGACCTCTTCTTTTCTCTGTTTGTCCTGTTCTTCAAACTGTTTTGCTTCATTGACCATCTTCTTGACATCGGAATCTGCAAGTTTTGTCGAAGCCGTGATGGTCATCTTCTGCTCTTTTCCGGTCCCGAGATCCTTTGCTGAAACATTCAGGATTCCCGATGCATCGATATCAAATGCTACCTCAATCTGGGGAACACCGCGGGGAGCAGGGGGTATGCCGACAAGATTAAACTGCCCGAGGCTGACATTGTCGCTAGCCATCGGACGTTCACCCTGGAGCACGTGGATAGTAACCGATGTCTGGTAATCAGCTGCTGTCGAAAAGGTCTGGCTTTTTTTCGTAGGAATGGTGGTGTTCCTTTCAATCAGCTGGGTCCTCACCCCGCCGAGCGTCTCGATGCCAAGAGTCAGGGGGGTCACATCAAGAAGCACCATATCCGTTATCTCGCCACCTAAGATTGCACCCTGTATTGCGGCTCCGATGGCAACGCATTCCATGGGGTCGATCCCCCGCTCTACTTTCTTACCGATATGGTCCTCGATAAATTTCTGGACAACAGGCATCCTTGTCGGCCCGCCGACCAGGATTACTTTCTGGATATCATTCTTCGTCAGGCCGGCGTCTTTCAATGCTGTTTCAAACGGGGTAATACACCGTTTGATGATCGGTTCGACCAGCTGCTCAAGCTTAGCCCGGGTCAGTTTCAGGGAAAGGTGTTTGGGACCCGCCTGTGTTGCAGAAACGTAAGGGAGATTTATCTCGGTTTCAATAACCGTGGACAACTCGATCTTCGCTTTTTCGGCAGCCTCTTTTACCCGGTTGATCGCCATTTTGTCATTTCTGATATCTATACCTTCAAGCTTTTTGAACTCGGCGGCAATCCATTCATAAATCGCGTTGTCCATATCCGTGCCACCCAGCTGGGTGTCACCGGAAGTTGCAAGAACAGTAAATGTTCCGCCCCCGAATTCCATGATGGTTACATCAAGAGTTCCGCCTCCCAGATCAAAGACAAGTATCTTGTATTCCCCGGCCCGGTCGAGACCATAAGCCATGGAAGCAGCGGTTGGCTCATTCACGAGCCTGACCACATCAAGACCCGCGATTTTTCCCGCATCCTTTGTTGCAGTCCTCTGGTTGTCATTGAAATAGGCAGGAACGGTGATGACTGCTTTCGTTACTGGTTCCCCGAGAAAGGCTTCTGCATCCCGCTTTATCTTCTGCAGAAGGAATGCAGAAATCTGCTGAGGTGTGTATTCCTTGCCGTAAATCCGGTAAATCTGGTCGGTACCCATCTTCCGCTTTGCCGCAGTAACTGTGCCGTCAGGGTTACTTACGGTCTGTCTCCGGGCCGGCTCTCCTACCAGCAGCTGCCCATCCTGAGTAAACGCGACATAGGAGGGGAACATCTTTCCGGCGACGGTTGCGCCTTCTGCCGAAGGGATGATGGTCGGTTTGCCGCCCAGCATCACTGCTGCTTCACTGTTGGATGTCCCGAGGTCAATTCCGAGGATCTTTTCTTTACCCATTGTTTTCACCTTCATTTTCTGTGATATGTTCTGCAATCTTTACTTTTGAGGGCCTGATGACCTTCGATTTCAACTGGTACCCTTTCCCAATATCTTCGAGAATCGTGTTCGTCTCTTCATTACTGCTCTCCTTACAGATTACTTCGTGAAAATGCGGGTCGAATTTTTTCCCGACACATTCGATGGGCTGTAACCCGTAATCATTGAGGATTTTAACCAGCTTTTTCTGAAT
The DNA here is from genome assembly GCA_964590415.1 of uncultured Methanoregula sp. Taxonomy (GTDB): domain Archaea; phylum Halobacteriota; class Methanomicrobia; order Methanomicrobiales; family Methanospirillaceae; genus Methanoregula. The sequence goes on along the minus strand of CAZPVQ010000003.1, from coordinate 283,083 downwards.
CATCAGTATACCTTGCCGGTTCTGTTCCAGCTCGAGGCAGGGCAGTGCGTGATCAAAATCATCCAGGATGACAAGGAGATCTTTGATCAGGTTCTCGTTGGCGAGGGCAATGATCGAGACTCTTTCTTTTTCGGACCACTTACGGTAATTATCAAAATCCGCCTGAAGGTATTTCAGACGGTTAAGCCGCTCTTCTGCAAGCCGGGTCTGTTCGTCGAGATCTTTTTTTAACTGGTCGATGTCGTCGGTCATTGGTATCCATTCCCATGAGATTTTCCCCCGAGTGATGTCATAACCTGTATCTTTTGGGCCGGTTTTTTTACCATAACTTCGGTGGAATCTTTGCCTGCCATCGTAAAAACACCTTTTTTTAGGTTTACCTTAAGTTAGTGTTCAAATGTATATATAATTTTGTGTTTTGAAATTTCCTTTCCCATTGACGTAATATTCCCAGATAGCGACTGCCATTCTCTTTCCTGAAATAACCTGATGAATCATCAAAAAGATGGAAATTTATCTCACCCGACTCCAGTCTTGTTAATCTGGTTTTTACGTCAGTCTCCACTGGGACAATCCCAGTAATTCCGTATAAATTCACTGAAAAAACAATCAGGGAGCTCGCACCGGCCACAGCTGATTGATGAGTATAATGCGCCATAGTGCTGGAATACTGCGACACTTTGCTTATGGAAATTACCCTTCACATTCCGGTAATTTTCCCAGATACGACCGGCACCCAAACCAGCCTGAAATAATCCCAGGGAATTTTCAAAGACGGGAATTGTCCTCACCTGTTCCGAATATTACCTAGGGTATTTTATAGGATCTTTGTCAGAAAGCAGATTTTGAGACAAATTTTGAAACAAAGAAACCTTCAGGTTTTACGAAAAGGTCGGATTTATCCGCTGGTACACTGATCTAACCAGGGATTATTTTTTCCAGAGTCAGTTCAAGGACTCCCTCAGAAAAGCGTTTTTTACTGAACTTTACGTCAAAGGGAAGGGAAATTACTTTTTTGTACTGGTTCTCGGTACCCGAAGCCCTGATGGTAACTGAGTTGTTGTCAAGATCTATTCTGATTTTTTCTTCTGCTATACCAGGAAGTTCTGAACGGATTCTGAGGATTTTCTCTTCATCAAAAAGTGTTGTTACCGGTTCGATAGTGTCTATGAATACGATATTTTTTGAATTTTCTTCCGTCATATTCCCACTCTTCTCTTCCTTTTTGATGTTACCGGAAGTTTTTTCCGGTCAAATCCTTCCGATACGTTTTGGTATTATACCAAGGGTGGTCAAAAAAATCGATCGGGGAGAAATAAGGACCGATCAGCTGCCGGGATCATAACCGGTTTTATTGGCTGTTGCAATGCTGGCATATTTGAATAACTCTTATTTTTCGGATTTTTTCTTTATTTTTAACTTCAGAGGGTGTTTAATTGTCGATGGAGTGAAGTCCAATCCCGAACATTTCCTTCCATCCAGATGTGTGGCATTGTATTGATTCGGTTACCACCTTCCACTAAGGTAAATGAGGAATTTATTTTCTCAAAGATGAAGATCCACCTCCCGCGGGTACTACTCTACCCAGAGACTACTCTTCATGAAAAAAGATAAACATGACTGGATTTTGCAAATCTTGTTTCATTTTTTATAAAGTGCGGGAATGGACAAAAAATACAGACAGGAAATGAAACGGTAAGGATCAGATTCACCGGTACCTCATTATTGTTCATCGTGGTTGATGTACACCCCTCTTATTTTTTATCTTGCATGCCCGGTTTTACGCCATTTACCGTCCCTAAGATATGCTGGAACACCAGCTTGAAGTCATTGAGTTTCTGGCTGATGTGTTTTTTTCCTTTTTCTGTGGGACAGTACAATTTGGATTTCCCGGATACCCGTATATCCAGGTACCCGTTCTCCATAAGATCATACAGGAGGGCATATACTCTTGCCTGGGGGATGAGAACCTTATACCGGCTGTGGATCTCATGAACGATATCATATCCGGAAATCGGTTTGTCCAGGAGTGAGAGGACCACCGGTTCCAGTGATTTCTTTACCACATCATCGATAGTTGACTGGGGGACAACAGACACACTTTCGGCAGGAAATGTGTGATGGGCAAACGAGAGCGTTGTTTCTTTCCCGGTGGATACAATGATCTTCGGGATTCCCTCGGCAAGATCCTTGATCAGGGTATGATCAATTTTTCCGATATTCAGAGCGACGAGCCCGGACACCGGTGCCCCCTTCTCTTTTTTGGAAAGAAGCAGGTTCCTGATGGCAAGAATATCGTCGAATTCCTCAGTTTCAGAAAAGTCCAGCAGAATCTGCAATGACTCGGGAGTGCCTGAATCCTGCAGGGATTCGGTGCATTTTTCCAGGAGCGGCAGCAGGGCAAATGCTTCGTTTCTTTTCATCCGGTGGGTAAAAAGTTCTTTTTTTGAGATCTCTTTTAAGAAATATTTCTGGATCGTTGAACTGGAGTAGGCAAACAGATTGCGTCCTCCCTTTTTTACACCCTCTTCCAGGGCAAATTTGAATATTGGTTCCTTTGCGACCTGATCGGTATAAAGAAAAAGAATGATGTCGGTAAAGATATCTTTCAAAAGAACAGTTTTTATCTCGGGCAGATCGAGATACGCGATACCCTCTTCCGGCTGCCCGGTTTCCCTGTCCGGCACCATTTTTTTGAGTGCAGTCTTTTTTAATTTCTGTTCTTCAAGTTCCGCCGCTTTCCGGAACAGAGCCACTTCAATGGCTGCCTTAATCTCCAGTTCATTGAACGGTTTTACAATATATCCGTAAGGGCGGACACTTTTGGCTTTTTCAATGATCGCATCATCTGCATAGGAGGTAACAAAAACAACCGGAATATCCAGTTCCCCGGTAACAATTTTTGCGGCTTCAATGCCATTCATCTTTCCGGGCATTACGATATCCATCAGAACAAGGTCTGGCCGGATACGCCGTGCCTTTTCGACCGCTTCTTCACCGGAAGCAGCCATCCCTGCAACGGTATACCCCATTGCACTCAGACGCTCTTCCAGCTGCATTGTGATAATCGCTTCATCATCAACTACAAGTATCTTTGACATAGAGTTTAAGTCCCCCCGGTAATTACCGGAAATTCCATAGTAACTTCAGTGCCATTCCGGCTTTTAAACATAAGAGATCCCTTCAGTTGTGCCTGCACCAGTGTCCTGATCAGTTTGAGCCCGAGACTGTTGGTACGGCTGATATCAAAATTGTCCGGTATCCCGATGCCGTCATCCCTTACCGTGATTCTGATCTGCCCGTTCTCCTGCACTGCGGATATCTCAATAGTACCACGTTTCCGCCCTTTAAAGGCATGTTTGTACGCGTTTGAAAGGATCTCATTCACGACCAGCGCACAGGGAATTGCCTGGTCGACCGGGAGAAATATCTCCTGAGCATCCATCTCGCAGATGATCTCGTGTCCCTTATGGGAATAAATATTTGATAACGCGGTTACCTGGTCCCGGATCTGACCGGTTAAACTGATTTTTCCGAACTGTTTGCTCTCGTACAGCCGGGTATGGATCTGCGCCATGGTCTGGATTTTGAGCATCAGGTCGGTCAGTATGGTATTTGTTGATTCATCCACCGTCCGCATCCGGGTCATGTCAAGCAGGCCGGATATGAGCTGGAGATTGTTCTTGACACGGTGATGGATCTCGCGAAGCAGTACTTCCTTTTCATGAATGGATGCAAGAAGGTTTTCTTCTGCATGCTTGCGATCAGTTATATCCCGGAAACTCCAGACCCTGCCCACCACCGACTCTCCGATTTTCTGAGGTTTCGAATAGCGTTCAAAGATTTTCCCGTCGTTAAATTCAACCATGTCAAAGCTCTCGCGTCCCTGGTGGTTCTCAAGCTCCCGGATGCTTGTTAAATATCCTTCAGGATTTTTCAGTTGTGGCAAAACATGATTTATTACCGTCTGGTGATAACCAGATTCCAGTACTTCTTGTGGGATATTCCACATATTCATAAAATTTTTATTGAAACTGGTAATTTTTCCCTGCTGGTCAACCACAAGGATGCCATCGGCCGTAGATTCAAGGGATGCATTGAGGAGCGATAAGGTATTTTTAAGCGTACTATCCGATATCTTTCGCTGCCTGACCTCTTCTTCGAGTGCAACATTCATTTTTGCATATTCTGCAGCCCGGTGTCTGTACTCGGACTCTATCTTTTTCCGGTCGGTTATATCCTGCCCCTGGGCAATAGTTGAAATAATGGTTTTCCCGTCAGATCCAAAAATTGAGGCGGAATTCCAGAGAACTGTCCTGACTCCACCCTTCTTGTGGAGAATGGGTATTTCCACGCTTTCCCATCTCTCTCCTTCCATGGTTTTTCTTATGAGATCCATTGCAGACGCAAGATAGTTCTCAGGAAGGAGAATTTCCAGCGGTTTTCCGATAACCTCCTTTGCCTTCCTGCCGGTCAGATGTTCAAATGCATGGTTGAAAAGGGTTATACGAAATTGCGGGTCCCAGACAATTATCGGGGCATTGGCATAGGTAATGAGATTGTCAAGATATTCCTTTGTTTCCCGCAATGCCTCTTCCATCTCAGCCTGCCGGGTAATATCAAAAGCAACTTCCCCGGCAGCGATGATAGTTCCCTTGGCATCCCGGATGGGGGTATGAAGCACATGATAGACCCTGCGGTGACTACCGGGACCGCCAAAAGATATCGTCTGGTTAACATTCTCCCCGTCCAGAACCTTGCTCCACTCATCCAGGGACATCTTTTGCTCTTCCGGAATCTTTGCGAACACATCGATCATACTGGAGCCAAGGGTGAGGTCCTTACCGGTGAGACGCTTTATCTCTTCCTTGTAGGGCTGGTTGAAGAAGATATATCGGAAATTTTTGTCCTGTACGGCGATAATCACATCCGTTCCTTTGGTAACAGCGTCCAGCAATTCCTGGGCCTGCAGAAGGTTCTCCTCACTGTACCGAAGGGCATCTTCGATAAGCTTCTGTTCGGTCAGATCGACGGTGGCAATCCCAATCCCCGTAATCTGCCCGTTATCATCTTGGAGGGGTTCAAGGTACAGGTCAAGGAATACCTGTTTGCCATTCATGGTGATCCAGATTTTTTTACGGACTTCCCTGCCCGTACCAAGACATTCGCGTTTCAGTTCGATAAGCCGTGCTGCATCTTCCGGTGTGAAGATATCAGTGTCTTTCTTTCCTTTGACTTCCTCCGGCCGTACAGTACGTTGGTTGAACGCCCACTGGAACACCAGATCTTTATCCTGGATTGCAACTGAAACCGGTGCATTCCTGAGAGCCAGCCTGAAACGCTCCTCACTTTCCCGCAGCGCATCCTCTGCCATCTTGCGAACGGTAATATCCGTCAGCAGGGAAACCGTTCTCAGGTAGTTACCCTTATCATCAAATACCGGTGAAGCGCTGGAAATAACCCAGAGATCAGATCCATCTTTACGCCGGAATTTGAACTCTCTGTGAGTGGATTCACCTTTTTTAAGGTCATCGCTGGTTTTCTGCCTGACCAGTTCCTGTCCGGTGCCAAGAAATTCAGAGGGGGTTCTGCCAAGCACTTCTTTGACCGGGTATCCCAGCATGTCTGCCATTCGCTGATTGATGAGAATGGTTTTTCTCTCAGCATCGGTGATCCAGATGCCTTCGTTCGCCGTCTCAAAGATGATACGGTATTTTTCCTCACTCTCCCTGAGCATCCTCTCGGCGTGGGTGAGTTCTTCTACATTCTGGTGAAGTTCTTCCTGGGCAGCAGTAAGCTCTTCATTGAGTGCATTGAGATCTTCATTCTTCCGTAGCAGTAGGTCCTCGGCGCGTTTGCGCCGGGTAATATCACTAAAGTAGAGATTGATATAATTCTGAGGGGAAATAGGAGTAAATTGGATCAAATAGGTATAAGGTTCACAGATCTCCTCAGTTTCCTGCATTATTCCGTGCTCCAGTGAATCAAGGGCACTTCGAATGATATGGTCAGGAACTTTCTCTCCGACAGTTACCTTCCAGCAGCGAAGAACGTGGGTGCTTGCCGGATTAGCAAAAAGAAGATTTCCCTGATCGTTTACCCGCATCGTCGGTGAGGGATTCTCTGTCGGGAACAGGGCTACGGAATGGAGCTCAATCTCCCTCTTTGAGAGCTCATCGAGATTCTGGTGAAGCTCTTCCTGGGCGGCGGTGAGCTCTTCATTCAGCGCATTGAGGTCTTCATTGTTCCGGACCAGTTGCGCCTCAGCCCGCATACGCTCTGACACTTCCCGCTCAAGATCAGTTTTTGACGCAGTTACCAGCCGGAGATCCGCAGTCATCCGGTTTAACCCTTGTGCAATGTCGCCGATCTCATCATCGGTTCCTGTTTCAAGCTGATAATTGAGGTTGCCTGACGCGATCTCCTTTATTCCATTGGTAATCGCGGTAATTGATGTCAATGCGCGACGGTAGAAAATAAGGTAACTGGTGAAAAGGAACGCGATGAAGACACCCATCAGGGCGAAAATGAGCAGGTTTCTCACCCGCATCAGCTCTTCTGCGTCCTCATTGAGAAGATTCGCAAGTCTTACGGTATCAAAGACCATCCCCTGGTTCTGAACCGCCATCCTGCTCCATGAGAGCTGGACAAATCCGGTGTCCGCGGTCCTGTCAGGTTGCGCAGGATTTGACGCAATGTCATCAAAGACCGATCGGGTATTCCGGAGATTTGCTTCAAGATTTCTGACAATTGCCTGCTGCTCCGGCTGGTCAACTGAAAGACTCGCAATATCATCAGAAATGGAAGCATACTTCGTGTTCCACCGATCTGCCTGTTGGGGTTCGCGGAACAATATATAGTCATTCGAGAGGTAGCCAAGCTCTCCAACTTCGAGTGCGATCGTGTTTGCTGTTGCTTCCTGCTCGACGAGTTTTCCTATCTGCTGGTTGGTCACTATCACAAGGCCGGAGATAATCAGGAGCAAGATGCTGAAAGTTACGACACTGGCAATGAGAAGTGTCCTGATTTTCATGGTTTTTTTCCTTCTGGCCGATACGATGGAATGAGAGACCCTGACACCGTTTCTGCCCGAACAATTGCAGCCGTAATCGCAATCGTGACAATCATCTCCTGTTCGTGGGGCGTTTCCTGACTGTGTGGTTTCTCATAGGTTCAAGCTACCTTATAATATTCACCGAACCGGGTCTCACGCTTTCCAATCCATCCTCGTAAATATACCGCCGGAAATCCGGTACAGACGTTGCATTGGTCAGGTTGTTTGCGATCATCCAGCGGGCTTCGTCTTCCATTGCCAGGACAAGCGACTGGTCGAGGGTCAGGGAGAACTGGTTCTGTTGCCATACCGTGTCCATATACCCGGGATCAAGGTCCAGCTGGTTCTGCACGATAACCCGGGATTCTGCCGGGTGAGTGTGGAGATATTCCTCAGCCCGGACCAGGGATTTGAGGAACCTGGTGGTGAGGTCAGGATGCTGGGTGATCCAGTCATCTGAAGAGATCGCAAGGGCAAACAGGGGCTGGCTGCTCTGCAGAGGCCAGACTGTTGCATTGGTACCCAGCCGTTCCCGGGCTGCATTGGCATAGGGCTGGGCAGTCGAGATGGCATCCAGTTTTCCATCGGCGACATCATTCACCCAGCCTTCCGGTGTTTTAACGTCAACAGGAGTGATGTCCTGCAGCGTCATCCCATGAAGGGTGAGAAACCTCCCCAGATGGAATTCTGCCACAGTTCCTGTGGTTGTGCCGACTCTCATTCCTTTAAGATCGGTCTCATTCCGGATCCGGTCTTTTCGGGCAACAAGATAGATAAATTCACCCTTGTCGATGTTTCCTATGGTACGGACTCTCTCATTCTGGAGCGCTTTTCTGACAAGAGGGAATTCGGTTACGCCGACAGCAATGTCTGCTTCTCTATTTATCACGCCTTCCAGGGAAGCAGCCCCGGAATCATACTTTATCAGGGTCAGGTTAATGCCATTCTCTTCGAAGAAGTGCTGGTCTTTTGCGATCCAGAAAAGAGCGCCCGATTCAAACGGAGAGTATGCAACAATGACAGAATCCCGGGTTTCTGCGGGAGGGGGCTGATAAGCCCAGAGATACCATGCACATGCTCCTGCGAGTACTACAGCAATAACAGCTATACCAGCTACGATATTTCTCTTCATCAGATCAGTTACTAAGAACCTTTTATTTCACTTGAAAAGGGTTTCGCTTTATTGCAATTTTTGAAACAGCCTTGGGAGCATGAATCTTTCAGGTGAAAATTATCTGTTGTTTTTCCAGAATTGAGTGAAAAACGGTGTAAATTTCAAAATCTGAAAGGAAACCAAAAGAATAAAGGGACGATTTCCTTATGAGCATGCATGAATCAGGAACTGATGACAGCAGTTTTTCTTTTTTTCGTGGTGGCTGGCGTAATTTTTGCAGGATGTACCGGAAATTCCGGAACCGATATGAAACCGGTAACCCCCATAGTTACAGTAATTCCCAGTACCGGAACCGATCTGACCAACCAGGATTCTCCGCTTGCTGCCACATTTCGGAATGGTGCGTCATTCACACCACTGGCCCCTCAAAAGACACCGATCGGTCTTGAAAAAATTGCCGGGGGTTTTTCCGCTCCGATGATGATCGCCCTGCCTGATGACGGGTCCGGGCGGATTGCTGTCGTCGACCAGACCGGCGTGGTGATGATGATCGGACCTGACAAAAAGGTCTCTGACAAGCCTTTCCTGGACATCCGCGACCGCATGGTGAGACTGAATGCCGGTTATGACGAACGCGGCCTGTTCTCCCTTGCGTTCCACCCGGATTACCGGAATAACGGGCGTGTGTTCGTGTATTATTCGGCACCGCTGCAGACGGGTGCTCCCTCAGGCTGGAGCAGCACCAACCGGCTTTCTGTATTCCATGTCATGGAAAGCAATCCCGATACGGTTGATATGAACTCGGAAATGGTCCTGCTGACAGTTGACAAACCGCAATCAAACCATAACGGGGGGCCTCTCCTCTTCGGGACTGACGACGGTTATCTCTACCTCGCTCTCGGTGATGGTGGTGGATCTGACGATACCGGCACCGGCCATACTCCGGGCACCGGCAATGCTCAGGACGGGGGAAATCTCCTCGGGAAGATCCTGCGGATCGACGTGGATAAACCTGGTATTGGGGGGAAGAAGTACGCGATCCCTCCGGAAAATCCTTTTATCGGAACTGCAGGATTTGCACCGGAGATTTTTGCGATGGGACTCCGGAACCCTGCCTATGCCTCATTCGATGCAGCCGGCAACCACACCCTGATCACGGCATCTGCCGGGCAGGCGCTGTTCGAATCTGTCTTCATCGTTGACAAGGGCGGGAACTACGGCTGGAATATCCGGGAGGGAACGCATTGTTTCAATACTACCGATAATTCAAAACCTCCTGCCGGTCCATGCCCTGTTACCGGAGCACGGGGGGAACCATTGATCGGGCCGATAATCGAGACCGGACATGATGTCGGCAATACTATCGTTGGCGGGTATATTTATCGCGGCACTGCAATGCCTGACCTTGACGGGAACTATATTTTCGGTGACTGGAGTACCGCTTTTGCCCGGGGAGACGGGACCCTGCTGGTCTCGACCCCGCCTGCAGGTTACGATATCAGCAGGTATCCTCCCGCGGTAGGCAACATTACGCCGCAGGACAACCGGATGTGGATAACGCGGGAGTTCAGGATTGCAGACAATCCCAACGGCCGGATGAATGTCTATGTAAGGGGATTTGGTGAAGACGAAAACCATGAACTCTATGTCCTGACAAGCATGAAGAGCGGTCCTGATCCTGCATCAGCAACCGGAGAGATATGGAAACTTGTCCCGGCATGAGGTGAAGAATGACAAGTCTGTTATCTCCTTACAAACTGGGAGACATCCGTCTCCGAAACAGAATGGTCATGGCGCCGATGACCCGGTGCCGGGCGATGGAAGGCAATATTCCGGGTCCGCTCGCGGTCACCTACTACACCCAGAGAGCCGCAGCGGGTCTGATCATCACGGAAGGTTCCCAGGTGAGCCCGCGGGGCGTGGGGTTCAACCGGACACCCGGGATTTATTCCCCGGCTCAGGTGGCAGGATGGAAGGGGATTACTGCTGCTGTTCACCAGGCGGGAGGGACCATATTCCTCCAGCTCTGGCATGTGGGGCGGATGTCCCATCCGGATTATCTCCGCGGTGACCTGCCGGTTGCACCATCTGCACTTGCCGTAAACGAAGAAATTCAAACACCGACGGGAAAAAAGAAAATCCCGGTGCCCCGGGCACTGCTGATCGGAGAGATCCCGGATATCGTAGAACAGTTCCGGCTGGGGGCGAAGAATGCAAAGGAAGCAGGATTCGACGGTGTGGAAATTCATGGGGCAAATGGCTACCTGCTGGACCAGTTCCTGCAGGACGGGTCAAACAGGCGTACCGATGACTACGGCGGAACCCTGGAGAACCGGATGCGGTTTCCCTTAGAAATTGTCAGGGCTGTTATTCGTGAATGGAGACCCCGAAACGTGGGATACCGGATATCCCCCCATTTCCTGTTCCATGGAATGTCTGACTCCGATCCTGCCGGAACCTTCTCCACATTTGCATCGGAACTGGACACGACAGGGATTGGGTACATCCACCTGGTGGAAGCGGTTGGCGGCAGGCTGGGCGCAACTGCTCCCGAATTACTAATAGCCCCGCTTATCCGTGCAAAATTCAACGGGGCGCTTATGCTGAACGGGGGGTATGACGCTGCCAGCGGCAATGAAGCGATTGAAAGCGGCCTTGCGGATCTTGTGTCCTTCGGGATACTGTTTCTTGCCAACCCGGATCTCCCCCATCGTTTTGCAAGGGGGCGCCTCTCAATGCCGGGGACCCTTCGACATTTTACACGGGTGAGGACCAGGGATACACAGATTATCCGGTACTGGGATCCGGCATTCCGGAAAAGAAGCTGGTATGAAGTGCACGATTTTCAAACCGTGTCACAAAGTTTGAAAACAAGAAACAGGAATATCTGCTCCTTAGCCAAGGGAATATTCGTCCGGCCAGCCGGACAAAACCAGGAGATGACACCATGATGCACGAAATGCAACACGGAATGATGCAGCAGAAAGACGCGGTCATGATGGAGATGTGGGAAACACTGACCGATGACCAGAAGAAAACGCTTATGAAACGCATGCTTGACGCAAAGATCATGATGAAAGAGGGTATGATAAAACATTTCCAGTTTAAAATCGAGACCATGAAAATGATCAAAACCATGCTCGACTAATAGTGAAGTTACAAGGAACAAACACCCTTCTCGATTCCCGGAATACATGAATACTTCCGAAAAATAATATTTTTTTCTGCAGAAAAATTCAAAACTACCTGATTAACCTGGCGATTCTGTAAAAAAAATTTCCGGTGCAATTTTTTTCAATATCCAAGATCTTCATTAACAAGGATGAGGGTAACCCGTCCTTCGTTCTTTTCATGGGCCAGGATAACGCATTTCCCCATAACGCTTGGTGTTCCGTAGACTTTCATCGCCCGGGCATTTTCCAGCCGGTATGCGTAGTTCCTGATACGGTTCAATCCATCCTCAGTCGTTGGGACGATCTTATTTATTCCCACTACCAGGATAAGATGCCCGGCAGCAAATGGCCACGCACCTACCCGGCTCCCGCTCGCATCACAGGCAATAATCTCTCCCGTACTGGCAATTGCATTTGCACCGGAAAGGAAATAATCAGCGGTAACAGATTTTCTTCGCAGCTCTGCTCTCTTACGGTCATCATTTTCCGCCGTGATTGTCGTATGCACAAGTTTCCACCCGGACTGTCCACCTGAAACATACTCCTCGAACCCTATCTCGATCAACGTAGTGGAAGAACCGTTCATCACTTCAGCACCGGGTGGAATGATTTTTTTCAGCACCGACAGCGCTTCTTCACCATTTGGTGATAGGATGACTTTTATACCACGTTTCTCAATTTCATGAACGGTCTTTTCCACGACAGAAGGAGAGGGAATCCTGTTCCATTTTTCAGGATCCGCTCCTGCTTCAAAAATGAGATTTTTTGCACTGTACTGGGTGATTTTTGCCATAAATACCCCTTTTTATTGTTTTTAATCATAAGTCCTATAAATGTTAATCCTGTACTGATAAGAACGGGAATTCAGATCTGATACATTCTTTTATGCATTTCTAAAAATTGAAAACTATCAAAAGTTTTCTTACCTTTAAAATGAATTTCACACTGCCTTCAAAGGTGGTGATTATGAAAAACACAACATCGATTCTCCTTTTGCTTGTGGTCATTTCGACACTATTCATTGCCGGATGCACCCAGCAACTACCAGTACAGCAAACTCCGCAGCCGACAGCGGTAAAACCGGATGACACGGTTAAAACAGCGAGCAGTCCCCTTGGTACCATCCTGGTAGATTCCCAGGGAAAGACCCTTTATTATTTCGCAAATGATGTCCCTGCCAGCGGCGCCAGCTCCTGCAATGGGCAGTGTGCAGTTGTCTGGCCGGTATTTTCGACGGGTACTGTAACAGTATCATCCCCGCTTGACCCGGCTGACTTCGGAACCATAACACGAACTGACGGTACAAAACAGACCACCTACTATGGATGGCCACTCTATTACTATCAGGGAGATACAAAAACGGGTGATGTGAACGGTGAAAACGTGCTCGATACCTGGTTTGTATTCAAACCTGATGAGAGTGTTCTGATTGCACATAATACCAGCCTTGGATTCTATCTTACGGATACATCGGGAAAAACACTCTACTTCTTCACAAAGGATACACCGGGGGCAAGTACCTGTACCGGTACCTGCCTCGGTTTATGGCCGGCGTTCAATGCTGATCCGGTAACAGCTCCGTCCGTTTTGAATCCATCTGATTTTACTTCAGTAACCAGATATGATGGTGTCAAACAGACGGCTTACAAGGGAAGACCGCTTTATTACTATTCCATTGATGCAAAACCAGGTGACGCGAAGGGACAGGGGTTCAATAACGTGTGGTATGTCGCTACCACCACGGGTACCACTCCGGTCGTAACAACCAAACCCACATCTGTACCTACAATGGTAAAAACCACAAGTCCCCCCAGTGGCGGGTACGGTGGCGGTTATTGAGCCAGATATCTTCCCACTTTTTTAATGAAAAGACCAAATTGAGGAGAGAATCAATTCGTTTTCCTTAAAAACGAGAGGGGAAATTTTTTTTCATTTCTTTTTTCGCACTAGTTTTTGCCGGTAATTCGGGGGATTTTGTAAAAAGGAAATATCAGAACCGTTTTGGATCTGTCTCGACGTCAATAATTACCGGGCGGTTATGGGACATCGCAGTGAGAAGTGCAGGTCTGAGTTCTTCAGGACGACTGACACGGATGCCGATACCACCGCATACCTCTGCGTACCGGGCAAAGTCCGGGTTGAGCAGGTCGGTTGCATAGTTCGGGTAATGTTCCATCATCTGCTCGACCTGGATCATACCGAGCTGGTGGTTGTTCAGAATGACTACCACCATCGGGAGATCATATTTCACCGCCGTTATGAAATCTGCCATCGCCATGGAAAATCCACCGTCACCGGTTATGCAAAACACGGTGCGGCCGGGATACGCAATTTTCGCAGCGATTGCCCCGGGTAAGCCAAATCCCATGGTTGCAAGGTAGCCTGACATCGCAAACCGCTGCTGTTTCATCCGGAAGTTCCTGCCAAACCACCACTGGTTTTCACCAACATCAAGCGAGATGACTGCATCCTGCGGGATCATTTCAGACAGCACCTGCATGATGAATGGAGGCCGTAACGGGAAGGCGCTGCTGTCCGCTTCAGCATCGCGCTGCAGGTCCCAATCTTTTTTAATAGCAGCAAGGCGTTTTTTAATTCCATTTTCTTCCCGTTCATGGAGCAGCGGGAAGAGTTTTGGGAGCACAAGACTGCAGTTTCCCCAGAGTGCAATCGTCTGGCGGTTTTTCCCGAGTTTCAGCGGATCGATATCCACCTGTACGAAGGACTTATCCGTCGGGACATTGGTATATTTTGAGAATCCTACCCCAAGGGTGATAACAAGATCAGCCTCGTTCACCAGGATCCGTGCGTGGGGTGATCCCACATTTCCGAGGATACCGATCACCCACGAGTTGTCTTCCGGAAGTATTCCTTTTGCCCGGAACGTCGTAAGGATGGGGGCCTTGATCTTCTCTGCAAGAGCAAGCACCTTCTGTCCATCCGGGTAGGCACCCCAGCCTGCGAGAATCACCGGCTTTTTCGCGTTGTCTATCGCCACAGCAGCGGTTTTTATTAGATCATCGGAGGGCAGGATATCAGGACCGCAAAGGCAGGACTCGCGGGCACAGAGCCGTGCATCCAGCGGTTGTTTCTGGATATCATTGGGGACCGAGATCTGCGCAACACCCCGATCAATTTTCGCATACCTGAGAGCCCGCGTCAGCAACAGGACCGCCAGGTTCTTTTCATAAATGGTGTTGTTGTACACCGTTACCGGGCGGAAAAATGCGTCCTGGTCTATTTCCTGCACGCCACCGGGGCCGGTATACTGTGCTTCCACCTGCCCGTTCAACGACAGGACTGAAGCATGATCTTCCTTTGCATCATAGAGCCCGGTAGCAAGGTTGGTTGCGCCCGGGCCGGCAATCGTGAGACACGCAGCGACGTTGCCGGTCAGTTTGTTGTAGGCAGATGCGGCAAAAGCCGCATTCTCCTCATGCCGCACCACAAAATACCGGATCCCGGGATTTTTCCGGATTGCCTCCACGAGACCAAGCGAGGAGGTACCGGGAAGACCAAATACAACATTCACTCCCCAGGTAACCAGTTCTGCAACCATCACATCGGATACTGTCGTGACTGCCTTTGCATGGATATCTTCCGTGGGCACCTTCCGGAAAGCCTCTTTTCCTGCCCCGCAGACCGGGCATGTCCACGTATCAGGAAGCTTTTCAAAGGTAGTCCCCGCAGGTATTCCTGCCTTGGCATCCCCGATTGTTTCATCATAGATATACCCGCATACACTGCATTTCCATTGCGCCATCCATTCCCTCCTGCGATCGATTAATAGTAACTACTCTTTTCTTAATGAAGCTCATCATGGCAGGAAACACGTGTTTTTTCCTGTTCAGGGTGCTGGTTCACCAGATTATTTTCCTCCAAAGCCTGGTATAGTCTTATTACCTCGCAGTTCACGGTCTTTTTATCTCTATCCCCACCTCATTCCGCCGAAGGAAACCGGGCATCCACGGGGTGTCATACCGCATCAGAAACGACTCACCCACGGTCTCAATCCCGACCTTTTTCAGCCCGTCCTGCAACCGTACCGTTACCGCATCCACCTCTTTTGGGGAGGCATATCCCGTGAAGCGGATAACAGCTACCTCCCGTTCCGGAAGCGTGACGATCCGCACCCGGCTGTCCAGCGGATCCGGGGTCTCCTCCCGTGTTTTTCCTGCAGGCAAAACAAACGACATTGACGTAGCATTGGAAACTACCGGTGAAGTCATCGGAATTTTTTGTGAGGTTATTACGGGGGCGGTCATCGGGATTTTTTCTTGGGGTTTGTTGCTGCCGGAGATATAGGCAAAGAGCAGGTTGAAACCGGCATCGTTTTGTGAGTTATCAGCTGTTGCAAGCACAAGCGCAGGGTACTGCCGGAACTCGATCTCGCCTGTGGTTCCTTTGATACTATAAGGTATAGTCTCAGCAGAGGACTGGGTGAGCAGCAGGGCCAGCACCAGAATAATTGCAATGGCAGACGCCACCAGAAGAATTTTACGCATACTGCCCAATGGGACGGTGCAGGTATTTAAAGAAAGTGTTTCCCCGATTCCTTTTTAGCATGAAAAAGAGGGGGAGAAACCACCCTCCTGAAACTCGCTGAAGAGGTGAGGTTCCTGCACGGAACATCGTGAGCGGATCTCCTTACACCACATGAATCCTTGTATAACTATTCGCTGTGGGAAGTATACCTGAAGGGGCTTTACCCGTTTTTCAGTGCCACAATATCTTTTACACCGACCAGCTTCCAGACAGCCGAACGCTCCTCACGGACCAACACGTCCGGAGTGTCATTCGGGCTGTGACCAAGAGCCGTGAGCACACGGGGTGAAAGCCGGTTTTTCGCAATCATGCCGACAAACTGTTCCCGCACCTTCTTTTTCTGCGAGGGATCCTTCACCTCTTCCAACATTCCCTGAAGGCTCACAAAGGTGAATGCAGAAAGGTCAGGGGCATACTCCTCAATCTCGACGGAGACCTTCGGGCTGCTGATAAAATACTCCATCTTCCTGCCGTATTTTGTGGAAAGGAAATAGAGATATTTTCCGTCGAAGACATACATGAATGGAGCAATATAGGGGTGCTCACATGCGCCAAAAGCAATCCGGGATACGTACTGGCGTTTGATCAGGGCGTCGTACTCTGCTTTTGGCATTTTGGGGATTTTTACCGGATCCATCAGAACATCATCCTTTTGATAAGTAGTATATTTCAGAAAATTGATAAGGGTGATTGAAGACCCAATGATTCATATGCTTTGTTGCAGGAACTGGAACGTGTCGTGATACCCCATGGTACGAGAATACCCGAGACCCTGTATTGTCATCAGCCGTTGTATCGAGTTTGACCCGTGCCGCTATGATGGTTCGAAAATACCATCCACCCTGGTGGCAACCCTCAGGTCCTTTGCTGATTGCATTCCGGTCTGTCCGGAAGTTGAGATTGGCCTGGGAATTCCCCGGGCAACGGTCAGGATTGTACGACTGGAGGGAAGAGATCACTTACTTCAGCCTGCTACCGGGCGGGATGTTACCGGAGAGATGACCGTCTTTGCCAATCGGTTTCTTGATTCCCTGCCACCCGTTGACGGTTTTATCTTAAAAGGCGGTTCTCCCACTTCCGGAACCAGTGGCGTCCGGGTATATCCATCAGCCGAAAAATCCATGGCAATTGAAAAAACAGCCGGCTTTTTTGCCCGTGAGGTGCTGAAACGGTTTTTTGAGCTGCCTATAGAAGATGAACTGCGCCTGAATAATGCGCGGATCCGTGACCACTTTCTCACCGGGATCTTTACCCTTGCGGCATTCCGAACAGTGGAAGAGAAAGGTGAACGGGAAGATCTCGCAACATTCCATGCAGCCAACAAGTTCGTCCTTATGGCCTGTCACCAGCAGCTCATGCGCGAGATGGGGCGGCTTGTTGCATCCCGGGCTAAGAAGGAGCCGGCAGAGCTGTTTTTCCACTACCGCCACCTGCTCTGTGCAGCTCTCGCGCAGACTCCCCGCTACACCAATAATATTAATGTCCTTCAGCATGTACTCGGTTATTTCAGCAAACGGGTTTCAGGTGAAGAAAAAGCTTACTGTGACAGATTAATCGGTCGCTATAAAGAGGGGAATGCCACACTGGCTGAACCCCGGGATCTGCTCCGATCATGGGTGATCCGGTTCGGGGATCCAGCCCTCATGAACCAGACGTTCTTTGCACCGTACCCGGTTGAACTCACTGACATGCCCGAAGAGATTACCGATCGCGGCAGGGATGTGTGGAAGGGAAGAAATGGACCAGCTGATCAGCAGGAACCCCGGCAAAAGTAAGGATGAGAAATAATGCCCGCAAAAAAACGAGCAGCTGCCCCGGCCCGTTCGGGAGTAACGGTGATTTATCCCCACCAGCTCTTCCAGCAAAGTCCGGCATTGTCCAGGGAGCGACCGGTTATCATTGCCGAAGACCCATGGTTTTTCCGCAGGCACCGGTTCCATGCCCAGAAACTCGTGCTTCACCGCGCATCCATGCGGCGGTACCGGAATTACCTTGTCGCTGAAGGATTCACGGTCGATTACCTTGAGACAGCAGCACTGGAAAAAAGCACACACCTGTTTGAAAAGCTTGCCGGAAACGGGGTTTCTGAGGTCCATATGTGCGATCCGCTGGAAAACGGCCTGGTTGATGAGATTGAGAAATTCTGCACCAGAACGGGAATCCGGCTGGTTACGTACGAGAGTCCGATGTTCCTCTGCTCACGGGAATACCTCAGGGGGTTTTACCCTGAGGGCAGGAGATTCTATCTCACGGAATTTTATATCGAGCAGAGAAAACGCCACAAGATCCTGCTGGAAAACGATGGTAAACCGGTTGAGAAACGCTGGACGTTTGATACCCTCAACCGAGAACCGCTGCCAAAGGATTTCCCGATACCCCCGGTCTGGCACCCCCCACAGAATGAGTATGTAACCGAAGCAATCAGCTACGTGCAGGAACATTTTCCGGGTGCCTATGGGGATGTGAACGCCTTTTCCTGGCCGGTCACGTTTGAAGATGCAGACCGCTGGTTTGACGATTTCCTCATGAACCGGCTGGTACTGTTCGGGCGGTACGAAGATGCGATTCAACAGGATGAAACGGTTCTTTTCCATTCCGCGATCAGTCCCCTGCTGAATATCGGGCTCCTCATCCCAAAAGACGTAGTCGAGGCCGCACTGCGTCATGCACAGGAGCATGAGATCCCGATCACTTCGCTGGAGGGTTTCATCCGCCAGATGATCGGCTGGCGCGAGTTCATCAGGGCGGTTTATCTGATTGCCGGAAAAAAAGAACAATCGTCAAATGTACTGGCCCTGACCCACCCGGTACCTCCCTGCTTCTGGACTGCGTCAACGGGAATCGAACCTGTCGATACAACGATACAGCGGGTGCTCACTGATGCCTACTGTCACCATATCGAGCGCCTGATGGTGCTGGGCAACATCATGCTCCTTGCCGAATTCCACCCGGACCGGGTCTATGACTGGTTCTCGGAGCTCTTTATTGATGCGTATGACTGGGTCATGGTCCCCAATGTGTACGGGATGAGCCAGTTTTCAGATGGGGGGCTGATGAGTTCCAAACCCTACATATCCGGTTCCCGGTATGTTCTGAAGATGAGTAATTACAAAGAAGGCCCGTGGTGTGATCTCTGGGATGCTCTCTACTGGCGTTTCCTGTATGTCCATCGGGACATATTTGAGCATAATGTGCGGATGGCGCCCTTCATCACCTATATCACCCGCATGGAGAGCGGGAAACGTGATCAGTTGATCGCAAAGGCCGAACAATACCTCACCTCCATTGGTGCTTGTGCTGGCGTACCGCAGTCTCCCTCTGGCGAAAGGAAACCAAAAAAGCGCCGGTAACCGTACGAACCGTTGACATCTCCATGGGGCAGAACCGGATTTTACCAGAGCGCGGCATTGACTATAGTATAACCAGGTCTTCAGCGGACCAGCCGGACCTTTTCAAGATACCGGTCCATCGCAAACTTTCGCTTAAGTCCCTCTGCATTCATGTACCGTACCATGCCAAAGACCGGACGCTCCCCCCACGGGCGATCGTGTTTGCCAAAGCACCAGGCAACCCCGGCGTACCCGTTGGGATCCCGTCCGTCAATCTCATATTTATTATTGAGATGCAGGGCGGCTGCGTAGGCGTCCTGGGGTGTTTTACTCCATTCAAGGATCTTCTTGCCCCAGTACATCCGCATATAGCCCTGCATCTTACCGGTCTTCATCATTTCCATCTGGGCAGCATTCCAGTACGGATCATGGGTTGCAGCCTGCTCGAGCTGATCGGGTGAATACCGATACTCCCGCAGATCAGCCTGGTGCTGTGCCAGCGTTTTCTGTGCCCATGCAGGAAGTGATCCAAAGGTATCGTAGCGATCATTGTACCGGACAAAATTCACGGCAAGTTCCCGCCGCACGATCAGCTCTTCGAGAAATGCAGGAGTTCCACTCCCTCCCTGTTCCTGAGCATGGAGAGCAAGCTTCACCGGCGATACCTGGCCAAAATGGAGGTAAGGGCTCATGTCGGAACCACCATCGCCACCGGGATCATTGCGGTTATCGGCAAACCCGTCCAGCCGGTTTTTCAGGAACTGTTCAAACCGCCGCTTCGCTTCTGCTGTCCCTCCGGTGAACAATCCCGATGCAGGAACCGTGCGGTTAATGGTGAGGGGTACAAGGAGGGCCTCTATTGATTCATCTGCAAGGCTGGGAAGGTCAAGGGAGAGAGAAGAACGCTGCGGACTACCCGTTTCAGTGGGGTGCAGAAACCTGTCAAGCAGGCGGGTAATCTTCGGGCGAAACGTGGCTGCCGAATATTCCTCTTTCTGCGATGCCACTTCAACCGGTACAACCACATTTCCTTCGACCTGCACCAGCGGACAGCGGCACTGTTCAGCAACGGTACGGTACCATGACTGCTGCTGCCTGAGGTACCCACGGTCAACAATCACGACTGCCGCTTTCTTTACAAGGGTTTGGACACCTTCGTCCGGTGGCTCAATCCTGAGCACGAACCGGATTCCCCGGGCTTCAAGTGAGTGTCCGACTTCAGCGAGGCCTTCCAGCATGAACCGGAAGTGACGGAGGTTGGCTTCCGGGTAGGACTGCCAGAGCCCGAAATAGACGATGAGCGGGACACGCGCCTGATCCGCCCGTTCGATCGCATACTGTAGTGCCGGGTTCTCTTCCGTGCGATGTGAGGACTGCATCCAGTAGAGGACATAATCCCCGTTCCGGACCGCGGCATTATTGAGGATCCGGACACGCTCCTCTGCAACACGGGTGATCACCGGTACCACCCCATCACGGCACAGGAAGATTCCCGTTTTCCATTGAGCAGTACCCTATCGGTGGAGAAAAGGCCCGCGGTCAGCACTATGGGAGGATTATTGCACTGCAAAGAGAACACCAGTACACTAATATCAATAATTTTGTTATACATGGCGCTTTGGGTGAATTTCACCATGGCAGGGAACAACCGTCTGTGCAGCATGTCCGAAAACCAGGTACCTGAGCGCTTTTTTTGTCCTCAAACACCTGTCAGAATCACCGGCAGAAGTGCCTTCCAGATCCTTACTGAGCCTCTTTGCATCTTCCCAGGTATCAATATCATAACCAGGTGGCAGCAGCTCCCAGGTCATTCCCGCTTCCTGAGCACGCTGTATTGTACGGTCCAGTACCTGTGATGTGCTCCAGGGAATTCCCGCAAACAGCGTCGGTGCACGCAAACGTAATCCTATCAGATAATACCCTCCGTCATCGCATGGCCCGAGCACCACATCAATCTCATCCAGCCGTGCGATTGCACTCCTGATAACATCCCGCGGCAGATGGGGTGTATCGCTTGCAAGGATGATGACATTCAGGTGTTCCCGTAAAAACACCTGGTGGGAGATCCGTGAGAGCCGGTCTCCCAGGTCCCCCCTTCCCTGCGGGATGCATTTCACGGCAGGAGACACGATGTGGGAGAAGTAGTCCCGGGCTGTGTCGGGATCGTACGCTACGAATACATCGGAGTGTTCAATTCCGGAAACGAGGGAAACGGTGTCAAGGAAAAATGCTTCATAGAGATCCGCAGCCTGTCTAGGGCTCAGCGGGGGACAGAGCCGGGTCTTGACCTTTCCTGGCTGCGGCTGTTTTGCCATGACAACGATGGCGCATAACGGCGGGTTTAAGTCCCGGTCCTGCGTGCAACCCATCGTCCGCGCCCTACAATACCCTCGTGGGCTGCATGTTCCCAGAGGGCTATCCCATCTTCAACCGCGGAAAAAAAACTGTCGCCGAATTGCCGGATGATTTCCGGCCGGAGTTCTCCCTGGATCCTCGAACGGTACATCGTGAACTGTTCTGCAAAATCCCTGCTCAGATCTTCAGCAGCAGTCACCTCCCAGCCGTTCTCTTCAAGTAACCGCGGGTAGCTTTGTGGTGTCTCCAGATAGGGGAAGAGCATAAAGCTCAGGAGTGAATCGAGATTTCTGTCAGGACCATCCCGCAGCTGGATCCAGTCCGTAAATGCTATAGTGCCCCCTTGTTTCGTCACCCGTGCTGCTTCACGGATCAGCCGTGCCTTGTCGGTGACATAGCACCAGGCATCCTGGCCCCAGACCGTATCAAAGGAGGATCCCCTAAACGGCAGGTCAAGGGCATTTCCGAGGCGGAACGTTACCCTGCCATCGAGACCGTCAGCACCATTCCTCCGTGTAGCCTCCTCCACCATTGCCGGTGTTGCATCGATTCCGGTAACCCGGCACCCGAACTCTGCAGCGAGATGGCGGGCCGGTCCCCCCAGAGCGCTGCAGATGTCCAGCACCCGTTCATCTTTTGTTATCCCTGCCAGAACTGCCAGTTCCCGGGTAGCTGTCGCACCGCCGATATGGATTTCTTCTCCCATCACCATTTCCCACAGGGTGCCGACGGGCCCTGCGTAAGCTTCGCTGACTTCTGCTATACTGATATCAATGTGCTTTTTCACGATCGAATCTCTCCCGGACCCTGCAATTGGGATCGTCAGCCGTAAGGTCCCCGGTTGTATAGAATGCCGTAGCCCGGCAACCCCAGCAGACCGGATGGTTTTTACAGATGCTGCACCCGTCCCCGCTTCCCTCCTTCCGGAGCGGGAGAAAGAGCAACTCGCTCCGGTGCCGGCTGATAATCTCTGTAAAGGGCAGGTGATGAACATTCCCGAATCCCTGCCGGATGACAGAACACGGGGTTACATCCCCGTCAACCGTGATGCAGACAGTCCCCCCGCAGTAATACTTGTTCACATCCATCGAGCTCATCGAGAGATCCGATCCAGGATAGTTGATTCGATCCCGGACCCCGATGGCATGCCGGATCCGGGGTCCTGACGGTACCCACTCAGGGTGCTCTTTACCAAGGCCAGCCATACAGATCTGGGTCAGGCAGGTCCTGATCCCTTTATCCGAGAAGGCGCGGATGGTACGTTCCACGTCATTACCAGCGAGCGGGCGGGTGAACGTGATACAATTGATGATGTCCCGGGATTGTTTCCCGGCCCTGATAAGATTCTCGACACCCGTCCGAATTGACCGGATTTTTGTCCCGGGGTCTCCGGTATGAAGGACCCGGTAGATCTCTTCATCCAGGCTGTCGAGATGGACACTGACAAACCCTCCGGAAGTTACCTCGGCAACCTGCCGGGCAATACGGGGATCCGCAAGCGGGATACCGCTCGTCCAGATGTTGTTGATGAGCCCCAGTTCCTGTGCAGCACGGGCAAGCTCATACCAGTCCTTCCGCATGAGCGGGTCTCCCCCGAGCCAGTCGATTGCCCGGACTCCCGCTTCCTTTACCTCGTGAAGTAGACGGTGTATGCTGGCCGCCGGGAGTTCTGCGGTAAGCGGATCCTGTGCCGATGCATAACAGTACCGGCAGCCTCCCTCACAGGAAAGGGTTGATTCGATTTGTACTGCATAGACCAGGTTTTTTTCAAAAAACCTGATGACTTCTGCATGATCGGGATGAAAACACCCGTTGGTGATGACTGTACCGGGGTCTCCCGGGATCGGCGTACTGCTCACGAATGCCGGTTCCGGTCGTTCTTGTACCGGTGCCGGGGACTGAACTTCCATCACCTCTCACTGCCCGAAGATGCCGATCGATGCCAGCGGGATGATCAGCATCAGGACTGCCCACAAAAATCCTGCCCGGGTGACACTGAATCCCCGTATGTCTTTCACATAGCGCTCGGCTATGGCGATTACCATGAGGACAAGGATCATCGCATTGAAGATCGTAGTCGAGTATTCGTGCTCTACCGGGAGGTAGGTGAGGTAGGGGGCGGAATGGGTCCACCGTATCAGAAAAAAAATCAGGGGCATATGGACAATGCCAAGATACGTCAGGACCGGGAGGTGGATCTTCAGCCAGAATCCCGATTTCGGACTAGGAGTGATGAGTGGCCGCTTCAACCGCCATTCCACCGCCAACACGATGAGAAGGAGCCCCAGCAATGCCAGTTCGATGAGCGTGGCGGTCATCCCTGACCAGTACGCAAGTTCAGTCGGAATAGTAATAAAGGAGGCGATCATTGAGATGATCCATGTGGACACCGATGGCCGGTAATACGCAATCCCGACCATGATAAGGATAAGGGCAAACGCAAAGTTGTGGGCCCACCGGGCATCTGCCTCGTACAGGTTGAAGGCAGGGCCGAGCCAGAACAAGAGCCACGCCACGCCCAAGAGGAAAATACCGGATCCGGTTGTCATCCACGGCCCGGCTTCGAATTTCATGGAAAGGAAGTCCTCATCATGACGGATAAATATTTGGGTTTAGTCCCGTGACGGAACCGTCTATGCCACGTATCTCCATTATCACCCCGGTGCTGAACGAGGAGGACATGATCCCACCCTTCCTCGATCACCTTGCGCTGCTGCAGGGACCATTTGAACTCGTCATCGTAGACGGGGGCAGTTCTGATGCAACCCGTGCCCGTATTGGGCAGTATGCCTCACCCTTCCCCGCACCGATGCACCTTCTTTCTGCGCCGGCAGGCAGGAGCGGCCAGATGAACGCCGGTGCGGCAGCGGCACAGGGAGAGATCCTGCTCTTTCTTCACGCTGACTGCAGGATCCCTGCTGATTCCCTACAGGTAATTACCCAGGTATATACAGAGCCGGGCGTCTGTGGGGGAGCGTTCACCCACAGCTTCGGGGAACCGGGTCTTTTCAATGCCTTCATCGGCAATCTTATCAATGCAGGTACACGCTATACCCGGACTTTTTTTGGGGATTTTGGCATATTTGTGAAACGGGATGTTTTTTTTCAGGCAGGCGGGTTTGAGCTCATCCCGTTCTGTGAGGACCTGGAATTCTGCCGCTCTGTGAGGAGGTACGGCGGAATGATGCAGATTAACCGGGTCATCAGGAGTTCTCCGCGCCGGTTTCAGCGTATCGGCAGAGTGAAACTGACCGCGGTGTACCTGCTTGCAATTGTCCTGAACAGAGCCGGGATACGGCCGTTGTTCCTCAAACAGTATATCGTTGATCGGTAAAGCCACAGACCCGTATTCAGTTCCTGATGAACAATTTCCGGTGATGGATTTTAGATCCAAAACGGTGTCATATTTTGAATTTTTTACGGGTGATTCATTATCCTGTTTTTCTCTTGTCACTCATCATTTTGGGATTGTTTTGAAGAAAAGGAAACCCTTTTTTTTATTCAAGGACGGCCACGGTAGTTTTCCGGAATGCAAACAACTGGACACTATCACTATCACCATTGTCTGCGTTCTTCCATGAAAAACGGGTCATTCACTATGGTACCGTGGGTGGATTTCTTGCTATGACCCTGGCAGAGAATGCAAGCCTGCAAAGAGTTGTGGTGATGTGCCGGGAATATCCACAGACCCGTTCTGCCGGGAGGCACTTCGAGGAAAGAACCACAGATTGTCCCAACAGAGAGGTAATCAGCAAAGAACAGAGGGGGATTGAAACAGGTAAGGATTTCTATCAGGGTATGAAATACCAGCCATCATAAATAACAAGGAAGTGGTGAGGTTCCTGTTACCAGGAATAAAAAGAGGAGGGATTACTTTTCTGCTTTGTGGATCTTCATCCACATCTCTTTATCCAGCGAGGGGATCTTGTGAACCTCACGGGCATGCTGGGCGATCTTGTCATCCAAATCCTGCACATTGGCTGCGGTTGTCTCGAACTTGCAGTCCATACCGATATCCTTGCACTTAAACGATACCATGGTGTTTCACCGGCGGTTTATATGATCGGTTATATATTTATACATTTTTGCACTTTTCAAAAAATGTGATTGTTGCCCCTGTTTACCGGGATAAACCGTATTAATTTCTGTGAAAATGATTCCGGAAAAGAGGGGTACTTTCTCGTCCGGCATTCAGGTTGTTCCGGCCTTTTCTATGGAGCCCTTTTTCTTCCGGAACGCTTCCATGGTCTCATTGATACGGCGCTCAAGCCAGCGTTCATCAAATTCCGAGGGGTACACGAATTTCACCTGGTTCGAGACCTCCCAGTCCTCCCATTTCCTGAGATCAGCAACACGGGAAAAAAGGGGTGTTCCGGGAAGAGGGAGCGGGACCGTAAACCAGGCTTCATCGAGTGGCAACGACAGGACAAGGGCAAAGGTCTTTTCGATCGATTCGATCGTCTCTTTCGGGTACCCGACCATGAAAAATCCGGCAGTGCCGATCCCGGCCCGGGAAAAGAGGTGTACTGCCCGGACTCCTTGTTCAACCGTAACCCGCTTGTTCATGAGCCTGAGGGTTTCGTTGCTTCCCGATTCGAGACCCAGATAGACCCGGATACACCCGGCACGCTTCATGAGGTCAACAAGGCCGGGGGTGAGCCGGTCAACCCGTGACAGGCAGGTCCAGCCAACCGGAACCCCCCGCCGGATCATTTCACGGCAGAAAGCCGTGAGGAACTCACTATCGAGCGTAAAACAGTCATCTGCTATCCAGAGACTGGTATACCCAAGCGACCGGATCTCTTCAATCTCCCGGAATACTTTTTCCAGCGGGGGTTTCCTGAACAGGTCACCCCATACCGGTTTTGAACAGAAATCGCAGGAGAACGGGCAGCCACGGGTGACAATCAGGCTGGTCTGTTTCAGACCGGTATTTTTTTCCATCGCTGACTGGTACTGGTGGTGGTCAAATCCCGAGCGGTCCGGAAGGGGGAGACGGTCAAGGATTTCTGAAGACTGATGGAGGGGGGGAGATGACCGCAGCAGGCCGTCTCTGTTCATATACAGACCCGGGTAGGATGCGGGATCCAGGGTTTTCAGATCATAGGGTGAACTACCGGATGAAAGATAATCCTGGCAGAAACGTGGGAAGGTTACATCACCTTCTCCACAGAATACCAGATCAAATCTTCCGGCAAACATCGCCGGATTCACGGTCGGAAGTGGCCCTCCGGCGACAAAGAGAGTCCCGGGCAACCGTTCCTGCAGTTCCTTAAGCAGGTCAAATGCATTCCTGCTCATCGTTACCATAATGGAAATACCGATAATTGCTGGCCGGGATCCTGCAATCCGATCTACTATTTCGTCAAAGGTCTCAAAGGTGCAGTCCACAACAGTTACCGGGATCCCCCGTTCCTTCAGCTGGCTCGCCAGGTAGGCAATTCCCAGCGGGGGAAACAGTTTTTCGACCGGGTCTTTACACCGGAAGTAGGGATAGACAAGCGTAACTTCGGAAAGGGGCGAAGGGTTCACTGGCACTCACCCTGCGCAAAACCGATAGAGTACTGAACCCTGGGTAATTCCTGCGAACCATCAAAAGGGCCCAGTTCAATACAGAACCCTGCCCAGCAGACATCCCCGGTCTGTTCCCTGCCCCGGTAGACGGAAAGGGGCACCGGGGGGGTGACTGAGGGTCTGCCCATGAAGAACCGGATCCCGTGCTCCGGATCAACAAGAGAAACAGGGAGCTGGGCGGAGCTGACCTTTTCCCACCCGGGAGGAGGGGATACCGGCTGTTCCCCGTCCCATCCTGCGGTGAACCATGCAGCACTGAGCTCGTTTAACAGGCAAAGGGTATCCTGCGGCATGAGCGGCGTGATAATCTCTACCTGCACATCTATATCAGTTCCGGTTACCCGATACGAAAAAGTGACCTTCCCGCGGGAAGGTATGGTTTCAAAAAGAGGGTAAATACCGAGCAGGGTGCTGAGTGCGGGAACCGGCAGCATGATACTCCCCTGGAACCGGGGGAAGCGCATATAGGCGCTGATGCCGGATTCGATAATACGGGTAAGCAGGTATGATGGCCTCCCGTACATGCTCCACCTCATACGGGTGTCAAGGGAAAAGGTTCGTTTGTGAACTCCCGCTTCTGATGAGTCCGTCCAGGACCGGGAAAAATACGTGCATTCAGGGTTCCTGAACGCGATACTCCCGATTCCCAGTCCCTCTCCCGTAAGGTTCTGATCATCATAATACACCAGGAGTCCTCGTGCCAGACCCCTGCTGATCCCTTCTCCCTGATAGGTACTATCAGGAATAATGCGGATGTGGTTCATGATCGTTGTTTTTAAGTGAACATTGGATGGTGTGCATTAAATATCCTGCCTGAAAAGGGAGGTTTAATTGTCCGGAACCGACAGGGTATTGAGTATGGCAGGAAACAGCAGGTTCCTGAAACTGACCGGAAGCAGGGAACGGATCGGTCTCGGGGGTGAAGGAGTTCTCCGCACGGAAGGACGCAGACAGGAAGCACTTGCAATGCTCACTGCAGCATACGAGGCTGGTATCCGGTATTATGATTCCGCACCAGCATACGAAGGGAGCGAGCGGTATTATGGGCTCTTCTGGGCACAGCACCCGGAGAGAAAGGAAGGTACGTTCCAGACAAGCAAATCCGGACAGCGAAGAGCAGACGGGGCATCGGAGGACCTTTCAAACACGCTCGCCCGGATGGGACGAGACCACCTGGGGCTCTGGCAGATCCATGATGTGCGGGACGCTGCCGATATCCGTGAGATTGAGGGACCCGGGGGTGCACTCCGTGCTTTCTACGATGCCCGGGAGACCGGAACAGTCAGGGGTATCGGGGTGACCGGGCACCACGATCCGTCAGTCCTGCTCCATACAGTCACCCACTGGGATGTTGATTCGGTACTCCTGCCGGTAAATCCTGTTGAAGCAGTTATCGAGGGCTTTACAGACCAGGTGATCCCGGCAGCTCGGGAACGAGGTATCGGGGTGATCGGGATGAAAACTCTGGGTGCGGGAAATTATATCCATCACGAATCCGGGTTCAGTCCGGAGACCTTGATCCGGTTTGCGCTCTCACAGGACGTAGATCTCGTGATTGTCGGGTGTTCAACAGCGGATGAAGCCCGTTTTCTCGCCCGTATTGGTCGGGAGCATACAACGATGAGTGATGAAGAGCAGGTGCAGATTATTGATACTGTCCGCCCGTATGCACATCGGCTCGCATACTATCGCGGGGTTATCTGAAATACTCTCCGGCCATACTGCCATTTCCCATCTTATAACGACAAGACCCACCCCTTCAAATCCATCATATACCCATTAAGCCACCTATCGATATAGGAAGATCAAAAAATCCTGATTGGGCTGGCGCTGGATTTTTTACGGGGTAACGTGTTCCCTATCATAAAAACAGATTTTTCCGCATTGTACGCGGCGAAGTATTATCAGGCATGCCGCTAAGGGGTTGTAAAGATGTGATTGGTCTATGATACGTCCGGAAGATGCCCAGAAGATCTTAACAACACACGATCTATCGGTGTATGTGAAAGAAATCGTGCAGAAAGAAGATTGCGATTTAAAAATTGACATTGACTATGAATCCGGTGAATTATTCATCAATTGCCCGGGCTTTTCCCATGGTCTTTCCGTAACCACCGATCCATTTGGTGTCTGGGTGATCAATGAGGTGATCTCCCAGGAAAATGATGGTGTCTTTACCCAGAGCGGTAACTTTCATAAGACCGAAAAAACGATGACCGTGCTCAGGGCGATCGCCAGCTGGATCCGCGATCTTGAAGACAGTACCCGACCGTGTTAAAAAAAATGGCTCTGGAAAAATGCTTCAATAACAATCTGACGCTCACGGGGGAGCCACATCTGGGGATAATCTCGTTTTTTTAAGGCAAGTGTTCCTGATATATAAAATCCAAAACGGGATTTTTTGGGATGGCATACAGAAGAATTGGTTGCAGAGCAATGAACTTTTCCTGCAAACAAACCGGTTTCCTCCCATCATACTATACACTCAGGCAACCAATACTAAGATAATCACCAACGATTTTGGTACCATGGCCGCTCCCATTGGGATTACCCTGAAAAGGCGGTCAGCTCCTTTCCCCTGTGAAATCCTCTTTGTTGGTAGTATATGATCAAAAAACCGGATTGGGGTGCAGTCCAACCGGTGTGAAAAAACAAAAAGAATGATACAATGACAAAACTATCGTTAAAACAAGAGGTTATAGGAACAAGAACCGGATACGTTATCCGGTTCACCTGTCCTTCCTGCCTTCATGACAATGCAATTGTAAACAAAACCCCCAAGGAGTGTTACCGGGAAACACGGGATGCCACGTGCCACCAGTGCAAGCTGCGTTCCACCGTCCTGACTCCTGGCATGTATGAAAAAAAGGTACATTCTCCGGTATAATCACGGCCATAAGGAAGGATTCATCGGGATTTAAGGTAAAAAAATCTTGAATCCTGTTCTTTAACCATGATTGTTACCTTCAGCATTATCTTTACCCTGATTCATCCGGGTTCTCTTTTTCCGGGTCCTCATCAGTCACGATTTTGCCATCCCTCATGGAGATAATACGGTCAAAATACTTCTTGTGCCAGTCCTCGTGGGAGACCATCACCACGGTCTGGTTAAGGTCCTTGTTGAGTTTCCGGATCAGTTCCAGGATCGTAGTCGAGTTCCTGGTATCGAGATTGGCACAGGGCTCATCGGCAAGGAGGATTGCCGGGTTGTTCACAAGTGCACGGGCAATGGCAACCCGCTGCTGCTGTCCCCCGGACATCTCCCCGGGTAAGAAGCTGACCCGGTCGCGGAGGCCGACAAGGCTAAGGATGTCCCGGCAGGCGAGGGTGCATTCCTTCACGGTCATGCCCCGCACCTTGGACGGGAGATAGACGTTCTCCTCGGCAGTCAGCTCGGGGACAAGGGCATAGTCCTGGAAGACGTACCCGAGCCGGTTTAATCGGAAGAGTGTCCGCTGCCGCTCGTTTAAGGATGCGACTTCCACGCCATCGATGAGAAGGTTCCCTGAGGTCGGACGGTCGAGGAGCCCGAGCAGGTGGAGCAGGGTCGACTTGCCGCTGCCGCTCGCACCGGTAATACCCACGAATTCCCCTTTGCGGATCGCAATATCCACACCATCCAGTGCCCGGACCTCCACACTTCCCTTTCCATAGACCCTGCTGAGATTACTCCCGATGATCATGTTACCCCCGTATTGCCGAGAGGATATCCTCCCGGGTGGTCAGCCACGATGGCAGGAACCCGGCGATCAGCGATACGACAAACAGGCTGGCAATTGCCCTGACCAGCAGCATCGTTTCCAGGACAGGGGCTACCGGCCCTCCGGGGAATACCAGCGGTGAAGCGGTGAGGTACTGGAGCAGCACAAAGAGCAGGGCGCATCCCGCCAGAGTGCCGCTGGCAAAGATGAACAGTGCCTGGAAGATGTAGGACTTGATGATGATCGAGCGGTCGATCCCGATTGCCTGCAGGATCCCTATCTGCTTCCTGCGGTACACGGTATTGATGAAGATGACAATGAAGATGACGACCACCGCGATGACAAGGCTGACGATCGTGCTGATGACGTTGATAATGTCAAAGCTGCCGACAATGGATTTCAGGAAATCAGCGGATTTATCCTGCCAGGTCCAGATCTTTTCCTGGATCCCGTACTGCATCAGGGTGATGCGCATGGCATCTTCATTGCCGGTTGTCTTCGTCTTCACCAGGATCTGGTTTGCCGTATCTGTTGTACTCAGCACGGATTCCAGTTCCTTTCTCGTGATGAAGGCACTCGAGTCGACACTAAACTGTCCGGATTCAATGATTCCCTTGATGCGGTACTGCCGGGTTACCCCGTTCCTGAAGGTGACCTCAACCGTCTTTCCCACGTCCACGCCCCCGAGCGTTGGCGTCCTGTCCACTTTCTGGTCTTTGTTGCCGGCAAGGGTTTTACCTATCAAAATCTGCCCAGTATCGCCATCGTTCAGGTAATCCCCGCTGATAATTTTGGTATGGATCTTCAGCACCTGTTTTTCATCATCGGGGTTGATGGCGATCAGGAGCGGTGTTGTGGATTTTCCCTTGCTGACAATAGTTGCTGCACCGGAATATCGTGGAGTACTGGCGACAACCCCGGGAACCCGGTTGATCTTCTGCTGGAGCTCGCCGACATTGGTGATAAGCAGCTGGTCCTCACGGGGCTCGATTACCAGGTTCCCGTAACTGTAATCGATATTCTGCTGGTTGAAGAGCACCACAATACCGGCAATAATGGAAGGGAGGAAAATGAGGTTGACAAAGACCATCGCGATGATCATGATGGTTAACAGGAGGGTGCCCTTGTTTCCCCGGGTAATAAGGCGCGATGCGAGGAAAAAAGCAACCTGCTCTTCCTCAAGCATTGCTGGTTCCCTTTTTCCGGAGCACGAAATACCAGTACCCGGCCCCGGCTCCGATAACCAGCAGGAGTATTACAATAATAAGTCCGGTGGAATCCCCGTCAAGGACGGTCATCGTCAGACGTTCGGTCTTCGTATGCATGCCATAATCATCCTGGTATTCAACCGTGAGGTTGTAGGCATAATTCCCGGGATCCTTGGCCTGCAGGGAAAATACTGCAGGGGCATCATTATTCGGCTCGATTTTTCCCACATAGGCTTCCTTGCCACCGATCATAGGGAGATCGATGCTCGCCTTGACAGAATTAGCATTATCGGTGCCGGTATTTTCCAGGCGGATGATGAGTGTCACCGGGTCTCCCTTTTTTATCTGTTCCGGGTCAGATGAAACTGATGCAATACCGATATCAGCCTTTCCCTTTATCGGGATTCCCAGTGTTTCCGTCTGTGTAGTATAGGTGCCATCTGCATTGGCAAACCTGATTGTCAGGGTGACGGGGCTCAGGCCAAGAGGGGCATTTTTATCGGTGGCAAAATTCATATCAAGGGTGATCCTCTCTCCCTTGGTAAGGCGGTCAAAGTGATAGTTGTTGGGAGTTTTGGGAGCAATGGTGCTTGTACTTGAATTTACAGAAACAACAATTTCATCAGCACCGGAAAGCCCGTTGTTTTCAAGGATGACACGCACCGGGAAATCATCACCGGGATTCACACTATCAGGTATCGTTTTTGATACGGTTATTGCAGGTTTTTTCAGGATTGCAATCTGGGTATTGACATTGACCGGAATCGGCTGGCGGACACTTTCGCCTCCCGTCACATCAATCCATATCTCCGGGAAATAAATGCCGTCCTGTGCCGGTGCCCGGATCAGGAATGTGATGGGTATGGACTGCCCCGGCCCTAGTTCTCCCACCTGTTTATAGTTGCCGGAAATGACTTCCACATCCTTTGATTCCAGCTGTACACTCTCGATATTGACATTGATATCCGTACTGGTAATTGTTTCAGAACCGGCTGACTGGATATTTTCCCGTATATTTGCCATTGATGCAGTATTTTTGATAGTGGCTGTGATTGTACCGATGTCCCCGGGCTGGAGGACGGAGGGAGTGACTTTATAGTCGGCAACAATCACGCTTGGATTTGCTGCGAATACCGGGGAGGGAAGAAAAATCAGGAGAATAGACAGGCAGATAATGGACCAGAGAAGTTTTTTCATAGGATCACAATCCTTTGGAACCTCAATCAGGTAGTATCGACTGTGTTCCTAAATAAGGGTATGGATATTCTCTATGAAAAAACATTACCAGATCACCCAAATCATCGGCGATTATTCGGTTTAATTTTTTTATATAAAAGGGGAAAAAAGGGATTATGTACTACTCAGCTTATTTATTGTTTTCATAGTTGCTTTCCTGAGATGAATATCGAGCAGGCCGTGTTTTAATGTTGACGTTGCTCGTTTATGGGTGACCCCTGCAGGGAGGGGAATTTCACGGTGCAGCGATAAAGATCGCTTTTCTGTCATGGAATACCCATCCAGATCCACCGTTCTCACTTCCTCCCGGTCGCAGGAAATTTTTAAGGTTTTTTCATTGATCAGGCTGCATGAAAAAACGGTATTATCGGCATCAGGGATCAGGTTAACGGTCACCATTACTTCATCATCAAGCTCGGTCACTTCCGTATCCAGAATGGGTGGATACCGGTTCACAGGATTGGTTGTTTCTCCTGCAGGCAACAGTGGTGAATCAACGGGTTCAAGAACAAGCTGGAACAGGTAGTCCATGGATGCTCTCAGGTCATCGAGTTCATCATAGATTGATCTTCGATAATGTCGTACCATTTGTCTACCTCCTCTTTTGTTTTTGTTGCCCAGGTGCTGATCCACCTGGTTACAAGGACGATTGTTGTAGTTCTCAATATAGATATCGGAACGTATGATGGGGGGACGATACGGAATTCCTAACACCTACTTAAAATTTGAAAAAATCCCCGAATTGAGAGATAAATAGTGCATGAGCCGGTATCGTGTCACTGAGATGAGAACCTTGTGAGAATATACTGCGTCAGGACCTTACCGGTAAGACTCCTTGTTGACGCATCAACCCTGATAAAGAAAAGTTCTTCGTTACCGATGCTGACAAATACCGGCCTGTCTGCGGGCATGATATGTACGTGACAGAGTGTCTTGCCGGAAAGGGAAGGGAATGACAGGTGAATGAACCTGCTTGCCGTATTAAAAATCTCCGGCAGATATTTCTGGATGACAGAATCGACAATCATTCTCCGGTACCCATCCGGGTTCCGGTCCTTTTCCTGCAGTTTGCTATAGTCCTCTTCGATCCCTGAGGCATGAATCGAATTTTTTATCCTGTCCTCCTGTATGCCGATAATGAGGTCTCCCCCGTCAGTATTTAAAAAACCGGCAATCGAACGTGCTATAATGAACTTTGAAGCATTATTCCGGTATTTCCGTATTTCGGATGATTCAGTGGCCAGGATTTCCTCCCGGGTGAGATCTGTGCTCCACAATGCCAGCAGCTTGAATTCTGTATGATCGTTTTCTCCGGTCTTAATCATGGTCCGAATCGCTTCTGCATCATCCTCGGGCGGGGCTGGTGTTGTGGTCTCCCGGTGCTTCAGAACAACAGTGGCTGCGGCTGCTATAACGACAAAGAGCAGGGCCTGGAAGAGTATCCCTGCCATTGCATAGAGTTCAGGAACGGCAAAAAAAGCGGCGAGAAACGAGTAGGCCACACCGCAGCAACAGGCAACATACATGCTGCGTTCAGGGTAGAAATAAGCGGTATAGACGATGGGGATGTAGAATAGTTGGGGGACGATCGTTCCATAACCCGCTGACATTGAGACGTAGGCAATCCCGATAATCGAAACGATGAACGCTACAATCACCCAGAACCTTACAAGATCGGTATGAGAAACCTGTACCTGCAGCGGGTTTATGTATCCTGTCATGCCGGATGACGGGTTCATGGAATATGTTGCATTTGGTCGGAGTGTTATAAGATAGTATCTGTATCATTTCATGATGACCGTGTATTTTTTGTTCCTATCAGGAGTGAACAGGATCCCCCATCCAAAAAAAGGGACTTAAATTCAGCAAAAAGGGGTGCTGAATGACGAGGGGGACATTCGTGAGCGTCCCCGAAGAAAGGAGAGAAGAGTGCCAAAAAATTTCGAAATGTTATCCTTTTAATAATCCGGAAATCCGGGTTAATTATTAATAATCAGGTAAATCCTTCTGGGTCTGACTTATCGCAATTATTTCCCCGGTATTTTCCAAAAGACCACCAAGATATTGTTGTACCCAGGGTTCATTCTCATATTCTCCGAACGGACGGTATGACCCCTGTACCGAACTATTTTCTTTTTCAAATCGCAACAACCCAATGGGCGCTCCCCCCCGTTTTACCAGCGTATTCAGGTCTTCAAGCGGACGACTGCCGGAACTGAATACGAACTTTGTCTCGTTTTCAAACCCGACCGCAATTGCGACAAGCCATGCCTTTTTTGCTTCTTCTTTCATCTCCGTTATCAAATCGGCAGTTTTTCTCATGTTCCACGCAAATTAAAGAATGCAGTTCATTACATAAATAATTCATTAAAAATCATGAAACAAGAGAAGGATTCGCAGAATGGATTTCCTTTTTGAGCACGGGAGAATTCCTTTCAGGGTGAGTTGAAATCCAAAGCAGTGGTACTATGAAGGAGTTTCCCGAGCCTGTCTACCCATACCGCCCAGGTACCTGGAGCGATGATGATGTATCACCAGGGGATTATCGCATTTGGGGGGAGCCACCGTGGTGGGGGTGGAATCCCCATGAGCGTAAGCTTGTTATTGAGCACTGCTCATGAGCCCTTTTATTGTGCGATGCGAGGAGGTGCAGATGTGCCCGGGCGTCAACGAATCCTCAACCGGATTTCACCGGAAAACAATATATTCCAGACCTATTGCAGCGATAAATAAAAATATGCCCACCAGAGCGACAGGAAGCGTGTAATTCCTTACGACTGTTCTGATATCATCACCCGTAGTACGCTGAACGAGCCAGAAGTAGGGGTCAGTCACGTAAGATACAATACACGACCCGGCACTGATAAGAAGTATAAGGGGAACCGGGTGAATAGCACCGACAACAGCTGAACCTGCGAGCACTTCAGCAGATACCACTGCAGTCACAACCCGTGATCCCTGTGCAGTTTCAATCAACGCGGCAAACAGGAACGGGACAAGAATAATGGGAATGAAAAGGGTGAGCTGCCCCAGGGCTGCCTGTGCAAAGCCGCTCCTGACAATGACAAAACCCAGTGCTCCTGCCCCGCAGATATCAAAGATGATAATCCCGGCGTGTTTTGCCCCCTGTGATAATCCCGGTACACGGGCAGTTTGCGGTGCAAGGGCAAGAGCCATAACTGCTCCGATGAGCATAATAAAATTGATCATGCTCATGTGCGACAGGTTAAGGACGAAGAGCGCAATCGGGATGGATGCAAAGATTGCAATGAAGGGAGCCCATGCACGCCAGTGGACCGGACTTTGTGAACCTTTAATGGCCGCTGAGTCCAGGAGGTTTTCCTGTGTTTCCGTTGTACCTACCTGCATACCTTCAGCACACCACCACCGGAAGAAGACAAGAATTCCCGCTAACGTCACAAGGGAGAGGGGCAGGGTTATTGCATCGAACACCAGGGGGCTCATCCCTTCGGAGAATGCATCGAAAAGGGGTATGACAACAGGAGTTGGATAGATCAATGCATAGGAGATGATACTCCCGACAGCGGCAAGATACAGGAGGACATTGCGCTTTTTTGGATCTGTTTCAAGACTGTCGAGAATGGGATTGAGCAGGATATAAGCCGTGATGCAGCAGGTGATGGGCACTGCAAGTAAATATCCCGATACTCCTGCAATTACCGGAGGATTCTGTACAACTCGTCGGATATCTCCAACCATCTCTTCTATCTGGTGCTGTTCCTGAAGAAGTTTTGCGATGACAGCCCCGCAGAGGATGATAATCCCGAATGCTGAAAAAACATTTCCGATACCTGCTGCAATCCCGACTAATGTCGCGTCCAGGGTCAGCCCCGCGAGAAGACCAAAAAGAACCGAACCTCCGATCAGCGTGAAGAACGGTGAAATCCTGTACCGGATGCTGACAAGAGTGATGAGCGCGAGTGTTATGACAAACGCGACGAGGGGATCCATGAATAATATACCTCCATTCTGGTAAAAATACGCTTGGGAACTTTTCAAGGGGGGATCTGTCTCCGGGCTCAGGACAAAAAGAACCGCGGTTATGACGCGATGGATGACTATGATACTCCCATGATCCTACCGTAAAGAAACGGCGGGGAAGTGAAGGGAACAGATCAAAATGATAGCGCACCCGCCGCTGTGGCCCTTCCCACTATGCGATAGACCCGATAATCGCAATACTATCACAAAATCCAGTTTTCAAAAAAATAAATAACTTTTTCTGTCTTAAATTCAGGAACATATTTTTTTCATTTTTCACGTCCTGAATCATTTCTATCCTAGTGGTTTAATCAGGACTTTTCCCTTTATTTTTTTCTCGAGGCGATGATAAGGTAGTGATAGGGACCGGCATCTGAAACTGATGTTATGACTAATCCTGCCGATTCAATCATATGGCGGGCTTTGTCAATCGAGAACCTCTTCTGTTGAGGTGGACCAAATTCCATGGGCTCATCTTTCCAGTCCAGGTCAATCACATGTCCCTGAGGGCCGAGCATTTTTTTTGCATTCAGGAGAACGTGTGCCGGATCCACAAAATCATGCAGGTCTATGCCAAAAAATACATAATCTGCACATCCTTCACAGACTACGGTTTCTTCGGCCTCCCTGACTTCTGAAAACAGGTGGTCAAGTCCTTCCCGTGCTGCCTGCTCCCGAAGCCTTTGAATGGCACTGGCATCAATGTCAACAGCGTATACTTTTCCCTGTGGCCCGACCCTGCGTGCTGCAGGAAGGGCAAAATAACCGTCCCCACAACCTACATCAATAAATACCATTCCCGGTGCCACATCCAAATACGACAGAATCTTTTCCGGATCCTGCCATTGCCGTCTTTCCGGATCATCGGATCTGAATTGCCGTTTGTTCATACGATATGCCTGCGTTCTTTTAGGATAGTTATAGTGATTATAGATTTTGGAAGGATCGGTTTTTGGTTCTGAAGAAGCGGCATGAGCTAATCGGGTTCACTCTTGAACCATGAAAAAAATTTTAATCACCAATCCACCCTACAGGAAGCCCCTTCGGGGGCTGCGTATTCATCGCACCAGGGGAATCGAGTGCAACAATTCCTCATCAAAACTGAAGATATGATTTTCATGGGAAATGCTTAAAAAATCTGAATTCTCCGGCAGGTTCCGCTTCCCGGCAAGAGGTTTCCGCCAACCTGCGATAACCCCTGTTCTTGAAATACGGAATTATAGTATAATTCAGGGGCGGTTCGGGGGGATAGGGAATATCCCCCCTCTCACTCAATCCTGCTCTTCCTTATCAGAACAAAGCCTTACCTGGGGGTATCCCTCTCAAAAGAGGCAGTAACCTCATCAAAAATTTTGAGAGCGGCAAGGGTAATTCCTTTGATAAAACAAGCAAATTCATTGTCCGGATAGATTTTAAGCACCTCATCAAAATACAGAATTGCCTCTTCATATTTTTTTAACGCTGCAAAGGCGACTCCCTTGTTATTCAAAGCATCGGCATTACCCGGATGTATCTTGAGGAAGCGATCATAACAGAAAATTGCTTCATCGTACCGTGTAAGATTGGCAAGATTTGCTCCTTTATTGTACAAAGCTTCCTCATTATCCGGGTTTATACTGAGGACTTCATCAAAACATGCGACTGCCTCGGAATACCTTTCCCATTCCGCAAGGGCGCCGCCTTTATTCATCAGGATCTTCTCATGTTTTGGAGTTATTGAAAGAGCTCTGTCAAAACATGCAATAGCTTCATCAAACCTTTTTTCGGCAGTATATGCAACACCCAGGTTATTCAAGGCGTCGGTATTGTTGGGATTAAGCATGAGGGCTTGATGGTACCAGAAAAGGGCCTCATCGTGCCGGGAAAGATTGGCAAGTGTCACTCCCTTATCATTCAAAGCATCGGCGTTATCAGGATTGATTCCAAGCACCTTATCAAAAAAGAGAAGTGCTTCTTCATATTTTTCCAGTCCGGAAAGGGCAATCCCTTTGTTATACAGAGCATCGGCATAATACGGAGAGATTTGGAGGGCTTCATCAAAACATGCGATGGCTTCATCATATTTTTTTAAGGCAGTAAAATCTATGCCTTTTTTACCCAAAACGAGGGCATTATGTGGAATGATGGGGGGCGAGTGATTATCTTTATGAGTTTCTTCGAACTTTTCCCGGGCAGCACGGGCAGCTCCCTGAGTATATAAAGTATCAGCGTTTTCGGGTTTTATCGTAAGAGCTTCATCAAAACATGCGATGGCTTCATCATTCTTTTTTAATCGGGCAAGGGTACGTCCTTTGTTCACTAAAACGAGCACGTTCTTCGGATTGATTTTGAGGAATTGATCATAGCAGAGAATTGCTTCCTCATACTTCTCCATTGCAGCATACGCCATCCCTTTGTTGAATAAAGCATCAGTGTTATAGGGAAGAATTTTGAGGACTTCATCAAAACATGCGATGGCTTCATTATTCTTTCTTAATCGGGCAAGGGCTCGCCCTTTGTTCACTAAAACGAGTACATGTCCGGGTTTAATGTTGAGGAATTGATTGTAGCAGAGAACCGCTTCTTCGTACTTCTCCATTGCAGCATACGCCACCCCTTTATTGTTCAATGCATCGGTATTTTGGGGGTTGATCATGAGGACCTGGTTGTAACAGGCGATAGCTTCAGGGTACTTTTTCAGATCATCAAGTGCAACCCCTTTACTGTTCATAACGTCGGTACTCTCCGGACTGATCGTGAGGATCTGATCGTAACAGGTGATCGCTTCGCGGTATTTTTTCAGTTTGGCAAAAGCATGCCCTTTGTTGTGCAGGGCATGCTTGTAATCTGGACGAATGAAAAGGGCTTTATCAAAACTGACAATGGCATCTTCATATCTTTTCAGGGAAGCATACGCCACACCTTTGTTGTTGAGCGCTTCAGCATTATGGAAATTGAGCCTGAGGACCTGATCATAACAGGCAATCGCCTCGGTGAAACGGCCAAGACTGGCAAGGGTGGCTCCTTTATTATACATAACATCCGCGTTATCCGGATTGAGCCTTAGGACTTTATCAAAATACAGAATAGCTTCATCGTATTTTCCAAGTTTGGCAAGTGCACCTCCTTTATTGATTAAAACGAGTTCATGGTTTGGATTTATTGCCAGGACTTTATCAAAATACAGAATAGCTTCAACATACTTTTTCAGGGAAGCAAACGCAACGCCAAGGTTGTTCAGTGCGTCAGCATTATAGGGATTGATTTTAAGCGACTGCCCATAATAGAAAATTGCCTCTTCGTACTCGTTCAGGGCAGCAAGAGCTACCCCCTTATTATATAAAACATCAGCGTTATCCGGATTGAACCTGAGGATTTCATTAAAACATGCAAGGGCTTCAACAAATTTGTGCAGATTAGCTAGGGCGACACCTTTGTTATATAAGTCCTGAGTAAACATTACACCGGAGTCTCCACATTTTTTTTGTTTTAGCTCCAGTACACCCTTACTATCCACTATTCACTTCATACAAAATAATTCTGCTGTTCGTTATTTTTGATCACGGACAGCGGATGGGTAAGGATAGTTCAGGGGGATTTTTATAAGGTTGTATCAGCACAATTAAGATGAACGACGCCCCCTTATCGAGTGCCCCCCCGTGGCGAATCAGAAACTAAAATTCAAAAAACTCATGGGAGCTGTGCTTCTAAAGAGGTCATGAAGCAGGAGTCTATCAGAGAGATAACGATTTTCATGGTTCGATCTGAACCAAATCGATTCATTCCTGTTTCCAAAAAAGATATTGTATCTGCTATAACGAAATTTACCTGGTGCCTTGTCTGATTTAAGGTTGCCTTGCACAATTTTCTATTTCCGGTATCCGACTCTTTTATCCAAGAATTTTCACCATTCTGTATTCCAGATAGTATTATGGATTGAACACACACAAAAACGGGTTCGAACATCTGCTACCGGGTTACAATGCCATTTCAATAGCAACCCGAAGATCATCATCAGAAAATGGTTTTGTTATATATCCTCTGGATCCGGTATTTTTTGCACGTTTAAGGATGCTGTCTTCAGTATGGGCGGTCAGGTAGATAAAGGGAATTTTCGTCTGTGTCGAAAGAAGCTCCCCCATCTCAATACCATCCATAGGTCCCTTCAGTTCGATGTCCAGGATGACGAGGTCAGGCTTTTTTTCCTTGATCAAGGGAATAGCATCAACACCATTTTTTGCTGATCCACAGACGTTGTACCCAAGCTTATTCAGTCTCCACTCGATTAAGTTCCCGATAATTTCATCATCTTCAACAAAAAATACCCTGACGCATCTCAAAAAAAATTCCTCTTTAAATGAAATGAATAATATCTATAGGATAATCAACCGATATTAATTTATTCGGTATGATTTTTTTATATCAGGGTCTGACACCGGATTTTAAGGAAGTTTTTTTTGAAGGATCGTTTTTTAAAATACCAATTATCATTGCTTACTATTTCCGATGGGAATTATTTCAGAATGTATATATCCTTTGACAGAGACCATTTAAATTCCTTTCAACAAACCAGCAGATGATTTGGCCAGCGTGGTAAAATACAATGATCCAGCGGGGGATTATCAAATAATGCGCAATCTCAACAAATGGCTGATTGTGGCGATCATTGCAATCCTCGCCAGTGGCATACTTTTAACCCTGTGGTCTGTTCAGCGGGAGGATAATCTCCTGCGGGAAGATCTCCTTTTAAAAACCCGTCTTGTCCAGGGAAGTATCGGTACCGGGCACGTGAAAGCACTGACAGGTACAGAAGCTGATCTGGCATCAGTGGATTATCAAGCCTTGAAAGAGCATTTGATGCAGGTCAAGTCCACCGATTCCCTAATCCGGTTTGTGTATATTCTTGACCGTAAACCAGATGGGACAGTCATCTTCTTAATTGACTCTGAACCTCCGGGAACTGAGGAGTACTCACCACCCGGGCAGGTTTATACGGAAGCATCTGCTATCCTGTTGAATGTTTTTGCTACAGGAGAGGAAAAGACCGAGGGACCGGTGACCGATCGCTGGGGTACGTGGGTGAGCGGACTTGTTCCGATCACCGATCCAAAGACCGGTGAGATTATCGCACTTTTAGGTACTGACATAGATTCCCAAGACTGGACCATACAGATAATCATCGCAAGTGCACCGGCAGTAATCGCTATGCTCCTGCTGCTGTTACTCCTGCTGATATTGTACTATGTGATTCAGCGGAATGAACGG
The DNA here is from genome assembly GCA_964590415.1 of uncultured Methanoregula sp. Taxonomy (GTDB): domain Archaea; phylum Halobacteriota; class Methanomicrobia; order Methanomicrobiales; family Methanospirillaceae; genus Methanoregula. The sequence continues at coordinate 240,548 of CAZPVQ010000003.1, read as the reverse complement.
GAACGTCAGATCCTCTCTGCATCCGAAGCTGTCGTTAAGGAATCGGAACGTCGTCTCACTGACATTATCAATTTCCTTCCGGATGCCACCCTGGTCATTGACAAGGAAGGGAAGATCATCTCGTGGAATAAAGCGATAGAAGAGATGACAGGAGTTCCCGCCGATGCTATGCTGGGTAAGGGAGATCATGAATACAGTATCCCGTTTTACGGGGAGCGACGGCCGATTCTCATAGACCTGGTTTTTGATGAGAATGAAGAGATTAAAAAGAAATATTCGTTCATCCGGAAAGAGGGAGATAAATTTGTCTCAGAGATGTTTATCCAGCGACTTTTTGGGGGGAAGGGTGCTTATCTCTGGTTCATTGTCGCTCCTCTCTATGATACCAGGGGAATGGTCACAGGTGCGATTGAAACGATCCGTGATATCACCAGCCGGAAACAGGCGGAAGATGCACTCCAGAAAAGCGAAGAACAGTTCCGGACAGTTTTTGAAAAGGGACAGCATGGCATGGTCATGGTCGATGAAAATTTCCGGTTTCTCAAAATCAATCCAATGTTCTGCACGATGCTCGGCTACTCAAAGGAGGAATTGCTCACCATGTCCTTTACTGATATTACCCACCCGGATTTTCTTTCCTCATATATTTCCCATTTACACCAGCTGAGTGCCGGGGAAATTCCCGAATATACGACGGAAAAACGTTATATAAAAAAGAATGGTGAGGAATTCTGGGCTTCGGTCGTGGCATCTGCGGTCAGGGACAAGGATGGCCGATTCCTCTATTATATCGCACTCATCACCGATATTACTGAACAAAAAATCATTGAAATGATACAGGAACAATATAATGCAGAGGCAACACGCCATGCAGAAGACATAACGCGGGTTAACGATAAGCTGAACCTTTTAAACAGTATTACACGGCATGATATTCTCAATCAGCTCACCGCGATTCTTGGTTACCTTGAAATGATGCAGATGAAATTTCCGGATCCCTCGTTGCAGGAATATATTGACAAAGAGATCCATGCTGCACACAACATACAGACCCAGATCATGTTCACGAAAGATTATCAGGATATCGGGGTCCAGTCCCCCGGCTGGTTTAATATCAGGGAGATCATTCTGTCAAACACAGCAAACCTCCCGCTTTCGAAGGTAGCTCTTGTCGTGCACTTTGATAATCTTGAGATATTTGCCGATCCCTTATTGGGGAAAGTTTTTTACACGCTCCTTGAAAATGCACTCCGCCATGGAAAAACCGTAACAAGCATCAATTTTTCTTACCACATGGAGGACGAGGATCTTGTAGTGGTATACCAGGATAACGGAGAAGGGGTTCCGGCTGAACATAAGGAAGCAATTTTGGAACGAAAATTTTTCAAACATACCGGTTTTGGGTTGTACCTTTCACGGACAATCCTTGGCATTACCGGGATGACGATCCGGGAAAACGGAGAGCCGGGAAAAGGAGCACGGTTCGAGATTCGGGTGCCCCAGGGTAAATTCCGGTTCATCGGGTCTGAATAATAAATCACGGTTCCGATTTTTTTGATAGTGTCAGAATACCTGAAGAAAGCCGGTGAAGATACCGCAGGGATTCATCGGGGAACAAAGAGGGGGGATTTCGCAAAATGAGCAATAAGGTTATTTAAGGTTCATTTTGGATTTTCCGTGACTTTTATAACAAATCGCTGGTCCTTTCACCGGCTCAAGAATAGTGATAATTTCCTCAAAATGTTCGTAACAATAGTCCAAGAATAATTCAATTGTAATCTCTTCTGGAACTATTTTTTTTCCGCCAGGGAGTGATAATTCATCATGGAGGAGAAAATAGAGATGGGAAATCCATTCTAAACCATAATTCTCAAATTCCCGGGTCATTTGATGTTCCTTGAGCAAACGGGAATATTCACGACTTAATGTCATCGTAATGTAAAATTTTGCAGATATTCCCCATCCGCTCTCGTATTTTTTATCCAGTTGAACAACATTTCCAAAGGATTTCAGGGCATCAAGATATTTTTCATGGTAAAATAAGGTTTGTCCCTTCCGGTACCACGCTTTAATATAATGGGTATCGAGAACCAATGCCTGGTTAAAACACTCGACCGCTTCATCAAATCTCTGAAGATTTCTCAAAGCATTTCCCTTGTTATACCAGTGAGAAGGATTCTGTGCATTGAAATTGTCTTCAATGATACGGAGATATTCGGCGTATTGTTCTTTTTCAATGCACCGTATCATTTTTTTTGACATTTCATCTTGGGTTGATTCATCTTCTTTCATTTTTGAAATACAGGTACTACATATCGGTTTTGCTTCGGTTATTTCAAACGAACCGATAGATTTACCCGGGTAACAATAGGACTTTGAGAGAATTGTTTTAAAAGATCCACATTTTTCGCATCGAGACATTATGCATCCCCAAAAAAATTTCCTGCACGAATTACCTTTTGCTTTCCATTGAATCTACTGTTATTCTTATCGAAATACCTTTTCATGCTTCTCTTTGAGCACTCATGAAAAAAATGAAGAACGCGAGAATCGGTAACCTTCACTCCTAATCCTAACGTTGTAGTATCGGAGGAAAATATCACAGAGGGAGGGGAAATACACTGGTTACCGGTATCACAGATACTACTGTGTTCGTTGAACGAACACCGGTAACCTGATTTTTTCTCTGGACTGCGCTTTTTTTATACCTGACATCCAACCATTCTATAGGACAGTTGAATCTGAAGCAGTGAAAACCGTAGCCGGGCTCATGGCGCTGTCGGCGCGGACAGCACCAAAGGCAGTCGGACTCGACTCAATAAAAATCGAAATACTTACCGGCAAAGATCAGGAAAAGCATGCAAACCAGATGATCAAACGTCCAAAAGAGTTGAAAATGGACTTTTCCGGATCAATAGGGAACCGGTAAAGGTTAGCGATGCTACGCTCTTAATCGGGGTTGAGAGTCATATACCGCTGGGCATCAACTGCGGCGGTTGCGGGCATGCTACCTGCGCAGAGAGGGTAAAAGCAGGTAAGGCGGGAAAGAACAAAAACGCACTTTTCCCGGGTCCAAGCTGCGTTCTGAAGATCTCTGCCCTTGGTATAACCGTCGGAACAGCGGTCAAGACCACCAGCATCCACAATATTGACAACAGGATCATGTTCAGTGCCGGTGTTGTTGCCCTGCAGCAGGGTATGCACAAATGCTGCAGCGTCGCGTATGGCATCCCGCTCAAGGCATCCGGTAAGAACATCTTCTGGGACATGAATTTTCCAGAGCACTAACCACCATTTTTTTTAAAGCAGTTGCCTCTCAGTCGCAGGATTCCTGCAAGGCGCCCAGACCCGTTACATCTGATTCTTCAAAATCACGATCAGGATTCATCGAAAAACCAAGGGATGGAATACCAGTAATTCTACCGTTGTGTTTATTCTCATGAAGAGGCAATCACCCCATTATGCTGCCAACCGGTCGCACATTCATGGAACAGACCCGGTATGAACACCTGACGGTATCTGACCAGACACAGGGACTTCCTGCTCCCCCGCTCGAAAAAGCCGCCCCACCGGATGCCCGCACAATCCCGCTTCCCAAATCCTCAGACATCAACGTACATGCACTGGATCTCCGTACAGCTATTGAACAGCGCCGGTCTGTCCGCCGCTATGCCCGCAATCCACTCTCGATCGAAGAACTTGCCTACCTCTGCTGGTGTACTCAGGGAATTGTGGACGTGAAGGAACCGTTCTACACGCTCCGCAATGTCCTTTCTGCGGGGGGGCGACACGCTTTAGAGACCTGTCTGCTTATCAATCGTGTCAAGGGTATACAACCCGGGCTCTGCCGCTACCTCGCTTTTTCCCACTGTCTTGTCGCTATTGACACAACCAGCGGGATCGCAGATTCAATAATGTCTGCATGTCTTGGTCAGGCCTTTGTGCGATCATCTGCGGTCACGTTCATCTGGTCAGCCGTGATCTACCGGATGGCATGGAGGTACAGCGAACGGGCATACCGACTCGTACACCTTGATGCCGGACATGCCTGCCAGAACCTCTATCTTGCCGCAGAGCAGATCGGCTGTTGCACGTGTGCAATCGGGGCATTTGATGACCAGCAGATGGCAGATGTACTGAAAATTGACGGAGAGGAAGAGTTTGTGCTGTACTGTGCAGCCGTGGGAAGGAAAATTGAATGAGTCAGGGAGTAACACACACACTGCATGGATGCAGTAAAAAACAGGCTCGATAGAAATACCCGGTGAAATGCAAACTATTGGGCGGTTTTCACCCTCAACACTCTTGCGTATTAACCATACGATAACTCCCGACCAGGAATTACCTGAACATTACAATAGTTTTAAAGGGGGTTAAAAAGGGGAGTGCTCTTGTGTCCCCCCATAATATGGTTGTATCCAAATAAGGATTTTTAAAGGAATACTCCTGAGACACGAGCGATCCTTCCAGTCATGGTAGAGGGTATCATCGGATGATACGTGATGCTGCCAGTCCTACTGCAAGGAATGCAACAAAAACACTCAGCGGTGCTTGGGTTGGAGCAGGAGTGGCACCACCCGGTTTACCCACCACTGGTGTCGCACCTAGAGTGAGGGTCCCTGAGCGGGAGCCACCGATATTGCACTCGGTATCGACCCTGATCTCCCCACTGCTCCCTTTCAGCTGGGGGAGATTGTAGCGGTACGCGAAAGCCGATTTATCCGGTTGACTGGTATAGGATTGGGCAGTCAATACCGTGATACCCTGGCGCACGGTCACGTGTTTCACATAATGTGTGGCGGGATCATCCACCTGGTGCGTGATGGCAACACCCAGATCTCCAATAGTTTCATCATACGACACTACAACACCTGCAGGAGTATGCGCAAGCACATACCCGCTCAACGCTGTCAGTGCCAGGATGCAGAGAACAAGACGTCGCATTCCTGCCTTTCTGATGCAGGATATCATCTTATGCTGAATGTGTTTTTCCGATATAATAACAACCTCGTCAGCCCCATTGCATATCTCATGAGCTCTATTCTGATCGTTCACGGGATTGCAGATAAGGTCTTGCACGAAAGATGCAGAGCACGTCACAGCGTCAATTCTTTTCCGGCACATCCAAAGTTCAAAGGGGGGGAAATCCAAAAGATCTGTTTACATAAGACCTGGGTTCCATATCATCCTGTATTATACCATGGAATATGCAGAAATCCTCCGGGACAGTCCCTATCTTATCCGTACTCTCAAGCTTACCTTGCCGTTAGCACTCGTTGCCACTGAGCTGGCGTTCCTGTATTTTTTTCTTGATTATCCCTCCTTTCTTATTGTCATCGGCCTCATGATTGCCTACATCCTTCCGCCGGCAGGAAAAGAGACAGTGATTCCCGCAGGGATCCTCTTGGGTATCCCTTGGTGGCTGATGGCCTTGTCGATCATGATGATCGATATTGAAACTGCACTGTTTATGGGATGGAATTTCGATCTCGCGCTCAAAATTCCCGTGCTCGGCAGGATCATGGAATCATTCATCGGCAAAGCTGATGAATTTATCAAAGAACGGCCCTGGTTAAAAAAACTTTATTTTACCGGCATTGTCGTGCTTGTGATGGTGCCGGTCACGGGCAGCGGGGGCATCCGGGGCACCATTATCGGGAACCTGCTGGGTATGGAAAAAATACCGCTGTTCCTTGCCATCGCTACAGGTGCTTTCATCGGCTGTTTCGGCATCGCCCTTGCTACGGTATTCCTGCAGGAGCTGTTCATACAAAGCATCCTGTTGGGTATCGCAGCAGTAATAGTGATCATTGTCATAACTCTTATCGGTTGGTTTTACTGGAAGGGGTATCGAAAACGTATTGACCCGTAAAAAGGTTATATCAGGATCCAATGCCTGGATTATATCGGTTTGTAATTCAAGGTTGATGATCAAAACAGGTTTTTAAAATTTTTCAGGTAATTCAGTCCATCATCTGGTGCATCTTCCCCCAAAACAGCATCAGACAGGCACAGTTTATTTTCCTTTAATCTCAATTTATGCAATTATTTGTGGACAAGTGTTTTTCTATCGGGGATCGTGGTGTTTTGAAGGGTAATTACTCATCAAGATTCCCTGGATTGAGCCCGAAATAAGGTTTGTAACCGATCCCTGCATGGATGGGGAGTTAAATGGGGATTCCAGGAGGTGCTCCGTATATAGTGCGCTGTTTTTAAACCGGATTGTGCATAGTGTTCCTGTTCTTCAATGAAAAGGAGCCTGCAGGGAAGAGAATAATTCTCCTGTTTTTCAAACGATTTTCACATTTTATTATTATATTATGAATATTTTGCCAATCCGGTAATTTGATCATGTTTTTATACCCCTTTTCTTCCACTGGAGCGGACGGTATATAAAGCGCCAATTACTCAAGGGTTGATTTATAAGCAACTTTTAAACCAGGAGATTTTGCCCGGATCCGGCCGATCCACTTGGATGCAAAATGGGACTATCATAATTGGCTCAGTAGTGACGGAAAAGGTGGCAGTCATCTTCGCTGAAATGTAAGGTCTCCTTTCCCACAAGGTATAATCAGAATCACTATTATTTTACTTATTTGTTAACAGTCAAAATATAATCCCGCTACCACGACCCAATTGTTTTTCTAGTCCACGGACACATGGTTTCTACTACAAGATCACAAGAGTAGTCTCTCTATGGCAACGCGGCAGTATATTTTCCTGACGATCGCGCTTATCCTCCTAATCCTTACAGCCGGCTGCTCCGATACATCTACGGATGTGACTCCATTACCTGCCATGAGTACGCTGCCAGCCCCTGGTAATCACCCGCAGGAGATCCTGCAGATCTTCGGAGATGTAACCGGGCATGGCATACCGGGAGGCACCATAGACACGATGACATTCACGGTCGGTCTTATCGACAACCACAACTCCGTGGATATGGAGCAACTTTCCATAGTCTATGCTGATGCCATCCGTACAGAATCCCTTCATCCGGTCGAAGGTTTCCATGGAGATCCTCCCAAGGGTTTCTGGGGTATCATCCGCGTGGAAAATGAGGTAGGGAGTCCCAATAACCGGCTCGATAATGAAGAGCGGTTTGTTATCCGTATCAACCCAAAGGCGCCTCTTGTTCCCAGGCAGATAATGACTATCGAAATAAAACCCCCCAATGGTCATTCCCTCACCATACGGCGAGTTGCCCCGCCAGCCATTCAGGAAGACAACATTCTTTTACCCCCATAATCGGCAAGGGAGATCCGGATCGCCTGGGAATTATGATACATGCCCGCTGCAACTATCGGGAAGATTATGTATTGTTACCAGCATTTTTGATACTCTGTTGCTTCCAAAACCCGCGCTGACCAGCAGATTATAAAGAGGAAACGCGGTCAAAAAATGCTATAAATACCGGAAGTGAAGAAAATATTCATATCTGAAGAAGGGATTCTTTTGTGTATGAACCTCTTCATTCTTCGCCATGGAAAAGCAGAAAAATCTTCGGACGGTATTCCTGATGCAGCCCGGGCACTCACCCGCGTTGGAAAGGAGGAGGTAAAAAAAGTGGCAAAGTGGCTGAAAAGAAACAAGATTGGATTCGATGCTATCGCATCAAGCCCGTTAAAGCGTGCCCGAGGGACGGCAAAGATTGTTGCATCGGTTCTTGATCAAAAAGACCGGCTGGTTGTCTGGGATGAACTTGCACCAGGTGGGGATTTGGATACGGTCTGCTACCACGCTTCAGGTTATGGTGAACATGCATCAGTTCTTGTCATCGGACATGAACCCGGGTTATCCATGCTCATCAGTAAAATCACGGGAGACACGAGTGCTGGAGCTTTTGGCTTTGCAAAAGCAGGCCTGGCAAAAATCCGGAATTTTTCCTATACCAGACGTCCATCTGGCAATATTCAATGGTTACTTACTCCAAAAAGCATGAAGGATGAGCAGTAAATTCCCAAAATATTCATAATGACACAGCACTCCAGGTATCATAATGCGGTAAGTATCATGTTCTTTTTTCTGCTATTCACCTTATGATGCAATCATTCCCGGTGCATATCAAGTCAGTACGGTGGCATCCAAAAAAACGATGAGTCCCTCGTGTAATCCGGAAACTTTCACCTTCGCCCGGGTCGCATTGATATTCCTGTGATTCCATGAATTCGGGTATGGAACTTTCAGCTGCTTTGTGATCTGACATCGCTGCAACCTGAATGGGTATACTTGGGTTCACACCTTGCCAGTCTGCATAGGGCACGCAAACCGGTACTATACCACCACAGGAATTTCAAGGAAAAAAAGGAGAGTTATCTCTTCCAGACTTCCTCAGTCATCATGTTTTTCCCGTGATAGATAATCTCTGCAGCAGTAAAGACAAGGACAACATAATCAGGGTTATCCACGGATTTGAAATACTGTTCAAACATCGGATTCCAGTATTTCTTCTTGGTCGCAAGATCTTCATGGACTTCCCCTTTTGCCCGCATCTCCACATAAGGGTCGGAAAACTCTTTGCCCGACCATGTAGAAATCGCAACGTTGGGATTCTTTTTAAGCTGTGCTACTTTTTTGGAAGCCTTCAATGTTCCCCCGACGAAGGTCATGTCCGGAAATCCATTCAGTACCATGAACCGCACTGCAGGCAGTTTGCCGTCAATTGTGGCAATGGCCGCTACGTGAGGACCTCCAACGACATCCAGGATATTCTCTTTGAGTGCCATGCAGAACACTCTCGCGGGTGATCGTATTAAATTTTACGGCGGTTGGTAACCTCTGATCCCGACAACAGTATAATCAGCACCCTGTCCACTACCATGCATTCCCGGGGATTGGGTTTCAAAGGATTTTGACTCTGGAGATTATTTTTTTATAAGGAAATGAATAAAAAAAGCATCGGTAAGATAAAAGGAGGGGGCAATGCCTTTCCCTTGGCGCTCTATCAATTAGTGCGATGATGACGCAGTACCTTTTGGGACTGTCGCATTTTTGGGGAGCAAAACATGGGGGGGAAAACCCATAGTGTTGAGCATCTCCTGGAAAAATTGAATTATTCAACTATGATACGAGCACGGGTATTGATATTTAAATTACGATGATGGCCTATGGGGGATTGTAGACGAAAAATTTTTAAACAATCCCTAACCGCCGTACCTCGCTGAGGCTTCGAGGTTGTGGCTCTTCCTACACAATAAGATTTTCGTGGTTCCGGGTGACCCGAATCGATTCACAAAATTGAAACAGGTTATTTCGCTTTTGGATCCTTCCTGAACATGACTATCATGGCGATTACCGCAATCATCACAATCGCGCCCGCCGCAAGGATCAGGTCGATTATCGATGGCGTATACACCTTTTGCAATTCCGCAGTATACTTCTGTGTCTGACCGCCGGTTATGGAAATATTGGTTGTGGTATTCGCATACTCTTTCAGGGTTAACAAGACCTTGTGTGTCCCAGGGGAAAGTCCGGGGATGGTTATCGGACTTACCCCTTTGAAATCACCATCCATATATATTTCGGCACCCTGGGGATTGGTAATGACCGCAAGTGAGCCGGTGATCTCTTTTGCAGCAACCAGTTCGGCATTAATCGCAGACATACGTCCGGATCCGACCGATACGATGCGGCTCCAGTTATCATATCCTCTGGACGAGAGCGTGACCTGGTGGTTGCCTGGGAGAATCTCTGAAATAATTGTCGGTGCTATGCCACTCTGCCAGCCGTCAATATACACTTCAGCACCTGATGGGATCGAGGTGATGGCAATCGATCCATTAGGGGGTAGCTGGGCCTTAGGTTGTGGACCGATCCTGGTGAGTACTGCTGCGATCGTAAGGGGAGTTGCGGATTCCACTATGATATTCCGGGTGTATTCCTCATAACCGTCTAGCGTGATCGTTATCCGGTGATCACCTATCGGAGTATCCGTAAGCATCAGGGGTGATCTGCCCTTGACGATATTATCAACATATATGACCGCACCCGGCGGATTTGAAGTGATGGAAAGTGTTGTAGCAGGAGTGGTAACACTGACAAAATTACTCACACTTGCAAGGCTGACAGTCCCGGTACAGGCATCACGTGCCTCAAGGGATACCGTATAGATTCCCGGGGTTCTGTAGGTATGCCGGGGATTCTGGGCCGGGGAGGTTCCACCATCCCCAAAAATCCAGGTGTAGGCATTTGCTCCTTTTGATGTACTGGTGAACTGAACTGTAAGAGGGGCTGTTCCGGATGTTGGACTCCCGGTAAAACCTGCAGCAGGCTGTACTAGTGCACACGTGGGGAGCACCATTGTGTAATTTACCGGGGCAGGGATATTCATTACAAAGGTGCCGGATCTCCAGAGGTCACAGTTCGTGCCCGCCATGAATTTCAGCGTAAAAAGTCCTGAACTGTTATAGGTATGGCTGACCCCATCAAGTGGACCATAATAGGGAGGTGAACCGTCACCAAAATCCAAGGAATACTGGGCAGGAAAATCCCCGCCGGCGGAGGGTTGTGCCGGGAACATGAATCCCTGGGTACAGGGTAAACCTGGTGGTGATCGATCGCACCCCCCACTGAACAGGATAAAAGACTGGCTCTGTGGCGGTCCGTCACAGAGAACAGCAGTAACCGGGAATATGCACCACCCCAGCAGGGTGACTGCACAGCACACAATAATCAGGTTATATCCCTTTTGTCTTTTCATTCCCATCACTGTCCCCCGTAGAACAATGTAATCTGCCATCTTATTCGTTGCACCAAGACATTGATCGTTTTATCGTAAAAACCCCAGCGGTCTTTTTCACTGCTCACGGTTATCAGTCGGTTAACGACCATTTTCCTTGCTAATCTGATTATTATAGTCCTGATAATCGGAATACTGGCAGGTTCTCTTATTTTGGCGGATGGAAGAGACACAATTTTCTTCGCCACGAGTCCGGGATCACTCGGTTTTTTGAACCGTAACCGTGAAATTCCCCTCCCAGCCAAGGGTAAGCCGGGATTTACCCAGGATCTGCCCTGAGGGGAGATCCCGTGCAGTGACCGTGATGATGACGGGATCGCGGGTTGATGCAGGGACATCAGTAAATGACCAGTAGACCTTTTCCCCATGATTTACAACTGGTTGTGAAAGCTTGCTTATGGTATAATTCGGAGAACTCCAGTCTAAAAAATACCCGTAGGATGCGTTCCAGGTAAATTCTGCATCCGCCGGGCTGAACCCGCTCACGTTCGGGGTAAGCCCTATACCGGGTGTTGAGGACATGGGCGGGGTGTACATCTGCGGTGCTGCATCTATCCTCACAGAAGGGGTAGTCGGAAGAGGGCAGACGCTGGCATCAGCGGAACACGTTGATGGGACCGCTGGAGTTTTTTCAGGAGCCTGAAAAAGACACCCGGCAATGACGACAAGTACGGTTACCATGACCAGAACTGCAAAGATGCCGAGAACGTGTTGGAAGAAATGCTGGTTCTTTTCCACCATAGGATACCTCTTTACCGGAATAATTAGTCTCCAAACATAAAATCAACCCGGTACTCCTGTGTGCATTCCCCGTCAAGAACTGTCTCATATGTCCGCGTCTCTCCTTTACCTACAGACCCGACAAAGATCAGCCTGGAGTCACGGATCGTTCCGGTTCCGGTATTCACCAGGTTGAGGTTCAATTGTACAGCATCAGCCGAATTCCCAGTCTTGTAGACATACCCTTTCACCTGTTCATAACACCCCTGCCCGATCGACCATCCTTCAGTATACTCGTAATGGGCATGCAGGTCTCCCTGTGCATTGTCATATACTGCCGGACTACTGAGGCACCCGGAGAAAAAGACCAGCGTGATGACCAGTGCAATCATTGCAACAGGACTTTTCATTTAATCATCCCTCCGGCAAACGCATGATACAAGATTTCTACCATCCAAAGAACCACGCCATGGCAAGAAAACCGTGGATGAGCGCAATTACGACAGTCAGCCGGGCGAGATTCACGTGCCATGAAAACGGTATTTTGCCCTTCCCCTTCATTATCATGGAACCGAGTGCTGCAGTACCGATAAGGCAGAGGAACAGGATACTCCCTGCAACCATGATCACCGGAAACGTAATATATGCCGATAATGCCATGTACAAATCGTCACGTTCATCGCTGATAAAGGTTTCACGCCGAGAGGGTGATTACGGCAGTTTTGTAATCGTTGTAAGCGGTGATGATGTCAAGGAAACCACATTGCATTTCCCGTTGACACACCCGCAGCTGCCGGCACCACAATCAATAGGTCCCTCGCAGCTCATAGTGCACATCAGGTTGCATACCCCCTTGTTTGCCTTGTTGGTACAGCTTGTCGGATGACAGCATTGTGCAGGAACACAGTCATCGTCGGTGATGCAGCTTTGTGCAGAAACAGGAGCAGTAGTCACGACAGTAACAGAAGTGGGTGTTTGCGATAACGTTACGACAGGGGGATTACCTGAAGCGCACCCGCTCACTATAATCAGACCAAAGGTGACCATCAGGAGAATGAATAACAAACCAGAAGTATTCCCGGCCATGGTTTCAGATTTCGCAGGAAATATTATAATTATTTGGTAGGTCTGAATAGATTTTTTGGCTGCGGAGGAATGTTCAAAAAAAACGCGAACGCTCACGGGGGTTTCACCCCCGCTGTTTCGGCTCTTCCCAAATGCGATACGACTGATTAGGTAATACGTCATCATCGCAAAATGTTCACGGGCGGTGAGGGGGGACAGGCACGGTCCCCTCCTTCAAAGTACGTGTGCTTTTTTTTCTAACCTTCATAAAAAGAAATTCCACAGAGCAGATTTTTTTTAAGAAAAACATTCGGGACGATTTATCTGGCCCGGCTGGACCGTATGCGGTCCCCGGTCATGTTCTTACTCCTGAGCAGGGTGTGATAGGCTATTGCAAAGCGGTGTGCCTCGTCACGGATCTCCTGGATGTACCGCAGCGCCATACCTTTTGGATCGAGTTTTCGCGGGAGCATTTCACCGGGAACATACACCTCCTCTTCTCTCTTGGCAATCGCAATCACCGGAATGGCCAGGTCAAGACCCTCTACTACTCCCAGCGCAGCAGATAACTGACCTTTCCCGCCATCGATGATGATCAGGTCGGGAAGATCGGTGTTCTCTTCGATGAGACGGTGATACCGCCGTTTCACGATCTCTGCAATTGAGGCAACGTCATCGATCCCCTCAATCGTTTTGATTTTAAACCGGCGATAGTTCTTCTTGTCCGCAACCCCGTTCCGGAACTGCACCATCGATCCGACCATCGATGTGCCCGAGAGGTGCGAAATGTCAAAGCACTCAATTACTTCGGGGGCATCAGGAAGATCAAGAATTGCCTGCAGGTCTTTTACTTTCAGTTCGTTTTTCAAGAATGCATGCCCGATGTTTTTCTCCACCAAGTCAAGCAGCTTTTTCTTCTCACCGATCTTTGGCACGGTTACCTGCACGACCCTGCCTTTTTGTTCCGATAAGTACCCGGCAAGTGCCTTATCGACATCGTGGGGGACGATCAACTCTGCAGGTGGAACACGGTCCGCATAATATTGAACAAGAAATTCCTCAAAAAAATCTTCCCGGTTATCAAACGAGTATTCCTGCTTACTGAGCAGTAATCCCTTCTCAACGGAAAATACCATCAGGTAAACCATATCGTCTGCTATGGTATACCCGATGACATCCTGGTCGGTCTCTTTCGGGCGCTCAACATGCTGGCGTTCGCCTAGGTGACCGATTGCCGCAATCTGGTTGCGGAGGATGAGTGCCCTTTCGTAGTCCTGTGCTGCCGAGCATGCTGCCATCTCCGTCCGGAGCTGGGCCAGCAATTCGCTGCCCTTCCCCTTCAGCAACGCCGATGCCCGCTCGACATGCAGGTTATAATCATCCTCACTGATCAACCCGATGCACGGGGCACTGCATGACTTCATATGGTACCGGAGACAGGCACGTTTCGGGAGTTTTTTGCAGGAACGCAGGCAGAAAATCCTTTTTATCACCCGGAGCAGGGCATCGCGCTCTGTTGCCGAGACGAATGGGCCGAAGTACGTCGCGTCACTGGCACTCATCTGCCGGGCAATCCCGATCCGGGGAAACGGTTCGCGGGTGAGCTCGATATACGCAAACCGTTTGGCGTCCTTCAAATCGATGTTGTATTTCGGCTGCTGTTTTTTTATCAGGTTGTTTTCCAGAAGCAAGGCCTCTGTTTCAGTGTTGGTTACCATCACGCTGACCGATTCAATGCGGGAAATCAGGTTTTTGGTCTTAGGATCGTGATCGGTTTTCTGGAAATAACTCATCACCCGCTTTTTGAGATTTTTTGCTTTCCCGACGTAAATAACAGTGCCTGCCGCATCGGAGAAAAGGTAGCAGCCGGGGTTTCCCGGGAGGGTGGTGAAATCGATCATCCGTACTATGTAGTCAGAGTACAAAGGTCATAAGGAATAGGGATGGGGTAATGGACATAAACTGACAGAACGTGGTTTTTCGTCTCCGGGAGAACAGGAATCTGCGTTCTGATTAGGTGAACTCATAAGGGTTGCATTCCATCGCGCTGCCGTTTGTACTCTTCCTTTTGATCGATCTTTTTTGCAGTGCAGTGCATGCGTCACATCTGCCACTCACATCTGTTGTGCATATTTATTAATATTTATAAAAATACTCAGATAATTTAGTCGTCGCTTGTATTAAGCGACGACAGAGAGGTGTGGTATGGGATGGAAGTATATCTATGCAAAAGGTGTACCTATTGAGGCGCAATACCTCTACAAAAAAGCTATGGAGATGTTCAGGTTGGGCAAGCCCGAAAGTGCACTGAAATATCTCAAACAAACAATGGTGATTTCTCCCCGTTATTCAAAGGCACTCTTTGAAATGGGTAACTGCTTAACAAAGCTTGGCGAGCATGAAGAGGCACGTGTTCACTACAAGAAGGCTTTCCAAATCGATCCGGCATTAAAAGAACTGCTGGAAAAAGGTGGATGATCTTTTTTTTTATTAAAAAAAGGGTAAACTACCAGTTTAACACCTAATTTTCTCTAACAATTGAATGAGTCTTCGCATCTTTATCCTTTCTGGATCTGACCGATGATTGTATCTCCAAACGTATTCTCCTAATAAGAGATGCAACCTTTCTTTACGAATACCTCCTTTCGACGCAAGTTTTCTTTTCAGATAACCCCAGAATGCTTCGAGACCGTTGATATGATTTCCTTTTCCATCGCTGTACTGTTTTTCGCCATGATTGACGAGATGATGGACGTATCCTCGTGCAGCGATTCCTATATAAGCTTTCCAGGTATCAGAACAAAGGATAGAACCTATTGATACTTTTTGTGAGATGAGTGGTTGAAGAGTACTAGCTTCAACGTCATCGACAACCTCGGCCCAGAAACTACCGTTGCGACAAAGAATCCCGAATACCGGTTGTTTTTGGTCCCTCGTCCTCGTTTAGTACCCTTATCCCGGATCGTTTTTCGTTTGTTTTTCCATTGACCACCGAGATATGTTTTATCCGCTTCAACAGTACCGGAGAAGATCTCCGGAATGTCTTTAGCCATCACAAACCGAATCTTGGTTAATGCTCTGAGTACTTGTGATTGTTCAAACCCAGTCTGTTCGGCGATTGAATTCGAACTTTGTTCCAGGAGAAACAGATGAAGTATCTCCTTCCATTCATCTTGTGAAAATGTCAATGGTAATTTGTGCGGTACGAATTCGTACTTGCATCGTGCACAACGTCTCTTCCCACTCTGCAAGTTGTATAACTTTTTTGAATTGCATTTTGGACATGCAATTTTTACCATTTTTAACTCCGTAAATCTTTCTTTGATTTAGGTGTTAAAATAGCACATTACCCAAAAAAAATAAGATGCATCCCATAAAAAATTATGCCCGCTGCAATATCTGTTTTAAAAACTGTCCTGTATAGCTCTTCGCGACACCTGCCACTTTTTCCGGTGTCCCGGTAGCAACAATCTTCCCACCGGCGTCCCCACCGTCAGGACCGATATCTATGAGGTGGTCTGCCGATTTGATAACGTCAAGGTTGTGTTCGATTACAACTACAGTATTGCCTTTTGCGACGAGATCATCGAGCACCTTGATCAGTTTTTTCGTATCATCAAAATGGAGCCCGGTAGTCGGCTCATCCAGCAGGTACAGGGTTTTTCCTGTAGCCCGCTTGGCAAGCTCACGGGTTAGTTTAATCCTCTGGGCTTCCCCGCCCGAAAGTGTCGTTGAGCTCTGCCCGAGTTTGATGTAATCAAGACCTACCCTTGAGAGTGTCTCGAGCTTGCTCTTAATGGATGGAATGTTTGCGAAAATCTTCATCGCCTCTTCGACACTCATGTCCAGTACATCGGCAATCGATTTGTCTTTGTACTTCACCTCGAGCGTCTCGCGGTTGTACCGCTTTCCCTTGCACTCCTCGCATTCGATATAGACATCGGGCAGGAAATTCATCTCGATGCGGATCAGCCCGTCACCTTCGCATGCTTCACACCTGCCACCCCGTATATTGAACGAGAACCGGCCCTGTTTGTAGCCACGCATCTTTGCCTCTTTTGTCTGGGCAAAGACAGCCCGGATCTCATCAAAGACTTTAGTATACGTGGCCGGGTTGCTCCGCGGCGTCTTACCGATAGGTGACTGGTCAATCACAATTACCTTATCGATCTCCGCATCGAAGACGATACCGTTATGCCTCCCCACATGATCCCGCGACTGGTGGAGGATCTGCATCATACCCTTGTAGAGGGTTTCATACACGAGCGTGGACTTCCCGCTTCCGGAAACACCGGTAACTACGGTGAGCAGCCCGAGGGGGAACTTTGCGTCGATGTTCTTGAGATTGTGCTCATGGCAACCTTTTACGGTAATGAATTTTGTTGCCACCCGGCGTTTTTCCGGTATCCCGATTTGTTTTGCTCCGATCAGGTACTGCCCGGTAAGAGATTTTTTGTTCTTCTCGATCTGGGCAGGTGTCCCTTCTGCCACTATCGCTCCGCCGTGGAGCCCGGCACCGGGTCCCATATCGATCACGTGATCAGCCGAACGGATCATATCCTCGTCATGCTCAACCACAATGAGGGTGTTGCCAAGATCTCGGAGGGTCCTCAACGTCCCGATCAGTTTGCGGTTATCCCTCTGGTGCAGACCGATGGAGGGTTCATCCAGGACGTAAAGCACGCCCATCAGGTTCGATCCGATCTGGGTGGCAAGCCGGATCCTTTGTGCTTCCCCACCCGAGAGAGTGCCGGCATTGCGCGAGAGAGTCAGATAACCAAGACCCACTTTTTCCAGAAATTCGAGACGCGAGCGGATCTCTTTGATGATCTGTTTTGCGATCTCAACTTCCCTTTCGGTAAGCTTGAGACCGGTAAAAAACGCCACGCTGTCACTGACAGAAAGATCTGTTACATCAATAATGGATTTCCCGTTGATCCGGACTGCAAGCACCTTGTCTTTAAGCCGCTTGCCCTTGCATGACGGGCAGTCAAATACCCTCATATACCCCTCAAGTTCACGCTTACGATAATCCGACTGGGTCTGGGAATACAGTCGTACCGTCTGGGGGAGAAGTCCTTCCCACTCCCCGGTATGCGACCAGTGGGCGTCTCCGTTCTTCATGCTCATGGAGAACTTCATCCGGTCCGAAGAGCCGTACATCAGGGCATTGTACTGCTCCTCCGTGAGATCTTTTATGGGGGTAAGCACATCGAAACCGAAGTGTTTTGCAACAGTTGCAAGATACTGCCCGCGGAATCCGTCCATGGGGTTGCGGTAAGGAGCCACTGCTCCGTCTGCGATGCACCGGTTTTTGTCCGGAATGATCAGGTCCGGATCAAACTCCATCTTCACGCCGAGCCCGTGGCACTCCTCGCAGGCGCCAAAAGGGCTGTTGAACGAGAACATCCGCGGCTGGAGTTCCTCAAAGGCAATCCCGCAGACCGGGCAGGCCATGAGAGAAGAGTAGGTGGATTCCTTCTCTGCTTCGTCAACAACGAGGATAAGACCTTCGGATTTCTTCAGTGCGTTCTCCACTGCTTCGGTAAGTCGTGACTGGTCCGTAGTTACCAGACGGTCAATCACGATCTCGATATCCTGTTTCCTGTACCTATCAAGGTTGATCTCTTCATCAGTCCGGATAATATTTTTATTCACCCGGACACGGGTGTACCCTTCTTTGTTCAGTTCACGAAGGAGCTGCTGGTATGTACCCTTCTTCTGGCGGACAACGGGGGAGAGTATCGTGACCATGCCCGTGTGTTCAGCAGCGATCTGGTCTGTGATCCGGTCGGGGGTCTGGGAAGCGATTGGGATGTTATGCTCCGGACAATATGGTGTACCGATTCGGGCGAAAAGGAGACGGAGATAATCGTAGATCTCGGTGGTCGTACCAACCGTGCTGCGGGGATTTTTAGAGGTTGTCTTCTGCTCTATGGAGATAGCCGGGGACAATCCTTCGATGCTGTCCACATCCGGCTTGTGCATGAGGCCGAGGAACTGGCGGGCATACGTCGAAAGAGACTCGACATACCTTCGCTGGCCCTCCGCGTAGAGGGTATCGAACGCGAGGGTTGATTTGCCGGAACCTGATACTCCGGTGATCACTACGAGCTTGTCGCGGGGGATCTCAACACTGATATTTTTCAGGTTATGCTGGCGAGCGCCTTTGATGATAATATTTTTCATGCTGATGTGTGAAATACATCGCCGTCACTATTTAAAGATTTAAGGATACCACCAGCTCAGATTATATAGGGCTGGATACTTAGGAGGACTGTTATTGAGTGAGGGAATAAAAAAAATTATCTTTCCTGATAATTGCCATTCACCTTTTTGAGAATTCCGTGAAGATCAGGATTCCACATAATAGAATTAATACGGATCCTTTTACGGTAAGAATCCACCAGCCGGTCGAAAACAGGTACATAAATTTATTGCAATACAATAGTACGACTCCCAAAAAAAATGCAAATAATCCAAATACATAATTATTATTGAATTTTTCGAGCGTCGGATATTCCGATACTACAAAAGGTGCTGCATCCTCACATAACCAGCAGTTCGTGTAAAGTTTAGTGTCACTACCGGTTCCATGTACGAATTTATCGAATCTGCTGCAATGCATGCACTTAGTGTAATCCATTACTTCATGATTATTGATTTGTATTATAATATATAATAATTTTTATTTAAAAATATTAAGAATTATAAGGATATATCAAATTTATAAAAATTAAATCGCATATTTTTCAAAATAATGAAAAAATAAATATAAATTTAATTCCGGAAAAACACTGGAATTGAAAATAGAGTTGACATACCAGAAATACGATTGTCAATAAAATGTGCTCAATAGAAATTGTCCACCCGTCACTAAAAAAATAGGGAACGAGACCCTGTTCCTGAGCGACCTTTTTTGATCTCTCGATACCATTCCTTCCTGGTTTGCACCGAACGATCAGGATACCAGGAGGGTCTGCCTTTCAGGGCACACAGAATAGATGTGTGCTTATATACTCATTTCACAAATACTCTTGGAACTACGGAGAACATTACTATGCCCGTCGTAATTCTGAAAACAAGAAAAGGCCTTTCCAGAGAGCAGAAACGAACAATTGTACGCGAATTTACCGAGACGCTGGTCAGCACCACAGGGATCACACCGGAACTTGTGACGATCCTTATTGAAGAGCACGAGCTGGAAGATATCGGCAAAGCGGGAAAACTGCGGTGTGACTGATCCCTTCACGGATCTATCTTTTTTCATGTCCGGTTCTCAAAAGACCAGACCCTGTTCCAAAAAGGCCGTCGCTGCTCTCCTGACTTGGAAAGGAGCAAACTTCATTCCTGAAGGCTGCCAATATCTTTTTTGCAATGTCTGAAGAAACTCTAAATGATGAACCGTCTCTCATAAAACCGGTTCCTGAAAAGACGATCTATCTTGCCAAGTGGAGTGCACGGTTCTGGGCTTGGCTCATTGATATCATTCTCATTATTCTTTTTTTAAATATTATCCGGGGTATTTTCGACCCGTTCTGGAAATTGCCTCTTCTCTGGGATTACCAGCACTGGGAAGTATTTGCTCTCGGCTTTGAATCCATATTTTTCTTCGCCTACTGGACCGTCATGGATGGCTTCCGGGGCCAGTCAATCGGGAAGATGGTTATGAACTTAAAAGTTGTCAACCGGGATGCGACGAAGATCACCTACCCAACTGCTGCCCTCGAGAGCCTGGGAAAAGCATTTCTTCTCCCGCTGGACTGTCTGATCGGGTGGCTTGCCATGCCGGGCACAAAATTGCGGGTGTTCAACCGGATATCAAATACTATTGTGATAAAATCTGATTACAGGGAACCACAGGGTATTCTGTACGTCAGGGAAAAAGAATAATCAGATATACATCCATTCTCTCTTTCATGAAGAACTATGCAATTCTGCTGATCGTAGTAATCTCCGGAGCATTGATCTGCGGGTGTACTTCCGTCACATCCAGTTCTAAAGAGACGCCCATGGTCACCCAGATCACGACGAGTGTCCCAAACACCGGGACGGTTACGGTGATTATTAAAGCAAGGGCTTTTGATCCTTCTACAATCAGCATCAAAGAGGGTACCACAGTTACGTGGATGAACGAGGATTCAACGATGCACCGTGTTGTGCATCTTCCGAAAGTCACTGATGCAGAACTCTTCCATTCCGGACCACTCTCTTCCGGGCAGAGCTTCAGCTACAGGTTTTTAGAGAAAGGCAGGTATGAATATGGGGATCCGCAGATAGGTGGCGGAAGATCCTCACTCATCATCGTTGAATAATGGTTATCAGGTACCATGGCATCCCGGCTCGATAAATCTGATATGGGGGTGAGAGATACGGGAATACCAAACGAGGCAAGAGAAAACGGCGTAACTGATCCCGTGCAGGACTTCGGGGGATCCGGGATCCGCAATGAGGAGCGGCTGGCACATTTCATCCGTTTGCTTTCCGATGATGACGAGACCAGTCGCTGGAAGGCCGCAGAGTCGCTGGGAAGAATGAGGGATCCTGCTGCAGTTGAACCACTCATCGATACCCTCTGGGATGACGATTACCGGGTGAGACTGAAAGCTGCATGGGCTCTCGGCCAGATAGGGGACATTCGGGCGATTCTCCCCCTCCGACGCCTGTACCGCATGGAAAATGAAGGCGTTCGTGAGATAATTACTGAAGCTGTTGAAGAGATCAATCTCCGGATGGGCCAGAAATAATACCCCAATGCTTTGGTATCCACTATTCAGCCAGGTGAACCCCTCACAGGACCCCCAACAAGCTGGCGCAGGATCAAACGGTGCCAAAGACAGGTTTATCGACTTTGCCGTTATATAGCAATTCAGGAAATACCGGCATGGGAGATATCGAATCACTGTATAAAAAAGAAAACGGCAGGATCCTGATCGAGATCAAACTATCTTCAGTCGCACAGCTTTTCAATTCGTTCGATCCCGCACCATTCCATGAAAAAGAACTCGACTCCGCTGCGGAACATTACATTGTTGATATGGTCAAGGACTTCCCACCCAAGACCTCCTTCAAGATGAACATTTACCTTCCTCCGGATATAGCCACCACCGAACGGGCGATGAAGGTCCCCCCAGCGATTCATAATCATTTCCAGTACAAAATGCTGGTCGCAGAACGAAAATTTCGTTCCCACTTCAGGTATGGCAGGAGTACTTTCCTCATCGGGCTTACCTTCCTTACGATAGCCCTGATAGCCCGGCAGCTTGTCTCATCACTGAACAATCATTTACTTGCACAGATTTTTGCTGATGCTCTCCTTATTATCGGCTGGGTTGCCATGTGGGAGCCAATAACCGTGCTTCTCTATGAGCTCTGGCCTCTTATCCAGCTGAAAAAAACCTACGAGAAGATCAGCACCATGGAAATCAAGGTCCTTTCCTCACCCTGAGATCTCAGGGAAGACGGTGTGCTGATTTCAGCATTGAAACAATCTTTCGCGTTCGGTCTGAGGGTATTCCGGATGCATTCTCCTTACCATCAGACGAAAGCCCTGCGAATATATGATGAATCGCCGCACCATGCGAAGGACTATATCCTCCCTCCAGCACCAGCGCAAGAGGAACACCCGCCCCATGGACAAGCATCCGTGTCAGCAGCTCAAAATCCTGCGGTTGGATACACATCCTGCCAATTGGATCATCAAAGAGTATATCCTGGCCAGCAGAAACGATCATGACATCCGGTGAAAAACGTTCGATTGCAGGGACAAAGATCTCAGAAAAAACACACTGGTAATCGGCAATGGTCGATCCAGCCTGCAGCGGTGCATTTATGGTATATCCTTTACCGTATCCACTACCAACCTCACCGACAGTGCCGGAATACGGGAAAAAATGCTCCTGATGTACTGAACAGTAGAGCACCCGGTCAGTACCATAAAAACAATTTTGCGTCCCGTTCCCGTGATGAGCATCCCAGTCTATGATCGCAATGGTATCAACGTGTTCCAGGGCTTTTTTTGCGGCAACCGCCACATTGTTGATCAGGCAAAATCCCATTGCACGATCAAACTCAGCGTGGTGGCCCGGAGGGCGCACAAAGGCAAAACAATGCTCACCATCTATGGATCGTTCCACAGCAGCAATCGCTGCGCCGGCAGCGTGAAGGGCAACTGTGAAAGAACGGCTGGTGATATAGGTATCAGAATCCAGCCAGTCAAGATTCCTGGTTGCAGCACACCGCTGCTCAAGCCAAAAAAGATAAACTGGGTCATGAACATGCTCAACATCTTTGCGTAATGCAGGTTCCGGAGCAAGCAGCGATATATCCCGGGGAATTCCTGAACATGCATTTACAAGACGGGCATGACACTCAGGGTGGGATGGATTATCATGATCAGCACTGATTGGATCAATGATTGCACAACAGCGTCCCATACCAGATCATTCTCTTAGCTAGTTTGGTTCGATAGAACTATCTTTGGTACGAGAATATCCGTGTTGTGCTTAAAATCACGGCAATCCTTTCTTCCCGGCCAAGGTATTCAGGAAGATTGCATATTCGTCATAATGTTCATATATGGTTTGGAATTATAGTAAAGAACCGGATAATTTTAACGAATTATGGCATTTCTGGGTTTCTTCAGCTCACAGTTGCCAAATGTTGAAGCACTGAAAGCTGAACAGGATATCAAAGGGCTGATCAGACTGCTTGATCACCGTAATGTTGATATCCAGTGGCAGAGCGCCGATGCACTGGGATCTCTGGGGACCATCGCCACTCTGCCCCTTATTACCGCGCTCAACCACAGGAAAACAGCCGTGCGGCTTGGTGCGATCGAAGCGCTCGGGACTATCCGTGACCAGCGATCAGGTAAACCTCTGATCTACCAGCTCGAACAGGATGAGAATGTTGAAGTGCGCTGGGTTGCCGCCCTTGCACTTGGCAACCTTGGAAGTCCTGAAGCCATCAATCCACTTGTCAGAGCGTTAAAGGACCCGGATAGGTACGTAAGATATGGAGCAGCCCAGGCACTCCAGTCGTTGGCCTGGGTTCCCCAAACAGATACTGAACGGGCGTACTATTCCATTGCTTTCCAGGACTGGAAACACGTAGCGCAGATCGGTGCCGGGGCAACAGGACCCTTGATTGAAACTCTCCAGGATCAGAATGCCACAACACGGGCAGAGGTCGTGGAAGTTCTGGGAGAGATCGGAGATACCCCCTCACAGCGGGCGTGTGAACTGGTTCTTAAAGATCCCAGCAGCACTGTCCGCTGGAAAGCAATCCTTGCATCAAAGAAATGTGGTGTACCGGTTACCCACCTTCCAAGAGGATTATCAAAACGCCCCCGTTCCGGGCAGAATCCATGGGCAGCAGCGATATTAAATTTCCTTTTTCTCGGTCTGGGGTATAACTATCTTGGGTACTGGTGGGGATTTCTGGTCTTTATGAGTTACATGAGTATTCTTGTACTCTCCCAGATGGCGATGGGACCGTTCATTCCCTACCTGATCGTGTACCCGGTAACGGCACTATTCGCAGTCCAGACGTTCTTTTTGGCAAAACGAAAGGAGTATATGTGAGGTGCCCCTTGATGATGGTTTCATTGCCTTTTCAAAAAAAGCCGGATGTCGAGACAATCAGGCACAGAAAAGATATACCGGCCCTTATCCAGGCTTTGCGCTACAACGATTTTGAGGTACAGACCAGCGCAGCTCAGGCACTCGGTACATTGGGCACTGAAGGGATAAACGAACTGATTCTCGCTTTAAAAGACAAAGACCGGGATGTCAGGTTGGGCATTATAGAAGCCGTGTCAGTTATCAGGGATCAGCGGGCGGTACCACCGCTCATTGAGCTGCTCAACGATACAAGCAGTGAGGTGAGGTGGGAGACGGCGATCGCTCTTGGAGAGATCGGCGGCCCTGATGTAACGTCACCCCTCAAAAATGCCCTTAGGGATCCTGACAAGTATGTGCGGTACGGTGCAGCATCTGCACTGGCAAAGATTGGCTGGAACCCGGTAACCGATGAGGAAAAGGCATTTTATTCTGTGGGAATGCAGGAATGGGAGGTGGTAAAGGATTGTGGTCCGGCAGCAATCAGCGCATTGTCGCTTGTCCTGCAGGACCAGGACAGCAGCGTCAGGATGCAGGCTATTGAGATCCTCGGTTTGATTGGAGATAAAAAAGCGATCCCGGCACTCATGCAGTCACTCCGTGATGAGAATGCTGATGTCCGGTGGAAAACCGTTCTTGCGTCACCGAAATGTGGGATATCCGTGTTGCATATTCCCCGTGGTCTGAGCCGGAGGCCACGGCTGAAAAAAAATCCCCTGATCGCAGGATTTTTGAATTTCATGCTGCCGGGTCTTGGATACGGGTACCTGGGCAAATGGTGGGGAGTGATGATATTCCAGATTGATATCACCTTAACAGTATGGCTGTTCAAATATCAGGGAGAAATAAGTTCCTATGGCATGCTGTTTCCGGTGTACCTTGTCCTCGCATTCCATGCATGGTATATCGCCCGGAAGATGCCGGATCTGTAAGGTCTCTCGGGACAGGAGTATTCGCTCCAACACCCGGGTTCCGGAGAATATTTTTGTTAGGATATGAAATACGAAGTAGAGGTATGATTAAGGAGAACCAGTGCCAGTCCTACCTTACCGCCATGCGCATGGCGATGATGACGTAATACCTGTCGGTCTATCGCAGGTGGGGGGAGATACTACTGCGAGGGTGAAATCCCCAAGAGCGTTTAACCTGTAAATGAGATTTCTTCAGAGTTAACACCTGCTTTTTTTTAAAGAATTTTAGCAGGTAAAATACCCTGGAAAACTGACTCATCGCCCATCTGAGTACCCATGGTTCCGGATCAGCTCCTTGATGGTCCCTTCAGTCTGAAGAGAGATACCCTTCCAGCCGTTCACTGCATATTTTACAGAGCACCTTTTTCTTCCGATCCAGTTCATCGAGGGTATCTGGTTTAAACATGATACATTCCTGGTCGAGGCAGTGATCAAGGCCAAGCAGGTGGCCAACTTCATGTGCTCCTTCTTTTGTTATCCGGTCAATAAGGTCGTCATCGTTCCCGCCTCTCCCGTAATATTCATTACTGAGCCGGGCAGTTGATACAACCGCTGCACCGACAGACTCGCGGGCAAGTCCGAATACAAAACTATTGCCATTTTTAAAAAGGTCCTGGTGAACAACCAGAAGGAGGGGATCCTTTATTACGTGGCGGTGTTTGTACACCTGGATGCTGTCTAACAGCAATGGCGCATCGATCTGTTTGCGCCCGTCAACATATCCCATCATACGTACATGGTTCTCCGACACCGTTGCCGGCATTCCAAGAATAGAAGATATCATACGGGTTACCGGTATCTGAAGACCGGGAGGAGACTGGGAATCCCAAAAAATATGGATATGCATCGCTATATTCTGTTTAAATGGGCTCATATAAACATATTGAGACGTGCATCGGGGAATATATTGCGAAACATTATACAGACGCTATTGAGGTCGGGATCGGGAAAAACACGGAGGCAGCACGCATCCTCCTCAATGCGGGGATCCGTGTACGCTGTACCGATGTCAAAGATCGTGAAGTCCCCGAATGGCTTTATTTCACATCAGATGATATATTTTCACCGGATATCAGCCTGTATAAAGGCGCAGATGTTATCTACGCCATCCGCCCTGCTATCGAGATGATCCCCCCATTGCTCGAGCTAGCCCAAACAATAAACTGTGATCTTATCGTCTATCACCTGGGCTTTGAATACTATGGGAATGGTGGCGAGAAAATTGACTGCGGTGTTCTGCTCCACCGCTATTTCAAAGCCTCAGAACCCGTCAAACAACGTTGACTGGGACCGGGGAGGAAATTTTTTCTCCTCTGGTTCCGGTGAGGGGCATGGTTTCTCCAGCTCCCGCTGGGCCGGTTTCTGGACTTTCTCTTTTTTGGATTTTTTCTCCTGCTCTTTTCCCGCCTTTTCATCTGAAAGCAGGGATTTTATGATCTCCTGCGAACGCGCCTTGTCATGCAGGAAGAAATTGAGCTGGTCGGCATCGAACATCAGTTCATGCACCCAGGTGGCCGGATCATTCTCGACTAACAGGGAAATTATATCCAGATAGTTCTCGCGCAGCGTATTCTGTGGCATGTGCATGGTTCCGGCAATCTTGTTGAGGGTAATGATTCGGATAGCTTTCTGCTTTTTTGCCGTTGACATTTTCTGCCATCGTTCAGGGGGCATAATCCGCGTATGAATCCCTTTTCCCCCAGCTGCATCAGCAACACCCAGCAGCATAACCGCAGTCGCGTACCGCCAGAGCGTATAGTATTGCCTCCGATAGGTATACCCGAGATATTCATCTGCCCGGGAGAGGTAGCAGTACCCCTCTGCAACAGCTAATGGTGTAGGCAGCAGGTGGACATTTCCTTCAACCCACTGCTCAATTGTTTCCGGTGTATCATCAACATCATACGAGAGACGCATCAGCTCGTCATCTGGTGTGGTATGGAAAATAGCGGTGATCAGTGAGAAGATTGATACCCGCTCATCTTTCTGGGAGGTATGAACCTGCACATCTTCAAGCCGATCCCTGCCAATGGCCGATGCATAGAGCATGTTGACCGCAGACCGGATATCGCCTTCGGCACTCTCCGCAATTGAACGGATAGCAGCATCGCTGCAGGTAATCTTTTCTGAAGCGCAGAGATATTTAAGGCGCGGTCCGATAGAACGGGACGGAATTGCCTTGAACTGGACCGGTTCGCAGCGGAACCGTAGTTCAGGTGAGAGACCATAGAGATCATTGGCGATCAGGATCATCGGTTGCTGTGCTTTCCGGATACATTCAATAATGGCCTTTGCTCCTCCCCGGTCCGCAGTACCCTGAAGATTATCCGCTTCATCGAGCACAATCAGTTTTCTTACTGACCCGGTGAGACTTGCAGTGACGCTCCCGACCCCTGCAATATGCTCAATGACGGCAGCAGTCCGCTGGTCACTTGCATTGAGCTCAATAACGTCCCATCCCATATCGCTGGCAAGCGCGTACGCACTGGAGGTCTTGCCAATACCAGGCTTTCCGTAGATAAGCAGCGGCTTGGATTTATTCGTCCAGTTCATCGCCCACGCCGCAATCTGTCGGATTGCGGTTGTGTTGCCGACGATATCCTCAAGCCGTGCGGGACGGTATTTTTCTGCCCAGTCCATACCAACACGTTGACTGTATATCAAATAAATTATCTCTGATCAAGTGAAACTACGATACACGAAATAGTTAACAATCCATTCTTCAGGTGATACCGTGGTCCACAGCTGCTCCACAGAGACGATTGCAAAAGTAGTAAGGGAATATGAGGGTGTCCGGAGGAAGCATTCCATCGGAGAGATGGTCAGGGCTTTGAAGATCGACGCCCCTCATGTTGTCGCCTCGTTCGGGGAGGATGCTGCGGTAATCGAGCACAATGGTGAGGCTCTTCTCCTTGCAGCTGATGGCATCTGGAGCAGGCTCATGGAAGCGGACCCGTACTGGGCGGGATATTGTTCAGTCCTCGTCAATATACATGACATCGCGGCAATGGGGGGTCATCCCATAGCGATGGTGGATATATTCTCTATTGCTAAAACCACGGTACAGGAACTTGTGGTTAAAGGGATGCATGACGCATCCGCACAGTTTGGCGTACCTATTGTAGGGGGACACCTGCACCCGGATGCCCCCTACAGTGTCATCGATGTCTCAATTCTTGGTTCAGCCCGGCTTGACTCGATCATCTACAGCCATACCGCAAAAGAAGGGGACAGTGTGGTAGCTGCTATCGATCTCTCGGGACGTGTTCACCCTTCCTGCGCTCTTAACTGGGACTCGGTAACGATGAAATCAGCCCGGGAAGTCAGGGCACAGATTGCCGTAATGGAGGAGATCGGCAAACGTCACCTGGTTACGGCAGGTAAGGATATCAGCAACCCAGGACTTATCGGAACCTTGGGAATGCTCCTGGAAGTCAGCGGGAAAGGGGCAGAGATCAATCTTGAACTGATCCCCAGGCCGAACCTTGCTGCAAACAACATGACATTTGAACAATGGATTCGGATGTACCCGGGTATGGGCTTTATCCTGACCGCTAAAAAATCACATATCCCGGAGATTATCGGGCTCTTTTCTGGTGTTGGAATGACCGCACAGGTAATAGGGACCGTCAACAGCACGCGTGAGCTGCGTATAACCTACGACGGGCAGGAAACGCAGGTCTTTGATTTTATCGAAGACGGGATCATGCACCTTTCTGACGAGGACGTTGCATGTCTGGCGCGATAAAACGCATTGGCATTGGAATCGCAGAAGATGCACAAAAAGTTATTGACAGCGCAAAACAGGTGAGCGGGAATTTTATTACGGTCTGTTATTGCCGTCCGGGAATTGTTGCTATTAAAAATGTCGATAATGCTGTGCAGATCGTGGAGTACACGAACCCTGAACAGGCGCTCATCGACGACCTCATGGCAGGTAGGATTGATGCTGCCGTACGAGGGACACTACCCGCAAATTCTACGCTCAGGGCGTTAAAAAAAGCTGAGGGAGTCGATCACCTCGAACGCATTGCGCTGCTTGAGACGGTGTATGGTAAAAAATTCCTTCTCACACCTGTAGGTGTAGATGAAGGATGGACAGTTCCTGAAAAACTTGAACTGATAAAAAAAGGGCGCCTGATTGCGCAAAAATTCGGTCTTTTAAGAAAGGTCGGGGTCCTTTCCGGCGGCAGGCTGGGAGATATTGGCAGGCACAGCCAGGTGGATACGAGCATGGCCGACGCAGAACTGGTTTCACGGCTTGGTGATGCAGAACACTGCGAAATCCTGATTGAGGATGCTGTTGAAACCTGCGGACTGATCATCGCTCCAGACGGGATTTCCGGCAATTTGGTCTTCCGTACGCTCACCTTTCTGGGAGGGGGGCTCGGGCATGGCGCGCCCGTAGTAAATATCAGCAGAATTTTCGTGGATACTTCGCGCGCCTCACCAAATTATGCGAATGCGCTATTGCTCGCCGCTGCTTTGTTGGAATAATTTAAAACCCCTATAATCAATCTGTTTTTAGAATGAACCGATTTAATGTATTTAAAAAATATTCTGCGAAATTTTGCGCTTCGTTTTCCACTTGCTTAACAATATGCGTTCCAATATCGTAATGCTGGATAAAATGAGGGATTTTCCCAAAAAGTATTTATATATACCAATAGACTTTCTTTTTGAGGTTAGAAAAATGGCAGATTTACCAATCGCCGCAGTTGTAAGGATTGCAAAGAAGAACGGAGCCGAAAGAGTCGGCAGCGATGCAGCTGAAGCCCTTGTTGTCAAGGCAGAGAAGTACATCGCCCAGCTCACCAAGGAAGCAAACAAGCTTGCTGAGCATGCGGGAAGAAAGACGATCAAGAAAGAAGATGTTGACCTGGCTTCAAAATCCTAAAATCAACTCTTTTTCTCGTGCATTTGAAATTATTTTTTTAATTGTTTGATTTTTTTTACATCAGATTTTGCTGTAAAAATTAAAATTTTTACAGGTAGATCTTTAAAAAAATTGACATTATCGAACCGAATGTGAACCGAACGAGTACATTCATGATCCATGAAAATCGTATTATTTACGAATGACTTCCGCTTCAGGGTCTCTTTAGGCACTGATGTTGGGGTTTTTTGAAAGTCACCAGTCAGCCGCGGGAGCGCCCCTTCGGGAGCGGCGGCATTCATCGTAACCGAGGGCTAGAGGTGTAACAATATCTGCATATATCTGAATACAACGACTTTCACGTAAAATTTCAATTTTTATTTTTTTTATTTTCTCAGATTATTTTATTGATATTGATCACAGGTAAAGCGAAACGGCAAGGGTAAACCATATATAAAAATTCAGGCATTGTAAGAAAAAAATTAAAAAAAAGCAAAAAACTAAAATCTTCCCTTTGTGCTCCGGATCATTTTTGTATCCCCGCGAATAGAAAGCGCCTGCCCAAGCGCAATCCCGAACGCTTTGAATACTGCTTCGCACTGGTGGTGATCGTTCTTACCGGAAAAATTGATATGTGCCGTGATACCTGCCCGGGTACACAGACTATAAAAGAAATGCTCAAAGATATCGACTGGAAGTGTCCCGATAGTCCTGTTCCCAAACCTTCCGGTAAAGACGAGGTATCCCCTGCCCCCACAATCGAGCGCCACGGTCGCCAGTGACTCGTCCATCGGGATAATAGCGTGAGCGAACCGCTGTATACCCAGCCCGTCGCCAATTGCCTGCTTAACGGCATCCCCGAGCACAATACCGATATCTTCGACCGTATGATGGCAGTCGACACCGAGATCACCTTTGGCGGTGCAGGAAAAATCAAAACTCCCATGCTTTGCCATCGCGGTGAGCATGTGGTCCAGGAATGGGACACCGCTGTCAACCGAGACCTTCCCGGTGCCATCCGGGTTCAGGGTGATCGTGATATTCGTTTCTTTTGTCTCCCGCCTTACCGTAACTTTCCTCATTGACTTTCCTCCAGAGCCTCTTTAAGGGTGATCTTCCCGCTATAAAGGGCAGAACCGAGCACCGCTCCGAACGCCCCGGCATCCCGCAGACCCGCAATATCCAATCGTGCCGATACACCCCCGGCAACAACTACAGGTATACGTACAGAATCAATCAGTTGTTTGACCGGCTCGAACCGGACTCCCTGCTGCAGTCCTTCCACATCCACGTTGGTATAGAGTAGGGAGCCGGCACCCAGTTCTTCAAAATATCGTGCCCAAGCCAGATAATCCCCTGCTGTCATCTGCCAGCCATTGACTGCAATCTGCCCGCCTTTTGCATCAACTCCTGCCATCACTCGTTCACTCCCATACTCATCAACAAGAATCCGTATGCTTTCAGGTTTCCGGGTTGCAAGTGTTGAAATAATAATCCGGGAGACACCGGTGTTCAGCCATTGAGCAGCATCTTCCAGGGAGCGGATACCCCCGCCAAGCTCAATCTCAACGCCGGTTTTTTTGATCAGGTCCATGATGAGCTCAGCATTTTTTGCTGAACCTCCGAATGCTCCGTCAAGGTTTACCACATGAAGGGCATCTGCTCCCTGGTCGAGCCAGCGTGTAGCACAGGAAAGCGGGTCCCCAAACACTGTCGCACTCTCACGTCTTCCCTGTATCAGCTGGACACACCGCCCTCCGAGGATGTCAACAGCAGGGAAAATGCGCATAAGACTCAGCGGATCATCCGTTGGATCGCCATCACCAGAATATCTTTCGCACCAGCACGCTTCAGTGAAGTTATCAGGGAATAAACCCGTTCCTCGTTCACGACTGCGTGCACTGCGACGAGGTTTTCGCTTGATGCAACTTCCATTACCGTGGGACCTGAGAGGCCGGGAAGTACACATTTTACAGCCTCAAGGGAAGACCGCTTTACATTCATCATCAGGTAGCACTGCCCGCGTGCCCGGATGACACTTTCCAGGGCAAGGTGGATCTCATCGATTTTTCCTTTCTTTGTCCGAAGTGACTCTTTGTTTGCGATCAGGTGGGTGGAGGTCTCCATCACCACATCGATAACCCGGAGACGGTTGGTCTTCAAGGTTGTTCCCGAACTCGAAAGGTCAACGATTGCATCGGCAATCCCCAGGTGCGGTGTTGCTTCACAAGCCCCGCCAACCAGTACAACGTTTATGTTTACCTTGTTTTTCGCAAAGTATTCCCTGGTAATGACGGGAAATTCGGTAGCCACTTTCAGCCCCGCAAGTTGTTGTACCGATGTAGCCGGTGAATCTTCATGCACGGCAAGCACGAGTTTTGCTTTCCCTGACTCGAGATCCAGGAGATCTTCAACCTCAGACTCACGCTCGACCACCATATCCTGGCCAGTGATACCAATATCAGCAGCACCGGTTGCCACGTATTCGGGAATATCAACCGGGCGGGCAAAGAGGATCTCCACGTGCGGGTCGAGTGTTTTTGTAATCAACCGTCGCTCTCCAAACTCCGGGAAGTGGAGACCGCTTTTCTCTACAAGATCCAGAATCGGTGCTGCAATCCTTCCTTTGTTGGGAATAGCAAGCCGGACAATAGCTGAAAAAGAGGCGGGGTTACTGTTTTTCCGGCCGGTTTTTGCCTGTTTTGCCATGGGTGTTCAGAAGGTTTTGAGCTCGCCGCGGATTACCCGTTCGGTAATATCTGTTACATTTTCGAGCGATTGATCGACAATTCCTTCAATTTCTCCCTGGATCTTCTGCATTCTGACACCAGAAACAGGCAGGACCTGCACGCTTGCTACAAGCGGGCGATCAATAGGTTGACCGATCTGGGACAGGAGACGTATGTACATCTCTTCAATACCCTCTACCTGTGCCACACAATCAGTTGCAATCTGGGTCGAAAGCAGGTTATAGATCTTACCGATGTGGTTGATCGGGTTCTTCCCGCTCGTAGCCTCCATACTCATCGGACGGTTGGGAGTGATGAGCCCGTTGCAGCGGTTGCCGCGTCCGACTGACCCGTCATCGCCCATTTCAGCTGAAGTGCCGGTAACAGTCAGGTAGATACTCTCATTTTTGATATCGTCTCCGGTATTGAGGTGCACAACTACTTTTCGTTTGGTGCTCTTTTTTGCCACTTTACTGATCTGTTCTTTGAGTATCTCCATGTATTCTGTGTATTGCCCGATATCCGCACAGTATTTATCAACGATTGCACAGGCAACAGTCAGGGTGATTGTATTCCCATCACGAAGTCCCATGATTTTGATATCCTGCCCGATCGCAGGATACTTCAGTCGCAGTTTCTCGTCAATAAAATCGCTGACACTCTTTACAATATTTTCTACATCAGAAAACGGGGCATGCCCGACACCAAATGAAGTATCATTTGCCCTCGGGACTCTCCCGTTGTGAGGCTTGAATACATCGCGGAGATCAGTCGAACCTGTTCCCAGCCGGCAGTCCATAATCACATCGCGTTCCAGGTTCAGGGTCTTGAAATGGGACCGAAGATAATTCCGTGTCGCTTCAACAGCAATTGCATCCGTAGGGATGGATACGTTATTAAACCGTTTTGTTGCCCGGCCATCAATCAGGATAAAAATGGGCCGGATGACCTTTCCACCCCCAAACTTCGGGTTCGATTCGCCGGCTACGATCTCACCCTGATCAGTATTATGGTGCAGGACAGCACCGAACTCTTCAAGATATTCCTTACAGAGTGCCCTGCTTATAGCTTCAGCAACTCCATCAGCGATACTATCAGGGTGTCCGATGCACTTGCGCTCAACAACCTCAATCCGCTGTTTTTCCAGAGGAATCTGGGCCAATGCTTCAATCTGGATGTTTCTCTTCATTGATTTCCTCGTACCAATACGTACTATTAAAAGGGACTGGAATTCATATAACGATTTCTAATTTACAATAGTTTTTTGTTTTTATATGATTGGGAGTAATTCAGACGATTGCCTCCACATTATTATCTCTTTCATTTTGAAGACCGGTAGTAATTACCATCCTTGAAATTATTACCACGTTCTATTCCGTATGACGGAAAGAAATTAAAAAAATAAAAAGAGAGAATTATCGCCTCAGGAATTTATGGAGAATCGTCATCTCGCTGCCTTTTGGTCCCTTCTTTACCGGTGGTTTTGTAGGGACCGGTATCTCATCATCCTTTTCATTCTCATCGATTTCCTCGTCGCGGGGAACTCCTTTCTTCTCACGTACGGGTGCCTCGTGTTGAGTCGCTTTCTTTTGGTGAGGAGCTTCAGGTATGACGTCTGGAGAACCGCCCCGGTGCGTTCCCAGTTTTGTCCCGCACCCGGGACAGAAGTTGGCTGCGGGAGGGATTTTTTTCCCGCAGTTCTGGCAGAACGGGGGAATTTCAGCACCATCGTCATGTGCTGTCTTTCGCGGTGCTTTTTCCTGGGATGTGGTATGGACGGTTGAGACTCCGGTATCTGTTGGTTTGGGTTCATTCAAGGGAGGTGATACCGGTTCTATCACCGGGCGTTTCACAGTTTGAAGCGATGAGGGTTTGAGCGGTTGCATTGCACTCTTCATTGCGACTTTCATTGCTGATTGTACTTCATATTTACGCACATGGGAGGTATCTGCTTTTTTTATTGGGGATAACTCTACGTCGGGTTCCTGTTTTGTGACCAGCTTTTTCACCGGTTCCGTTACCTCTCTGACTTGTGCACGTCGTGGAGGAGGGGGGGGTTCCTCAACTTCAGGTTCCTGCTCCTGCATTTTGTGGAACAGGATATGCCGTTTGACCGGCGGTTGCTTTTCATGATCTTTTCCCGGTTTTCTTTTAGGTTGCAGTTCCTGTTTTTGCACGGGTTTTTCCCGTTGGACAGGTTCGGGTTCCTCTATAGTTTCAGGAATTTCTTCAGGGATTTGTGCAGGAGTTTTTTTCTGCTGGCCCTGCTCCTGGAGAAGAGAGATCCATTCGTCGATCTCAACGGACCGGTCCATCCCGTTCTGGATGAAAATAAGTTTCATCGTCTTGATTTCATCATCTGCGGATTTAAGGGAGAGAACAAGAACGGGGTCGGAACTATCCGAATACTCAATGATGCTTCCAGCGATAGTATCACGGGGAATATCTTTTGCGGTAACCTTAACCTTTTTTTCCTGTGTGTCAATTAAAAAGATACGCTGGTTGGTCAGATATGCATGGAAAAAAAATTTTTTCACTGCGATATTCAGGGATCCGATGAGTACCTGTTCTCCCGGTTGCAGGTACACCGAAATCCCCCCTTCTTCTTGATCGGTTTCAGGTTCTTCCTGTCCTGTTTGTGTAATTTTCGCTCCTGCCCCTTTTTGCCCTGTGCTGCCACCAGAGCTATCCGGTCTGTCCGCGCCAGAAGGAGATTTCTCTGATTCCTTTGCTATTTTTCCGCCACAATAGCCGCAAACAACAATATTATCCCGTATATTCATTCCACAATGAGGGCATTTCATGGGTGAGCTCCCTTTTCCGTTATCCAGAGCAGATAACTATAATGTTCTCACAAGATATGAAAAATTCTCTGGTTGGGATCTGTCACGTTTCTATACACTTTTCATGGGCATCAGAGGGAAATAGATCCTTTGAGTATTTCAGTGATATGCTGCCGCTCTTCTTCATTTTCACATTGGTGAACAGAGACTCCCGAAGCGCTTCTGTTATTAGAAAGAAGCGCGTTCATATGGCAGCGTGTACGATCCCCGCTCAGCAGACAGTCTTCTGCTGAGATTCTGCCAAATACATTGTTGATTATGAGACGGAATGTGTCCTGGCAGTTGACAGCATGGTAAATTCCTTTATTCACAACAATGATCAGTACTCCCTTCTTATCTGCTTCATTTGAATCCCCGAGCCGGAATGTGCCAAACTTTTCATCGCCATGGGAGTTGAGGAATTCCCGGTAAAAGGGATCGTGCCGTTCTTTGAGCTGGCCCAAAAAGAGACCCGATTTCATGGAAAGGTAGCGGGAGTATTTAGCATTCACTTGGGGGAGCAGATGGCTGAACGCGGGATTTTTCAGGAGTTCCTCGAGAGGTTTTTGCGCCCGGGCGAATACATCTTCCTTTAAAAGGCCGGAAAAATTCAGTTTTACCGGTTTAAAATAGAGGATCTTTTCCTGAAACGGTACTGTCAATGAACCATTCTTCAGCTGCGTGAGCCCTCCCAGGGGTGGTTGCCGGGACTGGCTGGCTGGTTTTTTTTCAGTGTGACGCACCTGCGGTTTTATACCGGAGCCTGTTCCCCGCGCGAAGGTTGACCATGTCTCTGCAGAAAACGTCTCGTTTAAGTGTTTTCTCCAGAGCGGGTCACGGACGGTAGCAATGGATACTAACCTGAACTGCGTACCGACGGGAATAAATTTTGCGCCACAGTGAGTACATTCGACGTAGAAATCCGTGTGGGGAATACCAAACAGCTGTTTTCCGACTACCCGGTTTAAAATCCCGGTGCAGCAAATTGGGCACATACTCATCCATGATGCCAGCGAGGATTCATTATCATTTCCTGATCCCTGAAGTCCGACTGTCGGCACCATTGCTGAGGCTGCATGCCACGTCCACGGGTGAAGCAGCCGGATTCCGTTCCGGGACCGGTAAGAAACACGGTCCATGATTTCAGTTGTTTCTGCGATACCCGCACTGCATAATACATCGACAATAACCGGAACAACAGTTTTTCCAGGGATCTTCAGGCGTGCTTCGATACACCGGTCGAGTCCATCAAGGGATTTTTCAACGATATCTGGCGGAGTGCGGAGTACAAGGGTTTTATTAAATTCGGCATTCAGGCATTCCATGGCAACACCGATTAATTCACCGGTGACCATAACACCGCTTCTTAAAAATGGCAGTCGTGAAATACGCCGGCTGACCGTTTCGCAGGCAAGCGCAAACATTTCTGGGGACAGGGGGAAATATTGTGGTGCTGACATTTTATGTGCTGTTCCTATCGGTTGTCACGCATAAAGGATAAACAATCGCTCTGCGGAATCTGTTGTGAATTTCCTTTCAGGTATCACATAATTGTATCTGGTAGCTGGAGGTTCCCTGGATTTCACACCACATCTTCACCGTAACCAAAAAATCCATAAGGTCACAAAAGGTAAACCACAAGATGTAGTTGGTATACGTATATGACCGAAACTGTTGCGTACGAAATAACCGAACAGATCGGTGAGATCGAGCTCCGGAAATACCCTCGTATGGTCTTTGCTACCGTTGAGAGCCCGGGCAATGACCGTGGATTTAACCTGCTCTTTTCCTACATCACCGGGAACAATCGTACGAAAAGACAAATTCCAATGACTGCTCCGGTTGTAACATCAGCTCAGATCCCGATGACTTCCCCGGTTGTTTCCGATGCACAGTCAATGTCGTTTGTGATGCCGGGGGGAAAAGAAATTGATGAGATGCCAGAGCCTCTGGATCACCGGGTGAAGATAACCTCACTTCCTCCGCGGGAGATTGCTGTCATACGGTTCAAGGGGTATGCCTCACCCGGAGAGGTTCAGGATATAACATCACGGTTGCAGGAGCGTCTTAAAAAATCAGGTATCGCAACCCAGGGTCAGCCTTTGCTGATGCGGTATAATGCACCATGGATCCCCGGGTTCCTGCGGCGAAATGAGGTGGGGATAGAGATAACAGGTAATTACCAGTCTTTGAGAAAAAATGGAGATTAGGTAATCAGCAGTGATCCTTAAAAAGATCCCGCACCATCTGAGGAATCTCCGAAGGACGGGATGCAACCGGTACACCCATTTTTTTGAGTCGGGCGATCTTCGATCGGGCATCACCCTCTCCTCCCTCGACTATAGCACCGGCATGGCCCATACGTTTATCCGGAGGCGCCGAGATACCGGCGATGTACGATACAATCGGCATGTCCGTTGATTTTGCCCCTTCTTCTTCGAGGTTTCCCCCGACTTCGCCGATGAGTATCACAGCTTTTGTCTGCGGGTCTTTTTTGAACCTGTCGAGAACATCGACAAAGGTCTGGCCGATGACCGGGTCACCACCAATACCGACAACGGTGCTCTGCCCGATACCGGCACGGGTAAGCTCGTCGACCACTTCATAAGTAAGTGTCCCGCTCCGTGAGATCACCCCCACATTTCCATGTAAGAAGAGACCTGAGGGCATGATCCCCATCTTGACTTCACCGGGTGACAGGAGCCCCGGGCAGTTCGGGCCGATCACGCTGCATCCCTCCATTTTTGCATAGGCGATCGCCTTCATCGAGTCGTGGACCGGGATATGCTCGGTAATCGCCACGATGGTCTGGATGCCGGCATTCGCCTCCTCCATGATCGCGTCAGCAGCGGCACCTGCAGGTACAAAGATGACACTTGCCGAAATATCATGGTCTCGCATCGCTTCCCTCACCGTATTGTAGACCGGAACCCCGTGAACTTCCTTGCCACCTTTTCCCGGTGTGACACCGGCTACGACACCCCTTCCACCAACCTGCTTTGCATAGGCATTCATCAGGCCGATGTGAAATTCTCCCTGTTTTCCCGTTGCACCCTGCACAAGGACATCGGTCTTCTTATCACCGTAGATCATGTGGCCACCTCAACTGCCTTTTTAACAACGAGGTCCATCGTATCCAGCATCTCGTAATCTTTCGCTAATAGCATCGCCCTTCCTTCCGCCTCGTTGGTACCGGCAAGGCGGACGATCACTTTCTGGGGAATATTGGCCGCGATGATCCCTTTTGCCACCTCGTCGCATTTCGTGATACCGCCAAGGAGATTGACAACAATCACCTTCACCGAAGGAACACTGCCCACCAGCCGGACCGCATTCATCACTCGCTCACTCTCGGCACCGCCGCCAACATCCAGGAAATTTGCGGCTTTCCCGCCATAGAACTCGATGAGGTCAAGGGTGGACATGGTAAGCCCTGCCCCGTTGCCGATGACACCTATCGAACCTTCCAGTTCAACATACGAGAAACCATGTTTCTCTGCTTCACGTTCGCGGTCAGTGAGGTCGCGGTTCACCGTAAATCCCTGCCTGCCAAGAGCGTTATCGTCAACGATGAGTTTTGCATCCGCTGCGAATACCCCCTGCGGGGTAGTCACAAGCGGATTGATCTCGGCAAGCAGTGCATCCTTTTCAAGGAATACCCGGTAGAGTTTGCTGATGATTGGCCCGATCTCCTTGGGAGCTATCCCCAGCAATTCCCGGAGCATGAAGGGAGGAATATCCCGCATAAGAGGATTTGCTATTACCCTCCGGATCTTTTCAGGTTGCTCTTTTGCCGCAATCTCTATATCCACTCCCCCGGCTTCGGTAAAGAGGATAAGGGGCTGTTTGCTTGAGCGGTCAACGGTTATAGAGAGATAGTACTCATGCTGGATGTCAAGCCGCTGTTCGGCAAGGATCTCCTTTACGGGAAGGCCTTTGATCTGCCTGCCAAAGAGGTCCTTTACCAGCTTTGTGCCGTCTCCTTTGCCGGCCATCAGTATGCCCCCGGCCTTTCCCCTGCCGCCGACATCCACCTGTGCCTTGAGGACGAAAGCATCGCCCAGGGCGCTAAGATGAGGGGTGAGTTCATCAGCGGATCTGATTAAAAATCCTGCCGGAACTGGGATCCCGGCCTCTTTTAACACGTTCTTTGCCTCGTATTCGCGTAACTTCATGTTTTTTTATCCTCCGGATAGCGCTCCTGCAAGCTCAAAGCCCATCTTCATTGCCTTCTGGTTGAGTGCCTCGGTACCCTTGGGTACTGAGTCAAGGATTGCTTTTTCCAGTGCCGTCTCTGATACCACATGCGTACCGGCAACGAGTGCACCGAGCATCATGATGTTTGCCACGATATCTTTTTTGAGCACCTCTTTTGCCTGCCGGGTCGCCGGGATCTCAATACAGCGGCACTTCGGGCGGGAATGGACAAGGGTTGAGTCGATGAGCATTATTGCATCTTCCTTTGCATCCACACCGTACTTTTCGAAACCCTCCTGCGACATGATCACGTAAATATCAGGAACGGAAACCTTGGGGTAGAGGATCGGGTTGTCGTCGATGATCACCGCACTCATTGATGCCCCGCCCCGGGCTTCGGGCCCGTAGACCTGTGTCTGGACGGCAAACTTATTGTCATACATCACAGCTGCGCGTCCTATAATGACAGCCGACAGGATGATCCCCTGCCCGCCAAATCCGGAGAACCTGACCTCGTTCCTCATCGTTTTACCCCCATGGCCGGACGGGTTCTTCGGGTGAGTTCCCCCACAACAAACATGTCCCCGGGAATCTTCTCACGGTTCTCGAGCATCCGGTCGCGTTTTGCTTTCAGGAGTGCGTGCGACTTTAAATATTCGACATGGTCTGCCACCTGCCGGAACTTGTTGCGCCGCCCGAATGCAGTAGGACACTGGACAAGGGCTTCAATAAACGAAAAACCGGGCGTCTCGAGGCCGGCTTTCACGGCTTTTTCCAGTTCCTTCACATGATAAGAAGTCCAGCGGGAGACATAATTGGCACCTGCTGCTGTTGCAAGCTCGCAGAGGTCAAATGGCATCTCCACACACCCGAAGGGTGTAGTAGACGAGAGGCATCCAATGGGTGTTGTGGGGCTTCCCTGCCCGCCGGTCATCCCGTAGATCTGGTTGTTCATGCAGACCACCGTAATATCGATGTTGCGCCGGCAGGCGTGGATAAAGTGGTTGCCACCGATGGCTGCAAGGTCTCCATCACCGGTAAAGACCACAACATTGAGGTTGGGGTTTGCCATCTTGACACCGGTGGCGAATG
Source organism: uncultured Methanoregula sp. (assembly GCA_964590415.1). Taxonomy (GTDB): domain Archaea; phylum Halobacteriota; class Methanomicrobia; order Methanomicrobiales; family Methanospirillaceae; genus Methanoregula. The sequence continues at coordinate 199,717 of CAZPVQ010000003.1, read as the reverse complement.
CAAGTGCCCGTCCGTGGGTTGTATGGAGAGAGTCCGTGAGGATATAGCCGGGAGCCCGGGAAGAACAGCCGATACCGGAGACAAAGACAGTCTCTTCCTTTTTCCAGCCCATCTGATCGATGGCGCCAAGCGTGCAGTTGATGATCGTCCCGTTCCCGCAGCCGGCACAGTAAATATGGGGGAGGCGGTCCTGCCGGTACCAGTCTTCAAATGTCATGGGTAGGCCTCCAGCGCACCGAGAAGATCGGCAGGTGTGTGAAGATCGCCGCCCAGCTTGGGAATGCTTATGACAGGCACCTTCACGTGCCGCTCGATCTCGCGGGCGATCTGTCCGAGGTTCATCTCCGGGACAAAGAATAGCCGGGCGTTTTTGAATCGGGCAAGTGCCTTTTCCGGGAAAGGCCAGACGGTGCGGATGCGGAGGAACCCGATATCTTTGTCTTTAGTGTCATGAATGACCTGCTGGACGGTCCGTACCGGGGCTCCATACGCAATAAAGACCTGTGAGGCATCAGGATTGATAACATCATAGTCTGCCATATCATCCCGTGCGTTCTCGATCTTGTCCACCAGCCTCTGCACAAGAGCAGAATGCAGTTTCGGGTTGGTTGCACACGGATAACCCCGTTCATCATGGGTGAGACCGGTGACATGGACGTGGTGACCTGTACCAAACCTGCCGAATCCGGGAATAAGGTCAGCATCCGCTTTGAACGGCAGTGCCCCGGCCGCAAGCGGCTTTCGCGCGATTCGTTCAACCGTGTCCGGGATCAGGATCTTCTCCCGCATATGCCCGATCGTCTCATCTGCCATTAAAAAGACCGGTACACGGTACTTGTCCGCGAGATTGAAAGCTTTTACCGTCAGCTCGTACATTTCCTGGACGGTTGCCGGGCACAGGGCAATGATCGCATAATCGCCGTGCGAGCCAAACCTGGCCTGCATCATGTCTCCCTGTGCCGACATCGTCGGCTGGCCGGTAGAAGGGCCCCCCCGCTGGACATTTACAATCACACAGGGAGTCTCTGTCATCGCGGCAAACCCGATATTCTCCATCATCAGCGAGAAGCCGGGGCCACTCGTTGCCGTCATTGAACGGGCGCCGGTCCAGGAAGCACCGATGATCGAAGCAATCCCCGCAATCTCATCTTCCATCTGGATGAATACCCCGCCTTTTTTCGGGAGCTTGGCAGCCATATGCTCGGCGACCTCAGTTGAAGGGGTGATTGGGTACCCCCCGAAAAAAGTACAGCCTGCTGCGAGTGCCCCTTCAGCACAGGCAGTATTCCCCTGCCAGAACTCAAGTCTCGACGTCAATATTCAATCGCCACCTTATGAGGTTCATACGGCTCTTCCTCTATCCAGTGAATGGCCTGGTCAGGGCAGGTAAGCTGGCAGACACCGCAGATTTGTCGTCCGTATAGGTACTGGAGCCTGCAGTTGGCGCAGCGCTCAGGACGATCAAGTTCCGGTATTGCTATTCCCTTACGGTTGAGCTTTTTGCCTTCCTTAAAAATTTTATACGGGCAAACCTTCGTACAGAGATTACAGCCCTTGCACCTTGTCTCGTCAATGGCGAGTTTCATGAGAAGTGTCCTATCGTATACTATAGCAGCTCGTGTGAAAAAAACCTATTCTTTATATTTTTTGTCTCCATCAGGTCTCATACTTTCAGGTTCAGGTTGAATTCCTGTTTTGCATGTCTCATAACTACATCAAAAAGATCATTGCCCTGAGAATCAATTCCAACAACCAGCGGAAGGTGGTCTAGTTCGATAACCCAGATCGCTTCTGCCATACCGAGGTCCTGGAAAAATACTCCTTTCAGCACCATATGTGATGCCGCAAGTGCTGCACAACCTCCGGTGAATGCAAGATATATGCCACGGTTTTTTAGCTGTTCCCTCACCCGTAATCCCATACCCCCTTTACCAATGAGAGCCCTCACGCCGTGATCCAGCAAGAACCCGGATAGTTCGTTCATCCGTGCTGATGTCGTGGGACCTGCAGCAATGATACGACTGTCCTGCACTACCGGACCACAGTGATAGATCGCAGCACCCCGCGGATCGAAGGGAATACCGGATTGCTGCATCCGCATGTGTGCCTCGTCCCGTGCAGTGTAGACAATCCCGGAAAGCTCAACATGGTCACCTGCACGGAGAGAAAGAACTTCGTCTCCAAGAGGGGTATGTAACTGAACTTCCTCACCGGTCATCGCTTCACTTCCACAGTTGCATGCCGGTGTGCCCAGCACTGAACATTCACAGCAACGGGCAGGGATGCTGTATGGCAGGCAGCTGTTTTCACTTTCACCGCCAGGGCGGTCGTATCGCCACCCAGTCCCATGGGACCGATCCCGAGACGGTTTACCGCATTGCAGATCTGCTGTTCATAGTCATCCATCTGGTCTACGGGAAGCAGGAGTGCTTCTTTTGCAAGGGTGGCTGCACCGTCAAATGTCCCTCCAATCCCAACGCCTAGGATAACGGGAGGACATGGTTTTCCTTCTGCATGCAGCATGGTCTCAACAACAAACCCCTCGATCCCATACTGATGCGTGGGAAGGAGCATGGCAATCCTTGAAGAGTTCTCGGCTCCGGCCCCTTTGGGCAGTACCGTCACGGTAAACTTCTTCCCGGGCTTTATATGGATAGCCGGCATGCCTGAGCCGGTGTTGTCTCCAGAGTTGTGTCGTGTAAGAGGGTCTACTACATTCGGGCGTAACGGGACTTCCCGGGTTGCCCGTCGGATACCCCGGGCTACTGCATCGTAGAGATCTTCGCTCAGGCAAACATCCGGTGGAATTGTGAGATAGACTACTGGTATACCGGTGTCCTGACAGAGCGGTACACCCAGCCGTTCTGCTTCCAGGATATTACGATGGATATTGGCCAGCTCCCCGCAGGCAACTGGATTTGATTCAGAAGCCTTCGCCCGCTCAATCACCCGCTTCACATCCGGGGGCAGCCGGATTACGGCGTCACGGTAGGCGGAGAATGTGGCCTTTTCAACGGCTGTAAAGGTGTTTTGATCTGCCGGTGTCTGCATTTATGTACATTTGGGCGGTCAGGAATATTATATACCTGCGCGATAGTGCAGACCAGAAAGACCGGTAATGTAAAAAAACTGAATAAAAAAAGTGTCGGGGGAGAGATGAGATTAGTGGGATTTGCCACCTTTTCCGGCTTTTCCACCCTTTGCAGGTTCCGCAGCCTTGGAGGCTGCTGCACCTTTTGCAGGTTCTGCAGCTTTTGGAGCAGCGATGCCCTTTGCAGTTTCTGCACCCTTTGCACCGCCCTTTGCAGCACCCTTTGCTGGTTCAGCTGCGGCAACCTCTTCTATTACTTTGGGTGCTTCAACAACTTTCTCACCCACAAGTTTGGGTGCAGCAACGATCCTTCCACTGACCTTGATCTCACTTACTTTCAGGTGAGAAGGTGTGGGGAGCTTGTGGCCACCGTGATTCAGGGCATCTTTAATTTTTTCCAGATATTGCGGAGTGGAGTAGACCGTCAGGATTTTCTGGTTTGCATCCACGCGTGCTGCGGTACCGACTGCTTTACCGAATGCAAGGCGCATACCTTCCGAGACACGGTCGGCACCGGCACCGGTAGCCTGTTTGTTCTCGCGCAGGACATGGTGCGGGAAGATACGGACCTTGAAATGGAAATTTGACCTGCCAACATCTTTCATTAAACGGCGGTTGACCGTAATACGGGCAGCCTCAAGCGCGCTGTGCCGGATCTGGCATGCCTCTTCAACAATCAGGTCTACTTCTGTCGGGAATTCCTGAGAGAGGTTTCCCATCTCAAACTGTACAATCTTGCTTCCCGGAACACCACCCATATATTCTCGTCGCGTATAGGCTTTCTTTGAAATGTTCCTGTACATCTTTGCCGGTTTTCTAACCATCGCGTCCTACTCCTGTGAAATATTGTTAAAAGCGGGCATTAATACGCAGATATAACCAGATATTCTTGCCGGTACGCTTCACAAACTGCTTTTATAAAATGGAGATGGGGCGTATTAAACCTTACGAGAAGCTGCACTTTGGCTGGTTGATAAGATCAAGGACATAGCGCCGGATTTTGGCAAACTCAACGCTGGTACGGTCTCGTGGGCGCTCAAGTTCAATCGGCAGGACCTCGCAGACATGACCGGGGCGCGGCGTAAGAACAACAATCCTGTCTGCAAGGAAGACCGCTTCATCAACACTGTGCGTTACGAAAAGGATCGTCTTTTTCGTCTTGTCCCAGATTTCAAGCAGATCATGCTGCAACCGGTTGCGTGTCTGGGCATCAAGAGCTCCAAACGGTTCATCCATCAAAAGAACGCTCGGGTCTACCGCAAGCGCACGCACAACAGCAACACGTTGTCGCATACCTCCTGAGAGCTCATAGGGATAACTACTGCCAAAACCGGAGAGGCCTGCAAGTTCAAGGTACTCCTGTGCAACCTTTATCATTTCCTCCTTTACGACACCACGCAGTTCAAGCCCGAAGACGATATTTTCATTGACAGTACGCCATGGGTAGAGCGAATAGTCCTGGAAAATCATTCCCAGTTTCGGGTTGGGGCGATCGATCAGTACATCATCAATCAGGACTCTTCCCGTAGTCGGATTTTCAAGTCCGGCGACAATACGGAGGAGCGTAGTTTTACCGCACCCGCTGGGTCCGAGGATACAGATGAATTCGCCATCATCGATCCTGACGTTGATGTCCATTAAGGAATCGACCGTTTCCTGCCCGTTTTTGGTAAACTGTTTCGAGAGGTGATCAATGATAAGGGTCATCGCTCAAGCTCCCTCCATTTAAACGAACGCCGGTCAACTAACTTGAATCCATAATCAATAACAATTCCGATAAGCCCGATGACAATGATACCGGCAATAATTACCTCAACCTGCCCCCAGTTGTAGGATGACATAATCAGGTACCCGATACCGGAATTTGTACCGGGCATCATCTCTGCAGCAACCACACACATCCAGGCGATACCAAAACCAACCCGCATCCCGGTCCAGATAGTTGGTGCAGCTCCGGGGAGAATTACCTGGGAGAGGACCTGCCGCTCACGTGCCCCAAGAATCGCCGCTGCTTCAATCCATGTCTTTTTTACTCCTCTCACCCCGTCAAGCGTGTTGAGAAGGATCGGGAAGAATGCACCCAGCCCGATGATAAAAACCATAGATACAAGACCTATCTTGAACCAGGCAAGCGCCAGGGGCACCCAGGCAAGGGGCGGAATGGGACGGAGCAATTGCATGACCGGATCGAAGAGCTCAAAAATGGTCTCTGACCGACCCATGCCAATACCAAGCGGGATGGCAAGCGCTGCAGCCACAAGAAATCCGAGAATAACACGCCCGAGACTGATCATCGCGTTATCAAAGAGACTTCCGTTCCCCAGAATATCCTTGAATGGATGGAGCAGGACTTCAAGCACGGATTCGATACTGGGGAGAATGAATGGGTTGTTCAGCACGATTGACAATATTTCCCAACCGACAATGATCGCTACTGGAAGGAGAAACCGTAAAAACCATTTTTTCCACAGCGGATTTTTAAAAAGAATGCGGTGCATGGAAACCAGGTTCCTGTATAATTGTAGGTATTCTGACTGAAAAAGGTGTAGGGGAATTCCATTCCCCGCACACAGATCAGGAGGTTTCCTTGTAGGTGATATTGCTGTCTTTCAATGCATACTGGAGCATAACATCCTGTATTGATCCTTTACCCGGAGCCGCAATCTTTAACGGTTTGCCCTCTGCTGACCGTACGTTGGCCCATGCAACAAAACTCTTCCAGTCCGAAACCGGGGCATTCACATCAACAACAAGTCCTGACCCCTCAGTATTAACAGGGTGGATAATCTTGACCGGGGTTCCCTTGTCGATTGCGGCAACCGTTGGTGGTACACCGACATATCCCATCTGAACAATATCGGTTGATGCCATCTGCATAACCTGGGGGCCGGCATCCCCGCCAACCAGCTTGATTTCTGCTACAGGTACGCCGTTGACAATAAGATCAGCCACGTCAGGACGGGCCTGGTTCATATCACGCGGTTTAAGGGTAACGCCATAAGTATCGTTGAAGTACTGCCACTTTTTTAAGGCGATATGGAGAGCTGCAGAGTGCATATCACCGTTCAGGTACCCGATGGTGATCGGTTTGATTGCCTTGGGAGGAGTTTTTATGGTGCCCGAGGCAAGCTGCTTCTTTGCATCCTCGTACGGTCCGAATGCAAACAACTTTGCATTGAGCTGATCTGCACTCGTATTTTTTAATTCGCCCGTAATATAGCCAAGCTCAATTTCCGTCTTGACAAAGTTCTTTGTTCCTGCAATCCATTCAGGAGAGGGCACGTTTGTGTATTTTACCGTGGGGAACGCATCATTAAGCACATCAACGGATGAAACCGTGACATTGCCATAGGTAAAGTTTCCCTTACCGACAAGGAATTCTGCTTCAATTTCAGCGGCTTCGGCCGGGTGTTCATTAATCCATGTACTCGAAGCCTGGGTGAGCGCACTCATTGCGGTTACAAGGTCGGGATTCTGTGCAAGGAGATCATTGCGTGCAAAGAGAATACAGCAGGGGTGATCAATGTTGCTTCCAGCAGGTGGCAGCTGGCCTGAATACTCGACAAGCCTGGCAATGCCGCTCTCGGTTCCGATCGAGACAAACGGTTGCCATGCGATATAACCGTCTATCTGTTTTGTTGCAAGGAGCATCGGCATAGGGCCGACACCTTTGCTGTACAGGATTCCGACATTTGTCTGCGTGGCCGGGGCGGGAGTTGCAGCAGGCTGGACGCAGCCGGCAGTGAGCACAAGGAAGGCAATGGCGAGGATTGCAATTGCCGAAATTTTCAGCGTTTTCATAGGGGGAACATTGTTCTGGCAATAATAAATATTACGCTATATGGACATAAATTTTCTATTTTTGTCCATTTTTTGCGGGAAAGTTTGTACATTCAGATAAATTTTGATAGAGTTTTGTCCACAATGTTTGTTTTATTATTACATTTTTCAAGTTGTTTTTCCATCAGTTAAGGACAATACGAAAATATTTTTTTGGAATTAGCCTTATTGTACCTGTTATATGATACAAATGGACCCAATCGACCGGCTCACGCGCGCCGCACTTGCGTCGGATGAGGAATTTGTCGGAGCCCTCAACGACCTCCTCAGGCATGACCTCCGAATCAGTGTCAGGGAACTCTCAGAAAAAAGCGGGATTGCACAGAGTTCATTATACAAAATCATGCATGGCAAAAGATCACCAAATCTCTCTACACTGCGCGCAATCGTCCATACCCTACGTCAGTTCTACCGTTCCGCCGAAGGAGAGTTTATCGGCCTGATAGTTGCACGGTCGGTCCTTGACACGATTGAAGAAAAAACCGCCGAAGTCGACGCAAAACGCGTACGGGTTCGCGAATACCCGGTCCATACTATGGAGGATGCCATAGTTGCTGCCGTCCGTGCAGAACGTGAAGGCGCTGTGGCGATTGTATGTGCCCCGATCCTGTCAAGCGTTATTGAACAGCTTGTCCGTATACCTGTCGCGACCATAATACCCCGCGAATCGGTGCAGCGGGCGATTGAACTCGCTGCGAGAAAAGCGTGGATTTAATCACTGTACAATCAATAGGTAAACAAATAAAAAGCGGAGAGGGAACGGATGCGAACAGATGTTGTAAGGTTGGGGCGCCTTTCCGGTAAGAGAACTGGGGAGATGATGCATTTTCTCTCATCAATGCGTTCAGACCGCTGTATTGCTGACGCAGATATTCTTGTAGATCTTGCTCATGTGCTGATGCTGGAAAAACAGAAAATCATCGACCGTGATATTGCCCGGCAGCTCCTTTCAGCGCTGCTTGAGCTCTTTGATGAGGGGATTCCCGAAGAGGTGTTTGACGAGCGTTTTGAAGATGTTCATGCAGGAATAGAATCACTCCTCATCGAATCTGTCGGACCAGACGTTGGCGGGCGTATGCATATGGGACGATCACGAAACGATGAAGTCGCAACCTGCATCAGGATCAAACTGCGGGAAGACATACTAAAACAAATGTCGGCACTTATCAAAGTACGTGAGGTGCTTGTTGCCCTCGCTGAGATACATATTGAGACCGTGATGCCAGGATTTACCCACATGCAGCATGCCCAGCCTACGACGCTTGCGCACCATCTTCTTGCGTATGAACAGGCCTTTTCGCGTGATTTCGACCGTCTTAAGGATAACTACGTGCGGGTGAACCAATCCCCACTTGGTGCAGCAGCCTTCGCTTCGACCGGTTACCCGATTAATCGTGAATATACTGCAAGCCTGCTGGGATTTGAAGGACTGGTAACAAACACCATGGATGCGGTAGCTGCCCGGGATTTTGCACTGGAGACGCTTGCTGATCTTTCCATCCTGATGGTTAATACGAGCCGGCTCTGCGAGGATCTGATTATCTGGAGCACATCGTTTGTAAAGTTTGTTACGCTTGATGACGCATTCTGTTCAACTTCATCGATAATGCCGCAGAAGAAGAACCCGGACACCGCTGAGATCATGCGGGCAAAGTCAGGGTCCGTCTTCGGTGCATTAACCGGCGCGATCCTTACGTTGAAAGGACTGCCCATGAGTTACAACCGTGACCTCCAGGAGCTTACTCCTAATATCTGGCGCGGCATGCGGGACTCAAAAGAGAGCCTTTGCCTTCTTATCGATTTGCTCTCAAGTGCAACATTCGATACTGAGCGGATGAAAGAAGAGGCAGGAAAAGGATTTTCAACCGCAACTGAACTTGCCGATACGCTGGTCAGATCATATGGCGTTCCCTTCCGCACTGCACACAACATTGTCGGAAGAGCCGTGCAGAAAGGAAACCTTTCGCTTGCCACCCTTGAAGAAGCAGCACTGGAAGTCGGAGGAGGAATATCCCTTATGGCTAAAGGACTCACCCAGGACATAATCGATGAAGTGCTGGTTGTACCCCATTCCATCGCTCTCCGGAAAGCTCCCGGAGGACCCGCACCCTTTGCAATAAGGATTGCTATAGATGAACGCAAAAAGCAGCTCGATACGGATTCTTCCCATCTCGATCAAAGGCTTGGAAAACTTTCAAAGGTAAAAGAGGACATGATCGTAAAAGTTCGGAGGTTGGTAACATAAATCCGCATTTCACGTCTGGTGACCTGGTTGAATGCACCTATGGAGGTTCCACCAGGAAAGGGATTTTCATCACAGAACGCGACGGGATGGCAGTAGTAAAACTGGATTCCGGCTACAACATTGGCGTGAATCCGGATTCCTGCACATTTTTCGGGCATCCTGCAGAATCCCCTACAAAGAAAACTGAAATCCCGCAAAAAAAAGATCTCCCTGTGCTTTCTATCGTATCAACCGGCGGCACAATTGCAAGCAGGATCGATTACCGGACCGGGTCAGTCACCAGCCAGTTCGATGCAGGCGAAATTCTTGTGGCAATCCCTGAACTGGCAAAGGTTGCACAATACCGGACAATTCCCCTTGCTACCATACTCTCTGAGAATATGACACCGGTGATCTGGCAGGAACTTGCCCGTGCTGTTTATAAAGAGATTAAAAACGGGGTTACCGGTGTTATCATCACCCATGGTACCGACACGATGGCGTATAGTGCAGCAGCACTCAGTTTCATGATCGACACTCCGGTGCCTGTTGTTTTTGTTGGATCACAACGATCCGCTGACAGGCCATCCAGTGATAATGCGATGAATGCGGTATGCGCCGCCAGCGCAGCAACCTGCGATCTTGGGGAAGTTGCGGTGGTAATGCATGCCACTACAAACGATGACAAATGCGCAATTCACCGGGGAACGCGCGTACGCAAGATGCACTCTTCACGTCGTGATGCGTTCCGTAGTATAGGGATTGACCCCCTCGGCTTTGTGGCCTATCCATCCCGCGAAGTTGTCCTTAAAAGTCATGCAGTGCACCGGGGGAGCCGGACACTCGCCCTTCACGACAAACTGGAAAAACACTGCGGGCTTGTCCAGTTCTTCCCGGGGATGTCTCCTGACCTGCTTAAGTCGTACGAGGACTACAAAGGCCTTGTCCTCGCAGGTACCGGACTCGGGCATGTCAGTACCACACTTATCCCTTCCCTGCAAAAACTCATTAAAGGAGATACGGTAGTGGTGATGACCACCCAGTGCATGCAGGGAAGGGTCTGCGACAGGGTTTATGATACCGGGCGAGACCTGCTATCGGCTGGCGTCATCGAAGGCGGGGATATGCTTCCCGAAGTAGCACTCGTGAAACTGATGTGGGTGCTGGGGAACGAGCGGGATCCGGAAAAAGTTGCTGAACATATGCAGGCAGATCTCAAAGGTGAATGCAACCGGAGAAGCAGTCATGGATTATAAAGCAGCAGGACTTACAGCCGGGATTGAAATCCACCAGCAGCTGAATACAAAGGAAAAACTGTTCTGCCACTGCCAGACGCTCCTTCGCGACAGCGGTGACCATTCGGGTGAATTCTTCCGCTACCTCAGGGTCACTGAGAGTGAGATGGGAGAGATCGATCGCGCTGCCCAGGAAGAGATGAAGCGTGACCGGGAATTCCACTATTATACCTATGATACTACCTGCCTTGTTGAAAATGATGAGGAGCCACCAGCACCGATGAATGATGAGGCACTTTCCGTCTGCCTTACAATTGCAAAAATGTTTGGCATGACACCAGTCCGGCAAGTGCATACGATGCGCAAGCTCGTTATTGATGGATCAAACACCAGCGGGTTCCAGCGTACAGCATTGGTCGCCCTGAACGGGGCACTCCCCAACGGGGGTGAGATCGAGACGATTTGCCTCGAAGAAGAGGCAGCCCAACGGGTCAAAGATGATTTTTTCTCTCTTGACCGGCTGGGTATCCCGCTCATCGAGATCACTACCTCTCCGTGTATGCACACGCCAGAAGAGGTGCAGGAAGTAGCCGAGTATATTGGTATGGTCCTCCGTTCAACCGGTAAGGTAAAACGGGGTATTGGCACGATCCGTCAGGATGTGAATATATCAATTCGTGGCGGTGCCCGTGTCGAGATCAAGGGTGTCCAGGAACTCGAACTGATCGCTGAGGTAGTCAGGCGCGAAGTGCAGCGGCAGCAAAATCTCCTCGCAATCAGGAAAGAACTCCTGCAGAAAAAATCATCTGTCAATGACAATGCACAGAATGTAACTGAAATCTTCAAAGAAACTAAATCCACCGTCCTGAAAAAGGCGAAACGAATCTATGCCATACGCCTTGAAGGTTTTGCTGGCCTCGCAGGTCGAGAAATCCAGCCGGACCGTCGTCTCGGCAGCGAACTGTCCGACTATGCAAAAAAATGCGGGGTCGGAGGGATTTTTCATACTGATGAACTTCCCGCATATGGGATCACTGCAGAAGAGGTCGCCCGGTTGCGGACATGTATGCACGCGGATATCCATGATTGTGTGGTGATTGTTGCAGCGGTGAGCGATAACCAGGCAGCCTGTGCTGTAAACCAGGTCATCATCCGCGCCCGGGTTGCACTTTCGGATAAGCCGGTTCCCGAAGAGACACGGAAAATGCTCGAAACCGGCAGCTCTGCCTATATGCGGCCGCTACCTGGTGCAGCGCGTATGTATCCTGAAACTGATGTACTGCCGGTGATCGTCGATGATGTTCGCCTGGATTCCATATCAGTTCCCGAGCTGCTGACAGCAAAAGCACAACGTTACGCACAGGAGTATGCAATCGACCGGAATTACGCTACCAAACTGGCTCTATCCGAAAAACTCCCTCTGTTCGAACGCGCTGTGGCAGAAGGGATAAAACCCAAACTTGCCGTATTCACAATCCTTTCAACATGTACTGAACTCCGGCGGGAAGGTGTCGAAGTAGGGAAGATATCCGATGAAGATTTTCTTGCAACCTGGCACGCTGTCGAAAGCGGCAGGGCCGCCAAAGAGGCCATACCCGATCTTTTCAGAGGTCTTGCATCCGGAGATACATTTGATGAGGTTCTCCGGAAGCTTGCTCCAGCCATCTCAAGGCAGGATCTCGAATCAATTATACACTCAATCGTTGCAGAACGGATAGATTTTGTACTCCAGAAAGGACAAGCCGCGCTTGGTCCGCTTATGGGTGTGGTAATGAGTGAAGTACGAGGATCTGTTGACGGAAAAGTGGTAAGCGAAATCCTCAAAAAGGAAATTTCTGCAATACTGGCAGTAAAAAAACCGTAATTTTTTTCCTGGATCCACATCCCATGAATACCAGGCGCGAACATTTATGAGTGGGGCAGCAGAATTAGATAAGGAGTTTAAGTATGGGTAAAACAGGCACAACCATCTGGGCACAGGTAAAGGGCGTGAAGGGACAGATTCGCCTTGTACCAAAAAGTGAAGGCGATCTCAAAACACCGGGCCCGAACCAGCGATTTAAAGCTGGCGTGAACATGAAGAAAGTTAACGCCATGGATGAAGCAGCACAAGGTCGGGGCGGGGCACGCGGAGGCAAGCGCGGGGGAAGACGCGGGGGCGACAGATCCGGGGGATCCGGTTTAAACGAGTCCACGGCCAGTCCGCTCATCCGCAGACGCATGCGCAGGGCAAAAGTCTCCGCTCTGGGTGCGAAGGCAAAGGCCACACGATAATCTTTGAAACAGGATTACATACATAATCTAAAATTTAACAGGAGCCAACCCAACCCCGCTGATTTTTTATCGCATTTTGAGGTATTATGGAGGGTTCCTGCTCCCAATACTAATTATCTTTTATTGGCAGCATCTATGGTTAGTATGGATCTTGGAACCGCAGTAAAGAGTTATCAGTTCGGTGAACGGGCAAAATCTGAACTAATCATAACGTCCCAGTTATGCCTCGCATTAACAGGGTTCACTGACAATGAGCGTGCCGGGGGGCGACGAATGCTTCTCATGCTGATGGAATCGGTGAGGAGTGAACTCCAGTTTGCCGCCCACAGTACCGGACAGTCAGAATTCAAAAAGGCGATCGATTCACTCAACGTGGCAATCTCGCTCATGGAAAGTAATCAGCCCGAACAGGCATCTGAAAAGATCGCCATTGCAATCAGCGCATCCACAACCCCGGCGCAGGAAGCATGGCAGGTACTTGAAAAACATGGAATCCTCTGAGTTTCTGGATTTTCTCAACAGCCGCTCTTCGGTACGCAGCTACGAAAGTGACCTCCTCACAGAGGATGAGATTGAATATATCCTCAACTGTGCCAGTGCGGCACCGAGCGCAGGAAACCTTGAATCCTGGGACGTGATTGTCATCACCGATGAAGAGGTTAAGGCTGCACTCGCCCAATCGGCATTTGATCAGAAACATGTAGAACAAGCGGGTGCAATCTTTGCAGTATGCGCAAACTATGTCCGCTCAATGTCCCGCTATGGAGAGCGTGGGATCCTGTACGGATTGGAAGATGCAACAATTGCCTGCACATACATGATGCTTGCAGCCCATGCAGAGAAACTGCATTCCTGCTGGACAGGCTCTTTTGATGATGATGAAGTTCGCGAGATACTTGCTCTGCCCCAGCATATCCGGCCTATTGCACTGCTTGCGGTGGGGAGAGGACACCCCCCGGCCGTACTCACCGGCCGTATGGATACCGGAGGGCACGTACACCGTGACATCTGGTAAGGAGTGAAAAATATGCCTGATTATGTAGTGACACTGGAATCAGCGTGGATCCTGCGTGACGTCAAATCACTTGACGATGCGATTGGAATTGCAATCAGTGAAGCAGGAAAGCGGCTCAACCCGGCAGCAAAATATGTGGAAGTTGAAGCAGGGTTTCTCACCTGCCCGTACTGTGAGGAGACACTTTCAAGCGCGATTGTCGTTGCTGACACCGCCCTTGTAGGACTCGTCCTTGAGATGAAAGTCTTCCGGGCTGAATCACCGGAACATGCTGAGCGCATTGCAAAATCAGTGGTAGGAAAGGCGCTAAGAGACGTGCCGCTGAAACTACTGGAAGTGCAGGCACTATGATTTCTGTTGTCGGGCACACTGCAATTGACCACATTTCACGAGTACCTCATCTACCAGCGAAGAATTGCTCAACACATATCTCTGACCGGCAGATCTATTTTGGGGGAGGTGCGGCAAATATCGCAGCAGGAATTGCCACATTAGGTGAACAGGTTACCCTCATTTCCTGTATCGGCAGTGACTTCCCCGGTAGCGAGTATGACCTCTGGATGAACAGGATCGGGGTCCATCAACGGTTCTTCAGTGTTCCCGACGCTCATACACCCACAGCATTCATGTTCACAGACGATAACGGGGACCAGATGACTTTTTTTGAATGGGGTGCATCCAAAGCATTCGCTTATGCAGAAGCACCTTCTCTTCCGTTTGTTCATATGGCAACTGCAGATCCGGAATTCAATTGCCGGGTTGCCGAAAGAAGTGAGTTCACCTCATTTGATCCCGGGCAGGATGTTTTCTGGTACACCAAAGAACAGCTGGAAACGATCCTTTCTAACACGGACATACTTTTTGCCAACCAGCACGAGATTCGGCAGATGTGCACAACACTCGCCACAACAAAAGATTCGATCATCAGGAAGGTCGAAACTGCGATATTTACCCTGAGTGGTGACGGCAGCACAATTTATTCAAACGGTACCGAGCACTTTATTCCGGTTGTTCCCGTTACCCTTGCCGATCCTACCGGTGCCGGTGATTCGTACCGCGCCGGGTTCCTTTCAGCGTATGCAAAGGGATATCCACCACTGACATGTTGCAAGGTAGGTACAGTCACGGCTTCGTTTGTCGTGGAACATGTCGGTTGCCAGACCCATCTGCCGGACTGGAACGCTATGCGAATGAGGTACGAGAATAACTTCGGTACACTTGAATCACCAGTTTTCCGGAATGACTGATCATGAGCTGGGCAGCACTCACCTCCGGGGGAAAGGACTCAATCCTTTCCGTACAGAAAGCAATTGATACGGGAAAGGATGTGGAATTTATGGTCACTGTTCATCCAGAAAACCGGGACTCTTATATGTTCCACTCCGCAAACCTCGATGCAGTTGCTGCCATTGCCAAGGTTGCCGGTATGAAGTACAGAGAGATACCTACCCATGGACGCAAAGAAGAGGAGCTTGCTGATCTTGAAGCGGGACTGGTCGGGCTTGAGGTAGAAGGCTTGATTGCAGGAGCAGTTGCATCTGTGTACCAGGCAGAGCGGGTGAGGGCAATCACCGACAGACTCGGGATATCTCTCTTTACCCCGCTCTGGCATATGGATACAGAAATGCTTCTCAGGGAAGTAGCACGACGTATGGATGCGATAATCATTGTTACTGCTGCGGATGGACTGGATGAACGTTTTCTGGGCGCACATTTCAATGATGAAATTATCGACATACTAAAACGTGTCGCTGCTACCCACCACATCAACCTTGCCGGGGAAGGCGGGGAATACGAGACACTTACCCTCAACGCACCGTTTTACTCCCGCCCCATTACCTACACAACCAGCAAAATCCAGTCGTATCCGGACCGCCATGAGATGGTTCTCGGAGGTTTTTCCTGATGGACCAGGGCAGTGATGTCAAATTCATGCAGATCTCCCGGTTTATTTTCACTGCCCCCTCATGGAAACGTTCACTTTTTCTTATCATCGTCCTTGGTCTTCTTATCGATGGGGCGGGAGTCCGAGCCTGGGGGATTTTACCATTTTCTGCACTGCCATTCTCTGGCACGCTTGCTTTCACTATCCCGGCCATTGTTGCATTTGTCCTGACAAAGCCAATTATCGAATATAACGGCAAAACGATGACCTGGAACCGGTCAGCACTTCTCGCACTTGCCTGTACGGTTTTTGCTGTTATCATCACGTTTATTCCACTCCTGTTATCGGTCAATTTTATCCCGCTGTTCTACGCGATTTCGCTGGGTTTTATCTTCGGCCTCCGCCTGCTCGTTCTCGTAGCGATTGCCGATTACCGGATTCCCCGTATGCTCATCCCGGCGTTCACCCAGAGTGGTGTTGGAATACTTGCCGGTATACTCCTCTTCCCGCCAACATTCGGAATCTATGCGCTGGTATTCCATGGTGTCTTCGGTCTTGGGTTTGTAATTCTCATCTGGATGCTCGAACGGCCGCTCGACCGTGCATTTAAAATTCGCGGGCTTGCATTGCTCAATGCATTTATCGCTCATATGACCGATGGGTCCAAACGAATGGAGGATTTCTTCCGGGAAATCGGGGAAGAGATATTTGTTCCCCAGGTGAGCTTTTTTTTCCGCAGGGCGAATAATAAGCCGATAATTTTCACGATCCCCAACCTACACCCCGGTCCTTTGGGTGAGATCGGCGGGGGTAATCTTCCCAAAGTATTGCACGATAACTTTGAGGATGAAACCCTTGTCGTACATGGTTGCGCCACACATGACTTCAATCTTGTATCAGAAACAGAAATCGACAAAGTGCTCGATGCACTGCAAAAATCGCAAAATGATCTTACCTATTCAGGTCTCGCGGGAAAGTCAGAGCGCCTCACCCAGGGTTCCGTGCAGGTTCTCTTCCAGCGGCTTGGCGACTCTGTTCTGCTTGTCACCACCCGTTCCCCACAACGAACTGAAGATGTTGATTTTTCAATCGGAATGACAATCATGGCAGAAGGACACCGCTGGTTCCCTCATGTTGCTGTTGTAGATGCGCATAACTGCATGACAGATCTTTCTTCTCCTGTGCTCCTTGCAACACTGACAGCAACCGAGTACCAGCATGTTTCGCTGGATGCTATGGAAAGATGCCGCACAACATCATTGTATCCATTCAGGACAGGAGTTGCTCATCTTTTATTACCGTACAGCAGAAAGCAGGGTTTTGGGGATCTGGGATTACAGGTACTGGTTACCGAGGTTGACGGGCAGCGCACTGCCTACGTTCTCATCGATGGCAACAATATGGCGCAGGGAGTACGCGAGGTGTTGCTTGAACAAATCCTGACAGTCGTTGATAATGCCGAAGTGATGACCACAGACTCTCACGTCGTGAACACTATCACCGGTAAAAACCCGGTGGGAATGCATGTTCCGGCATCAGAGTTCCTGCCATTTGTGATGCAGGCGTTACAAACAGCTATCGACAATCTTGAACCATCAGAAGTGGCAGGAAGCACTGCCCGCTGTGAACACATCGTTGTTTTCGGCTCCAACCGGATTTCCGAGCTTGCCAGTACGGTAAACGCAGTGCTCGTATTTGTTGCACCGCTTTCCCTTGCAATGCTCCTCCTGGCATTCCTGCTGTCGCTGATTGCCTATATCGTTATCGTCTAGTAAAATCAAGGTGAGGACCCGGAAATCATCATGATTTATCATTTTTCCAGAAAAATTTCCTGACTTTCTTTCAAAATTGTTTTCGCAATTTACCTTTGATGTAATCCACTATCCAAACATCATGCTTTTTTTTAATATCATTATTGAGGATTTACAGGGAGAGTATACTTTTACGCACGGTCAACCAGTTATTCTCTTATGATCGCTGACGCGTTTGTATCAAAGGGATTTGTTCTCATCGATAATGAGAAAAGATAGGGATATTTCTTCTTAAGATGCTGCATATATTCCAGCCATTCGATTACGAGCTGGCTATATACCCGGGTCAGATCTTTGGAAAGGTGAAGATAGTCTGTCTTCGGGAGATCGATGAGGCGCTCACGAGCGTTCAGTTCCTCAGCGAGATGAAAAACTGCTTGAAGCAGATCAGTAAACCTGTCGTGCTCGAACAGCTGGGGATTTTCGAGAAGTGTGAGCAGGAATCCCTTGTAGTGCGAGAGGAAAGTGTGCAGTTCTTCCAAAGAGATCTCACTACTGTTCAGCCGGAATGAATGCTCTTTGAGCAAAGCATGTACTTTTTTAAAATCATCATCCGACCAGTTATCGGATACCACCAGAGCGGCCTGGATTCGGTGAATGCCCGGATCTATTGCGCTGAACTTTTTAAGGAGTTGTGTTCCCACTTCAGAATAAAAGGTTCCGATGATCATGTTCAGTTTCTCAATCCGCTGGGAGCGTTCCCGCTTCTCGATCATATATTCTATAGCGTTAGCCACAACACCGACAAAACAACCGACACCGGCAATAATAATTCCAATAACCAGGATCTTCCCGAGGGGAGTGAGCGGGTGAAGGTCACCATATCCGACAGTTGCAATAGTTACGATCAGGAAATAAAACGCATCGAGCGGGGAAAAACTTTCTATGACGATTAACCCTAACGTGCCAATGAAAAGTACCGCGACAAGGATTGAAACGTAGATGCGAAATCGTAAACTGATGGTTTTCATTACTCACTGTTCTTCAGCATGATGGTATAAAAGGGATACGATTGAAAAAATAATCCAGCAAAATTCTGCCCACAGACCTGCATCCGGACAGGGTCTGATTTAGCTTGGTCTGGAGGTATCGAAGTGACCAGGTATCATCATTTAAAAAACGTATACAAGTATCAAAGGTGGCTTTTCCTCAAAGGTTCAACAGGAAAACCAATCATTTTGCTGATAGTATGTCGCGGACGATAATTGAAAACGATTTAAAGAAATGATGAGGTAGATCCATCTGCATGGCAGGTACATGAAAAAGAGTTTTTCAGATTACATGGGTATAAGGATGTTATTCTCTTTGATAATGGTGGGTGGTGAGACTCGCCTGAGGGTCAGGGATGTGCCCGCGGGGGGTTTGATGATTATCGTGATAAACTGCCGGGGAACGAGTGGAGCTTTAGGATTAATACGGATGACTACCCGCTCCTCAAATTCAAGCCGGTTGTTGGGGCTGCCAATTTCGTTCTGTACTTCCAGAATTCCCCAGGAGCCCTGCGGAGGATCCCCGTAAAAACCTTCGACAGGAACAAGGCTCTCGGTCCGGATTGCATCAGCATAGATAACAGAGATTTGCTCCAGGTTGACGGATTTCTCTCCGGGAACAAGCCCGACGGTGAAGGTGATGGTATCGATCGTACCACGGGGTATGCCATTCCCGGTCACATTCCCTATCGTCACCAGTACCTGGCCTGGTAGAATAGCATCCGCTTCAGACACTATAAGGCCGGAATTTTCTTCATCAGCGCAGCCTGATGTAATAACAGCCATCGTGATAATCACGATCACAAGAAGGGACAGCCACCTCATTATCAAAGCTCCTGTCAATGTGTTGCTGGATAGTGTGGGAATGAGTTCTTATAAAAAACAATTGCACAGGGAAGAAGGTGAGCTGGAGAGGGGACTGCATCAGAGGCCAGCCGCGTAAGCCTTCAGGGTAAGTCCAGAATTTCCAAAAAAGAGAATGTTGGATGTTGATTCTCTACAATCCAGAAAGAGCTCTTGATTGGCATCTTGGCGTCCATACCCCAGCCACCGTTCCTTTAAACGCAAAAAAAAGATTTTTTTTAACGTAGAAAAAAAGTCATTTTGTTAATCAATTTGTCCAAAAAGGGTGATAATACCAGTGCTTGCTTTAGAGATACCCCCGACCAGATTCGAACTGGTGTCGCCGGATCCAAAGTCCTGCATGATTGACCGCTACACTACGGGGGTATTTAATTAAACGATTACGAATTCAGCTACCTTCCTTGTATTCAGAAAGATGCTTAGGTTTATTTGCATTTTAGGACTATAAGGATACCTTTGTCTTAAAAAAATGTTTTCCCTCAGGAAGGTAACGAATGCCAAATCATGATATTACATACATCTTCAGAGTTCATTGAATTGTTTTTAAACTTTTTGATTTTTATTCAAGGTTCAGGACCCAATCATAATATCCTTACGTTTTTCCCCACTGATTTTCTTTTCAGGTTCTTTATGATCAGGGATTTTAACTTCTGCAGTTTTCTGAACCGGCTCATCGGATTTCTGTATCTGTTTTGGGAAACGCGCCAGGATTTCCTTACTTACCCTGAGGTGTTCTTTCATAACACCAGATAATTCTGCCAGAATTTTGTTCTGATCAGTGATAAGGATCTCGAGTTCACGTGAGGATCCGGAATGAGATTCGGCGGGCTGCAAATCTCCCTGTTGTTTTTTAATAAATTCGCTGCGTCGTTTCCAGATTTTACTGATACTGTCAATTCCTTTCTTTTTATTGGGGAAATCCTGTCGGTATCGTTCATAGAATTCGTGACTGTCATTACATTGGATAACCAGGTCAATTTCCAGATCATCGATTTTTTCGTATTTCCGTTTCTGGACTTTTGGCATATCTGTTCCCACATTATGTCAGCAAATATGAAATAAAGAATTGTGGTTATACAATTATGTAACCTGATAGGTAAATACAAAAATATACCCTGATTTCGTCAACTACTCAAACCCAGTAATTGGATATAATTGGATTTTTCTGGATTTTTCTCACATCATCACCAGTAA
>CAZPVQ010000003.1:26619-179195 GCA_964590415.1 uncultured Methanoregula sp. | reverse complement strand
CGATACCACTGGTTTTTCACCAGGAATTAAATATAATTGGAATTATCTGGATTTTACTGGTTCTTTCATCGGCTCTTTTCTCACCAGGAAAGATATGACACTTTACCGTCTCCTTCAGTAATTGGATATAATTGGATTTTTCTGGATTTTTCTCACATCATCACCAGTAAATTCCTGTCCCAAAAATTTCGATACCACTGGTTTTTCACCAGGAATTAAATATAATTGGAATTATCTGGATTTTCCTTATCAAATGTCAGGAGATTTATCTGCTATTAATAATGGCGATTGGGGTCCTTTGCATTCTTCGCCCGGAGCCCAGGCAAATTCTCAGTTTTCATAATCTACCCGTGAGATCCACACGAAAAATTCCATGAATTACTCCGTGTGAATGCATCATCAGATATCCTGAAGAAAATTTTCTATACTATACTGCAACAGGATTCATCGATATGAAGCATCCCGGATAATTTCCGTATCCACTCTGCCTGATTTTTCATTCTGGATGCTGGTCCACCATGGAAAGCACACGAAATTCTATATGCTGATATAATCGAGAAAAAAATAATGCCGTTAGTGTATAGCATCATGTGGTTTATGCTTTAAAAAATTCAGAAGTTTTCCCAGTTTTTTTAGGAGAAATTAACAATAAAAATGTGGTTTAAACAAAAAAATATGACTGAATTACAGTTATTTGTGATTAAGCGATTCGAAGAGTTCCACCATAATTGAATCGCTGTACTGGAAAGATACTGGCATTCTCAATTTTTTAAATAGATCAGCAACTGCCCGATTAGTTCTCATCATTGTCAGAAAGCGGGAAAAACTGTTGATAAACCTGTCTTCGTTCGTCAATATCGGTATGAAGGTAAATTTCTGTTGTTTTTATGGAGGTATGACCAAGATTTTCCTGGACAACCCTGAGATTTTTTGATCGTTTATAAAGTTCACTTGCATAACTATGACGAATTTTATGCGGTGTTATCCCCGTGGGTGCATAATGTTTGAAGATATGCTGAATAGCTCTTGATGAGATATTTTTACCCTGCTGACCTACAAAAACGGGCCCGACAATCCTGTTGCCAATGAACTTCAAGATATCAGCAAGGGTATCATCATCGACAAAAACAGTTCTCATCTTGTCACCTTTTCCTCGGATTCTGATGGTATGTTCGTCAAAATCGATATCTTCGATATTCATATTACAAAGCTCTGATACACGGACACCGGTGGCATAAATGGTCCTGACAATAAGTTTGTCACGGGGATCTTCTATTGAATCAAGCAGTCGCAACACCTGGTTGTGCTTGAGATATTTTACATCCTGTTGTTTGATTCTGGGTCGATCAATACCGGTCAACGGATTGGAAGTAACTGCTCCCTGTGTAAACAGGAAGCGGTAGAATGAGCTGAGCGTTGATATGATGCGGTGAAAAGTTTTGGGTTTGTATGTCTGCATGGACGATACAAATGAGAGGAAATCAGTAATAATTACAGGGGTTACCTCTACATCAGTATCAAGCCGGGCATTTTCAAAGTCTTTCCAGTAAATAACAAGTTTCGTCACATCAGTGTGACGGCGCAGCCAGACGTAGTAAGCAAAATGTTTGATTACCTGCTCATAGCTGTTGAGCGTGCGGGGGGAGTAATTACGCATCCGGAGGTAGTTGCGGTAGCTTTTGAGCCACTCCGAAAAATACCCGCTTTCCATGGTCTAATCTATCTTATCTCAAATAAATAAAGGTTTGCGCAGAATACCTATTCTCCGCAAGTCTGAAATCGCTGTATGTCGATGCTGCTTGGAATGCCATCCTGTAATGTCACATACACCAGGTATTGCTGTCCAAGGCAGTCGCAATTGCTGAACCTGTTTTCTACCGTTTCACGGGTTCCAAAGGTTCATCGATTGATTTGGGAAACAGCAAAACAGGGGTTTTTTAATGGGCAGGGTTGAATCACTACCCTCCCTGTTAAAAACGCTGCCAGAAGCCCGCTATTGAGTCTTAACGTCTGAAGAAAAAAAGATCCAGGTTTCATATAGTTCTAAACATCGACAAAGATCCAACTGAACCTGAAAAAAAATATCGCTTGGAATGATTTGATCTCAAACGAAGAATGAATCATATGGACCGATTCCAAATACCATTTTTCACATATGGAAATACGGTCACGAAGAGTTATACCGGTACCTTGGAAGATCTAAAAACATACCAAAAATCCAGGATAGGGTTCAGGTTTTCCAGGAATTTTTTTTAATGAACCAGCTGCCCTGATTTTGACCTGCTTTTATCAGTCCAGGAAGTTGCGTGATGTGCTAAAAAACAGGATATTTTCAAATTATATTCTGGATATAACAATATAAGTAACCTCAGTTTATTCACGCTTTACGAAGGAATCATCCCGATATATACCAGAACTTTTAAAAGATATCGTTTTTAAAAAAATGTAAGAAAAACGGACCGCCTGTTGTTACTTACTGACATATTTACCAGTTATTGTGAAAAGTGTAGGATTATAGCCGAGAAATTCGTTCACCACAACCTGCCGTTAACCCGGAATAAGGTACGACAAGATCGACTGGTTTCACATTCATGAAGGTTTTTTGGCTGATGCCTGATCAATTTTGCATAAAATACCAGAATAATATTCTGAATTCCTGGTTTTTTCAGGCTTACCCCTCACAGGGGGATTTCGTGCACAATCGAACAAAATTGTTTGCACCATAGTTATAAACCCTCATAAATTGGGGTTATTTTTTGAAAATATGCATAAATTTTAGTTTTATGATTATTTTTTCTGGTAGCCCCTTTTTTGTTATAAACCATATGATGCTATATATTAAAGGCAACTTTTTGCTGGATTTCTTCCCGTCACACCATTTTTCGAGTACATTAGCCTTCTCATGAATGGCTGCACTCCGTTCATCATACAATGAACCGAACCTTTTACTGTAACAGCCACCTCATTAAAAGATCTGAAATATCAGGGTAGTAGGGAACAGAAGTATTCGTGAATTATTTTTTTTACAACCCATAATTATGGTGAAGGAAAATTCGGGTGCCTGCCTTATAAAAGCAACAAAATCACAAACAAAAACACACAGAGATTCCTTGAAATTACGAGAAAAAAATTATCCGTATACTAATGTATAAAATTGAAGGGCATAATCTCTTGTAATATCTGGTTCGTATCACCTTTAACACTCTTTTGAACAAAAGGAAGTAAATCAATAAGAGAAAACGACAAATATCCTGAGTTCTATCGTTCAATTAAGGAGCATTCTTCTTTTCATGCTGATGTATTGCAATTGGCCAAGGAGAGAATTTAACCGGCTATTGTTCCGATCAATTCAGGAAAAAACAGGGTGCAATCATACCAGGTTGTTCTGAGGTATGGAAATCTCATGAAAGCAGCCATAAAGGACAATAAACGATTTTTACCTTCGTTTTTAAAAAAAATCTGTTTTCCAGACGTATTGTCGTCAAAAAAATCAGAGGGATTTATCGTAATTTTAATAGCAATAAACCATATAATGCTATACACAAAGAAGGCAGATCAGAGATATTCAGATAATCATTCCCGGTTTGTGGATAAACCACAAATTAAACAGGAGTTAAAAAAATGGACGATTCACGTATCCGTCAGGAGATAAATAAATATAGAAAATTTAAAAAAGTGGAGGGGGCTACGTACCGAAAAGTAAACCAGTTTCTGCGTAAGAGAACCTACATAACGGCTCGGGAGTGGGCACTCGCACGGTTATGTACGGATTTTCGTACTTCCGGAGGTGCAGAAATGACCTTTATTGGAAAACATCTCCCGGAACTTGTCCCTTTTATGGAAGAAACTTATACTCCACAGGCAGTCAACCAGGCGCGTAACTCATTCAAAAAGAAGGTGAGAAAAGCAAGCGCCACATTTTTCTATGGGGCAATGTGTGGATTTTTTACCACTGATGAACTTGATGATCTGCTTTTTGAAGCAAGCGAGGTTGCCCGTTTTCTTCTCGAAGTAGAAGGAACCACACTGGATATTGATGAAGAGATTGATATTGAAGACCGGATCACTAAAGTCATGAGAAGTGTGGGAGAAGCAGCAAAAACCATTCTTAAATCACGGGCAGAAGAGGGGGAATCTTCGCTACAAAAACCTATAACAGATAATAAGTCTGTTTTTAATAACGCACCGGGAATAGACAAAACGGGTGAAGAAACACAAGACTACGATCCATCACCCGGCGCTTCTTCCAGAGAAATAACACAGACACCTGAAAATACTCTTGCCGGAGTAGATAAAAAAATTGCCCTGGACGGATCACTATCAATGAATTTTATTTCAGGAGATCCAGGAATTCATAACCAGGGAAAGATGTCAAATAACAACGCAGGAGAAAGAAAAGACACGCTTCAGGAAAATAATCGAACGTGAAGGTACACATAAAATTTAATTCGGATTGATTGATGCAGGAGATTTGTGCATGAAAATAATTCAGGTTGTGGGATACTCAAATTCTGGTAAAACAACATTTATTAAAAACATGATCCCCGAGCTCAAAAAAAAAGGGAATGTAGCGGTTGTCAAACATCTGGGAGATCATACCTATACTATCGAGGAGGGAAAAGACACTACGGTTTTTTTTAATGCCGGTGCAGACATATCTGTTGGGATAGACTCCGATAAGGCGGTAGCTGCGATACGTAAGAACACCCTAGATGATGTTTTGGGTATGCTCTTCGATCAGCATATGGACTTTGCCATAATTGAAGGCTTTAAACAACGATCGTTTCCCAAAATAGTTATCGGTAATCTGACTGCTGATACCACTATCCTGACAAATCCTTCAGTTGATGAGGTCATATCGTCGCTTAATCTCTTCGAAACTTTTCGCAAATAAAAAAGAATAATGGGGGCAAGGAATCATGCAATCAACAAAATTTCAGAAAAGGTTGTTTGGTACAAATGGGGTTAGAGGAATAGTTGGTAAAGATCTGACGCCCAATTTAGCACTAACCATTGGCGAAGCACTTGGAACAATGCGCAAAGGCTGTATTGCAGTTGGAAGAGACACCCGCACATCCGGTGAAACGCTCGTAAAGGCAGTTAAATCAGGCCTGCTTGCAACCGGTTGTAATGTTGTCGATTGCGGTATCCTGCCCACCCCTGCACTTCAATACCTTATTAAAGAGCAGTTTGATGGGGGAGCAATGATAACCGCATCGCATAATCCACCTGAATATAACGGGGTCAAGATCATAGAGGCCGATGGCACGGAAATGGGTGATGAGGAAACACTCAGGCTCGAACAATTGATATTTGAACCTTCATTTTCTCCTGAATCGTGGGAATACATCGGGCAGGAAACAACTGCTCCTTATCTTATCAGGAAATACATTCAGGGAATTGTGCATCATTTCCCTGAAAATGTAGGGTCAGAAATATCCGTTGTGGTTGATCCGGGATCCGGTCCCGCATGCATCACAACACCCCAGATCCTCAACGGAATGGGATGCAGGGTTCTCACGCTCAATGGAGTTATGGACGGGACATTTCCCGGAAGGCTACCCGAACCTTCTGCTGAGGGTCTCAAAGATCTGGCTGAACTCGTAGTCAGCAGTGGAGCAGCATTCGGCGTTGCGCATGATGGTGATGCAGATCGGGCAGTATTCATTGATGAGAAGGGACGGTTTATTGAAGAAAACAGAGAATTTGCCCTGATAGCTCAGCACCTATGTCGTCAGAAAAAAGGAATACTTGTTACTCCTGTTAGCACATCGTTTGTCGTGGAAATGGTGGTGAAAAATGAAGGTTGCACGATTACCTATACTCCGGTTGGAAGTATCTATGTTGCACGAACCATGCGGTCACTTATGGAGAATGGAGATACGGTTATATTCGGAGGCGAAGGCAACGGGGGACTTATTTTCCCCGATCACCAGTTCTGTCGTGATGGGGGTATGACAGCCGCAATGATGGTTTTCATTCTTGCTTCCACGGGGCAGCAACTCTCCACACTGATGAATGCATTACCGAAACGCTCCATGATCAAGGATAAAATCGGCACATCACGCGGAACCCGCGTGCTTGAATCCCTTAAAAAGGCATATTCTCAGGAATCGTTGGACCTGACAGATGGGGTAAAAATTTTACGGAAAGATTCGTGGGCGCTCGTTCGTGCGTCAGGTACTGAACCCATAATCCGGATAATAATAGATGCGGATTCTCCTCACCAATGTCAGATTTTTTATGATGAACTGATGGACCATATTTCAAAAATTACCACGAGATAGGTTTACGAATATCCTTTTCCCTGGAGAATCGTGAAATGGTATTCTGGTCCTTTATTACAAAATTATCCCTTTTTTCGGGTGATAATTCGGGAAATAATTGATAATTTTGCCGATTGTTAAAAAATAATATGTTTTTTAGGAGATTTTTTGAAAAAAATCGGAAATTTTCTTCAATTATGATAAAAAAAATTAAATTTAAGCGTAAATAAAAACAAAAAATTTAATAACTATTTGAGTTAAATTGTGTTTATTAACCCATAGTTTCATATCTGTGATATAAGAATGGTCAACGCTACCGAAATTGTCAAAAAGGTCCAGCAGGCACTATCAGCTGAAGACTGGAAAATTATAGAGAATAGTATAGCAGAAATACATCAGGAAAAAGGAAAACGGGCACAAAAAACCCTCATTAAAGACATTAACAGATTAATCACGACTACCGCATTTAAAAAAAATAAACCTGAACTGTTACTTGCTCTGCCGGATCTCCCCAGTAGTGATATTGATGACTTGTTCTCGCAGATAGTTCACCAATTCATCATAACCAAGAATGAAAAATGGTTAAAATCTGTTTATGTGCTGTCGGAAAGGCTAAATAAAAAAAGTCATCAGTCCCGGGTAATTGCGATGATGGCACAGGCCCTCATCAGCGCCGGTGTTCATGAATCCAGTGCGGAATTTATTGATCATGGTATAATCCTGCTCGAACGGATCAGTTTCCAGAAATATCGATCGGATATCATGATCGATATTATTCCTCTTCTGATTGATTGGGCGATTACAACCCGTGATGAAAAACTCCTCTATCAATCACACCATATCATTGAGGAGATCAGTGATATTTCAAAACGTGCAGTATTGCATGCAGAACTTGCAAAAGCTTTGGCAACTGTTGCCATTCTCGAAAAAAACCGGATTTTATTCATTGACAGTATCCAAAGTGCAACCAAAATCCATCAGAAGATCCGACGGCAGGCATGTATTTCAGCTATTATTGAAAAGGGAGTGAAATCTGTTTTCGGAAAAGAAATACTGGATATTTCACTCTTTATACAAAATTTTGATGCCCTTTCACCCGAGATACAACTTGAAATTGTGAATGCCCTGACAGAACAGCTCCTGGATCGGGAAAAGGATAAAGTCTATATTATCACTCTCATTGAGACTCTTTGTGAAAAACTACCTTTTGTCACCAATACCCTTGTTATCGATCTTCTTAAAAAAGCAGAACTGTCAGGAGAATTGTGGTACCTCTCCTCTGCCATAAACCTTCATCAGCTTTTTTTGAATGCCGAGGCTTACCCTCTCAGGGAACTGGTCAGGGCTGGCATTTCTGTTGCCAAACATTCAAACAATATGCATGTTCTCTCGGATCTGATTCCCATTATCGATAAACACAGCAATCCGGTTGTTATATCAAGAATCTACCTTCAATTTTCCCAGATCATGCTTTCCTCCGGGGATTTTAACTCTGCAATCGGGATATTTAAAAAAATCGGCCACGAGACAGAAAATCTTCCCCAATACGAAGACAACCTCACCCACATGCTTAAAACCGGAGTTTTTCGGCATAGTATCCCATTGGTCAACGAGATGATCCTCAAACAATTGAACGAAGAGATTGTACATAAATCAATTAATCGGGCAATCATAGAATTGAGCACGGATGACCCATTTAATGATATAATATCTCACATTCATTCTATTACCGATCTCATCCGCCTGCATCCTCTGCAGGACCACCTCCTTCTCGAAAGTATTACCATTCTCATCAACCGGGGATTTCTGGCATTGCATGATCCATACATCCTGATACGAATGGCCGAATTCATCAAGGAGCACCACCTTAAGGAAGAAGCAATTGCAAACATAGCCCTCCAAATTGCAAAAATCGGGGTAAAAATAAAAAACCGAGACTATCTCCAAAGAGCGGTAGGTCTCACGTGCGATATTAACGGTCAGGACATCCGTTCTTCTGCACTGAGCGGAATAATCGATGAAGCATCAATTTTTGCCGCACAACAAGGGGATCTGGACCTTCTCCTCAGGATGAGAGAATGGATCAACTCCTTACTTGAAAAAAATCTCGCCGAAAATGCGATGGTGAATATCATTGATGGGGTAATACAATATGCAATCGACAAACATTCTCCTTCTGCGCTTGAACAAGCATATAAAATCGCGAAAGACATCGGCGATCCAGGGTTAAAAACCCAACAATTTGGGAGAATTGCCGAGTGTTTTGTGAAAATTGGGTGTATCCTCTTAAAAGAGCCCCCCTCCCGTACAGATGCAGAGGTTTTTACATCAGAAATATACCCGTTTGAACGAGGATTAACAATAATAAAAGAGACTGTTAAAAAACCACGAATATCGCTGAAGATTGCAGGGATGATTGATATTCTTATTTCATATTCATCTGTCAGCGATAACCCGGATTATATTATACCACTGGCAATGTACGCTGTTGAAATCGAAAATCCTCTGGAAAGAGACGCCATGATGTCCCGGATCATTTCAAATCTAAACTACAGTGTCACGTATCCGGACTCAACTGATCCTTACGAGATTATGGCATTTCTCCTTCAGAGAAATGAGCATTCGACATCAAATCCGCTCATGATTGTTCTGATTTTCCGCTATCTCCAGCTGATTAATGATCCCTATATGGAGCTTTCAGGGATGTGCAACCTTGCAGAAACATACATCAAATTACACGATTTCGATCATGCACGGGAAATTTTAAACGACGTCTGCAATTCACTCCAAAAAATTCCTGCTGAATATAAAAAAGTTCTCATCCTCGCTGAGCTTACGCTGCTGTTTAGTACTATCGATTCACAAAAAGCAAAAAAATGCCTTGAACAGGGAATCGAACGATTACGCAATGTTGAGGATGACAAAAATGCGATGGCAAGCAAACGGATTGTATTGGCAATTGTCCAGATGAACGTCATTGAGCCAGACAGCAACCTGATCAATGTTGCTTTGCAGGTTTCATCAAAAATCACCGAACCTGTTGCCTATGTAGATTCACTTATTGCAGTTTTCAGTATGACCAGTAATGACAAGGATCGGGGTAAAACAATAGTAACCCACATGTCAGAAGCTGTCGAAAGAATTCCTTCGCCCTATGAAAAAGCATCAGCCCTTCTTGATATCATCCCGCTTGCACTACAAAACAGCGATGACGACACCCCCGTGATTTTGCTTAAGAAAGCGGATGCATTAACCAGAAAGATAAACATTCCACAGATTGCTGATACAATACGTGACAAAATTGCTCAGATGTACGTTGTGCTCTATCAAAAGCACAACAACACAAGATACCTGCAATATGCAAAAGAAGTTACAAAAACAATTGAAAATGACGAAATAAGGCTCCATCGCCTCACGCAGATGGGACTTAAAGATACGTACGAAATACCTGCTCAATATGAAAAAATCAAGGTTCTGGTTGAAAAAATAATTGAAGATGGCGCCCATCCGAACCAGATCACTTCTCTGGAAAAATTAATCCGTTCTGTAGCGGACCGTGGAAAAGGAGCGATTCTTTTCTGTGATATCGCACTACTGTTCAGAAAAGAGGGGGCGGAGAAAATATTCAACCGCCTGCTACAAAATGCAATAAAAGAAGCACGGATAATCCGACCGCTTTCCCGGAGAGCTTTTATAATGTGTGATATAGCGATGAAGATCCATGCAGCTGGTTCTGAGAAAACGGCACAGGAGGTTCTTGATCTTGCAATTGACGCTGCAACGAATATCCGGCAGTCATCGCTTCGCGATGAAGTTTTTGACGAGCTTGGTCTTGCAATTAAACTTATGCAGGGGATGTAATGGTGAAAACCGTTGAAATTTTTATCAGCGGGAGAGTTCAAAAAGTTGGATTCAGGGCATGTGTGAGAAGGATTGCAACCGATTTACACGTCACCGGGACGGTCATAAATCTTCCCGATGGAAGAGTTCATATCTATGCATCCGCGGAGTCAATGATTCTTGAAAAGTTTATTTCAATGATATATAGCTGTCCACGTGCAGTTATCCGTGATTTACGAACCACTGATATTTCTTGTATGACTTTTAATGACTTTTCAATCATTAAAGGAGAAGGGCGGCTCAGTACCGGACTCTGAATTCACCGTTATTAGTGATCGCCTGAGAGAAGCTGAATACCAGTTCATCAATTTTTTCAGTATTTATTGAGGAATGAAATAATCCAATCAGCTGTTGTGTAAGTTCATCCGAGAGTATGCACCTGTTTGGCGTCAGTTCATAATCGACGGTTGAAAGAGAATTTCTAGCCATCTGAAATACTACACTGTCAATCATTGCAGCTTTAAGAGGGTCAATGAGATCCTGTACAAGACACCCTTTCCCTTCATATATCAAGCCAAAATCCGGGTCCAGTCGGGCTCCAATAAGAGAGACGCAACAATTTCCAAACAACATCGCGTACCCGAATGAAAGCATTGCGTTGATTGGATCGGACTGGGGCCGGATTGTTCTCCTCCGGAATCCGAAATCCGGAGGGGTATTCCGTGACATTATCTCGTAATACATATCTGAAGTAAGCCGGTGTAATCTTTGTATTTCATCCAGTTTGATTAAATACTGAAGTTCCTCCTGAGCTTTATGAAGAAATTCCTGTTCACCTTCATAAAACAGGTGAATATTCTGGTTTTCCTGAATATACTGAATCGCAAAGAGACGGGATTTTATTGCTGTTTGTGCAAGGGTAATAGCATATCGATGCCGGGGGATAACCTGCTGTATTCTGAAAATCTCTGTATCACTCCGATCTCCAAAGGGTCGGATAATTCCTATTGGATTGCCATCGGGTTCAAAAAATGATATAAATGCACCATTTTTCACAAGATTTACTATCGTTGACGAGCTGATGGTGTGGCCTCCCATAATAAGCAGGTTTTTTACCGATTCAAGAGGATATTCCTCGACACCTTTTTTTTTCTGAATAATCAGTTTTTTCTGGGTGGATTTTATATGGACACCAAATCCGCTCACCAATAACCAGGGATATTCAGTCACCACCCACCTCGGAAAAAATATTTTTTAACTAATCTAATTACTACGCTATTTCTTCCTGATTAATTCATCGTTTTTTAGCCAACTTACAATTCCAGGCTGAATTTCACAATTTTTTTAGGAGTGGTACATATGAATGTTGTTCACATAAATTCGGTGAATTTAAAGAGTAAAAACACCATATATTCTCTGTCATGCAATAGCATAACAGGGGCAGTATATGTTCTGGGATAAGAAGATAGAAACAATGAAACCTGAAGAATTGGCAGATCTTCAGCTAAAACGTCTGAAAACAACCCTAAGGCAGGCAGAGCACGTTGTGTTTTACCGGAATCTTCTGTCAGATTCTGGCTTGAAACTATCATCCATTAAAACACTGGAGGATATCCGGAAAATCCCTTTTACCAAAAAACAGGATCTCAGGGGTGGATATCCATTCGGTTTCTTAGCTGTTCCTATGAGAAAAATCGTTCGGATTCATACAACATCCGGAACAACGGGAAAACCAACCGTTGTTGGTTACACTCAAAAAGACATTGACACATGGGCAGATCTCATTGCACGGAACATGACTATGGTGGGGGTTGGTGAAAATGATATCTTCCAGAATATGGTGAATTATGGCATGTTCACCGGAGGTCTCGGGTTTCATTATGGGGCGGAAAAAATTGGTATGACGGTGATCCCAAGCGCTACAGGTAATACAAAACGCCAGATCGAAATGATCAAGGATTTCGGGGTGACTGCAATCCATTGTACACCCAGTTATGCAATGCACCTCTCTGAAGTAGCAGAAGATATGGGGGCATCGCTCGATACACTCCGGACGGGTATTTTTGGCGCTGAACCCTGGTCGGAAAGTACACGTCACATGCTCGAAAAAAAACTCGGACTGACTGCCTATGATTCCTATGGTTTAAGTGAGCTTTTTGGTCCCGGTGTCGCATTTGAATGTCCTGAACGTGACGGGCTTCATATCTGGCATGATTGTTTCCTTGTCGAGATTATCGATCCAAGGACCGGAGAACAAGTATCAGATGGTGAACGTGGTGAACTGGTGGTAACCCCGCTGGTCAAGGAAGCAATGCCGCTGCTCCGTTACCGAACTGGAGATATCACCGTAAAGATGGAAGACGGTTGTTTATGCAGACGGGGACAAAAAATTGCGAGAATCACGGGGAGAAGTGATGATATGCTGGTAATCCGCGGAATCAACGTGTTCCCGTCCCAGATAGAACATGTCCTTCTTAAAATACCCGAGGTAGGCAATCAGTTTATGGTATATATCGACAGAATTAATCATCTGGATGAGATGACCGTCGAAGTTGAGATCAACCGCGAGTATTTCAGCGGGGAACTTACGGATCTTGCAAGACTCCAGAAAAAAGTTGTAAAGGAACTTCGGGATGCACTCGAGCTCAGGACAACCGTTAAACTTGTTGAGCCGGGTTCACTTCCACGGTTTGAAGGAAAGGCAAAGAGAGTGATTGATCGAAGAGAGGCAGTATAATGAAGAGCTGGGATCCACGAATCGAGGAGATGCCAAAAGAAGATCTCCAGAGAATGCAGTATAAACTGTTAAAAAGTCTTGTCTACCGGCTTTACAGTTTTTCTCCTTTTTACCATGACAGGATGAAAGAACAGAAGGTCCACCCGGATGATATCCGCGAGTTATCCGATGTTAAGAAACTCCCGTTCATGTTCAAGCGTGACCTCCGCGACAATTACCCTGATAAAATCTTTACTTCAACCCAGGAGGAACTGGTCCGCTATCATGTATCGTCCGGTACTACCGGGAAACCGACAGTCGTTGGTTATACCCAGAATGACCTGAATACGTGGACAACTTCGCTTGCCCGTGCCCTGACCTCAATTGGACTTGGCAGGGGAGATGTGATCCAGGTAAGTTACGGGTATGGTCTGTTCACCGGGGGACTTGGGATGCATTACGGAGCAGAACGTATTGGTGCAACTGTATTACCGACCAGCGTGGGAAACACTGAACGCCAGGTTGAACTGATGCAGGACCTTGGTGCAACAGCGATTGCCTGCACACCTTCTTACCTACTCCATATTGGTGAGGTTGCAGAAAAAATGGGTGTTGATATTAAAAAAGATACAAAACTCCGGACGGGAATTCTGGGAGCTGAACCCTGGACAGAAGGAATGCGCACCCGGATCGAAGACTGGCTGGGAATTAAGGCATATGATATCTATGGGACAAGTGAACTTTCGGGACCAATGTTTACCGAATGCAAGGAGCAAAAAGGATTTCATATCTGGTCAGATATTGCCCTTGTCGAAATTGTCGATCCCCAGACAGGAGAGCCTCTAGAACCCGGACAAAAAGGTGAACTCACGATTACCATCCTCCAGAAAGAAGCACTTCCGATGATCCGGTATCGCATCGGAGATATAACGACAATGGAGAGTGACATCTGCGCCTGCGGCAGGACACATCCGAGAATCAAGAGAATACAAGGGAGGGTAGATGACATGTTAATTATACGGGGTATCAATGTGTTTCCCTCCCAGGTTGAGTACGCCCTGATGGGAATTCCTGAGGTAGGTCAGCATTTCCAGATTGTGGTTGAGCGGAAAGGAGCCCTTGATGATATGCTGGTCCGTGTCGAGTTGACCAAGGGATCATTTAGTGATAAAATCAATGATCTTATGCATATACGGCAGAAAGTAGAGCACCGCCTCAGGAACTCATTGAATGTGAATGCCAATGTTGAACTCGTTGAACCGGGTTCTTTACCCAGATTTGAAGGAAAAGCAAAAAGAGTTGTGGACAAGAGGTCGTTGTAAATGGACACACAAAAGTATGTTATCAGGCAGATTTCGATATTTTCTGAAAACCGCCCGGGACGTCTTGCAGCAATAGCGCATGCCTTGGGAGAGGATAAGATAAATATTCTTGCTTTCAGTATCGCCGAAGCAAATGGATTTGGGGTAGTCAGGGCTCTTGTGGATCACCCTGAAAGAGCCCATGACAAACTATTATCTCTTGGATTTAATGTCGCGTTCACCGATGTGATCGCAGTGCGAATGAAAGACCAGCCGGGGGGACTATATGAGGTTGCAAAGATTCTTGGAGACGCCGGGGTTAATATCGAATATTCCTATGCCTATTCGGGGAAAGAAGGGGCCGTGCTTATTCTCCGTGTTGATCAGGTTGAAGAGGCAATACAAAAGATCAGGAATTCAGGTGCCACCCTTTTGGAGCGCTCGGTGTTTCACTGATTCATTATTTTCACTTCTTTTCCCATTTTATCAATTCTGCAACTTCAGAAAGGGTGCTTCCCCTGCGAATCTCTTCCCGGATCCTTTCTTCATTTTTCCTGACCTCTAATGCCCTTCGTCCAATTTCATACGCCCGCTCACCGGGGATCACAACCACGCCACTTTCATCTCCTACAATCCAGTCACCGGGGCGGACATACTGGCCTCCACACTGAATTTCCGCATTGATCTCACCGAATCCTTTGGGCTCTCCCGCGTTAGGCACAACAGCTTTTGCAAAGAGAGGGAACTTCATTATTCTTATGTCATCGACATCCCGGACTGCACCATCAATGACAACACCGGATATTCCTTTTTTCACACAGCTAAGTGTGGCAAGTTCTCCCCAGGGAGCTATATGGGTCGCACCATCGTTATTGATCACAATTACTTCATTTTTTCTGGCAATATCAATGGCTTCTACAGGTTTTGCCCAGTCCCCGGGAAATGTCTGGACGGTTACCGCCCTTCCCACCATCTTTACATTACCGCAAATCGAAACGATTCCAGACATGGCACCTTTCCGATGCATGGCATCAGTGATATTTGGTGCAGATACCTGCATGAGGAGGGAGCGAATTTCTTCATCAGGTGATTTTTTTTCAATAGATTGGATCGAAGGATTATCCATTGCTGAACGAATCTTTTTTGTAGATCCGGTTACATCTGCCGACCGGACAATCCAGCCTCCAACGATAATAATATCCGCACCAGACCGCACCGCGTCTCCGGCACCAGCCGCGTCAATTCCGCCTGCAATTGCGAGAGGAATATGAACCTGATCAGATAGAGATTCAAGAAGGTCAAAGGAACTCTTACCCATCATCTGCTGGTCGATGCCAACATGGGCACAAAGGATATCTATACCCAATGCTTCAAGTTCACCTGCACGGGAAACGGGATCTTTGACATTGATCAGATCCGCCATTATCTGGATTCCATACAAACGGGAAGCCCGCACAGCCTCTTCAATCACCGAGTTGTCTGCATCTGCAAGAACGCATACGACATTAGCCCCTGCCTTTGCAGCCATCTCCACCTCAAGGGTACCAGTATCGGCAATCTTCATATCTGCAACAAGTATGGTATTTGGAAAACGATCCCTCATCGATCGGACAGCCTGCATCCCCTCACTTTTGATCAGGGGTGTCCCTATTTCAATCCAGTCAGACCCTCCGTCAAGCGATTCCTGTGCGATCTGCAACGCCCTTTTTAGTTCAAGAATATCAAGTGCAACCTGCAGAACCGCTTTTTTCATGATCAATGATGTGACTGGCCTGATGCTTAATAATTACTGGGCGGTACTCATTTGTTGGTATATGAAAACCATACTTCAATCCTGTCTGAGAAAAGAACAATCGAATCCGCCCCATCTGTGGATAATCGTTAAAAAAATTATTCTTTTTTATACGCCTCAAAAAACAGGATATGTTTTATTTCTTTCTTCTTTGCTATGGTCATTTCAGAAGGACAACCTGCAGCAACGAGAGAGACCAACGTATATTTTTCAGGAACTCCAAGCAGTGAACGGATTGTCTCGGAGTACTGCTTCTTTTCCCCCGCCACCCAGCAGGAATTGATGCCATGTGCCTGGAGAGCAAGGATGAGATTTTCCGTGGCTGCACAACAGTCCTCGAGATAATATTTTTCCTTTTTTTCCCCGAAAACTGCAAAGCACAACGGGGCATCGGCAATGAATTTCCCATGATCCGTAGTTTCGCCAATTTTTTTGAGCATATCCTTGTTTTTGATGACGCCAAACAGCCATGGCTGGAGGTTCATTGCGGTAGGGGCATGAGCCGCACATTCGATTGCATCTTTAATTACCAGATCATTCACGGGATCGGGTTTGAAATTCCGTACACTATGGCGGGATTTTATCACAGTTGTTACAATGTTCATACTCCGGAATGGGAAACGGAGGTAATAAAAGATTGCGAAGGGGTAAAAAACAAGGTAGTTATTCTTTCTTGAGGAATGCAACCAGTCCGAAAAGGATCGCGGAAATCACAAGGGTTGTTCCAAATCCCGGAGATTGAGTCTGGCTGGGTTGGGGGACAGGAGTGGCAGCCGTTGTGGGTAACGTTGTCAGAAGTTCCGTAGGTAAAGGTGTTGCCGCGGTTGTGCTTACCAGGATTTGCGTTGTTGCAGGTACAGATGTTTGCGTCGATGTCCTGGTAATCTGAGTTGCCATGGTCGTTGCTTTTGTAATCAGCGGGTTCTGACCCTGGTTGAGCAGATTGAATGGTGTGCTTACCGTTTTGCCAATAACCTCGTAATTATCTTTCATGTTATTTATGTTGCTTTCAGCCCAGATTGTATAGGTTCCCGGGGGATAGACATCAGGATTGCCCATATTCCAGATAGAACCTGTATAAAAGGGGCGCGTATTAACGGGAATGTCTACGATTGAGGTTGGCATTCCTCCTGCATTACGTAACGATGAGTAGATCGCACCATCCGGTGACTGCACTTTTATGGTGATGGGAGCGGGTGTAGAACGCTGTGACGCTATCTGAGCCAGATTTGTATCAATCCTGAACCGTATATCGTCTCCGGATGGAATCCATTTAAGAAGTTCGACATCAACGTCTCTGGAATTATCTTCAACTTTAAATGCTAGCTGGGGATCAGCAACGAGGAAGGCTGTCCCATCGGCTTTTCCGGTACTGTTGAGCCGGTACCAGTTTCCAACATATCCACCAAACTCGGCTGGGCTGACCGTAAAACTGGTGATTCTGCCGGTCAGAACAATTGTTTGTGTCGGTGAAGTTGTGTAAATATCTGCAGCCGAAGCCCACCACCCAATGCTGGTATCCGGCCCCATTGCTGCAGATATGTCGAGTCCTTCTTCACCGATAAATACGGTATTACCCTGTCTGATAGTGTTGATAGCTGCAGACGCCGGACCTACATAAAAGAGAGAGATGCACACAAGAACGATAAGAATTTTCAAGCCCTTTTTTATCATAATCATCCATCTTGCTTCCTCATATTTAAAATTGAACATAGTGATATTTTTCAGCCCTTCTGCAATCTGACATTCCATGAGTATCAATATTTTTGCTCTGTTGAAATCCTAACCAAAAAGAGATAGTACCGACGATCGAAAGATCTAAGGTACAGTGTCTCCTTACTTTGATGTGTCGTCACGTAAGGAGACATTAAAGAGATCGGCAAGCCGGAATATCAGGTTTATCCAAACAGCTCTTTTCTGTTTTAAAATCTACCAAAAAAGCGGGTTTCAAGTCATTTCTGAGCGTGAGGGTCAAAACAATGTAATTGGGTTATCACTATTATCTCACAAAAAAAGTGTGATGCGGGGATTTGTCCGTAGTCCGGGCTCTTTCATATAATTTTGTTCGAACCTAGCCCGGACATTCACGGGTGATCCGGTCAAAATTTTCGAAAACGCGTTTTCCTTCAAATGTGTGACTGACTTCCGGGTGCCACTGAAGCCCATAGATATGCTTATCGGGAAGGGCAATCGCTTCAGCACCGCAGACAGAGGAATACGCAAGACAGGTAAATCCCGCTGGTATCCTTGAAACCTCATCGGCATGAGAGGCCCAGACATTGATCTTGTTTGGATATCCGCAAAGAATATCATCATGCTCGCATATTTCTACCTCAACCGGGCCATATCCACCCCGTAGTCCCTGGTGAACATCACCACCGAATTTTTTTGCGATTATGTGCAACCCGAGGCAGATACCCAGTATCGGCAGCCCGAGATCGAGATATCTGAAGGAGTTGCCCGCCCGTTCTATTGTTGGTCCCCCTCCAAGAATGATACCTCTGCATTCACCAGAAATCTGTTCCGGAGGGATTGAATTTGGGATCATGGATACATCAATATCCAGATCCCGTATTGCCCGGTGGATAAGGTGATTGAACTGACCGAAATTATTGACCACGTAGATGGGAAGCATTATAGGAATGTTTGTATTTTAAATCCTATAAGCCTGTTCAGCAATAGGCATTCACCGCGGCGAGTATTGTTTTTCTTATGACGTCAGGTGAATGCCCAAGGAGATTTGCCAGACACATCGCACCACCGGCCCCCATCCCTTCCTTCACTTCACCGATACAGTATCGGGCAAGGCCGGAATGGCCGATATCTCCAAAACCCGGATCCACATAGATGATGTTAACACCGATCTGTTCTGCAATCTGCTGGACATTCGCTGAAGGATCGTCTCTCACATAGGATGTTGTGACTACGTACGGCAGGGATCCTGCCTCGGCTTTTATGAAAGCACTTACTGCAAGCATCTGGGTACCCCCGGCAAGAATGAGTTCTCCGGAATAGGACTTCGCAATGCCAACAGCCACCGCCATCATGGGATCACCGGTGTATCGGATGATATCGATAGGTGAGGTAATTACATCTGCCTTGATCCTTTCAAGTGCTCCCCGGCAGATTTCTTCTTTTATCGTTACCGGATTATTCACAAAACTGCTGCTCACCGATGCCTGATATCCCAGTGCCCGCATTACACACAGGGCTGTTGTAGTTCCTCCGGGAACACATTCTCCTAGGACAAGAAGATCACTGCTTTTTGAGAGGAATCTGCCAATGAATTCTCCCTTCATTACAAGGTCCTGTGCACGGGGAACCGCATCACGGAACCGGGGGTCTTCACCAACATCACCATACACATCAAGACAAGGAACTGTTGGTTTATAGCGGAGACCGGCATTGATGAACAAGGGTTGCATACCACACAGGTTCATCATCGCCCGGGTAATCGATGCAGGAGTCGGGCAGCCGGTCGGAGTGTCTGGTCTAACCTTTTGACTCGTAATAGCACCCAATGTAACAAGCTCTGCGTCAAGTACCGGGGTCAGGAGGGTCTTTTTTGGGGTAGCCCCGGCACCGGAAACGCCAGGAACGGTGGAGAGGAGCGTGTTGCCAAGGATACCACAATAAAGGGGGTTACGAAAAATAATATCTGGTATTTTTGACAGAAATCCCATGGTAAACAACTCATTTATTTTCTGTTCATATAAGTTTGAAGATACCGGTTTTTTCAAAATATCGGTTATAAAAAAATTCCACAACGATATAATAGTTCAGTCACCAGAACACCTATGCACATGTTTGAAATTGAACAGCGGTTACTCGATAAAGGGATAACACTTGATGATATTGTCGCAGCAGCGATGGGTTTATATGTCTCTCATGGGATGCCGGACGATCGGGCAGCGGCAGAAATCAAGCGAAAAATAATAAAATATCTTGATGATCCGAATGTTTCCTCATTGCTCCTCGGGGCAATCCTTCTTGAAGACGAGCTTTACCATACGCGAAAAGATTCAGAAATTGCTGATGATCCGGTTTTTCTGTTAAGCGATGAAATTATCGGAATGGCGATCGCGGAGTGCATCGGGGGGACCTATGCCCGGTTTGAGTTTACCCGGTATGACCAGAAAAAGCCCGGGATATTATCAAAACTCGGACCATTTCTCGATGATGCCATAGCTGGATTGATTGCTGGATGCACCTCACGCTTATACAGCGATTGTGTATGAAGGCTCTCATCTCCCTGCTCCAGTTCACTACCATACTCCCGCTGGGTAAACCGCAGGATCTGGAAACCTTTGCCCGGCATTCTTATATCTACCCGTGTGCCGGTTATATCATTGGCGGTCTTACTGCACTGGCGGTTTTTTTCATTGCAGACCAGACAATTGCTGCCGCAGTTGCTATAGCATGCATCCTCCTGATTTCAGGAGCCCATCATTTTGACGGATTACTTGATCTCGGAGACGGCCTGATGGCTCACGGAGACCGTGAGAAAAGAATCAGAGCCCTGACAGACCGGAATGTCGGAGCAGGAGGTATTGCTGCTGGGATTACCGTAACAATTCTGTTGTTTGCAGGACTACAGGCATCATCATCTATCATCATTGCGATAATCATCGGCGAGGTCTGTGCAAAATTTTCTATGGTGCTTCTCACAACCTATGGCACTCCATTCAGGGAGGGCCTGCATAGTTATCTTCACCAGTTCTCGAAGCCATACTTCCCGTTCATTGCAGCGCTGTTCTGTCTGCCGCTTGTTTTTCTTCCGGTGTCTCCCAGCAAACTTGCTGGTGCCGCTATAGCAATGGTGGTATGCCCGGCAATCCTCTCTGTTATTTCAAAAAAGTTGTTTGGCGGAGTTAATGGCGATATCGTTGGTGCATCAAACGAGATTACCCGTGCATGTGTTATCCTGGCCATTGCTCTCATCTGATTTTCCTGCCACAACATCATATTTTATAACCAGATTCCCCTCATTACTGTTTGATGCGTACGAATTTTGGCGTTCATATGAAAGGTGGGATTATCACCGAAAGAGATGCAGAGTTTTGTACTGTCCGTATAAGAGCACCTGCAGGTATCATGTCTGTAGAGCAGGTGCGAGGGATTGCAACGATCGCAAAGAAATACGGATCAGGCACTGTTCACTGTACTACACGTCAGACTATTGAGATTCCCCATGTCAATCCAAAATCACTGAAAAAAATCGAGAAAGCTCTGGAGAAAAACGGCACTCCTGTTGGTTCAGAAAGAGATGAGATTGTCAATATCATAGCATGTCCCGGTATTGAACGCTGCAAATTTGCCAATATCGATACTATAGGTCTCGCAAAAAAGATCGATCATAAATTATTCGGTAAGGAAATGCCCGTTAAAATGCGGATAGCCATATCGGGGTGCCCGAATGCCTGTACAAGTCCAATGTTAAATGAGATTGGAATAATGGGACGAATCCGGCCATTGAGAACTGCAGGACTCTGTACCGGTTGCGGTACCTGTGTGGAATATTGTAAGGAAAATGCCATTATCATAAAAAACGGGATCTCAATTCTCGATCCTGCCAAATGTGTCCAGTGCGGTGTTTGCATCCAGTCATGTCCTTTCGACCTCCTGAAAGCAGAACATCGCC
Source organism: uncultured Methanoregula sp. (assembly GCA_964590415.1). GTDB lineage: Archaea > Halobacteriota > Methanomicrobia > Methanomicrobiales > Methanospirillaceae > Methanoregula. The sequence continues at coordinate 157,639 of CAZPVQ010000003.1, read as the reverse complement.
ATTACCTTATTCTTGTGGGGGGAAGACGGGGACGACACCCCCGTATCGGGAGGGAACTGCTCACCCTGGAAAGCGAAGACCACGTCATCTATGTTATTGAAAAAATTGTAAACTGGGTTTATCGCCGCGCGTGGAGCGGGAGGTTGCTTTCTGAACAGCTTGATGAACTCCATTTTGAAAAATTCCGTCAGGAAATTTTACGGGAAACTACGGAAATAACGAAAAAAGAGCCGGGTCTTTAACACAGGTTCTTTTGGCTCGGTAGAATTCCTTTTCCATTGATATGAAATTCAAGAGGCTGGTTCGATGACGAAGGGGACAGTGCCCTGTCCGCCCATACCGCCCCTGCATTATGGATTATGACGTAGCACCGGTTCGGGGTTTATCGCATATGGGGGAGCCACAGCGGCGGGGGTGAAACCTCCTTGAGTGTATGCTTATTGTTGAGCATTTCCCATGAAAATCTTCTAAGTTAAATTAACCATTCATATCAAAATAAAAACAGGGTATTCGATTTTCATGGTTCGAGTGCTAACCCGATCAGTTCATACCCGTTTCTACAGAGTCGTTCTTTTCATCAGGATAAATGGCAGAGTACCTTGGTAAAGAGTTACAAAACACTTAATCCGGCCATCGTCTTTATTAGTAGAGTCCTTTGAATCCCTGGTTTTCGTCATCATCACAGTCTAACGACGACCCATCGCGGATAAGTGTATTAAACATCATAGCAGCATTCATCAGGGAATCGTCATTTGCCGAACCTTTCTTGAGCTCTGACAGTACCTGTATCTGGGGGGAGGGGACAAGTCGTTTTCCCACCCAAATCCCTTTGCAATGCCGGCAGTAGGCACAATGACTATACACAGAAATATCACCATCTGCGCATGACACCGTAACCCGGTTCTTTTTTTCGTCCCGCTGAAATGACAATGTCTTCATAGTGAAAACGTATTCAAGCATCAGATATCATAGTGTCGATGCATTATTTTCATCGGAGAACCGTATTTTTTGAATCGAAATAATTTATATAGATGGGTCTCATATATGTAATACTCGCATAAACTGACTGTAAGCGGACAGTCCCACAACTTTTGGAGGAACAAAATGGCATCTGAAAAGCCCCATATGAATCTGGCTGTTATCGGACACATTGACCACGGTAAGTCTACAACCGTCGGGAGAATGATGTTCGAGACCGGTGCAGTACCTGCACACATTATTGAAGGTTACAAGAAGGAGGCTGAGTCAAAGGGAAAGGCAACCTTTGAATTCGCCTGGGTTATGGACAACTTAAAAGAAGAGCGTGAACGTGGTATCACCATTGATATCGCCCACAAGCGATTTGATACCCCGAAATTTTATTTCACGGTTGTCGACTGCCCGGGACACCGGGACTTCGTCAAGAACATGATCACCGGCGCATCACAGGCTGATGCCGCAATTCTTGTCGTAGCAGCCCCCGACGGGGTTATGGAGCAGACAAAGGAACACGTCTTCCTTGCCAGAACCCTTGGAATCTCCCAGATTATTATTGCAATCAATAAGATGGATGCAGTAAAATTCGATGAGAAACGCTTCAATGAAGTCAAGAAAGACCTTTCAGACCTCATCAAAATGGTGGGTTACAAACCCGATGAGACCCTTTTTATACCAATCAGCGCATTAGGCGGTCAGAATATCAAGGTAATCAGCCCGGAAACCCCTTGGTACAAAGGCCTTCCTCTAATTACTGCTCTTGACACATTCAAGTCGCCGGATAAACCAACTGACAAGCCACTCCGTCTGCCAATCCAGGATGTCTACAGCATCAGCGGGATCGGCACGGTACCGGTAGGTCGCGTGGAAACAGGGATAATGAAAAAGGGAATGAAAGTGTCTTTCATGCCCGCTAACAAGGATGGAGAAATCAAGTCCATCGAGATGCACCATGAAGAAATCCCCCAGGCAGTCCCGGGCGATAACGTCGGTTTCAACGTACGGGGTATCGGAAAAGGAGATATCCGCCGCGGTGACGTATGCGGACCTGCAGAAGCACCACCCACTGTTGCAGAAGAATTCACTGCCCAGATAGTCGTGCTCCAGCACCCGAGCGCTCTCACTGTGGGGTACACTCCGGTCTTCCACTGCCACACTACGCAGACGGCATGTACGTTCATGGAGCTCAAAAAGAAACTCGATCCTCGTTCAGGTCAGACCAAAGAGGAAAACCCGACATTCCTCAAGACTGGGGACGCTGCAATTGTTGTTGTCAAACCAACTAAACCGATGGTTATTGAGACGGTCAAGGAGCTCCCGCAACTTGGCAGGTTTGCTGTACGGGATATGGGTACAACGATTGCCGCCGGGATGTGTATCGCCATTCAGGCAAAACAAATGAGATAATATTTTTTTGGAGGAAAATAACATGCAAAAAGCCAGAATTCGCCTGACAGGGACTGATTTTAATAAAGTAGAGATGGTCTGTGATAAAATCCGCGAGATTGCAGAACGCACAGGCGTAAATCTGGCCGGTCCGATTCCGCTCCCAACCAAACGGTTGGTTGTACCTATCCGCAAGAGCCCTGACGGGGAAGGAACTGCCTCCTGGGACCGCTGGCAGATGCGCATTCACAAGCGCCTCATCGATATTGATGCCGATGAACGGGCACTCCGTCAGCTCATGCGCATTCAGGTGCCCAAAGATATCGGTATTGAAATCGTATTAGAGAGTTAAAGGTGCGGCGTGCAGCAGGCCGCTGAATTCTCCAGAAAAATCAAACATTTTTTTACTTTTGAAAGACTTTTTATTTTAATTTTTATTCTTGCGGTTTTTATTCGGTTCTGGCATCTGGATCTCAAATTGCTTCATCATGATGAGGCTATTCATGCATGGTTTTCCTATGAGCTGCTGACAAAAGGCACATGGATATATGATCCCAGTTATCATGGACCGTTTCTCTACTACGTAACTGCCGGGATGTTCTCCCTTTTTGGAGATTCAGACCTCGTCGCCCGGTTACTTCCTTCACTCTTTGGAGCCCTTCTCATACCACTCGTATATTGTATCTATCGCATTGGATATATCGATAAGAAACAGACCCTTTTAGCGGTTCTTCTTCTCGCTCTTTCTCCCAATATGGTATACTTTTCCCGCTTCCTTCGTCATGATATCTTTATGCTCTTCTTCTCGTTCCTCCTCCTTGTCGCCATCCTGTATTATTTCGAATACGGGCAAACCAGATTTGCGATCATTGCAGCGATAGCAATGGCTGGCGGGCTCTCTTGCAAAGAGGAGATGCCGGTCATCATTCTTATCTTTGCATCATTCTTCATCTATGCGGTATGGCGGGGAAAATTCAAACTTCCTCACGACTGGAAATATGATTGTATTTTCGGAGTTTTCATCGTTATCGCGATTATGAGTGTTCTGTATTCCGCATTCGGTTTCCATATCGAAACGCTTGTCGGCCAGAATTTCGCCCTGAATACAACCGGCTGGTATAAAGCTGTTGAGCACTGGACAGCGATGCATAACCAGCAACGTTTGGGAGGGCCATGGTTCTACTATATCCCGCTGTATTTGTTATACGAATTGCCGATCTTTATCCTTGCAATGATTGGGACTGTGCAGTTCGTGTTTAAAGACTTAAACTGGTCCCTGTTCATCAGACGTTTCAAAAACTGGTTTACCTATCGTGGTTCCGTGCTCCCTACTTCTGAACTTGCTGCAATGACTCTGCAGCAGATTAAGACACCGAAACATAATCAATCCAGATCTGATGCATTTTTCGGATTTTGCATTTACTGGATGATCATGATGATGGCATTTTATGCACTGGTGGGTGAGAAAGTGCCATGGTTAATCATCCCCCAGTTACTCCCGATGTGCTTTGTCGCCGTGTACAAGCTGAACTGGCAAAAGATGGTTTTTGCTCTCGTGGGATGTCTGTTCCTCATTCTCATGACGTGGCACGTGGCATTCATTCCTGCAGATATCAATGAACCGATCGTCCAGGTACAGAATTCCGAAGATCTGCGAGATGTCATGCGTCTTATCGATGCTTCCGATACTGTTGTCGTTGCATCACAAAATTACTGGCCACTTCCATGGTATTACCGGGGCGATCAGTGGAATAAAATCAAATTTTATGGTGATACCACTGATGAACAAACCCTTATCCAGGGTAAACCCGGAGTAATCATACTCCACGATGCAGCCAGTTATCCCTCCATTCAAGGTTATGACAAAAATACGTACAAACTAGGTTACTGGTTTTCATACTATGACAACGAAAATCGGTTGATCGATTATTATCTCCACCGGGATGGCAGAATGGGAAGTATAAATATCGATGTTTTTACTCCCCAACAGGGTTCATGAAGGCATCATTTTTGGTAATTTCTCTTTTTTTGTGTACCGTGTTATTTTAGCACCTGATTTTTTCATAAAATCTTCAGCAAATAGTACACCTATCAACAGGTATCACGCTCCAGGGGGATTCGGTAAAGACTTCCGCCCCGCCGCTGTGGCGACCCCTGCAATGCGATAGACCGCGGTATACAGGAAACATCTCACGAAAAAGTGATGCCTGAGAGAATCATCATCACTTTTTTCATTTCGGTTGTAATTACGAAATTTTTTTTAATAACGTAATCGTGAGAATAAAAAAATTGGGGCTTAATGGGTAATTTACCCTTGAACATGTATTGAAGCAACAAAATGGAGAAAACAGGGGATTAAAAAGGAATTACCCGAGTTCATCCCATCGGGATCGTTTACGGTAGATTATAACCCCCACCACAACCAGAATAACTGCAATTACCCCTAAAATAATAAACATAGTGCTGTTAATTTTTGGGATTGGGAGGCTAAATCCCGAAGATACTTCTTTTTGGCGTGCAAGTGCTTCTGTATACGATTCATTTGCTTTCAAAAAAGCATCCTGTGCCTTTTGACGGGCTAGGCCAAATTCACCCTCAGCAATGTGGTCATTTGCATTTGAGACATAACTCACTGCCACTTCACGTTTTGTAATAATGGTAGGGAGTTGCTGGTCATTGGCCGTGCTGGAGTTACCTTTGAACCATGCGATAATGGCATCAACATTGTTGATGGGAACCTGGGCTGCTGCAACTTCGTATTCCGCCCATGCCTTGTCAAGAGCAGTTTCCCCATCCTTAATAGCAGCTGTGGCTGCGGTGAGATCCCCCAGTGCTCCTGCATATTCATTTGATGGGCGGGACCGGGCTGAGTCTACGTTCTGCTGTGCTTCATTGTATTTTTCCTCAGCCACGGCAGTGTCGATACCCAGAGCCGCCTTTTCATCGATATGCGTCCGGTAGACCTGGAGCTCTGCATCAGCGGAAGCGATTGTTGAGGCAACTTCCCCGGTATTGATAACCAATGCTGTTTTTTCGACTTGTGAACTTGTGACAGGTTTGCCATTTGCATCATATTCCGTAATCCTGACAATCGTTTTGTTGGCAGTCTGGGTTACAGAAGGAGCAACTCCTTCCAGGGTAGTCCGGACAGACACATCATCAGATGTTTTGTAGCTCAGTTCAAAACCGCTGATGGCAAGGGTCCGACCACCCTCCACAGGTCGTAAATTTTCAATACCATTTACAATGACCGTGTATGTCCATTTTGGATTATCGACATCAGTGAAAAGCCGTATCTCCCCACCAGAAGGGAAACCACTGGCATCAATCTTGAATTGAACCGTTACGGGAGTACCGGGGGTCAGTGACCCGGAAGGATCAACCGTTATGGATTCCACAGAAATTGCAGACACAGCATGAATACACACAATGAGAAATAGTATAAGAACAGTCCATTTCATTAATCCCTTCATGGTAAACCTCACTCAAATAATGGATCTATGCCTTCTTCAAACATAGTTGATTTTTTCTCCTTGGACTTAATAACATCTTCCTTGGTTTCTTTGGCAATATCGAGAAGCTCTTTGATTCTTGGTGCATTTCCAACAGTAGCGAGCATCACAACTGCTGCAACATAGTCGCTGTTTACCGGGTAATCCCCACCCCGCACCTCAACTCCCGCAATGTTCTCTTCGACCCAGCTCTTCGCTTTCTCAACACCTTTGCGATCCATTTCATCTGGTGGACCGGCGAGCAGAACCAGAGCCCGTTCTGCAGTGGAGTAATCACAGGGAAGGGTGAGACGTCCGAGCATCGCCCGGCGTACAAGAGCAACGATTTTTGCAGCCTTATCCTCCCCGAGCAGGACCTCTTCGTTTGCTTCCCGCTTCCCCCCGATCTTGTCCTTCAGATTTCTGATAATACCTCGTTGCTTCTTTGTATGCTTGCTCATCACCTCACTAATTGCATATCCCACAGAGGTGATTCCCCCGCCCCTGAGCGTGTTGATAATTTCACTTGAGTCAACAACCATTTCACCAACGCCCATTTTACTTACTTCTCCCGCCCGGAAAAGCACTCCGAACCTCCTTACCACCTCATTATTCAGGCGCTGGAATGCACTTTTTACGCTCTCGCCTTCGTTTTTCCAGGCGCTGTTGTCAAAAATAAACGTGTTATCGCACTCATTTACCAGTGTTGTCAGGCTACGGGCTGCATTATAGGAGTAAAGTCGCCCCTCTTCTGGCGCAGGAATAATTCCCAGTGCATAGACCGGTTCACGATAGATGCGTTTGAGATGCCGGGCAAGTACCGGTGAACCACCGGATCCGGTACCCCCACCAAGCCCGGCTACGATGACAAATGCGTCAACATCATGAGTACCCCGGACATCAATGGCACTGATTATACTGTCAATTTCATCAGCCGTTACCCGAGCCCCGGTTACATTGTCGGTACCCACACCATGACCTTTGAGCATAGTCTGTCCGATAAGAATTCGGTCTTTCATATCGACATTTTTTAAACCCATCAGGTCGGTTCGCGCTGTATTGACGGCAATCCCCCTGAAACTGTTCGTTCCGAGTTTTTTATCCTGCTCGATAAACATATCGACAATTTTACCGCCCGCTTGACCAAAACCTATGAAAAACACGCGCATTGTATTGACACCCTCCAATGGGCTGAGAGATAATTACTTTCTTTTATTCTCATTAAGGCCTTTTGATGTTATTACCGTTTATTTCGACAATACAAAAACTTTCTTATAATTTCTCCGAGGAGATTATGCCAATTTGCATTAAATATACGGAGCCTTTTTCATTTCGCCCTGAAAAATACTATAGAATACTCATCATGAAGATCGCCGTAATCGGGGGGGGGTTGACTGGACTTGTTGCTGCCTACAGACTTGTGCAGGATCACGAGGTAGACCTTTTTGAAAAAATGCCTTTCCTCGGGGGTTGCCTCTCTTCCTATAACGTTAACAATTACTGGATAGAACGGTATTATCACCATTGTTTCTCCACGGACAACAGTCTTTTTGCAGTAATAACCGAACTGGGTCTGATTGACAAACTTGAATGGAAAACGGGTACAACGGGTTATTTTGCAGGCAATAAGATCTATCGGTTGAACACCCCTCTTGAAATCCTGCTCTATCCCGAACTCACGCTTATGGATAAAGTAAAACTTGCCAGACTTACATTCAAAGCAAAAAAAACAGATCTCAAGACCCTAGATGACATTCCGGCTGAGCAGTATATTTTGAAACATCTCGGAAAAAACATTTATTCATCATTTTTCGAACCACTCTTAAAGAGTAAATTTGGGGAACGGAGAAAAGAAGTTTCGGCAGCATGGTTATTCAGCCGGATTGCAATTCGCTCAAATCGTGGTGTTTCAGGAGAGCATCTGGGATACATGAATGGGGGATTTCATCAACTTATCGATGCCCTCGAAAAATCAATTACGCTTAAAGGGGGGATCATCCGGAAACAGACCCCGGTCTCTTCTGTTTCCCGCAAGAACGGAGCCTGGGAGGTAAATGGTAACCGGTACGACACTATTATTTCTACAATACCACCCCAGGAACTCGAGAGAATAGGTGGTCCGGCACTTCTCTCTGTTCCCTACCAGGGTGCTGCATGCATGACAATCGCACTTGAACGTGAGGTGACTGGGGGTATTTACTGGCTCAACATGAAAGATGAAGCACCATACGGTGCAGTAGTAGCCCATACAAATTTTATTCCGATTAAAAGATACGGAGAACATATCGTTTATCTGGCATCCTACTTTACTGGCACAGTTTCACCACGTCTCGATTTACGGATGCTTGAGGATTTTTGCACCAGGTTCTCTGTATCCAGAGATGAGATCCACTGGTACAAAATAGCCGTTGATCCCTGGGCAGGTCCTGTGTACACCACGGGATACCGCAGTCTTATCCCTGCGTTTGAACACCAGGGATTATTTATGGCAGGAATGTTTTCCCCCACAAATTACCCGGAAAGAAGTATGGAGGGATCAGTCCGTGCCGGATCCGAGGTAGCGGCATATATAAGGACCTGGAGTACCCATGGCAGGACCTGAGGTAACCGTAGTCATTCCTGTTTTTAACGACCTTCATGCACTCGGGATTGCTATTCCCCGATCTATTGAACTTTTGTCCCAAATTACGAACAGCTTTGAGCTGATCATCGCAGAAGATGGCAGCACCGATGGAAGTACTGACTTTGTTCGTCAGTATGAACTAGGTGATACCCGCATTCATCTTCTCCATAGTGATGAACGACTGGGTCGGGGTAAAGCGCTCAACCGGGCGATTCATGAGTCCAAAGGGAATATTGTGTGTTACTATGATGTTGATCTCGCAACCAATTTGCAGCATCTTCCCGAGCTCCTAGGGGCTATCCGTGAAGGGGAAGATATTGCAACCGGATCAAGGCTGATGCCGGGGAGTGATACCGTGCGTACCGGCGGTCGGGAGATAGCGAGTCGTTCCTATAATTTTCTGGTCAGACTTTTTCTGGGAAGCAGAATCTACGATCACCAGTGCGGTTTTAAAGCATTCAGGAAGGAATATATCCTCCCAATACTCCCATCCATACGTTCCAGCCACTGGTTCTGGGATACCGAGATTCTCGTCCGCTCCCAGCATCACGGAGCACACATTCGCGAATTTCCGGTCCGCTGGCGGGCAGGTAAAGGGACTACCGTAAAAGTAAAAGATGTTTTTGAGATGGGTTCATCGATCCTGAGGTTGTGGTGGCAGATTCATGTATCGGAAAATTAGTGCAATCGTCATTCCGACCGTTATTGCGATCGGTATTGTCGCCTTTATGCTCTACAGGGTCTGGGATGATCTCCTCATTGCGCTCCAGAATAGTATTCCTGCATACCTTGTCGTGGGCACGATCATCTGCCTTTGTGCCTGGTGGTTGCGTGGATGGCGGTACCATATCATTCTCAAAAACCTCAGTTACCAGGTCGGCGTTACGGCATCTACCGCCTGTATTTTTGTCAGTCAGACGGTTAACCTGATAGTTCCTGCACGTCTTGGAGATTTTGTACGTGTTCTCATCCTGAAACACGAATATAATGTTACCTATTCGGAAGGAGTTTCTTCGCTGGTCGTCGAGCGGATTTTTGACATATTCACGGTGGCACTCCTTGGTGCAGTAGCACTCTTCTTCGTTGTTAACGTCCCTGCATGGTTCTACACTCTCATTGTGTTGCCGCTTGCAGCGGGTGTGATTTTTTTTGTCCTGTTACTTTTCATGGGTAAATTTTCATCGGAAAACCGGTACATCGCGATTATTCTGACGATCCTGCATGAGATAAAAAGAGCTTCGTTGTCACTGAAAGCTATTGTAGTACTTGGATTCTCTTCAGTGGTAATCTGGCTCCTGGATATACTTGTCTGCGTTGCCGTGGTAATGATGTTTCAGCAGCAGATCCCCTTTGCCGTAATTGTTCTTGCCATTGTAATTGGAAACCTTGTAAAGGCCATTCCGCTCACACCGGGAGGTGTTGGAACGTATGAGATTTCTCTGGCAATAACATTCGGGCTTGCCGGGGTTGATCCAGCTGTTGCAACATTGATTGCTGTTATAGACCACCTGATCAAAAACCTTGTAACTCTCGCGGGCGGGATCGTCTCAATTTATTACTTCGGGGACTGGGTCATCCCCAGCATCCGGACGGTCCTTGACTCAAAGCTGGAAGGGGGGAAATCATCCTGACCGTGGAACAGCAGATTTTTTCTGTGATAAGCTGGCTTAGTGTCCTTACCCTTATTCAGCTTTCTTTGTATCCATCGCTGAAAAAAACATTTAAGAGCTTTGCATTTCCGGTATCATTCACCGCATCACTCCTTGCATTCACCATCCTTTCCTGGTACTGTGGCCTTCTCCACATTCCTGTACAGTTTGCCCTTCTGCCATTTCTGGCACTTATCTGTTACCATCTCTGGAACCGCCACTATTCCCTGGAGGAGCTCAGGACAGAATGGCGATGGGAGATGCTATTCCTTATCTGTTTTTTCCTTATGCTTGATGTGCGGTTTGTCAATCCCACCATATCATATGCAGAAAAATTCATGGACCATGCGTTTCTTTCATCAGTGATGCGCAATCCCGTGGTACCACCACTTGATCCATGGTTCGCCGGAGGGTCCCTGAACGTCTATTATTACCTGGGATACTGGATGTTCGGGTGTCTTGGGATTGTCACCGGAGTACCATCGAATATCGCGTTCAACCTTGCTTTACCAACGGTCTTCAGTTTTTCAGCGATTAACCTGTACGCGATAGGGAACCTGATGCTGAAAAAATTCCGGTGGTTGCCACTCCTTATTCTCTTCATACCGAATCCATCATTTTTTTATCAGATTGCACAGGGAAAAGCCCTGAATACTGTTTTCTGGGATAGTACACGAACAATCACCAATACCATCAACGAATACCCTCTTTTCTCATTCATCTGGGGAGATGTCCATGCCCATGTAATCTCACTCTTCAACCAGATTTTTTTAATTTTCTTACTTCTCTACGCCTATAAACGGTGGGAATCCCTTGAAAACCGGGCGAAATTACTTGTCAGTATTTTTTGCGCGCTCAGTCTCGGCTCTATGCCGTTATTAAATACGTGGGACGTTTTGATTTATGCTCCCGTCACGATCCTGTTCGGGATCCTGATTATCTGGAGAGTGTGGAGAAAAACAAACAGTTTTTCATCGTGCTGGTACCTTGCAACCGTTCCGCCAATTGCCATATTGTGCTATCTGCCGTTTTACCTCCAGTTAAAGACGAACACTGGTGGTATCTCAATCGTTCATACCCCCTCGAATCCTTTCGAGTTCCTGCTGGTAAACGGACTGTTTTTTGCCATTTTTTTTGCATTTCTCTGGCGGGATATAGTCAGGCGACCGTATCTTCTCCTTGCAGTGATTCCGTTTGTTCTAACGGGTTACCTCGCTGCAGCAATTGCGGGGGTTCTTTTTATTTATTTCCTCGCACGGGAGCATCACGATCTTCCTGATATCCTTGCCAGCATCGGATTATTCCTTTTGATCTTCTGTGAGTTGTTCTATCTCAAAGACAGTATGGGAGATACCTTCTTCCGTATGAATACCGTCTTCAAGTGTTATCTTCCTGCATGGATCATTCTTGGCATTGCAGCAACAACGATGATCGGGAATTGGCTGTCTGAATGCAGATGGATACCGGTTATTTCTGCCCGGAACACAGCGATTATAACAATTACCGTGGTTGGCCTGCTCTTCGTAGCCCCGTTTATTATTCCGTTCAATATGAGTTATGGAACAGGAACCCTTGATGGGCTTGCATATCTCAAAGACTCACGTGCAGGTGATTTTGGGGCAGTAACCTATTTGAGGACCCTTCAAGGTGACTCCCGTATTGTTGAGGCTGAGGGAGGGGACTATACCTATTACTCGCGGGTTTCTTCCTTCACCGGGATTCCGGCAATTATTGGTATGCCATTTCATGAGTATATGTGGCGGGGCGATGATACAGGCTGGTTCAGCACGCGACTGGCTGATGTACGATCTATCTATGAAGAACCTGAAAAGACAGTTACGCTTATGAAAAAATATAATGCCACTCTTCTCTATGTTGGTGATAGTGAGCGTGAGCGCTATCAGGTAAATATATCAGCCAACGGTCTTGAGAAAATATATTCTGTAAATGGAGTGGAAATATACCGGCTTACGGGATAATGAACATCAGAAAGCAGTAATAAAAACCTGATGTTATTTTTACACTTTCGGCCAGTGATTCACAAACCTTTATTTCCGCTCCTGATAAAATGATATGGCTACATCATTGCTGACTGATGAGTAATGAAGGAGCATTCTACTCCTGAATGAGGTGAGTTATGGCAAAAGGTTACGTAAAAACGCAGGCTCCGGATGAGCTTCAAAACAAGGCGCTTGAGGCCCTTGAGGTTGCACGGGATACAGGTAAGATCAAGAAAGGATCCAATGAAGCAACAAAAGCCATTGAGCGCAGCGTCGCTCTGCTCGTATTAATTGGGGCAGATGTGGAACCTGAAGAGATTGTAATGCATCTTGGACCGCTCTGTGATGAAAAGAAAGTTCCGTATATCTTCATAAACAAGCAGAACGATATTGGCGCCGCAAGCGGTCTTGATGTAGGCTCTGCTGCTGCTGCTATTGTAAAACCCGGCAAGGCAAAAGAAACGATTGAAGATCTTACCAGGCAGCTGACCGCGCTGAAGGCGTGAGGATTCTACTATGGCAGACGATGCAACGCCAGCCGAAGTGATTGAGGTTGTTGGCTCGACCGGCATGCACGGCGAAGCAATGCAGGTAAAGTGTCGTATCCTTGACGGAAATAACAAGGGACGTATCATTACCCGCAACACGGTTGGTCCAATCCGTGAAGGAGATATTGTAATGCTCCTTGAGACCGAACGCGAAGCAAAGAAAATGTCGAGGCGGTGAAGGGAGATGGTTGAACAACATCCCTGCAGTTTCTGCGGCATTCAGCTTGAACCTGGTACTGGCAAGATGTATGTCAGAAAGGACGGCACGATCTTTTACTTCTGCAGTACAAAGTGCCAGAACAATTACAAGCTCGGCAGGGTTCCCCGACGGGTCCAGTGGACTGCTGCAGGAAAGAAGGCTGCAAATAAGGAGTGAGATCGCAGATGGACCGCACCTTTGTTATGGTGAAGCCTGATGGGGTTCAGCGGGGTCTTGTGGGTGAGATCGTTTCACGGCTTGAAGCAAAAGGTCTGAAACTCATTGCAGCGCGTTTTGAGAAACTTCCCGAGGTGCGTGTTACAGAACAGTACCGTGAGCATCTTGCAAAACCATTTTTTCCATCCCTTAAACAATATATTATGGGAGGACCCTGTTTTCTCATGGTCTGGGAAGGCAGGAGTGTGGTATCGATCGCCCGTAAAGTTATTGGAGCAACCAATCCCCAGGAAGCAGAACCCGGTACAATACGGGGCGATTTTGGTATTGACATCGGCCGGAACGTCATTCATGGTTCCGACTCCCTGGAGAGTGCAGCCCGCGAGATTGCAATCCACTTTAAACAAAATGAACTGGTTACGTATTCGCGGATTGATGAATCCGTCATTTACGAATACTAAATCTCTCTTTTTGATTCTGCAGAATTCCTTTGATGATGCAAGGATTATTACCACCCTATCCATCTGGCAAGATAATTGATGCTGCTCCCCAAGAGACGCCCCATTAGCGAATCGGTGATTAAAATATGTTGTGGAGAAATCCTGGAGAAAACACTCTTAACGCTCCTGGGGGCTTCGGCAAATAGCGCCTTTTTACCCCCGCCGCTGAGGCAGCCTCCGGAATGCGATTAGACTTGAAAAGGTAATACAGCATTATCTTACAGCGCAGGGGCGGTCTGAGGGGACGCACTGTCCCCTCCATCAGAGTAAAAAAAAACTCCCTTCCCGCCACACTTCGGAGAAGCACTGATGCGGGAGTCTATGGTAAAAAGAACGATTTTTATGGTTTTGGTGTGAACCATATCGATTCATGTCAGTTTCTCTGGAGTTTTTTCCCGCCGGATAGGTGACCAAAATGTCTATTACTCTTTGACGCTGCACAATGCTTAAGGGAATACTAAGCGTCAGAATTGTAATTTTATCTTGTCAGAGGAATGCAAGAACCAATGTCATTAGACGAAAGCCAAAACCGGAATGCTGGCCATATCATCAGAGTGTGCAGTGCACAGATCGCGAGTGCTTGGGAAGATCCGGAAAAGACGCTAAGAAAGGCAGAAACTTTCATACGACATGCTGCTGATTGCGGCGCAAAACTGATCTGTTTTCCTGAACAGTTTGCAACAGGATGGGACCCTCAGCCCCACAAAAATATCCAGGATATTCACGGAAGTGTAATTACTTCTCTTCAGCTATATGCAAAAGAGTACAGGATTGGCATCCTTGGTTCAATACGGGAAGCATATGACCCGCTTCCAAAAAACACCGCAGTCGCCATCGGAAGCGATGGCAGGATTCTTACAAGCTATGCAAAGATGCACCTGTTCTCTTTCTGCCATGAACATGAAGCAAACTCCCCTGGCACGGATCTGGGCTTATTTACCTTTGATTCGCTGACCTGTGGTATCGCAATATGTTATGACCTCCGGTTTCCTGAACTCTTCAGGCTGTATGCCAAAAAGGGCGTCCATGCAGTTTTCGTTCCGGCAGCCTGGCCACAAAGCCGCATCAGGCACTGGGAGTTGTTCATCACAGCACGGGCTGCAGAAAACCAGATGTATATTCTGGGCATAAATACCACCGGAAAGACTCCGGTTGATCTCTACTCAGGTGCATCGATGACAGCAGATCCTCACGGGACGATTATCAGTCGGGCTGATGAGGCAGAGCAACTCCTCTTCTCAGATATTGATCCCGGAGAGGTAGAGAGGGCAAAAAGCGCATTCCCGGTAGAGAAAGACCGCAGGGATGCACTTTATCACTCACTTCTTACGAAGAAAAAAGAATAAGAAAAAAGGGATATCATTGTCCTTTCTTTGATGAACTGATGGTAAAAAAATCCTGGAGACCGCCGTTTATCCTCAGGGAAAAACGCACGCCTATATGTAATCAAAAGACCTATACTATACCATGTATCATCTCGTGTGCGTCAACTGTGGAGCCACCTATCCCGCTGACGAGATCCTGTATAATTGCAAAAAATGCGGTCATCTCCTTACCGTAAAATATCCCCTGGACAAAATAACTGTAACAAAAGCGATGTGGGAGAAGCGTCCGCTCTCGGTATGGCGGTACCGGGAACTGCTCCCTGTCCAGATAGATCCCATAACACTGCAGGAAGGAGGGACTCCGCTCTACCACCTAAAAAGGCTTGGGCAGGAGATGGGTCTTAAACATCTTTACGCAAAACACGAGGGCATGAACCCCTCCGGTTCATTCAAGGACCGGGGTATGACCGTCGGTGTCTCTATGGCAATTCAGCTGGGGAAAAAGAGTGTTGCCTGTGCGAGTACAGGGAATACCTCCGCAAGCCTTGCGGTCTATGCAGCAAAGGCAGGAATTCCGGCGGTTGTACTCCTCCCCGCTGGGAAAGTGGCGGTGGGTAAGGTGGCACAGGCACTGATGCACGGCGCTCAGGTTATCTCAATCCGTGGCAACTTTGATCGCGCTCTTGAAATGGTGCATGATCTCTGCCTGTCCCACGGACTGTATCTGTTAAATTCCATCAACCCCTATCGACTGGAAGGACAGAAGACTATTGGTTTTGAGGCACTTGACCAGCTTGGTGCGGTCCCGGACCGGTTTGTTCTCCCCGTGGGAAATGCTGGCAATATCTCAGCAGTCTACAAGGGATTTATGGAGCTGCAGGAACTGGGTTTTATGGACCGGTTACCGATGATGACCGGCATCCAGGCCGAGGGGTCAAGTCCGGTTGTGCGGGCAATCCGTGAGAATTTTCCCGAAGTGATCCCTGAGCTGAATCCCGAGACCGTAGCAACAGCGATCCGGATCGGGGCACCTGTCAATGCTGAAAAGGCCCTTACTGCTATCAGGATGACCGGCGGACTTGCCGAGTCCGTCACTGATGCAGAGATCCTGCAGATGCAGCGGGATCTCGCCCGAAAAGAGGGTATAGGTGTTGAGCCGGCATCAGCCGCTTCAGTTGCAGGTGTAAGAAAACTGGTAGAAAACGGTATGATTGCCCGGAATGAGCGAATCGTCTGCGTCGTTACCGGGCATCTGCTCAAAGACCCGGATACGGTGATAAAACAATGCGAACCCCCGACAGAGATCAACGCAGATCTGCCATCGCTGCTCTCTGCACTTCACTTATAATCCTGCTGGCAGCTATCCCCCCTGCGGGAGCGCTCTCAGCTGATTATCTGATTTTCCCTAACGGGACGGCGTACAGGGCGTCGATTGAGATCGTGGACTCGTCGCGGTATGAGTTTGTCGATACCGGGATGCTCGGTGAACCTGTACCTCTCACCGTAGGAGAAGTACAGCTTTCGGGGAATTGTTCTCCCTGCCGGTTCAACCAGACCGGACCCTCGTTTACCAGCAATGTCAGGGCATTGACATTTGAACGGGGAAATTATACCGTGTCGTATGTTTCACCCCTTCGTGATAATCACCTTCAGGCATCCTTCAAGAGTCCCTATCATGTCAATATTACCCTCCCGCAGGAATTCAATGTACAAAACCCACTGCTTGCCGGAATCAGCCCTGGCGCCAATGTTACACGGTACCCTGATAATACAACCCTGATCCAGTGGAATAAGACGCTGTCAGCAGATATCAGGTTCTACGACCAGGAACGCGAGACGCTCCTGTATTTTTTCCTGCAATTCATGGGGATCATCGCTGTCGTAATGCTGCTGCCGTTCCTGCTGACAATGAGAAAGAACGAGTGAAGAAAAGAAATTCCGGGATCAGATCATGATGACCAGAAAGGGTATTCTATTTGGTAGCCGGAATCCGGACAATGCACCAACCCTTCCTTATACCAGAGTCTTCTGCGGATTATTGAGATGCTTTTTTGCAGCGGGTGTGACTTCCCTTCCATGAGGGGTACGTTTTAAAAACCCGATCTGGATCAGGTACGGTTCATACACATCCTCAATGGTACGTACCTCTTCCCCGACCGAGATCGCGATGGTCTTCGCACCTACAGGACCTCCGTTAAAATCTTTTGCAATAACTGAAAGAATGCGCCGGTCCAGTTCGTCAAGTCCAAGCTCATCGATCTGCATCATCTGAAGTGCCCTTGCAGCAATCTCACACGTGATTGTACCATCACCTTTGACAATAGCAAAATCCCTCACACGCCGCAACAGCCGGTTGACAATCCTTGGCGTTCCCCGGCTTCTGCGGGCAATCTCATCAGCACCGTCAGCAGTTATCGGGATCTTCAGGATGGATGCACTCCGCGTAACAATCTTTACAAGTTCTTTGGGGGAATACAAATCGAGGCGGGAAAGGATACCGAACCGGTCCCGGAACGGGGCGCCTAAAAGGCCTTGTTTTGTGGTTGCCCCGATGAGAGTGAAATGTTCAAGGTTGAGCTTTATCGAGCGTGCACTTGGCCCTTCACCTATCATCACATCGATAAAAAAATCCTCCATTGCAGGATACAGCACTTCCTCGACAACCGGGTTTATCCTGTGGATTTCGTCGATAAACAGGATATCACCCCGTTTTAAGGGGGTGAGTAGGGCTGCAATATCCCCCGGTTTTTCAAGCACAGGACCGGTCGTGGCTCTGATAGCAGCACCCATCTCGTAGGCGATGATATGCGCAAGTGTGGTCTTGCCGAGGCCCGGCGGCCCGGAAAACAGGAGATGGTCTATTGGTTCACCACGTTTCTGTGCAGCTTCGATCGCGATCTTCAGTGTCTCTTTAACCTGTATCTGCCCGACAAATTCATCCAGCCTGGCCGGCCTGATCGTAAGGTCTTCTCCTTCCTCCATGAGGAGTTCGGGTGAAATAATCCTCTCGGTCATGGAATTAGCGTTCCTTCATTGTTACGAGTGAGGCTTTAATAATATCCTGCACCGAGGGATTTTTCATCACGAGCGCCGCAGCATTGACTGCATCTCTTGATTCTTTTTCTGAAAATCCGAGCGAGACAAGTGCGCTTACAGCGTCATGAACAGCCGGGTTGGTCCTGCCAACATCCCCCACTACCATCGTTTCGCTGACTTTTTTCATCTTCTCCCTCAGTTCAAGGATTAGCCGTTTCGCGCTCTTGGTGCCAATACCGGAGATTCTGGTAAGTGCTTTTTCGTCCTCGTTCAGGATCGCCAAAGCAAAATCCTCAATGCCGATCTGGGAAAGGATGTTCATGGCAATCTGGGGACCAATCCCGCTCACCCCGATCAGGATCCTGTACATCTCCAGTTCGCTCTGGTGCATGAAACCGTAGAGTGTTATCGCATCCTCACGGACCGCCATGAACGTAAAAAGTTTTACCGGTTCTGTCGTGTGAGCTAGTAACTGAAGTGCAGGCTGGGTTACCTGCACCTGATACCCGATGCCTCCGACCTCGATTACTACCCATCTGTCACCCGTCAGAACTGGTTTACCACGGAGATGTGCGATCATTGTACTATCTCAGGATATGGATATGACATAAGGCAATCGAAAGGGCATCGGCAGCGTCATCGGGAGTGGGAATTTCATCCAACCGGAGAAGTCTTGTAATCATCTCCTGCATCTGGCGTTTATCTGCACGCCCGGACCCTGCGATAGCCTGCTTTACCTGATTTGGGGTGTATTCAGCGATCAGGATAGTCCGCTGTTCAGCAGCAAGAAGGATAATCCCGCGTACTTCACTTACGCCCATTGCAGACGAGATGTTCTTTGTAAAGAATAATTTTTCAAGGGAAACATGAGAAGGCTGGTATTTCTCAAAAATTGCTTCGACTGCAGTATATATTTTTAATAATCTCTCTGAAGCGCGGAGATCCTTACCCGAGGTTTCTATACATCCATACGTAACCATCCGTATGTCCCCATTAATTACTTCGATCACTCCATACCCCAGTCGTGCAAGTCCGGGGTCGATCCCGATAACAATCATTCCGCAGAGACTCCTGAACATATATATGGATCTCCTGTATTATACGGCAATTGGTAAGCGGAGTGAAGGTGCCGGTAAAAACCGGATCCGCTTGACCACTAAAAACATGGAACAAAAAAATTGTTAAAAAAATTATTTCATGAATCCAAACGACTTCAGTGTCACATCCGTGTTCACAGCACCGACATGATATACAGTCCCTGATGACAGCTCGTTTATGACAACCTCTGCGGGCGAGAAAAGTGAAGTGTCGATCTGGTAGAAGTCATAGTTTGCTTCCTTGAAGATATCGTTGAATGGTTTGCCGTATCCCTTGGATTTGCTGCTCGGGATCTTCTCAAGATAGTCCTTGATCTCGGGGGCATTCATCGTGAGATTTATTCTGCCATGATAGATGGTGGCGTCATTGGTAACACCCATGGCAAGCTTTGCGCCCCGGACCGGCGGGACAGGTGCAGTTCCCATAGCGGCGATGACCTTCCGTGTATCAAATCCGAGCTCGTTCAGCTTATAGATTGCAGTCTCAACGCAACGTCCTGAAACCTGGATTGAACCAACCATTGAAGAGGTAGGAGCAACGACAGCGCAGACATTTGCTACATCCACATTGCAGTCCTGTGCAATTTTCGTCATGACTTCGGCATTCGGAAGGTGATCACTTTCCAGGCAGATAACAGCCCAGTCAAAATCATCCTCGTATTCAATCACTTCAAACGTATGTTTTGGTTTGAGAGAGAGTGCCCGGGCCGGGCCGCTGCCCATTGCAAAATAATTGCCGACTTTGACTGTCCATCCTGCTTTCTGTGAACCGAGGCATGAGATTGAGGGAAAATCCGTCATAACTTCTATAAACGGCATGGGGAATTCCCTGATGTGCCCCATCCGGAAGTTGACCTCTCCCAGTCCACCCATACAAATCTCGGTGAATGCGCGACCAGCTGCATAACCCCCTGAGGTACTCACACCGCAATCTACAATGCGTGCCCCGTTATCCAGTTCATGGTAGGTACAATTGAATTCTTCTGGAATTTCGGCTAAATTCTCAAATATTTCCAGTGCCAATTCATTAACACTCAACATTTACAAAAACCCCTGCATCATAAGAGAGGGTTTGAGAACAGATAATATTTTTCAAACTGATCCGGCGTCACGCGAGATATTCGAGGACCTTTGCCGGCTCGTACCGTAGAGTTATGATCCGGGTTCTGCCTTTTCCATCACGGTACTGCAGGTTTATCAGCCGCATTGCATCCATTTTTTTTATGATTTCATAGAACCGGGTGTAACCGATTGACAGGGATTCCCGGATGGATTTGTACACTTCACCTGCGTTCATCTCATGTTCTTTTGCGCTTCGTTCTGCAAAAGATTTGAGAATCAGCCGCTCTTCATCCTTGAGTGTTTTTAACGTATAGGAAAGATGAAGGTACTTTGAGACCTCATACGCACCGCAGATATCCTCCCGCCCGATAGATCGCCTGGCTGAACGTTCTGCACTGAGCGTCGCCCTTTTTAAAAGATCAATTCCCACCCGAAGGTCCCCACTTTTAAGGGTCTGTTCAACAACGAGATTCAGCAATTCTTCGCTCAGAACACCCTGGAAAAGGCCCTGAATGACCCTTGCTTTCATTATTTCATGGATTTCGACATTATCGTAGGGAGGGAAATAGATCTCGGCGGGACGAAAGACCGACGCGACACGAGCATCGACTGCGCGGGTGAGGTCCACATCAAGATCGCTTACTATAACGATCACACCTATTCGTGTCCCCTCGTAGGTCTCGTGGGACCTGAGCAGGGTGTAGAGCACCTTGTTTATCTCGTTTTCATAGAGGAGATAATTTGCATCATCGAGCGCGACAAGCAGCACAATTTCCTCTTTTATCAGGATGCGGGCAACGGCATCAAACACCTGCTTAAAGGATGTGCCGGACGACGGGGGTAGATGCCCGGCGAGCTTTTTGTAAATCTGTGATATGATTGCAAATTTGGTATTATCGATCTGACAGTTGATGTACACCGGAACAAGTTTTTTTGTCGTTTCCTCGATCTCTGCAAACAGTTTCCGGATACTTGTGGTCTTTCCTGTCCCGGGCAACCCTTTGCAGACCGTATTGAGCGGTCTCCCTCCGCGAAGGCCGGGCCGGATCTGGAAAGCCAGTTCGCGCATCTGGGTATCCCGGAATTCGAACTGCTCGGGAACGTAATCAATCTCCAGCACCTCGGGGTCGCGGAAGAGTGTTTCATCCCACATCAGCAGGTTCTTTTTCATCTCACTAACCTCTACGCCATCGGTATTAATTGCATTGGATTATTTCCGGATTAAAAACCAGGTTTAACCCTTTTTTGTTCTATGTTCTGGATAACCTATATCTTCCTGAAAAGAAAAAAGAACCAGTCGGGTGCGGCAGATGATGAAAGTTACCCCCACTGAAGATACATGATGAAGCAGGGGTCTGATGCCGCACAACTTTAAGAAAACAGGAAGTCCAGGAAGTCAACTGCATTAATTGTTCCCAATCCTCCGGATCGGGCTGCCTGCTCTGAGTATCGTTCCGTTGCATCCTTTTCTTTACCGATAACAACAAAGGGGACCGGATCCCTCGTATGTGTCTTCACCCTGATCGGGGTCGGATGATCGGGAAGAACTGCAAGCACCCCGTCAAACTCTTCAAGGATCATGCCTATAACACCATCAACCCGTTCAATCGCACGGACCTTCTCTTCAATGCTCCCCAGATGTCCGGCTTCATCAGGAGCCTCGATGTGAAGATAGAGGAAATCCAGGTGTCTGATTGCTTTAAGAGCGTAGCGTCCCTTCGCGTCATAATCAGTATCGAGATAACCGGTAGCTCCTGGTACAGCGATCACCTCCATCCCTGCACATCTCGCGATCCCGTTTAAAAGGTCTACTGCAGATATCACTCCACCTTTCTTCCCGTACTTTTTCTCAAAGGAGGGAAATGCGGGTTTGTGCCCGCCACTCCAAGGCCAGATCTGGGTCGCTGGGGGTTTGCCGGATTGTTGTCGTGCATAATTCACCTTATGCTCGAAAAAGATCTCCGTACTTTTCTCCATGCACTGCAGGAGCCGACCGGCATCCCCGCCTTTCGGGAGATAATCAGCAATGTTTTTCCCCACGATGTCATGGGGCGGGGTGGAGGTGGCGCCCTTTCCGTCATGCACAACAAGCAGGTTGCGATAACTGACTCCCGGCCTGAACATCACCCCCCGGATCCTGTTTCCGAGTGAGGAAAAGAGTTCGGCACCCTCAGGACTGGAGATATGCCCTGCTGAGAAGTCTGCCATAGTCCCGTTTTGCACGGTCACCAGATTGCAACGGTATGCGACATCGCCTGAATCAAGATCGATCCCCATGCTTACCGCTTCGAGCGGCCCCCGGCCAGTGTAATACCTCTCCGGAGCATAGCCGAGGATCGACATATTGGCAATATCGCTGCCTGCTTCAAAATCATCGGGAATTGTCCGGAGCATCCCGCATGCACCATTTTTGGCCATCCGATCCATATTCGGTGTTTTTGCATATTCAAGGGGAGTTTTACCTCCCAGTTGCACGAGCGGTTCATCCGCCATACCATCACCAAGAATGACCATATACTTCATAGGAATCACGGTTCTGGATGTATTTTTGGTTTGTTTTGCACCGTCATTATGGGTGCTGCCGTTCTGCGAGCATTGCTCTGACTGCTATCCTCACGCTCTCCCGTGAACCGATCTGCGGCTTCCAGCGCAATCCTTTGATTTTATCGATGGCAAGTTGCATCTTCGGCACGTCCCCGATCCACCCACGTTCACCGCCCGTGAACCTGAACTTCGTTGAGGGAAGATGCATCTCTTCTGTGACTATCTCTGCGATGCTTTTCACATCAATCCAGTCATCGGAACCGATATTGAACGTATTAACCGTATCACGGGCATGGCCGACTGCAAATAGCATTGCCGCTACACATTCATGTACTTCAAGGTAGGATTTAGTCTGTTTCCCATCGCCGAGGATCTCCAGTTCAGCCGGGTTCTCCTCAAGTTTCCGGATAAAATCAATAATCACCCCATGACCACTCCGTGATCCGATGATATTGGCAAACCGGAACGTCCAGGTTTTCATTCCAAACGAGTGGCAGTACGCTGATATAAGTGCTTCACAGGCCAGCTTGCTCGCGCCGTACACTGATATGGGTTCGAGAGGAGTGTAGCTCTCCGGGGTCGGGATAACGGTCGCGTCGCCATATACCGTTGATGTAGAGGTGAACACCAGTTCGGGAACATTGTGCAAACGCATGGCTTCGAGAACCCTGTACGTAGCCAGAATATTGTTCTGCATAGTCGGGTCAGGGTTCACAGCACTCTGCCGGACATCAGGATCCGCCGCAAGATGAAAGAGCCGGTCTGCTCCCTGAATGGTATCCTGCCACTCGTCGCCCAGCAGGTCTTTTTGCACAAACCTGACCTTACAGGAATCGATATGGCGGGCAATCGTTTCCTTCTTCCCGGAACATAGTGAGTCAATAACCAGAACCTCGTTGCCCTGTGCAACAAGGGTATCAACAAGGTGCGAACCGATGAACCCGGCTCCACCTGTCACGACATCAAACATCACAACATAATATGTCATCCATGCTATAGGATTACTGTTATGTTCATAGGGATCGATCACGGAACAACCGCCATGCGTTTTGCCGGAGAATCGGGAGAGTTCAAGATCTCACGGGAGGCCGCATTAGAGTTCACCATAGAGGATCTCTCGAGGATTTGTCCGGTCGATGGAATTGAAGGTATTGCGCTCTGTTATTCGATGGGGGATAATATTTCATCGATCACGCATATCAGCAAGGTGAAAAACCGTGGACTCATCAGCCGTGAGGGAGCCGGGCAGCATATCGGGGGAGGAACAAGAGTTTTTGATGAAGTTGCAAAAAGCGGTATCCCTGCCGTGGTTATTCCCGGTCTCCACCGCAGGTCTCCCACAGATCCCCGTTTTAAAGTATATTCACACCAGTCCAGTCCTGAAAAGATCGGGATTGCCTACGAAGTCAGCTGTGCTCTGGGTGATGATATTATCGTTTCTGATGTAAGTTCCAACACCGTGACGCTTCTGATTTCTGCAGGAAAACTGGTAGGAGCTTTTGACGCCTGCATCTTTGCACCGGGCAGTCTTCATGGTGCACTCGATGTGGACGCGATACGAAGAATCGATGCAGGAGAATGCACGGCAAATGAGGCTTTCCAGCATGCAGGAGTAAATTTCTCCCTTCTGGAAAAAGAGCGCACGCGGTCGGTTGCCATGTTTGCAGCCATGGAATGTGCCGCGCTTCTCTTGTTGAATAACCGCGCAACGGTAGCCCTTGCCGGCAGTCTTGCTCCCGTCATCGCACCTGAGGTTAAAGCACTTCTTGGTCGTGATGTGGCAGTATTTGATGAATGGTGCGCATCCAGGGGCCTGGTCAGGATCGCTCACGACGTGTTTTGCGGGAAAAAAGAAATTCTCGGGCTTGATGTAGATCTGTAGATTTATATCGATTAATCATGTAAGATTATTGGGGATTTTTCTTGAGAGAGTTACGTATCCACGGCAGGGGCGGCCAGGGTTCCGTCACAGCTGCTGAACTTATTGCCGTCGCTGCATTTGAAGGGGGCGTCTTTGCCCAGGCTTTTCCGGCATTCGGTGTCGAGCGGCGGGGGGCACCAGTTCAGGCTTTTGTTCGATTCGATGACAAAATAATCCGCAAACGAAGCCAGGTCTATGAACCGGATTATATCATTGTGCAGGACAGCACCTTAATCAAAGACGTGAACGTGTTCCAGGGTGTAAAGAAGGGAGGCATTGTGATTGTGAACACGGAAAAAGTACCTGACTATAAGGTGCCGGAAGGGGTGAAATTGATCACCATTGATGCAACAACCATTGCATTGAGGGCGATCGGCCTTCCGATCACCAACACATCTCTTATGGGAGCCTTTGCCGCTGCATCCGGAGAGATAAAATTCTCCGCGCTGGAAAATGCGCTCAATCACCGTTTCCCAAAGGAACTTGCAATAAAAAATATCGAAGCTGCCCGTCAGGCATTCGCTCAGGTAAAGGAGGGTGCGTAATGTCACTGGCAATCGGCTGCAGGGCGAAACCCGGGAAATCCCGCAACAACAAAACCGGATCGTGGCGCGTTTTCAAACCATTCTTTGATCGGGAGAAATGCACCCAGTGCGGGTTATGTGTGACACTGTGTCCCGAGGGATGTGTCCATGAAACTGAAGAGGGCGTTGTGGCCCCTGATTACACGTACTGTAAGGGTTGCGGGATCTGCGCTGAAGAATGCCCGGGAGAGGCAATTGAGATGAAACAGGAGGAGAAGTAGATGATGGAGATAACCGAAGGGTCACATGCGGTGGCAGAAGCAGTCCGGCTCTGTCGTCCGCAGGTAATCTCTGCGTACCCGATCACACCCCAGACCCATATTGTCGAGGCGCTTGCCGATATGGTTGCAAACTGCCAGCTGGATGCTGAATACATTACTGTCGAGAATGAATTGTCTGCCCTCTCTGCCTGTATTGGTGCGAGTGCGGCAGGTTCCCGCACCTATTCGGCAACAACGTCACAGGGGCTCGCCCTTATGTTTGAGGTCTGCTTTAATGCTGCCGGTATGCGTCTCCCGATTGTGATGTCCATTGCCAACCGGGCACTGGGTGCACCCCTCTCAATCTGGAACGATCAGCAGGATTCAATATCTCTCCGGGACTCAGGCTGGCTCCAGTTCTACGCCGAGGACAACCAGGAGGCAACTGATCTTCATTTCCTTGCCTATCGCGTTGCAGAAGAACATTCCGTACTGCTCCCCGCATTTGTCTGCTTTGACGGCTTCATACTTTCCCATACCTACGAACCCATCGATATGCTCACGCAGGAGGATATTGATAGGTTCCTTCCGAAATTCACGCCCTATGAACGGCTTGATGCAGCTGACCCTATCAGTTTCGGCATGTATGCCACACCGGATTATTACCTTGAATTCAGGTATGAAATGGACCGAGCCCTCAAGGAATCAAAAGCAATCATCCAAAAGGCTGGAAAGGAATTCGGCCAGATGTTCGGGAGGGATTATGGTGCGATGGTCGAAGGCTATCGCCTTGAAGATGCTGACACAGCGATCGTCGCGATGGGCTCTATCTGCGGTACTACCAAAGACGCAATCGATGAGATGCGCACTGAAGGTAAAAAAGTCGGCCTGCTCAAGATCCGTGTCTTCCGCCCGTTTCCCACTGAAGATGTGGCAAAGGCACTTACTCACGTACAGAGAGTTGCCGTGCTCGACAAGAACATTTCACTGGGTGCAAAAGGTGCGGTTGCCCTTGAGGTCAAGGATGCACTTTATGGTTCCGGCATCCCGGTCAAAGATTATATCATCGGCCTTGGGGGGAGAGATGTCAGAAAGAAAGATATCAAAGCGATAGTCGCTCTCATTGAGAAAGGAGAGGGCGATATATTCTATGGACTGCGCAGGGAGGTGCTTTGAAATGGTCGATAAAACCCTGGAATTATTTGATTGCGGACACCGGGCATGCGGCGGATGTGGTGCTGCACTGGCGGCAAGACTGGTAACAAAAGCTTCCGGCACAAATACCATTGTTGTTTCCTCCACGGGGTGCATGGAGGTGTTCTCCACACCCTACCCGGAGACTGCCTGGAAAGTACCGTGGATTCACTCCCTCTTTGAAAATGCCTCTGCAGTTGCATCTGGTGTTGAGGCGGCGCTCAAAAAACAAGGCAGGACGGAAAAAGTGGTTATCATGGCTGGTGACGGAGCTACCTTTGATATCGGTATGATCTGTATCAGCGGCGCCTTTGAACGCGGTCATGACTTTACCTACATATGCTACGACAATGAAGCGTACATGAACACCGGCATCCAGCGTTCCGGTGCAACACCATACGATGCCAGCACCACAACAAGCCCGGCAGGTAAATGCTCGTTTGGGAACAAACATCCGAAAAAGGACATGCCGCAGATTCTGGCGGCACATGGTGCACCTTATGTTGCCACCGCTTCAATCGCCTATCCCGCTGATCTCATGCAGAAGGTTGAGAAGGCGATAAATACCAAGGGTCCGTGTTATGTCCAGGTTCACGCACCCTGCTGTACCGGCTGGGGTTTTGAAGGCGAGCAGACTATCGCTATTGCAAAACTGGCAATAGAGACAGGACTCTGGGTCAACTATGAAATGGTTGACGGTAAAGTAATAAAAGCAAAAAAGGTCGTCCGCAAACCGGTTGAAGAATATCTCAAGACCCAGAAACGGTTCCGCCACCTGTTCAAACCAAAACGCCAGGATGCCGAGATCGCTGCTATCCAGGCAATGGCTGACAGGAATGCAGAAAAATATGGAATCGACATCAAACTCAAAAAAGAATAACACATTCACTTTTTTTTCTGTCATTTTTTCTTTCTGCAATCTTTGAAACCTGTTCCCATTATCATACTTTCCGCAGGATCAATGGCCGTCATGTGAAGGAGAGCAACAATGTTAATAGGGTGCAGGGAAACATTAGTAAGAGACCGGGCTCGTGGTCTAGTCGGTTATGACGTCGCCCTTACACGGCGGAGGTCGCCGGTTCGAATCCGGCCGGGCCCATGGTATTTTAAATCTGTTTTTTTTACGATTGGCTCTGTTGAATTTCTTTTCCATTGATATGAAATTCAAGATTCAGGAACGATGAAGAGGGGGACAGAGTCTTTACCCCCATACCGCCCAGCGCTTAGCGACGATATCATAGCACCTGTTCGGGTGTTATCGCATCTATGGGAATAACAGGCGGATTATGGGGAGAAGTGAATCGCACTATCACGATTGCACTTTATTTATACATTCACAGCGCACGTAGTGGTGTTGAATATGTCTGATGAAGTAAGAATTGCAGATGTCGCTGGCAGGAAAGTCCAGTGGGACCCGGCACAGATGCGCAAGATCCAGGAACATCCCTGTTTTTCCGAAAAGGCATGCCACACCTTCGGGCGATGTCATATCCCGGTAGCACCCAAATGCAATATCCAGTGCAATTACTGTATCCGTGACTTTGATTGTGTGAACGAGAGCCGCCCTGGTGTAACAACAAGGGTACTCAATCCTGATGAATCCATGGACATGGTCAAAAAAGTTGTGGACAAATATGATTATATCAAGGTCGTAGGGATTGCCGGGCCGGGAGAACCCCTTGCAAATGAAGAGACCTTTGAAACACTCCGCCGCCTTCACGAACAGTACCCCAATGTTATCAAGTGCATAAGTACAAACGGATTATTGCTCCCGGAGAAGATCGACCTGCTCCAGAAATATGACGTAGGCAATGTTACGGTGACACTTAATGCCGTTGACCCGGAAATCGGTGCAAAGATCTATCAGTTCATCGATTATATGGGCAAGCGCTATACGGGGATCGAAGGGGCAAAACTTCTCCTCTCCCAGCAGTTAAAAGGCATTGAAGAGGCAGTGAAGCGGCATATGATTGTGAAAATCAACACGGTCTATATCCCGGGCATCAACGAAGATCATATTCCGGAGATCGCTAAAAGGGTTGGGGAGATGGGTGTGTATACCTTCAATGTCATCCCCCTTATTGCACAATATAAGTTTGCCGATATTACGCCGCCAACACCCGAAATGAAACGTAAAATGCAGGATGAGTGCGGGAAATATGTCAAACAGATGCGCCACTGCCAGCGGTGCCGGGCAGATGCGATAGGAAAACTGGGACACGATATTCAGTCGTGCCTGTACGAGAAAAAATAATATTTTTTGGTGATTATCAACAATCAGCCCCTAAAAATGATATGAATCAGGTCGACAAATAATCCTTTTTCTCTGTTGTTGTATCTCCATTCCATTTCTTTGATATAATAGAGGAACTTTTCTTTCGATATACCGTGATGTTTCATGAGACGTTCTTTAGCAAAGGACCAGAATCCTTCAATACCGTTGATGTACACCTTTCCTTGTTTGAACTTGTACTGGTGGTCAATATTGAGATGTCTGTATCCGCAGAACATGAGAGAATCATAATCGCACCATTTATCGGCATCTACGATTGATCCGCATCTCACCTTTTTAACAGTCTCATCAATCAGGGCTTCAGCTTTGACATTCGTGAGGATACAGACTGAAACCTTTCCCCCACGTTCCAGGATCCCGAATACAATTGTCTTATGACCGGCACCGCGACCACGCTTTGCTTTTCGTCTTCCTCCGAAATATGATTCATCGGCCTCAATTTCACCTTTGAGGAGATTATCGTCTTTAGCGAGGTTGCAGGCAATCGATCTTCGGAATAAATCGAATGCTTTGAGTGTTGTTGGATAACTGATATCCAGTTGTGTACTAGCTTTCCTGGCACTGATTTCAAGTTCGAATAATTTAATGAGAAGGAGGAGGGATACCACGGATATTTTCAAACCAGATAGCAGAGTTCCAGAAAAAGGGGGATAATCTCTTCGACAGATCTTGCATCGTAACCGCTTCTTACTCATCAGGTAATAATCAGAACTGCCCAGGAGGGACAATGTATCATTTTAATTCTGTGAATTTCGTTGAGAAGATAGTCAAATGCTCGTTGTTCTGTCTTGCATGTTTTGATAAGTTCTGGAAGATCCACCTGCTCCACCTTTTATTTGTGGGGGCTGATATTTTACAATCACTTTTTTTTTTAATTGCAGGATAATTGTCCCATTCCAGACCGTTGTCGCCAGGCCGCCAATTCGACTCTTCCGTTGTCCCCACCTTCACTCGGGGAAAATCTCCCCGGCGGGATACCTGATACGGCAAGAACTTCTGTTTTTGCAGCCTTTTTTTCCCAGAAGGGGAAAGGCAGCAATGTGCTGAGCCTGTAACAGGATCTTCAGGTACTCCGCACTGAAGGAATAAAAAAGGTGAATTCACAAAAATTCCGGACCTTTTACCCGGGAATATTTGCCCCCATGCCAGAGGTTTGTTTCAAACCGGCAGCCATTGTCAGGATCCGGTTCAATTCATCGATAACCGGTTGCAATGAGGGGGGTACCACTGAGTCCTCTGCGATGACCGTTTTGCTATGGTAACTAACGGTGTATTTTATTAAATCTGCATTTCCGGGGCGAGCCGAATAATTCGCTTCAAGCATGGAGAACTGTGACTGATTGAAGAGTGTGACAATCCTGTCGATTTCGGTTTGGTTTATCTCAATCTCCTGATTGACGGTCTTACTCGAAACCACAGCAACACCATTATCGAAAATGACCAGACGGTCATCAAAGCCTGCAATACCCCCGGTCCGGTAGTAATCAACCAGCACAGCAGGTGCAGGGGGACGTGACACAGGAGGGGTTTTCGAGCCAAGACAGCCTGCTGTCAGTACGAGAGCAATAATCAGGATAACGAATATTACCCACCATTTTTTTATATAAATCCCTCCTTTTTTACCTGGACGCGACTGGTAGTTGTCCCTGTTATATCTGAACAACATCTGTCTTGGAGGATTTTGCTGCAGCTTTACGCTCGGGAAGGACATCTTCAAGAGCCTTGATAAGACCATCAACTTTTTCATTCGTGAAAGCTGCCCTGAACGCGGCGAGTTCCACGGCATTCATGATCATGACCCCTTTTTTCTTCATGGGCAGACCATGTTCCCCAATCGGATTGATATCGATGGCAAGAGAGGCTGCACGGTTCTTTGTCGCCGGGAGTCTGATAATGGAAACACCTTTTACGGAGGTATTTTTACGCTCCCAGTCCTGACCCTCTTCAATAAATGCTTTAAGCGTTTGTGTTAATTCCATGAAAAGAACTATTGATTTATATATTAAAAGGCTATTCGTTACGATGCGAAAGTAACGTATTTTTTCCCGGGAATATTTCCAGAGAGATATTCCAGGCATGCTCCGGATACGCTTCCGGATCCGCCAAAGATGACTTCCCGATATACCATATATGGTTTGAATACCAGATCTTTTATCAACAGCGAGGAATATGCCCGGTATAACACTATCTCATAACCAGCAGTTTTCACTCGATCAGACGCTTGGTTGTGGCCAGGTATTCCGATGGGATCGCACCGCTGATGGATGGTGGTATGGTGTTATCGGCGAGCGTGTTATCAGAATACGGCAGGTTGGTGTCCGGCTTACGTTTGAAGGCGCGCCGGCATCTTTTATTACCCGCTATTTTTCACTGGATGTGGACCTCCTGCCCATTATGGCATCCATTGACCGCGATCCCTTCATCCATACCGCAATCAGTCAATACACCGGACTGCGCTTAATCCGTCAGCCGAAATGGGAGTGCCTTGTGTCCTATATCTGTTCGACCAATTCGAATATCCCTACGATACGGCGCAGAATATCTTCCATTGCAAAGCAGTTTGGCAAAGCGATTGAATTCGAGGGGAATACATATTATACCTTCCCTGGACCCTCCTCAATCTCGTGCGGGGAGCATCTCCTCCCTGACTGCAAACTGGGTTACCGCACTCCCTATATCTTTGATACTTCCTGTGAGATCACCAATCTGAAAAAGTGGGAGGCTGCCATTTCTGCTCTGTCATTTGAGGATGCTCGACGTGAACTGATGAAACTTAAGGGTGTAGGACCCAAAGCAGCTGACTGTGTTCTGCTTTTTGCATTCCAGAAGTACGAGGCGTTCCCGGTCGATGTCTGGATACGCCGGATAATGCAGCAGAACTATCTCCCGGATCTGGGTGCGGGTTCTCATTTAACAGCCCGGGAATATGATGCAGTGCGCCGCTTTGCCCGTGAGCATTTCGGGGAATACTGCGGGTATGCGCAGGAGTACCTATACGCGGCGAGACAAGGGTGAGAGCCAGGATATTCCTTAAAAAAAGCATTGATATTTTTCAAAATTTTCAGGTTCGGATTCAATGCATGTTAACATTTTTTGCTCATGCGTTATCATGCTATGATACACTCACCTTGGGGATGGACAAGCATTCCACTTCGCAGGAATTCAGTTTGAGCTAATAACGCGAAGAGAGATCTCCCCACTCAGCCGGTGCGGGGGAACTCCTGATGAAAGGAAGCTCCCAAATCGTTTTTTATAAAGTGTCCTCAGGTTCCGATATCCCAGCTGCAGAGATAGTTTTTCTGCTCGTTGGTAATCTTATCAAGGGAGAGCCCGAGGGATGAAAGTTTCAGGTTGGCAACCTGTTCATCAATTTCCTGCGGGACATCGTATACACCGCCATTCATCTTCCTGCCGTTCTTGGCTATATGGAGAGTGCAGAGCGCCTGCAGGGCAAAGCTCAAGTCCATAACCTCGATCGGGTGACCCATGCCTTTGGGTGTGGCGAGGTTGACAAGCCGGCCCTCGGCAAGGACATGGACAGATTTTCCTTTAATCATGAAGGTCTCGATTCCATCCCGCTGGATGACTTTATCGGCGTTCTTGTGGAGCCATTCGATATCAATCTCAACATTGAAATGACCGGCATTTGAGAGGATCGCACCATTTTTCAGCTTCCTGAAGTGCCTTGCAGCAATGACTGCAACGTTGCCGGTTGTCGTGACGAAGATATCCCCTATCGCTGCTGCCTCGTCCATGGACATGACCATGAACCCGTCCATGTGGGCCTCAAGTGCACGTCGCGGGTCAATCTCGGTGACGATAATTTTTGCCCCGAGCCCGTGGGCTTTCTTTGCGAGTCCTCTCCCGCAGAAACCATAACCGGCAACCACGAAGTATTTCCCGGCGATGAGGGTGTTTGTCGTGATCATGATCGAGGAGAGGGCACTTTCCCCAGTCCCATGAACATTATCAAAGAACCGCTTCATGGGGGTATCATTCACGGCAATAACCGGAAATTCGAGCTTCCCTTCAGCAGCCATAGCCCTCAGGCGGTGGATACCGGTCGTGGTCTCTTCGCAGCCACCGATCACCTTCTTGATGAGGTCACGGCGTTTTGTGTGAATGTAATGGATGAGATCCATTCCATCATCGATGGTGATGACCGGCCTGGCATCGAGCACCTGGTCAATAGCAGCATAGTACTCGTCAACCGAACACGCACGCTTTGCAAAACAGTGGACACTCCTGACGTCATTGAGGGCATCGGCCACATCATCCTGCGTGGAAAGTGGATTGCATCCGGTGATGTATACCTCAGCACCCCCGGCAGCGAGTGCAGAGACCAGGTTTGCAGTTTTGGCCTCAACATGGAGCGCCATGCCAATCGTCATACCGGCGAATGGTTTCTTCTTCTCAAACTCTTTTTTTATGGCGGCAAGTACCGGCATGTACTGCGCAGCCCATTCAATCTTCATCTTTCCTGAGCTCATGAAACATCCTCATCCAATGGGGGCTTCAAAAAGCAGCCGCCCGGTAACTGACTACCCTATGAATAGGCACGGCAAGTTACATAAAAACTCCGCGAATGAATAACCAATAGGAAATGTAGATAGTATCCGCCGTTCAAGGTGTATCCAATGGTGTTGACGCGACGAATCATCCCTTGTCTTGATCTCAAGGATGGCAGGGTGGTGAAAGGCACGAACTTCCTCGGGCTCCGCGATGCCGGAGACCCGGTGGAGCTTGCCGGGCGGTACAACGAGCAGGGTGCAGACGAAGTGGTATTCCTTGATATCACCGCCTCCAGGGAGAAGCGGGGTATCATCATTGAGCTCATTCAACGAGCTGCAGACGAGCTCTTCCTGCCGCTCACCGTAGGGGGAGGTCTCAGGTCACTTGATGATATCCAGCAGATCCTCCGAGCAGGAGCCGATAAGGTGAGTATCAATACGAGTGCTGTACACGATCCTAACCTGATCACAAGAGGAGCCGAAGCGTTTGGCACGCAGTGCATCGTGGTAGCAATGGATGTGCGGCGGAATTTCACGCCCAATGACACGTCAATCCCTGTTTATCTTGACGATGGACGCACATGCTGGTATGAGGTGGTCATTTACGGGGGCAGTAAACCTACCGGTATTGATGCAATCAGCTGGGCAAAAGAGGCCGAAGAACGGGGCGCTGGCGAGATCCTCCTGACCAGTATGGAAACCGATGGTACAAAGAACGGGTTTGATATTGCCATAACCTCCGCAATTTCCGATGCCGCCGGAATTCCGGTCATCGCAAGCGGGGGGGTTGGAACGCTCGCGCATTTCTATGACGGTTTTACGAAAGGAAAAGCCGATGCCTGCCTTGCCGCAAGCGTATTTCACTACGGGGAATTCACGGTCAGGGACGTAAAAGAGTATCTCATAGGCAGGGGTATCCCGGTACGGTTCTGAGATCGAACTCAAATGCAGCGACGGAGTGCTCAAGCTCAAATGCGTTCAGCACACTGGGATGAATCTCGCCAAAGACACCCACGGCGTTTCCCGCTACGATTATATCCCCGCGGCGCCCGTCAATGAACGCCGGGTCTGCCGATTCATTCACGGTATAGACGATGGAGAGCTCGTGCAGCACCGCATCAGCTGAGGCATACGCTTCCGAGAAGTCCGCGTCCGGGTGGGTGCTGACACCGGCAGCCTGCTGGTGGGTACGGCAGTCTAGTACAACGTCGCCCACGGTGAAGAGGCGCTGGGGCAGCTCACGGTGCCGGTTAATGGTAAGGAACTCGAGAAGCAGAGGAAGGAGTTCGGTCCTGACGACGGTGTTCTCGATGCTGATCGGGTGCATGACATGGAGGACGCCCTTTGTTTCGGGGCGCTGCATCCTCCTGTAGAGAACATCCTTGTTCGTGAGGGTGAACGGCATCACCTCAAGATACCCGAGTCCCATGAACACCTCGCGGGTAAGGGCGGCATTGACTTGCACCGGGTGGGGTTTTCCCACAGTGAAGGTCTTTGGGGGGTGGGATTCGAGTTTGTCGTACCCGTACGCGATTGCCACGTCCTCGAAGAGGTCCCAGTCATGCATGATGTCAGCCCGGTAGCAGGGCACTTGGACCTTTACCTTGCCTTTTCCTGCGGGTTCGGCACCAAAGCGCATCTTTTTGAGGAGCCCGGCCATTGACAGGGCCGTCAGTTTAACCCCGATGAGCCGGGAGCACTCTTTCACGCTTACGATCCGTTCCGCGGGCGCAAGCGTCGGGGTCTGTACTCCGCCTATCTCCACGCTCTCGATGGCAGCCCCTGCCTCAGCCATAGCCGTGCAGATGATGTTGACTGCAACGCCAACCGCCCGCATGTCGGTGCCTGTCGTGTCGAGCAGGATGTTTTTCGAGTCGATAGTCACCCGGGTTCGCTCGCTGTTGATTATCGGGGGGAACGAGAGGACATGGTCGTCCCGGTCGACAATGAGCGGGAATAGCGGAAAGTCTTTGACGATCTTCGCATAGTCCCGGCCTTTCGGGTGCTTCTCGAGGATCTCGTCCATGGTCATCTCTTCAGTATAATCAAGCGGTACGAACTTCCGGGTCCGCGGCGATGCAATATACCGGAACGGCGGCTTTATGGTGTCCATGTCATGGATGCCAATCGCAACCTTGCTCCGGCCCCGGCCTACCGCCCAGTGGAGCGATTCCTGCAGGGACATGATGCTCTGGATCGACTCGTCATCGAACGAGACCCCGCGGATCACGGCAGCGCCAAGTATGGGACGAATGTCTGCCAGATTCGGGTCGATGGTGAAAGAGATCCCCGAGGGTCTGACCGAGTACGAGGGCAGGCCGGTTTCGATCCCGAGGTATCCCCTCATTGCCCGGGCAACGCCTTCCGGACTGAAGAGATCGGGACGGTCGGGGAAGAACTCCACATCTGCGTGATCTTCCTCGGTTCGTTCCACGTCCGAACCGATGAGGGGTACTTTCTCGAGGATTGTCTTCCGGTCGGTGCGAGTTAGCCGCTCGAGATACCTGTAGGGAAGGGTGATAACGGCCACGTCAGATCCCTCCATGTAACTTCCGTAGCGAAGGGGTCTCGCGGAGGAACGCCACGTCACTCTTGTGCAGGAGCCGGAGGTCCTTTAGACCGAGGCGGAGCATCGCAATCCGGCTCACCCCGAGACCCCATGCGAGGACGGGATACTCGATCCCTATCGGTACAGTGACCTCTTCGCGGAAGACGCCGGCGCCGCCCATCTCGATCCAGCCGATCCCGTCGATGTACACTTCCGCATCAAGGCTCGGCTCGGTGTAGGGGTAATACGAGGGCTTGAACCGAACATTCTCGAAGCCCATGCGGTTGTAGAACTCGCGGAGGATCCCGAGCAGGTTCCCGAATGTGACACCCTCATCCATCACGATCCCCTCGAGCTGCTCGAACTCGGCAAGGTGAGTGGTATCAATTGTCTCGCGCCGGTACACCCTGCCGACCGCGAACGCTTTTACGGGAGGATTCCTGTTCAGTGCAAGATGCTGGATCGAGAGGCTCGTGGTGTGAGTACGGAGCACACACTGCTCGGCCTTATCCTCCTTCCATACCCCACCCCAGCCGGTCGAAGACGTATCCCCACCGGAGATGTGCATGGCCTTCACTTTTTCATAGCCCGGTGGAAGCGGGAGGGTCTCTTTGAGGTAGAACGTGTCCTGCATCTCGCGGGCCGGGTGGTCCTGCGGCTGGAAGAGGGCGTCGAAATTCCAGTAGCACTGCTGGACGATGTCACCGTAGAGTTCCTCAAAACCCATCTCGAGGAGGATCTCCCGCATCTCGGCAATGATCCGCTGGTAGGGGTGGACCTTGCCGGGGTACACCTTCTTCGGGAGCT
The DNA here is from genome assembly GCA_964590415.1 of uncultured Methanoregula sp. Taxonomy (GTDB): domain Archaea; phylum Halobacteriota; class Methanomicrobia; order Methanomicrobiales; family Methanospirillaceae; genus Methanoregula. Next base: position 120,969 of record CAZPVQ010000003.1, on the reverse strand, counting down.
TGGTTACGTCATACTTGCGGAGGTTTGCGGTCTTCCAGCTGCCCGAGAGGATCTGTTCGCGGGTAAGTGTGCCGGTCTCTTCGCGGAAGTCGAGACCTTTTGCGGCAACCGTGAGACCTTCAGGAGTGATGGTAATGACGTACCGCACGGTCTCGCATTCCTGCAGGATCCCACGCTTGACAAGTTCTTTAGTGTGCGGTTCATCTGCCTGGGGATTTCGTAATGCGGCTTCCTCAGCGCTTGTTGACTTGTTTTGATCTTTTATTACCGTGGAACCATCGATGTGAATGAGCCCTTTTTTTCGTAACTGGCCAAATCCAATTTTAAAGGCAGGATGTTTTTGGAGATCTGAAAGTTGAGTGCCAGGAGCTAATATTGAGAATAATTGAGTTTCTGGAAGGTTGGACTTTCGGTACTGCTCTCCTTCTCCTGTCGGGATAAAATCCTTCACAACGATCCGTTCGACTTTTACCAACCCCTTGTCCTGTGCCAGGTGGGCCCACTGCACGACTGCCTCCGGGGTTGCCTCAAGCAGCCCTGCAAGATGCGGAGCATTCGCCTTCTTCTCTTTCTCTAACGTTCCCAGCAACCGTTTCTCATTCTGTGTCAGTTCCGCCATCTTACACCTCGATCTTATCCGCCGCTGCGTCCATTTTGTCCTTGAAGTCTTTCAGGAACGCAACCACACGTTCAGCTGTCTCCTTCTTGCAGGTGCCGCACATGATCTCACCAGAAACACATTTTCTCCGTATCTCAGCAAGCTCCGCATCGTCAGTTACCATATGGAAAAGGTTGAGCAGGTACAGGGAACACCGGTCGGGTTCCCCACCATAACGCTTCTGTTCCTCAAGCGTCATCCTGCCACCGGTAATACCCGCCATCACTTTCTTTCTTACCGTCGCTTCAGACTCATAAAACGAGATGATGCTTTCGGGAATACTGCTGGACATCTTTCCACCGGTAAGTCCCGGCATGAAAATATGGTAGGTGGACGAGGGAGTGTAGAAGGCAAAACCCCCATGCGCACGTTCTATCTGGCGGACCTTTGCACTGACATCAGAACATTGTGCACCTTTGATATCTACATGTCCCTCGTACTTCTTTGCATGCGGGAATGCTGCTTTTACGGCGTCAAGTGCTTTCCCGGGTGCGTTCTTTGATCGGACGCTTATACAGTCTTGTCTCTCTTCAACGGTAAACATGCGGAGTTTGTGGGCGACACCCCGGGTAAGCCGTATGTGCGGGTCCTGGTCAACACCAACAGGGACAACCGTCGGAGCCGGTTCGCGATCAATCTGGGGGAACAGGATATCTGCAACCTGCGTGATCACACTGTCGGCATGGGCGAGATCCGTCTCGGGTGAAAAACCATAAATAGCCGTCAGCTCTGAGAAATTTACCTTGGTTGCCGCCTCAAAGGCGAGATCTTTCAAACGTTCATTTTTACTCTGGAAATAGGTCTGTCCCTCAAAGCCAAGAGCATAAAGGCAGGCAAGGTACTCTTTCCCGTACTCACTGCACTTTTCCCATGAAATGTCCCGTACTGCATGTGCCTCACGGTCGGCAATGGTAACGTAGCCATTGCCACCCTGCTGCACATGCCATACCACCTCCTTCATGACCATCAGGTGGCCGAGATGCGGGTGGCCGCTCGGCATAAACCCGGTAAGGATGTGAAAGGGCGTGCAGTTGCGTATAGCACTGGCGATAGGGCGGTAGTCGCGGTGCCCTACTACGATACCTCTTCGCATAAAATACGGGACACTGGGGAGCTCGTGGATTATCGGGGCGATGGGCTCGATGCCAAAATCGGAGAATAATTTCTCAACATCAACGGTCTGGTTGCTTGACCAGGGATTAATCTGGGGTTCCTGCATGGTGAACGCTCATAGTTTGATTCGTGCAAATTCGACGAACTGAATTCCGGTAGTATGTACAGCGCCAAACAACATCTTCTTTTTGACACTGTGTGCCATCCGGACTGATCGCGAGATCACGCTCATAGGGAGAGACGCCTCTTTTTCAACTGCGTGAACCAGCATGTCTGAATGAACATTTTTCCCGCAATAGACCCGGAAATGATGCCCAAACTTGTAACCCGTCCGCGGAGTGAAATTGTGCCCCCTGAGTTCAGTATATACCTTATCTTTCTCGGCAAGTTCTCCGTCAGTCTCACTGGCAAGTGCAAAATATTCACCAGTCCTGACAAGGTTATTCCCACTTTTGAGGACAATTTTTCCTATCCCCATCAGATACAGCAGTTCAACAGGAGCAAGCATCAGACGTTCAACGTCAAACCGTTTACCAAATCCTGACTTTTCGAGATCTGAATGGGCCGGCACCATCACCATTGCGGATTTTCCCACCAGGAATGCTTCCTGAGAGGATATATCTGGCAAATAATTTCCGGGTTCATCCAGTTTCTGGAGTTTAATCTCGTAATAGGTCAGCTCTTCCTCGTCATCGACAACAGCGAGTACATATTGCTTGCGCATGTTTCTTGAGGCAACAACCTCTTCAATGAGTTTTACAAACCGGATCGGATCGCGTTCGGAAAGGACTCGGACAAGATAGAGCGACTCTCCCGTACCGGGTTTTTCACCGCGTTTGAACACCCGGAAATCGTGCGGTCCGGCCTGCACAACATATCCCCGCTCACGCATATCCCGATACACCAGAAAACTTCGCAGAAAATCAGGTTGATAGGCAAACCTGGAAGCCAGGGTGTTGAACGTGTACCCGGGCACATCGATCTTCTGCCGGTGGAGGAGATAGAGGGCCTCCTGGTTTGTGAGTTTTACTCCATCCTGATCCAGCCGTCCATAGCCGCTTTGTTCATAGAGTACCCTCCCCTCTTTCCCCATACGAACTACGGTACCGTCAAATATTGCCTTCACTGCCAGATCTATTGTGTGTAGAGGATAATAAGCGCACGGGAAAAATAGGGAAACTGTTTTTGGTTCAGTAAATTTTCTTTTTAAAAACAGGAAATACAAGCATCGTACAATGAAGCAGGGACCGATACCAGTTTCCCTACCCTGCGCGTATAGCGGTTATAACGTATGGATCCGGTGTGAACGTGACAGATCCATGTCCATTTCTCCAGACCCCAAATCCGTTGGAGGATATGTGGGGATTTTTATCTGAACTGGTCAACTCACTCTCGAAGAATAAGCAAATCCCTGATATGTTATCCTGCCAGCTCACGCACTTTTGCAATATTGCCCACATCATCCCGTCGTTCATCTACCGGCGTTTCACAAATCAGCGGGAGGGCTGAAAGAACAGGATGGTGAAGAATGTTCCTGAACCCGTTTTCACCGATGAATCCCATTCCTATGTGCTCGTGCCGGTCAAGCCCACTTCCCAGGTCACCTTTCGTATCATTCAGGTGGATGATTTTGAGATTTCGGATACCAATGTGATCATCGAACTCTGCAAGTGTTTCTGCAAGGCCAGTTTCTGTCCTCAGCTCATATCCCGCTGCAAATGCGTGACAGGTATCAAAACAGATACCAGTCCGGGTGTAATTTTCAATCCCTTCCAGGACTCCGCGGATGTGCTCGAAACTGCTGCCGACACTGTTCTTTTCTCCTGCTGTATTCTCAAGAAGCAGCATTACCGTAGAGTCAGATTCACCAAGCGCCGTATTAATTGCAGTGATGACCCGGGCCCTTCCTCCGGCAATCCCATCACCAAGGTGATGTCCGAGGTGGGTAATGAGATACGGGATACCAAGCCGACCACACCGGTCGAGTTCAGCAGTGAGGGCTGCGATAGATTTTTCGTAAATATCTGGTTTTGGGGAGGCCAGGTTCGGAAGATAGGGCATATGGTCAACGGGAATTATTCCGGTGGCCCGGATCTTCTCCTTGTAAGCATCGCAATCATGGTCCGACAACGGTTTGTATCCCCAGCCCCGGGGGTTGCGGGAGAACATCTGGAACACGTCACACCCGGTTTCTTTTGCGCGATCGACAGCGAAATCCAGTGAACCTGCGATTGAAACATGGACACCAACACGAACCATACTCACACCGTTTTGTATGCATTGGGATTTTAAAGCCGATCTATTTAGAAGGTTGCAGTTATTTAAAGACCAGTGAATGGGCTCTGAAATGAATCGATTCATGTCTGTTTGTTCAGAGCCGTCATTGGGAGCTACGATGAGAGAGTCCAGATCGCGTAACCTGGCAGGCAGAGTGTCAGAAAAAAGATTTATTTCCGGTTCATCACAAGAGCAAGCCCTGCTAACCCTATCGCCCCGATCACCGCCAGGGGCACCATGCCAGCCCTAGTTGTTGTTGCCGGTCCCGCAGAAGGTGTCCGGAATGTCGCTGGCAGTGATTGCTGTGGTGTCAGGGCTTCGTCAGGCCGGGTTGTTGTTGCTGTCCGGATATTTGTCTGGGCTGCACTGATTGGTGGCACTGCTTTGACGATGTACACAGAAATTGCCTGAGGCCCGGTGCTACCAGATTTCCCCGGACAGATTGTGGATGATGCTTGTCCTTTTACGAATGTGATGGTCACACCCGAGCCGTCGTTCCTTCCGCTATAGGAAAACGATTCCCCCGGCATGAGTGTCCGTGCCAGGACGCCATATCCATCGCTCTTTACCATGATTATGGCTGACCTGGCCGTGCATGTGGTACCAGTACATGCCGAACAGTCCGGGACCGTTGTTGCGTCCAGAGAGTAATTCCCGATGAGCGGGGTCGGAATTGTGCGTATATCGCCAATTATATCGGTTACCAGCTCCTCGTTTGGCCGTGAGCCATATAACTTTGCAAGCGTAATCCACGTCTCTTCTGGACCGCCATCGCTGGTCGCGACAATTGTATCGCCGTTTTTAAAGACCGTGAAGGCAGCTGCATCCGGTACTGTGCCGGTGAGTCCGGTCTTGTTGGTAGGCGTATAGGAACAGACCGGTGCTTCGTTCACCGGGTAATTGCATCCATACTGGAGCGGGTGGTCAACCGTCAGGGTATTCTTATCCGGGTTGATAGTCGCTACCGGTCCTTTAACCGTTACCTCCAGCATGACTGCTCCCGCAGGTAAAACGAAACAGCAGAGGAGCAGCACTGCAATAATAGTAATAACGCCTGTTTGTTTCATAATCGTATATTCTCTGTTCAAAATCATATAACGACTTTCTTAAAAGGGGAGGTTGAAAAGAGAACCCCATGTATCTGAACATTTTTCCCCTGAAAACGACAACCCGGTAATCATGAATGTCACGTTCCTGGGGACGAACGGCTGGTATGATACGGTGACCGGCAATACCTGCTCGGTCCTGATTCAGGCAGAAGAGTATGACATCATCCTTGATGCCGGCAATGGTATCGCAAAAGCAGATCACTATATAACCCAGGACAAGCCGGCATACCTGTTCATCAGCCATTTTCATATCGACCATATTACGGGACTCCACACGCTGGTCAAATTCAGATTCCCGAAGGGTTTGAAGATCTTAGGTCAGGTGGGAACTGCCGCCATCCTGAATACGTTTGTTGCAGAGCCTTTTACGGTCCCGTTCACACAACTTCCGTATCCTGTCAGTATTGCGGAACTGGAAGAGGGAAAACATACCATCCCGTTCCCGGTCGAATGCCTCCCGCTCGTACACCCGGCACCCTGCTATGGGTACAGGCTGAACATTGACGGCAAAGTAATCACCTACTGCACCGATACGGGTGTCTGTGTGAACGCTGTCACGCTAGCCCGTAATGCGGATCTTCTCATTACTGAATGTGGATTGAAACCGGGGCAGGAAAGCCCTGGCTGGCCACATCTTAATCCTGAAAATGCAATATATATCGCAAGAGAAGCAAACGCGAAGCGTCTTGCACTCATGCATTTTGGCGCAGAAGTGTACAGGACTCTTGATGATCGACGTGATATACAAAAAAAATTTGGGAAAGAATACCCGGGTCTGGTTGTAGCAACCGATGACCTGACTATTGATATCTAAAAAAGGAATTATTCCTGGATTTTTTTCATCAGCCATGCCATATTGGCGCCCAAGGTCTTCATCGTCATAATTCCTTCGTCGTCACCATTCACATCGCCCGGCGCAAGCCCGATTCCGATGTTCCAGTAGGACGAACCTGGAACCACCATCTGGTTTATGAAAAAAAAGTGGTTGATGGTGTCAAATGCATGAATTGCCCCACCCCTTCTCACAGCGACAACGGCAGCACCCGTTTTTCTCCTGAACATATCCTGGTTTGCCTTGGCCACAAATCCTGACCGGTCTATCAGGGCTTTCATTTCCGAGGAGACATCCGCAAAATATGTCGGCGATGCAAGGATAATCCCGTCAGCATCCAGCATCTTTTCGATACAATCGTTGACAATATCGCCTTTAACCGCGCACCGGTTGTTCTGCTTCTCAAAACATTTTCCACACGCAGTACAGCCCCGGATCTTCTTTCCTGCAAGCTGGACAAGCTCGGTTGCTATCCCCGCTTTTTTCAGTTCCCCGAACACTGCATTGACGAGAATCGCTGTATTGCCATCTTTGCGTGCACTTCCATTGAATGCAACAACCTTCATTTCTCTTCACCTTTTTACTAATCCATTCTCTCATGAACAGATAAAAAAACCGCAGGGTACCCCTTCTCAGGTAACAGAAGACCTGTCTGAAAGCACCATCTTAAGAACCCTCACAGCAAATGGTGTTGCGATATGAATACTCGTATGCAATTTTCCGATTTTCACCTCTCACGTGAAATCGGTAAAGCAATAGAAGATATGGGCTTTGAAGAGCCCACACCCATCCAGGCACTCGCTATCCCTCTCATTCAGGCGGGCCGTGACGTAACAGCCCAGGCACAAACAGGTACAGGAAAGACAGCAGCATTCGGCATTCCCATTATTGAGAAGATTGATGCATCCCACAGAACGGTCCAGGCAATTGTACTCTGCCCGACGCGTGAACTCGCAATCCAGATTGCAGAAGAGTTCTCTGAGCTCCTTTCCCATCTCCCGCGTATAACGGTGCTTCCGGTATACGGCGGCCAGCCGATCGACCGCCAGTTGCGGGCGCTTCATACCGGCGTCAACATTGTGATTGGCACCCCGGGACGGGTGATGGACCATCTCAGGCGCCGGACACTCTCACTCGATGAAGTATCCGCGGTTGTTCTTGACGAAGCAGACCAGATGCTTGACATGGGATTCCGTGACGATATTGAACTGATCTTAAAAAAGATCCCGCAGAAACGCCAGACCCTTCTTTTCTCTGCGACCCTCCCCCAGCCGATCATTGATATTTCCAAACGGTTCATGAATAAACCTGAGTTTGTCAAGGTTGAGTATGCTGATCTGATTGTACCGCAGATAGAACAATCGTATATCGAGGTTAAAGAGCGTGAAAAGCTCGATATACTCTGCCGGCTGATCGATATCGCCGACCCACACCTGTCGATTATCTTCTGCAACACCAAGCGCAGGGCAGAGGAACTCGCCGGAAAGGTCAAGGCGCGGGGGTACCGTGCCGAAGAGCTCCACGGTGACATGAAACAGTCACAGCGTGACCGGGTGATGGGTGGATTCCGGAAAGGTTCGATCGAGATCCTGGTCGCAACCGATGTTGCTGCCCGGGGTATCGACGTTGATGATGTCGATATGATCATCAACTATGACGTTCCCCAGGATGTCGAATATTACGTTCACCGTATAGGGAGAACGGGCAGGGCTGGCAGGACCGGCAAGGCAGTGACTTTTGTCGCACCCAAGGATTTTACCAAACTCCGGGAAATCCAGCATTACGCAAAAATCCAGATCCCCCGCATGCCAATTCCTACGCAGAGTGACGTGGCAGAAACACGTACCCGCACGATGCTCGAAAAGGTGCGTGAGATTATCAAGGCGGGAGGCGTGGAACCTTACATCCGTATCATTGAGCATGAGACAGAAGGCGACCTCAGTACTATTGATATTGCTGCGGCGCTCCTCAAGATGCAGATGGAGCAGGGTAGTGAGGAAGCACCGGAAAAGATAAAAGAGATGGATTTCGCAGATACTGGAGCAGAAGCCGGTATGGTCAGGTTCTTTTTAGGTGTCGGCAGGATGCATAACGTAGCACCAAAAGACATCGTCGGTGCGATTGCCGGTGAGACAGGGATACCGGGAAAGGCCATCGGCGCGATACGGATCCTGGACTCCTATTCCTTTGTCGAAGTACCCCGTGAGCATGCGACCGAAGTCTATACCATCATGAAAGAACGGACAATCCGCAACCAGCCTACCGGGATCGAGCCGGCATCCGGGAAGCGGGCGTAATACCAGTTCCTCTTTTTTTATTCCTCCAGTTCCGGATCAGAATCATGGTGAGGTACCCACCCCCAAAAAATTGGGATAATCTCCTTACAAAGGGAAATAGTACTCACATAAAAAAAAGACACAATCATCAAATACCCCGCCCATGTAATTATCCGGTATGAATAAGATACTGGTAATTACATCAGCACTCGTGCTCTGCGCAGTGCTTGCCATGGCAGCCGGGTGCACACAGCCCGCAGCACCGGTAACACCAACGCCAACACCGGCGGCAACCACGGCAGCAGCGACTCCCAAAGCATCAACAACATCCGTTTCTTCGACGCCCGGGCCTACCCAGACCCTGCCTGAAGCGTGGTACATCGAAGTTCAGGTCCAGAGCAATGGATTTGCCCCGGATCCGCAGATAATCACTACGGTGCGGGGCGGTAAAGGACTCAATTTTATCCAGCAGGTTGATGTCAGAGTCACAAGGTCAGATGGTATAGTGGAAAACGGGAATATTCTTAAACCGCTGAAAGTCGGGGATTCCGTGTCTCTGGCCAGCACTACTGCACCCGGGTACGCAGACCGGGCAGAAGTCTGGGCGACTGATCCTCAGGGAACTAAGGTTAAAATCTTCGATGACTACGTACCGTTCCGGACATACAACTAATCTTTTTCCGCTTTTTTTTTCCCATTCCTCGGGATTCAGGATTCAGTTTTTCGTCAGGTCATTTTTATGAGGTTTCGGATTAGTGAGATGAAAATACCACCTGCCGTGTCTGATAAAATAATCGCCGGGTGCAAATCCGAGGGCCGTGGAATTTGCACAACGACTCACATTATCTCAAACGACATGATCCAGGGAGTGTTATGGTAGATTTCTTTTGAGATTACGTTTCCGGTAGCTTATTCGTGATCAGGAAGTGTTTCACTTTTTTCCTGACGGCATCTTCAAGACCGGCAATAGTCCGGATATCCCTCACCGAATCGATACGGTCAATCAGGATCTCCCCGGCAGGTGTAATGCCAAGATTTCTTAAAAACGCCGAAATTACCTGGGTGACACAGGTAAAATTCTCCTCCCCTTTTCTCCCGGCGACAGAAAATATCAATCCTTTTTGTCCTGTCCGGCCTCCTGCCAGTATTCGCTCAGCATGGTATGCCTGGCATCGGTCAATGAGCAGTTTGAGCCCCCCGGGAACGGTATTCGTGTATACCGGAGCACATATAACGAGGAGAGATGCCCCCCTTATTGCACCTATAACATTTCCCATATCATCGTCAAAGACACAGGTGCCGGTATTATAACACTGGTAGCATCCGATACAGCACCGGATATCCATGTCATGAGGGTAAATGACCTGAGTCGTCCTGCCGAGTTCATGCGCTGCATCAACAGCCCAGCCCGCAAGGATACCGCAGTTCCCCAAAGCCCGCGGGCTTCCCTGAATTACGACGAGATCCGAGGTGGGAACTGCCTCACGTTTTTGTCCCCCCTGGCGGTGATTCAGGATAAAATCCAGGGGATTGTTCCGGATTTCACGTTCCCATTCATCTGCGGTTTGATTTGCAATAGTTTCTGCAGCAAGCGGGACAAGCGGGGAATATTCAAAGGAATTGGTGCGGAATACAGAAATTATCCGCTCCCCGTCATTAGCGGTCAGGGTATACCTTATCATCCCGGGATAGAGCACAGAAAAATCTTCAGAATCCAGGAGGAGAATATACCGCTCCTTTCCGGCATTAATTTCTACACTGCGGACACGTTTCCGTACCGGTTCCATCAGGCATACTATCACGTATGAAGACTAAAATGCTGTGCTGTTGTATGAATTTTTAAAAAAATGGTTCAGATACCAGAGGATATTATGAGCTGCACAGCACGGATACTCTCGCAAAAGCAATAAGGTGCGCCGCCACAGTTTCTGGTAAAGCCGGTGAGGTGATCTCCGTTTCCTTAACTCCTATTCCTTATCGCATCGCTGCATTGACGCAGGAACGCAACAGCCTTTTTGAATACCCTGTAGAGCGTCTCGCCGGGATTATTAAGGAGATAGGGTTCCAATGTACATCGTGCGCGAAGTGCTGTACCCGGTCATTTAACGGCCATGTATTCCTGCTCGATCGAGACGTAACCGTGGTAAAAGCCCTTGATCCTTCCTCTCTCGAACCTGCCCCTGCACCGGAATTTTGCGACCAGAATGGCATTTTCTATGTTTCCGGTTATGCAGTACGGACACAGGAGGACGATACCGGATCCTGCTGGTTTCTGGAAAATGGCAGGTGCCGTATTTATGACCGCCGTTTTACCATCTGCCGCATTTACCCGTATATGCTCCACCGGGAACCTGATAAATACGGGAACATTGACTGGCGTCAGTTCTCCGGGCTTGATCAGCATGGGGAGTATGGCACGGTCATTTCTGAGGAGGAGAGCCTCCATCTCGCCCGCGAGACTAAGGAATACGAGAATGCGTTCCTCACGCATGAAATTCAGTTTCTCGAATTCATGCAGGTTTATTTCAGCCGTCACCGCCTTCGTCACGTGCAGAAGGTATACGATGACCGGTTGAGGAGGTTTAAACGGGGAGATGAGATCACGGTTATGGTATATTATGATGGTCGTCTCGAGAAGCACCGGATTCGGAACTAACGCTTCAATAATTCTGGTACGACCGTTTTCATATTTTGAGGCTCAACCGTATTGACGTTCCTTCTCCATTACATGGAGCAAGCAAGACCCGGCAGGGTAAATAGCGGCATTGCCGGTTCGTTCATTATTTCTCAACACCATAAAAGAAATTTAGAGTTGCCTGATGAGCGATAATCCGGTTGGTTATCCGACGCGGTTCCAGAAAGTCGTCAATATATTCCAGATCTTTTCCCTGAGCCGGATAACCCGATCGTCTGACCCTGGGGGTTGGTGAACAGAAGAGCTGCCAGGTTCATAGAGAGAACGATTTATTTCGATCTGGATCCAGGGGATGCCCTTGTGCCAGAAATGTGCGTTTGCTATAAAACCACCGGAGAAAGGATTATTGATCGCCACCTCCCTGTCAAAAGAGAACTCCTCTTTAAACACATCCGAAAGAGTTGTAATCAACTCCACTGGACAGGTGGCAATACTTCCTTTTCTGGCCCTGCCTTGCCGGTCACCATTGTTGCCAAGACAGATCAACGGACGTGATTTGCCGGCATCCTTCTGGCCGGCAGAACCATGCGGGAGCATCGAATGGCAGTCAAATGCAATCCTGACGGGCTGCCGGTCGATAAGCTCATCTATTCGCTGGTGATAGGGGAAATACCAGGTCATGAGGAGGTGATGGATGAGATTCATGTCCGGTAACATTCCGGGACGGTAGACATTTCCGCCATCAATTGTCCTCACTTTGATAATTCCGTCAGGATCACGGGGGGGGAGCGGCAGGGGAGGGCGGTTGAGGTCGACAACCATCCGGGAGACGGGAGTATCAATATAGGCAGCAACCCGGCCTTCAAATCCGAATATCCTCCGGGTACTGGGATCGCAATAATAACAGAGATCGTCATTATCGAGAAGCAAGAGCGGGCGGACGGTATCAGGAACTTCTGTACCTCCGTGAGGAACTGATATCAGGAAAGGGTAGTGTTTTTTCACCATTTTTCAACGAATGAAGATATGCCGTGAGCTTTTGTTAATATTTGGGGTTCTTGCGTCATTTTAGCCCACGCACAAAAATGATCAACGAAAAAAGTGCCCCACGGTTCATGATTCGGCTGCTGCTGACCGGCTGCATTGACGATTATGTGTCCGGAAGAGAAAGAAGGTTTGAGACATATGACCCACATGAGCACATTTCTCTTGTGACACGGTTCACTTCACTATGACGATTAATTCGCCATCGCTGGTGAGGGTATAGCGCTTTAATAGCATATCATCATTCATTAAACAATCCGACCCAAATATTTCTTTGATTTTTTTCCGTATCTGAATGGTTTTCCTGCTTTCGTTTGTGATCGGTTTTTCCATTATTCCGGTTTGAGACAGCATATTCAAAAAAGAGTCTTTCACAGGATTATCAATGCATGGCACACGAAGCGTGAAAGTGCGTGAAAGTGCAGAAGTCCAGTAAGAAAAGATTCAATCGAGAGGATTCTTTTAAAAAGCGATATGAATCGATTCAGATCACCCACGCACCAGGAAATCGGACGGTATACAAAAGAACCCCCTTTTAAGTTCCTGTTTACGGAACGAGGAGGGTATAACGGTCTTTACATCTGCAGAAGCTTTGAAGAGCTGACGTGACTATCATTTTTATGATACCCATGACTCAATCATCTGATGATCCATTTATTGGTAAAATTGCTCCCGGATTTTGTCTTCCGGATGCTGAAGGAACCAGCGTCTGTCTTGATGGTTTCAAAGGAAAATGGATTATCCTGTATTTTTACCCGCGGGATAATACACCGGGATGCACCATTGAAGCGATGCAGTTCAACGCAGCTCTTGAGAAATTTGCAGATCTCGGTGCACAGGTCATCGGTGTGAGTGCAGATTCACCGGAAAGTCACCAGAAATTTGCAGAGAAACATAATCTTTCCATCCTGCTCCTTTCGGATAGGGAACATACTGTACTCAAAGCATATGATGCCTGGAAACCAAAAACCATGTTCGGTAAAGAGTTTTTAGGCACGCACCGCGACACATTCCTGATAGATCCTGAAGGGAAGATAATCACAGTCTGGCGAAAAGTCAGCCCGAAAAGGCATGCAGAAGAAGTACAGGCAGTCCTCCTTGAAAAGAAGAAATAAGATACAGTGACGGGACGTTTCTTAACTTGTGCATATTTTCAAAAAAATAAAAATCCGATATTTACTTTTTCCGTGTATCACCGGTAGTTCGTAATTATCAATTCATTGATCTCCCCACGACGGGCACCTTTGCAGTTGATAATGCGTTTTGCCGGGACACGTTCAATTGTATAACCCGCATACAGATCATCAAAGAATGAATCATGGGGATTCTCATTTCTGGGATCGGAATTACTGAGCATGATTTTTGCCCCTTTCTTATCGAGTTCTTTAAAGAATACTGCAAGCCTTCGCTGATCAGAATCAGAGAAACCGTCCTTTGAATAGGAAGTGAAAGAAGACGTATCATTAAGCGGGCGGTAGGGTGGATCAAGGTATACAAAAGTCGTGGTATCAACAAATTTTTTGCATCGGGTAAAATCACCTGGGAGAATTGTTGTCGTTTTTAGCAGAGCAGCAACTTCATGGAGATTATCTTTGTTCAGAATCCGGGGATTTCTGTACCTGCCAAACGGGACATTGAATTCACCTTTCCTGTTCATGCGAAAGAGACCATTGTAGCAGGTACGGTTGAGAAAGATACTTTGTGCAGCTCTCGTTACCCATTCAGAATCATAGGAGTGAAAGTTTATCTCCGGCTTTTTTTTATTGAAAGAATCCCGAACGTGATAATAAAAGCGTTCCTTGTCTTCATTACTTTTCGATGTATACGCTGATTCAAGTAATTCCAATTCGTGGACCAGTTTTTTTGGGGATTTTTTTATTACACGCCATATGAGAATGAGTTCTTCATTGGAATCAAAAATGGTGCTTTGGGTAAAAGAAAATCTCCGGTGAAGATAAAAAAACATCGCTCCACCACCAACGAACGGCTCAACATAGCGTGTAATCTCCCCGGTTTTTATGTCAGGGGGAAGACGTTTGCTCAACTGCCTGAGTAACTGTGTCTTGCCACCCGCCCATTTCAGGAAGGGGCCTGCAGGGGGAGTTGTTTTCAATGGTTTTGTCATAGGGAGATTTTTTTTCATTTTACCTTTCGTTTGTATATGTTATCTTCCTGCCATTAGAGTATTCTGAATAGGGATAAAAGCTGCCCGAATCCTGCGATATCTGTATTAATATAAACGTTGACAATATCGCATCAGTATTATTAACCAAAATATTTGGGAGGTTTCGATATGAGCGACATGAAGAAGTACCTGGCTGAATTTCTGGGAACCTTTATCCTGGTATTCATAGGAACAGGAAGCGCTGTTATTGCCGGAAAAGAGATCGGTGTTCTGGGCATTGCTCTGGCTTTTGGTCTGTCCGTCCTCGTTATGGTATATGCCATCGGCCAGATCTCGGGATGTCATATTAACCCCGGAATCACTATTGCAATGCTTATCAACGGTAAAATTCCTCCGAAAGATGCAATAATCTATATCATTGTCCAGTGCATCGGGGCGATCGTTGCATCAGCACTGCTTCTCGCCATTATGACCGGACTTCCCGGGTATCAGGTCGCACCTGCTAACCTTGGAGCAAATGGTTACGGTGCAGATTACCTTGGAGGGTATTCCCTGACATCAGCATGTATCGCTGAAGTGGTTACGACCTTTATTTTCCTTATGGTCATTTTTGGGACAACAAGCAGGAAAGCACCCGCCGGTTTTGCCGGGATAGCAATCGGGCTTTCGCTCGCCATGATTCATATGGTAACTATTCCTGTTACCGGTACTTCGGTAAATCCCGCACGAAGCCTAGGACCCGCGGTGGTTGCCGGAGGTACTGCGCTGGCACAACTCTGGCTGTTCCTTGTTGCACCTGTCATCGGAGCCGTAATTGCAGCGATTGTCTGGAAATACCTGTTTGAGGATACCAGATCTCCTGCATGATTCAAAACTTTTTTTTATTAACGCATTGAGCAAACAACTGGATGAGAATTATCTGGTTTCCTGCACTATACCTGCACCGATCACGGGTTATTTTTTTCTGTGGTATCTGATAATTATTCCCGCCATGAACAACCCCGTATTTTCCACTGGAAAGACGCAAATTAATTCTTTGATTTAAATTTATGACGTATAATGCCAGATTCAGGATCTTGGATTTGGAAAGGATGTAATGCAATTTCCCCTCCAGAATCCTGGGACAGGGTGTAGTAAAAAACAAACGGATATAACAATCGTGAATAGTGTTTGGGGCTTTATATGCAGTCCGCTCCAGTGGAAAGAAAGGGGTATAAAAGGATTATCAATTTGCCGGATTGACAGAATAATCATCATACCATGATAAAATCCCCAAAACAGTATGCCGGTGGCAGAATTTATCCCGCCATTTCGTGCCCTCCTGACTATCCTGATCAGGGTCGAAGGTGTGATCAATTGTATCGGAAAGTATCATCCAGCGCCCCGAAGCAAACCTGGCAGGAACCCTTCTTCACGATTGTCTGAAATAATGCAGAAAAGCGACGACAGGAAATAAACATCGGGCTCCAGGAGATAGCATCAGAGGACAAAAAAGGGCAGCAAAAGATCGATATAAACTCCCGGTAAGTTTATATAAAAAGGTATTTTCCTGAACGTTCTCCCCTGGAGACTTTGAAAATGTGATCCCTGGCCACATTGGAAACATGGCAGGAAAAGGACATATACAAAAATGAGAAAAGCGCCTGCGACCCCATTCAGGTTACGTTTTCATAATGCAGTTATTTTCCGGAGCTCACAATAGTTTGCCTGTGGAAAAGCCAAGAGATAATTATACCCCAAAACAAATCCCTACCAATCAAAAAATGAAAACCCACCACCCCATTGACCTGAAAGCCATTGCCGGGAATGCGATGAGAAAATACGGTTTTGAACCCCGGTTCCCGGATGCAGTTATCCGTGAAGTAAATGCTCTTCCGGAAAAAGCGCTTCCCGCCGACCGGAAAGAAACCCGGGACCTGCGCATGCTCCTCTGGTCATCCATCGACAACCACGACTCCATGGACCTTGACCAGCTGGAATACTGCGAACCCGGCCAGAGCGGAGAGATACAGGTAAAGATAGCAATTGCGGATGTCGATTCCTATGTCCCGAGACACTCGAAGACCGACCAGCATGCTGCCCATAACGGAACCTCGGTATATACCGGAGTTGAGACGTTCCCGATGCTGCCGGACAGGCTCTCCAAAGGCATGACCTCCCTTCTTCCAGGAACGGACCATCTTGCAACCGTCATTGAATACTCCGTACTTTCCGATGGGAACTTCCGCCCTGGAAATATTTATCGGGCTTTCGTCGCCAACAAGGCAAAACTTGTTTATGAAGAAACCGGCGACTGGCTTGAAGGAAAATCACCTGTACCTGCGACTGTGGGGGAAGTTCCCGGTCTAAAAGAACAACTTCTCCTGCAGACAGAGGCAATCAGGCGCCTGAAAAAAAAACGGAGGGAGCAGGGTGCGCTTGAATTAAACACCATTGAAGCCCAGGCTGTCGTGGAGGAGGATGGCCTGGTGAGAGACCTTATCATCCAGAGGCAGAACATGGCACGGTGCCTGATAGAGGAACTCATGGTAGCAGCCAATGGTACTATGGTGAGCTTCCTTGGCAACGCCGGTATCCCCATGATACAGCGGGTTGTTCGTATCCCAAAATACTGGGAAGAGATCGTTACTACCGCCGCGATCTATGGTGAGAAACTTCCTGATGAGCCGGATGCAAAAGCGCTTGCAAAATTTCTGATCAGGCAAAAAGCAGCTGACCCCGAGCGTTTCCCGGACCTGTCCCTTACCATAATAAAACTTCTCGGACCTGGCGAATACATGATGCTCGAGCCAGGTAATGAGCCATACGGCCATTTCAGTCTCGCAGTAACCGATTATACCCATGCTACCGCCCCGAACAGGCGTTATGTCGATCTTATCAACCAGCGTCTCTTAAAGTCGGTCCTCGACAAGGTTCCCAGCCCCTACTCCAGGGAAGAGCTTGAAGACCTTTCAGCCTGGCTGACAAGCCGGGAAAAAGGATCCAAAAAAGTAGAGCGTTTCATGAGAAAAGCCGCGGCAGCAGTTCTCCTGCAGCCGAGGATTGGTGAATCCTTTGATGCACTCGTTACCGGCGCTTCGGAAAAGGGGACCTATGTCAGGCTCATTACACCGCCGGCTGAAGGCCGGGTCTTACGAGGCGAACGGGGGCTTACTGTTGGCCAGAAGGTACGGGTGCGCCTGTTGAAGACGGACCCGTATAACGGTTTCATCGACTTCGAATGTACTGGCAGGGCGAAAAGGTAATGTGCATGGTTCTTTTTAAAAAATAATTCCTTTATCGTCCCCAACTAACCCCACTCCGTTCAGCTGTTCCCCATTGCATACTGATATGGTACGCAAGGGTCCATTCTTACTCATGAAATATACTGCAAGACACGTACGAAAATTCCTGAGCGAGGGCAAAATTGACGCCACGCTCTGGACCGCGCACTTTCCCCTGGTGCTGGTATCCCACGTGCCAACCTGCAATGATTGTGAGGATCATAAAACCAAAGCCTGTGAGGGAGGTAAAAATCCGGTAGACTGCTTCCTTGCCATACAACCCGAATCAAACCACTCTTCTGCAGCACAGTCAGATACCACCAACCTGACGGAGAAAAACCGGAAATATTACCGCAGCAGCAGAGGCAATATCAAGTCACACCCTACAGGGATACAAAAAGGGTACGATCAGTCAAAGATATAACACCGGAGCACATTATTGGCTCTGAAGAATTTTTTTTTTGCGATGAAATAAAAACCAATACGGTACCAGGGAACGAGCGGCTTTGCAAACCCCCCTTTACCTCCACACCGGAAGTCGTGATGTGGCGGCAGAGCAAATCCTGTGAAAAAAAGAAAAAGATTAAGCGAAGATTGAGAAGTTGTTCTTGATGGAGATAGCATCGATGATCGGTGCAAGCTTTGCCTCAGAGACGCCAAACTTGTCCATATACATCTGGAGGATCTTCTTCTCTTCCCCCGCAAGGACGCCATCGGACATGGCAATATCGCACAGGATAGCAAGCGTAGCAAGTTTCTGCTTCTCATCAAGAGCTTTTACCACCAGATCAATAACCCCGGGGAAGGGGTTTTCTTTCATGACCTGCATCGCAGTATCAATGGATTTCTTGTCCCCGCGGACAATTTTGGCAAGGTCATTGAGTTCAGCTTCGTCGATCGCACCATCAGCTGCAATGACAGTAATAGCAGAGACAACAAGCGCTGACTTTGACGTGAGCGTTGCTGGTTTTCCGGTAAGTTTGTCAAAAATTCCCATGTTTGTTCACCTTTTTTGGATAGGATTTCTCTAGTATTTTATCCCGCAAGGTAAAAGGCATTTTCGACAAACTTTTTTATAGCGATGGGGCACCGGATCTATCTCCCAGTTCTTAAATATCAGTCCGATATAGTATACCTGACAGCCGGCACATGGTGATACTATGGCATCAAAAACCCGCGAAACCGAAAAAAATACCGGTGAAAACGATGCTGATGCTATTCAGAAATTCTTCCGGCGCCCGTTTTTTTTGAGTTTCACTATTGGCATTCCCTTTTGCTTTTTTAAGCTGCTTTTTGGTGTTGCAGCTATCCGGGCAGGTGTACCCGATGACCTTTTTCTTGTAGTCTTTGGGTGGCTGGTTATTTTCTGGGCAGCCGCCGATCTCCTGATGAATATCGGCCGATCAACACTAGACCTCATCCACCGCCCGGCACCGTTTGAATACTGCACCATTGCCCAGGCAGGACGGATTTTTAATAAACCGATGGTCTTTCTGGCGATCGATACGCTTCTTACGTTTGGGATCATCTGCGCCATGCTCTGGTCAGGATGGATCACCACACTCACACCCTTTGAACTCTACCTGTGGTATGCTGCCACAACCCTGAACCTGATCAGCCTGTCGCTGGTATCCATCTACCATGAGATGAGGGAGAAATGACGACAGCTGACCGCGAAGGGAAGCACAAGGGTAATCATTGCGGGGATCAGTGCAGAAAATACAACCCGGCAGCATACAGGTACGTACTACCTGCGCGGGCAAATCCAGAAAGTTATACTCTGCAGTCTCCTTTGGTTCAATCCGAGATAATTACCCGTCAAACAAACCTGAAAACAGCTCCATAAAATACACGTTTTTTTAATTATGTCCAGAACCAGTATACCCACCACTGACCGAAAAAAACTCAGGGAAATCGCATTAAAATGCGAGCTTTTGAGTTATTGTGCAGGTATTCTCTCAGGATACCATGCTGTACCAATAATGGCTGCAATAGAGAAGTTCTTATGCTCGGGAGGCGTATAGATTTGCACAGTTTTATACTGTATGAGTAATACCATGTATGGTTCAAGCAATTATGGCGGCCCCAAAAACTACGGCCCAAGGGACTCCGGTCCAAGAGAAATGACGAAAGTAACCTGTTCAGACTGTGGCAAAGAATGCGAAGTGCCATTCAAGCCAACCGAGGGCAGGCCAGTATACTGCAGGGATTGCCTCCCGAAACACCGGAAACCCCGGTTCTGATTTCAAAAATTTTTTCATTTTTTCTCATTTTGCCTTCGGGTGTACCTTTTCAATAATACCTGTGCTGTGCATGAGGAGATTCGTCCTGACAAGTCACCTTCATATCGCAGGGAACCTGGCATCAGGTCAGGGAATCATAAAACATACTCTGGAGGATCAGAGTAACGGTTCAGATCGCATCCGTTCATTTCCGGTCCTATTCTTTCGATATTGAGGCTCTGGAGATTTCCTGAAATTCAAGATGATGGTCCGATGAAGGAGGGGACATGAACCTGTCCCCCCATACCGCCCCTGCGCTGAGCGATGATGACGGAGCGCCGGTTCGGCGTTATCGCATCGGGGGAGCCACAGTAGCGGGGAGAAAAATCCCTTGAGATTTTAGCTTGTGATTGAGCATTTTCCATGAAAATTGCACTATTCAGGTATGATACGAGATTTTTTTCATACTCCTCCCTTTTCGATGATCGCCGCCACCCCCGAAGGATCGCCCCCGCAGCGGATCAGGAACAAACAATTCAAAAACCCCTGCCCGCCGTGCATCGGAGAGGCCATGAGGCGGGGTTCCATCGCAAACAATACTTTTTTCATGGTTCGGAAGTGACCCCCTGGACTCATGCCCGTTTCTACAGACTCGATATTGAAAAAATCCAGGAAATGCACATATCCTTACTTCACATCGTCCCCAAGCGCTTCCCTGCTCCGCATCTGGTAAAGGACCATCGGGTCCATTTCCTTGTAGCTGTCCCGGGTTGTGCGTAATATGACATTGGTGATACCACTGTTCACGATCATCTTTGAACAGAGGAAACATGGCCAGATCTGGGTCAGGTCATCGGTCTCAACATCAAATCCGGCGAGGTAGAGCGTGCATCCCCGTGCGTTCTTTCCTGCCTGGAGGAGGGCATTCATCTCGGCATGGACACTCCGGCACCGCTCATAGTTGGAACCTGAGGGAATATTATGGTCTTTTCTCCAGCAGGTATGAAGTTCTGTACAATCCATCTGTTTTCGCGGGGCTCCCGTGTATCCCGTGGACACGATTGTGTTGTATTCATCAACGATTATTGCCCCAAAGTTACGGCGCAGGCAGGTGCCCTGGTGTGCACACCGCGTTGCCAGATCCAGAAAATAGTGATGCCGGTTGGTTCGCATTCAAAGAGTGTATGGCAAAGCCCGGTATTAAAGAAGCATGGTTTGAAATGTATCGGATTACTTTCACCCTTCACAAGGGACAATCCAATAAAGTATATCGTCCAGGGTGGTATGGTGCTTACTATGCATGATATTTCCATCGTTGAAGTCTCAGCCCAGCAAGTGCTGGGCATGAAAAAGACCGGGACCTATCTGCTGATCCCGGAACTCCTGATGAAGATCTATGAATTCACGGTCGAGAAAAAGATCCAGATCAGCGGAGCCCCCATCTTTCTTTGTCACGAGATTACTCCTCAGGCAGTAATGGAGGCAAACGAGAAGGGAACCGCCAAATTAGAGGTCGCATGGCCGGTTTCAGGGACCGTGAAGGGAACAAAGGAGATGAACGTCTATGAGCTTCCCGGTGGGAAAATGGTACATACGGTTCACCGTGGACCATACGAATCCTGTGAGACAACGTATCATATGCTCTTTGCCTGGATCGAGGCACAGGGACTCCGGATTTCCGGACCAATCCGTGAGGTATATCCCAATGATCCCCGGCTCGTGAAACCAGAAGAGATTATCACCGGGATTTATGTTCCCGTCCGGTGAACATTTTTCACAATTTTTCCCTCCCGGTTCTCCAGAGTTTTTTCGAGAACAGAAATGGTCATTTATTTTATGAAATAGAGGAGCATCCAGATAAGCAGAACAATGTGAAACATAGCACACACCGGCACCAGATAAAATTTCATTTTCCGGGTCTTATGCCGGAAAACCAGCATCGCAGCACAGGCTCCCAAGGGTCCGAAAAGGGCAAAAAAAAGTAACCGGCTTTCGGGAGTTCTCCTTGCGTTTTTTTTCGCTTTGATCTTATCATGGGCATAGAAAAAAAATACCACCCCATTGATCAGGGTGTAGAATACAACAAACAGTACAAAAAACGGTGTTGAAATCATCGCTCATTACTGGTGTTTTTCACTGATCACATATCAATGAGTTCAAACATGACCGCAAGGATTTCCGTTGCGGTTGTGCAGGGAAAAAAAGGGGGTACTGACAAATTTGTCTCCCGATCTGACCAGAGATACAACAGCAATGAACAATTACAGGATTTGGGGCAAGTCACCTTTTGCTGTTGCAGTTATCCACGGGGGACCGGGTGCAGCAGGGGAAATGGCAACAGTAGCTCATGAGATATCCCTGTCGCGAGTTGTAATTGAGCCATTCCAGACTGAAAGGACAGTATCCGGACAAGTAACCGAATTGAAAAAAAGTCCTGAACGATCAGGGGGCCTGCCGGTCACCCTGATAGGACAATCGTGGGGGCAAAAAAAAGATACTGTGGCACGAATAATCGCGTTACGGGGTGAGATAAAACCGCCATCTGCAGAACATATCCTTTGGGTGTGGATCGGGAGGAGCAAAGATGCATTCCACGCATATCCGTGGATCAATTTCCTGAGCAAAACCCGTAAATTCTGCACGGTGCATTTCCTTGCAGACATATTCTCCCAGGCCCCGTTTCAGCCGGGCTTCCTGCGTCGGGCAGGAAGGTACGGAAAGGAGGACTTCGTTATCCCGTTCATCGATTTCATACCCTACTATCATCGCCCAGGGAAAATGACGGAGTGCCTTTACGAAACCGGACAGTCCCTTTTCCGTGATAGTGAACCGTTTCACAATATCTTTTGCTGCCATACCTGCTACACGGCCCCAAACCTGTTCGTTGACTTTTTCTGCAACAGGCTGACCGAACTGTTCGGCAATAGCGATAAACCAGAATGCATCCACAACCCGGTAGTGCCAGAGAAGAAATTCCAGGTACTGGTGTTTATCGTCATCGGTCATAGTATCAAATATCTCGAGGTTCATGGTGTTCATACCTGGATCAATGAAGTGAAGAATGATACAACATATTAAAAAGAATATAGTATGAAGATAGTGTTTGACCAGAAAGCACCTTGGGGGGATGCTGAAGCTTCATAAAATACGCTCCCTGACAAAATCTTATAAATAGTTTTAGCTTGTTAATTATACATATAGGTTACCAATAACCACCCTCATTTCCGTTTATTCTTGGGATACGAGGTGATTAGATTATGATGCAGGATTACCAGCACGAACTCTCCCTGATTAAAGATCTTCTCAAAAAGAATCCTGAGGGGATGAGTGTAACGGATATTTCCAAAGCGCTCAATAAAAACAAGAACACTATCGGGAGATATCTGGATATCCTGCTCATCTCCGGGCAGGTGGATATGCGAACCTACGGAAAGGCCAAAGTATTCACGCTTTCCCAGCGTCTGCCTCTTTCCGCAATGCTCAGTTACTCAAAAGAGCTGATCATGGTGTTGGACAACGAATCCCGCATCATCGATGTGAATGACAATTTTCTGGCCCTTCTGAACCTTTCCCGGAAGGATACTTTAGGGAAGACCATCACCTACCTCAGCCCACCTGATGTGGATGTCCATGAATTACTTGAGACGCTTACGACCCGGTTCGAAGAAAAAGAAGATACCATCACCCTCCGGATAAAAGACCGGGGGGAGCATATTTTCAAACAGAAATCTGTCCCGACTGTTTTTGAGGATGGCAGGAAAGGCTTCACCCTCATCCTCGAGGATATTACCACACAGGTGCTGGCTGAGCGGGAAATCCGGGAAAGAGAAGAGCGGTTCCGGATGATGGCGGAGAATATTCATGACGGCCTGATCATCATGGAAAACGACAAAATTGTATTCGTGAACAGGCGTATAGCAGAGATCACCGGATATTCTTTTGAAGAACTATGGAAAATGGATCCGTTCTCGATTATCGATTCGGAAGATCAACAGGCGATAGCTAGCCCGATCCGTAAGATGGAAAGGAAGGATTCTCTCCTTACTGAACTCCGGATGTGGATACTCCGAAAAGACGGGCAACGCCGTTATACCTCAGCCCGCATCTCTGCAGTACAGCATGCCGATACCCGGTACGCGTTTATCATCCTGACCGATATCACGGAACTTAAGGTAAATGAAGCCGCCTTAAAAGAGAGTGAACAGAGGTTCCGGATGATGGCGGAAAATATCCAGGACGGGCTCATTATTGTGGAAAACGGAAAATTCGTATTTGCCAACCACCGTATTGAAGATATTACCGGATATTCAAAAGAAGAGCTTTCCTGGATGAAATCAGCTGATCTTGTATCCCCAGAAGATCATGAAAAGATAGAGGAAATCGTGAAATCAATCCGGCCTGGTTCAGAAAAACCCGGAGAGTTTACTGTCTGGATTAACCGGAAAGACGGCAACCGCCGCTGTATTCTCGGCAGGGTCACTTCCGCCCTGCATAACGCCTTCGTGTCAACGTATATCACGATGACTGACATAACAGAAGCGACAGAGAGGGAACAGGCACTCCGGGACCGGATTTCGGCACTCCAGAAGTTTATAGGCTGAATAGGGCAATACTCCTGTTTTTTTTCGGAACAATATTGTGCGATTACCGGATTACCGACCGGATCAGGGTTCTATTTATCATTGATATGTATAATCTATAAAAGATATGCTTATATATTATTGATTTCAACCTATACCAAACATTCCTTATCAAGAGGATATCCATGATCACAAATCCCCAGAAAGTAGCAGATATGGACGGGAAAATGGCAATTCTTCCCACCAGAATGAAACAGTACCCCGTGACAGGATGGTATTTTACTCTCATCATAATCGCATGCGCTGTTCTTATGATTTCTCCCGCACAGGCACTGACAGGAACCAAATACATGGCAGGAAGCCCTGAACTGTCTGCCTATATATCCGGCTCCAATGAGGTAAGCCCGGGTGAAACGGTCCAGCTGAAGGTGGTGATAGAAAACAAGGGTGTCAACGAGTTCAAATTTATCCAGTCCGGTATTATCGAGCGGGATGATCTCCCGAACACGGCAAAATTCCTGACCGTCTCAATCGATCAGGGTACTGCCCCGGTCGTGATCAAATCCGATGCCCAGATGCTGGGAGATCTCAAAGGCAGCAGCATCGCAAGCGCCGTATTCACCACAAAGATACAACCTGACGCGGGATCCGGTACTTACTACCTTCCCCTTACCATGAAGTACTCCTACCTTGCTGAGGCAGAACAGTACGGTACCGACACGATTCAATATTATTACCGGGAAAAAAATGAGACTGTCAGTCTCCCGATAACGATCAGGCCGGAAGTAAAGATCGCAGTCCTTTCACAGACAGCCGAACACCTGAATGCCGGTACTGAAGGCTACATCACCCTCGTAGTGAAAAACATTGGTCATGAGAACGGTAAAAATACCATTCTCAAGATTGACCGCAATGACATGAGCCCCATCCTCCCTTCTACAGGAAGCATGTATATCGGGGATTTTGCAGTCGGTCAGATCGTCAGCAGCCGGTTCAGGGTATCCGTCTCAGGCGATGCCGAAGCGCAGACATATCCTCTTGATGTGCTGGTGAATTACGAAAACAGCGAAGGGGACCAGGCCACCTCCGATATAGAGACCATCGGCCTCGCGGTAGGTAAAAAAATTGATTTCAATATCACATCCGCTCCGAATACCGTTTATCCCGGCCAGAAGAAGGTGATAACAGTCCAGTACACCAATACCGGTGGGGCGACGGCATATAATGCTCAGGCACGGATTAGTGCAGTCGACCCTTTCACCAGTAATGATGATACCGCATTTCTCGGAACGCTCGCACCCGGAGAGATGCGGGAAGCGGTCTTTGAAATTTCTGCAGACAAATCCGCGACGATTAAGGATTACGCTCTTGACTCCGAGATCCGGTACCGGGATGCATTGGACAATTCACTGATCTCTGACCCGATGAAAGTCCAGATTGTGGTCGAAAAAGAAAATTCCCTGCTGGGTAACCCATTCGTCCTTGCCATTATTGCGGCAGTCGTCATCCTGATCGCTTACCTGGTCTACCGCCAGAGAACAAACAAGCATTAAACAGGGGCATTCGTGTCAATAACACCTTACGCAGGTGGTCCTGCAACTGCCTGCTGTACAGGAGGGGCGGTTCCCTTCCTGAAAAAACATTATTCTGAACCTGTTACCGGAGAGACAGATTCCCCATGATTGACCGGATATTTGGAAGAATTGCCGAGACCATCAACCACCACCCCTGGAGGGTCGCAGGTTTTATCGGGATAATTTTTATTGTCGCCCTGTACGGGATGACCCTCATCACGATGGAGACAGGAAACGATACCTACCTGAATAAGGATTCACCGGAAGGAATTCTCAATAAACACTATACTGACACCTTTTCATCCAATGCACTCATCCTTATCGTGGAGACCAGCGATCCTCTCAGCCCGCAGGTCATCAGCTATATCGACCGGCTTGAGCGTGATATCAGCCAGCAGGATAATGTTGTCAGTTCTGCGAGTATCGCGGGTTTCCTGAAAAGTGCGAACGGAGGTGTACTGCCGCAGTCGAAAGGCGAGATCGATCAAATTGTCGCCCGTATTCCTCCTGAAGTGAAGGAAACGGCGGTCCCGTCAAATGTCCTGACACTGGTTCAGATCACCCTGTCCCAGGGACTTTCCGATGAGGCAAAGAGTGCTACGCTGAAAAATATAGAATCCCTGCTTGCAAACAACGGACCGCCTCCCGGCGTAAAGATCACGGTTTCGGGAAGTACTGCATTTCAGGAACAGATGAAAGCAGAGATGGGTTCATCCATGGGCGTTCTCATTGGCGGTGCCATGGTGCTGATGGTCATCGTCCTGGGTATTTTGTTTTCGTATGCCAGCCACCGCTTCCTCCCGGTGCTCTTTGTGGGTATAGGCCTGACGACAGCATTG
Organism: uncultured Methanoregula sp.; assembly: GCA_964590415.1. Lineage (GTDB taxonomy): Archaea > Halobacteriota > Methanomicrobia > Methanomicrobiales > Methanospirillaceae > Methanoregula. The sequence continues at coordinate 94,422 of CAZPVQ010000003.1, read as the reverse complement.
GGATTCATGGGGCTGGCCGGAATCCAGCTCAATATGGCGGTGCTCGGCGCTTTTCCGGTGATGATAGGTCTTGGTATCGATTACGGTATCCAGTTCCATGCCCGGCTGGATGAAGAGGCCAGGAAAGGATCGCTTGACCAGGCTGTGACGGTCACGGTGACCAGAACCGGCCCCGCCGTGATGTACGCGATGCTTGCTACCTGCATGGGATTTGCCGCGATGTTCATTTCGACGGTCCCGATGATCCGTTCATTCGGGCTCGTAGCGATGATCGGTGTCCTGAGCTGCTTTGTCATATCGCTCATCGGTATACCAACAATTGCTCACCTCCTTAAATACACTCCCAAACCACAAAAACCCGAGGTCTGTTATGCGGTTGGCGAAGAAGCCTGCGATTACATTCCTTCACAGACTCAGAAACCCAAAAACACAGGAGCAAAGAAGAAAAGTTCCTGGTCGTATGGCCGGTTTCTTACCGATATCTCCGTGAAAATTGCAAAAAATCCCCTGCCTGTTCTCCTTATCGCCGGTATGATCGCCCTGGTCGGTTTCCAGATCGATCCCCAGATCCCCATCGAGACCAGCGAGAATGCTTTTGTGCCTGCCGATATGCCGGCAAAAGTCCAGATGGATAAAGTGACCGGCATCCTGGGTTCATCAAGCACTGCGGATTTCATGGTCCGGGGGAGCCGTGTCACCGACCTCGATACGGTACGGTGGATAAAGGATTTCCAGGATTATGAGCTCGCACATCACCCTGAACTTACCCGTGCGACGAGCATTGTTACCTATATCCTCGCTTATAACGGCGGGGTGATGCCGGAAGACCAGAACCAGCTCAATGCCATACTGGAAAAGATCCCGGCAGAAGTTTCAAAGCCGTACCTGAGCGGTTCGATGGAAGGTGTCATCCGCTTCAACACAATCAAGCTGGAGATGAGCACGATGAATGACCTCAAAGTCCAGATGGAAAAGGATATCATATTCCTTCAGCCGCCGTCAGGTATCACCCTTGAACCCATAGGTTCTTTTTATCTTTTCACCTCTCTGATCAACGGACTTGTATCATCCAAAGAGGCTATGACGTTGCTGGGGTTCGTGCTCGTCTTTATGTTCCTCGCACTGGTATACCGTCACCTCCATGCCATCACACCGCTTGTGCCGATCATTTTTATTGTCGGGTGGAATGCGGTGGCGATGTATGTGCTGGGAATCGCGTATACCCCGCTCACGGCAACACTCGGATCCATGACCATTGGTGTTGCCGCAGAATACACGATCCTTGTGATGGAGCGATATGCAGAAGAGGAGGAACGTCTGCACGACCATATTGCTGCAATCCAGGAAAGTGTGAATAAGATAGGTACGGCGATAACAATCTCCGGGCTCGCAACCTTCTTCGGGTTCTCGGCTCTCTGCCTGTCAAGTTTCCCGATCATCAGCAACTTCGGCGTTACGACCCTGATAGCGGTCGGGTTCTCTTTAATAGGTGCGATCATAATTATGCCTGCAATTCTTTCGGTTATGGGGGATCTGACTGACCGTCTGGAGAGAAGAAAGAAGCACTCCCGATAAAATGAAGTTCCGCTGATTTTTTTAAACACAACAATACCAAGAAATATTTACCCAAAGAGATTCGCATTTTAGAATAACAAACCGGAGCGGGTAATGACAGTTGTGCTGGAAGCAAAAAATCTCACGAAGAGATATGGTGACGTAGTTGCCGTTGACAATGTCTCGCTTGCCGTTGAGAAGGGTGCACTGTTCGGCCTGCTTGGCCCGAACGGATCGGGGAAGACCACGATGATCAAGATGCTGACCGGGCAAACCCGGCCAACCAGCGGCACGGCGACCGTTCTTGGCATTGATGCAGTGACAGACCCGGTCGGTGTCCGCGGGCTGGTGGGGATCATCCCCGAACAGGAGACACCCCCCAGCTTCCTTACTGCGATGGAGTACCTCGAATTCGTTGCTGCGGTGCGGAAGATCCCGGGAATTGAGACGAAGGCGGACTGGTGGTTCGATTTCCTCGATTTTGTCGACAAGAAGAATGTACTCTGCAAGGACCTGTCACGGGGTACCCGTCAGAAACTGATGTTTACGCAGGCGTTCATCCACGAGCCGGCGCTCGCATTAATCGACGAGCCACTGATCAACTTCGACCCGATCATGCAGGATATAGTCAAGGATTACCTCGCAGGATATGTCAGAAAGGGTAAGACGATCTTCATCTCGACCCACATCCTCGAGGTGGCTGAGGAGATCTGCTCAGGGTTTGCGATCCTGCACAAGGGCAGACTGCTCCACACCGGCCCCGTTGCCGAACTGACTGCACGGGGCGAACACCTGCCCTCCTACTTCCTCTCTCTCGTCCGGAAGGATCGCCATGTTTGAACTGTTCACCAGCATGGTAAAAGAGGAGTGGCGGGTTCATTCCACGATGTTTGGCAGCCTCTCCTTTGCCCTGTTCCCGGTCATGATCTTCGGGATCGCGTTTATGGGATCGTTCCTCATCCCCCATATGCAGACAACCCTCCCGGCCGGCAACCTCACGCTGATCATCCACGCGACATACCTGATGCTCGGGATCATGGTCGGCGGGTTCGGGCTGCTGGGTAACGAGGTAATGAACCGGCGGTTCGGCCAGGCAAGCCTGCTTGCTTACTCTGCACGGAGTCTCCCGCTCTCCGGGAAGTTCATCTTCACAAACTTTGTCATCAAGGACACCGTCTATTACTTCTTTCTCTGGGTACTCCCCTTTGGCCTGGGGTATATCCTGGCATCACCGTTTACCGGTATTCCCCTTGCAGATGCCCTGCTCCTGCTTCTCACCCTGACACTCTCATTCCTCTTTGGCCTCTGCGGCGTCTTCTTTCTCTCAGCAGTCTATGCCCGTTCACACCTGGTACTCTGGTTCATCCTGCTGGCCATTGCCGGGGGAGTGGGAGGTCTTGCCATCATGACGGGTATAAACCCGTTGCTCTTTTTCCCACCGCTGCTCCTCAATAGCGCGTTCACGTGGGCAAACTTCCTGATCTCCTGCGGGATCCTGGCACTCCTTTTCACTGTCGCGATCGTGCTGTTCAGTCCTGAATCGGTGGGTTCGGAGAAGACGTACAGGGACTCCTTTTCGCCCCTGATGCAGCGGTTTTCGTTCCTGCCAAACCCCCCGCTCACTGCCAAAGATACGCTCGACCTGTACAGGAGCGGGAGCCTGGTCGGCCAGACGATCTTCTCGTTCCTCCTCCCCCTCGCGGTGATCTGGTTCTTCTTATCCCTGCTGGGCCCGTTCTTTCCGCCCCATGGTCTGATTTTCCTGGTTGCCATAACCACCGGTGTAATTGCGTCTACGATGTACACATGGGTAACAATGTTTGACACCTTCGGTCCGTACGCCTGCCTGCCCGTTGCAGTCAGTACACTAATCAAGAGCAAACTCACGACGTTTGCGATCCTGCAGGTGATCCCGGCCATCTTCATCGCAGTAGTTGCAATCTTTTCGGGAGAAGCCGCATATCTCATCCCTGCCGTCGTGCTCGGGATCTCGGTCTCGTTTTACGCGGTGGGCGTCATGGCCTGGCTCTGCGGGCTGTCCCCCAACGTGCTGGTATATGATGTAAAGGTTCTTTTTGTGTACCTCATTCTTGTTGGTATTGTCCTGACAATCTTCACCGCGGCTGCCTTCGCAAACCCGTACTTTGCCCTCTCGGCAGTCGTCCTCGCCTTGCCAACATGGCTTTTGGTAAGGATGGCGAAAGTTCGCTGGGACGCGGTGGACCCGGCAGGATTCTGATTTTTTTATTGGGAAAAGAACACCAGAATCCAGATCGAAATTTACGGGGGCGTCGCAGTCTCAGCCATCACTTTCACTCACAGACAGGTACCAGTTTTCCCTTCAGCTTTTCTTCCATATCCAGATGCAGCATTTCTACTACGTTATTTGCCATTCCCTTGACTTTCTGGATCACGAGAGGATCATTTTTTAGATATTCCGTATCGGTATTCGTGTTAAACTGCGCCCCGTGGGTACGGTAGGAGACCCCAAACGGAGCAAGAACATATCCCATCTGCTGAAAGTACAGGAAGATGTCCATAGCAGTCTTTGTTGCCCCATCTTCATGCCCGGAGACCGTGATGCCCACGATCTTGCCCTCTGTCAGCCCCGGCTTTTTTAACAGCCAGAGATTCTGGATGCAGTTCAGACGGTCAAGAAAATCCTTTAGCCGTGCCGCCATATTATTCCAGTTTATCGGCGATGCGACAATGACTGCCTTCGAGACGATAATCATTTCATGGAACGCTGGCATATCATCCAGCTGATCGCGGCACGGGTACCGGCAGGCATTGTCCCGCATGCTGTAGCAGCACCAGCAGTGATTGATCACAAATTCATTGATGTTATAGCGTCGGTAACTGATACCTTTTTCATTGAGTACCTCCTCGATAAGGTCGACCATGTATCCCGTGTTGTTCGCCCGGTGATTGCTGCCGTTGATGACGAGGACATCGAACTTCTCCCCATCAAATCTGAGTTTCTTTTTGTCTTTGATTTCCTCAAATTCTCTGACCGTGCTGGCACACTGAGGGCATTCTTCCGGTGGATTCTCCCCCCTGAGGATGAATCCACAGACGTGACATTTCCAGACATTACCCGGAAGCAAGCTGGTCGGTTTCTGTTCCTCGGGTGCAATAAAAGACATGGGAAAAACCCTCTGTTTCAAGCACCGGGCATGCCGGGCAGAGACATCCCTTTTCTTCCCGTATGCAGGTGCTTTTACCGGTAGTCGCAAGACAATAGGCGATCTCTTCTTTACAATCCACAAAACTCGGGCATATACGACACATACAGAGCCCGATTCCTTTTTTCTTGTCCATGGTCATGAATTCCCCCTTTTTTCTCAATTTATTTAAACTTTTTTAAAAGACGTGGCGGATCCCAGCCGGAGACAACCTCTCCTGTTTTTTTGACCAACCTGCTTTCATCAGGATCTACGGGGATAGTGCAGGAGGAATACGCGTGGACGTGTAGGTCATCGGAACTAAACGGTTAAAATAAATCCTTCTCTTCACTGTCCTCTTGAGATATGATTACTTCTCACGGGTCATCGTGATTTTCGGTCTTCCCGGAGCCCTCTGTGTTGGGATTCAAACCTTCACCTGGCTTTTCACAACGGCAGCAATCGGGGTGTTGGGCGTTAAAGTGATGGAATAAATCCCCTGCCTGACCGGAGCTGGAGGAACATCATCTCTCGACATGGCTGCCGTCACAGAACGGTTTGTTATACGACTTTCCGCAACGGCACAGGGTTACGCGGTTCCGGATTTCATAGACATGACCATCGGATGATTCAACCGGTATGCCGCCACGCACCCAGATCGGACCATGTTCACTCCGCGGGGGATTTTCAATAATCACAATGGATTTTTCAAATGCAGGTTCAAGCGCTTTTCCGCTCTTTTTATCCCAGACAACAAGGCGCCCGGAAGGACAGTTTCCTGCCTCCTGTATCGCTATGTCCCGTGCTTCAGGATTATCTGACTGCCTTGTCAGGTTCCAGATCCCCCCGGCCCGCATACAAAACCGGGCATGCACACACATCCCATCAGCGTCAGTCAGCGTCAGGGCAGGTCCGTTTATCGCGTCAGCACGATCGAGATACGGTTCATTGTCAGCCGTTTCGGTTCCTTCAAAGTGGATCTTTGTATGGGTACCGTCGCAGAAAGGTTTATTTTTTGAATGTCCGCAGCGGCACAGGGCGTACTGTTCCTGAAGGGGAAATGTCTTTACTTCATGCCAGGTACTGCAGTATCCCTCAGCATCGTTCCGGATCTCTTTTATCTGGAGGGGGATCCCTCCGGAAACGATGTAGGGACCATTTTTACTCACCCTGATCTTTTTCATATTGTCATGGGGGGAAGGCGGTTTTTCTTTAGTCGGGGACATGATGCTCCTGCATTCCTTTTACAGCGGATTATCTTATACTGTTTCTGATCTTTTCCCTGCTGATCCTTTTTGATCAGGGTAATCGTTTTTTCCTGAAATGAGGAAAAACAAAGAGAGCCCTGTTCTTATTTGTTCTCTTCTGCCTGGTGCGCCGGGCAGAAGTTGCAGATGGAATAAAAAACCTCTTTTTCCTTGTCCCGGATGAGGCAATAATAATCCCTCCCCCGCTGTTCAACGGAAAAACCACCGGGGAATGGCATACCCACAGGATGACCCGGCTCATCGAGGACAAACATGGTGAAAGCTGCTATCAGGTAATAGAAGAGGCGGTTCATCGGATTGCGGAAGTACGGGTTGCGCTCGCCCGAATCATTCCACGAAAAAACACCCGCAGGAAGCATCTCGCAGAATTTGCGGAATGTTTCCGGGTCATGGATTGGATCAGTCATCCTTGCAAATACCCTGGTGTGGTGCAAGGCGAGGAGCTGGTGGTGTTTGCCAAAAAGCTGTTCACGGAAATAGGGGCGGATTGATTCGCGGTAAGGGGAGGGAAGCTTGTCAATCTCGCTGTTCAGCCTGCCCCCGATGATCTGGAGATCGAACAGGGTATAATTCTGAATTTCATGAATCAGGTACGTTCCAAGCTCGCCTTTCGTCCGTGCACTACCGAGCTGGACTGCGATATCGTCAATCCTTTTGCGTGCCCGTGCATGTTTTTCAGGAATTTTGTGTACTGTTCCCTTTTCCGTCAACGCTGCACCCGGACTCTAAGTAGAGTTACTCTCCCGACACAAAAAACAGGCAGGTATACGATGGTGACGGGGGTTGTATCCTGCACTCCTTATTGCCCTGCCAGGTACGGTACTAATACGGTAATAATATTGCAGACATGACTTAAGGGTAGAGGAGATACTCCCCCTCAATCCTCACCTTTGCATTCCCTCCAAAAAATACGCTGCGCTGCACCTTTGAAGCATCACTTACCAGCCGGATGATATTGGGACGCTCCCTGCTCCTGCCCTGCTCAATCCTGATCATATGGCCGTCCCAGAAAGCAGCGTTCAGCAGGTAATAGCCCAATGCCGCATTCCCGGAACCGGTTGCAGGATCTTCAAGATACCCGTAAATAGGGGCAAAGACCCTTGTGCGGTAATTATTCTGAGGTATTGAAACCTCCTCAGACCAGACCAGGATAATTTCAATGCCGTTTGCAAGACAGAACTCCCGCAGGTTCTTCTGGTCAGGACGGAGTGAAAGCAGGACATCAAACGAGGTTATGGGGACAATCAGGGTTGCAAGCCCGGCATTGACCAGCATAATCTGGTTTTTTTCTGTTATTTCACCGGGCGGGATTCTTAAGGCTGCAGCGATATCATCGTGGGTCAGGGTAAAATCGAGAAACTGTGGAGGGGGTGCACTGATGAACACAGCATCTGCTGAGGCAATCTCATTTCGTACAAGAAGTTCACGTGCTTCTACATGAATGCGGGCAACAGGATTTCGTGCACGTTCCGGATCGTTTTTCAGGAGATCGTACATGACAGCAATCGTAGCATGGCCGCAGAACGCAACTTCACGCTCTGAAGAGAAAAACCGGAGGGTGGTATTCCCTTCCTCAAGGTAGACGTAGACGACCTCACTGACAAAGCCGGCCAGTTCACGGGCGATCTGCTGCATGCCCTCATCTGACAGCGCGTCCTGGTTTGGCAGGTATACACAACCTGCGGGATTCCCGGTCGATTGTCCCTCAACAAACGCATCTATTTTTTTAAAACGGTAGCGCTGCATACAAAATCAAATCCCTGTCAGCTCGGTATTTCTCCCTTTATTATGAAGCGGTCATGGCCGATATGATCAGCCGGGCAGATAATAATCGCAATCATGGGCAGTGAACCGGTATTTTCCAGCTGGTGGACTTGTCCCTCCTGCACGGTAAAACAATCCCCGCTGCTCACAACAACGGGTGTGTTCCATCTGACACCAATATCTGACGAGCAGACACCCGTAAATAGTTTTCCTTCACCATGAACAATCTGGTAGATTTCGTTACCGTCCCGGTGATAATGGGCAGTAACACGGGAGTGCGGCCCCAGTTCGGCCACATACAGGCCAGCATGGTCATCTCCTGTCACCTTCACGATCCGTATGCCAACGGCTGGATCGGTCCGGGCGGTTTTTACCAGTTCCAAAAAATTCCTGATTTCCTGAGGGGAGCTCATAGAATGTTCTATTGAGCATATACATCTGCTGATGATGAGTTTTCCGCTTTCAGTGCCGGTTTTTTGGTTTGTGCCGGGTTGTGCTCAAGGGCAGATCGGCCGTGGTTTATTTTGGTTAAAAGAGAGTACCAGGACTGTAAGGATTTATTTCCTTGTATTCCATTACAGATAAAGGAATGAATTTTTTATGATAGAACAGATAATTGGTTTTAAAATTCTGCGAAATTTAAAAATAATGCCTATTCGTTAAAGATAATATTTAAATAGTATAACAATTAATTAAGATTTGCCAAGAAATCTGAAAGGAGGTTTTACAAAAAAACGGTACCGTCCATCCTTACGCACAAAAAATCACCAGAAACACAATCTGAGCCAGCCGACACGCGAGAACGGCTGGCCGTTTCCTCCTGCCATATGCACATACGATATTACACTTTTTTCTTCATGATTCCATTTGCCTGAGTATGGATATCGTACCGGCAATTTGGGGTTTTCAGGATTACCCTACACGGGAAATCCACCTTCCCTCCCAAGGTAAATCGTTGCCGGGATCCTGATTATTTACACCTCAAGGGTCATCTGACGGGCATCGCATGTGTCAAATGATGAGAGCCGGATACCGAGCAGCCGGATCTTCCGGCCATCAAAAATGTCGCGGAGCAGGGACCGGGCGCACCTGCGAACGGCAACCGGATCACCCGTGTAATGCGGGAGCGTCAGGGCTTTTGTTCTGGTGACAAAACCCTGGTACCGCACCTTTACCGTAACTGTCCTGCAGTGCAGGGATTCATCGGAAAGGTTCCGGCACACTTCTTCTGCAAGTGCATCCATCATTGCAGTTATAAGCTGCTCATCATCGGTATCCTCCTCGAACGTCGTTTCACGGGATACCGATTTCACACCCTCCCGTTCTTTGACCTCGCTCCGGTCAATACCGGCTGCAATCTCCTGCAAGGCAATCGCAGAGCGCCCGAATCGTGTGATCAGTGCCTGGATATCAAAGGCTGCAAGATCCCGGATGGTCCAGATACCCATCTCGAAGAGTTCTGATTCTGACTTCTTTCCAATACCCGGAATCTTCCGTACAGGCATCGGTGCAAGGAAGGAGACCAGGGTGTCCGGCTCAACCACGGTAAGACCGTTGGGTTTGTGTACATCAGAGGCGATCTTTGCGACCACTTTTGTCGGTGCAACGCCGATCGAACAGGTCAATCCGAGATCCTGGAAGATCGTGTCCCTGATCCGCACCGCAAGATCGGCTGCCGCAGAAAATGTACCCAGGCTGCTCACATCCAGGAACGCCTCGTCGATACTCACCTGCTCGAAAGGGAGACCCGGCGCTTTCAGGATTGCCATAACATCGGAAGAAGCTTTCATATACCGGGGAAAGTCCGGAGGAAGAAAAACAGCGTGCGGGCAGAGCACGAATGCCTGCGAGATGGGCATTGCTGACCGTATCCCAAATGCCCGTGCCTCATAGGAGCAGGTTGCCACAACCCCACGCCCCTTCCCCTGTTTTGGGTCAGCCCCAATCACAACGGGTTTTCCCTGGAGTTCCGGCCGTCCCCGCATCTCGACCGATGCATAAAAGCTGTCCATATCCAGGTGCAGGATGATCCGCGGGGAGGTCACGTGAACGAGATCCGGCTCCATTACTCATCCTCCTGGGTTATATCCGGTTATCCTGGTAGGGTCAAAGGCGCAACTGCAAAATCACGGAACGTGCACTGACGCTCGCGAAGGGTGCTTTTGAGAAGGTTACCTTCCTCAATAAACCTCTGCAGGGGGAGGGTGAATTTCTCCGAAATATGGGAGAGGGCGGAACGGATATCTTCAAACTCCTGTGCCGGTTGCAGCATTGCGCTCCTCACGTTCTCCCGTACATTGAACACTCCGAGGGGTACATACCCGTGGAGAGCCTCCCGCAGGATAATTGCCCCGGCCTGTTTCTGTTCCTGTGCAAGCGCCTCGAGGACTGCCATCTTGCAGGAATAGTAACACCCACCCAGGGGTGAATAGTCTGTTTTCTTCCGGTTTCCCTCATGATCCGAGAATACCAGTTCCTCATTGCCCAGTACGTGCAGGAAAGCTTCCGACCATTCGTACTGCCAGCCGGTCGGCATGAGGATGACCGCGTAATTGTTGTTCAGGCTGGAATATTCGTGCACCCGCCATGTGTCGAGTACGGGACATTTTTTCACCTCCCGGAGAAGCCGTTCACCGATCATGGTGTCGCAGGCAGTGATCGACCACCGGGTAGGTACCAGGTGCCGCCCCCGGTCCCGTCCCATGGTTCCTGCGGAAAATGCCTTCTGGATGCTGGAGAACGGTACCCCCTTTTTGTGCAGGTCAACAACGGCATCAGCAGATTTCAGGTCGGTATCGTAATACACTTTCTCCAGGTTCCGGTCCCATCTGCCGCTACCGATCTCAAACCGCTCGATCGCTGCACTGGGCCCAAAGGGTGTGTGTTCCTCAGAAAATGATGTCCCGGTCGGGACACTCTCAAATGATACTTCGCTCTCTACTGAGGTATCAGAGAGGGAGATCTCCTGGAGTTTTTCGACGAACCGGTTGTCCAGATCATCTGCATGAACACGATGCTTGCCCCGCACCAGATTGAGCCGGTAACCGATGATCTCCTCCTGGGTCTTGTGCCCGGAGATCCATGATTCGGGCATATCCATGATAGCAGTGTCCCCATGGAGCGGAGCAATCATCGGACCGGCGTATACATCCGGGTAATTCCAGCTCCCGATGAACACCGATGGCGGTGAACTGCCTTCTAGCTCTTTTCCCACAGCAACTGATTTCATCTGCAGGGTGACTGCCGTCAGCTGTTTGAGATATGCACCTTTCCCAATCATTCCTGAGTGAGAGAATCGATAACTGCCTATAAAGGAGTAAGGTATGCAGGGAGAAAGTGAACCGATCGTCAACGGCAAAAAACGGGAGGCGAACGACCGATCATTCCCCATCCGATGAGAAGATACCGTCAGGAGAATGGCCAATAAATCGAATTTTATGGAGGAGGAGATCTTTTCATTGGGGAGACGTTGGCACCTTCCATCTCACCTTCCGCCCATGCATACCGCTCCCGGATTGACGGGGGAAGCTCACGCTCCGCAATGGTGACAAAACCGTACTGGCTGTAGAACCCGGTAAGGTTTTTTACCGAATGCATAAAGAGGGTATCATGCCCGCATGCCTCAATCAGACCCCACATGACGGCATGCGAATACCCGTGACCACGGTGAACTGAGGGAGTAAATACCGCATCTACCTCAAACCCGTCCGGATGTTTCCGGCACCGGGCAACAGAGATAACCTCCCCATGAGAGAATCCCGCAAATATACGGTCAGTCCGCGGATCTCCCTTTGTCTGGTGATAATCTGTCCAGAGTGCCTCTGCAACCGGAAACTCCGCAGCGGATAGTTCCCTGACGATAGTACCGCCCGGGTGGTGAGCACCACGGAGACCAGAAGATGCCGGGATTACTAAAAGCGGGCGTGCCGGGGCATCATCTCCGGTTCCCTCTATCCGGTATCCACCATGAGGGACACGGATCACAAACCTGGCTCCCTTCCCTTCTGTCCCGGTTTCTGTGATGGTCATGCCCGTAACCCCGAGGATCTCCCGGCAGATGAATAATCCGATACCGGCGTGCCCCTCTTCATCGTAGTCGAATATACTCTGTTTTTTATCTGCCGGGATCCCGATACCATCATCTTCCAGGATGAGATCGAGCCCTTGCGGGATTTCATGATACGTGACGATAAGGTTTTTAAGGGTAATCCCATGACTGATAGCGTTGCCGGCAACGTGAATGAGGACGTCCTGAAAGAGAGGATCGGCATAAATCTCGAGTCTTTCAGTCCAGAACCTTGGAGAAACAGATCCAGAGGCAAGGGAAATAATTGCAGATTCAAGAATCTGCTGGACTCCCAGCCAGGCCGGAGGGGAGATCCCGAGATTTTTATAGGACTCAGTGAGGAAAAGCTGTTGTTTCAGATGAAGGGCAAGCACCCGCAGCTGGTTAAAAAAATCCCGTGCAATAGTATCGATACCGTGTTCATCCGCATTTTTCACGGTCTGGACCATCTGGTCAACAGTACGATGGAGATGATCGTGTGAGATGCGTGAAAGAAGTTTGAGTTTATCATTCGCTGCTTTCAGGGATTTCTCGGCAAAAACACGACGGGTGATTTCTACAAACGTGATAATTACCCGCTTTTCTGGCAGGAGTGCTGCCGAGACAAGCACCGTTTCTGAACTTTCATCCGGTAGCAAAAACACCGTCTCCACTGCATGGACCGCACCTTCCCGACCGATCTGTGAGAAAAACTCCTGCTCAGTATCGCTGCTCCAGAACACGGTGAGGGGATTTCCGGTAAGATCCTGTGCCTTCCTGCAAAGGAGTTCTGAGGCTTTGTCATTTACTTCCTCGACGACCCTCCCCTGGGGTGTATCCCGGACAAGAATGCTTCCTGCTTCTGAATGATAAAAGAGCCCCTGGTAGAGATCCTGGCGTTCACGGAGCCTGAAGGAGAGAATTGCAATAAGCCACCCGATCCCAATGAGAACGAATGTCCGGACAAGCGCTTCAATTATTGCGCTGAATGAGTCGCCGGCAACCAGGATAACCATCAGAAAATACGTTCCTCCGATACATCCTGCGATGAGTAGTCCCCACTTCGGGTAACGATACGCGGCAAGCACCACCGGAATATAAAGAAGGTGGGGAAGTGCCACAAAAATGCCATTGAGGAGTCCAAGGAGGTTTAAAGTCAGGGCAGTAAAGGCTGATACCGCTATCAGAACATCCCAGACACGATCACTTTTTGACAGGAAAGGCGGCAGGTTCACGGGGATTCTCTCCGGTTTTGAATAAGAGTCAGTCTTGTCCCTGCCAAAGACCGTTTCATCAATGGCGTTTTTCTTTTAGCCATGGAAGTGTGCAGGATGCTGACAACTGGTGAAGAATGGTTACCGGGTGAAGTTATTATCATTCCTCTTCTTTCTTTTCTTTTTTTTAGACCGGGTCGTTGTCACACGAACAATACATACCTTCATTGTCCTCAACGCCCCAGAGATATACAGTAACGGAGTTGCCTGAATTAGACCCAGTAATAACGATGATGCTGATCCAAATGCAGTAAATGCGGACGGAACACCGGTTGTTCGTGTTCGCCTGCCCAAGAAATGGGCCAATGAACAGTTCGCTTTTGCAGACCTGATGATGGGAGCAAACCATATCCGCGTCCGCTGCTATGACGGGGTCACCCGCATGGGCCGGATCAAGGGGAAGATCAAAAAAAGGGTCTGGATCCGGGAAGGCGATATCCTGATTGTAACGCCCTGGTCTTTCCAGGATGAGAAGTGTGACATCATATACCGCTACCTGCCGCCCCAGGCAGACTGGTTACGAAAGAACCGGTACTTATAAAAAAAATCTTCTTTTTATCATGCAGTGCAGGTAGTGCACGTTTTTTAGTTCAAGGTTTTTCCTGTTCCGGGATGCAGTAACAGCCTGCCAATCCGGCGGCTGATTTTTCTTAAAAGAGTAAAATATCTTATTTTTATAAAAACATCTCTTTATCGTGTCATAAAAGAAATAGTATCTACCGTTATGCAGCCCACTGAAAAGAATATCAGAATAATCCGTGACAAGTTGAGCAGGATTGGCATTGGTGAGAAAAACATGGATGACGAGACAATCCTGGCATCCTATGGCATCAACAAATTCGGCCAGTTGTGCGCTATTCCAAAAGTGATCCCGCCCGTTCAATAAAACGGGTACTTTTTTTTACTTCCTTACCGTGTAACCGGCGTTTATCAGAATCCTGGTTATCTTCTCATCCCAGATCGCATCATCCGGATCGTTGAGGGGATCGATACACGTCTTCCAGAGCCGGGTCAGATCAGCATCATCAGAAAAAAACGCACGCTGGTACATGATTCTCCCGGCCCGTAATCCCCGGGTATTCAGGATGAGCAGGCGCCAGCACCCGTAATCCCTGCATATCTCCGGGCGTGTCAGATGGACTGTGCAATAGGCTTTCCGGTCCTTGGTTTGATACCTCAGGAAGGGGCATGCCTCCGGCTGTTCCCGGAAAATGCTTTTATCCAAAAAGAGAGGGTGCTTGTCCTGATCGATAATCACCACCGTTTTTTCCCCGGTATAGGTGTTATTGACCAGAAACTCAAATCCGCCACGAATTTCCTGAATGGTGTGAACCTGCCCCATGTGGTGGCAGCACTCGCCACACTGCTGACATTCAAATACCATATAGGTTAAAACCCCCGGATCACCGTATACTCTGCCATATGGCGAGCCCGAACTCAAGGGCAATCAGGATAATAATCACCCACTCGAGAAAGTTTGAGTGCTGGATACGGACTTCATCGGAGAGCATGGAGTAGTTTTCCCGGATCACGTCAATCTTCCTCGTAACACTCTCGCTCCACTGGTTGCTCCGGAGTACTTTTAACGCCGTTGCATACACGCGGGCATAATAGATATCCTCCGTGACTTTGATCAGGTTGTCCACTTTTTCAATGACCTCGGAGATCTCTGCATAGGTCTCCATCTGTTTTGCCATGATTGCATGATACTGGCGGCTCCGGCGAAACGATGAATACCTCTCGGCATGTTCGATATCATCATACATCTTCTCCATCTCGCGGGTCAGTTCCCGGTCATAGTACCGGAGCTCAAGCACCTGGACATTGGCAAATTCGATCAGGTCAATCAGGTCAGTCGGGTTTTCGGGGTTGCAGAGGAGGGCTGAATCCCAGGAGAGTATCGCAAGATCATCGGTTGTATAGCTGAGCGAATTTTTGATAATCTCATCCCTCATCTGGGGCGAAGTGCTGGCTTTTTCCCCGATTAACAGGGGTACCGGATCGATCGAATCATCCCTGAGGTCCGTCACGTAGACCGTGTAGTCCTCAAAGAAATCAGGGTTGATGGCGAAGTTTTTGATGTGCGGTTTGATGATCTCCCCCAGCGTTTTAAGGTACTGGACATAGAATTCCGATAATCCTTCCTGGCCGGCAAACAGGAACGCTATCTCCTCGAGCGTGGAATAATGTGCATCCCTGTTTTCATAGATAAAACAGAAGCTGATTGCACCAATATCATAGACACGGGCAACAACGGAGAACTCAAACGGTCTTCCTTCCCGCTCCACCCGTATGGGGTGCATCTGGATCATGAGCGGGGGGTCCTCAATCATGATGGACTTCTGCTTGACACGGACAAAGCTTGTCCTTGCGGTAAAGTAGCTCTGGGCGAGGGCTCGTTCCAGCCAGTCGAGATCTATTTCCCTGCCGATATCATAAATCCGGTAAAACCGGAGCGTAATCATGGTGCTCTCCTTCCGGAATGGATCCTTTTGTTGACCAGCATTGTCATTGAAGACGGATAATTATTTTCCACAGTTTTAAAAGGGACAAAGAAGAAGTCTGGAGAAATGCTCATGAACATTTGAATTCATTCCGAAGACATGAAAATCAAGGGGGTACAAGACTCCCCGCTTCGAGACCTCCTTGAGGCACGGCGGGCAGGGATTTGTTTAAAAATTTTGGTATTGATCCGCCGCGGGGGCGCCCCTTCGGGGGCGGTGGCACTCATCCTATTGATCAAGAGCGCGTTAACAATTCCCGTATCATAGTTGAATAACCACATTTTTCCCCGGAAATGCTCAATCCAGACTGAACGCCCGGATGGGGGTTTCACCCCTCCGCTCTGTGCTCCGTCCATTCGAATACTCCAGAACAGGTACACTGTTATAACCGCTTCTTTTGGCCAGAGGGTAGTCCTGGCTCACCGTCTCCTCCTTCCTCGTGCCAGTCCTTTTTTATTGAATATCCTGAAAAGTAATGCTCCAGAACCAAAAAAAGCAGAGATTTTAGTATTGCCGAAACGAACCATCAGATTAGTCCGACATGAGTCCCCCTGTAGTGAGCCAGAAGGGCTCCGACCTGGATCCGGTAATCCCCCTCGCCAGCTGCAGCAATCTCCCCGATTCTTCCAGCATTATCCGCACTGACCACCTTTCAAAAATCTTTCGCGAAAAGAATCGTACGGTAACGGCTGTCGACAACATCACCCTTGAAGTCAGGAGAGGAGAGATCTTCGGTCTTCTGGGTCCTAACGGTGCGGGAAAGAGTACGCTTATCCGGGTGCTGACCACCCTGCTCCTCCCGACAAGCGGCACTGCATGCATTGACAACTATGATATTATCCAGAACCCGGAAAAGATACGGAGTATCATCGGGGTCTGCCCGCAGAACAGCACGCTTGACGTTGAACTTACCGCATACGACAACCTTGAATTTTACGGAACACTGGTAAACGTTGACGAAAACATTCTCGACAGGAGGATCGGGGAGCTCCTTGCGATGGCTGACCTGACCGACCGTGCCCACATGAAAGTCCAGACATTTTCCGGGGGGATGCGACGGAAGCTTGAAATTGTCCGCGCTTTTATTCATCACCCCCTCATCCTCTTTCTCGATGAACCCACTATAGGACTCGACCCCGAGGCCCGGCACGAAGTCTGGCAGCAGATTTCAAAACTGAATGATGAAAAGACAACCATCATCCTCACCACCCACTACATGGATGAAGCAGAAAAGCTCTGTAATCGCATCGCCTTTGTGGATAAAGGACGGCTTATAGCACTTGATGTATTGGAAAACCTGAAACAACTGATTCCCGCCGGGGACCTGATTGAGATTGGTTTTGATGCAATTGATGAGAAAATGCTTCCGGTTCTGCGACAGAATACCCAAATCAATGCCGTTGAGGTCAAGGAGCAAAAACTCATCATCTCTGCAAAAAACGGGAGCAGGTTATTACCTGAAATTATCACGGTATTTGAAAAATTTTCCATCCCGATGACATCCATATCGATACGGTCTCCGTCACTGGAAGATGTATTCATCCATCTCACCGGTAAAAAACTGGATGATGGCGGAAATCACAAGCAAAAACCTGCAGACCGGGGACGACCATCATGATCCGGGGTGCGGTTGCAATCTTCAAACGGGATTTCAGGAAATTTTTGAGTAACCCGTTTGTGGTCATCATGACCCTGATGATGCCGATTATGTACCTCGTCATCTTTGGCAATGCATTTGGCGGGACCATCAGTCATATTCCTGTCGGGGCTGTCCAGGAAATGCCACCCTATGAGAATACCCGGCTTTTTACCGAGGCTGTGGTATTACTCAATCATATACCCCAGAAAGACGCTGAAAAACTGCTGGATGTCACGGTATACACCGATGAAACTACGGCCAGGGAGGATCTGACGAAAGGAAAACTGTCTGCAGTGGTCGTTTTTCCTTCTGCAATATCCAATGATCATGCAGTCCGGCTGTATGTTGACAGTTCAAACACGATAATCCCCCCTCTTGTCGAATCAGCGGTGCGCGGGGTTCTTGCACTGCTCGGGGCAGACAATCCGGTTATCGTCTATAAAATTTACGGGGATATCACGTACCTGCAGTTCTTTGGTGTTGGTGTGATCATGATGGCAATTTTTACCTCCACGATGTTCGGGGGCGGGATCGCCCTTATCAAGGATCGGGAGGCGGGAATCCACGAGGGTTACCTGGTCACCCCCGTGCAGCGAACAAGCATCATTGCCGGGATCATTTCCAGCGGTACCGTGAGGGCATTTATTGCGGGATTTACCATTTTTTTGATTGATATCGTGATCACCGGCATCGTAATCCGGGGCCTGCAAAATCTCCTGTTGGTGATTCTCGTGATCCTGATCGCTTGTGTCGGCGTTACCAGTCTGGTGGTATCCTTCGCATCACGGTTCTCCGCCCAGCAGGAGTATGCTTCAGTAGTTGCATTTCTTAACCTTATCCTGTTTATGACTTCAGGAGCGTTCTATCCGGTAATAGGGATGCCTGACTGGCTGCGCTGGATAACGGTAATTAATCCCGAATATTACGGAGTGGATGCACTTCGGGGGATTATTCTCCGCGGGCAGGGTCTCGATGTCATCTGGACAGATCTTGTTGCATTACTGATATTTTCCGGTGCAATGTTTATCCTCGGTATTGGAACGTACCGGCGAACCCTGGAATGAGTGCACCCATGACCCGCGATCCTGACTGTTATCAGCAAACCTGAATTTTAAAATTGCTCCCGATACCGGAATGTCATGTCGCCCACGACAATCAGTTCACAAGAAAAATTCTCCCCGGATCGCAACATCGTCTGGTACCTGTTCCTGCTGGGTTTCTTTGCGATATTTTCCACCACTATCTCAAAAAACCCGGCACTATCGCTCTTTTCGCAGGCACTTGGCGCAGATGATGCAGTGATCGGGCTTATTGCAGCAGTTTCGCCGCTCGCCGGGATCCTGTTCTCGTTTCCGGTAGGGGTGCTCTCGGATAATTCAGGGAGAAGGAAACTCCTCATCACCTCAGGCATGGTGTTTTTGTCTGCCCCGCTGTGCTATCTTTTCATCACGGATCCTTTCTGGCTTATCCCTATCCGGTTCTTCCATGGAACCGCCACGGCAATACTCGTTCCGGTCATCTCTGCAGTAATCGCAGAACGGTTTCCTGATACCAAAGGTGCAATACTGGGACAGTTCTCATCGGCGACACTGACAGGAAGGACCATAGCCCCGGTTATCGGCGGGATAATTATCTCGTATTTCGTGTTCTATCCGGGGCTGACAGCGTATCGTATTGTATACCTGGTCGCCGCGTTTGCAGCTGTTCCGGTCCTGATCCTGACACTCATGTACCGCGATGACCGCACAGCACCGCGTGGCTTTGTCCCGTTGTCTCGCTTCCGCGAGAGTTTTGTAATGTTCTTTTCCCATGCCAGGCTCCGTGCCACTGCTCTTGTCGATATGGCAACGTATTTTGCGTTCGGGGCGTTTGAGACGTTCCTTCCGCTCGTTCTTGCGTCTCAGGGGATCACAGCCTTCCAGACCGGGATCATCTTTGCTGTCCAGGTCCTGATCATCGCCGGGACCAAACCGTTCTTTGGGAAACTCGCTGACCGTTCCGACAAACGCATCCAGATCGCAGCAGGGCTTGTCATCCTCGGTTGTTCAGTCGCCGCAATTCCGCTCGTGTCATCGTTTACCCTGTATCTCCTGATAAGTGCCACGCTCGGGATCGGGATGTCCCTCTCGACGGTGGCAACCAGCGCTTATGTCGCAGATGTCGCCGATAAAGAGCAGATCGGGGCTTCCATGGGGGCACTCTCTTCTACCATGGACATCGGGCATTCGGCCGGGCCGCTCATTACGGGGATCATCATAACTGCCGTCGGATATACCACAGGATTCCTGGTGAGTATTCTCCTGGCCATTACCGTCACGGTTGTTTTTATCTTCTCAGCGTGGAAACGGGATTAAAAAAAGTAACTCTGGTGTGTGCCTGGGAAAAATTCTATGATTACCGGGTTTCAGCAGGGAATGCCGGGGGTCTTTCAGATTTGAAAAAACCCGGCAGGTACCGTTTACACTTCGCTTTTTATTGCCAATGCCGATGGGGGGTAACAGACGGCCTCACCTTCTTTAGCTGACTGTCTTTTTGTTTAGGTATAAACAGACAGGAAACCCCCGAGTTCCCTCGGGAACCATGAAAATCGATCGGGTACGATAATCCTCCCGCTTCAGTGCCTCTTCGAGGCACGGCGGGGCACGAAGGTTTCAGCTATTATTAGTCACTTAAACCGCCGCGAGGTGTCCATTCGGGGGCGGTGGCGTTCATCTCAAGAGTAATAAATGGTTAATATCCCAGAATATCCAAAGTGTCCGTTTTTCATAGGATATATGTCCAGAAAACCAGAACGCTCACCAACATACGATAAAACCTGAACAGGAATACAACATCATCGCTAAACGCAAGGGGTGGAACGGGGTACTGGCACGGCTCTATCCTTCATCGTACCAAAACTTCATATTTCATGGCAATAGCAAAAAGAATCAACAGAGCTTTTTTTAAATTCACACAAAAGAATTTGACAGAACTAAAAAAACCATCAGCGTCGGAATGTCGTGGTAAACTCCGTCTTTGCTAGAGTGTGGTCAGTCAGTGCCCAGTCAATAGATTCACGGTCTGCTGTCGGCTGGGTGATGTCCATGTCAACGGCGTATAACCTGAACACGTACCGGTGTGAAGTCCCGATCGGTGGGCAGGGCGGATAATATCCCCGTGAACCTCCGCTGGTTTCTCCCTGCTGTGCCCCGTTGGCAAGCACTTTTGCATTCGGCTGTGCCCGGGGTAACCCACGGGAGTCCGGGGGAATATTGAACACAAGCCAGTGGGTGAACCTGCCACCTAGTGCATCGGGGTCATCAAGGATCAGGGTGAGACTTTTTGTACCGGCAGGAACGCCGTCCCAGGTAACCTCAGGCGATTCGCTTGCACCTTTGCAGGTGTAGACATCAGGAAGAACTGATCCAGGCACAAGGGAGGCGGCCCGAATCGAAAACGCTCCAGGGGAAGCTGTGGATGATGCGCCCTGGTCCCCAGGTTGTGATGGTGCGGGAGATACCGGAGAGGAAGGGGCAGATGATATACACCCGCCCGCAAGAACAACAATGATGATGATTACTGCCAGGATCAACGACCTGCGAGAATGCATAACCGGTCAGGTGCTTACCGGATAATAAGGATTCCGACACCCTGCTATAACGGGAAAAAAACCATAATCCCGCCACCTATATACCCTTTCGGCATCAATAACTCCCGTGACACACGGCACAAAAATGTCTGCCGGAGTTCATGAGGCGCAGTCATGAAAATGCAAATAACCCCGCAAAAATCCCAGGACAACGGGCAAATCCCGTTGAGTTTCTGCATCCTCCTCTTTAAGGATGGCAGGATCGAACGGCTGGTGGACCGCCCTCTTGGAGAATATCTTACTGCCATCAGCGACGCGAGTATCGCCTGGATAGACTGCAGCACCAAAGAAGATGACAAAGAGATCGAAAATATCGCCCAGGTTGCTGGTTTTTCCCGTATCCCAATCCCGAAACTGACCACCGGTTTTTACTCAGCGTACGAAGATTATGACACCGAACTTGGTATCATGCTGCCTTCGGCAACCGTGCGGGCCGAGAAGATGTCAGTGCACCCGCTCTTTGTCCTTATCCGCGACAACTTCATCCTGACGGTCCACTCCGAAGAGATCAACCGGCTCCTGAGGTTTTCGCGGTACGCCCCGCAGTTTTTCAAAAAGATCTCCGATTCACCCCTCGTGGACAAAATCACCATGGTCCTGGAACGGATCATTGATGAGAATAATGACCGCAACTTCGAGTACCTCCGCGAGATCGAGATGCATGGGGATGCTATCAGCAAATCACTCATTGAAGAGAACTTAGCCAAGAAAAAGATCGCCCATGACATCTACCGCATGAAGCACGTGCTGATCGATTATTTAAACGTGCTCTGGGCGACCAAAGACGTGGTCGATTCGCTGCGGTACGGGGACTCTGACCTGATAACAAACGACGAGAAGCTTCTTGGACGGATAGGAATATTATCCGATAACATTGATCGTCACATCGAGCTCTCGGAGCAGATGTCCAATGTACTTTCATCCGGGCTTGAAGTGATGCAGAGTATCTATAATAACCAGCTCCAGAGCGTGAATAACCGGTTCGCACTGGTTACTGCGTATCTTACTGTGCTCGGTACAGCACTGCTGGTGCCAAATACCATTGCAACTATAGCAGGAAGCGGAGTAATGGGAGGGACGATGGGTGAACAGTCGTGGTACGTTCCGTTGCTTGTTTTCTCCACTATTCTAGCCACGGCAGTTTCATTACTCTGGGTGATTCATGTATGGAGAAAAAAGGAAAATGATTGATTCACGCTGCCTTCCTTCCCCTGTTCCATATTTTTTCGATGTGCAGGAATTCCTTTTCCTTCATTACCAGGCATTGTTCACTATTCTTTCGGAAGGATTGTGTCCGTTGGTGCCAAAACCAATGTTCTTATATAGGGTAATTGGTAATATTTTACGTTATAAAGGAGCATAGACATGAAGACAGAAGATGCAAAGAAAATTATTTCAACGGCTATCGACAGGGAAGTTGAAGCGTACACATTTTATCGAACTGTAGCAGACAAGGCAAAAGACCCGGCAATCAAGAAACTCTTTGCCGAACTCGCTGGAGAGGAGAAACAGCACCGGGAGTTTTTACAGGGAATGCTGACCAAGGACGTCACCAAGATGCACTTTGATGCAAAGGCGGATTACAAAATAGTAAATGCAATGCCAACTCCCCCGCTTTCAGCTGATCTGAAACCTCTCGATGGTATTATTATTTCAATCAAGAAGGAACTGGAAGCCATGCAGATGTACACCCAGCTTGCGAATCTCTCAAACGATACCGAGCAGAAGCTGCTCTTTTCCCAGCTCGCAAACATGGAGAGCGGTCACAAGGCCCGTCTCGAGGACATATATACCAACATGGCCTTCCCCGAGGTCTGGTAATCAGTCCTCATAGATCAAAAAACACAACGGATGCATCCTGCATCCGCTCTTTTTTCCTTACGTTCCTGGTTAGAAACGGGAAGTGTTTTTTTAGCAAAAGATTGAATTTTACGTGGATATGAGAGAAATTGAAACGTCCATCTTTCCGACACGGGAGAAACAGACAAAAAACCGATTCAGTTCATCCCCAAACAATAAAAATCGCATGTATACGATGGACCGCCGCCTCAAGTCCTCTCCGAGGCACGGCGGGCAATGAGTTTTTTAAAAAAATTTAGTAATTGTTCCGCCGTGGGGGCGCCCCGTCGGGGGCGGCGGCACTCACCGTATCTGATGGACAACGTGGTGAAAAACAGCATCATAGCTGAATGCTACGAGTTTCATGGGGTTGGAGAAAACCTGAAAACTCGCGACGGGTTCACGCCAGTCGATCTTATCCCCCAACTGCAATTTTCATGAAACGGTATTGTGTCATCATCGCAAAAAGAGCAGGGCGGAAGAGCGGGGGCAGGTATTGCCTCCACTTCATCGTTCGCGATGTACAAGCCTGAGGAGATTTCTCAGCTGAACAGGTGCTCAGTGAGAATCCTGATACCGATCAGGATCAGGATAATCCCGCCAATAATCTCCATTTTATTGCCAAGGAACGATTCAAGACGTTCACCAAGCATGACCCCGGCTGAGGAGATCCCGAAACAGACGATACCGATGATGAGCGCCGGGATGAGCACTGCCGTCTGGAGCACCCCGAAACTTATGCCAACGGCAAGGGCATCGATGCTGGTGGCAAACGAGAGCACGATCACCGGGATAATCTGGATTACTTCAAGGGGGGCTTCATCTTCATCTCCCTTCACCCCTTCCCAGATCATTTTCCCGCCGACGATTGCAAGAAGAAGGAAGGCAATCCAGTGATCATACGCTGAGATGAGCCCGATCAAGGATACCCCGGCTGCCCAGCCGATAACCGTCATACCAGCCTGGAATGCACCAAAGCAGAGGGCAATGATGGCTGCAGCGTAGATGAGCCGTGTTTTTGTTGTCGTGCCGATGGCAAGCGATACGGCAAAACAGTCCATCGAGAGGCCGATTCCAATCAGGGCCGGGGTCAGGAGATCCATGAGTGCCTATAGAGTAGGCGGGGAGAACTGATAAGCTCACGCATCGCCCGGAACCCCGGTAACCAGCCGGGGGTCATCCCCGGCAATCCCGAGTGCTGCCCGGGCACTCTTCTCCTTGTCCTTGATCTCGAGCATGATGTCAAAGTCCGCAGGACTGGTTTCCCTGAGGAACTGCCGGAAGTCTTCTGCTTCAATGTGCAGGGCATGTGCCCCCACCCGTTTCCCCGGTTCCTGCGAGCTGTAATCGACCATCGGAATTCCATCGCTGGCTTTCCAGGTTTTCCGGACCGGATCGAGCAGGGTCGTAAACTGCTCCCCGTTATTATAGAGGGAATGGTGAAATGAGTCTGCGATGACGGGAATACTGGTCCGCTCGTGAATAGCGAGGCAGTCGCTCAGGGAATACAGCCGTTCATCGTTCTCAATCACCAGCCGGTCCCTGATAGTCGTGTCGAGGTGGTCATACTGTTTCACAAACCGGTCAATGCTTGCCGGTTTGTCACCATAAACGCCCCCTACATGGACCTGCACTTTTGCTGACCTGTCAACTCTCATCAGGTCAAGCACCTGCACCTGGTACACGAGATCGGTAATGCTGCGCTGAAGTATACCTGTGTCCGGTGCATTGAGGAGGACGAACTGGTCCGGGTGCATGGATATCCGGAACCCGTATCGCCGGATATAGTCGCCGATTTTTTCAAACATCCCGGCGAACTCTTCCTGCCAGGGAAAGGTGCAGACCGGGTGCGAGGCAAACGGCACGAGATCGGACGTGATCCGGAAGAAGAGCATGCCATGCATTCTGTTATAAGCGAGGATCTTTTCCAGACAGTCCAGGTTCCCGTGAACAGTTTCCCTCATCCGCTCTTCGGTGTAGGACGCAAGCCGGAAGGTGCGGGAAGCAGTGCAGCCAATCGAACGGTTGATACAGGGGTAGCCGATGCGCATGGTTCTTCTCGTATAGGTTAGTGTCCGAACAATGCGGAGACCTCTTGTAAGTGTTTCCGTATCGGGAGATGCTGGGGACAGAGGCTTTCGCATACCCCGCAATCCTGGCACTGTGATGCATCACCGCCACAACCGGTGAAGGCATCATAGGAAAACTTTGCGGCCGCCGTATCGCTAAAGACAGCCGCATCATTGAAAGCGGCAAAGCACTCCGGGATCTCCACGCCGGCCATGCACGGCATGCAGTACCGGCACTTCGTGCAGGGTATCTTCATCCTGCTGCGGTAGAAGGTTTTCACGGTTTCATACACCGCGATATCGTCTTTTGTAAGCGACAACGGTTTGCCGCTGTTTGCAGAGCTCAGGTTATCCTTTACCTGCTGCATCGTGCTCATGCCGGAGAGCACAACGGTAATTTCCGGGCGGTTCCAGAGCCACCGCAAGCCCCAATAAGCCGCCGGCCGGGAATGCCCACCTGACGCCCAGAGCTTCTTTGTCTCTGCAGTCTCCCGGGCCAGCACACCGCCGCGGAGCGGTTCCATGATCACGATCCCGAGCCCTTTCCCGGCAGCATAATTTAGCCCTTCTGTACCTGCCTGGTACTCCTCGTCCATGTAATTGTACTGGATCTGGGCAAAGGTCCAGGGGTAGTCATCCACGATCTCTTTAAACGCCCGCACTTCATCGTGGAACGAGAATCCGGCGTAGCGTATCCTGCCATCGGCAATTGCCTGGTCGAGAAATTCCCCGACATTGAGATTGACCATATTCAGCCATGATGTACGACCAAGCCCGTGGAGCAGGTAAAAATCGATATGGTCCGTATTGAGCCGGCAGAGCTGCTCGTCGAGAAACCGATCCATATCCTTCCGGGACTGAACCTCCCACACGGGGAGTTTTGTTGCGAGATGCACTTTTTCACGGTAGCCGCCGGCAAGGGCTCTCCCGAGAAACGGTTCGCTCTCGCCGTTGTGGTATACGTACGCCGTGTCGAGATAATTAACACCGCGATCAATCGCGTACCGTACCATCGCTGTAGCCTTTGGTTCATCGATCCGGCAATCAGCTGTCTGGGGCAGCCGCATGCAGCCAAACCCGAGAATCGAAAGATTCATTGTTGTCCGGTTCATCCGTCGGTAGAGCATCTGCCAGGCTCCTGCTGGTTATTTCCGAACCAGTTTTTTTCCGCAATTCCACGCATCGCCGGCACATGCACCCACGGTCCAGTAGCGGTTGTCCGGCATGGTAAGAAGGAGCGGGTTGATCTTTTTGATATCCGGTTTTTTATCGGTGAGATACTTCTCTTCTGTGTAGGATGCGATAATTTCACCGATGTAAAAATTATTGGTGGGATTTTCCACGGTGACCTGCAACCGGCATTCCAGGGAGAGCGGACATTCGTTTATCATCGGGGCTGTCTGCAGCTCCCCGTAATACACATCAAAGAGCGATGCCTTGTCAACATCCTTTCCTGAGACCAGCCCGCAATAATCCGTTTTCTCCATCATTTCTGCAGACGGGAAGTTGATGCTGAACGTTTTGTTCTCCTCGATACCTCGTACTGAATGGTGGTGCCGCCCGACACCACAGCCAACAGTCGGGGGGTTTGCATTGACGCGGGTGACCCAACCAAGCGCCATGAAATCAGGTTTTTTGTCCACCATCGTGCCGAGTAAGGTAACCGGCATGGGATACATGAACACATTCCTGCCTGCTGAAATTTTTCCCATAGATCCATTCACCAGCTCTGCTATGGGAGGGGCATCGTTAAAAAAGGGTTGTGAAGGGGCAGGCACCCGGAATATCAGGGACTCTTGTGGAAGTCCAGCGCAGCCGAGTTCATACAGTAGCGTTTGCCGGTAGGGGGCGGGCCGTCATCGAAGACATGGCCAAGATGTGCCCCACAGCGGGCACAGAGCACTTCGGTGCGTACCATTCCTCCCGAGGAATCGGTATGGTTACGGACATTGAGCCCTGATACGGGGGCATAAAAACTGGGCCAGCCGGTCCCGGAATCAAACTTGGTGTCCGATAAAAAGAGATCGGTGCCGCAGCAGATGCATGCATAGATGCCGTGTTCTTTGCTTGCATGGTATTTACCGGTAAATGCGTATTCCGTGCCCTGTTTTCGTGCCACCTGAAACTGTTCGGGGGTCAGCTGCGCTTTCCACTCCGCATCAGTTTTCATGACCGTGGGAACGTCTTCAGTCTTCCCGGTCCTTGCATTGAAGATGGGTATCAGTGTCCCTGTTTTTTTGGGGGTATCCATGATTTTATCCTCCAGAAGTGATAGCACAGCAGGAACATAGACCTTTTGATCGGGGAGGCGTGGATGAACCAAAAGAAGGTTATAAACCGAAGAATCCCAGGATCCAGCTCTTGGTATCCTTGTGGAAAATCTTTGCCCCTTCCTTGATGTTGCGCACATCTTCTACTGTATAGAGAATATCAGGATACCGGGATGACAACACCCCCAGCAATCGTCCGAGCTCTTTACGGGGAACGATCATGAAGATGATAGAGACGGTGTGGGAAAAACTCCCGGATCCCTCGATCCTGGTCATCCCGTACCCGAGCGTGGAGAGCTCGCTTATCAGGGGCTGGGGATCCATGGGGGTGATAAGCCGGACGATCACATGCCCGAGGGAGATCATGTTCTCGATCTGCATACCAAGCAGGGTCCCGAGTCCGTACCCGGCAAGATACGCAAACAGGTTCCAGTAATCCCCAAGGTTGGTGATTACAATGCCGGTTGAGAGCAGCCAGATACCGGTTTTTACGATACCTATCCAGCCGGCAAGATTCGCATGTCCGCGGTTGATGTAGATGGTCCTGACCGTTTCAAGGCTGGTCTCGACGATCCGTGCGATCAGGATAATGAGGGGTAAGGTTGCTGCTCCCCAGACTACCGGCTCGATCCTTCACCACACTCCTGATCTTATTAGTCGTACCGGATCTCTTGAATACCTTATGGATGAACCCGGTGCCTGCTTGTGAAGGTTTCCTCCTTCCTTTAATGCAGCTGTAGGATCCTTTATATCGATCACGGGAAGAAACACCCTCACATGGATACAGGAAGTCGCGACCGTTTTATAACACTGTGGCAGAAGTACTGCCCGGGTGCAGAGCTTCCCATCACCTTTGAGATCGGCGAGGGGAGCACCACAACAGAGAAAGCAAAAACTCCTGGTGGCTGGCGGTGCATCATCTGCGATCTTGCACGGGTCAGGAAAGGGACCTCGCTTGTCTTTGACCACACTTCTGTCACCTGCAGTGGCGGGCTGTTTTTTATGGGCATTGACATGAAGCGCAGTGAACATTTCCGGTACTTCCTCTCCTCGGGAAAACCGGGAGTGCTCGAAGGCGAGCGCTATAAAAAGACACCGGAGATTGTCGATGACTGGGATACCCGGCATGTTTCCCTGCCCGTTGAGGACAAGTACTATACGTTCAGGCGCTGGGATAAGCTCATGCCAGAGGACAACCCGGACGTGGTCATCTTCTTTGCACGGCCTGAGGTGCTGTCGGCGCTGTTCACCCTTGCCAATTTCGACCAGGCTGACCCGAACGGCGTTATCTGTCCTTTCGGTTCCGGGTGCTCCTCGATCATCCACTATCCCCGGCTGGAACAGATGAGTGACCAGCCCCGTGCAGTACTCGGGATGTTTGATCCCTCGGCACGTCCCTGTGTTCCGGTGGATATCCTGACCCTTGCCATCCCGATGAAGAAGTTTGAGAAGATGACAGGGTATATTGAAGAGAGTTTCCTGATCACGAAAACCTGGGACAAGGTAAAAACAAAGATTGCCCGGAGCACCGCTGTGCATGCTTCCTGAAGGCCACGCAAAAACTTTTCGGGTTTTTTAAGATAAAGCCAGGATGAGCAATTCTCTCCCTCCCGTTTAGTCCGCAATTGAAAGCTCAGGTGTCTTTGCAATCCTGATACTGTCACGTAAGGATGCATTTAAGGATATCAGACTATAATCAGCATTACGGTGCAGTATGAAAAACGAAATAAAAATACTCCTGGATGAACTCCGTGTCGAGCCGGGCAGACACATCGACCTGCTCAGGGATTATGATCCTGGTTATACGGGTAATTTCATGAAAAAAGAGGAGACCGGAGAGGCTCTCGGACAGGGGATCCGGTTGCTGGCAGAACAACAGGACAAACTGTACGCCCAGAATACCTATGCTCTGCTTATCATCCTGCAGGCCCTGGATGCAGCGGGTAAAGACAGTACTATCAAGCATGTGATGTCAGGAGTGAACCCCCAGGGTGTCGAGGTCTCGAGTTTCAAGGTGCCCAGCGCAGAAGAACTCGATCATGATTACCTGTGGCGGAATACCAGGGTCCTGCCGCGGCGGGGCAACATCGGGATTTTCAACCGCTCGTACTATGAAGAGGTCCTGGTTGTCCGGGTGCATCCTGAACTTCTCGGGCATGAACAAATCCCGCCGCACTTAAAAGACAGCACGATCTGGGAACGGCGGTTCAATGAGATCAACTGTTTTGAAAATTATCTGGTGAATAATGGGATAATTGTCCTGAAATTTTTCTTACATGTCTCCCATGAAGTCCAGAAAAAGCGGTTCATTGAGAGGGTTAACGAGCCGGAAAAGCACTGGAAGTTCTCTGCAAAAGATATCGGGGAGATGAAATACCGGGATGCGTATATGGCCGCGTACCAGGATATGTTCAATGCAACGAGCACTCCGCATGCACCGTGGTATATCATCCCCGCAGACCACAAATGGTTCACCCACCTCGCGGTCACTTCGGTAATCTCTGATACACTGGATCGCCTCAGGCTCTCGTACCCCTCAGTGAGCAGTGAAGACATGAAAGCCCTGCTTGCTGCAAAGAAGGAGATGGAACAGGAAGACAACGGTCCGGAGACCCCCGGCAAGAACAGGAAAAAAACGAACAACGACAAGTGATCGCCCGGTTAAATAGGGAAACTTTTATAAAAATACGGATTCAAATGCTCCCCGGTGAAGGGTCATGGCGGAGCTGAAAGGGGATATCGTACGGCTGTCAAAAAACCAGATTGAACAGGCAGGTGCAATGCTCACCCGGGCATTTTTTGATGATCCGAAACTGACCCACCTTCTACCGGATATCGCCACAAAAAAAGAACTGTCACGGTATCTTTTCGAATTCGAACTCCGGTACGGGATGAACTATGGTGATGTTTACACAACCTCCCCCGCTGTTGAAGGGGTCGCTGTCTGGCTGCAATCCGCGAAATCTGAAGTAACATTCTGGAGAGCGTTCCGTTCAGGAGGGATGCTACTGCAGAAACACCTGGGGAAACAGATAATGGATCACCTCATGTCTTTTTCCACGGAAATCGATATGCTTCATAAAAAACATGCTCCTTTTCCCCATTACTACCTGTTCTTCATCGGGGTGGATCCGGCCTGCCAGAAAAAGCGGGTTGCCAGCAGGCTGATCACCCCTATGCTCAGCTGGCTGGATAGGCAGAAGCTCTCCTGTTACCTCAATACCCAGAATGAAAACAACATCGGCCTGTACGAACACTATGGTTTCCAGGTGATTGAACAGGTAGTTTTACCGGATTCCGGTATCGTTCATACAGCCATGCTGCGGAACCCGCGGTAAGGATATTGTGCCAGGAGCAACCCGGACCTGCTCCTTATCCGGCGATGGTGATAACGCCCCTTATCCTCCCGCTTTGAAGATCAGCCATTCATTCTTCCCTGCACGTTTGAAGGGGACAAGCACATAATGGCCGTTTAAGCGGCTTCCATGGAGGATGACTTCGATCTTATCACCCGCCCAGTGTTTTGTATCGTAGGTTCCCTCATCCCAGAGGGTAACGGTGCCCGCCCCGTATTCACCTTTGGCAATGGTACCCTCAAAATGCCCGTATTCAAGAGGATGGTCTTCCACTGCCACGGCAAGATGTTTCTCACCGGGTACCTCGGGTATGCCCTTTGGCACTGCCCAGCTTTTCAGCACCCCGTCGCGTTCCAGGCGGAAATCGTAGTGCAGCCTGTGCGCATGGTGTTCCTGGATTACAAAAGAATTTCCTTCTGTCATGATTCTCGGTCCTTCCGGTTCCCGGGTAATTGAAAAATTCCGCTTTTCCTGATAGCTCCTGAGCGCATCTCCATTGGGGTGTCCCGGGTGCTGATCCTTTGGTGCTGTTTCCCTTTTTACGGGCCTGTCACGAGAGGTGCTTCCGGTATTGGCCCTGGCAGGGATCGGTTCTTTCATGAACGTGGTTGTCGGTGAAGGGCTTGCCTCAATTCCCGAAAACTGGTCTGTGGTGCACTCCCCGGGTTTTTTATCAGAACGGATCCTGATAAACCGGGGCATTCTCAGTTTCCTGTCCCGTGTAACTTCCTGGTACGCCACTTCACCGACAAGGACCGGCTCGAGCCAGACCACCGTCTCATCGGGTTTAATACCCTGCAGTTGCGGCGTAGCGGTCCTGAGTTGTGAGAAGGTTTCCATGAGCGCTTCGCGGTCGCGGTCTGAAAATCCTGTCCCGACTTTACCGACAGAGAGCAGTGTTCTGCCTGCAGACCCGGCAGGACGGGAATCGTGCGGAGCGTTAAGACTGCCGGTTCCCAATCCGGAGGAAACATTCCCGTCATTGTTTTCATACAAACCGAGAATGAGTGCCCCGAACGTAGCGCTGCGGGCTCCCTTTCCTGCCGTATACCCGCTGATCACGCAGTCACAGGTCTTCTGTCCTTTTACCTTCAGCCATGCACCGCTCCGCAATCCGGGTTCATACCGGCTGTCTTTTCGTTTTGCCATGATCCCTTCAAGACCTTTTGCGATCGCTGCATGGTAGTAGTCCTCCCCTTTTCCTTCCACCGGAACAGAGAGGATAACGTGAGGGCCTTCCGCAACTGCTGTTTTCAGGATCTCTCTCCTTTTGAGAAACGGGAGATCAATCAACGGTTTTTTATCTTTTTCAAGAATGTCAAATACGATGTAGGTGACCGGAACGGACACGTTGGGGGGAGGTATTCTTCCGCTCCCCGTTTGCAGCCGGGAAAGAAGGGCCTGCATATCCGGTCTCCCGCCCCTCATCGCAACAATCTCCCCATCGAGCACCGTGCCGGGTGCGAGGGTTAAAAGTTCGCCCAGCTCAGGGAACTGTCCTCCCAGTTCCGAATCATTCCGGCTCTTCAGGGACAGCGTGTTATCGACGTAGGCGATTGCCCGGACACCATCCCATTTGATCTCAAAAAGCCAGGAATCGCTGTTGAAAGGTCCGGTTGCGGACCGGGCGAGCATCGGGGGGTACCTGGTTTTCATATGCTCACAAAAGCTCACAAAAAAATGTTATTTTCCGCCCAGCGTGGCAATAGTCTCCTGTAAGGCCTGCATAAGCTCTTTTGCTTCTTCAGGGGGAGGTTCTTCCCGCACAATCTTCTCACCGGCAAGCTTCTTTTCAATAAGGCTCATGACTGCTTCCTGGTAATGGTCAGGGTAATCCGTAATGGAAAAATCTCCGGAAAGTTCGGCTATGATCCGTTTTGCCAGCGCCAGCTCACGTTCCTTCGGGGCAGGAAGGCTGGTCAGTTCCTCAAATGCGTGGGGAGACGTGACTTCGTCTGCGTGTCGTAAGGTTGTCAGGACGAGCCCCCCGCCGTACACATGCACCACCACGGGATACTCCTTTGTCCGGAGGGTTATTGTCCCGACTGCAGCCCGGCCAATGTCCTGGAGCGCAGTGACCAGCAGGCTGTACGCCTCCTCGCTCCGGTCAGGAACAAGGATGTACGGGGTTTCAAAATATATCGGGTCAAGCGAGAGATAATACACAAATTTCTCAATCCTGATCTTCCGGTCAGATTCCGGCATGACTGCTTTGAGTTCTTCGGGCTCAAAAACCACATATTCTCCTTTCCGCACCTCATACCCTTTTACCGTATCTGCCCACGGTATAACCCGCCCGTCTTTTGTGCAGACCCGGTCATACCTGAGCGGCTGTCCGTCTTCGCGGTGGAGCAGCCGGAACGAGAACGACCGGTCCCTCACCATCGTATGCAGATGGACCGGCACATTGACCAGCCCGATCGTGATGCTCCCGCTCCAGAAGGATCTGCCTGCTTTACCCGTGTGTACAGGTTCATTCGGGTGGGGTTTGGGCACGACCATGGTTTTGGGCTGGTCTTTTTTTTGTGCCTGCATTCCCTTTACTGCTGGTGTAGGGACTTGTTCTGGTCCCCCCGCTCTCGCGTCGTTCTTTTTAGTCCTGCCCCGGGGTGAGCGGTGGCCGGACTTATCTGCCGATTGTCTGCCTGTTGTCAAAGATACCCCTCCACGGGTCTTTACTTCCTGAAATCATTGTCCGGATATTAAAATCTTCGGGATGTATCCCGTGCTTCAGCTCCTCCCAGGGGAGAGGTGCAGATACCGTTGCGCCATCTGTTGCCCTGAGGCTGTAGGGGGCTGCCATGGTTTTCCCGTGGGCGTTCTGGAGGTAGTCGATGAAGATCGTCCCGGGGTCCTGAGAATGGGGGAACTCCGAGACCACTCCCGGGGTGTCCCGGGCAATATTTTTTCCCAGATTATGGGCAAATGTCCTGATCTCTTCGAAGTGGTAGCCGGCTTTCAGCGGGACAACTATATGGAGTCCTTTTTTCCCCGACGTTTTTACGTATGACTGCATGCCGACCTCTGCCAGCCGTTCATGAACAATAATGGCGGCATCGATTGTATCATCAAACGAAAGAGGCGGTTCCGGATCGATATCGAACAGCAGGAGATCGGGGGAATCATACGCCGCTGCCATTGAGAGGGTGACATGGAGTTCAAGGGAAGCGAGGTTTGCAAGCCAGATGAGGGTATCAAGGTTATTGCACAGGATGAAATGGACCTCGCGATCAGAAGTCTCAGAATACCGAGTGAACAGGTCCACATAATCCGGGGTTCCCTGCGGGGCATCTTTCTCGTAAAATGCTTCCCCCCCAACCCCGCCGGGGAACCGGTGCATGGTAAGCGGCCGGTTATGAACAAAGGGGAGGATACGCGGGGCCATTCTGATATAGTAGGTGATGACCTCCTGTTTGGTAACGCGGAGTACCGGGTACATTTCCCTGCTCAGGTTGGTCAGGTTGACGCGGGTAAGATCGCGGAGTGAGGGTTCTTTCCCCTCGCTGCGTATACTCCCTGCCATGGGGAGTTGTTGTTGGTATCTGCCAAAAATAGTTTTGCTGTGTCGTACTGTTTTTTTCCCATTCGATGTTTTGAGAGTAGGAAAACAAAATAATTTAGGTGATTATCAATAATCCGTCCCCAAATGTGGTGACAA
Organism: uncultured Methanoregula sp.; assembly: GCA_964590415.1. GTDB lineage: Archaea > Halobacteriota > Methanomicrobia > Methanomicrobiales > Methanospirillaceae > Methanoregula. The sequence goes on along the minus strand of CAZPVQ010000003.1, from coordinate 60,390 downwards.
CCACACCCTTTGGCATGATCGCCCCCCCTTCGAGTCACCAGTCCCCCGAGGGGTACGGGGCGCATTGCGATATCCCCGGAACAGGTAACACAGCACTATCGCAAAGGGGGGAGCCCGAGCGGCATGGGCGGAGCCTCCAAGAGCGAAATTCTCGTGCGATTAATCTTTTGACTTCAATTCACTGAGTTTTTACATTTCGCGTTTTCGATTCAGGGGCTGATATTTTACAATCACCATAATTTATACAATAGGTTTTTCAGACAGCCGGTAATCTGAAGATGTGGATCGACTGGTCTGTGCTGGCACAGCGTTTGGACTGATCGGCCTTTCCTTTATCCGATACAACTGCCAGCCGGTCGTTTCCAAGCCAGGTAACACCTTCCAGATTACAGTAGATAATCCGACCTTTATCGTCGCGTGGGAACAGAAACAACTGGCCCTCGTCTTCGAACAGATCTTCCAGACCGGCCGGCTGCGCACGAATGCGCCCAATCCACATAGCTGACGAAGCCTGCGAGATCACCGTCAGATAACCGTTACGGAAATCGAGGCTGGAGTAGTCCTTGTAACGCACCGCTTTTGGCAGCCTGATAGTTCCAACATGCTCCCAGGTTTCCGCCGCCCTCACAAAGACCTGTATACGTCCCTTTCCCGGTTTAGCTCCGGAGCTCCCGCTTTTGCAGTCATTTCCCTCGCACAGACCGAGCAGGTAATCGTTCCCGGCATAGTGCAGGATCGACAAGCCTTCGAAACCCTTGTTGCCGGCTTTGAGCGGGAAGTTCAACCAGTAGCTCGTGATAAAGGTGAACGATTTGTCAAACTCATCGACGCGCGGCATGGAGACCCCCGACTTCGTTTCTGCGGCCTCGATCAGACAATACCACCGGTTTGTCGATGACAGATACGTGATATCTTCATAGCCGGATCCCGTCCCCTTCAAATCCAGCAGGACTGGTTCCTCTCCTGCATGGTGCCAATCCGGTTTGAGGCGCAAAAGGTGGGGATCATTATCGAAAATGATGTGGAGATAACCCTCCTTCAGGTGGACGCCACTGGCTTCGTAGCGCTTATCGCCAGCGCCTCTGAGCAGGTCGCCGATCCTTATCTCCTGAACAAGCTCCAAAAAAGTCGTCATGTCCTGCTTCATCGCACTAACACCTGTATGCCGTATCACCGGTCTCGACATTCCGTGCCTGTTTCATACCTTCACCCGAATAAAAATTCCTGCCTGCAGTATCTTATGACCTTTGTACACTAGGGATTTCCTGAAAGCAGGGGATCGAAGCGGGTCAAAAAACAAACGTTCAATTCCTGTAAGTGTCTGCCTCCTGAGAAACGGCACCAGCAGGAGCGTTCCGGAGCAGGGTTGAGGTATCATTTTTTTGGGGGCTTCCCTTGATTGCATTAACTTTATCACGGGGTAATACCTGCTATTCCTGCATTGTACCTTCGATGATGTTCTTAGCGAGGAAACAGTCATGGTTCAGAATACAATCTCTTCTTGTGCAAATCGTATTTTTTGCTTCGGCTGGTCAGCTGCGTACCCCACCGGGCAGAGCATCGTGGGAACAAGGGGCGGGGGGATCTTAAGGATCCGAATGAACTCTGCCGGGTCGAACCCCCCCATAGGACAGGAATCAAAACCGAGTGATTTTGCACCATTTAAGGCATTTCCCAGCGCAAGATAGGTCTGGGCCTGGGACCATGCCAGTTTCTGTTCCTTTGACATGTTCTGCGTAAACTGGACCGCCATCCCGACGATCATCTTCTGCATCTCTTCAGGTGCACCACTCTTTTGTAAGAGTACTCCAAGCCTCCGGATGAGGCTGTCATAATCGGGATCTGCACAGAAAACAAAGAGATGCGAACAACTCGTGACCTGTTCCTGGTTGAATGCGGCAGGTTTAAGCTGCTCTTTTACGTTCTGGTCGGTTACTATCTTGATCTTCCAGGGCTGGAGGTTCAGGGCAGACGGGGCAAACCGTACCATCTCAAGAAGTTCGTTGATCCTTGTTTCAGGAATCTTTCTGCCGTCAAACTTCTTCGTCGCATACCGCGACATCACAATATCTGCAAACTCCATAGTAGCTGTACTCCATACTGTAAGCGATTGGTCTTTGGGGTTCCTCTATTTATAGGTAATCACCGACAGAGGCATGGGTAACAATCAGCCGGTTCATAAAATATCAGGTAAACAGCCTCTGGAGAATTCCATTTGCTCTGAATGAAATACAAAGTCGGTAAGATGACGGAGAGTAAAGTACCGGTCCCCCCGGTCCGCCCCTGCGCTGAATATGATGATGACACAATACCTGTTCAGAAGGTAGCATAGTGGGGGGGGCCGAAGCGGCTGGGGTGAAAAACCCCTTGAGCGTTAAACATTTCATCAGACATTAAAATGCGTATTTTTTAAGGAAAGATGATACCGATAACCGTACAGCCTGACAAAGATTTTTTTTTAAATTTCCGGACATGCCAGGGCTGATCGAGGTTTGCTATCTGTTGATTGCGACATTAGAAGCACGGTGCATACCCATCATGGAAAAACCCGGAACCTGCGTACCATACCACAGGGAGTACCATTCCTGCATCTGCTCTACTTCGGCACTCTGGGATCTGATGATAGAGCTGCCCAGCTCCCGCATCTCCTGGTGATCGGAATTCAGCGTCATTTGAGCCATCATAATGGCCATCTGATGATGAGGCACCATCTGCTCAATAAACTCTTTATCGAACCGGGTGGCATTCGCAAGTTGTGCGAGGTCTGTCATGCTTCCACCTGTGCCACCGCTCATCATGCCTGTACCGCTTCCTCTCCGGTTCATACCGCCACCCATCATCGCATCCTCATACTCTGGCACATCCGTGTCATACCAGGCCTTATACCAGGAACGCATCCGTGAGATCTCCCTGCTCTGATCACGGATTATATTCTCCGCCAACTGCCTGATCTCGGGATGTTCCGCTCTCACCAGCGCCAGGTTCGCCATATCAATCGCATCCTGGTGGTGGGGGATCATCTGCTCAATGAACATACGATCCGGATCCATCATCCTGTCCACCCTTCTTTCACCAATATCTGAAGAATAAACCCCGTTAGCCATAATAATGAGAATGGCTGCCATAATGGCGCAGATGATTAAAATACCAACAATAAGGATTTTTTCTCCTTCACTGCTCATATCCCATCAGTCAGTTAATATCATCCGGTAAATTTAAGGGTATGGTCTCTGCGATCCGTGATAGTCAAACGAGGGAAACAACACCCCAAAACAAATATCGGAATTTCTCATTTCATCCGATTCTGATATCCTGGTTTTTGTATCCGGGTTGTTTTTACCGTTACATCAGATCTCATCCAGGTACTTTTCCCGGTTATTGAGAAAATCCCGGTAGATCCGGTAATAATCCGTATCTTCGTAATTGACCTTGTGAATACAACTACCATCAAAACTGTAGATCTCCGCATCCGGGTACGCAAGGATTATCGGGGAATGGGTTGCGATAATGAACTGTACGTCTCCCCGGGTGCTGAACTGTCGCAGCAGGCGTAACAGTTCGAGCTGCATCCTGGGCGACAGGGCATTCTCGGGTTCGTCCAGCAGGTAGAGTCCTTTTCTCTGAAAACGGGTTTCAAAAAATTTCATATGGGACTGGCCATGTGACTTTACTACAAGGGTCCCATCGCCGAAATAGTTCAGGGTGTCAGGGTCGGCCATGCCCCACTGGTCAAGGATCTCGGCGAAATGACGGAAAATTTCTGATGCAAAGAACGATCCCGGGACCTTCCCGTCGGTCCACTCGATCCGGAGAGACTGGTGCAGGAGATCTTCATACCGGTTGTGGCGGTCTTTTGTTCCCACATGCTCTTCCCAGATATGGATAGAGCAGCTGCGGGCGATAGCCCGGAGGAGCGTTGATTTTCCGGTCCCGTTCTCCCCGATAAAGAAGGTCACCGGCCGGCCAAATTCTATGCTTTCGGTCTTTTTAAAAATTTCCAGGTTAAACGGATAACAATCTGTAGCAGGAAAGGTATCGTGGAGCAGCCTGAGCGATTGAATATGCATATCCTGATTGATTTTTCCTGATGCGGGATAAATATCTTTCATTTCTGTTCTTATCCCAGTGTTCGCCCCTTTTGCATTCGATGCATTTCCGGAAGGCTCGGGGACCCGGATCTGGCAACACTAAAAAACACAGGGGTACATGGAAAAAACCATGGGGTAGAGAAACCCTTTGTCTGACTTTATGGTACCTTACCATCAATTTCTATCATTTTTGCAACCAGCGAACACACCGGACACGATTTTTTTCTCTCAGAAAACAAGAGCCTGAATAATTCAAATCCGGAAAGAGCGATAATTATCCCGAATGCAAAGGTAAAGATAAACGCGAACGGCCGTGCCGGACAGGAGCTGCACGAGGATAAAAAGAGAAGAAGGTACCATATCATACCTACTGATAAAATGATGTTGCCAAGCGATCCCAGTACCGCCCACAGTGGCGGGGCAGCTGTATCAGACATATAAGCTCGTAATTTAATTTCCCGGTAATTATACTATCTCCCTAAAGTCCGGGGGAGCAGATAAAAAAATCCTGGTGCACGTGAAACCCGTTATTCATACGACCGGATGACCATCACCGGCCGTGTCGAGTGCAGGGCTACGCTGTGCACCATACTGCCAAAAAAGAAGTCATGAAGACAGCCTTTTCCCGCAGACCTCATCCAGATAAGGGATACGTCCTCCTCGTCTGCGATCCGTCCAATCTCGTCTTCGGGGTTCCCCGTTACAACGATACTTCTGGATTTGATACCTTGTTCGTTCAGCTGGTCGCAGAGCGCTTTGGTCCGCTCTTGTGCTGTTTTGACCGCCTCATCGGGGTATTTACCTGGATCGCTTGTCAGGACTACATGCAGGATAATGATCTCTCCCACTCCTTTCATGGTGCCGGCAAGCGCTGTTGTTTTCAACGAGAACTCTGAGAAATTTGTCGGGCAGAGGATACGGGAGAAGATCATCGGACAGAACTTTTCATACGCCTTCCCGGTCAGGCTCCTGACGAGTATGCCGGGCATAACCATGACATTGATTCTGCTGATGCGGCAGAGAACCTTCGTATGAACACTTCTCATGAACATGCCTGCAATGATGCCCTTGATGTTTGCGTGGATAACAATGAGGTTCACCTGATGTCTTTCCGCCCGTTCGAGGATCGCTCCTGCGATGTCTGCTGACGTGGTTTCATCAAGGGTCACCCGCATAGCCGGGTTGAGCGATGCAATATAGATTTTTGCTTCATGCAGGTATTTTTCCGTGGCCTGGATTTCCAGGCTTTCGACCGTCTCCACTCCCATCGGGATCGCATATTGTTTGATGACATGGAGCACGATTATTTCCTGGATCCCGGGAATACTGGTGATACAATCGAGTTCAGACTTTGCCGGTTCTGAAAAATCTGTCGGGAACAAAACTTTTTTGAACATAATTCACTCCAGCGGGACTGCAATGCGATCGGGTAGCAACCATCGTGAAAGGGAAATGAGCGTATTTAAATCAATACATACTGCTCACATTATATAATTATATGGGGGTCGGGGTTGTGTGATCATGACAAAAAAGAGCCCGTCAGAACTCCCTGCATCAGTAACTACCGTTAAGCACGGTTAGGATGAGGAGGGAACGGTTCCTGTCCCTTCGAATCCCTGCGCAGAGAACAATGATGACGCACTACCTGTCCTGGAGGTATCACAGAGGGGGGGTGCACACGGCGACAAAGGGTGAAAAACGGCGACCCCCAGATTTTTTAAACGGTACGAAAAATATATCAGATCGAATAATAATTACCTGTCAATGCCCTGAAACATTTTAGAGTGTTTTTTCTTTGTTCCCCCGCATATCCATCCACGCAATTCAGGGCAGCAGGGGAAGTCAGGTTAGTGAGGTGATGAGACATGCTGTTTATTCTTTGGTTCAAATTCGGACCGGAAAATACCCACAAGGTGATCGAGCTCTGGAAGCACTTCAGGTATCCCCAGGAAGTGAAGCTCATCAACCGTTACCTGCTTATCGGCAGGCACACATCGGTAGCGATATTTGATGCGCCGGATGAAGAGGCATTGATCAAAATCGTCGGGCCATTCAGCGGATTTGGCATTGCCCATGTCAGTCCGATAATGAAACTTGAAGATGCGCTGAAGGTTACCTGGTAACGGACTTGGATCAAGTCCTTTTTTTTGGCTCCCGGGAATTACTTTTGCTTTATTTTGAGATTTTAAGGACTGATACGATGATGGAGGAGACCGTGACTGTCCTTCATTACTGTCATGCACTGAAGCGATGATGAAGTCCTGCCTGTTTTGTACGTATCACATTGATAAACCACTGGCGGGGGTGAAACTCCCGTGAACGTTTTTTACTGGTATTGAATATTTCTCCAGAGTCACATTTTGTCCTGATCATGAAACACAGAGCTATTTTGATAGTTCAGGTATAATCAGTACACATGACTTCTTACGTCCACCGGATAGAAGTTCACTATACCATCGATCCACGGCTGACCGTAAGGACCGACAGGATTCGTTCGTTAGGCTTCCCGGTCGACTCACTGCATCTCATCGATGTCTATACCCTGGCAACCAGCTCACGGGATTTTACCCCAAATGAGCTCTCGCAGATTGGCGGGCTGCTCATCAATCCCGTGGTCCAGAAATACACGGTGGACAAGGCCACGGGTGCAGTGTTTGATTACGCGATTGAAGTCGGATTCCTGCCGGGGGTGACCGATAATGTTGGTGCAACTGCCCGTCAGACGATTGAAGATTATTTCGCCATGACGTTTTGCGAAGGGGAAGCTGTGTATACATCGCAGCTTTTCTTTGTCTGCGGGAACCTCCCGGCTGCAGCCCTGCAAAAACTTGCCTCAACGCTCGCAAATCCCCTCGTAAACCGGGTCCTTATCAAAACCCGGCAGCAATACGGGAGCAAAGGTATGGATCCGGTCGTTCCACTTGTCTGCCTGCATGAACTGCCAACGGCAGAAACGGTTGATCTTGATCTTGATGATGCTGAACTCACGACGCTTGGAAAAGAGGGGATAAGCGATCCCCTGACCGGCCAGAGGCGGGGGCCGCTTGCGCTTGACCTTGCCCAGCTGCACACGATCCGTGACTATTTCTCCAGAAGCGGCAGGAAACCGACTGATGTGGAGATCGAATCCCTTGCCCAGACCTGGAGCGAGCACTGCAAGCATACGATCTTTGCATCTCCCATGGACGATGATGTCCCCGACGGGCTCTATAAGACCTATATCCAGGCGGCCACCAATGCCATCCGCCATGATAAAGGGGACAACGACATCTGCGTGACCGTGTTTACGGATAATTCCGGCGCCATCATCTTTGATGACCACTACCTGGTGACCCACAAGGTCGAAACCCACAACTCCCCTTCCGCCCTTGATCCTTTTGGCGGCGCCCTGACCGGCATTGTCGGGGTGAACCGGGATACGATAGGCTTTGGGCTCGGGGCAAAACCCTGCATCAATGTCTATGGGTTCTGTGTCGGTGACCTGGATACTGAGCCGGTCCTTTTCCGGGGAAAAGACTGCACAAACCCGGTCCTCTCCCCCCGCCAGATCCTTGACGGTGTTGTCCGGGGTGTTGGTGTCGGGGGCAACTGTTCGGGTATCCCCACACCGCAGGGGTGGTGCTGGTTTGACAACCGCTACGGGGGTAAACCACTCGTATTTGCCGGTACGGTCGGTGTGATGCCGCTGGAACAGGACGGCAGGAAACTCTATGAGAAACAGGCGCAGCCTGGCGACCTGGTCGTGATGGCCGGAGGGCGTGTGGGCAAGGACGGCATCCACGGCGCCACCTTCTCTTCAGAAGCCTTAGATCCGCAAAGCCCGGTTACCGCTGTCCAGATCGGCGACCCGATCACCCAGAAGAAGTTCTCGGATGTGATCGTCAGGGAAGCCCGGGACCTTGGCCTGTACCGCAGCATCACGGATAACGGAGCGGGGGGGATCTCCTGTTCGGTCGCCGAGATGGCAAAGGAGTGCAACGGCTGCCACGTGTATCTTGACCGGGTGCCCCTGAAATATCATGGCATGGCACCCTGGGAGGTCTGGATCTCGGAATCGCAGGAGCGGATGACCTTAGCCATCCCCCCGGAGCGACTCGACGCATTCATGGAGCTGATGGAGCGGCGGGAAGTCGAAGCAACCGTTATTGGCACGTTTACTGATTCCGGCAGGTGTGTTGTCGAATGTCATGGCAGCGTGGTGATGGATATCGGGCTTGACTTCCTGCATAACGGCCTGCCGAAAAAACACTTAAAGACAAGCTATACGAGAAAAACGTTTCCCGAGCCGGTTACCCCCTGCCCGGACCGGCTTGATGCAACGATGCTTGCGATGCTCAAACGGAAAAATCTCTGCTCAAAAGAGTTCATCTCCCTCCAGTATGACCATACGGTGCAGGGAGGGCATGTGCTGGGCCCGGTACAGGGTATCGGGCGGGTACAGGCAGAAGCAACGCTGACGAAAGTCGTACCTGGCTCGAAAAAGGGTGTCGGATTATCCCAGGGATTATTTCCCTCGTACGCAGAGCTTGATCCCTACCGCATGGCTGCGGCCGGGATTGATATGGCAATCCGGGGGCTGATCGCAACAGGTGTTCCGCTGGATACCATTGCGATCCTTGATAATTTCTGCTGGTGCTCCTCGGATGAGCCGGAACGCCTCGGGCAGCTGAAACTCGCGGCACAGGCATGCTATGATACTGCCACCGCGTTTGGTACACCGTTTATTTCCGGTAAGGACAGCATGTACAATGATTTCTCCGGGTATGATGCGCAGAATAACCGGGTTAAGATCTCCGTGCCCCCGACCCTCCTCATCTCCTCTATCGGGATTCACCCGGAGGTGATCAGGGCAGTGTCCCTGGATGCCAAGATAGCGGGTGACCTTGTGTACGTGATCGGGGATACCCACGAGGAACTGGGCGGTTCAGAGTATTTTGCCCATCTTGGGGGAATTGGCAATACCGTGCCGGCGCTTGACCCTGCAACGGTGATCGAGCGCTACCATCGGCTCACTGAAGCTATCTCACGTGAACTTGTGGCTTCAGCCTACCCTGTAGGTCACGGGGGTCTTGGGACTGCCCTTGCCAAGGTTGCAATCGCCGGAAGGCTCGGTATGGATCTCACCATCCCCGGGGAGATGCGGCCTGATTATTACCTCTTTTCCGAGTCACTCGGCAGGTTTGTGGTCACGGTTGCACCGCACCACAAGCGTGCATTCGAATTAATCGCCGGACCTGATGCGATCCTGCTCGGACGGGTGAGTGGCAGGACCCTGCGGATAACCTCCCACCAGCTCCTGCTTGACCTGCCTGTCGATGAACTCGAAGGTGCCTACAAGGCACCGTTCAGGGGGTACTGACATGACGGTTTCCCGCAGGACGATAAAACGTATGGCTACGGCGAATTTAACGACCGTGCAGGAAAGGATTCCGGAAAAAGCCCTTATCATGAGTGGCTTTGGGATCAATTCCGAAATGGAGACGCAGGAAGTGCTCGCCCGGGCGGGCATGGCGTCAGACATCATCCATATCAATGACCTGATCGCGGGGCGGAACCGGCTCTCAGACTACCGGCTGCTGGTCTTCCCCGGGGGTTTTTCCTATGGCGATGACACCGGTGCCGGCAATGCGTATGCAAACCGGGTCCGCAACAATCTCTGGGAAGATCTCCGGGAGTTTCTTGACGGCGATAACCTGGTGCTGGGGATCTGCAACGGGTTCCAGATACTGGCAAACCTCGGGCTTGTCCCGGCGTTTGACAAGCACTACAACCGGGATATTGCCCTGATGCCCAACCGTGGCGGGAGACTGGAATGCCGGTTTGTGACCCTGAAACCTGCAGCCGACAACCTCTGGACCCGGAACATCACAAAACTCTGGTGCCCGGTCGCCCATGGGGAGGGTAATTTCTCCTGTTCAAAAGAAACCCTGCTGCACCTGAAACGCCAGAAGATGATCGCATTCACCTACTGCCGTGATGACCTGAGCCCCGCCGAAGGACACTACCCTTTCAATCCCAACGGTTCGGTAGAAGATATTGCCGGTATCACGTCTGCGGATGGCAAGGTGCTGGGCCTGATGCCGCATCCGGAGCGGGCAATGGAGTTTGTCAACCTCTACGACTGGCCGCTCCGGAAGGAACAGATGAAACGCGAGGGGCTGGCACTCCCCTCAGAGTCGATGAATATGCAGCTGTTCCGGAATGTGGTGGATTATTTCCGGTAATATGATTACTCCTTCCCCGTAAGATATCACGACCGCACTTTCGTATCGCCGTGATTCCGAAGATACGGCAAGTGGGGTTATGAGGGGAAAACTTTGTAAAAAAAAGGGGAGCGAAACGTTAATAACGAGTGATACAAATCCCTTGCCATGAAAAAAGTCTTTCTTCCCCTGATTTTCCTTACGCTCATGCTCTGCACTCTTTTCGCAGGATGTGTCCAGAATTCACCCCCGTCTCCCGCCACTCCTGCTCCCACAGTCGCGGTCACCACACCCGGGCAGACTCCGATTCCGACCCAGAGCTGTTCACTCGTACCCGGACCAACCCAGATGGTGCCATCCTATCAATCCGTGAGTGTTTCGGTCGACCGTAATACGATAACATCAGAACCCACCATTACCGTTACGTTCAATGGCGGAAAAGGGAACGGGATGGTCCAAGAGATGAATGTCACGGTCATCCGCTCGGATTGTGTCACGGAACAGGCGGCGCGGAATAAGCCCGTTATGGGCGAGAGCGTGACACTTATGGGAACGTTAAAGACCGACCGGGTGATCGTTGTCATGACCATGACATCCGGAGACCAGTACACCGTCATTGATGATGATTATCCCTTCCCAATGCAGGTACAACCGGTGTAACACATTTCATTTTTCCTTTCTCCGTTCCTCTTTTTATATAAATCCCAATCCTTTCGCTTCTAAGCCCCTTAATTTTAATCAGCACTCAAACGTCCGCCATCATACTGCGGAAGGCCGGGATCTAAGGCTGATTGTATATGGCATCAGTGAATGACCGGAAATAGTGTGCGGAAAACCGGTTATGGAATGAAACAATGTCCGGGCCCATTTTCATGAACGATAACAAACAGGAGGAAAAACAGGAATGAAAAATTATTCTGCCGGTTCGCTCTTCCTTTCCTCTTTTTCCTTCTTCATGTTCTGGGCGAGTGCAATAATGCCGGTCGTATCACCCAGTCCCATGGTATTCAGGACAGATGAGGGCACGAGTATCAGGACAGAATTATTTGTTTTGAGTCCTTCATACAGCATATTCATTCCCCGGAGGTGAAGTGCTGTAGGGTTTCCGGCATAGGTCTTTGAGGCATCCTCAAAGCTCTTCGCAATCTGGCGTTCAGAATCGCCAAGGATGACCCGTGCCTGGCGTTCACGTTCAGCCTGTGCCTGCATGGACATGGCATTCTGTAAATTTACCGGGATTTCGACGTCCCGTATTTCCACGGATAAGACATTAATTCCCCAGCCGTCAATCCTGCGCTGGATGGTCTTCTGGAGTTCGGCGTCAATCATTTCCCTGCCGGCCAGCATATCGGCGAGCATGGTCTTGCCAATCACATCCCGCAGAGCAGTCTGTGCTGCAAGAAGCACGGAATCCTTGTAGTTCTGTACTTCGAGGGCGGCTTTCTGAACATCAAAGACCTGCCAGAACAGTACCGCATCGACATCAACCGGTACCGTATCCTTGGTGAGCGTCTGTTCAGCATTAAACGAAGTCGTGATCACCCGGGTGTCGATGATATACGGGATCGTATTGAGGAATGGGATAATGATTATCAGTCCTGGTCCCCGTATCCCCACATATCTTCCCAGGTACAACAAGACCACGCGTTCCCACTGGTTGACAATCTTTATGCTCAACGCTAAAATCACAAGGATAATTATCACGGCGATAATCAGAGCGACAATCTGTGCGGGTTCCATACCTGTCCACTTCCTGGTAGTGCTGACTTCTCTGTGTAACCCGAAAAAGGTATCGGATACGGCAGTGTTCATGAGAGATAACAAAAAAATCCTTTATAAAAAAGGTTTTTTTTGCTGCACCCCCTATAGATATGGATATGGAAACCGGCATGATTTACGCGATTTTAACAGTCCTCATCGGGATTGTCGTCGCCGGACTGGCACGTGGTATTGTAAGATTCTTCAAAAAGTATGCCGAAACCACCAAAACTCATTGGGATGATATCGTCATTGCTGCGATAGGTACACCCGTACAGGTAGGCATCATTGCGGTTTCTGTCTATATCGCACTGAAATATTTTGGCATCATCCCCGAAGAGTATGCATGGACAATTTCTGACGATGTCCTGAATTCAATCTATATCCTGCTGGGAACATGGATCGCCAGCTCCCTTGCTCATAATATTATTCTTATTTACGGCCATGACCTTGTAGAAAAGGGTGAGAGCCCTCTCGATGACCGGCTTATCGAGTTCCTTGAACTTACCGCCCGGTATGTTATCTGGTTTATCGGCATTATGCTGATCCTTGTCAATCTTGACATTAATATCACACCGTTTCTCGCCACTGCGGGTATCGTCGGTCTGGCATTTGCGCTCGCAGCCCAGGATCTCATCTCCAACTTTTATGGCGGGGCGGTTATAACAATTGACAAGCCATTGAAAGTCGGGGACCGGGTAAAAATCGAACACTATTATGGGGATGTAATCGATATCGGAGCACGCAGCACACGGCTTAAGACCCCGGACAACCAGGTCATCACGATACCCAACAACAAGATCACCACGAATTATGTCACAAATTATTCAGAACCTGACCAGAAACTCCGCATTTCAATTCCCGTTTCTGTTGTCTCCGGAACCGATCCCGCTCAGGTAAAAGAGCTCCTGCTTGACATCTCGTATTCGGTAATTCAAAAAACCGGGTACCTTCTGCAAGAGCCCGCCCCCCAGGTATTTTTCAGTGAATTCGGAGAAGCCGGCCTGAAGTTTATTCTGTACGTATGGGCAAAAAAATACAATCTTACCGATGAGGTAAAAGATGCCATCAACCTGCAGATAGCCGGGCGGTTCGCTGATGAGGGTATCAATATACCGTTCCCGCAGATGGAAAAAAAATAATTATTTTGTCATTTTTTCCCGGCAGGAGATTATGTGATCGGTTATTTCACCTTCTCCATTTTTCTTCCTTACAGAGCTGGCATGACGTCGGGATATTTTCAGGTGGTTCATCCCGGTCAGATCACCTTTTTTGGTCTGGCAGGATTTTTATCGGATGAGAACAAGTTATATAAGAGACTAGAATGGGATTTTCTATCAAACCACAGGCAGTGGAGAATATCATCGTCATCCTTTTCGAGCTGAGTTTTATCGCCCTTGCAATACATGCGAAGAATATCGAGGATATTCCCCGTATGAAGATCGCGATAACGGCGTTTTTTATGACCACAATCCCCTATATCGCTGAGAAACTGCTGCGGATCTCGTTCCCGCTCGGTGTAAAAGCCATGATTCCTTTCGCCCTCTTCATGCATACTGCTGGAGGAATAATGCGCTGGTACTGGGAGTTTTCGGGGATCTACTATGACAAGATTGCCCATATGATTGGCGGGATTGCACTCGGCCTTGTGATCTTTGTCAGTATCCTTACCGTCATCCTGTTCACGAGCTGGGACATACGACAGAAAACCGTCCTGCTCCTGACGGCATTGATTACGTTCCTCTTCGGCATATTCTGGGAGTTTGAAGAGGCGTCCATCGACACCGTGATGATGACGACCTATTCCGGTGGCTTATTTGACAGCATCGGGGATACAATTGGCAACATCACCGGCATCATCATCTGCCTGTACATTGCAAAGCGGTACATGGATACCGTTCCGCCCCACAAGAAACTCTCCTGGCTGCTCAGGAAAGGTAAGTGAGCAGTGCAGGACGACTTCGTCCTCTTCTTCAAAAAAAATTTCCCCGGCACGGTCGTGAAGAGTGACCTGCAACAAGAAGTGACCAGCATCTTTTTAACCAGGAATAAATCCTTCAGCGGGATCATGCGAGTATTTCTCACTGATCAGGTGTAGTCCTTTTACGGGGAGAGAACAGGATCGCAACATCCTTGAACCTTGCGCATGAACAGAAAAACTATCTGATGAAGATCCAGCCTGCCCTTTCCCGAATCATTCCGGGAGGTTTTGAGGTTACTTCCCCGGTCATCTCGCTCCTGTGCTCAAATATTATCACTATTATCCTTGCGATTGCCGGCAGCTGGGACGCTGCCACCGTCCTGTTCATTTACTGGGCACAGAGTATCATCATCGGGTTATTCACCATCATCTCGCTCATAAGAGTTGATACCGCAGCGCTGACTGCCGACATCTCACCGTATGCTGAAAAGAACGTCAGTGTGGGAACGATGACCCGATACTTTGCCGGGTACTACAAATATTTCATTGCCGGGTTCTTTGCCCTCCATTACGGACTCTTCCACTGGGGCTATTATGAGTTTATTGTGGATTCCGGACTTTTTGGGGTGGTCGATTTTTCAAGTCCTGAAGTCTGGGCCTCCTGCGGGCTCTTCTTTGCAAACCACCTGTACTCTTCCCTTTACTACCGTCATGATGAACGAAAAGGCGGGGATTATATCGCAGAAGAGTTTTTTCACCCGTATTCACGGATCTTCCCGATGCACCTTACCATCATCTTCGGGGCAATTCTGGTGTCGGTCCTTTCTGCAGCCGGGATTGAATCCACGCTGCCCGTGGTGGTACTGTTCCTTGTCCTTAAGGTATATGCAGATCTGATTATGCACATAAAGAAACATGCCGGGAAAAAAGAGCCTCCCGTAGTTCGTGAAGCATGAGGGCACCGCAACGTTCGTATTCTGATCAGGTTCTCTGGAAAAGGAGGAATCGCTGGGCATCAAAATACCCAAAGACCAGCGTGCCCTCATTGATATTGAACCGGGGGGACTTTTGCAGCAGGGTGATACTGGTGGTTTTTACCTCATCGGAATCCGGAGTCCAGGGACAGGTATTCCCTTCAACCATGGTGAAGTTGGTGACCGAGATGGTCTCTCCCAGGGTTGTATAGTGGCCGGAAAAGCTCCTGCACCCATCCATGTATCCGCTGACATTTCCCTCCTCACCGAATTTCAGGGTAAGATTTATCCGGGGACCAACTGACACTACCGTCTGGTTGCCACCATAATAGGAGACCAGACGCCAGGATGGCCCGGTCAGCTCAGACGGTCCTTTAGAAGAACGGGCGGGAAAAAGTGATGTACACCCGGCGGAAAGTACGCAGATAACAAGGAAGAGAGCAATCAGCGAGGACCGGGTATCCATTACCACGGATTTGTACACAAAATTATTAAACGTATGGAAAAGGCGCCATCTCCAGCAGTGTGGAGCGGTTCTGGCCGGAACAGCTAAGGTGAATATCAGCAGCGGTGACAGAAATTTTCCGGTAATTGCTGGCAGACCCCTGCATACAAAGATTTATCATTCAAAGCAGACTATCGTGAGATTCGGGATGGAGGTGGGGTTCGTGATAAAAAAGCAGGACAATTCCAGGGATAATACCGGTCCCGCTCTCACAGAGATTCTTACCGGGATCATCAGGAGCTTGTCTGGATACCAGCATGTACGGGTCACGGGTTTTTCCGTTTCACAGGATCCAGCTGTACCTCCTATGGCCTTCCGGCTGACCGGTGAGGATGATAGCCGCAGGTTGCCCTACGAAACGATAGAATCTGAGGAGTTTATCTTCATCACCGCAAGGCTGCCAACGGGTCTCGTAAACACACCGCATGTCCAAATCATGCAGGATGCACTTCATGTCTTTATTGACGAACGGGTAGCTGTCATAATCCTGTCTACTCCTGTCGAATTAACCTGCAGCTATTTTACCGTGCATAACAGGATTCTTGATATTACCTTAAAGAAGATCAAAAGAACCTGAACATGCTCACCCGCAAAAGCGCTTCCCACCTGAACCAATGCATACAATAAACAGGGGATAAGGCAGACTCCGGTTGGAACAAAAGAGTATTGCCACACCGTTCGTATTCCTTTTTAAAAAAAGGAAAACCTACCCACACTCATAACCCCTCTCACGCATCACGGCCCGGTGTCAGGTCACAGCCGGTACAGGGAAGACACATGGTCTGGGAAACTTCGACATGCAGGTCATATTTTTTCAGGATATCACGCGTCATTTTCGTAAGCTTCAGCAACCTTTCAGCGCTTGGCCGGGTTGCCAGAATCTCCCCTTTACGGTAGGGAGAAATGGTTATCGGGCGGAGAACGGCAATGACCCCCATCTTTGCGAGATAGTCAACACCTTTTCTGACGCATTCATCGGTCTCCCCAAGCCCGATGATAATATTTGAAGAGACCCGGTTCCTGCCGAATACTTTTACAGCATCCCGTAACGAATCCAGGATAAAATCGAGGGAGTGGCCTTTTCTCCCGGAGCAGACCCGCTCAAAGATCTCCTTGTCCATGGTCTCCACATTATATTTTACTTCAGTCACCCCGGAGTCCCTGAGCCGTTGTGATGAATCCATTGTCGGGTAGACCGCGACACCGATCGGGACGTTGTAGTGCCTGACTGCCTGTACATATTCCACGACACGGTCGATCTCGTTTTCCGGTGTGGTGGCGACCCCTGAGGTGAAGGCTATCGTCTTTAAGTTCCCTTCTTTGCGGACTTGCTCAACCATGGCAAGGACCTGGTCAAGGGTCTTGATCTTTCCCTGGAACTTGGGGACGGAGCAGAACTTACAGTCATACATGCACTGTTCACTGATCGTGATGTACGTCTGTTCGGGACAGTGCGCCACGACCGGGTCAATTTTTCCCCGAACCAGTTCCTTGTTGTCCTTCAGGATAACGACATCCCCGTTCTGCTCTGCCATCTTCAAGGGAGATCCTGGATCGATCTCCATCCTGACCCGGTGACCACCGGATTTAAAGAAGATAGATCGAAGTCCTGTACCGGGACCTGCGGTGGAACGGGAAGGTCGTGGCAACAATGCCGGCTCGACATCGACTTTCCCCAAAGCCAGTAATTCCGCCTTGATTTCTGCATTCATGCGGGTCATTGTATCTCTTCTCTTTGTGTGACAGGTTTTATTGATACCTTTTTGAATTCACCATCGTTTCACGGTTTCCTATGATCGTCGCTGGACGCCCGGTTCAACGACCCCTCGGTGATCCGCTGATTTTATTCTTTTTTACCAACCTGCACATCAGAGTTTTATCCCGAACAGGTTCGCTGCATTTTTTGCAAGGAGGTTCTCCAGCACACCGGGTTTGTACGAGAACCGCCGGAATTCGTCAAGACTCTGTTTCAAGGGCCGTACCGGGTAGGATGAAGCATAGAGGATCCTGTCCCCAAGGTAGTGGTTGGCAGCCTCCACCCAGTCCTGGGCTCCCGGAAAACCAGGGATAAACTGGAAGAAATCCGGTACTACCCACAGGTTTCCCAGAGGAGCATTGGCAATCATGACCCCGAGCATCTCGCTGGTGTAAGGAAATGCCCCGTGCACAACCACAATCTGCAGGGTTGGGAAGTCATTTGCCACGCGCTGGATGCGCCACGGTTCAGCATACGAGATATCCGGTCCCTGCATCAGGCTGCAGGTAAGGTAGAGCACGCCGCCCAGTTCTGCGCATTTTGTATAGATTGGGTAAATGCGGGGATCATCGACATACATCACGGGGACCCACCAGCCGGGGTCAACGGCAATGCCGTTGAATTCCATTCCCGTGAGGGTACGTTCAACCTCCCGGACGGCAGCTGGTACATCGATCCCGTTGATGCCCGCGATCGAAAGGGGAAACCGGCCGGGATACTGGTCACGGAGTTCCACGATGTCATCATTGGAGACAACCCGGTGTCCCGCCTGCCTGCCCACCAGTATGCCTTTGTCGACACAGGCTTCATCCATTTCCTGGAAGAACAGCTCCACCGATTTCTGGACCATGGACTGCGGGCGTTCGTATCCGCTCACGAGGGGACTGCGTTTGACCGATGGCCGGGCTCCTGGTGCAGGCGCAAGTACCTCTTTGAGACTTTTAAACGGGGGTCTTACCCGTGCATCGAGTATCATGTGTTTTCCTCCCTGAGTATATTCTCCGGGGACGTGCACGGTAATAAAGCAAGGTGATCAGGTATGAGCCGGAGGCCTTTTTTCTCAGGCTCTGAAAAATACTCCATTACGACCAAAACGCTCAGGCGGATTTCACCCCCACCGCCATGGCTCTCCCGAGCGGATAGACCCCAGCAGGAACTACGTCATCATCGCTCAGCGCAGGGGAGGTATGGGAGGACAGGCACGGTCACCTCAATCATCCGTACCCCTGCTTTGAATTTCCTGTCAAAAGGAACAGGAATTCTAAAGAGTCTTTTCCCCGTCAGTCTTTTATTTATGGGGGTGGGGCAATCAGGGGATTGCCGGACCGCACCAGGGGGAGGTATCCATAAAATCCGCTCCACCTTTCCTCGGAGAATAATAACGCCCGAAAATCAGGAAGAATTTTTCCGGGTATAAGGCAAAGACAGGCATACCTTATACCCTGATATATTTACACGAGGCAAGTGGTATTTATGGCCCAAAGACATTGGAGATTCCGGGGTAAGAGGTGATGAAATACCCCGGCGGACAGACCAGGTATTCTGCTCCTCTCACGCCATGAAAACTATCGTGCCATACGCTTTTTCCATGGGCATAAGACTCATCGCAGTTTTTTATCATTTCTCTGAAGCTGCAGGAAGGACCCGTTTATACTCCATCGCGGGAGATCTTCCTTGTACCTCTCTGTGTAAACCCCCGATAAAGAATAATAGTTAGTGCATATATATATATTTATGTATAGATAGAATCATATTCAATACGCTTTTATTGAGAAAATATTTGATTAAAAGTGCGTTATTCGAAAAGGGGTCAGGTAGAAACCGACATGAATCCAGGGGGGTTTACTCCCGAACCATGAAAATCATACTCTATTCGATGGAACCCCGCCTCAGGGCCTCTTTTAGAAGCACAGCGGGCAGGGGGTTTTTTGAATTGTTTGTTACTAATCCGCCGTGGAGGCGACTTGTCGGGGGTGGCGGCAATCATCGTAAAGGGAGACAGGTGAAAAAAAATCTCGTATCATAACTGAATAGTTCGATTTTCCTGGGAAATGCTCAATTACAAGAAAACGTTCAAGGTGGTTCCACCCCCGCCGCAGTGACTCCCAACAATGCGATAACCTCCCCGGGACAGGCAATACCTCATCATCCCTCAGCGCAGGGGGGTATGGGGAACAGGCACGGTCACCTCCTTCATGGTACCAGCATTTTGTTTTTCATAGTATTGCAAAACGGAATTCTCCAGAGCCTGAAAAATGGTACCCTTGTAATATTTCTTACACACACATGACGCGTATTTGTATCAATACATGAAGATCACACCGAAGGTTGAGTAGTGTGTGAACTGCTGCCAGATGTAAAAAAAAGGGGAGGAGAACGACAACGGACAAAATCCCGTTCGGCATCTTTATTGGGGAACTACGAAAAAAACCGGAATATCATAGCTGGTCGTTAAACTGCATAAAAAAATAAAAAATGTCTGTCTTTGCATATGACGCAGTTACTTATCGGCTGCTTTTCGATGCCGTTTGTGCCGATGAATTCTGCTGATCCCAATCAACCTGTGCCGCTTTTTTGAGGGACACGACTACTGCATTCCCCGGATCAATCGACAGTGCTCTGGTATAGCATTGTATCGCCTCATCATATCGCAGCATATTGTGCAGGGCCACACCTTTTGCATACCATGCTTCTGAGAAATTCTGATCGATCCTGATCGCTTGATCAAAACAGTCCAGTGATTCGTTATACCGGGCATACTGTGTACTCGTGGTCAGTCCTTTGAAGAACAACTCCCTGGCTTCTGGAGAAGAAGTGGAAATCCCGCCGGGGCTGATTGCCAGTGCAATCCTTTCACCAGAACCAGAATATGCACTATCAGGTCCGTTGCCTGGTGGTTGCGGAGGGACGGTTTGATCTCCTGTCCCCCGTATACATCCGCAGGCAAGGAGTACCAGAATCAGAAAGATGCCCAAAAAAAACATCCGCCTCATGCACCAATATTCTGGTTTTTCCCTGATAAGATAGTCAGGTCCATACGGTGCAGAAGTGATCTCAGGTTCACTCTTTTTTTGACTGCTGCAGCGGACATCGCAGATTCCTGATGGGGCGGCACCGGCAACTGCACTCCGAAGAGAAACAAACTGATCGGATAATCCTCTCTTAAAACCTTGTACACCGGTAGTATTTTTTTTGCGTATGAAGCGAGGGAAAGTCCTCAGTTGTCCTGCCACTACCGCCACGTGATCTCAAGAGGGTTGCGCCGGGGGATCCCGTAGGTTTTATACCGGGGGTAGCCAAACATCAGGGCATAGGCGTACTTCCTTCCTGAGGGGAGGGCGAGGACTTTTTGCAGGGGTTCATAGGCAGTGGCAGCCATCGAGAGGAAACCCGCCCAGCAGGTTCCAACACCATAGGCCGGCGCGGTGACATCGAAATGGGTCAGGGCGATGATGGCATCAATGGATGCAACCGGGTTGCCCTCCGGGATATGGGCAATCGCAAGGTGCGGAGCACCCCTGCAGACCGGATCAAAGCCACGATCCCATGCCGCGATAAGCGATGGGACATACCCGCTCAGGGGATGGTCGCTGTTCAGGAGGGTTTTCATCCACCCGATCGTCAGCCCGGCGAGCTTCTGGACTTCCTCAGGATCATGCACAACCAGCCATTGGACCGGTTGTCCGTTGCTCCCGGATGCTGCGTACCGGGCAACATCAAGAATCTGCCGTATGGTGTCCTTATCAACAGGTTCGGGAGTGAAATGCCGGACTGACCTGCGCTTCTTCAGGTACAGGCTAAGGTCAGCCGGAGAGAGGAATCCTGCACCGGCCGCAAGGTGAATTTTTTCCTCCGGCAGGAAGTTGAGGGTGATGGCCTGTGAGGGGCAGGACACCTCGCAATGACCGCAGCGGATGCACATCCCGGCTTTTGCTTCAGGGACACAAGGGAGTGTTTTCTCGTCAACAGGACCAATTATTTTCATCGGACATACAATCGGACAAATACCGCACCTTGTGCAGAGTGCCTGGTCAACCAAAAGGGTTGTCATTTCCTGCCCATCCTTCAGGAAGTATTCTTCCCGGGGTCGTGTTATACTCTTTGCTGCACGGTTCCCTGGCAGGGGTTTTCTTTGCTGATTGTCGTTATCCTCCCCCGCTGCTCACGGAAAAAAACCTCGCCCAGGTCCCCGTTTTCTCTGATCAGAGTTGCCTCCCCGGTGTTGTTTTCAATTTATGTTTCAAATTTTGGAATTCAGGTAACTACCTATAAACCCCCACTTCACATGCTCTACTGGTGATTCTCTGATGTCCGCTACGCAAAGCCAGGGATCCTGTATCGCATTCAGGACCCTGCAGCCAAAACAAATCTCCCTGACCGGGAGCAGACCCGTGAGTACAGGAAACAACCTTTCCCCGGCCGTCATGGAAGAGACAAACCTCGCGCTGCTGAACCGGTTTGGCGAACAGTTCCGGTTAACGGGAATCGATATTGACCAGGAAGAGATCCACGAACTCAGGGTCCTGGACGAATTCCTGGCGCGCCATGTGCAGCCGAACGGGATCTATGATGTCCAGTGCATGCTGCTCTGGAGTGAATGGGTCCGCACCTTCCGCCGACAGATACGAGGATTCCCTAAACTAATCCGTGAAAATGAATTCCGCAGTGTTATTACGGAAAAGTTCGGCCTGGCGGTTGCTGAGAATGGTTTCCGGGGCGCTGTCTATCCCGGTATACGGTTTGTGCCGTAACTGTGCACGATAATAAAATATTACGAGATGCGGGGGCAATACGGTCCTTTTTTTTATTTGTTCCTGTTTTTTTTGGGAAGGCAAACATCCGTTCGAGGATCTGCAGCTTTGTTGCACCTGTGTCAGTCCTGCCAACTGCACAGTTGAGGGGAAGTACCTTTTCACGGCGTAAAAAAGGACACTGCGCCTGATTCATCCTCTCCGGTCCCGTGATCGGCTATATCCGGTGCTGACTCTCCTCGATGAGCTGGTATGCCAGTCCCCGTATCTTCCGGTTCTCGAATGTTATCTCCCCGTCATAGGTGATGAGCAGTATCCGGTGATACGGAATGGATTTCTCACCATCAGGTGTCCGGATATTCAGGTAGTACGGTTCCAGGCTGATATCGGAACCGCACACGACAGACCAGTTGTTTTCTGCGCCCTGGTCACGGTACCAGACCCGTACTTTGCCAATATCGTAGCGGTCATCGTGCCAGTACTGCTGCAGGAGGGTATGGCTGGTTAACAGGATCGGTCACCCGGGGAAGATTGCATTACGTGAAGAGAATCTTTCTCCCCTCACCATTTCATGATTATGGGTAGTTCACGAAAGATCTTTGTACCTGCTCATAACCTTTTCACGGCCGATCCAAAAAATATTTAACCTGATAAACAATGAAATTTGTTTTTGAGAATACAAGGGGGATTGAGGTGAGACAGATGGTGCGAGGAGAACGGAGCCGGGGACACCGTGGCGGAGAAAGCTCCATAAGCCATGGTGTCCGGGGAAGCAAGAATGAGCGGTGGGAACCCGAGCTGGATCTGGATCCCCGCCGTTACCCAAGAGATGATGATGACGAGCTGCCATATACTGCCGATGATGAGTATATCTGGCCCACACCTGAGGACGAAGAGGACGATTGAAACGGTTTTTCTGACTGCCGCAAGAGAAGGATTCAAGGTAACCCGGAAGAATTATTCATTCGGGAAATGCACTTTTTTTACTCCCTGACAGATACGATTGCCCCTGTTCCTTATTTTTTAGTCAGGAAAAGATTACTCACCAGGGTGAGAGGTTTAATCCTGTACTGACTCTGTATGAAAAAACCTGAAGGAAAAAATTACACCCGTGTGAATCCTTGTCCGCACCAGGGAAAACCAACGTATCTGCCATCCTGGCTGCATATTCCGGATTTTGTAACGTAGGGATCTCTTTTTATTCTGTGGGAGGCAAAAAGACGCACTATGGAATCAATTGTTAGTACCCTGCTGGCATTTGTGATCGCATTGATCATTTCAACGCTCATAATTTATGTCATTGTAAAGTTTTTTGGTGAAAGTGAAGGGATAACGACGGCACTTATCGCTGCCCTTATTGGAACAATAGCCTACACTATCATATACTCTTGGCTGGGCCAGGGATTGCTCGCCGCTTTCATAGCGGGAATCGTATGGCTGCTGGCATTACAGATGCTCTACTCAATCGGCTGGATCAAATCCCTGCTCATTGCTGTTGTCATATGGGTTGTGGCATCCATTGTCGGATGGATCCTGCCAACGCTCACCGGTCCCTTGTAGGAGCGGTGCTCACACAGGGGAATCAATCAAAACGTTCAAAAAATTCCCTGAAATCAAAAATAGCAAATAACCGCTCTGGAGAAATGTTCAATTCCAAGCTAAACGCTCAAGGGGGTTTCACCCCCGCCGCTGTGGCTCCCCCGATGCGATAACTCCCGAACAGGTGCTACGTCATCATCGCTCAGCGCAGGGGCGGCATGGGGGGACAGGCACTGTCCCCTCCTTCATTCGTACCAGCATCCTGAGTTTCATATCAAGGGAAAAGGAATTCTCCAGGGCCCCAATAACCGTATTTTTAAAAAAAATCCCCGGTCATGTATTCTGCAGAACCTTGTGTGCCGAACCAGGCTGTTCTTTAAAATATCTTTCATCCAAAAATATTTGCGGGCTACTCTTTAATGAGAATTTTTTTAATCGCCATTTTTTTGATTTTTTCATAGATATTGGGACTGTTCTTCATACGGTGCCAGTCATCGTTACTCATCCCCATAAAAAAATCGCATGAAGAACATTTCACCCAGGCTTCAAACTGGTCGGGAAATTCTATATGAAGAGTTGATTCTCCGCACCGGGGGCATTTAAGTTTCTCCTGGCGGATCGATGTGGTAACCTCCCTGTCCATGGAGTGGGGGACAACCTTTGCAGCACCCGAAATATCCTGCGCTTTCACACCGGGATCTTTGGTCATGGTCTGTGCGGTGACATGTGCTTCAGTATATTCGGCTTTCCCGGCTTTTCCTTTCCCTTTGTCAGTCATCGTAGTTTTCAACTCCTTTCCTGGTTTGATTTTTTTGAGAAATTATTGAGGGAGATAATAAATTCCTCCCACGTTTTTCTGATACCCTTCATAGGAGTTGGAAGTATATCCCTCTTACCTGTTGCTGCAAAAATGAAAAGCAATCCGGAATAAAGACATTTCCCGATACCGGGATCCGGACACATATGAAGATGTAATCACAGACAGGAGGTATGAACCGCACACCAGGAGAATTTCCCGGAACCATGATACATCTCAATACTCCTGATTTTTTATTCACGTGGAATTCGGCGGTGTTAAAAAAATCCCATGATTATGCGAATAGTGTATTTTTTAGAGTTTCCGGATTTATGAACCTGCCATCCGGTTGTTTTATTTTCGGTTCGTTTTCTTCGCAAAAGGTTTTGATTGCTGACGTAAAAACAACCCCATATTTTTCAAATTTGATCTCGCCGACCCCATTAATATTCTGGAAATTGTCCAGCTCGCAGGGTCGGGTTTGGGCCATCTCCCTCAGACTTTTATCCGGAAAAATGATATAGGGCGGCACACCGGCCTGATCGGCAATGGATTTGCGCAGCGTTTTTAAGTGTAAAAATAACTTTTCTTCGCTGGTTGTAGTGACACCAGGTGAGAGAGGCAGGGGGTTTTTCATGGTCCCCGGTTCAGGAAGAGAGAGTTTGAGGAATGTGTTTCCCTGTCCTAAGTCATGACTTTTATGCGTTAAGCGAATGACCGGATATTTATCTCCCGTCCTTGCCAGGTAACCCTGCCGGATAAGTTCACCAATCCATGTCCTGAGCTGGGATGTGCTGGATTCTTTCATGGTAGCATATGCCGGAAGCCTGTCAAGATGATAATTCCGGACACGTGAACTTTTTGCACCGGTCAGGACATCAGCAATGAGAGCGATTCCATACGGCGATGGCAACTGCTGAATGCATGCAACAATTTTTTTTGCAGCTGCAGTACCATCAATCGTTTCTTTGGGGTGAGCGCAATTGTCACACGAACCGCACGGTTCCCCGGCGTATTCTTCCCCGAAGTAATTGAGTAAAAATTTCCGCCTGCATGAGGGGGATTCGCAATATTCCGACATATCCTGCAGTTTGCGGAGTGCGAGCCGTACGAAACGTTCATCGGATCCGTCACGTTCCAGCAGCGATCGGATTTTACCCACATCCCCCCTGCTGTAGAACAGTATGCATTCGCTCTCAATGCCATCTCGTCCTGCTCGTCCGGTTTCCTGAAAATAGGACTCTATACTCTTTGGCATATCGTAATGAATCACGAAGCGGACATCCGGTTTGTCGATACCCATGCCAAATGCAACCGTTGCGCAGACAACAGCTGCATTGTCGTGAATGAATTCATCCTGGACGTTTTCCCTGACCTTTTTTGAAAGTCCGGCATGATAGGCCTGTGCCGGAAAACCACTTTTCCGGAGTCGTTCCGCCAGATCTTCTGTCTCTTTTTTGCTGAGGCAATAAATAATACCGGAATCATCCTTGTGCTGCCGTATATAGGTAAGGAGGGTGTTCAATCCATCTTTCTTCGGGAGAACACGGTACTTCAGGTTTTTCCGGTTGAAACTGCCGATACATTCACGGGGAGCAGATAATCCAAGTTGTTGGGAGATGTCTTTTCTCACGGCAGGGATCGCAGTGGCGGTTAATGCAATAAGGGGAACTGACGGGAAGTGTTTTTTCAGGGCAGATAATTGCCGGTATTCCGGCCTGAAATGGTGACCCCATTCTGAGATGCAGTGTGCCTCATCGATGGCAAAAAGGGAGACCGGGGATTTTTTCAGGAAGGTGAGGAAATCCGGCTGCATACATTTCTCGGGTGAGAGGAACAAAAGCCTGATGCGGTTATTTTTCAGGTCTTCCTCAAGATTTTTCCGGTCACTGTATTCCAGTGAACTGTTGAAGGCAGCTGCAGGTATCCCCCGTGCATTCAGGTCGTCAACCTGGTCTTTCATGAGCGAGATCAAGGGGGATATGACAATCGTCAGGCCATGAAAGCACAGGGCGGGAAGCTGGTAGCAGAGCGATTTTCCGCCACCCGTTGCCATGATCACAAGGGTATCGTGACCTTCCAGGACAGAACCGATGATCTCTTTCTGGTGCGGTAAAAATGAAGAAAAACCCCAGTATTTTTTCAGGAATTCATCAGGTTTATCCATAGGTATCCACGGATGCCGGAACTGATTCGCGGTTCGCTGCCCTGCTCTGAACAATCTTACTCTTCCTGTTTAATCATAAGCCGGCTGTTCAGCCTTTTAAAGGGTATGAGCATGGAGTGAAAATAAGAAAGAGAGCAATGGTCAGCCATTCCATCCCCTTGCCCTTTTTTTTCAAGGGATATTGGCATGGGTCAGATCTTCCCTCAGACCGGAAGACATCGGGGAGTACCAGACAAAATGAGGACCAGAATCGAAAAAATCCTCATGCCTTGCACCGATGCCTAGCCAGCGTTTATTATACTACAGGAAAAGGTTGTGATCACCAAAAAGAGATGATGTGTTTGGGCATTGTGTCATTAAACTCTCGGGATCTCGGTATGGATTATTCCTTTGAACTGACGGGAACAAATGAGCGGGAAGTCATGAGAAAATTTATCGAATATTCAGAAACTGAACTCAAAATGCCGGTACTGACAGCCGATACCATTTACCGGGTGCAGATGGCGATAAAAAAATAATGCTCTTTTCACCGGTTACCAGCACATGAATTGTATGGTGAAGGTTATTTTTTATGAGCGGATCAGATTCATTATCTCCCCTATGAGTTCCTCCGGCTTCTCCTCTGCGACAAAATGACCGGCATCTTCGAACCGTACTACCTTTGCAAGGGGAAATGCGTTCATCCATGTCTTTAACTCTTTTTCCCTGAACCCGATATCCTTCATCCCCCAGGCTATGAGGATATTTTTGCCCTGTAACACATCACGTTTATCCCATAATGACTGCAACCAGTCCGAGGAGCCGATAATCTGCCCGGGGAATACCCAGGTCCCTTTCCGCTCATCCGGCTTTGAGAGTGGCATCAGGTAGTGCGCATGGATCTTTGGTGTCAGCCTGCTCTTGTCGCCGAACAGGGACCTGACAATGGTATCAGCAAAGAAATTGTGGTTCCGGATGAGCCATCGTCCGACAGGTCCTCCCACCAGGGCACTGAATGCCAGGTAATACCAGTCGGATCGTACTGACCAGAGCCAGGTATTCGTAATAACAATGTTTTTGATCTTTTCCGGATGGCTGAGTGCATAGGACAACCCGACCGGCCCACCCCAGTCCCCGACAACGAGGGTACTATTTTTCAGGGGTAGTGATTCAAGAAAAAGATCAAGATTTTTTGCCTGCTCTGCCGGGAGGTACGACCATTCAGCCGGTTTATCGGATAAACCGAACCCGATCAGATCCGGGGCAACACACCGGTTCGTCCGGGAAAATTCCTTTATCAGTCTTCTGAACTCGAACGACCATGCAGGATTGCCGTGGACAAAAACAATCGGCTCCCCGCTCCCTTCATCCACATAATGCATATTTCCGGCAGGTGTTTTGAAAAAATGCGGTTCAAACGGGTATTCCTCCCTGTCAAGCCATTCCGGGGTCGTCATTTTTTTTAAATATAAATCATGCTTGTAAATAGGTTTCCTTCCGGGAAAAACCGGTCATTATCTGCCATTGGGGTATCCCTCTTTTAATCAGGTAATAATTGGCAGGCAGGTATTTTTCTTTGGATCCTCTTTGTATTCTGCCTGAGGAAAACTTACCTGATTAAAACCCGGTTCCGCGATATCCCGGCACGGTCAAGAGGAAAATTGTAAGCAGGGGGCACTATAAGAGCGGGAACACCAACGGGCTGCTCCCTTACGACCTGATAGTGTAGACGATCTTCCCCCCCCGGAAAACAGAGATCTGGCCACCGCTCTGCGAGACGACGACCCCGATTGACGTGGTAACCCGGGTGATGCCGGCAATGGACAGGTGCCGTGAACCCATCCCTCCGGGCAGGTTTACCTGGCTCAGGTCCACCGTAATGCACCTTCCTGCCGATTCGACCACCCCGTTGCCCGTGATAAGGAACGCCCCGTCCAGCTGGGCAAACTCCTTGATGGTTCCCTGGATCCCGGCATCGGTTATCTGCCGTTCGGCTTCCTGGTGACCATGGAACGGGTTTAAGACAAACTGTTTTGAATGGTTCAGGACATTTGTGGTGTCCCCGACAACAAATGCTGTCCCGATAGCCTGTCCCTCACGCCCTTCCCGGGCAATTTCCCTGGCCACCTGGATCACCGCGTCAAGAACCTCCGGTTCAACGCCGGTCCCGGAACATATCGTTTTTAATTCTTCTGCTGATGGCCGGTTTGCCGGCACTGGACCTCCCATCACGGGAAATGTCTTTTTGGTACGCTTTGCGACCAGCAGGTCTTTTCTCTGCCGGGTGATCATGACTACGGCGACAATAACCCCCCCGGTTATGGCCGTAGCGATAAGAATAAGATACCCCTGCAGGTCATTCTGGGGGGCGGGGCCTGAAGGGGTTGGTCCGGGAGGGGCAGGCATCTCTTCTTTGATCTCCAGTGCGATCTTTTTTGTGGTTGACTGGCCGTCAGACTGGTTCCCCGTCACGCTGACGGTGAAAATCCCGGCGCCGGCATACCGGTGCGCTACCGGGAGATCGGAAGATTTTGTAATGGATCCGTCATTCCAGTCGACCGTCACCCATTCGATCGTTACACCTGGTGATCCGGCATTGAGATTCCCGTTCAGCGTGACATTCTTCCGGTCAATCGCCGGCTCAAGCAGGGTCAGGAGAGGGGGATGAATCAGCATGACGGGTCCTGCCGGCACCGTTGTATTCAGGGTTACGGGAACGGTAGTCGTAACAGGGACCAGCGGATCCCCCACGGAAATCTTTGTGGTTCCGGTCAGATTCTGTCCATCGGACTGCCGGGCGGTGATCGAGAAGATGTACGTGCCCGGACTGCTGTATGCATGTGAGTTTGGGAACCCATGGTATTCCGGCGCCTTGCCATCCCCCCAGTCCCAGAGGAGGCTGACAACCGTTACATTCGTCGACCCGGGAGAGACAATCCCGTAGAGGGTCGTGGTCAGGCCCTGAATGACCGGGGGATCGAAGATAAGAAGCGGGGGAGGGTTGACGGAACCGGATGCGTTCTCCAGGGAGATGAACACCAGCGGAACCGGCGTTGTCGGAATCGGGGTAACATTCGGCGTTACGCCGCTCGTGTTCTCAAGAGAGAGGAGAGCAGTGGGAACCCAGGGTGCCGGGACGCTGGTGACATTCGGTACAGTGCCGGTCGGTGCCTCCGTGCCTGGTGGTGTCGTATCCACGGTTTCTGCGAAGACCACTCCCGGCAGTACGAGGATGATGATGCATACAGTTGCGATGATTAGCCGTACTCCGGAAGGGGTGTCTCGTACCGTACGCATGGAAGAACCGTTCGTTTGCTCAATAAATATCGTCATTATTGCTCTTAAATACGAATGCTCCCCCATCCATGCGGGTGAAAGGGAAATGGCAAAATCTCGAAGGATTACTCCTTATTGGAGGATTTCGGATATTTGGGGTTTTTAAGCGGAAAAGGCTTGTTTTTGAGTCGGAAAAATTCCCTGAACCGACCCTTCCCGGCTGGTGCAGGCCGTATTTGACCGGCGCTGGGCTCGTGGAACAGGGAACCGTGGCTGGACGAAGACAGTACACTACAGGGATCCACTCCGCCAGCGGTGGTCTCTATTCCCCTCAAAACTTCCCCGGGGCGATACGGATAAAAGGGTTTTTAAAATGAAGGAACAGGTCCAGGGGAAGGGCTCACCAGAATGTGAACCCGGTCCAGTTCCCTGCCGATGAAGAACCGGAGAGCACTATCTTCATCCGTATCTGCGTACCGGCTTCTCAGTTCCTGTATCGCACGGTAACTCCTGATGGCTGCCAGAGCTGAGGCGGCATGCCGCCGTGTTTCAAGCAGTTCGTCCTTATCCCGGAGGCGGTCGATGAGGACACTCACTGCCCGGCCGCTTCTCATGTTCTGCAACCCTATAATCGCACTGCTCCGGATCTCCGGGTTTTGGTCATGGCAACAGTCAATCAGCAATCCTGCTGCCGCATGGTCTCTGCTGCTTCCCAGTTCCGTTATTGCCCGCATCCGCTCCTCGGTACTCCTTTCAGCCAGTACTTTTTCGATGAGACGACCAGTCCGGTCCGTTTTCTGACGCTGACTGAACCATTCATCGGCCATCCTGACGGCATTCACAGCCATAATTCACCTGCAATGACAAGGACTGGAATACCAGGATTTTTTTTTGCCCGGCGTATTCTGCCTTGTGGATGTCTGTTTTTAAGAAAGGGAATTATATAAACCGTTGTCTGTAAATCAAATTTTGAAACAAAGATTTTTACATCTGTTGTCATTTTTACTCTCCTGACAATTTTCTGGTAGAAAGACTCTTAAAAAAATTGGTTTAATGCAATAAAAACTTGAATTTTTCTATTCAAACAATAATTAAAATTTTTTTTGAGTAATAATGTTTATATACTTTAAATAATAATAATAATTTAAATTGTAATAATCAGTTGAGAACAAATCCAGGATTTTTTTATTTTTTTAAGTATTGGCCGAAATTTCAATTGTGGAAGAGAGATTGCGATGAATACCCCCCAATCTGATGAAACCAACAGTACCATTGATATTTTCGTTTTAAGTGTAAGTGAAGCAGTGGTCCAACTGTTACCTCAACATCTGGAGAAGAAGGGGTACCAGGTTACCCTGTTTACTGACGGCAAAAACCTTCTTGAGGCCCTCAAACCCAAAAAACCAAACCTCCTTATCTGTGATACCACAACATTCGACAAGGAGGCATTTGAGGTCTGCCGCCTTATTAAAGCAGACGATGGCCTCTGGGTTATTCCGGTTCTAATCCTGACCAATGTGTCCATGATTTCCGATCTTTTTGATGTCCTTGACTGTAATGCGGATAACTTTCTCCCGCTTCCTTTTGATCTTCCATTTGGACTTACCGTCATTGAAAGCATGCTCGGGACACCGGTTGAGCGGCAGATACCCGATCAGATTAAAACGCAATTCAAGATACGTCATGATGACCATACCTATATTGTTGCTGCCAATCGCCGGAAACTCCTGGAATTACTCCTGTCCTCATTTGAAATTGCGGTTAATACCACATCCGCGTTGTCGCAAGTAAAGACAAATCTTCTGACACTTGCTGAATCCGCTCAGTATCTTGAAGACCGGGTCACCGAGCAGACCCGCCTTATCGATACTATTCAGGCAACTCTTCATCAGAAAGAACAAAAAATTCTGGCATTGACGTCTAAACTCGAGGAAAAGCAAAAACTGCTTGCACAAAAGACTCATAAGGCATTCATTGTTACGGATGATGAAGACAGTCAGACGGTATTTCAGGATAAAAAAGGGACAGAGTCATCTTCTTTTTCTGAAATTACCCTGCTCAGGCAACAGATCTCAAAGCTGTTACATGAGATTGATACTACAAAAGCAAGTCTTGATGCTGTTCGAAGGGATCTTGAAGAAGAAAAAATGCATTGCACTTCTCTGGAATGCACGCTTGAACTGCTTGATCAGCAAAAAGAGCTTGCAATGCAGGCAAAAACGCAGTCTGAACAGGAACTATCCCTGATAATTGACGATCTTAATAAGAAAAACGATGAACAGGTTGCGGATCTTATCCGGCTCAGGAGGGAACTTGAACAGGAAGTATCCCGGCGGATTTCTGCTGAAAATCAGGTGGGATCATTCACTCTGGAAAAGGAAAAAACGGAATCACTGGTGCGACCGACAGAAGACGGCCTGAGAAATCACCTTGATGGTCTGCAATTGCAGTTGGAAACCACCCGTACGGCCCTCGAAAATGAAGAGACCACAACAAAATTGCTGAAGGAACATCTCGCAGAAATTGTGGCTGAACATGAAAAAACCGAACTCAGTGTAAAAGAAGAGCTTGAATCAGATAAAGCGACGGTTATCAGGCTGAAACGTGATCTTGATGATGCAACAGCAATTCAAAACACGCAAAAACGCGATATTGATGACCTGACTATCCAGAACAAGGCGGTTGTGGATGAACTGAATCTGGCAAATCAGATCAGGATGCAAACTGATCAACAGGTGTGTCTGCTTACCGAAGAACTGAAAAAAATCCAGACAGCATTGGATAATGAACGAAGGCTCCACCAGGAAAATGATAAGAGAATCGACACCTTGATGTATACCCTGCAGGAGACGAAACAGAATCTCCTTACATCGGTTGAAGAGAAAAAGACGCTGAAAGAGCATCTTGAAAATGAACGGAAGTTACGTGAAACAGCGGAGGATAAATCACGGGCTGCAGGTGAGGAACTGCACCATCTCAAACAGGAACTTCTTCGGGTAACTGACGAACAAGCCCGTAAGGATAATGATCATCTTATCAAGATTCAGAATCTTGAAGAAGAGTTGGCACTGGTAAGAAACCAAAAAAATTCTCTTGAAAAGCAGGTGAATGTTCTCACCAATGAAAGCACACCGGCAGAACAGAGGGAAAAAGATCTTCCTGATGAATGTGATCAGGTAAGGAATCCGAATGATGAAAAAGGGTTGAATCACCCGACACAGGACAGCTCGTTTGCCAGTGTCAGGGAAGAATTTCAGGTTCGGAAGCAGTCTTTCCTGATAGAAGAAACACCGGTGGTGATAAAAAAAGAAAATGTTCAGGACGAAATCGTAAAAAAAGCCCATTTTCCCATGATTGGGAAGTCACCAGCTCAGGTATTTGCTGAGGTAACACTGCCCAATATACAAAAATCTCCAGGTCCGGAAAAGAAACTGACTTTATTCAAACCCTCCTCACAAGATCCTGAAATATCACAAAAAGAAGTTAATGATATCGTGAATACTTTTAGAGATGACGATCTTTTTGAAGAGAATTAACCTGTCAGAACAAAAACGGATTTTACACGAAACCTGCCGGGGTTACCTTAACCGGATTTCAGGAATCGGATTTTTTTTAAATAAAGACACAGTCAAATGGGCTTCAACTGAAATATATTTTTTCAACATCTGAAAAAATGAAAATTATTGTATTTTAACTCCATTTCCCGACAACCGGGGTCCATCCAACCGTTCCGAAATAATCCAGTTTGTCAATACCGGCATCCCAGAATCCGTTTCCATTATAGTCAAGGTACCAAGTGCCATCCTTGTAGATTCCTATCTTTGTTCCGGTAGCATCGCCATTCCAGTTACCAATTACGGGTGTCCAGCCAGAAGTTCCAAACATGTTAGCCCGGTCACCGGCATTCCATGTCCCAGAACCATCGTTATCGAGGTACCAAGCTCCGTCCTTGTAGATACCGATCTTGTCCCCTGTAATGTCTCCGTTCCAGTTGCCGACAACTGGGGTCCATCCAACCGTTCCGAAATAATCCAGTTTGTCAATACCTATATTCCATG
>CAZPVQ010000003.1:0-26519 GCA_964590415.1 uncultured Methanoregula sp. | reverse complement strand
GGGGTCCATCCAACCGTTCCGAAATAATCCAGTTTGTCAATACCTATATTCCATGCCCCGTTTCCATTATAATCCAGGTACCAGGTACCATCCTTGTAGATTCCGATCTTTGTTCCGGTAGCATCGCCATTCCAGTTACCAATTATGGGTGTCCAGCCAGCTGTTCCAAACAGGTAAGCCCGGTCACCTGCATTCCATGTCCCGGAACCGTCATTGTCGAGATACCAGGCACCATCCTTGTAGATCCCGATTTTGTCTCCTGTGGCGTCTCCGTTCCAGTTACCTACTACTGGTGACCAGCCGAGTGTTCCGAAAAAATCCAGTTTGTCAATACTGGCATCCCATACTCCATTTCCATTGTAATCGAGATACCAGGTGCCATCCTTGTAGATTCCTATCTCGGTCTTACCGTCTCCATTCCAGTCACCTAAGACAGACGTCCAGCCGAGCGTTCCGAACATATTCGCTCGGTCACCTGCATTCCATGTCCCGGAACCATCGTTATCAAGATACCAGGCACCATTCTGGAAGACTCCAATCTTGGTTGAAGTTATGGGAATTGGAGGAGTAATGGCAATCGTCCTGCCAGATGAAATTGAGCTACTACCGGCATTCGAAACCGTTAGATAGGCTGTGCAGGTTCCAGCAGTCGTGTAGAGGTGGGTTGCATTCCGTTCGGATGGCAGGGTTGTATTGAACCAACTCCCATCACCGAAATTCCATTTCCACATTGTTGGTATACCACCCACAGTGAGATCAGTGAATGCTACGGCAAGAGGGGCTGTCCCTGCTGAAGTGTTGGTGGTGAAATCAGCAATCGGTGCCGGAGGTAAGATGATGGCAATAGTCCAGCCAGATGAAGTGGAGGTACTCTCTGTATTCGACACAGTAAGATAGACCGTGTAGATTCCGTCAGTTGTATATATGTGGGTTGGATTCCGGTCGGACGCCAGGGTAGTGTTGAACCAATTGCCATCACCGAAATTCCATTTCCACATTGTTGGTGTGCCACCACCCGTGGTGTCAGTGAATTTTACTGATAGCGGTGCTGTTCCTGATGAAGTATTGGCAGTGAAATTAGCTTTAAGCTGTGGAGGTGGTGTGACGGTAATTGTCCTACCCCCTGATGTAGAACTACTCACAGCATTCGAAACTGTAAGATACACGGTGTTGGTTCCTATAGACGTATAAATATAGGTTGGATTATGTTCGGATGACTGGGTTGTATTGAACCAATTACCATCACCGAAACTCCAGTTCCACATCGTGGGTGTGCCACCACCCGTGGTGTCAGTGAACGCAACGGATAATGGGACAGTTCCTAATGAAGTATTAGCGGTGAAATCAGCGATAAGCTGTGGAGGTGGTGTGACAGTAATTGTCCTGCCACCTGAGGTGGAACTACTCGCAGCATTCGAAACGGTTAGGATGGCGTTATAGGTTCCAATAGTGGTATAACTGTGGGTTGCATTTCGTTCGGATGGCAGGGTTGTGTTGAACCAATTGCCATCACCGAAACTCCAGTTCCACATCGTGGGTGTGCCAGCACCCGTGGTGTCAGTGAACGCAACGGATAATGGGACAGTTCCTAATGAAGTATTAGCGGTGAAATCAGCGATAAGCTGTGGAGGTGGTGTGACAGTAATTGTCCTGCCACCTGAGGTGGAACTACTCGCAGCATTCGAAACGGTTAGGATGGCGTTATAGGTTCCAATAGTGGTATAACTGTGGGTTGCATTTCGTTCGGATGGCAGGGTTGTGTTGAACCAATTGCCATCACCGAAACTCCAGTTCCACATCGTGGGTGTGCCACCACCCGTGGTGTCCGTGAATGCAACGGTTAGTGGGGCAATTCCACTTGTAGGAGCTGCAGCGAATGCTGCTACAGGGGGTGGTGTGTTAACGGTATAAGCTTTTAGGCAAACATTCGTGTTGGGATACTGTAACGAGATATCTGTCCAGATCCATCCCGTGCTGCTCGTGTAACTCTGCCCAACACTTGCAGTTGCTTGACTGGAGTACCCGCTGATAGGTGCCTCAACCGCGACAGGGTAGTAGTAGTTTGGCGTTTGGAATTGAACCACAACGGAAAATTTTTGCCCGGGTTTGAGCGAAACCGAAGTCGGAAGAGTAATCGAATGGTATCCAGGTATTCCGATTGTTCCCTGAACTGTGGAGACCGGACCAGTGTTGTTAATAGGTCCTTGATCAGGATTGGTGTAGATAAATATCTGATATACAGTATCCACCTGATTTGTGTAGAATCCCACCGCTTCAAGGGATTCTGCAGAAGTTGTCGTGAAAACATTGGCCGCCCAAGCAGTGTCAGAACCAAATCCTAAAAACGAAGTGTAGCCAATGCTTTGGGTTCTGCCGAGAGGATCGTACTGGTAGATATGATTGTAGTTTGCTGTTGACTCTCCAGTAAATGCCTTGAGGATGGTTCCTGCATTGGAATCGTAATAGGATAGGTAGAAATACCCGTTATCTCCCCATGAGGTGTCCCAGCTGTTCTTGATGATGAACGCACCATCACCCGGAGCTGCCGGGTTGAAATTAGTTCTGCTATATGTGTCGTTCCATCCGACTATAGTGACTGCATGGTTGGAGTAGGACGTGCCGTTGTAATAATAGGCTTTGGTTGAAGTATTATAGAAGAGGTTATTCCAGTACATTGCAGTAAAAAGAGCACCGGTAGTCTGGAGGGCAGCCTTGATATTATCATTATCCAAGGATCCTGAACGACCCGGGATTAAAATGATTTCCTGGGCGTGCTCTTGAACCGGTAGATTGGTTGGCGAGGTTGTGCTGGATGCAACGTAAGGGTCATCGACTTCTGCTACCGGCCCGCCCCAGCGGGCAAGATAGGCTGTTGACATCCCTGAATTTCCTCCATCACACGGACCCCAGTCAAACCCATGGGTATTTTTCAAATTATTTTCGGAAAAATCAAACATCTGGCTGGGAAGAGCTTCGGATTCCATAGACCCATATGTGGCAAATGCCCAACAACTCCCGCAGGGCCCTTGGTCCTTCACAGGACTCACCCTACCCAAGGACCGAAGATCATATGTGGCAGGTGCAGACATGATATTTACCGTAACCCCAACGGGTACATCTGCAATTCCCTGCATCTCTGATTCCAGTGCTTTTTTCGAAACCTTTTTTCCTTTCAGGTAAGTGGTGTCAACCGGCTCTGGAATATATCCAAGCTGGTCTTTAGAAGTGATTTTGGTGATTCTTACAAGTACCTGAGAAGTGTTATGATATTCAATAAATTCCGGATTTAAGGGCGCTTCAGAAATATGACTCGAATTCGAAGTTACAGCTGACTCTTGCGCACCCAAGACTCCTTGCACTGATGATGCAAAGATAATTAAAATAATTATCCAAAAGTCCCATTTTTTCATATCTTTACTCCAGTCAATCAACCTTTTCTACTAATAGACTACTTTTATAAAATTTTACAGATGATTGAAAATGGTGTTTGAAAAGGATAAAGTTTAGGGAATAATCTCCGTGTTTATTATTCCAGACTTTTCTTACTAAATGTGAGTACGTTGATTTACTACTTTACGAATATGGATGCACTCGCCGTTTCTCCACACAACACAATCTGCTTTGCGGCATGGTATTAGTGCAAGATCTGATATTGTGCCATCATTCAAATTAACATCCGAATTTTTCTGACAACACCAGTAAGAATAATCCATGATATCAGATTTTGACTTATTCAAAAAGAAGAAGTTACTAAGAGTGGTGTGAAATTGTTATTATCATAAAAAGATTGACCAAATTATTGTTTTTTAACTCCATTTCCCGACAACCGGGGTCCATCCGAGCGTTCCGAAATAATCCAGTTTGTCAATACCTATATCCCATGCCCCATTTCCATTGTAGTCCAGATACCAGGTGCCACCCTTGTAGATACCGATCTTGGTCCCAGTTGCATCGCCATTCCAGTTGCCAATGATGGGTGTCCAGTCGAGCGTTCCGAACATGTTAGCCCGGTCACCGGCATTCCAAGTCCCGGAACCGTCGTTGTCAAGATACCAGGCACCATCCTTGTAGATACCGATCTTGTCCCCAGTAGCAGCGCCATTCCAATTGCCTACTAATGGTATATAGCCGACCGTTCCAAAGATATCCGCTTTGTCAATGCCGTTATCCCATGCGCCGTTAGCGTTATAATCCAAGTACCAGGCGCCGTCCTTGTAGATACCGATCTTGTCCCCTGTTGCGGCTCCATTCCAGTTGCCTATTACTGGTGTCCAACCTACCGCTCCGAATAGGTTAGCCCGGTCCCCAGCATTCCACGTTCCCGACCCGTCGTTATCAAGATACCACATGCCATCCTTGTAGATACCGATCTTGTCCCCTGTTGCAGCTCCATTCCAGTTGCCTACTACTGGTGTCCAACCGATTGTTCCAAAATAATTCAGTTTGTCAATACCGGCATCCCAGAATCCATTACCGTTATAGTCCAGGTACCAAGCGCCATCTTTGAAGATTCCTATCTCGCTCTTACCGTCGCTATTCCAGTCACCCAGCACTGATGTCCAGCCGGCAGCTCCGAATAAATTAGCCCGGTCACCGGCATTCCATGTCCCGGAACCGTCGTTGTCAAGATACCAAGCACCGTCCTTGTAGATACCTATTTTTGTTGACGCTGGAAGAGTAGCAGGTGTTACCGTAATTGTCCTTGCTGGGGTAATAAGCGAGGTATGGCTACCCGAGGAGTTCGTCACAGTGAGTGTCGGATACCATGTACCAACTGAATACGTGTGAATCAGACTGGTGTTTGATGTCCTGTTTTCCCACATTCCATCTCCAAAACTCCAGTTCCAAGCAGTGATACTCATTCCTGTGGATGAGTCAGTGAACGTTACTGCAAGCGGAGTTGTGCCAGTAGTGGTGCTAACCGTGAAGCTAGCAACGGGAAGAATGGAAGGTGTAGGGGGGACAATAATAATAGTTCTTGCAGGGGTAATCGGAGATGTATTGCTTCCCGATGAGTTCGTCACAATGAGTGTCGGATACCATGTACCAACTGAATACGTGTGAATCAGACTGGTGTTTGATGTCCTGTTTTCCCACATTCCATCTCCAAAATTCCAATTCCATGCAGTGATGCCGGTTCCTGTAGAGGTGTCGGTGAATATAATTGCTAATGGGGCTGTGCCAGCTGTGGCGCTGACTGTAAAGCTTGCAATTGGTGACGGTGGCACTTTAATGGTAATATACCCTGCCCTCCGAGTGCTGTTGTATCCGCCAGCATTGTATACCTGCAGTGCCACCTGATAAGTTCCCGGTGTTGTATAGAGATGTGATGGACTCTTGGACGATGACCCAGCAGGCATGAACCGCCACACGTCATTGATATTATTGTAAAAATTGTTTTTCCAGTCAGAACCGCCCATCAAGACGATGTTGCCGTCTGGCATTGCTACACTAGTATGACGTGCTCTCGCCGACCACCCGGAACTGGCGTTCACCTCCATCCACGTTTTACCGTTGTCAATTGACCGCCATGTGTCATTCTTTATGGCGGCAGGAACGGTATTGATACTAATCCCCCCCATCAATACGATGCTACCATCCGGCATCGCTAGACACGTCTGACCATTTCTTACCGACCAACCAGCATTTGCGGTCATCTGTGTCCATATTGCGCCTTTATCTGTAGACAGCCACACATCATTTGTCTTATGTGGAGGAGTGGGGATACTACCGCCCATCAATACGATGCTACCATCTGGCATTGCCACACTGCAAAAAGACCCCCTCTTCGACCATCCGGAACTTGAGTTGATCTGCTTCCATGTTGAGCCATTATCTGTCGAACGCCACACGTCGTTCATTAAATTGCCAAGCATAGATTCACCACCCATCAACACGATGCTGCCATCTGGCATTGCTACACTAGTGTGATATGCCCTCCCCGACCACCCGGAACTGGCGTTCACCAGCATCCACGTTGTCCCGTTGTCAATTGACCGCCATGTGTCATTTGTCCAATCACCATCACGACCGCCCATTAGGATGATACTACCGTCCGTTAATGCAACGCTGCTGTGGCCTTGTCTTGGCAACCATTCGGCATTCG
This sequence comes from uncultured Methanoregula sp., assembly GCA_964590415.1. Classification (GTDB taxonomy): domain Archaea; phylum Halobacteriota; class Methanomicrobia; order Methanomicrobiales; family Methanospirillaceae; genus Methanoregula. The sequence goes on along the minus strand of CAZPVQ010000003.1, from coordinate 20,413 downwards.
ATGTCATTTCTATCCATGTTGAGCCATTATCAGTCGATCGCCATACGTCATTCGTGTAACCGCCAAAGTAGGAGATACCACCCATAAGCACGATGCTGCCATCCGGCAAGACAACGCTACTAAATTCTTGTCTTGCCGGCCACCCAGCACTCGCGTTCACAAGCTTCCACGATTCCGTGTAAGTCTCATCCCCGAAATACCAAGCCCAGCCAGTAGGGGAGCCAGATGAAGTATCTGTAAATGTAACATTCAATGGAACCTCTCCAATTTTTGGCGTTCCAGTGAAATTAACCACAAGAGCTGCAGACACGATACTAGAGAACGAAACTAACATTATTAAAATTAGTAGTAATTTTTTTTTCATACCAGATTCAAATCCCTTATTCCTTTAGCTTTTCAAATGGTTTTTATAAAATGATGCGGATGTATGACACTAGAACCCTGATACGATAAATTTTAGCAAATAATTTTCAGCTTCATCATACCAGACATTTGCAAACAGAACGCGAATTTAAACATCTCTAATTTACAATTTAACGCTAAAATATTTCTTTTGTTATGCTTCTTTCGTTAATTCTTCATTCGTGATCGTTTCAGGTCGATTCTTTAGTATCTGCATTTGCCCTTTAAGTGATAACAGGAAATTTTCAAAAGAGAGATTGGAGTTTGGTTCACTGACGACAATATCTTTATTGGAAAATTGCGCAGTCAAGAAACATGATGAATCGTAAACCCTTTCCAGAACAAGCCTCTGGCAGAAAATTTCATATCGCTTCTTGTAGGATGCGTTTTGGGGTACCGCACCAATATTCTCCTTGAAGATTTTATCAACCTTGAAATGAGGTTCTTTGATTTTAACCGGATTGGTTGAGGCCTTACAGTCCTCTAATAAGAAAAGATAACCAAGCCACGGTCTGAACATATGTGATCCAAATCTGCCTTCACGATAGGCAACCCAGATATCCATGGCACTGCCAATCGCCTCTTCAGTTCGGTTATTAAAGTTGTTGCCAAACGAAGGTCCCATCTGTGATTTCAATTCAATAGCAGCACCAAGAACTCCATTATAAACAACAATCAAATCCCATCTCTTTTCAGGGCGATAGTAACCCGGTAATTCCAAAGATGATTTCTTGAAGATGCTTTTTTCCGGTATTCCCGCTTCAACGATAGTATCCTTCAAAATATCAACAAAGGCATCCATTTGGGCGCCGCCAGTAACAGCTCCACGCGATCCCATATCTGGAGCGCCAGATTCTGCCTGTTTCGTCTTTTGGGTGTTACGCGATATTAAATAAAATTTTGCTGCGTCGGTGATTTTTTGATGCATCAAGAATTCTCCAAGTTCCTATTCATAGTCGATGATATTTTTTTGGTAACGTTTCAGTGATTGCGGTTTCTCGACTTTAATGCCTTGTTTCACAATCTTCTGATATGCATATTCCAAGTATGACGGATCAACCTCGATGCCAATACTATTTCGTCCAATTGCTGCTGCCGATATAATCGTACTACCTGTTCCGACGAAGGGATCGAGCACGATATCCCCAACAAAGCTGAACATTCGAATTAAGCGGCTAGACAATTCAACAGGGTACGGAGCTGGGTGATCTTTCGTGGATGCACCAGGAAGATCTGTCCAGATCTGTCGGAACCATTTTTTATGATTTACTTGAGATATTGTGCTTAACAACCGGGTCTCTGCGTCGGGTTTTCGATAAGCACCTGGCTTTCGTTGCATCAAAATAAATTCAATATCATTTTTAATAACCGCATTTGGTTCGTAGGGTTTACCGAGAATTCCGCCACCATTATTTACTTCAAACGTAGCATTTGCGATTTTATGCCATATAATCGGGGTAAGATTATCAAATTCGAGTTTTCTACAAGATTCAATTATACTTGCATGAAGTGGCATTACGAAATGTCTTCCGCCTTGTTTTCGAGAGATACAGACGTCCCCTACTACTACAATTAGTCGCCCACCTTGAACTAGAACCCGGTGGCACTCCTTCCATACTTTATCTAATTCCGCGAGAAAAATCTCATAATCATCAATATTTCCTAATTGCCCATTAGATTCTTTGTATTTTTTTAAATTCCAATACGGAGGTGATGTTACAATGAGGTGGATCGATTCGTCCTCAATATCAGAAAACTTCCTCGAATCACCAAGGATAATTTTATGATAAGTGGGAAGTGTTTTTACTATTGCTTCAATCTTATTTATGAGAATAGAATCTTTCGCTATTGCGGGAACGGCTTTTTGAAGTCCGACAGATTCTATTATTGGCTGTAAAAAAGCTAAGTCGACATTATTTTTTTTATTACGTTTTTTCATTGATTTTTCCTTATCTATCGTTGAATTTTGATGGCATTTATTTCTGATTCTTTAATAAGACAATCTCTAACGTCTTATCGTTTGTATGTGATTTCCAAGTTCAACATCACATAAATTTGAAATTAATTTTAGAAATTTCACCCAATTTTTCAAATCAACACGGCTTACATTTAACGCAGTCGCTGTATGAGCTACTTCATGCCTCCGGTCTAGAATGTAATCTAAAGTATCTTGTATGAATGTGTTAGCTGTCGGTGTACCCCATTGCCTATCAAATTCAGGCTTAATTTTTTGGTATATATCCGGAAGTCCCATGCTTTTAAAAAGATCCTTAACTCTTGTTGAATTTGGATTACTACGCGCCACTTCAGAAAATACAGGAGGATTAATCACACCTTTAATAACAATTTGTGAAGCTTGCTGGAAGCCAATAATTTTATAGGTTTTTCCTTTCTCGTCAAAAGGGCCATGTATTGAACGATGAAGTGTTTGATAAAAATTGTGATAGATCATTTCTTCAGGTAAATTTCCTGGATTAAATTGTAATGGATATCGTGTGAATTTATCCAGTTTTTCTTCAACAACATATTTAAGATAATTTTCAAATGCGGCCACCATTAGTACTGTAGCTCCACCTCGCAATCCTTGTACTTCTTTAAAAGATCTCGGAGTAGGGGGATCGGGAAAACGTTGTTCGCGTTTCATTAATCTTTCAGCGATGGCGATAGATGAATGAAAATCACGTAAAGCGTGTGATCTTCGAGTCATGATCCTTTACTCACCAATTATATTTTCAATCATTTTTTTAGTAACGAGAATTCTTTTTATGAAAAAATTCGGTGTATTTGTGGCTGCAGAAATAGATTGGTTAAAATCTTTATTTGAAAAAAGGGCTTTTAGCCCTGAAATAATTTCATCCTGATGGGGGGTAATTTTTTCAATCGAAAGTCCACGGCAAGCAAACATTTGTGCATCAAATAATGCTGCTAAGACCGGTTTTTTCCATTGTTGTTTTTCAGGTATCCAGCGTTTAAAGGAATACTCACCAAAACAGGCTTCTACAATTTCAAGAGTATTTACAAAATCATCACTCATTCTGTCGATAGTCTCTTTAGATATTTTCTGATTATCTAACATGAAAAGATCTAAATTATTTCGCATTTTACTCGTAAAATTCATCCAGTTGTCTTTGAATGCAAAATATCGCAAAACTAATTCAGCATCTCGCATCTCTCGATAAATTTTTGACTTTTCTTTTTGCCTTATGCCAAGAAGGTGATGGAATTTTTTATTTTGAGATAATTCTAAAATTTCATCGTTTAATGATCCTGGATAGACACTATTACGAATTTCTTGTGGATTCAATTTTACGCCTCCCGTATTGAGACGACGAAAAACTTCAATCTTAATAAGTGGATCAGATTGCCTCAAGATGATTACAGCACGTAATGTTACTCGAGTCTTTAAAATTGTTTGAAGACGATTTGGAAGAGTATCAAAAGAATTTCCATTGATATCTTCAAAGACAGTTAACCCTTCTAACTCAAGTTTGCCTCGTAAAAAATTATGAATTGCCATTAATCTTTGTTTACCATCGATTACGGAATATTGACCATAGTTATCCTCATTGAGAAAAATTGGTGGTACTGGAACATTCATTAAAAAAGATTCAATAAGTTTTGACTGCCGAACTTCATCCCATCGAAATCTACGTTGATAACTCGGTGAGAGATTAATTTCTTTGCCCAATACTAAATCATTCAATGTTGATAAGTTGTAATCAACAACACTAGTAACGAGTTCTCGTTGTTTGTCTTCCCACAACTTAAAGGGTTCTTGATCATTTTCCTCATCAAGTCCTTCGATGTCTTTGTTATATTCAATTTCATCCATTACGTCTCCCCCTACAACTACTGTGATAATTTAAAAGTGATAATGATACTGATGTTAATTAAATTTGATATTTCTATAGGTTGGGCTAAAAAGAAGGTATTACGCGAAAAATTTTTCACTTTTTTATCATATATATCTCCTAATTTTAAACGGATTACTTCTTGATAAAGTAACACACGCCACAAAATAGTTTTCTAAAAAAACTTGAAAATCAATCAGTTGGCTGCAATTACCCATTAGTGGAGTATGCTACCTGATTGAAACATGCCATTTCCATCGATCTCCCAAGAGTAATGAAAATGATATGTAAGAAATCCTGAAAATACATTATCAAGTCTTTTTTATAGTTGCAAAATTTATTGTTGTATATTAAAATTTCTTTATAGGGTGTCTTTGATGATAAATAAGGAGTTTATTCTAGATACAATAGAGCTTGCCCAATTTATCGCACACATTAAAGGCGATAAACAAATGATTTTAAGCCGATATCCAGAAAATCAGGAAAAATATAATACGGTTATTAAACCAAAAATTGATTCACTAATCCCAAAATACGGCGAAAGACCTGATGATATTTTAAATGATTTTTTAAAAAGTTACATGGTTTCAAAAAAATTAGAGGCAATTTTTAGGTCAGAAGGAAAAAATTTCTACACCCAGGTTGTGAATTCATTCACTTGGGCCTGCATTTTTAATAAAGATGAAACAAATTTGAGAAAACCACATTCACATTCTTCTCAATATCCTCAGCTCTATGTTTTAATCGATGAGTCAAGTTTATGTTTTGGTTTTTGTTATGGTTTTCATATTCCAGAAGATGACATAAAAGTCAAAGTAATTAAAGAAAATAAAAAAATTCTTGATAATCTTTTTAATATACTAAAAAAAGATCCCAACTTAAAAGTCTTAAAACGAGACGCTGAAGAAAGAAAATTCTCTGAATTGAAAATTAATAGTCCGGAAGAATTAGCACAGATTTGGTCGGTTCATATCGAAATCGTAAAAATTTTCTCTAAAGAAAATATTCCTCAAAACATAGAGCCTCTAATATCAGAAACTTTTGATAATTTATTAGAATTATTTAATGAAAGCTCTCTTGTCAAGGACCCATTGCAATTAGTTCATTCGACAATAACCGGAACGGGTAGTAAAGATGCCTCCAAAAACCTGCCGAAAATATGGCTGTTTGCAACGCCACAATCAAATTATGAAATCGCTTTAGAAAAGGGTATTTGGGCTTATAAAAAAAGTGGTATTGCAAAAAAAATTAAAAATGGCGATATCTTAATTTTTTATGTAAATGACCTTTCCGCCTTCACCGCAATTGCCACCGTTGAGGGTGATTCTTATAATTCACCAAGTATTATTTGGGATGATGAACAAAAGGCTAACCAAATAATATACCCTTTTCAAATAAAAATCAAAATAATCCTCCAAGGACAGGTTGATGCACGAGAACTTGTAAACAGACTCAGTTTTATTAAAAATAAGGTAAAATGGGGAATGTATTTAGTTACCGCCCCTGGAAATTTTTCAAACCCAATTCCTGAATCTGATTATGATATCATATTAAATGCGTTTCAAAAAGAACCAAGACAGATAGTTGATGTTTTAGTCACACCTAAGAAAATACCAAATGAAATTTCATATTTTATTCTTCGAACAGGATTTGATGATTATCCTGATTCAGAAAATACGTATACATTCAAAGCAGGTATTAAGAATTCTAATCAGTTAATAGAGGCAGCAAATAATGTAAAATTCATCTATCTCGAAGAGGCAGAATTTTACGCAACTGGGCAAATAGGAAATATTGTTGAGGATAAGAAATCTAATGGGATATTCTACAATGCCACCGTTAATCATTACACACCGATTCACCCAATTGACTTGGATTTTCCATTGCCGAGAACGAGAATTAATCAAATAACAAAAGAACAATATGAATTGATAATTTCCAAACCGGTTTTCGATATATCAATAATAAAATCCAATGAATATTACGTAAATCTCGATTCTTTTGAAATAAATACATTATATTTCGAAGAAGATCAGAAAAAAAGATTAATCCAACAAATAACACGAGCTATTGCTTACGGAAAACACCTAATTCTGATTGGCCCCCCAGGTACAGGAAAATCAAAATTAGCAAAAATTATCTGTGAGGCCTATGGTTTATCTTTAAATGAATATGAAATGTGTACTGCGACATCAGATTGGTCTACTTTTGATACAATCGGGGGATACCGACCGAACCCTCAAAAAAATGGCGAACTTGAATTCTCCCCTGGTATTTTTCTGCAATGTTTTCAAGATAAAAAAGCTAATCCGATCAATAAATGGCTAATTCTCGATGAGATCAACAGGGCAGATATAGATAAAGCATTTGGATCCCTTTTCTCTGCTTTGACGGGAGATACTATTACAATACCTTTTGAACGATCAGGGAATGAAATTCAAATTATTGGATTTTATGATGAAGATTTTAAAGGAAATAATGAAACTTTTATCATTCCCAAGACCTGGCGATTGATTGCTACTATGAATAACATCGATAAAAGTTCCCTATATCAGATGAGCTACGCATTCATGCGTCGCTTTGCGTTCATCCATGTTGAAGTGCCCACAATTATTGATGATAATCTAATTCGGATATATGTGAAAATTTGGGGTTCAGAACTAGATGCAGATATTACTTCAAAATTGGCAGTCCTTTGGAAAAAAATAAACGAGGTAAGAAAAATCGGCCCTTCAATTATTGAAGATATGTATCTCCATTTGTTAAATACCCGGCCAATTCCCGCATATTCAGAAGCGATTAATATGTATGTTATTCCTCAATTTGAGGGATTGGAAGAGAATAAAATTACCGCCTTTGTCGCCGACATTATTAAAAAAGGAATGGTCGATCAACCTGATATCCTGATACGATTTGCTTCAGATTTTTTTGATATTCCCCTTCAAAAATTTTAAAATATACGGGACTCATATGAATACAAAAAGTGAAGAGAAAGAAAAAATTCTATTAAGTGAAATTGCCTCGCATTTCAATCAATATTTAAAACAAGGTAAAAGGTTTAACTATTCGTCATTTACTCATCAGTTTGACCCCAGTTTGAAAATCGATAATATTGATCGTTTACTTCGCATTCATTTTATTTTAACCAAGAAATCTGAATATGACAATAAGATTGGTGTTATTGATTTTATTCATAACCTCCCTGAACGTATAAGACGTATAAAGACCACAGTGAAATTAAATTCCGTTCTTCTTGATGGTGAAGTAAGAGGAAATATTGAATGGTGTAAAACTTTTCAAATACGAAACAACCAAGACCCTGAAAATAAAACGCTTTTTGTATGTAATCAAATTGAACGTGACTATGACATTCCCGAAAATCTTGTGTTGAAACGTCTTTTACAGATTATCCACGATATTATTTTTAAAGAACTCCAAATTGAAAATAAAAAATATGAGTGGCTTAACGAATGGATCGATGAGGAAAAATTGCATGAGGTATTGAAATCCGTTTATTTAAGAAATGTATATGTAAAAAGGGTAGAACTCAAAACGGTCAAAATAAATGACCGAATGATTAATCAGGCAATTAAATCCCGTATCCTCTTGTATCGAGAAGCAGCTGAACTTCTTTCTCGCTATCATAAACTTATGAATTATGATCTCGATGATACTGAAGCGAAAAGCCTTTTGAAAAATACATTCATTCAACCTAAAGATCCCAATAAACTCTTCGAATTGTATTGGATAATCAAAATTATTCGGCAATTTGATAAAGTTGATTTAAAATTATTAGAAGAGGGAGAAAATTGTGTAGCTCATTGGAATGATAACGGTTATATCTACAAGATTTATCATGATACAAATGCCGGTTTTAATTTTAAACCAAAATCTCCAATTCCCCCTAATTTGGAAGAGGGCTCATATTTCAACCGTGAATACAAAGTTATTGAAAAATATAGAGAATTGACTGATGAGGATTATTTTGGATCATTGCGTCCAGATATTATTTTGACCAGGAAAACTCCGAATGGATTATTTGATTTAATTCTTGTTGGTGAAGTAAAAAATACTGAAAATTTAGGATATGCCCATGAGGGTTTGAGGGAATTATTAGAATATATATCCTTACTTAAGGAAAATAACAATTTTATTGATAATGATACATCGATCTTTTCATCATCTGGTCGAGTAAAAGGTTGTCTTTTTCTTGATGATATTTCTGGATTTTCAATAAAACAGGACGATTGTATTTATAGGATAAAATTTGGTGAAAAAACTGATAAATTACTTAGACTTTTCAAACCGAATGAGGGGTGAATTGATGACGACACTCTGTATTGTCCGCAGCGGAAAGCGCAAGATTTGGGATCGGTTCATGGACATTGCCTTATCTCAATAATAATTCGGTTTCGGGTTTTTATTTTTGAAAACCTAGGGTGCGATAGGGTCAGATTGGGATTTGATATAGGATAATATTAGGATTTTTTATACAAACGGTTGTAACAATCACGACAAGTGGGTTTATTGTAGGAAATATTTGATTTTTGTTGACCGCAAGCATGACAGACATTTTCTGGGTAATCTTTTTTCTTAAATTGAGCCCATTTTGAATAACATCCATCACATAGTGGCTTCTCAAGATTGTATTTCCCCATCGAATGCCCGCAACGAATACAATAAGCTTCCTCTCCTAATACAGAATCTATAACTTTGGTGAACAATCCTTTATTTGGAGCTTCTTTTGGCTTATAAACTGTTTTTTGAGGTGTTTGGTGTGAGTAATTTTGTCGAGCTACTGACTGAGTAGATATTTGTTTAATATTAGGATTCTGTTTACTTGCCTCATCTATCATTTTAACTTCTTTCTGGACATCAGCAAATAAAACTCGGTCTTCATCATTAGAAAATCGAATGCCCATCTCCCAGTTGTGGGTCTGTGAATGTTCGTGCAGATTCATTGAAGTGATGAGTCCAGTCTTCTCATTTAAAAAACATTTTGCATGAAGATTTTCACACAATTTTACATCAGCATGTACCAATTCACTCAAAAATTTGAGATTATCTGGTTGTATTTCGGCATCAGACCGAGAAATAATTTTGAATTGAATATTTTTTTTATCAGCATTTTTCAAGTAATTCTGGGTTTGTTGAGGAATTTTAAGATATGGTGCGATTATAAACAATTCAGATTCAGCTTCTTTAATTATTTCAGTAAGAGTTGCGTGAACTTGAGCCCCATCTAAAAATTTTGCCATTGTTATCAAAATTACATAAAGCGAGATGGGGGGATAATGGTTATTATAATCACTCATCTTGCTGCTGTCCGCAGAACGGGGAGGCGCGACACATTTGCGCCACTGTAACCAGTAGCGGGATTGTGCGTGTGTGTTTACTACTTCCAAATACCAATATGACACATATACTGAAAATATTTCAATTTCTTCCTGCTTTTTTGCAGCCCCGTGGCATCACAGGAGAAAAAGGGAGTTACCAGTACAGCACCCACTGGAGCTTTCGGGATACTAGACCCTGCGAAACTGATCGGTTCTGCTTTGCAGGTGCTGGTTCTGGATCCTGATTGCCAGGACTCGGAGCACTACCAGAAACCAAGGTATATTTTATGGTTCTGCGGCAAGTGGTGACAATGAACTGCATTAAATCCCCTTTCTGTATATGACATAACTTTGTTACAGCATTCGGGAGTCTGATATACAAACCATTATTCGAAAAACGAACTTTAAGAACTATCTTGTTCTGATTATCTCGCATCTAATCACCTCTCTATTTCCAGCCACCCGTGTTTCTCGCATAATCTGGGTAATAAATTGTCGCTCCGCTAGCGAGGGCTTATTTGGTCTTACGGTGTGGGGCATCTCAATTTGTTTGCCATCACAAAACCTCTCATGAATGCTTAATGTCGTTGGGTCTGCACAATGTGCACCGCAGTGCTCACAGGCATGAGTCCTTGCACCCTTGGATAAAATCTGATATAACCGACCATCCTTCCCTTTTAATCGTCGGGTTGCCATGCTCATGCCCTCCAGCTGTCACGATATCGCAGATAAAACTTGAAAGCACCTATTACCAGAATGAACACGAACAACCAAGACAAAATACGATTCATAAGAACACCCCCATAGTATGCGAGTATAGGCACTCACTATACTTGATGAAAGGTAATTCGCACTTGTGACAACAGGTGATATCCTCGCAGATGATAATTGGTGACAATGCACCTTTTACCTCTATAATATTATATCTATTATCACTAAAGAGAAGAGACACACACTGAATCGTGTTTTTGTTGTATTTTTTTGTGTGTGTGTTGTTGGTGATAATGGTGATAATTCCTGACGTGAAAATGCATTATCACCTTGGGTATATTCATTATCACCAATCATTTAACTATCTCAAGTGTATATGGGGACTGTCCAAGAAATTGGTTAACTCCAGACATCGTGATGATAAAGTCACGCTCTCCTGTAGCCTTATCAATAATAAAATCAATGCGTAACCCTCTTACCTTTGAGAGAATACCTCCTTTGACATTCTCAAAAGAACCGTTATTTCCTCGCAAGGCACGGTATATATTGGGAGATTTCAACTTTGACAGTTCACTAATGAGAGCGGAACCATACACCCTTTTTCCTCCTTTTGCTAAATCCTTGATTTTTTCATAAACAATGCTCTCATTCTTGGACAGCCCGGCAGTCTCATTATCCAGCATCAGCACGAGATATGACCAGAGGTGCTGCGCATTCCTGAAGTCTTCTTCTGTTGCTTTGGGTCTCCCGTTTAGGAGAGCAGATGCACGGATAAGGCATAAGAATTTTTTAAGTTCTCGCATCTTGGAGAGCGAACTGTCCTCTATCCCAATGTCTTGTGAGAAAGGGATATCGATAGGTTTGGGATTGTTTACGATATGCTGCCATCCGGCCATGATACATTCTTTCTCCTCTGGGGATATCGTGCCTTTTTCAGGGTTGAGGATAAAATCTGAAATCCTTTCCATGTCGTCACGATTGCGTGATATCTCCAGTATGCAAAACCGTGATTCGTTTTGCCCCTCACTGCTCACAGTTGCAAGACCATCCGCGCTCGTTACAATCTGGGTTATTCTTTCTGGAATTTTCACCGTCTTGCTATTCCGGTCAACGGTGTGATATTCTGAAGGATCCTTCCATCCTGCCAGAATAGCACGGTATATCCCTGCACTGTCCTCGTCCATCGTGTGATCATCCATTAGAACGATTGAACATGCATGCATCTTCTCTGCGAGATACAAAAGTCCCTTTCTGGAGAAACCTCCTGATATCACATACTCCTTGAGCAGGAGTGATAGTGCTGCTTTCACTCCTTCGCTCTTACCCAGACCAGAAGCACCTAATACAGCGAGATGTAGACCCTCGTCATTATTGGAAACAAAACCAGCTGCAAAAGCATGCACTACCCAAAGCATCACATGAGTATCCCCACACCATATTTTTTGGAATGATGTAGTAAGATTGTTCAGGAATTTACCAGATGCGATGACTTCTGCCCCTCGTTGCTTTATTCGTTCCTCTGCATTTGTCATCGCCATCTGCTGATCAAGTGCTTGAAGAGGCGATGCTTTCACCGGGCTGGTCAAAGGATCGTCTTCCGTCATATTCACTGCTCCAGCACGAGCATATACCCTCGTGCATTCTCAAGGCAGTGACTCAAGCGAGAATCCACGAGGATATTAGAAAGATTATCGCTGCCGCCGTGGGTGTGCACCTTTCCGCAGAAGGGACAGACTCCCGTCAATATGATAACCTTGCCATCATGTGAGATGCTCACCTTAACGAGCATCACAGGGGTGCTGTCATCAGTCATAGTGTGCACCGTGGGAAGGGGCAGGTATTCACACAGGGTGCCCCAGCTGGGCAGGGAGTGACAGGGCAAACCTTGATACTATCGGACAGAAGAATATCATGCAAGGTTGTCTCACCCTGTTTATCCTTCCTTCCCTCGTGGCAGAGGGAGGGTTCTTCTATCAAGCTTTCACCTTGGAAGGACTGACTACAAACACCTTCCTTATCCTTAATATTTTCGAGCATGCAGGGCAGCGTATGGGGTCTTCTGTTCTGGATTGCCAGAAATGACCACAGCGAGGGCATTTTTTCAGACTCGTAACAATTCACCACTACCATCATAATCCATAAAAGACTTAAAGCGTTTGGGTAGGCGGGGCAATTATGGTCTCCGTTTTCCAATCGGAGCCCTAAAATAGTATATTTGGTATACCACAATAGTATATTGATATAGTCCAGTAACACGATTTTAAAGAATTGTGCTACCAGGTCCTCTCGCCAGGAATGCAGACTATAGTCAACAAAAAACCCCTTCCCTCGTGGGTCGCAGCGATTTTTTTCCTGCACTGAAACCGGACAGCCCGGCACTACTCCATATATAATATGGTGCATTCAGGTGCTGGGTCTCGCTGAATCTTGTCTGGATCCTGCATCATGGGTGCTCTATGCAATGTGTGCAGGAGAAACATTGCACGAATCTGCACGAGTTTTTGTGCCGGGAAATATTGCATAGCTCGTACTCAATCAGAATACTGTTGCCCACATCGCAACAACTACACAACCAAAAAAGGTACTTGGGGGGGTATGGAACAACGACCCCTCCCCATTAGCGGCCAAAAAAAGTGCCTTGGCAACCGTTTTTTTATGGCACAGGGTGAAAAAAAAGGGATAATAGGATTATTCATCAGGTTTTGTTAATTTCATAGCACCATCTAAAATTTCGATTCTGCCATAAAGGACAGATTCCAATTGCCCGATCCTTGTCTGCATGCTCTGCATCTGGTGAAGTAGTTTCTCGTTCATTGCCCGGAGTCCTTCTATGCTCTCACCCTGTAATTGCAATGTGCTGCTTAACTCGTTGTGCTTTTCTTTAAACTCTTGAGGAATGCCGATGGTGACTGCATGCATCACGCTTTTATAGATATTTCCTGCCTGCTCAACCTCTAATTCGTTATAGGATTTATCTAAATATCCATCGTGCCCTGCAAGTTTTTCTGCAAGGGTCTTCTGTCCTGCCATGCTCATCTGTGTGATGAAAAATCCTCTGAACTGATGAATTTTTAATTGGTTGCGTCCTGTCCTTGCATCAGCGGTATACTGTCCAGATGCTTTTAAGGCAGTTTCCCAGACGAGGTTAGCAACCGAGTCAGAGAAAGGAAAAATCTTATCACTGTCTGCGCTTTTTTCGTGTGCCTTCCCTACCTTTATCAGTCCTTTGTTTCTGTTTGCTGCACTCTTGAGGTAGCCGTCACGCTTTGCCATCCATGCCTTTAAACACAGTACTGCCTCGTTTGAAAGGAAAGTAAACCGGCCTTGTGAGGTTTTAGTGATATCACTGCGAAGGTATACTACAGAGGGATTATTATCGAAGTCTATATCTTCGAGAGTTAAGGAGAGCACTTCATTTAATCGCATTCCTGAACTGCAGAGAGTTAAGGTAAGTGCTCTGCCTCGTGTATCCATCTCTGCGAGTGCTTTCTCAATTACCTTCGCAGTCATTGACTTTTTCACTGTTGCTGCACTACCCTTAAGACTGCGCTTTAAGTCCTGCACGTCGTTTTGGTCGACATTAACACCAAAACGGGTGAGAAACTTACGAGCGAAGGTCATAACCTGACGTGCACTTAATGCGCTGGTGCTTTCATTCTTTAGGCATGCTGCGAAGGATGCGAAGTCCTCTGATGTGTCTCGCTTTCCTTTGAGGTATTCAACCAGGAGGGATTCATAATCATACATTATCCTTTTCCCGTCTGCAGTCTTCTTGGGAAGGTTATTCATGCAGCGCAGGAAGGTCTCAAGTGCATTCTTATACCCTGCCCTCGTCGATGAGTTATCATATTTCTTAAGGACAGATGCAATTGTGGGGTTCTTCTCTTTCATTGCTATGGTTAGGTATAGGGTATTTGAATTATATAAAAATATCTTTCAGTAAACAGAAACTTTTTTTAAAAAAAAGAACAGGCCGGTTATCCGGATTCTGAAAAGGAAATACGGCACCTGCCGGACCACGGGAGACCCGGAAATGAGATTTTGTGATATTAGTGGTGACATAAGGTAACAATGCAGGATAAAAGATTTATTGCAGAACACCGGGGCGGACTCCTGAAAAAGGAACAGCACTGCCAGGAATCACCTGGACATGCGCCTGTGCTGAAAATGTTTTACCCTTGTTTTCAGCTATTATTCTGCCTTTCCGGCGATTCCCCGGTACACCTTCAATAAAATCCACCCTGTTGCATAACAAACCAGAAATACGATGATAAAAATGATCAGATTACCCGATGTCAGTGCCCCCTCCCGTTGCAACCGGAGCAGGAGATCTGCTGATGCAAGAATGAATGCCAGGAGTGCAACAAGGGATTCTCCTTTCCATCCCGCCGGTTTTTTTGCCGGTTCTCCGGAAATCGTTACAATAACCTCGGTGAGAAGATCCCCCCTCATCCCGGAATTCAGGTACGGCATTCCCTGTTCTTTGAGACGGAACAGGGTATGGTTCTGCGTCTCGCGGGGAATTCTGAGTGTCGCACTTCCGGTAATCGTGGGAATGGTAATTTCTCCGCCAGTGAGAGCTGTTTCACGCCCGATAACCGTGGTACTGTACAGGTCCGCCCCGTGTCGTTCAAAGCCGGGATGTTTTTTGATGTGGACAACGGCATACAAATCACCCGGGAGGCCATTGTCCCTCCCGGGCTCTCCTTCACCGGCAATCCGTAAGAACTGGCCATCTTCAACCCCGGCAGGAATAAAAACTTCAATTCTTCTGATCCTCCGGATTGTCCCGCTGCCCTGGCAGGTCTCACAGGATTTTTCGATAATCGTTCCCCGCCCGCCACATTCAGGGCACGGGCTGATAGTAACCACTTCCTGATACCCGTTCCGCCGTACAGTTACCCGTTCCCCGCTCCCTCCGCAGGTGGTACAGGTACGGATAAATCCCGGTTGTGCGCCAGAACCATGGCAGGTACCGCATGCATACACGTGGGGAACCTCAACGGTATTTTTTACACCATGGAACGCGTCAGAAAGGGAGATTTCAGTCTCATACCAGAGATCAGCACCGGCCGAGCTGTGAGTCCTGTCGGGACCGGCAGAGAATGCATCGAAGATATCCCCTAACCCGAAGTCCCTGAACAGGTCCTCGTAGCTGGGCGGTGTGTACC
This sequence comes from uncultured Methanoregula sp., assembly GCA_964590415.1. Classification (GTDB taxonomy): domain Archaea; phylum Halobacteriota; class Methanomicrobia; order Methanomicrobiales; family Methanospirillaceae; genus Methanoregula. Next base: position 4,942 of record CAZPVQ010000003.1, on the reverse strand, counting down.
CGGAAAAATCCCCCGGCCGGTAAACAGCAGGTCCCACCTTGTCGTACTCAGCTTTTTTCTGAGGATCGCTGAGCACCTGGTAGGCCTCATTAATTTCCTTGAATTTCTCCTCTGACTCTTTGCTCCCCTGGTTAAGGTCCGGATGATATTTTCGTGCCAGTTGCCTGAATGCTTTCTTTAAATCATCCGGCGAAATATCCCGTTTGACGCCCAGGGTCTCGTAATAATCTTTTTTTTCCATCAGTACCCGATTGCCGGTTATTTCCCGTCATGAACCCTGAAGGCGGCATCCACGACGTTTTCACCATTTTTGCCCGGATCGTTTTTTTAATAAACCAAAGTGAACTTTAAAAAAACAACAGACAGGGCTCTACTGAAATATGGTCAATCCGGGTTAAAAAAGGTTTTTTGAGACCGAAATTGTCTGCCTCATCGAGAAACGTTATCGGGCAAAAGAGTGAAGAAATTTCAAGCTCGCTTTCAGTCACTCTGAAATTCAGGAAAGAATCGTCAGCAATAACGTGCTGTTATGGAGATTTCGGGAGAATTTTTTAGTCTTTTAAAAAAATTCAAAGAAGGTCCAGATCGGCGTTCCGTTCTGCTGAAATTGAGGGCTGGATACCATAAAAAGGGTCTCTCCCGCTATAGCTCTTTTTTATCTTTGTCCGTGCTCCGGGTAAACCGTCGCCGAATCAGCAATACAAGAAGGATCGTTCCTGTGATGATCACGAAGGCCACGGCAATACCAGGTATAAGGTTTACCAGGGTCAGTTCCCGGACTAATCCCCATCCGAGGGCAAATGCAAGGCTCTCCACAGCCGCTCCAATGCCAACGGCTACGAGTATTTCTCCGGGAGTAAGGCCTATCATCAGTCCAATAACGGTCGCACCCACCCCTCCGGTGCCCTGGAGAGGCAGCATCACAAAGAAGGCCAGTCCCAGGATCCTCCAATGGCTCATCCAGGGGTGTTCTGCCATAAACTCCCTGCTCGTGGCAGTTGTCTTTTCAATCCAGGGACCGAGTCGCGGGACCCGGAGCATCAGGGCGAAGTTCATGATCATAAAAAGGGCGGTGATGACATCGAGCAGGGTCAGGGTCAGTGCCATCAGCCACCACGGGATCCCGAGTCCGATCCCGATCGGGATTATTGATTCCTTACCGGACGGGGGGATAAAATATGCGACCATCAGGCCCCCGAGGATCAGGATCCTTTTTTCGAAAAGGATGAGAAAACACAAACTAAAAAAGATGACCACGAGAAGAGGCGGCACGAGAAGGCGGATGTACGTGTTACGCCGCGAAATGTCCTGTATCCCCCGTGACAGCCAAGACAAGCCCGGTGTTCTCATGTTCACTTTCGGAGTATTTGACGGAACCCTTCATCTCTCTTTCCCTCCCTCCGATACAAAATGAATGACCCGGGATCTTTTTTAGGCATGGTACGTTAATTCGGAGTAAAGGGATTTTATCCAAATTTTTTCCTGACAACTCTTTTTAACAAGCCCTACCCACAAATTATATTTACTGGACCCCGATCAAATCCACCTTCAACTGTTTTGATACCCTTACAGGGAGGCAAGCTCCTCACTTGTCCGGTGAAAGAAGTTATCTGTGAGCTTATCGGGGAAGGATTTTAATCTCTCTTTGCGATATTCCCTTTTGTGAAATTATCATGAAAACACCCAAGGATGATTCGCAGAGAGTGGATGATACCGAAGAGAACCTGGAGAAGTGTATTTGTAAAATGTGTCCGACATTTAAGGAGAATACGCTGGCAGACTATCCTCCGGGTGCACTCTTCTGTGCCCGGGGAAGATCAAGGATTCCCGAAAAAGTAAAGGCAGCAAAGTGCTATTGCCTGGGGTGTGAGGTATTTATCAGACACGGGCTTGTCATCAATCGTCTTTGCGTTAACCGGTAAAAAGGTACCCTCTCTTCCAGATTTTTTTGTACCTGCCAGACAAAGAAAAAATACCGGGTGATGCAGATGTCCCCCGAGAGATCAGGAAACCACTGATCACCGGTACACTGGAATAGCAGGAAGACAAAAAACCAGGCCATCCCTCACATTTTCGATTGATCCTTGGGCTTTGGCGTTTTTCGAACCTTCAGCCCCTGTGCCCCAAGCCCGAGCATGGGGTCCCGCTTCTTCTGCCGGTGCTCCCCTGCCGGCTCCGCTGCAGGTGCTTTGCCGAGAAAACACTCCACCGGGTCCCGGCCACCTGCACAGGTCCGGTCTTTCAGTTCCGTGCAGTCATCGCAGGCCGGCACCTGGGTGGGCAGGAGGGTGGGGAAGTGATTCTTCCAGAGGGTAGCGTCAATCCTTCCGGTTTCTAAGAAACGCTGGATATGCCGTGCCGTGTACTTCATACAAGTACTGTTGGTGGCGGTATGATTTATGAAATTCGGATGGGGTTTAAATATTGTGTCAAGGTATTCATTCAGAAGTCCGAAAAAAGACACAAGGACTCCCGATTAAAAATCAGGTCCCCGATAATACAAGGGTATCAGGGTTTAACAACCCTGATGTTCACGCTATATGCAGTCTCGGTACCGGTCACCGGCTCCCAGGAACGCTTGTAGATGGCAGAGAATTTCTGGTCTCCCTGCTCCTTTGCGACCATAGTCCAGGTATGGGTTCCGCCGGCACCCGGCCTGCCGGCAGACGGGTCATCCTTATGGTAATCTGACAGGAGCTCGAGACCCGGAGAGAGGGTTGCATTCCACATGAACCCGGTGGAGGGATTTTCTGCAAGCACAACGGCGAACGGTGAGTCCTGGGTAACACTCTCTGTTTTTCGGTTATCTGCTTCCGTGAAGGTTACCATGTTCTTTGCCTCAGCCGCTGGTGTTGCCGTAACACCGGGTTTGCATCCCTCGCCCCGGTAGAGCGCCCACTCCTCACAGGATGTGCCGTTTTTGAATGTGCACATACCATACTCATTACCGGATGCATCTTTTTTAATCCCGACTGTACCGCCGGACTGGCCACAGGCAACCGATGCCGGGTTTGCCATACCCGCTGACGCCTGGGTGACCACTGGAGTTGTCGTACCTGCAGGGGTTCCTGCCTGCTGGGTGCAGCCACTGACAAGCAGTATAAGGACCAGCATGATACCAAGCCCGATAACTCCTGATTTGATTTTTCCATGACTCCGTGATGATGTCATACTATCCCCAATATAATTGCGTAGTGTAATAAAATACCTGTTTTTTTTAAATTTTGCAGTACTTATGCCACGTGTTCTCTTTGTTTTCACCGATGTGCATGGATACAGCTTTGTTCAAAGAACCACTGCGCAATTCTTCTTTTTGTCTAGGTTTGATGGACCTCTCCAACAGGGTATGCAGGCCATGCACCTGATGCGTCCGGGTTAACCATGACAGGAAACAGGTATGAGAAGATTAAAAATGTTCGAATACCATGCTCTGTAGAAATGCTCAATTACCAGCGAAACGCCCGGAGGGGGTTTCACTCGAGACGCTGTGGCTCCCCCGATGCGATTCCTCCCGGACAGGTGCTATTTCATCATCGCTCAGCGCAGGGGCGCATGGGGGACAGGCTTATGTCCCCTCCTTCATTCATAGCAGCATCTTAAATTTCATTTCAAGAGAAAAGGAATTCTCCAGAGCCGAATACCACCCATCATACAACAGACATCATGACTGACGAAACTCTTCGTGATTATCGGAAATCAATGAAGATTGCCCTCATCATCACCTCCATCTTCTTACTCGTCGAGATAGCCGGAGGATGGCTCTCCGGCTCGCTTGCACTCATCAGCGATGCCGGGCACATGTTCAGCGATGTCCTCTCGATTGTTCTTTCGCTGGGGGCAATGACCCTTGCTCTCCAGCTTCCCACCAAGGAGCGGACCTATGGTTACCACCGTGGGGAAATCTTCGCAGCCTTCATCAACTCCCTTCTTCTGATCGGCATGAGCGTCATCATTCTTTGGGAGGCATACCAGCGAGCCGTCAACCCTGTCCCGGTGCAGGGCGGGATCATGTTTTTTGTGGCCGGTATTGGTCTTTTTGCAAACATCGGGGTCATCATCCTTCTCCACGGCAGCCATAACCTGAACGTGCGGAGTGCTTTTCTGCATGTTGTCGGGGATACCATTTCATCAGTGGCAGTGATCGTTGCGGCAGTATGGATCACATTCACCGGGCAGGTAATTGCTGACCCGGTCCTTTCCGGCATTATCGCGATCCTGATTGTGATTTCAGCCGCAAAAATACTCCGTGAGACAATCACAATTCTTCTCCAGTTCACGCCGCGATCAGTAGATTTTGATTCTGTCGTTGCTGAGATGACTGATGTGAAGGGAGTGGATGGCGTGCATCATGTCCATCTCTGGAGTCTCTGTTCTGACATTAATGTGCTCGATGCGCATGTGTATTCCTGCGAAAGGGATGTTGAAAAGATTGAACAGATAAAACAGGAGATCAAGGAACGGCTGAAGAAATACCGGATTCTCCATTCCACACTGGAATTCGAGTGCGATGAGTGCAAAGACTGTGGTCTTATCGATCATAATGCGAACCATCCTCTTTGACCGTATCCAGAGATAATTGTCCCGTTTCATTCTCAAAAGCAGGAACCTAAAAAAAAATTCAACCAAAACATAAAATTCAGTACCATAAAACAGCGGCATCCCCATAGTGGAGACTATCTTAACAACGGGTTCTTTCCCACGGTTTTAAAAAAGAGTGTAAGTTCAGGTTTAATTACGGACCACCAAAGCACCAGCCAGGGAACGTTGAAGCTGTGGTGTGACAGGTAAAATCCTTATCTGCTACAGTCACGAAGGGTATATTCCAGGTACTATACAATTTGGTAAAAGGAGTTTGTGCATTGGACATCCCACGTATCTTCACTATTTCCGAAAGTGCTCACCGCATCCATAACCCGTTCACACCAGAAAATCTCGCCACTCT